>JAXHLL010000006.1:0-1039407 GCA_034522195.1 Halobacteriales archaeon | reverse complement strand
GGAAGCCCGTGTCGACGGGAAACCACCAGTCGCCGCCGTCGGTGTCATCCAAGCTCCCGTTCCGTCGCGATGAGCAGTTTCTTCGTCGGGGTCGAGTTCCACTGTTATATAGGATGATATTCCTGTTCCACCGCCCGGGCGGTCAAGTCTCATATTCATGGTGCCGCTACCCGACGCAGTACCTGTGTTTCTTATAGTTGCTTCGAGTGTTAGTGTATCTCCTGCTTCCATTCCTCTCGACCCTTTTCCGGTGTTGGAGACCTCGAAGTCCACCACCTCGTAGTAGGGAAGGTGATAGGGTGTGTGGCTCTCCAACACGGTACCGCTGTCCCCGACTTCGAGACTCGTCAACGTCTCGTCCGCGACGAGTTCGTCTTCCGCCGCACCGTCGTACTGTCCCGCACCCGCTACCTGTGTCGCCAACAGCACCGTCAGTATCAGAACCGCGACTGTTCCAACCGCCACTGTTCTCGTCAGGTTAGTGTGATGCCCTGATTTGTCAACCATAGTCAAGTAAGCGCCTACGCAGGTAATAAATCTTTCGCCAAAAGTTTATTATGTTTTGAGTATCTTCCCGGACCTTATTCCGAAAATTAACGAGACCTGCTCGAAACTAAGCGCGTCTGAGCGGAACTCTATCGGCTATCTACCACTACCTCGTCGTTCGCTTCCGCCGTCTTCGCTGTTCCTACCTCTGTCGCGCCTGTCCGTCCCGCGGTCATCGTCGCTGTCGTCGCGTCCGTCAGTTCCCTGTCTCCGGGACACACAGCGTCCGTCTCGCCACGCCCAGCGTCACGTCTTTCGACACAGACGTACAGGTCTGGCAAGTTGTACAAAAGAGCACTACTGTTTTTTTGTCGCAGGCTATCTCGTATTTGTGCTATTTGGTGCGTACTGGTTTCTGATAAGTTTGGCAGGTGCCATGGGAGAGGCGCACCAGTCTGGTCTTTTCCGCCGATCAACTCGCCCTCCAATACTTTTTCATCTTCTCCGGACTCCTGACGGCAGTCGTTTCGCAGGCTCGGCTCCTGTATATAAAACCACGCCGGAAAGAAGAGCAACAAGCGCATTCGCTCTTACCGTACCTCCGCAAGGGCTGCTGGGTGCTGCGTTTCTGGCACTCATTGACTACCTGGTGCGGGTAGGTGCGTACTTCGCCGGTGAGAACCGTGAGCGGGCAACGGACCGAGATGGAACTATTCTTCACGTACTGGATTCGGTTCTTCGCCAAGCGAACGGACCTATTTCTCTTCTTTTTCTGATACTGGGACCGGTATACGCGCTTGTACTGTTCGTCCGGTCGCGGTACGTGAACTGATTTGTCCCTTACTGACTGAATTCACGAACGCGCCCGAACCCGTCTTGTTTGAACATCTTACGAAACTGACAAAAAATTAAACAACCCCGGCATACAAGCTGCATACCAGTTGGCGATAGCCGGTCGCCGGTGGCGACAGGCTGTCTTCAGCCAGCATTGATTTCGCGAGCTGCTGCATGATGGGGTTCGTCTCGTCCCCTACACGTCCGACTTCTTCACCGGAAGTTGCAGAGGCGAGGGTCGACCAGCGACATGGGCACGGGTTGTTCTTTTTTGGCGATAGTCCCTGTAGCCCCATACGCTTTTGTGGGGGTTCTCGCTCTCCGGCGGTTCTTATCCCCCGGTTGCGGAGTCGTCACGAACTGTCGGTTGAGGCCGGAGAAGACACGTCGAGGAAGAGAAGGCGTTCGACGACGGCGAAATCCGTCACGTTCGTCTTCATGCTACCGGCACTGACCTTGCTGGGGGCTATAGCCGCCCTCTCGCTTCAGTCCATAGCGGACGGAGCAGACAGGATACCGTACTTCGTCGCCTCGTCTGTTATAGCAGGTTTCTTACTCCTGTTCGTGTTGGCAGTAATAAAGAAAATTTAGGTTCTAATAACCATGGGTACAAGACTATTCTCTATATAATAAATGACAAGAAACACCGACTATTCAACCGAAGCAGGACAGGAGCAGGCACTGAGTTTATTTATTATAGGATACTTGGTGTTCGTAGCATCCAGCCTCTATTTACTTCTTGGAGGGATAGGAGCTGGCATGGGCGAAGCTGGCGCGGATCCGTTCTCGGCGTCCAATCGCTCCTTCTTTCTTTTGCTCACGTACTCCGGTATCCTGACCATGATAGTCTCTCAGTTCTGGTATCTGGGTATTAAACCATACCTGAGAAATCCAAACTCTGCCGTTTCGCTCATCGTATATGTTGTAGCAGGCACAGCCGTACTAATTGTAAGTCTGATGACCATAGAGTATCTAATTGTAATTACTTACGAGATACTCCCTCCTCCTGAAAGCGGGATTATGTATTCGGCGTATTCTATATCTGGTCAAGTTTACATCAATATTTCTGTGTTAGTTTTTGTTACCGGACCAATCTACGCACTAGGATTTTTTGTCCGGCTCTGGCTCAAAAACAGAAGTAGCGGCGCGTAGCTTTGAAGTACGCGAATTCGCGTACTGGAGCAGCGTCGGTATGACCGCATTTGACGAGCGAAGTCTGGTCACGAAAGGATTAATAGAGATCATGCCCTCGACATGACCCGTTATGACGGTCGAAGAAAAATCAGATGTCACCGACGAGTACTTCTGCTTTCATACGAAACCCGCACCGTCCAAAACGAGACGCACACCGATGACCGAAAGGAGAACGAGAACGCCTACGTGGAGCGTCCTCTCGGCGAGTCTGCGGCGCAGAACAGCACCCGCGCCGACGCCGACGAGACCGGGTGCCGAAGCGACGACAGAGACAGCGAGGAGTTCGTTCGTGCCGTACATCCCGAGTTCCCACGCGAGCGCGAGACGGACACCGGAGATACCGACGACTATCACAGCTAAGACGCCGACGAAGGTCGAGTAGTCGAGTTCGTGGCTGTCGAGGTATGCGACGACCTGCACGGCGATGTTTGTCGCTCCGTAGACGACGCCCGACGCGAGACCGATTGCCGCGCCAGCAGGCTTGCTTGACGCTGTGTCGGCGAGGCGTGGGTTCGACAGACCCGGAACTTCGACGGCTTTCTGTCTCGAAGCGACGTAGCCGAGCGTGATTACGCCGATTCCGAATGTGAGCGCGGCGACGGGTAGGATGTCGAGCGCGAAGACGCCAAGTGCTGTTCCGGCTATGGCGGCTACGAGGAATAGCCAGAAACGCGCGGCACAGGGGCGTACGTCCGACCTGTCGAGTTCGCCGACGAGCGATAGGTTTGCGGCTATCATGGGCACTATCATGATGAGACTCGCCGACACGGGGTCGATGAGGACCGCGAGTGCCGCGGTTCCAGTCACGTCGTAACCGAATCCCGCCGCGCCCTTGACGACCCCGCCGAGGCAGACGACGGCGAAGACGAGCGCGAGCGTCGTCGTCTCGAAGCCCGCGAGCATGGGGCAGAGATGACGGTACGGCTGTTGAATCTTTCGTGTGCTCCGTGGCTTTCGGCGTACGAGCAGGAGTTATACGGGACGCGTCCGAACGTTCCGTATGCCAGCGAAGATAACCGAACGCGCGACCGACTACCGCGAGGTCGACAGGTGGGACGGAGGTGTAGGCTGGATTGCTCATCCCGACGAGTATATGCAGCGCGCGAGCCACGTGCTCAAAATCGACGAGGGCGTCTGGCTTATCGACCCTCTCGACGCGGAAGGTATCGACGACCTTATCGCCGAGTACGGTGAGGTCGCCGGCGTTGTCCTTCTCTCGAACTACCACACGAGGGACGCGGACGTTTTCGCGGAAAGACACGGCGTCAGCGTACATCTTCCCGAGGGCATAAACGGTATCGCCGAAGACCTTGACGCACCGGTCGAACGCATGGACGTCGGCGATACTCTCGGCGGATACGAACTTCTTGAGGTAGCGCGTAGAGGAAAGCTCTGGCAGGAGTACGCGCTGTACGACGGCAAGACGCTCGTCGTCTCCGAGTCGGTCGGAACTGCGCCGTACTTCCTCGTCGGCGGTGAGCGTCTCGGTGTGCCTATTCTCGTACGTCTCACACCGCCGCGGGAGTCGCTCGGCGACCTACAGCCTGACCGTCTGCTCACGGGACACGGAGAAGGTATCGACGAGAACGCCGCCGAGGCTCTCGAAGACGCTCTTGCGAACTCGCGGAGACGGTTCCCTCGCGCGCTTCTGTCGCACGGCGGCAAGCAGATAAGGACGCTGACCGCCGCGGTTCGGACGTAGCGCGGAACCGTCTACGGACGCGTCAGCCTGCCGAAAGTCAGAAACGCGGTGTGCGGCACAGTCTGAGGTTCGGGACGTGCGGGGAAGACGCGCCACTCGCGGCGCGAAACCTCGACCGTCTCGACGTGCTCCAGACCGACCTCTTCGAACTCCTCTACGCAGTCGCGTACCTGTTCGAAGACGGGGCAGTAGCAGACGACGTAGCCGCCGCTACGGGTGGATGCGACGGCTTCTTCGATGGCTTCCTCGGGATGCATCATGTCTAAGACGACGAGGTCGTTTTCGTCATCGCCGTCGAAGCCCTCCTCCTTCACGTCTCTCCGTTCCAGCGTCACGTTCTCCGCGCCGACCTTCTCGACGTTCTCACGTGCCGCCGCGAGATGGTCTTCGCGCTCCTCGTAGCTTCTCACCTCGCCGACGACACGTGCGAGTGCGAGCGTCAGAAAACCGGAGCCTGTGCCCGCCTCGGCGACGGTTGAGCTCCTTCCTATGCCCGTACGCGCGACGATGTATCCCGCGTCCTTGTGCGAAATTGTCTGTGTGCGCTGTTCCAGACCGCGCTCGAAGAGGTCGTTGAGGTCGGGCTTCACGACGGCGAACTCCTCGCCTATGTGCGTCTCGACAGTCTCGCCGTACGGCGCGTCGATGTCTTCGGGGTCCAGTACGCCCTCTGCGAGTTCGACGCGTTCGCCGCGCTCCCGGAGGTACGTGTTCTCGTCGCCGACGAGAAGGACGTGTTCCATGTCCGAACGTCGCCGTCGCGTCGCAAATGGCTGGCGGTTCTTCCGGCGTACGTTCGACGTGTTTTTTCGTCGTCAGCGCGT
The DNA here is from genome assembly GCA_034522195.1 of Halobacteriales archaeon. Taxonomy (GTDB): domain Archaea; phylum Halobacteriota; class Halobacteria; order Halobacteriales; family Halorutilaceae; genus Halorutilus. The sequence continues at coordinate 1,034,367 of JAXHLL010000006.1, read as the reverse complement.
ACCGCGGACATGGAAGAGACGGTCGCAGGACTTCTACAGCGCGCCCCCAACGACGGCGTCGCGCTCGCTGTCGAGACGAAGGAGTACAAGGAGGAGACCTTCTACACGACTTGCCACAAGACGGCGAACCTGCTCAACCACCTCGGTGTGCGGGAAGGTGGGGAATTCGTCGTCTCCACCGCGCCCGAACCCGAGAACGTCTTCGGCTTCTTGGGCGCGTGCCTCGTCGGCGCGGCGACGCGTTTCGCAGACGGCGGTTCGGTGGAGGCGGACGCGCTTGTCTGCGGAGGCGCGCATCTCGACGCGTACGACGTTCCTGCGTCATGCTCCGTCTTGGCGCACGGCGACGCCTCGCAGCAAACGAACGCGACTAACTTCGAACGCGAAATCTGGGGCGAGAACCCCGTCTTTCCGCCCGACCTCGTCGCCGAAAGCGATGCCGTGGTTCTCGCAGAAAGCGAACTCACGACATCGGAACTCGTCGAAGAGGCGCGCGCAGTCGTCGAAGAACGCGGCTTGTGGAACGGCGACGAACTCCGCGTCGGTAGGCTCGACGACGAGAACGCGGTCAAGGTCGTCGCCGCGCTCGTCGCGCGCGCTACCGTCGTGCTCGGGGATGTTTCGGGTTAGAGAAGTCGCTGACACCTCGCTCTGTAATCTCGTACAGAAGGTACCTCAATGTCGTGTCTCTCACACCTACTGGAGTTACCAAGCCAAACACTTAGTAACAAGAAATCCTTAATATTATACGGACAATGCAAAATGCCCTTAGCCGACTGGAAGATTTCGGAACACGTTCGTTGGTTACCCACGCCATAATGGCGGTGGCAACAGCAGGTGCGGTGGTGTCCGCACTCACTGTCGAGGGTAGCGTCGGGGACGTACTTATGGTCGGTTTCATGGCTTTCGCGGCAGGGATGTGGATATCTCAGTCGGTACACTCCCTCGGCAACTCGTACACAGACGACGACTACAAAGGGGTGCTAAAGTACCTCATGGAGAAGATATGAGCGTGGAAACGGGGAGGTTTCTGAGGTCCATCGTTCTGATAGCCTTCGTAACCGCTGTCTTCCTTCTGACAGGCGCGCAGAGGTTCGGTACCGGCGGACAGACGTTTCCGGCGATAGCAGTCGGAGTGGGGTTGGTCTCATTGTTAACCGCAATAACGACTTTTTTGATATCGGCGAACGAGTATCTGGAAGAGTAAGAGATGAGACAGAGCTTGGCTACGAACGAGAAGCTACGCCGTGTTTTCCTCTTCGTCGGCGCGGTTCTGCTGTTCGTCTTCGTCGTCGCCACGGAGCCGCAGACAGTAGCCGACATGGCTGTCGTCACTGTAGGCGTCCTCATGGTTCTCGTCGGTCTTTACCTCTCGCGCAGGGCGGAGACGACGGCGGTTGAGAAGGCGGAACTCGAGAGGAAGACTCTCGAAGCTGAACCCGATGTCGTACCGGAAGACGCCGAGCTACCTAGGAGGAACCCCTTCGATGGACAGGGCTGACGCGGAGGGCTTCGTCGCCGACTTCAACAGGACGTACGACGAGAAGACTGAACTCAGACGTATCTTCGGGCATACGTTCTACGAATCGGAAGACGGCGAGGATGACAAGACACCCAGCCGCGACAAGGACGCGCTACGGTACTTCCAGATAGGACGCCGTACCGCTCTGCCCACGAGCGTCGTCACCGAGGGGCGTTACGCCTACGTCTCCGACTCCGTCGTGGGCGCGCTCTGCGAGGGCGAGAAGAGCTTCGTCGCCGAAAGACTCGCCGCCGCCGCGGAGGAAGACGAGATACCGACGGTTGAGGCGGACCCGACACGGACGGTCGAAGCCGCTCTGGAGCATGTCGAGACACCGGATTACGTCCTCCTGCCACGTGACGAGAGGCACGACGAAGCCGTCGCGGACTGGGAGGAAGAAGAGCGTTTGCGCAGATTCGGCGACAGCAGTTATCTCAGAGGACCGGGCGATGACGAGGAGAACGAGGCGGACTGCTGGCTACACAGGTACGACCCGACGCCCGAAGTGAACGACGCCTTCGTCCTCGAAGACGGTGGCGTGACTTTCGTACAGAAGAAAGGCAAAAACGCTTCGCCGCCCGACTTCGACTACGTCAAGGAGTACGACGGCATCGACGACGACATGCCGCTCATGGTCTACTTCGGCGACGAGAAACGCGAAGGCGACGGAAGGTATGACGAGTTCTTCGACATCCTGTACCGTGTCGTCGTCTCGGAACCCGTGGTGTGCGAAGGCGGAGTCTGCGCAGTGCGTAGTGCCTAGCTCGCCTCACGCACCTCTTTGAGAGCCTCCGGATTCTCCATCGAAGACAGGTCGCCAGGGTCTTCGCCTTGGTGCACAGCCGAGACTGCGCGCCGGATTATCTTGCCGCTCTGCGTGCGCGGCAGGTCTTTGACAAACAGTATCTCCTTCGGGCGGAACGGCTTTCCGTGTTCCTCGCCGACCAACGAACGAAGCTGACCGCGTAGCTTGTCGCCTGTGCGCGCGCTTTCCTCCGGAATCACGTAACAGACGACCGCCGTTCCCGTCGTCTCGTCCGGCACGCCGACTGCGACAGCCTGATTTACGTCGTCGTGGTCCATCAGAACGCTCTCTATCTCTGCGGGTCCGACCTTGCGCCCCGCGACGTTGAGCGCGTCGTCGGCGCGGCCGTGGAGGAACCAGAAGCCGTCGTCGTCCATCTGCGCCCAGTCGCCGTGGTCCCAGACGTCGTCCCACGTGGACCAGTACTCCTCGAGATACCGCTCGTCTCCGCTCCAGAGCGACTTGGTCATCGAGGGGCAGGAGTCGCGTGCGACTAAGTAGCCGCGTTCGTGGTCGTCCTTGACGCTCTCGCCGTCTTCGTCCACGATGTCGATGTCCATGCCTAAGCCGGGACCGCCGAGAGTCGTGGGCTTCAACGGTTGCGTCGGCATAGGCATCAGGAAACAGCCGCAGATTTCCGTCCCGCCCGAGATGTTGATGATCGGCGCCTCGCCGTCGCCGACGTTGCTCGTAGAACCAACGCCACGACTCGGGGTCCCAGGGTTCGCCCGTCGAACCGAGGAGGCGTAGCGAAGACAGGTCGTGCCCCTCGACCCAGTCGTCGCCGTGCTTCCTGAGCGCGCGTATTGCTGTGGGCGATATGCCAAACTGCGTCAACGAGTGACGGTCTATCATCTCCCAGTAGCGGTCGGGTTCGGGGTGGTCTGGCGCGCCCTCGTACATGAAGACAGTCCCGCCGAACGCGTGGTTGCCTATGAGAGTCCACGGTCCCATCATCCAGCCGATGTCGGAGACCCAGAAGAAACGGTCCGACGGCTTCACGTCGAAGCCGAAGTGGAGTTCCTTGGCGCACTGGACGAGGACGCCCGCGTGCGTGTGGACGATGCCCTTCGGTTCGCCCGTCGTCCCGGACGAGTAGAGGAGCATCGACTCGTCCGACGAGTCGAGTTCCTTCGTCTCGTACTCGTCGTCCTGCGTCTCCACAGCGTCCTCCCACCACTCGTCGCGTTCGTCGTCGATCCGACGAGGTCATCGTCGCTCGTCCGAGTCGGTCGTAGACGATGGTGTGCTCCACCGAGTCGGTCTCTTCCACCGCCTCGTCAGCAGTCTCCTTCAGCGTGACTTCGTTTCCGCGTCTGTAGAAACCGTCTCCGGTTATCAGGACGTTACAGTCGGAGTCCTCGATACGCGTCGCGGTCGCCTCGACGCCGAATCCCGAGAAGATGGGTACCGCGACCGCGCCGACCTTGAAACAGCCGTATAGGATGGAGATAACCTCGGGCACCATCGGCATGTACAGACCGACAGTGTCGCCCTCGCCTATTCCGCGTTCCTCTAAGGCGTTCGCGACCTTGTTTGTCTGTCTGCGCAGTTCGTGGAACGTCATCTCGCGCACCTCGCCGTCCTCGCCCTCCCAGATGCAGGCGACCTTGTTGCGCTGCTCGTTGTCGGTTTCAGCGTGCCTGTCCACGACGTTGTGCGCGATGTTGATTTTTCCGCCCGGGTACCAGTCGGTGAACTGCGGTCCTTCGCTGTTGTCGCGTACCTCGTCGTAAGGTTCGTAGAACTCCAAGCCGAGGTAGTCCACGATTTCGTCCCAGAACCAGTCTACGTCGCCGCATGTGCGCTCAATTAACTCGTCGTAGTCTTCGATACCGTACTCCCGCATGAACTCGTAGACGTTCGTCGATTTGACGAACTCCTGTGATGGCTCATGCACTATCTCGTCCACGTCTTCTAGGCTCTCCATAGTTGTTCCCAGAAGAAGTTGAGAGTCATCCGTCTTTTTTCTTTCCGTGGTGTGTGACGGCTTTCTTACACGTATATCGTCCGTGCGCGCAAGACAACAGATACTCGGTGTTTCAGGAAAGGTCGGGATACAGCGGGAACTCGTCGCAGAGCGTCTCGACTTCGTCGGCGACTTCGCTCTTGACGTTCTCGTCGTTGATGTTCGAGAGGACGCGTGAAATAAGCCCTCCAACGCGCTCTAACTGTTCCGCACCCATTCCGCGTGTCGTGAGCGCGGGTGTGCCTACACGGATGCCCGAAGTCACCGTCGGTGGCTCTTCCTCGCCCGGCACCGTGTTCTTGTTGACAGTGATGCCCACGTCTTCGAGTGCCTCCTCGGCGTCCTTGCCCGTAATCGGCTCGTCGCGTAGGTCCACTAAGACGAGATGGTTGTCCGTGCCGCCGCTGACGAGTTCCCAGCCGTCGTTCTTTAGCACAGACGCGAGTGCGCGCGAGTTCTCGACTATCTGCGCCTGATACTCCTCGAAGTCGTTTGTTTGAGCCTCGCGGAAACAGACCGCCTTCGCGGCGACGACGTGCATGAGCGGTCCGCCCTGTGTGCCGGGGAAGACAGACGAATCGATGCCCTTCGCGTGCTCTTCGTCGCACATTATCATGCCGCCGCGCGGTCCGCGTAGCGTCTTGTGCGTCGTCGTCGTCACGAAGTCGGCGTGTGGCACGGGCGAGACGTGTTCGTCCGTCGCAACCAGCCCAGCGATATGCGCTATGTCGGCGAGATGGTACGCGCCCACCTCGTCGGCGATACCGCCGAGACGCTCGAAGTCGATTTCGCGCGGATACGCGCTCGCACCTGTCACGATAATGTCCGGCTCGAACTCTTGAGCCTGTTCGGCGAGTCCTTCGTAGTCGATACGTCCTGTCTCCTCGTCAACGAGATAATGTTCGACATCGTAGAGCTTTCCGGAGAAGTTCGCGGGGTGTCCGTGCGAGAGATGACCGCCGTGTGTCAGGTCCATGCCGAGTACACGGTCGCCGGGTTCGAGGACGGAGAGGTAGACAGCCATGTTCGCCTGCGTACCCGAGTGTGGCTGTACGTTGACGTGGTCGGCGCCGAAGATTTCGAGCGCGCGTTCGCGTGCGAGTTCCTCTACGCGGTCCATGTACTCGCATCCGCCGTAGTAACGCTTGCCCGGGTAACCCTCTGCGTACTTGTTCGTCATCACGCTCCCCTGTGCCTCCATGACGGCGCGCGAAGCGAAGTTCTCGGACGCTATCATCTCCAGACCGTTCTCCTCTCGCTCGATTTCGCCCCGAATCGCGGCGGCGACCTCGGGTGCCGTATCCTTGATATGCTCCATGTCTCAAACTGGTTCAGACAGCGCATAAAGCCGTCGGAAGAGATAAGAACGGGCGGTACGTCGCGGTACCACGTGAAAAAACGCCGGATACTCTTCGCCGTCGCTGTCGTCGCTGTCGTGGCTGCGTCTCTCGTCTCCGACCCGTATCTACCGACAGCCGACTTCGTCCCGGGTGTTGCGTCGGACAAGGTCTGGCACGCCGTCGGTTACTTCTGCCTTACGCTTGTTGCACTCTACGTCTTCGACCAACGGCCGCTCGTCGTCGCGGTCGGCGTCGTCTTATTAGGCGCGGGCGTCGAACTGGCGCAGTCTTTCGTGCCGTACAGAACAGCGAGCCTTCTCGATATGGCGGCGAACACCGTGGGTGTCGTCTTCGCTGTGGCGGTCGCGTCTTTCGTGCCGACGGACTAGTCCGCCGTGTCGGCTTCTTCTCCCGGGTCTGTCTCCCCTGCGGCTTTCCTCGTATAAATCCTACGTCGAAGACCTGCCTTACTCGCAAGCACAGCTATGATGTAGACGCCGACAGCGACGAGTACGATGGTGCCGCCCGCGGTGACCTCGTAGTAGAAAGAAAGCGTGATTCCGACGAGAACGGCTATCTGGGCGAGTACGACCGACGCGAGGAGTGCCTCACGGAAGCTACGCGCGAACTGTGCCGCGCCCGCGACGGGGACGACGAGCATCGCCGCGACGAGTATGACACCCATTATCTGCATCGCACCGACGACGACCACAGCCGTGAGCATCGCTGTGAGGCGGTTGTACCAGCGCACGTTCACACCTGCGACCCTCGCCGCCGTCTCGTCGAAGGTGACGTAAAGTAGCTGTTTGTAGGTCAGGCTCACGACGGAGACAACGACTACGAAAAGTGCGAGGAGTAAAGTCGCGCTCTGTCTGGTTACCGTAGAGAGGTTTCCGAACAGGTACTGGTCGACGCCGACGGCGAGACCGCCGGTGTTGAGACTTATGAGGACTGCACCGAGAGCGAAGCCCGTCGAGAGCACGATAGCCATTGAGACGTCGTTGTAGGCGTCTGTCACCTCGGATATGAGTTCGATTGCGAGCGCGGCGAGCATAGCGACGACGACCGCCGTAAGGTACGGCGAGATGCCGGTTCCGAGCACCGTGTTGACGAAAAGACCGACAGCGACGCCTGCGAATGCGGTGTGTGCGAGCGCGTCGCCTATGAGAGCGAGCTGGCGGTGGACGAGGAACGTGCCTATAAGGGGAGCCATGACGGCGATGAGGATTCCGACGAGGAAGGCTGTGTGCATGAAGCTGTATTCAAGCATCTCGATGCCGAACCTCTCGCCGATATACTCCAGTCCCTCGCTCCAACGGTCGAGAATCCAGTACGGTATCTTGGCTACTGTGTCGAGCATACCGGGTGTGAAGACGAGCGAATCTAGGAGTCCGGACGCGACAGAGAGAGGGTCGAACGCAGAGGCAACAGCGATGGCACTCATGATGTCGTCACCTCGTCACCGCGGAGGACGTTGGTTCCGTACGCCCTGTAAAGCGCGTCGCTCTCGGAGAAGTCGTCGGCCGTACCGTCGAAGTACACCTCGCGGTTAAGACAGATGACGCGGTCGGTGTGTTCGATAACCGCGCCTATGTCGTGCTCGACGAGCAGTATCGTCATTCCGTCTTCGTTGAGGTCGTTGAGGAGTCCGAAGAAGGAGCCGACGGACTCTGCGTCAATACCCACCGTCGGCTCGTCGAGCACCATGAGGTCGGCTTCGCCCGCGATTGCGCGCGCGACGTATGCTCTCTGGCGCTGACCGCCCGAGAGGTCCGTTATGCGTCTGTCGGCGAGGTGCTCCATCCCTACGGTACTGAGCGCGTCGAGAGCGAGTTCACGGTCGTCGGCGCGTATACGCCCGAAGCCAGCGTGTGGAAAACGCCCCATGAGGACGACCTCCGCGACTGTCACGGGCATCTTTTTCGTGTTCTCCGTGACATCCTGTGCGACGTACGCTACACGTTCACGCTCCACGAAGTCTCTCGTCGGCTGACCGAAGAGGCGCACCTCTCCCTCGTCGGGTTCGTGCAAACCCAGAACTATCTTCAACAGCGTGCTCTTTCCGGAGCCGTTCGGTCCCACGATACCGACGTAGCCGCCGCTCTCGACCTCGAAAGAGACATCTTCGAGGACAAGGCTTGTCGTGTAGCCGAACGAGACGCCTTCAGCCTCTATCATCGACATGTTCCCTCTTTTTCCGTCTCACTCGAAGTTCCTCCATTCTTCCTCGAACCCCGCGCTCGGCTCTCCGGAACCGAGGAGTATTCTGAAAGTCTCCATGTTGATACGGCGCGCTATCTCGAAGTAGCCCCAGCCGCGCTCTACCCAGTCCTGTGTCGTTCCGGCGTACGGCGTCACGGGGTAGTACGCCTCGACGTCGGTTCTTTCGAGCAACTGGTGCGCGGGACGCCGTGGTTCGAAGACAGCCGCGCCTATGTTCCGTATACCGTTCTCGGAGATTGTGTCCTGTGCGCGCCGCATGTCTGCTGGTCTTATGTCGTCGGTCGCGGCGAGGTTCGTGACCAGCGGCTGTATGTTAGCGTCGTACCTCTCGCTGATGTACCCGAACGCGTTGTGAGCCGCGAGGAAGATGATGTCGTGGTCGGCACCTTCGAATACGGAAGACCACTCGTCGTCGATGCGGTCGAGTTCCGACTTGACCTCGTCGGCGTTCCGTTCGAGTTCGTCCTCGTTTTCGGGCGTGACCTCCGCGAGACCTTCCGCGATGTTCTCGACGGACCTTTTGGCGCGAACGGGGTCGAGCCAGAAGTGTGGGTCCCTTCCGCTCCCCACCTCCTCCTCTTCGTCCAAGCCTTCGGCGAGCGGAAGGAGTTCCACCCCTTCACGTACGTTTACCATACGCGTCTCCGTGTCTTCGTCCTTGACGGTGTCGATGGCGCGGTCAGCCCACGGCTGGAAGTCGGGTCCTACGTGGAGGAAGGCGTCGGCGTCAACTATGTCGCGCGTTATCGATGGGTCCGGTTCCCAGCCGTGTCCGTGTAGCCCCGTCGGGACGAGGTTCTCGACCGTCACGGGTGTCCCGTCGGCGACCTTGCGCGCGAAGTCGTAGAATGTGAAGAAAGAAGCGACTACGACGGGACCTTCCGTGTCGTCGGTCCCTTCTTCTTCACCCGAACCGCTACCCACACAGCCCGTAACTCCCGTGACTGCCCCCGCGGAAAGCGCGACGAAGCCCCTGCGCGAAACGTCCGGCGTCCTCCGTCCGGTGTCTTCGGTCATTGTCGTGTAGTTAGATACCGCGCCACATAAACTTTGCGAGGGCTAAGACAGAGTTTAGCTAAGGCTAATTCAAAACGTCTCTCCCACGACGTGCGGAAAGTGTAAGGCATCTGAAGACTTTTTAGACATCAAAGGTAGTTTTGACCGTGAGCGAAACAGGAGCAACGGGCGCGCCCGAAAAGATGGCGGAGAGACGCGACGAACTCACGCCGATGATGGAGCAGTACTTCGAGCTATGCGACGAGTACGACGACTGTGTCGTCCTCTTTCAGGTCGGCGACTTCTACGAGACGTTCTGCGACGCGGCGCGCGACGTTTCGCGCAAGCTAGATATCACTCTGACACAGCGTGAGGACTCATCAGGCACGTACCCGATGGCTGGCATACCTGTCGATGCCGCCGAGTCGTACGTCGAGACTCTCTTGGACGAAGGGTACCGCGTTGCCGTCGCCGACCAAGTGCAGGACCCCGACGAGACGACCGGTGTGGTACGGCGTGCTGTGACACGCGTCGTCACGCCCGGTACGGTCGTCGAGGACGAACTCTTGAACGAGGACAACAACTACGTCGCGTGTGTCGTGGAAGGCGACGACGAGGAAGAGGACGACGGCGTTTACGGCGTCGCCTTCATGGACGTTTCGACGGGCGAACTCGTCGCGACGACGTGCGGTGCCGACGACCTGCGCGACGAAATCGACCGTTTCGCGCCTTCGGAAGCTGTCACACACGACGGTTCTTTCTTCGACGGAGACTGCATGGTTACGCCTTACGACGCCTTCGCGCCCGACGAACCGCGCGCAGTTGTCGAGGCTTACTTCGGAAACGCCGACACGCTCCTTGACGGCGACACGGAGGTTCGGGCTTGCGGCACTCTCCTCGCTTACGCCGAGTACACGCGCGGCGAGGAGCGCGAGGACGAGGAACGTGAAGACGATAGACTCGGCTACGTCAACCGGCTGAGGCGTTACGACCCGCGCGACCACATGCTCTTGGACACCGTCGCGTTGGAGAGCTTAGAAGTCTTCGAGAGCAGGCGTGGCGACGAAACGTTGTTCGGTGTTTTGGACGAGACTTCTTGCGCTCTCGGTAGCAGGAAACTCAAGTCGTGGCTCAGGCATCCGCTTCTTGACGCCGACGACATAGACGCGCGCCTCGACGCAGTCGGCGAACTCAAGAAGCAGACGTTGGTGCGCGAGGAGGTACGCGAACTCCTGCGCGATGTCTACGACATAGAGCGTCTCGTCACGCGTGTCTCGCGCGGGCGTGCCAACGCGCGCGACCTTCTCGCGCTCAAGAACACACTCGACATAGTGCCACGTGTCGAGGACGCGCTGACGGGCGTCGAGTCGCCGCGTCTCGTCTCTCTGCGCGAGTCTCTCGACACGATGGACGAGACGCGCGGACTCATCGGACGCGCGGTGCGCGAAGACCCACCAATCGAGATAACGGAAGGCGACGTGATACGCGAAGGATTCGACGACGAACTCGACGAACTGCGGCGTGTCGAGAACGAGGGGCGCGAGTGGGTGGCGTCTCTCGAAGAAAGCGAGCGCGAGCGGACGGGCATAGACTCCCTCAAGGTCGGCTTCAACAACGTACACGGATACTACATCGAGGTCACGAACCCGAACTTAGACGACGTTCCCGACGACTATATGCGCAGACAGACGCTCAAGAACTCCGAAAGGTTCTACACGCCCGAACTCAAGGAGCGCGAGGACGAGATTCTGAGCGCGGAGGAGCGCGCCGACAAGCTCGAATACAGGCTTTTCAAAGATGTGCGCGACGAGGTCGCGGAGGAGGCGGAACGGATGCAGGACCTCGCTGAGACTCTTGCGACGCTCGACGCCCTGTGCGCGCTCGCCGCTGTCGCGGCGGAGAACGGATACGCGCGCCCCGAGTTCGTCGGCGACGACACCGACGACGGAGGCGAAGGAGGACACCGAGTCGAAGGCGCGCGCCACCCCGTCGTCGAACGCTCCGTAAGCGAGTACGTTCCGAACGATGCGTCCTTCGACGACGCGGAGTTCGCTGTCGTGACCGGTCCGAACATGTCGGGCAAGTCGACCTACATGCGCTCCGTCGCGCTCGTGAGCGTCTTAGCGCAGGTGGGTAGCTTCGTCCCCGCCGAGGAGGCGCGTCTCGAAGTCGTAGACCGCGTCTTCACGCGTGTCGGCGCGAGCGACGACATCGCAGGCGGACGCTCCACATTCATGGTCGAGATGGTCGAACTCGCGGAGATACTCCACAACGCGACCGAGCGTTCGCTCGTCCTCCTAGACGAGGTGGGACGCGGCACGAGCACCGCCGACGGTCTCTCGATAGCACGCGCCGTCACCGAGTTCGTCCACGACGAGATAGGCGCGAAGACGATGTTCGCGACGCACTACCACGAACTCACCGAAACGGCGGACAAACTCGAAGGTGTGCGTAACCTGCACTTCGCCGCAGACAGACGCGACGGCGATATGGTCTTCCTCCACGAAGTCGTCGAAGGAGCGGCGAGCGAGTCTTACGGCGTCGAGGTGGCGCGGATGGCTGGCGTGCCTTCGGATGTAGTCGAACGCGCCGAAGAACTCGTCGAAGGCGGCTTCGGCGCGAGCGACGGAAACGCGGACGCTCCTGTCGCGGACGAGCCTAAACAGGCGACGCTGGACGCGGGCATTGTCGGAGACGACGTCGATGAGAGGACGAACGGCGAGAAGACCACGGACGGCGTGACAGCGGACATACTCGACGAACTCGCGGATGTCGACACGGCGAACACGACGCCGATAGAGGCGTTGAACGTCCTGAACAGACTGAGCAAAAGAGCCGAGGAGAAAGACCTCCGATGACGACGATACGCAAACTCGATGACGAGACGGTCGAGCTAATCGCCGCGGGCGAGGTCGTCGAAAACCCCGCGAGCGTCGTCAAGGAACTCGTCGAGAACTCCCTCGACGCCGAAGCGTCGTCGGTGAAGATAGAGGTTGAGGGAGGCGGAATCGACCGTGTACGCGTCGCCGACGACGGGCACGGCATGGACGCACGTGACGCCGAACGCGCCTTCGAGAGACACGCAACGAGCAAGATAGACGACGCGGACGATGTCTCGAAGGTCGATACGCTTGGCTTCCGCGGCGAGGCTCTTCCAAGCATCGCTCGTGTCGCTCACGTCGAGATGGTGACGAAGGCGGAAGACGGCGTAGGCGCGACGCGTGTCACTACAGGCATCGGCGTCGACGGAAAACGCGTCGAGGAGACGGGACGCGCCCGCGGAACGACCGTCGAGGTGACGCGCCTCTTCGACAAGACTCCCGCGCGCCGCGCCGCACTTTCGACGCCGAAGCGCGAGTTCAGGCGCGTCTCGCGTCTCGTGACGCGTTACGCTCTGGCGCGTCCCGATGTCTCCTTCACGCTCGAACACGACGGGCGCGAGACTCTGAGCACGCCGGGTTCGGGTGACTACGTCGACTGTCTCTACGCCGTCTACGGACGCGACGTTGCGAGTCGCGCGACGCGTTTCTCGTACGAGGACGACGTTGCTGTCGAAGGCGCGCTCGTCCGTCCCTCGGAGACGCGTTCCGACACACACCATGTCTACACCGCCGTCAACGGACGCGCTCTCGACGACGAGACCGTCAGGAGCGCGACGGTCGAAGGCTACGGCAACCTGCTTCCCAAGAACCGTTATCCCGTCGCCGTCGTGAGCGTCGACGTTCAGCCCGAACGCGTCAACGTCAACGTCCATCCCGCGAAGAAGGAGGTGCGTTTCGTCGATGAGGACGCAGTGCGCCGTGCGGTGAGGAAAGCGGTGCGCGACGCTCTCACGAACGAAGATTTGACGCGGCGCGACGCGCTCGACCTAGACGCGCCTGTCGAAGAACTCGAAACGTCGGGTGACTCCGCCTTCGCGGATGCAGAAGTGATAGGACAGTTCCGCGACCTGTACCTTCTCTGCGAGTCCGGCGACGACCTCCTCGTCGTCGACCAGCACGCCGCGCACGAGCGCGTCAACTACGAGGAGTTACGCGCCGAGTTCAACGGAACCGTGCCGTCGGTAGAACTCGACGAGGCGGTGACTGTCGACCTGTCGCCCGAGGAGGTTGCTGTCGTCAAGGAGCGCGGCGACGCGCTCCGCGCGAACGGCTTCCGTGTCGAGGAGTTCGGCGGCGGTCTCTACCGCGTCCGTGGCGTCCCCGCACCGATGGGACGCGTCGGCGACAACGAACTCGTCCACGACGTACTCGACCGTTTCGTCGCTGGCGAGGAGGTCGACCTGCGCGACGAGATTCTGAAGGACGTGGCGTGCCACCCCTCACTCAAGGCTGGCGACGAACTCACGAACGAAGAAGCGACCGCTCTCGTACGCGCGCTCGGTGACTGCGAACAGCCGTTCGCGTGCCCTCACGGTCGTCCGACGGTGCTCTCCGTGAACGAACGCAGAATTGCAGAGGGGTTCGAACGCGGGAGCGTGAGGCTTTGACCGACGCCGTGGACGAGGACGAAAAACACCGACTCCGCGAGACCTTCGACGCCATAGCTTCGTCCTTCGACGAAACGAGGCAGGAGCCGTGGGAAGACGTCGAGGAGTTCGTCGAAGGACGAGAAGGCGCGCTCGCGCTCGACTTAGGATGCGGAAACGGCAGACATCTCGACCTCCTGCGTGAGCGTTTCTCCGTCGCAGTCGGCATGGACTTCTCGCGCGCGATGCTCCGGATATGCGACGGCGCGGTCGTCCGCGGCGACCTGTGCGCTCTTCCGTTCCGCGACGGACACGCCGACACGGTACTGTGTATCGCCGCTCTACACCATCTGCCTTCGCGGGAGGAGCGTCTCGCCGCTCTCGACGAAATCGCGCGCGTCCTACGCCCTTCCGGTGACGCGCTCGTCTCAGTCTGGGCTATCGAACACCCCAAGTTCGACGGCGAGCGTGACGAGATACGCGCTTCCGGCGGCGACGTACACGTGCCGTGGAGACGCGGGGACGAGGAGCGCGACAGGTACTACCACATACACGAACGCGAAGAGTTCGAGTCCCTCGTTGCCGACTCGTCGCTCGAAGGGAGCGTGTGGGAGAGCGAAGGCAACTACTACGCACGTCTCCATCCGCGCAGGTAGTTCTTTGCCGCCGCCGTCGAATTTAATAGCTTGGAGTCTGAAGAACAGACAAGACATGGACTCGGCGGCTTTCGAGGAACAGGTCCGCGACCTGCCGTGCGACGCGAAGCTAGTCTTCGTGGTGCTCGAAAAGCGCGGACCGTTCACACAGGAGGAGATAACGCAGGAGACGTATCTGTCGGAGGAGGAGGCGGTCTACGCGCTTGCTGTCCTCGAAGAGCGCGACATGGTCGAGAAGCACGAGCACGCTGGCGAAGAGATATACGAGATTAGCCGTTCGACGTAGAGTCGTTACGTGTAGATTTGTTCTATATCCGCAGTAACGTCACGTCTCAGTCTCTTCTCTGCGACGGTAAGGGCGCGCACCGCCTCGTCGGTGTACTCTATCTCCTTGCTCAGCAGACCTGCGCGAACCGTCACGGTCAGGTCTACATCGTCGGCGTACTTCCGCGCGGTCTTCGAGTAGTCGAAGCCGTCGCGTATCGCTCTTTTCGCTCCTTCTTCGTCGTATACATCGACGACAGCGTCCCAGAAGCTGTCTTTCTCGGACTCGACGAGAGGTCTGATGTTGTCCGCCATCGTTCTCAGGCTCTCGATTAGTTCGCGCCCGAGTTCTTCACGTACCTCCGCGTCGGCGTTGACGTAGAATGCGTCGGTATGGAGATACTCGTCACGTCTCTCCTCAACGGAGTCGCCCCCTGCGCAGTCCACGACTATCGAGAACTTACGCTCGAAAGACGAGCCGACTGAATCGACCTCCCGACGCACAAACGGGCGGAGTGCGGCGTTCACAGCACCCTTCGGGAGACGGATGCGCGAGTCGATGGTGTTGAGCGGGTTCACCTCCTCGGAGACGTACCTGTCCATCCTTTCGATGAAAACGTCAAACTGCCTCCTTACAGCTTCTTCTGTCATGGTTTTCTGACACGTGTTTAGCGATGGCGGAATCGTTATGGGGTTGGAACAGGTGGTAATACCGAAGCGGATGTGGGTATGTAGTTCAGCCCGGCAGAACACCCCGTCGGGGGTTCATCAGGACGTGAGTCCGCGCGGCGCGTCCCAGACACCCGACATGGGAGGACTGGGGTTCGAATCCCCACATACCCACTACGGACGAAATCGGACGTACGCGACTTAAAGCTGAGTCAGACGTGCGTCATATTTCGCATAACTGTATTAACTCTCGAAAACAATAGCCTTTTCGCTTCCGAAGATGGACATCTGACCTTCAGCCCTCGACGAACTCCAGAACCGCGTCCGCGACGGCATCGGGCTTCTCGGCGTGCATAAAGTGCCCCGCGCCGCCGACCATTTCGAGTTCGAAACGTCCTTCGTAGCAGTCCTCGGCGTCCTCAAAGGCGCGTGGTGTTATACAGCCGTCGTTGCGTCCGCCGACAAGAAGCGTCGGAGCCTCGATTCCCGCGACACGCATCGAGTCCGCGGGGACGGAGAGCGCGTCCTCGAAAAGCGCGCGGTAGTAAAGGAGCGCGGCTTCGACGGTGTTCTCGGCGCGGAACGTCTCCCTTACCTCGTCGATACGCTCGTCCGTGTAGTCCCAGTTTGGCGACCAGAGGTTCCAGAGACGCTCTACGAGCGCGAAGTCGTCGCGTCTGAGGGTCTCCTCCGCCAAGCCGGGAATCTGGAAGAAGGTCATGTACCAGCTACGCAGTGTCTGCGACGGATACTCGTTGAAGACCTCCACCACGTTGGGCGGAACAGCCATGACGACGCATTCGCTGACGGACGAAGCGTCCATCGCGCTCACAGCCGTCACCGCCGTCGCGCCCCAGTCGTGTCCGACGACGAGAGGGTCTTCGGCGTCGAGCGCGTCGATGAGCGCGAGCATGTCCTGACCGAGCGACATTACCGAGTAGTTCGATGTATCGAGCGGCGGCGTGTCGGTGCCTCCGTAGCCGCGCATGTACGGCGCGACTGCGGTGTATCCCTCGTCCGCAAGACGTTCCATGAGCGGCACGAACGTACGCGCGTCGTCGGGGAAGCCGTGTAGCAAGAGAGCGGTTCTTTCACCGTCGCCCGCGCGTACCGCGTCGAAATCGAGCGTCGCGGTCTCTACCCGTGTCTCTTCGATTTCTGCCATGCACCTGTTTCCGGTGCGTGCGACTTATATCTGGGCTTCGACCGAGACCTATCCCCTTGGAACGACGTTCATACCCAGCCGCTCAAAGTCGCCGTCGTACGCCAAGACGTGGCTGACGTTCTCGTCCTTTGCCTGCACAGCGACAGTATGGTCGGTGAACGAGGCGTCGCTTCCCTCGTGTTCACGGAGCGACTCTCCGGCTCTTTCGAAGACCTCGTCGCTAACGTCGAGAAGTCGCACGGTTTCCGACTCCATGACCGCGTCGTACGCCTTTACCGCCGTCTCACGACCTGTCTTGTACAGCAGGAGTGTGACGAGTTCGTCTACCACGTACCGGTTGGTGTACAGGGGACGGTAGCCAAGTTCGACGATACGTCCGCGTAGGAACTCGTTCACCTCGTCGTGCTCCTCCGTGTCGGGGTCGAAGTAAGGAAAAAGACCGCTCGTGTCGAGAAAAAGAGGTGTCGGTCCTTCCTTTCCCGAGATGGGAGCGAAACGGTCGTCCGTGTCAGCCATCCTTACCGTAGAGATACTCGTCGGTCTTATTCGCCGTCTTTTCCTCGCCGGACGCCTCGTCGGTTTTGACTTCGAAGAACGGGTCGTCGAAGTCTATCTCCTCGTGACGCTGTGCATACTCGTTTACTGCCTCGCGCAGTAGCTGTTTCAGCGTCTTGCCTTCTTTCTCGGCGACGCGGACGAGGCTGTCGTACTCGTCCTTTTCGAGTTCGGTCTGTACGACCTTCGCGGAGTCGGACATCTACATGTTCATGTGCAAGTACATGTCAAATAAACGTTTCGCGTGTCCTCGGTCTTCGTGAGGACGCCCGAACACGTATCCGTCGGCGGTGCGTTGCAGTTCCGTGCCCTCGAACCGTCGTCTCTCGTCCGTGTCGCGCTTCGACGCGCTCACCGCGCTCGTCTTCGTCGTCGGCGTCAACGCCGTCGGGGCGTCGCCCGCTTTCGTCTTCGGTGCCGGCACGGGGTGGATAGACCAGCCATGGTTCTTCCCGCCGGGCATCGTCTTCCCCGTCGTCTGGACGACGCTCTTCACGCTGATGGGCGTCGCGCTCTTTCTGGTCTGGCGCGAAGGGACGGAGAGACCCGAGGTACGCGCCGCACTCGTCGCCTTCGCCGTTCAGTTCGCTCTCAACTTAGCTTGGACGCCCGTCTTCTTCGGTCTACGGCGACCCGACCTCGGCTTGGTCGTTATCGTCCTTCTGTTCGTCGCCGTCGCCGCGACGGTCTTCGCCTTCGACCGTGTGGACAGACGCGCCGCTCTCCTGCTTCTGCCTTACCTCGTCTGGGTAGCTTTCGCGGGCGTTCTCAACTACGCTATATACGCCGGTGTTTGACGAAAGTAGACGTACGTATTGTTTACCGACACGTTTTCGTCAGCCGCCCACCACCTGAGGGGCATGAACCACGAAGCCGTCTTCTTCGATATGGACGGCGTGACGGTCGACACCGCGTCCGTCTGGGCGGAGGTCGAACGCGAACACGTACTGCCGAACGCACTCGACACGAGCGCGACCGAAGAGGTACGCGCGGAGGCACTCGAAGCGGTACGCGGGCAGAACGTGAACGACGTCTACGACACTCTCGTCTCTATGGGGGGCGTGCGTCTCACGGTAGACAGGAGCGGCTTCGACGCGCTCTACGCCGAGAAGGGAGAGTACGTCTACTCGGACGCGACGCTCATGGAAGGCTACCGCGACATGCTTTCGTCGCTTGTCTCTGACGGAAGGCATGTCGGTATAGTCTCCGCTTCGCGGCGCGCCTGGGTCGAGATGGTTCTCGACAGGTTCGACCTGCGCGGTGCGTTCGACGCCGTCGTGAGCGCGGATGATATCGACGGACCATCGAAGCCCGACCCGACGACGTACCGACAGGCGGCGGAGGAGGTCGGTGTCGTGCCCGAGCGCGCCGTCGCTGTCGAGGATTCGCCGCACGGTATCGCGGCGGCGGTCGGTGCTGGCATGCGATGTGTCGCGTACCTCGACGAGGGAGAGCGCGCGGAAGCAGACCTGTCGTCGGCGCACGGTTCCGTAGGAACGCCGTCGGAATTGCGCCGTCTCATCCTCGACGGCGTGTAGCTCAGTAAAGAAGGTCGGCGACGATGGGGCGGTGGTCGGACGGTCGGAAGTCGATGGACTCGTCTTCGGGTACGACGGTCGCCTGACGCGCGACTTCGAATCCAGAGACGAAGATGTGGTCCAAGTTCTGTTCTTCCTCGGAGTCGTCCTCGTGAAGACCCGTGAACGTGATTTCGGGACCGTCCACCGCCTCCGCGGTTTCGCTCGCGTCTTCGAGTCCGCGCCACGCATCGTTTCTCTCGACCATCCTCTCATACGCGTCCGAACCCGGTCCGCAGTTGAAGTCTCCCGCGACCGCGACGGGCGTTTCCGCGTCGACGAACTCCGTCACCTTCTCGCGCACCACCCGCGCGCCTTCCTCGCGCGCTCTTTCGCCGACGTGGTCGAGGTGGACGCTGAAGACAGCGAACTCGGCGTCTCCTTCGCGGAGAGTCGCGTGCGTGACGAGACGCTGGTGCGCGCCGTCCCATCCTGCCTCGCCCGGTTCAGCGTCGTCTTCGGAGAGCCAGAACGTCCCGCTTTCGACGACTTCGAAACGGTCGCTCCTGTACGCGATGGGCGTATGCTTCATGCCGTCGTCGCGCGCGACCCACGCGTATCCCGGCAGGCGTTCGTCGAGGTCGTCGAACTGGTCCATCCAGACCTCCTGAAAAGCGACTACGTCGGGTCCCTGTACCTTCACCGTCTCGGCGACGGAGTCGCGCCGCTCCTCCCAAGCGTACGGCTCCGTGTCTATCTCGGGGTACAGTCCTTCGACGACGCCCTTGTAAAGGACGTTGTAGCTGAGTAGGCGGACATTGCTTTCCGGATTTTCCCCGCTCGGCGTGTGTTCTTCCGTCATCTTCAGTAAGGGTTGTGTACCTACAACGAAAGTCTATGGGTGTGCCTGACTTTTTGTTCCATCCTTTTTCTAAGCCAAGAGTAATACCGCGAAAGGACGTAGCGGACAACATGTCGAAGGGACTCGAATACACCGACTTCGTAGAGACGGACGCCGAACCCGCGGAGGACGAACTCGTATGTGAGTTCTACATCGAACACGTCGATGACGTTAGCTTTGAATGGACGGCGGGTGCTGTCGCCGCGGAGTCGTCGATAGGCACGTGGGACCCGAACCTGACGACGATGAACGACGAGATACGTGAGATGGGCGCGCGCGTCGTCGAGACGGACGCCGACGAGGGAGTCGCGTGTGTCGCTTACCCGCCCGAACTTTTCGAGGCAGGAAGTATGCCCCAGATACTGAGTTCGATAGCGGGCAACATCTTCGGTCTTAGCGAAGCCACGTCTCTGCGTCTCGAAGACGTGGAGTTTCCACCAGCACTCGTCGACGCCTTTCCGGGACCCGCGCTTGGATACGAGACAGTGAAGGCGCGCGTCGGTGCCGACGAACGCCCTGTCGTTGGGACTATCGTGAAGCCGAAGTTAGGTCTGCGTCCCGACGAGCACGCGCAGGTCGCGTACGAAGGCTGGATGGGTGGTTTGGATATCGTCAAGGACGACGAGAACCTCACCGACATGGAGTTCAACGGCTTTGAGGAGCGTATAGAGAGGACGCTCGAAGTCAAACGCGACGCAGAAAACGAGACGGGCGAGAACAAACTTTACTTCCCCAACATCACAGCACCCGCCGACGAGATGCGGAGACGCGCAGATGTCGTGCTAGAAAACGGCGGCGGCTACGTCATGGTCGACATCCTTACGGCAGGGTGGAGCGCTCTGCAGGAGATACGCGATCACATAGGCGACGAAGTCGGTATTCACGCCCACCGTGCGGGGCACGCCGCCTTCACACGTCTACCGCACCACGGCGTCTCGATGCTCGCAGTCGCGAAGTTCGCGCGCCTCTGTGGCGTCGATAACCTCCACGCAGGCGCTGTCGTCGGAAAGATGGAGGGCGGGCGCGAGGAGGTCGAGGAAATCTACGACTTCCTGCGCTCAGACTGGCACGGATGCGAGACGACCATACCCGTCGCTTCGGGCGGTCTGCATCCGGGCGTTGTAGACGACGTGGTCGATATACTCGGAAGCGACACCGTCGTACAGGCTGGAGGTGGCGTACACGGACACCCGGACGGGACTCGCGCCGGTGCGCGTGCGATGCGCGACGCCGCCGAAGCGACAGCCGACGGCGTAACGTTGGAGGAACGCGCGGAGGAGAGCGAAGAACTAGCCGTCGCGCTCGAAAAGTGGGGCACGGAGTAGAGAAGAATGGGCATGAAGTTCGAAGTCAGACGTATCGACATCGGCACGGAGACACCGACTGTGCTCCTCAACCGCGCCGACGCCGACGAAATCGGCGCGAACCCGCTCGACAGAATCGTGATACGCGGCGAGGACGAGACGGTCACGGGCATCGTCGAGGTCACCGAAAAGTTAGTCGAGCGTGGCGTCTTAGGCGCGACGGAAGGACTCGCACGTCTCGAAGGCGAGGTCGACGTCTCGCTCGCGCCCAAGTCCGGCTCTGTCTCCTGCATACGGAACAAGCTTGACGACGAGGAACTCGAAGACGAAGAGATACGCAGACTCGTTCGTGATATTGACCGAAACATGCTAAACGACATTGAACTCGGCGCGTACGTCTCTGCGATATACGCACACGGTCTCTCGATGTCCGAGACGCGTTCCCTCACGGAGCACATGACCGCCGTCGGCGATAGCCTCGACTGGGACGACGACGTTATCGCAGACAAGCACTCGATAGGCGGCGTCGCCGGGAACCGTGTAACTCCTGTCGTCATACCTCTCGTCGCCGCGGCGGGCGCGAAGATACCCAAAACGTCGTCGCGTGCGATAACGTCTCCCGCGGGCACGGCGGACACGCTCGAAGTCTTCTGTGAGGTCGAGTTCACCAAGAGACGCATAAAGGAGATAGTTGAGGAGACGAACGGCTGTATGGTCTGGGGCGGTTCGGTCAATCTGTCGCCGGTTGACGACCGTATCATACGTGCCGAGCATCCGCTCTCGATAGACCCTGAGGGTCAGGTCATCGCTTCGGTGCTGTCGAAGAAGAAGAGTGCTGGCTCCACACATCTCGTCCTCGACATACCGTACGGCGAGGGTGCGAAGGTTCAGGACCTAACGGAGGCGCGCGAGATGGCGCGCGATTTCAAACGTGTCTCAGACCATCTCGGCATACGCACCGAGTGTACCATCACACGTGGTTCTTCGCCAATCGGGCGTGGCATCGGTCCTGTTCTCGAAGCGCGCGACGTTCTGAAGGTACTGGAGGGCGATGGGCCCGAGGACCTGCGCGTCAAGAGCGTACGTCTCGCAGACATACTCCTCGAAATATGCGATGTAGATGCCTCGTCAGAACACCTACTCGACTCGGGACTCGCTCTCGAAAAGTTCCGCGAAATCGTCGAGGCGCAGAACGGCGACCCGGACGTGACACCCGAAGACCTCGTCCCCGGTGAGGAGAGCTTCGAGTTCGAGGCTGAGCGCGACGGGTACGTGACACATATCGACAACGAAATCGTGAGCGGCGTAGCGAGGCGCGCTGGCGCGCCCCACGACAAGAGAGCCGGTATCTACCTTGAAGCGACAGTCGGCGACGACGTTTCGTCCGGCGACACCCTCCTCACGGTCTACGCCGACAAACGCGAAAAGCTCGAAGAGGCGCGCGACTTCGCCGAGGCGCGCCGTCCTGTCCGTGTAGGTGACCGCGGAGAGTCTCTCGTCGAGCGCGTCTGACTCAGCCGAAGAACTGTTGAGCGCGCCGACGTAAGAACGACCGATGGAGGACGAAGTAGAGAAAACCGTACGCGAGATAGAGAACATCGAGATACAGGGCGCGACCAACGTCGCCGAGGCGGGCGTACGTCTCCTCAAGCGTCTCGTTGAGGGAGGCGCGGACGACGAACGCGTCGAAGAGGTGGCGTGCAGGCTCAAGAACGCACGTCCGACCGAACCCTTCCTGTTCAACTGTGTCCGTGTCGCGCGCGAGACGGACGACTACGACCGCGTCCTGAGGCAGATAGACAGGCAGGACGCGATGGACGAGAACGGCGCGCCGCTCGTCGGCGAGGACGACGTTGTCTACACGCACTGTCATTCGTCGTCTGTCACTTCTGTCCTCGAAACAGTCGCCGAGGAACATGACTTCCGCGCACGCGTCACCGAGACTCGCCCCCTCTACCAAGGACGCGAAACAGCACGCGAACTCGCCGAGACGGGCGTGCCTGTGCGTTTCTACGTCGACTCCGGCGCGCGTATCGCGCTACGCGAAGCCGACATCATGATGATAGGTGCGGACGCCGTCCTTGACAACGGCAAGGTGGTAAACAAGATAGGGAGCGAGATGTTCGCCGAGGTCGCCGGCGGATACGACGTTCCCGTCTACGTCGTCACCAACTCGTGGAAGTACGACCCTATGTCCAGTTTCGGCTACGAGACGGAGATAGAGGAGCGCGCTGGCGAGGAGGTCTGGAGCGACCCGCCTGAAGGCGTCGATGTCGTCAACTACGCCTTCGAGCGAATCGCGCCCGAGAAGGTCGATGGAATCGTGTCGGAACTCGGCGTCCACGAACCCGAAGAGTTCGTCGAAGCCGTCTCCGAAGAGTATCCTGTCCTCGTTGAGACGGCGAGGGAAGCGCGCTAAGCTATTCCGCTCTGCAGGTCGTCGTCGTCGGGTTCTGTCTCACGCAGAGCGAACTCTACGAGTTCGACGTAAGCCTGCCCGACGGTGTATCCGTGGTTCTGTGCGTACTCCTCGACCTTCTCGTGTATCTCGGGTGGTATCTCTATCTGTGGCATACAGTCCCTACTGTTTCCTCACGCATATATCCACGGGCGAACGACCGTTCTATCTCGCCGGGACAGACCTCGCTGTCCGTTCGCCGAAAGTTTTATTATTCTTTGAGTAAGTACTTACTCATATGGCACGAGCAGAGGATAAGATAGACCGTCCGGAAACGTCCGCCGAACGAAAGTGCTTCGACGACGAGTCTTCGGGTGAGACAAACGCATGATGACCGTTCTCATAGCCGTCGGCGTGGTAGCTGTCTGTGGTGCGGTGGGGATACTCGGCTACTTCACGCACAGGTTCATCTACCTGTTACAGACGGAGGTGAACTGTATGAAGCGGGTGGTTGCGCGTCGGAGGCGGAAGGTAGAACGTATCAACAGGGAGATAGGAGCGGAGGAGTAGCAGAAGAGACCGTCACACGCGCACAGGGTGAGTCAGAGTTCGTTTCCGAACTAGAACGGGAAAGTCCGTGTATCCGGCGGTTCCGTGCGTACCCCTTGTCCTCGTTTATCTTATAAATCTTTTCCGTGGTGCGGTGGATTCAGGAAAATACAAACCAAATATACAAGCGAACCGTCTTTGTATCTTCATATTACATACCGAAACGTAACAAAAACGAACAACTGTTTATTGTAAACCGCCGTTAAAGTCATATATCTGGAATATGTACCGTGGAGTATGTTGTCTCAGCTCAAACAGAAGGGGGAGTGTCCGGAGTGTGGCAAAGCCTACGAAGAACCACCATCGGGTACGGTTAGGATGGTATGCGTTGACTGTGAAATCATATTCGACGGAGAGGGCTGTAGGAGTCTGGACGAGGTAGTCGAGAAGGCACAGAGAAGGTCTTTCGGTCAGTAAGTAACTGTCTACTTTCTACTCTTTCACACAGTCGCTGAGTTACGGACAGCCACGTCCACGGACAGTCGGTGCGTTCCGAGCGTTCCCGCGCGGAGCAGGATTTTCGGCACCGTACGTTTCCACTCGGCTCTCGAAAGTCTCCGCGGTGTGTTTCAGTCGTTCGTCGGAAAGTCGAGCCACGAAACCGTCGGTAACGGACCGCTTAACATAGAAAAACCGTCACGGAGACGGTCTTTGACCACGGAAGCGAACGTCCAACTCTCAGAGAAAGGTACTCTTTCCGTAGTTTAAGCTGTGTTCATGTTCTGGAAAGGGAGACTTTCGAGGTTCTAAGATGAGATTAATAACTCTTAACGGCGTGCTGTACGTCTATAAAGTAGAAACATATATTTGTTACCCCCACTCGTTATTAACCGTGCTCAAAGAGGTTACGTTACCGATATTCGACATCGACAAGGTCGATATCGTCTTCGCGCTCGCTTTCGTGGTAGTAGTTGTCGGTGCTGTCTTGATGTTCGTCGCGACACAAGCCGTGATAGTCATAGCCTCGATGGTAGGTATGTTCCTCGGTTTCGCGGCGATGTTACTCTGCCTCGGTCTGGAGTTTGACTGAGGGGCGTCTACTCAGTCGAACAGCGCGAGGAAACCGACGAACGCGAAAAGTGCTACGGCGACACCTACCGCCGCTGTGTTCGGTCCGACTCCGTTATGATACATAGCCGCTAACGCGCCTGCGGAAGCCATCGGTATACCTACCGCGTATATCGAAGCCTTTGCCGTCCTTGGATTTCTCCACTCGTCGAAGTACATCATCTTGCGGAGCGTCATGCTCCAAGAGTCGTTCCACGCGCGGTTAAGGTTTTTCCGTGGCTTCTCCGACTGCCCGTTTACTCGCCTTCGAACTCGGGGTCGCGGTCCTCCATGAACGCCATGACGCCTTCCATCAGGTCGTCGGTGCCGAGGAGATGACCGAAAGCCTGCGTTTCGAGTTCCTCGCCTGCCTCTGAGTTCTCCCATCCTAACAGCATCGCCTTCTTCGTGAGTTCCTGCGAGATAGGCGGTCCGCCGGCGAAGTTCGCGGCGACCTCGTGTGCGCGCTCCTCGAACTCGTCCTTACCGACGACCTCGTTCACGAAGCCGTAGTCGTACATCGTCTCGGGGTCGAAACGGTCCGCCGTGAAGATGATTTCCTTGGCGCGTCCCATGCCGACGATGCGCTGGAGACGTTGCGTACCGCCCCATCCCGGAAGGAGACCAAGACCGAGTTCGGGCAGACCGAGTTCGGACCGTTCTGTTGCGAGACGGTAGTCGGCACACATCGAGAGTTCGAGACCTCCGCCGAGGCAGAATCCGTCGATTCCCGCGACGACGGGCATCGGAGACTCCTGTAGCCTGCCGAAGACGTTCTTGCCCTTGCGCGAGAGGTCCATTCCGCCGATGGGGTCCGCGCCGCCGCCAGCCATGCTCTGTACGTCCGCGCCCGCGGAGAACGCCTTTTCGCCCTCGCCCGTGAGGAGGATACAGCGAACCTCGTCGTCCTCTTCCAAGAGGTCGATGGCTTCGTCGAGTTCGTCGAGAACCTCGCCGCTTATTGTGTTCATCCGCGCGGGACGGTCGATTACGATTTCGCCGACCATGTCGCCGGGGTACTCGACGCGTATCGTGTCGAACTCGACGCCTCCGTCCTCGTCGTCGCCGGTTCCGTGGAAGTTGTCGCCAGTACCCGCGAGTTCTTCGATTTCGTCCGCGGGTTCGTACCGCGCAGAACCCGTCTTGTCGTGTCTCTCTTCGAGGGTTTCGAAGAGAGTGTCGAGACCTGCTTCGTCCGCCATCTTCGCGGGACCCTTGGGGAACGCCGCTCCGAGTTGGACAGCCTCGTCTATGTCGCCTGCTTCGGCAACGTCGTTTCCGATGAGTTTCGCAACCTCGTTCGCCATTACCGCCGTCAGGACGGTTTCGAGTTCCTCGTCTATCTGGTCGCTCGGTATGTCGGCACCTTCGCCGTCCTCGTAGTCGTAGAAGCCCTTGCCCGTCTTCTTTCCGTACTCCTCGTTCTCTATCTTCTCCTCAAGGAAGGGCGCGGGTTCGTAGGCGTCGCCGAGAACCTCGTGCATGTATTCGAGGACGTGGTACGTGACATCGTTACCGACCTGGTCGCCGAGTTCGAACGCACCCATCGGGAGACCCATGCAGAACTTCGTCGTCGAGTCTATCGTCTGTATGTCGTATTCGTCCTCGCTGACGAGCCAACAGACCTCGTTCATGAGCGGGACGAGGATACGGTTGACGATGAATCCGGGCGAGTCCTTCCGTACGCGCACGGGCGTCTTTCCGAACTCCTCCGCGAGGTTCTCGGTAGTGTTGAGTGTCTCGTTCGCGGTATGCTCGCCCGAGATGACCTCGACCAACTGCATCCGTATGGGCGGGTTGAAGAAATGCATCCCGCAGAACTTCTCGGGGCGTTCGGTGACCTCCGAAATCTCGGTGATGGAGAGCGAGGACGTGTTGGTCGCGAATACCGCGTGGTCGGGAGCGTACTCCTCGACTTCTTCGTAGACATCCTTCTTTATCTCCATCTTCTCGGGCACAGCCTCTATCACGAAGTCTGCGTCTCCGACGGATTCCTCCATATCGACGTACGGCGTCACGAGTTCGAGCGCGTCGTCCGCCTCGTCCTCGCTTATCTGGTTCTGCTCCGCCAACTTTCCGAGACTCCACTCTATGTCTTCGTAGCCGCTCTGCACGAACTCCTCCTTGATGTCGCGCAGGTTGACCTCGTAGCCCGCGAGTGCCGCTACCTCCGCGATTCCGTGACCCATCGCGCCCGCACCGAGGACTGCGATGGTGTCTATGTCGTCTAATTCCATGACAGGAAAACGGTTGTGGTTGACCGTATTAAACCTGCTGAGTTACGGAAATCCGGCTACCGAAGCCGCCGACGAACGCGTGTCGCAAGCGGCACACCGCCTTTCGTGTCGCGCGCCCGTACCCTTCCCGTGCCGACCAGACCGACGACGAGTCCGACGACGCCGATTCCCAAGAGGAGGTTGATAGCCGCCAACGGGAAGAGGGGGTGCGCGGAGTGAAGCGAACGCGGAAGAAAGTGTTGATAGGGTAAGCGGACATGGCGGAAACGGAGAGGATGAGGTGGAGGTGGACGTAGGAGAGATGGACGAAGAGAAGCCCGAGTAACGGTAAACCGGAAAAATACCGAAAGAACCGTGGTCGTTTCTAAGGTGCCTCTCCGCCGAACTCCTCGATGAGTTCGGGAACGACATCGAACAGGTCACCTACGACGCCGTAGTCGGCAAGGTCGAAGATGGGCGCGCTCGGGTCGGTGTTGATAGCGACGATTGTGTCAGCACCCTTCATGCCCGCGACGTGCTGAACGGCGCCCGAGATGCCGATTGCGATGTAGACATCAGGCGTTACGACCTTACCGGACTGACCGACCTGTCTGTTCTTGGGGAGCCAGCCGTTGTCGACGAGCGGACGCGACGAACCCATGTCGGCACCCGTTACTTCGGCGAGCTTCTCGATGAGTTCTAAGTTCTCCTCCTCCTCGATTCCACGTCCGATGGAGACGATGAACTCCGACTCGCTCAGGTCTACGTCGCCGCCTGCCGCCTCCTCGTATCCCGTGACGGTCGTGCCTATCGCCGACTCGTCTATGTCTGCGTCGAAAGCTTCTACCGATGCGTCTCCGTCTGCCTCGGTCGCCGCCCACTCCGCCGGACGTACCGTGACGATAGCCTCGTCCGAGTCCACGTTCACGGTAGTTTCGACCTTCGAGCCGTACATCTCGCGTGTGACTTCGAGGCTTCCGTTGTGCGCGAGACCGATTGCATCCGTCACGAGAGGTATGTCGAGGTTGCCCGCTACCGCCGCCGAGTAGTCCATGCCGTTGACGGTCTGCGGTACGAGGAGGAGCGACGCTCCCGACGCGTCGAAAAGCTGTTCTATTGCCTGCGTGTAGACGTCGTGGTTGAACTCGTCGCCGTGTTCGACCGTGTGTATCTTGTCCACACCCTCGCGGTTGACCGCGTCGGCGTAGGCGTCAACGTCGCCGCTTATGACTGCGAGGTGCAGGTCGCCGCCCGCGGCGTCGGCGAGTTCGCGTCCCGCGGTTATCATCTCGTAGCTCACGTCGCGGAGTTCGCCCTGTCTGTGTTCCGTGATGGCTAAGACATCCGACATTACTCCGCCACCCCCTTGTTCTTGAGAATCTCAGCGACACCTTGCGCCATATCCTCCGCGCTACCTTCTATGAACTCCGTGTCGGACTCAGAGACGGGTTCGTACATCTCGGTTATCCCTATCGGCGTCTCTATCGCCGAGTCGTCGAGTCCGAGGTCGCCGAGCGTCTTGGGCGCGATTTCCTTCGACTGCGCCTGCCTGATACCGCGCAGACTCGCGTAACGCGGCTCGTTTATGCCCGTCTGAATCGTGAAGACTGCGGGCATCTCGACTTCGGTGACCTCCTCGACGCCGCCTTCGAGTTCGCGGTGGACGTTCGCTGCGTCGTCGCCCGCTTCGTACTCGAAAGCGTTTACGACAGCCGCCCACTGGAAGCCGAGTTCGTCGGCGAGAGCGACGCCCGTTCCGCCGATGGAGTCGTCGTCAGCCTGTACGCCCGTGAAGACGATGTCGGGGTCTTCCTCTTCGGCGACGCCCGCGAGTACGCGCGCCTTCGCGTTGGGGTCTAAGACCTCGCCCTCCTCGAAGGCGTCGTCCCAGACACGTACTGCGCGGTCCGCGCCCTTTGCGAGCGCCATCCTTATGGTCTCCTCCGACCTTTCCGGTCCGATGGTCACGGCGACGACCTCTATGTCCTCGTCCGACTCTTCTTTTAGCTGTACAGCCTCCTCTATGGCGTAGTCGTCCCACTCATTCAGGTCGTATTCGAGGAACTTCTCCTCGATTTCGAGCCCGCTTATCTTGAAGTCGTCCTCCGGCTCCGCCACCTCCTTTACTGTCACTAGTACCTTCATAGTGTGTGAGAGACTGACGTATCTTCGGAAATAAATACTTTCGAAAACCGTTCGTCGGGTGTTCGGAGTTTACGACGGCGCAAGATAAGACTTATGCGGAACCACGACATGCTTTGCCACATGCTACCGTTGGCGGCAGGGTACACGCAAGAGGAGTGTATGGAGGAGATATGTAGGGAGAACTTCTGGCTGATAGGTAAGACAGGGTACTACATATTCTACGGGCTGGCTATCGTAGCCATAATAGTGCTCCTCTACGGCGTCTACAGACGTTTCAGCAGGTACGCCGAAGGGCAGGAGGAGAAGAGCGTCAGGCTCGACAACCTGCCCGGACGAGTCAAGGACGCAGTACGTATCGTAGGCTCGAACGAGAAGCAGTTCTATCAGGACCTCTACGCGGGTGTGATGCACACGTTCATCATGTGGGGCTTCCTCGGTCTTCTAATCGCCACCACGATACTCGCCTTCGACGAACAGGTACTACGTCGGGTACTCGGACAGTCTTACTGGGTCGGCGACTTCTGGCTCTCTTACCAGTTCGCCGCCGACTCCGTCGGTCTTCTCTTCGTCGCGGGTGTTTCGCTCGCTCTTTTCAAACGTTACGTCCAGCGTGACGAGCGTCTGTGGCACAAGCACACGCGCAAGGAGTTCGACGGTCCGCGCGAGATTCTGAGCGCGCTCGAAGACGATGTCTTTGTCTGGACGCTCTTCCTTCTCGGCGTCGGCGGGTACTTCCTCACCGCGCTCCGTATCGTCGGAACCGAGTTCCCCGAGTTCGCGTCGGTAAGTTACATAAGCTGGGCTATCGCGCTCGCTCTTAGCACCGTCGTCTCCGCAGAGGGCGCGCAGACACTGTACCCCGTCGCGTGGTGGTCGCACGCTCTCTTAGCTCTCGGATTCGTCGCGTGGATACCGTACGCCAAGCCGTTCCATATGATATCGTCGTTCGCAAACGTCGTGACGCGCGACGAGGACGCGAAAAGACGTCTACACGGCGTCGACCCTGACTTAGGTCCCGAGGAGATAGGGTACAAGAGTATCGAGGACTTCTCGTGGAAACATCTCTTAGACCACGACGCCTGCACGAAATGTGGACGGTGTACGTCGGTCTGCCCTGCGAACGCTTCGGGACGCGACCTTTCGCCGCGTGACGTTATCTTAGACCTGAAGCAGTACCGCGAGGAACTCGAAAAGAACGGGCAGGAAGAGATGCCCATCATCTCGCGCGAGGAGGAGAGCGTAATCAAGCCCGAGAGCATGGACGCCTGCATGGCGTGCACCGCCTGCATGGACGCCTGTCCCGTCGAAATCGAGCACGTGCCACAGTTCACGGAGATGAACCGCCGTCTCACCGAGTCGGGTCAGATGAACGAGAGCGTGCAGGAAGCGATGATGAACATCTTCCAGAACGGCAACTCTTTCGGTGACCCCGAAAGGAAGCGTCCCGACTGGACCGAGGAACTAGAGTTCGAGATACCCGACGCGCGCGAGGAAGACGTAGAGTACCTCTGGTACGTCGGCGACTATCCGTCTTACGACGAGAGGAACCAGAAGGTGGCGCGCTCACTCGCGACAATCTTCGAGGAAGCCGACGTTTCGTACGGCATACTTTACGAGGACGAACAGAACGACGGAAACGACGTGCGGCGCGTCGGCGAGGAAGGTCTCTACGAGATGCTCGCCGAGGACAACATCTCCGCCTTCGAGGACGCGGGATTCGAGAAGGCCGTCTGTACCGACCCGCACTCGTACAACACGTTCAAGAACGAGTACGACCAGTTCGGCTGGGAAGGCGACGGACGTGTCTTCCATTACACGCAGGTCGTCGAGCAACTCGTCAACGACGGCGCGTTAGACCTGTCGGGCGACGAGTTAGACTACACGGTTACCTACCACGACCCGTGCCATCTCGGACGGTTCAACGACGAGTACGAGGCACCCCGTGAACTCGTGCGCGCGACAGGCGCGGACCTCAACGAGATGCCGCGCAACCGCTCCAACTCGTTCTGCTGTGGCGGCGGCGGCGGCGGTCTCTGGGCTGATATCGAAGAGGAGACGAAGCCGAGCGAGGAAAGACTGCGCGAGGCACTCGAAGACACAGACGCGGGCGACGCCGTCGAGAAGTTCGTCGTCTCGTGTCCGATGTGCATGACGATGTACGAGGACGGACGCAAGACGGGCGGCTACGAGGAGGACCTTGAAGTCACAGACATCACAGAACTCTTGGTCGAGGCGATAGAGGCGGAGGAGACGGCGCAGTTGGCGGCGGACGGCGGCGAGGAGACGGATAGATAAAAGCTACTGCGCGCCTGCCATCTTCTCCAGCCTCTTCTTACCACCTCTCGGTCCACGTGCGATGAGCGTGTCGTCTGCCTCGACCTTGGTTTCGGAGGTCGGGCTGTAGACCCATTCATCGTCGGAGCGGTGTACAGCCATGACGTACATGCCCGTCTCCGACTCGACGAGGATTTCGCCGAGTGCGCGTCCGTCGAGTTCGCTCCCCTCGGCGACCTTTACGCTGGCTATTATCTCGTTGCTCTCGCTTATCGCCTCCTCAAGAACCGGATGCAGGTCGATGTCGCGCATGACGACATCCGCGGTTTCGAGCGCGGCGTCGGCGATGACCTCCGCGGCGTTTGCGAGATGGAGGAGACCGCGTAACTCGGTCGGGTCATCGACACGTCCCGCGGCGTCGAGAACCCACTCTTCGAGGTCCTGCTTCAGACGGTCGGTCTTGGATTCGAGAGCCTGTACCTCGGTCGCAACCTCCTCGCTTTCGAGCAAGAGCGCGCTGTAAGCAAGACCGACCGCGAGTTCGGAGGTGTTCTTGAGTTCGACGATACCTGTGACGGCGCGGTCGAGGTCCTCGATGTCGCTCGGCTCCGCCTTCTTCGACTCCCAACCGCGTCGTGTCGCACGTTCGTAGACACGTCTGATTCCTTCCTCGGGTCCCTCGCCGAAGATAACGTCACCCCGGAGTATCTGTGTGTCTCTGCCGGGCGCGAATATCCAGTTGGTGTCGCGTTTGACAGCGAAGAGACGTACACCTGTGTTGGTTTCGAGGTCGATATCGCCGAGCGTTCTGCCGCCGAGTTCGCTCTCCTCGTCCACCTCGGCACGGAAGACGACCTTGTTTGCCTCGGGTAGCGCGCTTCTGAGTTCGTCGGGCAAGCCGACTTCGAGCGTAAGGACGCTCGCTATGTCGTCCGCCGCGTTGGCTATCTTCTCTGCCGCGCCGACCACTTGGAAGATGCCGACGAGCTTTTCGGCGTCTTTGGGGTTACGTCCCGCGAGCATCAGCGATATGTGTGCGTGGTAACGCAGGACGTTCATACGTTCTTCGAGGTCGAGAACCTCCTTCGCCATCTCGCGGTTCTCGTACAGAACCGCGGAGTACGCGAGGTCTACCATGAGTTCCGACGTGTCCTTCATGTCCGCCACGAGGTCCTTGACGCTCCGTGGCTCGTACTCTATCTCGTCCGTCTTCATTATCCGTTAGTTCACGGAATGCACGCATAAGTCTTTGGCGTGGGGTGTGAGGAGCGCGCTGGGAAAGAGTTATCTTCGGCGTTGTGTTCTTTGTATCCGTGTCCGTAGTCAGAGACGCGGCGCGGATATACAGAGGGTCGTTAGGGATACTTACGGTCTCGCTCCTAGGTGGTCTTTTCGCGGGTTCTGTTCTGGGTGTTGACAGAATGGCGGAAGCCTTCACCGAGTATCCCGGTCTTCTACTGCTTCTCCCTGCGTTCTTGGCGACACGCGGAAACGTCTACGGCGCGCTCGGCGCGCGCATCTCTACTGGTCTCCACCAAGGTCTCATACAGCCGCGGTTGGAGCTCGATAAGAGACTCGTAAACGCAGTCATCGCCTCGCTGGTCAACGGCATAACCATATCCGTCTTCATCGGCTTCATGTCGTGGGGTATTCTGCGCGTCTTGGGGCGTGAGTCAGCCGCGCTCGGAGAAATCGTCGGTATAACCCTCGTCGCAGGTCTTCTCACGTCGGTCGTCATGATAGTCGGTCTGCTCCTCATCGTCTTCGGTGGATACCGGCGCGGAATCGACCCGGACAACCTCGTAGGACCTATCGTGACTACGCTCGGCGACATGTTCGGCGTCGTCTTTCTGTACATCGGCGTCGTAGTCGTTGGGGTGTTGTCGTGATGTCGGACAACGGGGGTATCATAGACGGCTCTCTCGGTAGCTGGTCGGTGCGCGCAATCGTAGGCACGATGCTACCTGTGCTCGTCGTTCTTTCGGTGCTCGAAATGGGTTCGGGATTGGTTCTGCACGAACTTGAACAGACATTCTTAGACCGCCCGACTCTGTTGGTGCTCGTTCCCGTTATGATAGCTATGGGCGGCAACTTGGGGAGCATACTTTCTTCACGTCTATCGACGCGCCTCCATCTCGGCACTCTCAACTTCTCGTTGCGCGACCCTGTGATACTGACGAACGTCGTCGCTGTGCTCGCGCTCGCGCTCACGGTGTTCACGGCACTCGGCGTATCGGCGTACGCTCTCAGCCTAATTCCTGTCGTGGATGTCGGTGGCGGAATGACGTTACGCGAGACGTTCTTGGTGTCCGTGGTTAGCGGTATGCTTCTCGCCGTCGTTGCCGTAGTCCTGAGCATATCCATGACTTTTGTGTCCTACAAGCTCGGATTTGACCCCGACGACACGACAATACCCGTCGTGACGAACCTATGCGACATACTCGGCGTCGTGATTCTCGCCGTTGTCTCGCTTCTGGTTCTGTAGTCGTTTTCCTCCTCGAACCCTATCTATCGGCATACGTATCCCGTGTGTTCGAATTAGGGGAACGGTGCGATGGCTCCGCGCTATCCTCTGAAAGCGCGCTCGCCTGTCAGGTCGGCACCCAAGATGAGGCTGTGTACGTCGTGTGTTCCTTCGTAGGTGTAGACCGTCTCGATGTTTGCGAGGTGGCGCATCGGTGAGTAGTCCGCCGTTATGCCGTTGCCGCCGAGCATCTCGCGTGCCGTTCTTGCGACACGTCGCGCTGTACGGACGTTGTTACGTTTCGCCATCGAGACGTGTTGCGGGCGCAGGTCGCCGCTCTCCTTGAGTTCCGCGACACGGTGAGCAAGAAGCTGTGCTTTCGTTACCTGCGTCGCCATCTCGGCTATCTTCTCCTGTTGCATCTGGAATCCAGCGATGGGGCGTCCCCACTGCTCGCGCTCCTTGGCGTACGCGACCGCCTCTTCGTAGCAGTCACGCGCCGCGCCTACCGACCCCCACGAGATGCCGTAACGTCCTTGGGTGAGGCACGAGAGAGGACCGCGCATACCTTCGACTTCGAGCGCGTCGTCCTCGTGGACACGTGCGTCGTCTAAATGTATCTCGCCTGTGATGGAGGCACGCATCGAAAGCTTCCCTTCCATACGGTTCGCCTCGAATCCGTCCGTGTCAGTCGGAACCAAGAAGCCGCGCACGTCGCCTTCGCCGTCCTCTGTGCGTGCCCAGACGAGCGCGACATCGGCGATGGGCGAGTTGGTTATCCATGTCTTGGAGCCGTTTAGGACGTACTCGTCACCTTCCTTCCGTGCGGTCGTCTCCATCGCGCTCGGCTCCGAACCGTGTTCGGGTTCTGTCAGACCGAAACAGCCCACCATCTCGCCTCTGCCGAGCGCGGGCAGGTACTCCTCCTTCTGCTCCTCTGTGCCGTATTCGTTTATCGGATACATCACCAGAGAACCCTGAACGCTCGCCATCGAACGTATCCCAGAGTCGCAGGCTTCGAGTTCCTGCATCACGAGACCGTACGACTTCTCGTCCACGCCGGGCAGACCGTAGCCGTCGATGTTTGGCGCGTAAAAGCCGAGTTCACCCATCTCCTCTATGATATGTTCGGGGAACTCGCCGCGCTGGTAGTAGTCGGCGATGTCGGGCTTGACCTCGTTCTCCACGAACTCGCGCGCCGTGTCGCGCACCCGTCTCTGCTCCTCATTCAGGTCTTGCTCAAGGTCGAGGTAGTCGAGCATGGACGGTCTACGGGGAGGCACCGGTAATACCTTCCGGAGGGACGAAAACTGCGGCTACGACGGCTGTGACGTATCTGTCGTCCTCCTCGACGGACGCCTTGGCTTCCACGGCGAAAGAATCGACGACTTCGCCTGTCGCGTCTGAGGTCTCCACCATCTCGCGTGCGAGAGTCTCCGCGCTGTCCCTCTCCGCGCCGTTGCACGCCCCGCCCGCGTCGGATACACCGCTCCTTTCGACGAAGTAGCCGTGCCCTTCGTCGGCGCGTGCGACACCCACTGCCGCAGTCGCTCTCCCTTCGTCCGTCGTGTCGCGCCCCAAGACAGCATGAACAACCTGACCGGGCGAGAGACGCTCGACGCCCTCGTGTGGCTCCACGAAGTCGGCGTCGGGCGGGAGTATGCTCGAAACAGGAACTATGTTGTAAGGCTCGACGCCAGCGTCACGGAGAGCGCGCTCGAAAGACGCGACTGGCACGGCGTGGCGTCCGACGCCGGAAACGAGGAAGACCTCCGAGGGTACGTACATCTCTCTTTCCCTGAGATAGCGGCGTCCCGCGCAAAAGGGTTGTCATGCGTGTGGCACGCGCTCACCTTCCGTCGCGCCACATTCCGACGGCGTCAAGGAAGTCCACGAGTATCTCGGCTGTCGCTCCCCAGATGGTGTAGCCCTCGTAGTGGAAGTAGTGTAGCTTGTATCCGCCCTTCCTCCTGCGTTCGTGAACGCTCGGCTCGGCGAGTTCGGCGACGGGCGCGAAGATGAGTTCGGCGACCTCTGTCTCCTGTTTGACGTAGTCGTAGTCGCGCGGCACGCCGCCGACAAAAGGTATTATGCAGTAACCCGTTGTCGTGCGCACCTCGTCGAAACGCCCGACCACGTCCGCGTGTTCTGGCGGGAGACCGACCTCCTCGTGTAACTCCCTAAGCGCGGTGTCGAGGAGCGTTCCGTCCCCTCCTTCGCGCCTTCCTCCCGGAAAACTGACCTGTCCCGCGTGCCTCGGCAGGTCGTCGGACCGTTTCG
Source organism: Halobacteriales archaeon (assembly GCA_034522195.1). Lineage (GTDB taxonomy): Archaea > Halobacteriota > Halobacteria > Halobacteriales > Halorutilaceae > Halorutilus. The sequence continues at coordinate 998,580 of JAXHLL010000006.1, read as the reverse complement.
TGAAAAGAAGACCCGGCTCGCCGCCCTCCTCGTAGACGGGCACGAGAACAGCACTCTCCTTCAAGCCGTCGCCTTCCTCGGGTTCCGGGTCGGTGGTTTCCAGCGGCGGAACCGACACCCTCCAGTCCCTCATTCCTCCTGCTCGTCGTCTCCTTCGTTGTCTCCCTCTTCTGTCTCGGGCATGTACTCTTCGAGTTCGTCGTGCGACAGGTTTCTGACGCCTTCGTCGTCCACGACGGCGGCTTCCGTCGCGTCGAGAGTCGAGTCGTCGCGTTCTAAGAGCGCGCCGAGAGCGAGTTCCAAGCCGTCCTCGACCGACATGCCTTCCTCGTAGCCGTCTTCAAGGCGTTCCTCGACCTCAGCGCGACCCTTGCCTATCCCCGCCGCCTTGTAGCCGATTATCGCGCCCGAAGGCTCGCTCTCGATAAGCGCGGGACCGTCGCGTGTCGTGCCGGCAATCAGGAGAGCACAGCCGAAAGGACGCGTTCCTCCGTACTGTGTGTACTGCTGTATATGGTCGCCGAGAGCCTTCGCGAGCGTGTCCGTCTCCAGCGGCTCCTCGTACATGTACGTGTTGCGCTGAGACTCTCTGCGCGCGAAGTCCACGAGCTGGCGCGCGTCGGCGACGTGTCCGCTCGCCGCGACGGCAAGGTGGTCGTCGACCTGATAGATTTTCTCTATCGTGTCCGAGACGAGAAGGTCGGACGAGACGCGTTTCTCGGCGAGAAGGACTACGCCCTCGGCTGTCTTGACACCGACAGAGACGCTTCCGCGCTTCACGGCTTCACGGGCGTACTCTACCTGATAAAGACGACCGTCGGGACTGAATATAGTGCTCCCCCTGTCGTACGCCATCTGCTCGTTCTGTTGCATGTGGATTCCTTGTTGACCGCCCGTATTCAATCTGTTGCTAACCGCTCACCAACAGAGTTATTAGCTGGCGGAAACGACTGTTGAGTATGTCATCAGGCGAACGTAGCGGCGGCATGATGTCCTCGGCTGGGCTTATCCAGTACTACGAGAGCGAGGACAGGCGCGCTATAAGGATAGACGCGAAGACGATACTGGCAGTCAGCATAGCGTTCGGTTTCGTCGTGCAGGCTCTCAACTTCGCGTACATGTAAAGCACGGTAGCGTACACGAGACTTATTTCTCTGGTAGCGGGAGTTTACAGAGTCCTTCTTCAAGTTCTTCCCGCGTCTGTTCAACGTTCTCGGCTATCCCAACACGAACCTGAGTACTTCGTGATGTCCTCTGTATCCGTCATGACAGGTCGAACTTCTCTGCCGCCGTCTCCATGTCCTTGTCGCCGCGCCCCGACAGGTTGACGAGTATCGTGTCGTGTTCGTCGGCGACCTTCTTCGCAAGAGCAAGACCGTGCGCCGTTTCCAGTGCCGGAATGATACCCTCGGCGCGCGACAGGTCACGGAACGCTTCCAACGCCTCGTCGTCTGTGACGGCGTGGTACTCGGCGCGTCCTTCTTCGCGGAACATCGCGTGTTCTGGACCGACTCCGGGGTAGTCGAGACCTGCGCTCACGGAGTGTACGTCCACGTCTTCGTCGATTACGCGCGTACGCATTCCGTGGAGAACGTTGTCTTCACCCGAGGCGAGAGGTGCGGCGTGCTTCGTACTGTCCGCGCCCTCTCCGCCGCCCTCCGCGCCGTAGAACGCCACTTCGTCGTCGCGGAACGCGTGAAACAGCCCGATTGCGTTCGAACCGCCGCCGACGCACGCGACGCAGGCGTCGGGAAGTTCGCCCGTCTTTTCCAGCATCTGTTCGCGCGCCTCCTTTCCGATGACCGACTGGAACTCACGCACCATCCGCGGAAACGGGTCGGGACCGACGACGCTACCGACGAGGTAGTGGGTGTCTTCGACGTTCTCCACCAAGTCTTCAAGTGCCGCATCGACGGCGTCTGCGAGTCCCGCGCCGCCGCGTGTCACCTCGTTGACTTCCGCGCCCATGAGGCGCATCCTGAAGACGTTCATCTTCTGCCGCTGAACGTCCTTCTTTCCCATGTATATCTCCGTCTTGAGTCCGAGAAGCGCGCCGACCATCGCCGTCGCCGTGCCGTGCTGTCCCGCGCCCGTCTCCGCGATTAGACGTGTCTTGCCTGCCTCGTCGGCGAGTATGCCCTGTCCGAGAGCGTTGTTTATCTTGTGCGCTCCGCCGTGGAGGAGGTCTTCACGCTTCAGGTAGATGTCCGCGCCGTACATCTCAGACAGCGTCTCTGCGTGGTAGACGGGCGTCGGTCTTCCTGCGTAGTCGCGCAGGAGAGCGTCGTAACGCTCGCGGAACCTCTTGTCGTCCTTGTGTGCGTCGAACGCCTCGGCGAGTTTTTCGAGAGCGTCGTTCAGTTCCTCCGGCACGTACCTGCCGCCGTATCCTCCGAACTCGTGTTCTTCGGTCATACGGTTTTGTCGTACCCCCGGCACAAAACTGTTACAGTCCGTGTATGCGTCTACATCCGCTCGACTGCTTCTTCGGCGAGATGCTCACCGAAAGGAAGCGAGCACGTAAGACCGGGCGAGACGGCGTTGAGGACGTGCGTCGAAGCCTCGCCGTGCTCCACGAGCGGCTGTTTGATGAGTTCGCCTTCGGGCGAGACGAGTTGGGCGCGCACACCCGCGTAGCTACGCACAAAGTTCTCGCGCGACGCCTCGGGGACGAGACGCTGTGAGGCGCGGACGAAACGGCTCTTGCGGTACGACTTGTTGAGTTCGTCCCACGCGACACCCATCATCTTGCGCGACGCCATGAGGCTCCAGAATCCGCCGTACGAGAGCGTACCCGCGAGTTCGCGTAACGAGAACTGTCTGTTCGTGTACGCCTCGCGCCCGAAAGCGAGAACTGCGTTCGGACCCACGATGACCTTTCCGTCCGTCCTGCGTGTGTAGTGCACACCAAGAAACGGAAGTTCGGGGTCGGGCGTCGGGTATATCATCGTCCTGCACAGGTCCGATGCGTCGGGCTTGAGTTCGTAGTACTCGCCGCGGAAAGGCACGACACGGTGTTCAGTAGGTTCGTCCAGAAGACGCGCCATCCTGTCGGCGTAAAGCCCCGCCGCGTTAACGATGTACTCCGCGCTGAGTTCTCCTTTGTTCGTCTTAACGCGCCACTCGCCGTCGTACGACGCGTCGCGGACCTCGTGTCCGAGATACAGCGTCGCGCCGTCTCTTTCGGCGTCGCCCGCGAGCGCGTGGACGTACTTGCGCGAATCGACGGACGCCGCCTCGGGCGCGTAAAGAGCCGCCTGCGCTTCGTCGGAGACGTGCGGTTCCTTCTCCTCGATGAAGTCGCTTCCGACGATACGCGCCTCTGTCCCGTTCTCGTCCGCCTGTTCTTTCAGCGTGTCGAGACGCTCTTCCTCCTCCTCGTCGAGAGCGACGACCAAGACGCCACACTCGTCGACGGGAACGCCGCGTTCGGCGCAGTACTCCTTCATGCGGCGCGTGCCTTCGACAGCGAAACGCGCTTTGAGCGTGCCGGGTTCGTAGTTGAACCCCGGATGCAGGACACCCGAGTTGCGCCCGCTCTGGTGTTCCGCGAGCGCGTACTCCTTCTCGACGACAGCTACGTCGATATCCCGCTCGGCGAGGTGACGTGCCGTCGAGACGCCGACGCATCCGCCGCCCACGACGACGACTTCGTGGTCTGTCATCGGTCGGTCTTGTACAGCGTCGCCCATAACCGTGCCGTCTTTCGGCGGAACTGTAATCCGAGCGCGCCTCGAACATACCTTTATGCTCCTCAAGCAGGTTAAGAGATGGTCTCTGACTGTCGTGGGTTCCGGAGCTATCCTCCTTATCTTAGGCTACTCGTACATGGCACCGTACGACATGGCGACGTCGTTAATATACACGAGTTCGCCCATCGTTCTCTCAGTCCTGATAGCCGTCGCGGGCTTCGAGATAGGGAGGAGACACGACGAGGACTTCGTGGCTTCGGTTGCTCTCTGGGCTGTCGTCTCGGGTACCCTCGGTGTCGCTATCAACCAGTGGTACATCTTTCTACTCGGTGGTGCTTTACCCGAAAGACCGTTCTACCTCACGGTGAGTAGCGTCTCCGTCACGGTAGCTTTCGGAACAGCCGCGGGGTACTTCTACACGGCACTCCAGAGAAAAGCCGACGAACTCGAAAAGACGAACGAACTTCTGCGCGACAGGAACAACCGTCTCGACGAGTTCGCAAGCGTCGTCTCGCACGACCTGCGCAACCCGCTCAACATCGCTAGGGGATATCTCGATCTCGCGCGTGCGGCGGAAGACGAGGACGAGGTTGAGGACCGTCTCGGAAAGGTCGAGAACGCCCACGAGAGGATGGACCGTCTCATCGAAGAGGTTCTTTCGTTCACACGTATGGGCGACAAAGCCTACGAATCCGAGGACGTGCACCTCGCCGATGTCGTCGAGAGAGCGGCGGAGAACACACCATTGCCCGAAGACAGTCTCGAACTCAAGACGGACGCGGAGATAGAAGCCGACGAAGAAGGTGCGCAGAGGCTCTTCGAGAATCTTCTCCGGAACGCCGTCGAGCATGGGGATGAAGACGTTAACGTCGAAGTAGGCTCCTCAGAGGACTGTGTATTCTACGTCGAGGACAACGGTCCCGGGATACCGGAAGACGAACGTGATGACGTGCTTGAAGGCGGCTACACGACGAAGGAGGACGGAACGGGCTTCGGTCTGCCGATAGTGCGACGAACCGCGGAGGCACACGGCTGGTCCGTCGAGGTCGACGAGAGCGACGAGGGGGGCGCGCGTTTCGAGTTCATCGAAGAAGACGCACGTCGGGGCGACGGATGATTCCTGTCAGACAGCGTAGAAGGCGGACCAACTGAGAAGCTTTTTTGACCGTGACGATAATCTAAGGTAGAAGATGGCAAGCACGGAGACAGCGGGAACCGAGGTACTCGACGACGGCTTTCTGGAGCGGGCGCGCGACTGCGCCGACTTCGTGCGTGACTCCGAAGACCTGCTTCTTATTTCGCATATAGACGCCGACGGTCTCACGAGCGCGGGTGTGGCTTCGCTCGCACTCGACCGTGCGGGCGTCGAACACGAAACGCGTTTCTCGAAACAGCTAGACGCCGACGACCTCGACGAAATCGGGGACGCGGGACACGACACGGTGCTTTTCACGGACTTCGGTAGCGGTATTCTGGACGAGGTTACCGAACGGGACTTCACCCCCGTCGTCGCCGACCACCACCAGCCTGCTGAGGGCGCGGACTGCGAGTACCACCTCAATCCGCTACTCTTCGACATAGACGGCTCTTCCGAACTCTCGGGTGCGGGGACGGCGTACGTCTTGGCGCGTGCCCTCGAAGAAGAGGTGGGGGCGAACAAGGACCTCGCCGCTCTCGCCGTCGTGGGTGCCGTCGGCGACATGCAGAACCAAGGCGGTGGTCTGAGCGGCGCGAACACCGCCATCGTGTCCGAAGGAGTTGCGGCAGGAGTCTTAGAAGCCAAGCAGGACCTCCTACTCTTCGGGAGGCAGACACGTCCGCTTCCGAAGCTTCTGGAGTACTCGACAGACGTTTTCATACCCGGTATATCGAAGAACTCGACAGGGGCGAAAGAACTCCTCGAAGACGCGGGCGTAGACGCAAAGAACGACGAAGGCGGAGGCTGGCGCACATGGGCGGACTTGGACGAGACGGAGCGCGAGAGGCTGACGAACGCACTTTTCCGTAAATGCGTCGAGCGCGGCGTGGATTCGAGCGCGATAGAGGAACTCGTCGGCGAGACTTACACGCTCCTGAACGAGAAGCCGCACACCGAACTCCGTGACGCGAGCGAGTTCTCGACGCTTCTCAACTCGACGGCACGTTACGAGCGTGCTGATGTCGGCTTCGCAGTCTGTAAAGGCGACCGTGGCGACGCTCTCGACGAGGCACGCGAACTCCTGCGCGGACACCGCCGAAACCTCCGTAACGGCGTCGAGTTCGTCGGAAGAAACGGCGTCACGAAGTTAGAAAACGTCCAGTACTTCGACGCTGGCGACGAGATACAGGACACAATCGTCGGCATAATCGCGGGCATGAGCTACTCGAAGTCCGCCGTTGACCGTGGCATGCCGATAATCGCTTTCGCGGACTCGGACGACGAAGGCGAGAAGAAGGTGTCGTCGCGCGCCACCAAGAGACTCGTCCGTAAGGGGTTGAACCTCGCTGAGGTCATGGGCGAGTGCTCGCGCGCGGTCGGCGGCGACGGCGGCGGTCACGACATAGCCGCGGGCGCGACGATACCCGACGACGCCGTCGAGGAGTTTATGCAGGAGGTAGACGCGAAGGTCGAGGAGCAGATATCGTAGTTCTCTTCCGACCGAATCAGGACGGGCGCAACTGTTTTTGTTACTGGGACGGATGCTGATGTATGGGGATAGCTGATATTATCCGGTCGGTGCTCTCGAAGGAGCCGGAGGAGACAGCCGAAGACTGGGAACAACGGGAGAAAGACCGTCCTACGCAGGCACACCAAGACGCAGAAATCGCCGTGACGGGGACCATGGAGATAAGCGGCGTCGGAACCGTCGTGACCGCGAGGATAACCGACGGCGTTCTCGGGAAGAAGGACTGTCTGAGGTTCGAGAACGGCGAGACAGCCGAGGTAGAGACGATAGAGCTACACCACTCCGAGGTCGAAAAGGCGGAAGAAGGGAACGTTGTCGGTCTGGAACTCGTGGATATCGACACGTCGAGAGTTTCCGAAGGCGACAAGGCGACGACGGAAACCGAGTAGGAGACGGTCACCGTCGGCGGTAGACCTATTAGACGCGCGACACTTTGCTTCTCCATGATACGCTCACTCGAAGGGAAGGAACCGAACGTTCCCGACTCGGCTTTCGTCAGCGAGATGGCTTACGTCGTCGGAGACGTAACTCTGGGCGAGAAGTCGAGCCTCTGGCCCTTCGTCTGCATCCGCGGCGACATAGGACCGACGACCGTCGGCGAAGGGAGCAATGTTCAGGACCACTCGATGCTACACGAAGCTGAAATCGGAGACGACGTAACCGTCGGTCACAACGTCACCGTAGACCAGTCGAAGGTCGAAGACAACTGTCTCGTCGGTATCGGCTCCAGCGTCCTCCAAGGTGCTGTCGTCGGCGAAGGTAGTATCGTCGCGGCGGGTGCGGTGGTGCGCGAGAGACAGGAGATACCGCCCGGAAGCCTCGCCTACGGTGTCCCCGCCGAGACGCGCGAACTAAACGAGGCGCAGGAGGCGCAGATACCGCTCTACGCGCAGAGTTACGTCGAGAACAGGGAGCGGTGGAAGAAGGCTGGCGGATTCGACGCGCGCGACTGAATCAGTCGCTCTCGCCCGCGAGTCCGAGGCTACGCCGCTCGTCACGTACCTGCGTAATCGTCCTGTGGCACAGAACGCGCGTTATGCCGAGCGCGACGAGGTAGAATCCCGATAGCGGCACGGCGACTACGACCATCGTGAACGGGTCGGGCGACGTGACGACCGCACCGAGGACGAAGACGCCGACCGTGAAATGTTTCCACTTGCTCTTGAGCGTCTCGTAGCGCACGACCCTCGAAGCCACCAAGAAGTACATGACAGCAGGCATCTCAGCCATGACACCTATTAGGAAGGTGACCAGAATCACGAAGTCGATAAACTCACCTATCGTGAACGTCGCACGCATACCGCTTTCGACGATTGAGTTCGAGAGTATGCTGACTAGGACGGGTATCATGCCGTAGTAGGCGTAGAACGCGCCCGCTAAGAACAGACCTAAGACGACGCCGACGCGCGAGACGTAGTAGAAGACGGAGCCGTCGCCCTTGATGACGTTCTCGGAGATGAGCGTCTCGCGCGAGTAGTACAGAAGGAAAGGCACGGTTGCGACTGCACCCGCTATCGCGCTGTACTTGACGACTAAGAAGACGAACTCGAATATCTCCAACTGCACCGTCTCGACCTGCGAAGCGAGGTCGGAAGGCATGTACGAGAGCGTCTGCCTGCGTATCGAAGCTATGCCGTAGTAGATGAGCCATGTGAAGACGACGGACGAGACGACGAGGAAGACCAGACCGAGCTTCTTCGAGTGTTCCTTCATATCTTCGAGAACGCCGCCGGCTACCTCTATCAGACCTCGGTTTAGCACGGCGTCGGCGCCCGCGCTCGCCGCGGAAGCAGTCGCCGCCTTCGCGCCCGCCGCCGTCGCGCTACCCGGAGGCGACCGCGTCTTTGTATCCGACGTATGGTTGAGGGCAGACGCGGACGAACCACCGTCGGTCGTGCCCGCCTTCTTCCTCCTTTCCTTCCTCTCTTCTGTCGTCGACATCGCATCGTGGAGACGCTCCTGCTCCTCTATCTCGGTTCGTGCGACGACGCGTACGATGCCGAGACCTAAGAAGTAGATGCCGACGAGAGGACCGAGAACCACCAACTGTGTCATAGGGTCGGGCGAGGTGACGAGCGCGGAGACGACCGCTCCGACGACGACGAAGTACTTCCACTTCTCGCGGTAGAACCTGTACGAGACGATGTTCGACTTGACCGTGAAAGCCATTATGAGAGGAAGCTGGGCGGCGACGCCGAATATTACGGAGTAGATGAGAACGAAGTTCACAAAGCTGGATATACGGAAGAAGGGACGTACCTCCGCCTTGACAGCTATCGCGGCGACGAACTCCATTATGTACGGTATCATGACGAAGTAGGAGTACGCGACACCGACGAAGAAGAGAACGAAGATTCCTACGAGAAACATAGCGATACTGCGGCGCGACACATACGGGGGTATCCACATCCCGCGCTTCCTGAGGGAGTCGCGCGCGAGGTAGACGACGACGGGAACGGTGAGAAGAACACCGACGACGATGCCTATCTTCGCCTGTAGGAGTATGACCTCGAACGGGTTTATGAAGGAGGTGTCGATGACTTCGCCTTCGAAACCTTCTATCTCGTAGCCGCGTGACCTCGCGCGCGCTAGCGTCTGTACCTGTATCTTGTCGAAGGCGTACGCTCGCAGAAAGATGATAGTGCCGACTAAGCCGAGTAGGAAGGTGACGAGCACGTGCAGTAGGTTCTGACGTGCCGCGTCGAGGATGTCGTACGCGCTTTCGCGTATCCCGGTGTCCGAGCCACTCATTACTGGAGATTTGTAACCGTTGCGTATCAAGCTTTCCGCTAGATGCAGACAGATACCGTTTCCGCTGAGTGAGTATCAACGCAGACTTTATGATATGAGAAAACATACGACCGACGTGTCGCTCGAAACAGACGAGGAGATGCCGCTCACGGTGCACATCGAGGAGCTCGTGCGCCGTGTCATGGTCGTGCTGGTCGCGTCTTCGGTCGTCATGGCTGTCTCTTTCTTCTTCTCCGAGGAACTCCTCGACGCAATCTGGTACAACTTCTTCGACTTCGCGCCGAACGTTTACCGTCCGTTCGACGAGATACTCACACGTCTCATGCTCAGTGCTGTTATCGGTCTCGCGCTCGCCTTTCCCGTGCTCGTCTACGAGACTTTCCAGTTCATGAAGCCCGGTCTGTACCCGAACGAACGCAGTTACTTCCTCTCCGTCGTGCCAGTCTCGCTCGTCCTTATGTTCTTAGGACTCGCCTTCGCCTACGTCCTCGCGCTTCCTCTCCTCTTCCGTTACTTCATCTTCTACTCGGAGGACGTAGCGACCGCAGGTCTGGGTCTGCGCGAGACGTTCAACCTCATACTCATGACGGCGCTCGCTTTCGGCGTCGTCTTCCAGATACCTCTTCTGATGTCCTTGGCTGTCAGGATGAAGGTGGTGTCCGCGCGCTGGTTTGAGAGACAGCGCGTCTACGTCTGGGGTGGATGCATAACGGTCGCCGCCCTACTTGCGGGGTCGCTCGACCCGACGGGTGTGGCTGGTCTGATGGTCGCTCTGACAATGATAATGCTGTTCGAGACGACTCTCGCGGGTCTGAAGCTCGCGGGCGTGAAGTAGCGTGCCGCGCTTGGACGTTAGTTAGCTTTAACCCGCCAGCCGAAGACGGTTCGGCATGGAAAACAACGAAGACAGCGACGGAGACCTGTACAAACGCCTCACACGTGAGTTCCACGACGCCGCAGGAATCGACCACGAGGGCACCAAGGAAGACGAACTACTCTGGGTCTCGATGCTCACCGAGGAGGTCGGCGAACTCGCCGAGGCGGTAAACAAGGACAAGGACGACGCGCTCGGCGAGGAACTCGCGGATGTCGCAATCGTCGCCTTCGGCATGGCGCGTATCTGCGGTATCGACATGCGCGAGGAGTTCATCGAGAAGATGGAGTACAACGTCGAGAAGAGCGGCGCGAAGACGGAGGGCGGAAAGGTTGTGGACGACGCGTAGCGCGTCCGAACCCACGCTCTTTTGTCCCCTCCGCGCTTAAGCATAAACAACAGTGATAGCCGTAATCGACAACGGGGGACAGTTCACCCATCTCGAAGGGCGCGCGCTCCGCGACTTGGGCGTCGAGAACCGTGTCGTCGAAAGCGATACGCCCGTCGATGAGGTGCTTCCGGAGGCGGACGGCGTCGTTCTCAGCGGAGGTCCTTCGATTGAGGGTGCGGGCAACAGCGCGGAGTACCTCGAACGTGACGTGCCCGTGCTCGGAATCTGTCTCGGTCATCAGATTATAGCCGAGTACTTCGGCGGCGAGGTAGGCGCGGGCGAGTACGGTGGCTACGCAGACGTGGAGGTCGAAATCTTGGACGACACGGGCGTTCTTGCGGGTCTCGGTGACAAGGTCTCCACATGGGCTTCTCACGCGGACGAGGTGAAAGAGGTACCGGACGGCTTCGTACGTACAGCAAGGAGCGACGTATGTGAGGTTGAGGCGATGCGCCACGAGTCACGTCCAATCTACGGCGTCCAGTGGCACCCAGAAGTCTCGCACACGGAGAAGGGCGACGTTATCTTCGAGAACTTCGTCGAGATAGCCGAGGCGACAGCGACGAAGAAGGCGGACTGACACTGCCGGAGAAAGACCGCGTAACCTACTTGTGTCCTCGACTCCGACTCCTACTATGGACGTAAGACGTAGGGGGTTCCTTTCTGTCGGAGCACTCGCGCTGACCGGCTGTCTCGGCGGCGGCAGTGCTGAGGGAGATGGCGGAGGCGGCGCGACGTTCGAAGACCACCCCGCGACGCGCGGTATCGAAGATGCCGCCGTGATAGGCGACGAGTCGAGCGGCAGACGTATCGTCGCCTTCGAGGACCCATCGTGCTCGACGTGTGCGCGTTTCAGCCGCGAGACGTTTCCAAGCTTGGAAGAGGACGCGGAGAACGGCGAGATAGCGTTCTATCTCCGCGCCATACCTCTCATACGTCCGTGGAGCGAGACGGCGACGCCCGCGCTCTACGCGACGCACCAAAGGGACGCCGAGGCGTTCTGGACGCTCCTCGAATCGTACTACGAAAATCAGGGTTCGGTTTCGACCGGCAACGTCAAGGAACGGACGCGCGAGTTCCTCGCAGACACGCCCGTCTCCGCCGACGAGGTTCTCTCGGACGTGAGCGACGGGACGCAGGACGAGAAAGTGCGGATGGCACTCGACATCTTTGAGGAAAACGGTCCCGGTCAGACGCCGACGTTCTTCCTCTTCGACTCCGACGGCTTCGTGACCGAAACGTCGGGCGCGCGTAGCTACGACGTCTTCGCAACCGCACTGGAGCTGTAGAATGAACGTCAACCTGAACCTGCCGACCAGACGCGCCGACTGGGAGTACACGGCGGGCGTTGTAGGGGGCGTCCTGCGGAAACCGCTCTACGCCGCCCTGACACTCGTCGTGTCTTTCGTCACCCTAACTGTCTTCGTCCTACCGGGTAACATCTCGCTCGTGGTCGATGTCGTCGTGCTCGGCGACGCCCCCCTCGGCGCGCGTCTCGGCGTCCTCGCCGACCTGTACCCGTTCTTCGGTCTCGATACGCCGAGGAGCGTCCTTTTGGTCGTCGCCGCGTTGCTCGTCGGCGTCAACCTCTCGGTTCTCGTCCGCGGATACAGGAACGGAAAGATAGGCGGCGCGGGAGGTAGCGCGGTAGGGACGACGCTCGCAACGCTCGGCGCGGGGTGTGCCGCATGCGGCTCCGCTCTCTTAGCCGCCTTCTTCTCCACAACCGCGGTCGCAGGTGGTCTCGCGCTCCTGCCTTTCGAAGGACTGGAGTTCTTAGTCATCTCGCTCGTGGTTCTCGTCCTTTCGACCTACTGGACGGCGGACGCGACGCGCGAGAGCTGTAAGATTTAGAGCCTGTACGTCGCGCCGTCGTCGGTATCCTGAACCTCGACGCCCGCGTCTTCGAGAGAGTCACGTACGTCGTCAGCCGTCTCGTACTCGCCGTCCTCGCGCAGTTCTTCGCGTAGCGCGAGAACCGACTCGACGACGCGTTCCGTTTCGCCTCCGCCGCGCGAGAAGTCGAAGCCGAGAACCTCTCCCGCGAGTTCGTCGAAGGCGCGCCAAGCCTCGAAAAGACCGACGTAGTCGTAGGGCGGCTCTTCGACGTGTGCGTTTACTGCGTCCACCAAGCCGAAGAGGACAGCGAGCGCGCCCGGCGTGTTTATGTCGTCGTCCATCGCTTCGATGAAGCCGTTACGCGCCTCCTGCGTCGCTTCGCGCAGAGCGTCGTCGTGCTCCTTCGCACGCGCCTCCTTCGAGTCCATCGCTTCCTCGCAGGCGCGGTACGCGTTTTCGAGACGCGCCCAACGCTTCGCGCCTTCTTTGAGCGCGTCCTCGTCGAACTGCTGCGGCTTCGTGTACTGCGTGCTAATCAGAAACGCGCGTATCTCGTTCGCGTCGTACTCTTCGAGTGCTTCGTGTACGGTCCAGAAGTTGCCGAGCGACGACGACATCTTGTCGTCTTCGACGCGCAGAGGACCGACGTGTAGCCAGTAACGCGTGAACTCCTCGCCCGTCGCCGCTTCCGCCTGCGCTATCTCGTTCTCGTGGTGCGGAAAGACGAGGTCGCGCCCGCCGCCGTGTATGTCGATGGTGTCGCCGAGATGCGTCGTGGACATCGCGCTACACTCGATATGCCATCCGGGGCGTCCTTCACCCCACGGTGAGTCCCAAGAAGGTTCCTCGTCGGGCGCGTCGTCGGGTACGAGCTTCCAGAGCGCGAAGTCGGCGGGGTCTTCCTTCGCCTCGCTCTCCTCGCCCTGTTCGAGTTCTTCGACCTTCTGCCCCGAAAGCTTACCGTAGCCGTCGAACTCGCTCACGTCGAAGTAGACGCCGTCCTCCGCCTCGTAGCCGTATCCGCGTTCGACGAGGCGTTCTGTCATCTCGATTATGTCGTCGACGTGTTCTGTGACGTGGGGGCGTACATCGACGCGCCGCAGGTTGAGTGCGACCATGTCGTCGTAGACCTGCTCGGCATAACGCGCGGCTACCTCCGCCGCTGTCTTCCCTTCTTCCTCCGCGCTTGCGATTATCTTGTCGTCCACGTCCGTTACGTTCTCGACGTGTTTCACGTCGTAGCCCTTGAATTCGAGGTAGCGGTGGAGAACGTCGAAGGAGACCCACGTCCGCGCGTGCCCCAGATGCGGGTCGTCGCTAACCGTGAGACCACAGACGTAGAGAAGAACGCGTTCGTCGTCCTCGTCAAGCGGTTCGAATACCTCCACGTCGCCCGAGAGCGTGTTGGAAAGACGGAGTTCGGTCATCTTGTCTTGTTATCTTTGTATACCCATCATAAGAGTTCTGGATATGGTCGCGTTCATGAAGGCAGAAAAGTAAAGTAATCACGACACAACCGACCGGCATGGACCTTAAGATAGACCGCGTGAAGGTGCTCTACGTCGTCGGTGTTCTCTTGGGCTTAACAGCGGCGTTCTACTTTGGTTTCCAACTACTTGAGGACCTGTCACCGACGACGACTTCTGCGGTTCTCATTCTCGGATTCGTCGTCTTCTTTCTCGCGGGCATATACGTCGAGGCAGAGGTTCTCGACACCGTCTTATACGCCCTCGGTGCTGGCTCTTACGTCGTCTTTGTCGCGTACACCCTATCGGTCTTCGACTTGGGCGACGGCGGTGTCTTCGTCCTCCTCGCGGGTTCTTCCGCGCTCTTCATCACGCTCGGCTACGCGTCGAGTCAAGGTATGCTCGAAGTGGAGAGACGGACCGCGCTCGTCGCCGCCGCCGTCGTCTTGGTTCTGGGTTTCGCTCTCTTAGGCTTCGACGTGACGGGTGAACAGCCGACACACACGGCGGAGTTCGAGGACGAGGTTGAGGTGCCACCGCTACCCGGTGGGTCTACCGTCGGCGAGGTGACGATCGAGAACCCGTTTGTTCTGTCGCGCACAGCCGACGTTCCGAGATACGACGCATGTCTCTACGCGCCCGATTTACGGAGAACGAGTATAGGATACACAGAGAGTACGTTTAATCTCGTAATAGCAGGCGGTGAGTCGCGTACCTTCAACCTCGTCGTCGGTGCTACCTTGTTCTACAACCGCGAGACAGGGGAGCTACGTGGCGAACTCGAAGAAGCAGAAACCGTGCCCGTCGAAACCGCCGACGAGTGTCCTGATGCCTCCGACGAGGTGAAGATAGTCGTCGTTCCCGAAGGCGGACCGAGTTCTCGTTAGTCAGACACCGCCCGTGCCGCTCGGCGCGTCGGGCAGGTCGTGCGGTTCGGCGTCCAACCCGAGTTCTTCGAGTGCCGCTTTGAGATGCTCCTCCTTCGCGTACTCCGCGCCGTCCTCCCCGCGCAGACGTTGCGCTTCCGCGAGTACGTCGCCGCGCCTCTCGTCCGGCACGTCGTACTTGTCCGTCGTTATCTCGACCGTCAGACCGTCGTTGTCGCGGGTGTAGAAAGATAGAAAGATACCGCGGTCGAACAGGTTGTAGCCGCGTCCGTCTTCTTCGAGTGCCTCGCCGACCTCCGCGAAACGTTCGGGCGCGACACGGAAGGCGACATGGTGCACCGCACCGACTTTCGTGCGTTGCGGACCTGTGTGCGCGGGACGGTCGTCGTTGACGAAGAACGTCAGTATACGTCCGTCGCCCGTGTCGAGAAACAGGTGCGTCTGCGAAGGGTCGTCTAAGTTCGGCTGGCGCAGAACGAGACGCATACCGAGAAGGTCACGGTAGAACGAAAGGACGTTCTCGGCGTTGCTACCCCAGATGGTTACGTGGTCTGTACCCGTCGTGCGTACAGGACTTTCGTGCTGTTCTGCTGTTACGGGTACTGATTCTTCAGTCATATGTCGCCTAGGTTCTCCGTGCGCATATACCCGGCGGCGCAGCCTATTCTATTATCTGCCCCTGTCACGGCGTCTGTCTGTGTCACGGCTACCGCTTCCGCGACTACTCCCGCGACGTTCGTTCGTTTCGCCGTCCTCCTGTCCTCTTCCTCTGTCGCGCCTCTGCGTTCCCTCGTCACTTGGACAAGCCCTGTCCTCGTTGCCACGACCTACTTCGCGGCGGTTGACACACCCTTCCTCCTCTTCGAACGTCTCTTCCTCCACGGTTACGCCCTGCGTGGTGTTTACTGTAGATCCATCGTCGTCTGTCACGCTGAGGGTGACGGTGAAGGAGCCGGGGTTATCGTACGAGTGTTCCGCAGTCTCGCCCTTTTCGGTACTACCGTCTCCGAAGTCCCACTCGTACTCTACTATCGACCCATCCGGATCCGTAGACGAACCGAGGGACGGCGAAGAGTCGAAACTCACAGTATCCGACGGAGTCGGGGTGTTCGGTGAGAAAACGAAGTCAGCAGACGGCGGGACGTTGGAAACGGTCACGGTCTCGTTCGTCGAGTTGGTCGCGCCGTCGTCATCCGTCACTGTCAACGTAACAGTAAACGTGCCGTTGTCGCTGTAAGAGTGTGTCACGTTTCGACCCGTATCGCCGTTTCCGTCACCGAAGTCCCACCCGTAGTCGGATACGGAGCCGTCAGGGTCATCCGAAGATGAGGCATCGAACTCGACCGTGTCCGCGGTAGACGGGATGCCGGGGGTAAGGGTAAAGTTCGCAACGGGCGGCGTGTTCGGCTCCGCGACCGGTTCGACCGTCACGTTGGCGGTGTCTGTGTCGTTCTCAGTAGAGACTGTCACGTCTCCGGTACCGTTGTCTCCCTCAGACGTGCTCCAGTTGAGAGTAATTGTATTGAACTCACCGCTACCTAATGTAACGCTGATACTGTCCTGCTCCACGCCATCGAAATCTGTGAGGCTGACCTCTTGTGTGTCCGGTTCATCGCCGGTGTTTGTGACGTTCGCCGTGACTTCGAGCGTATCGCCTTCGGTAACGGGGGAGTTCGTCGCGTCGATGCTCACAGCGAAGTTCGGGGGCTGTTGCGGCTCTTGAACCTCCACCGTTGTGCTGGCAGTATCGTTGTCGCTGGAGACGGTTGCTGTGTAACTGCCAGCGTCTCCCGCGCCTGTTCCGACCGAGAGCGTCACCGTCGTGTTTGCGCCGCCTGTGAGTGTCACGGATGTCGAGTCATTCCCCAGCGTCTCGGCGTTCAGACCGACTGTCTGTGTTCCCTGCGCGTCACCTGTGTTCCGGATATCCGCGTCGACGGTCAGCGTCTCGCCCTCGGTGACCGGCGAGTTCGTTGCCGTGAGGCTGACCGCAAAGTTAGCTGGTTCGTCAACGACGACTTCTGTCGTGTCGGTGTCGTTTTCGCTCTCGACGGTCGCCGTGTATGTGCCTGCGTCACCCGAATCCGTGCCGAGGGTGAGAGTCTCGGTCGTCGACGCGCCTCCCGGGAGTGAAACGGTCGTCGAGTCAGTGCCAAGTCCGGGCACGTCCAGTGTGATAGTCCGAGTGCCCGATTCACCGCCTGTGTTTGTGACGTTCGCCATAACTTCGAGCGCATCGCCTTCGGTTACGGGGGAGTTTGTGCCTGTGACGTTCACGCCGAAGATTCCCGTTTCGTTGACTGTCATCGACAACGTCGCCGTGTCCGTATCACCGTTGTCGTCGCTCACCTCATAGGTAATCTGAACGTCGCTCGTCGCTCCTGATCCCGGCGTGAACTCTATCTTGTCGTTGCTCGTACCCGTAATCTGTGCCGTCCCGTGGCTCGGTCCGTTCGTGATTGCCGTCACGTCCAGTTGGCTCTGACCGTCGTCGACGTCCGCGTCGTTGGCGACCACGTCCACCGTGACACTTGTGTCCTGGTCCGTACTGGCGAAATCGTCGTTTGCCGTCGGCGCGTCGTTGACGCCCGTCACTTTGAACGTGACGGTCGCAGTACTTCCGTTGCCGGTGTCTCCATCGTCATCTTGGACTGTGTAATCGAAGCTGAAGGTGCCGGTAGTGCCGCCCGGCAGCGCGTCAAGGTTACTCTGCTCAGCCACCGTGACCTCCTGCCCGGAGAACGATACATGGAACCGGATTTCCTGGTTGTTGAATCCCTGAGTTGTGTCCACCAGCGTCAGGGGTGTGTTCTCGGCTGTCTCGGTGCCCTGACCAGTGGTGATGGACTCGATGCTGAGAGCACTGATCGGATCGTCAACATCACTGTCGATGTTGACTCCGGACCGGGAGTCGTCGTTGCCTATCACGTCGATTCCACCGTACGCGGTACTCGCCGTCAGGTCGTCATCCTCGGTCGGTGCCGGAGAGGGAGTGATGTCGTCGTCGTTTGCCGTCGGCGCGTCGTTGACTTGATTGATCGTAATCGAGAAGTTGCCGGACACCGAACCGCCCGCGCCGTCGCGGACCGTAAAGTCGAAGCTCTCGCTGGTGGGTTCTGTACCGTCGTGCCGGTACTCGATGAAGTCGTCGTTGATGTCCTGCTGTGTGAAACTGTCGCCTTGTTCGAGTTGCGTGCTCGTATTGGTGTTGAAGAGCAGTCCCTCGGAGACGTCGGCGTCGATTGTGTAGGTGAGGCTGGACGGACCCTGCTCGGCGTCGGTCGTCTCCAGTTCACTCTGGGTGATTGTATCACTTGCGCCCTCGTCGACCGACGAGCCCGTGTTGGTGTCAATCGTCGGCGCGGTCTGCGCGTCGTTGACGGTCACAGACCGGGCATCAGAGTCGTCGTCGCTGAAGACAGTCGCCGTGTACTCACCTGCGTCTCCTGCACTCGTTCCGAGAGTGAGTGTTCCAGTCGCCGACGAGCCACCCGGAAGCGTGACGTTTGTCGAGCTGTTACCGAGTGTACCCACATCCAGCGTGACCGTCTGCGTATCGTTCTCGTCGCCGGTGTTCTCTACACGCACGTCCACCGACAGCGTTTCGCCCTCGACGGGCGAGTTCGTGTCAGTTATGTTGACAGCGAAGGAAGCATTTTTTGGCTCTTCCCCTTCGAGAGTGCTTACTGCCCTGAAGAACTCTATGTGTTCCCTGTCCGTTGTGAGTCCCACATCGGTGCTGGTCTTAGTAACAACGACATCTTTGCTCTCATTCACGTATATGTACTGTCCGTTGAGACCTATCGCGGCGAACTCGTCCTCCGATGGTACCCACCAGCTGTATCCGTATCCAACGCCGCCTATTCCCGAACCTTGTGGCTGGGTGCTCTCGTTCACGAGGTTTGCCGGGATTATCTGCTCGCCTGTATCTGTCCTCCGCCCATCGTTCAGGTAGAGACGACCGAACCTCGTGTAGTCGCGTAGCTGTGCGTTGAGACAGCACATTCCTATATTGTTACCTTCGTTGTCGGTTGACCAGAATGTGTCAGCCTCCATACCGACGGGCTTCCAGATTTCGTCCTCAAGATATCTGTTCAACGGCTGACCCGTTACTTCTTCGAGAACCAAGCCAAGAACGGCGGTGTCTGAGTTTATGTAGTTCTGGTCGGTTCCGGGCTCGAACTGGCTGTCGTACCCCGAAAACTGCTCCAGTAACGACTCGTTGTTGAAGTAGGCGCGGGAGGGTATCGATACGTTACGGTAGTCCGCATCGGTACGTCCGAAGTGGGTGCCGTCGGCACCCGAGGACATCGTAAGCACGTGCTTGACCTTTGCGTCCTCGTAACCGCTCCCCTCAAGTTCGGGAAGGTATTCGGTGACGTTGTCCTCCAGACTCAGGTCGATACTCTCGTTCTCAACTGCTCTCATCGTGAGTGCCGACGTAAACGACTTCGCTACCGACCACGAGGTTGCCTTGGACGACGCGTTGTAACCTCTGTAGTATGTCTCGTTGAGTATCGTCCCGTCATGTGCGACGACGATGCCCGTTGTACCCGTTCTGTTTATGTAGTCCTCGACTGATTTCTCTCCGTTGTACGTATACGTCTCAGGTAGATGTACAGACTGCTCCGCCTTATCGAGTTCCCATACGTTGCCGTCCCCTCCGGATTTTATGCTGTTGGAGGGGAACACCTTGTCCATGTTTCTGTAGTTCTCAGGTGCTTTGTCTCTCGCGTGTAACGCCTCTCCGACCGACCTTCCGTTCACTTTCTCGTAGTACAGCGCGGAGGGAGATTGACGTCCCTGAGCGTGAACGTTATTCCGTTGACCTGTCCGTCATCATGGAACTCCTGTATCGCTGTGCCCGCGTCGAAAAGCGAGAGGTCGCCGTCACTTTCAGTAACCTCGTTCCAGAAATCAAGAGCTATGATACCGGCGGTGTCGTTTTCACCTTCTGTGTCGTCCTCCGTCACAGCCTCAACTGATATCCTGCTGTTTTCACCGGAGTCGCCTTCCTTGGTGGTGTAAGTCAGCGTTACCGTTTCGTTGTCATCGGGGTTCACCGATACGGACTCCGAGTCGACATCTTCGAGGTTAAGTGTCTCGTTTACACGCACGTTCAACAAGACGTTCTGATTATCGGTAACGTTGACACCTTGGTTTTCGACATCAACCACTACGTTGAGTTCCTCTCCCTCAACGACCGGCTCCTGTGCTTCAACGTCTTTTACGCGGAGGTTGGTATCAGACGTGGTGTTGTCTACTTCGAACGTATCCGTCTCATCTAACTGTTGGATGTCATGCTCCCTGTGCTCGTAGTCTTGCTCAGCCCATACCGTGATACTGGAGTTATAGGTTCCCTCGGGTGCGTTGTCTTCAACCTCCCACGACACATCAACTTGCTCCGGACTGCTATCCGGCGATAGCTGTACTGATTTACCTGTGTTGCCAGCGTTATCTCTCCACACACCGTCCGGACCCTGAACCTCGTGATGCACGAAAAACTCGTTCTGTATGTCGCCCGTATTGTTCAGGGTTACCGTCGCGTTCACAACATCGCCGGTTTCGTACGTTCCTTCCTGTATGTTCGTCCCGGAGACGTTTCCGTCCACGAACTCCTCGACGATAGCCGCGTACGGGTCTATGATTCCTGTGCCGTACCGCGTGTCCGTGTCGGTCTGTGCGATACTAAACGTGAGGTCGGTCGTGTCTCCGTCAGCCGCGGCGATACTTGTGGTACTTCCACTGCCTATGTCGAACGTATTCGTTGCAGTGTCGTCGATTTCTCCGGTAGCGTTGATAACACCAACCCCCGCTATGTAAGTTCCATCCGTCTGTCCGGTCGTGTTCCAGCTAAGCGTGCCCGTTGCAGTGTCACCGGGTTCGATGGTTCTGTACGTAGTGTCAGCAATCTCTTGGACGATGTTCCCGTTCTCGTCGAGTATCTGTAGCACTACGAGACCCGTCTCCGCCTCGTTGCTCACGGTGAGGCTGTAATCAACCTGAAGAACATCACCTTCGTTCAGGGGCGAGTTTATGTCGTCTATCCCGACGCTAAACTCGGCGTCCAAACCCGTGACGTCGGGCTTTCGGGAGGTGTTCCGTAGCAGACCTTCGAGTTCGTTCGGTGTCATGTCGTCGTTCGGGTCGACCGACATTATCAACGCCGCCGCACCGCTGACGTGTGGTGCCGCCATGCTCGTACCCTGTAAGCCCTCGTAGTCACCGTCGTTCACGCTACTGTAGATACCCCGACCGGGAGCCGAGACGGACGGTACCGTGTAGCTGTCGGGCCAGTCCTCCGGCGGGTTGTTCCACGCGCTGTCCGTGTCGATAACCTCACCTCCGGAGAAGTTGGCTATGTACCCGCCTTTCGTCGAAGCACCCACGCTTATCGAGTCGTAGACGTTACCCGGACTTCCGGAAGTCCCTACGCCGTCGTTTCCTATCGACGCTACCACAGCAGAGCCTGCGTTTTGAGCTTGTTGCACGGGCTGTATGTAGTCAGCATGGGTTCCGCTTGCCCCGAGACTCATGCTTATGATGTCGGAGTCGGTTTCGTTCGCCGCCCACTCCATGCCAGCGAGAATCGAAGCAAACGACCCTGTGCCGCACCCTCCGGTGGACTCCTCCGTAAGAACACCGCCGTGGTAAAGCTCAACGGTATCGGGCGCGACACCGTAGAGACCGTAGTCGTCCTCGTCTATACTGCCGTTGCCAGCGACGGTGCCGCTCACGTGTGTACCGTGAACGTCACAGTCGTTCGGATTTGAGTTGACTTTGGTGCCGTTATCGTCGAACTCCGCCCAGCCGTTGACGGTCAGGTCGGGGTGGTTCGGGTCGATTCCTGTGTCCAGAACTGCGACCTGCGTATCGTCCTCAGCGAGCAGAGAGCCGAACTCACGCTGTATGTCGGGCACGTTTATCTGTTCGAGTGCCCACGAGTACGATTCCGTTGTATGGCTCATGGGTTCGAGTTGTCCGGCGTCTATATCCGATGAGGGAGCAACCGAGAGTGCCTCCACTCGATGGTTCTCGTGTATCCTGATGACACCGGGCAGACTCTTCAATTCGTCGAGACTAACACGCGACGTATCGACATCTACACGCACCGCGTTCCCCATCCAGAAGGAACTCCTGACATCCACGCCCTCCATATCCTCCAGACGGTCTATTACCGGCTCTTGACGTTTCTCCGCGCCCCGTTTCATCTGTTCGACTGCGTTGGCACGTGCCTCCGCACGTCTAAGTCCCGGCGGTGTCCTTACATCTACCTTTCCCATACGGAGTATTACGTCGACACTTCTGTCTGACTCGAACCCGTCTTTCAGTTCTTCTCCTATGCTGACACCGCCAACGTCGTCCTGTGCCGCGACGACACCACCTGCGAACGTGATGAAAAGAGCCACGACCCCGACAAAAATCAACGCGACCTCGGTGCGAGTCCGTGCCCGTTTCCTGTCGTGCTTAATAGACATTCCTCCCCAAGTAGTACTCAGTATAATTAAATATTTCGGTCAAGTATCGAAAGAACTGCGGGCTTTAACATATGGATAGATTCATGATGTACGTCCATCCGACCGCCACCGATAAACATGCAACGCAAAGTATATATGCGACGATTGTGTGGATACTGTAATGCCAGAAGGCACAGTGAAGTTCTTCCACGACAGGAAGGGCTACGGATTCATAGAGCGGAACGACACCGACGACGAAGACGATGACGTTTTCTTCCACATGGAAGACATAGAAGGACCTGACCTTGAAGAGGGAGAGGAGGTCCGTTTCGACGTAGAGGAAGCCGACAAAGGACCGCGTGCGAAGAACGTAGAGCGGATATAGACGAAAAGAAGGGGGCGTGACGCATATCCGGGAGACGCGTCTGTAACGAGATGAGCGTCAGGCAGGAACGCCGAGTAGACGGCTAAGACGGATTACGGTCTCCCAACTAGTACGAGGGTCTCTGCGCCCGGATGACTTCTGCGAGCTGTTGCTGTTCGTCGGCGAGAAGCTCGGTCATGTCGTCGGCGGTGATTATCCCCTTCAGCTCTCCGTCGTCGTCGCATATCGGGAGGCGTCTAACCGCGTTCTCGCTCATCATACGGGCGGCTTCGGCGAAGCCGTCGTCGGGGTGCGCGGTACAGAGGTCGTCGGACATGACGTCTTCCGCGCTAAGCCCTGCCGTGTCCCTATCGTCCGACAGGACACGGAGTGCGAGGTCTCTGTCGGTAATTATCCCGACCGGCTTTCCTCCCTCAACGACTACTACGCTCCCCACGTCCTCGTTTTCGAGCTTCGAAGCTGTCTCCGGAACCGATGTCCCCGGTTTGACAGTTACCACTTCGCTTCTTGCTAGGTCTTCTAAAGGCATACATATGTATATCAAAACTAATAATAGTTATACTTTCTGTTGATTATTGGGATATGAGAACGGGAACACAAACTAAATGCCCCATATAACCGTTATCCCGGCGGTTGTGACGACAGCGAGAAGCATCTGTAAAGGCGCGCCGACGCGCACGAAGTCGGAGAACCTGTATCCGCCGGGTCCGTAGACCATCAGGTTCGTCTGGTATCCGACGGGCGTCATGAACGACGTGGCGGCGGCGAAGGTGACGCCGAGGAGGAACGAGAACTCGTTCGCGCCTATACGCCCCGCGGCGTCGACTGCGACGGGTATCATCAGAACTACTGTCGCCACCGGGGTTATGACGTTCGAGAACAAGCCTGTGAGGACGTAGAAAAGTAGGAGAACTCCTACGGCAGGCAGAAAAACGTCGGTCGCAACCACGAGTTCTGCTATGAACGCCGCGCCCCCCGTGGCTTCCATCGCTAAGCCGAGCGGTATTACGCCCGCGAGGAGGAAGATTATGTTCCACGAGACGGCGTCGTAGGCATCGGACGACGACAGACACCCCGTCGTTACCATGACGAAGACGCCGCCGAGCGCGGCTATGACGACGGGAAGCCAGCCGAGAGCGGCTACGCCTACGACTGCGGCGAGTGTTCCGACTGCTATCGGCGTCTTGGGGCTGAGCGAGACGTTTTCTTCCTCCACAGTTACGGACGCCTCGGCGACGAACAGTTTTCCCGACTCGGCGAAGTATCCGACAGCGTCTGCGTCGGTCTGTGCAAGGAGCGTGTCTCCGGGTTCGAGAACAAAGTCGTCGATACCCGCCCTGAAAAGACTGTCACCGCGCCGTACCGCGAGAACTGTCGTGTCGTGTCTCTCCTTCACGAGCGTCTCCTCGACAGTTTCTCCCGCGTAGGGCGACTCGTCGGGTACGACGAACTTGGCAAGCGTCGTGTTGTTCGTCAGGAAGCCCTCCTCGGTTATCTGCGCACGTTTCAGATGCCGCACCTCGTGTCTCTCGCGGAACGTCTCCACAGCGCGTCCCGTACCGTGTACCGTGAGACGGTCGCCCGCCTGTACCGTCTGGTCAGTATACGGAGCCACGAACCTGTCTTCGCCACGGATTATCTGCAGAACCGTGACGTCGGCGCGGATACGCTCGTCTATTTCGTCTACAGAGAGACCGACGAGCGGCGAGTCCTTGGGTACAGAGATGCGTGCGAGATGGTCTTCCAGTCCGAACTCCTCGACGAGGTCTGCGTCCGGTGGGATTCGTGCGGGTGTGAGTCTCCGACCGACCGTCATGAGGTACGTGATACCGACGACGAGTATCACGGCACCGATGGGTGTGAACTCGAACATGCCGATACCGTCGCGTCCGTCGATAAGCTGACGTGCGAAGTCCGACGCCAAGAGGTTGGTCGCCGTACCGATGAGGGTGAGCGTGCCGCCGAGTATCGCGGCGTACGAAAGCGGGAGGAGGAGTTTCGAAGGTGAGACTCCTGCGCGTTTTGCGAGGTCCGTGACCATCGGTATGAAGACCGCGACGATAGGCGTGTTGTTGACGAAACCCGCGAGAGGTCCGGTGGTGCCGACGGTCGCGGCGAGCGCGCGTCGTTCGTCACCTCTCGTGAACTCGGCGAGACGGACGCCGAGCAAACGTACGAGTCCCGTCTTCTGCACCCCCTCGCTTAGCATGTACATAGCGACGATGGTTACCGTAGCCGTGTTCGAGAACCCCGAGACTGCGTCCGCACGTTCCAGACCTAACGTAGGTGCGAGCGCGCCGAGAACGAAGATGACGCCTATCGCTGTTATGTCGTTGGGTATAATTTCCGAAACGAAGAGGACGAGCGTGACGCCGATTATACCGAATACGACGAAGGCGTCGGGCGGTGGAAGTTCCATGCAGAACGGTCACGAGGACACGGTTTATTTTTTCGGGTAGTTCCGAAAACCTGTCAGAAAGGTGTCTGGAGGAAGTTCCAGTAAGCGAGCGTCCAGACTAACAGGAAGCCCGCGACCACCATCAGCGTGTAATGAATCCTGTGTAGAAGGCTCCAGTAGCCGTCTCGCCACGCGAGCGCGCAGAAGCCCGCCGCCGCAACCGTCGCAACCGCACCGACGGCGGCAAGAGCGAAGACAACCGGGAACCATACGGGCATACCGTAGACGACGCTGAACGGGTCGGTTACGAGAACGAGCATGAATCCTATCAGCGTTCCGAGGAGTCCTGCGCCTGCGACACCCACCGTCCAACGCGCCAACCGTCGGCGGCGCATCTGTTCGTTCTCCTCCGTCACGTCCGTTTCGTCACCCTCAGTGTCGCTCGTCGTTCTGTCACTGCTATCCTTTTCGTCGTCTTTCTCCTCGGTAGCTTCTTCCGCCTTCTTATCCCTGTACGACGCGAACCTGCGTTTCCCGCGACGCCAGAGCGACGCACCCGACCATCCTGCGATACCCGAGAGCATCACCAACGAAGACGCGCCGAAGACGGTTGACTGGACGTTTGGATCCTCCGTACGCGAGAGTTTCTCGTTTCCGCCGACGGGGTTGGCGTCGCGGAAGAAATGAGTTATCGCGCCGTCCTCCTCGCCGAAAGCAAGATGCTCGTGACCGTCTTGCTCATGGAAGACGAGCGGTTCGACCTCGACCCAGCGTTTTGTCTCCGCCTGAGGAACCAGAGGAGCGGTCACGAGCGTGCCGTCTTCCTCGACACGCACCTGAGTCATCTGAGGCGCGCCGAAGAACTTCTCGTACGTTGTCTCGCTTATACGTGTCGTCCTGTACCAGCCTTCGAGTTCGTCCGCTCTCGTCGGCACACCGTCCGGTTCCAACGTCTCCGCCTCCTCAGTCGGTACGTACTCTTCCACGAACGCGTCCATGAGACTCGCGTGAACTCCGCCAGCCGTCGCCGTGTTGTACGAGACAAATACCCCGATGTTCTCGTCGGGAAAGAGCGACATCATGCTGTGGAACATTATCGTGGCACCGTTGTGTCCAACCATCCGTGTCCCGTCGCGGTCTATCTCGTAGAAGCCGTATCCGACGCTGTTTATCGCCGGATGGTTCGTGAACCTGCCTTCGTGCATCCCTTGGGTCGTCTCTTCTTCGAGGAAACGCGTACCGTCCAACGTACCATCGTTGAGATGTACGAGCATGAACCGCGCCATGTCTGTCGCCGTCGCGCTCATCGAACCCGCGGGGCGGAGAGGCACGTACTCGAAGCCCTCCTCCTGAAACCCTTCGTTCGTGTACATGTAGCCCTTCGACGTAGAGTCCTCCAACTCGGGCGGCGGCTGGCGGAAAGTGCTCCGCTCCATGCCGAGAGGCTCGAAGACCTGTTGCCGCACGTATTCGGCGAACTCTGTACCGGTAGCTTCCGCCAAGACGTGTCCTTCTAGACCGACGCCGTAGTTCGAGTACGAGGCGAGTTCGCCCGGCGGTCGAACGCGTGCGGGTGCGTCGCGCACCGCTTCGCCGAGAGACGCTACGCTCTCCTCGTCGCGCGCGAAGAGACCCACGACCTTCTCTTCGAAGCCCGCCGTGTGCGTGCCGAGGTGTTCGAGAGTGACGGGGTCGTCGTACGTCTCGGTCACCTGAAATCCGTCGAGGTACTCGTTCACGTCGGTTTCGAGGTCCACGTCGCCGTTCTCGACGCCGCGCATCACAGCCGTTCCTGTTACAGCCTTCGAGACGGAGCCGATTCGGAACAGCGTCTCGTCTGCCTGCACAGGCTCCTCGGCTTCGACGTCGGCGTATCCGTAGCCCTTCGCGAAAGCGACCTCGCCGTCGGCGACGACCGAGACTGTCGCGCCCGCGATGTTGTGCTCGTTGAGCTGTCTCTCCAGTTCCTCGTCGAAGAAGGCTTCGAGATTATCGTCTTCGAGCGCGGCGTTTTTCACACCGCTGTCCGCGTCGGAAAACGCGCGTCTCCGTGTCTCAGAAACAGCGTCCGCGACATCCGCCGAAAGAGCCACACCCGCACCCACCGCACCCGTGGCTCTCAAGAAAGACCGTCTCGAAACAGGCTTCATGCCTACCACGACAGTCCCGACGGATAATCAAACTTCGGGTGTATGTATAGGCGCGCCTCAGTCTCCCGCCGCCGCCTCCTGTTCGTGGGCGTGCAGGCTCTTCATCCGCTCTTTGAGGTCTACGCCCTTCTTCTCGTACCTCCACAGCCTCAGACGGTAGAACGGGTAGCCGAGGGCTATCCAGCCCAAGAAAGCGAAGCCTACGAGAGGTTCCTCGAAGAGCAAGAGAACCCAGAACAGCGACGGCACGACGATACCTCCGACGACAGAAGCAAGAAGCACACGCGGCGAGAGCTTGTAGAACGAGTGCTCGTACCTTTGTGGGAATATCTTCGGGAGACGGTAGGCGGCGACTGCTAAGAAGATTATGGAGATGAGAAGCCCGAGCGAAAGCACGAGCGACATTATGACGGGCGACGGCGCGACGGGGACGAGGAAGAGAGGCGGCACGCCGATGAGTAGAACGGCGCGGTTGGGGCTGTCGAACCTGTCGCTGACCTTAGCGAACGTAGGCGGGAATATCCAGTCGCGCGAGGCGCGCATCACGAGACGCGAAAAGCTGACGTAGATGGTGTTTATCGTGGTCAGCGCGCCGACGACAGCGACGATGGCGATGAAACCCGAACCCCACCAAGGAAGAAACTCGGCGGCTACGACCGCTATGCCAGCCTCCGAACCCGACCACTGTGTCCACTCGACCGCGCCGACAGCGACGACGACGGTTGCGACCATCAGCGTGACGCCGATGACGGTGCTGATGGCTATGACGCGCGGTATGTTCTTTATAGGGTCCTTTATTTCCTCACCTATGTTAGCGGCGAGACCGAAGCCGTACATAGCTATGAACAACGACACGATGGAGACTGCGAAAGGACCGTATCCCTCGGGGAACATCGGTGTGTAGTTTCCGGGTTCGACGTGGAGCGCGCCCGGGACGATGAAGAGGAGCATCCCGACGATGATGACGGCAACGAGCGCGAACTGTACCTGTGTGACGAACCTTATCCCGAGGAGGTTCAGAATCAGAAACGGCACGAGCAAAACCCAGATGAGGGTCTGTATCGAGAGAGACGGTATCGTGAACGCGGACACGGCGGGTAGGTCTACCGTGATGGGCAGGAAGAAACGTACGTACTCGGCGAAGCCGAAGCCGACGAATATCAGACCTAGCCAGATTGCGGGGACTGCGACCCACGGAACGATGAATCCCCAGAACGGTCCCATTAGACG
Source organism: Halobacteriales archaeon (assembly GCA_034522195.1). Lineage (GTDB taxonomy): Archaea > Halobacteriota > Halobacteria > Halobacteriales > Halorutilaceae > Halorutilus. The sequence continues at coordinate 970,394 of JAXHLL010000006.1, read as the reverse complement.
CGAGACGTAGACGTATCCGCCGCCTGCCGCGGGCATAGCACCGCCCAACTGTAACGTCAGGAGAACCGAGAAGACGACGGGCACAGCCGTCATCACCGACGCGACGGCGATACTCGGACCCGCGCCCTCTTCGAGGAGATGCGCCGGTAGCAGGAACATGGTTATAGCTATTGCGTTGCCTATCGTGAGCGCGGTCGCGCCCACGAGACCGACCTTCTTGTTGATAATCTTGTATTCCTCTGACATCGGTCCACCTTGCTAAGGACGGTCCGCGCGGGACTCCGTGCCGTACTCCATGGTGTCTGATGCAGGCGGGTGTACTTATTTCTTAGCCGGACCGGTGAGACGCGTCGCAACACCCATCTACTTGTGTCTGGGTGTGGTAGGAGACGTTCATGGGTGACGGAAACGAGAAACAAGACAGCCCGGCTCTTGCGCACTTCGGTCAGATGAGTGAAGACCATCCGAGCATAGCAGGCGGTGACGGATGTAAGGTGTATGACGAAGAAGGAAATGAATACCTCGACTTCTCCTCCCAGCTATACTGCGTCAACGCGGGACACGGAAACGAACGTATACTCGACGCGATGCGCGAGCAGTTGGACACGAGCCAGTACGTCTCGTCTGCGATGCACAGCGACGTTCGGACCGAGTACGCGCGCCGTCTCGTCGATGTCGCGCCCGAACCGCTTGACGCCGTCTTCTTCTCTGTCTCAGGAAGCGAGGCGAACGAGGCTGGGACGCAGATAGCACGCGAACTACAGGACGCCGGAACAGTGCTGACGCGGTGGCGTTCTTACCACGGAAGCACGTACGCGACAGCGGGTATGACGGGCGACCCTGCGATGCGCACGTCGGTGGAGGGGTACGCAGGCACGACGGGTAGCACGAAGTTCCTCCCTCCTTTCGACGGCTGTGACTCGCCGTTCGACGCCGAGACGCCGGAGGAACTCGCCGAGCGCGCAGGCGACCACCTCGAATACGTCGTCCGTAACCAAGGTCCCGACTCCATCGCCGGTCTCGTCACCGAAGTCGTCGGAGGAAGCAGTGGCGCGTTCACACCACCGCCCGGCTACTTCGACCGCGTCCGCGAGATATGCGACGAGCACGACATCCTGCTTATCGCCGACGAGGTTATTACGGGCTTCGGACGTTGCGGTGACTGGTTCGCGTGTGACACGGAGTCGCTCAAACCCGACATGCTGACCTTCGCAAAGGGAGCGACGAGTGCGTACGTTCCGCTCGCGGGCGTTCTCGTGAGCGACGAAATCGCGGAGGAAGTGCGCGAAAAACAGCCCGCGATAGGACAGACGTTCGCAGGGAACCCGATAGGATGCGCAGGAGGACTCGCCGCGTTGGAGGAGTACGACGAACTAATCGGGAACGTGCGCGAACTCGAACATCACCTCCGCGACGGGGTCGGCGCGCTCGAACAGTACGACGCCGTCGGCGACGTACGCGGACGCGGCTTCCTCTGGTGCGCCGAGTTCGTAGACCCCGAGACGGGCGAACCGCTCTTCGACCCGCGCGTCGAAGAAGGCGAAAACCCCGTGAAGGACGTGATACACGAGGCGCGCGACCGCGGCGTGCTCGTCGGAAGCGGACGACCGGGCTTCCAAGTCATGGTCGCGCCGCCTCTGTGCGCGTCGAAGGAAGAGATAGACGCAGGAATCGACGGACTCGTCTCAGCCGTCGACGCCGTCTTCGGAGAAAGATGAAGCATGATATCACCGATTTTCTGGGCGACAGCGTACCACTTCGTGTCTTCGTCGGTTGTGGGCTTGCTGGCGTGGCGGTTGATGGATTCGACGGACTCGCGCTCCTCGGAGCACCCGAGTGGTTCCACAAGCTCGACGTACTGGCGGCGGTGGGGTATACCGTTGCTCTGTGCTGTCTGGGCGCATATCTTAGTCTTCGACATAATCGAGCACGGCGAACCGCCGAAGATTGACGAGGGGATGCGCGAACTGATACGCGCGCTCGGCTTCTGAGGAACTTACAGGTCCTCGACGTTCATCTCCGCTAGCCCTTCGCCTTTGTGTTTCAGATACGCTGTGCGTCCGACGTAGTAGAAGCCGCCAAGCACGACGAGACCGACCCAGACGACGAATGTCGAAGTCTCTTGGCTCGCGAGAAGACCGAGGAGTGCGATGTTGAGGACGATCGCTGTACCTGATATACCTACGAGGAGACGAGGGTGCACGCTGAAAGGCGCGTCACCGTAATCGTCCGGACGATTTCGGACGAGGGCTACCGCGCTCACCATCACGGGTATGACGAGGAAGATGCTACCGAACGCCATGAGAACGCTGAACCTCTCTATGGAGAACGGGCTGAGCAGAAAAACCATCGAGACCGCATAAATCAATACGAGACTTCTGTGCGGCGTACCGAAACGTTCGTTTGTCTCACCGAACACCGACGGAAACACACCGTCGTCGACGAGGACGACGAGGTACTTGGGTGCTATCATGTAGACGGCGTTCACCGTGGTCGCTATCGCGAAAAGCGCGCCGCCTACTGTGAAGAACGTGTCGAGCGGGGGCGATAGCGCGGCTTCGGCGGCGACCGAGAGTGGTTCGTCCACGAGTGCTTCCCAGCCGACAGTTCCGACGGCAACGATGCTGGTCAGGACGTAGAGGACGAGTATGAGGGGGATGCTGACTACGAAAGACCGCGGTATGTTGAGCGCGGCGTCACGTACGTCGCCCCCGATATCGACTATGAAGTTCGCGCCCATGCATACGAAGTAGAGTAGCGCGCCGCCGACGAGTACGCCGCCGTAGCCGTTGGGGAATGGTGACGACAGATTTGCGGTATCGACCGACGGGAAGCCGATGACGACGAAGACGACGAGGCTTGCCACCAACGTGACGAGTAGCAACTCCTGAAAACGCGCCGCTACGTCGATACCGAAGATGTTGACGACGAAGAACAGGGTGACGACGACAGCACCCACGAGACGTGGTTCGACGGCGACGATGGAGTTGAGGTACTGACCGAAGCTCAGACCGTAGAGGGGAAGACCGCCACCGAGGACGCTGACAGCCATTCCCCAGACGGCGAGGAAGGCGATTTTGGGCGACCAAAGACGGCTCGGGTACCTGTAGTTGCCGCCGATAGTCGGGTATAGAGAGCCGAGTACCGCGGTGGGGACGAGCGAGAGCGAGACTGCCGTGACGGCGATGACGTACGAGACAGCGACGCCGGGACCCGCGGAGCCGATTGCGACACCCGTGACGCTGAAAAGCCCCGCGCCGACGACGACTCCTACCTGTACCGCAACCGCTTCGAAGAGACCGATACCTTCTCCGTCGCTCATAGACGCCGTGTGTACCCCCGGGCAAATAAAATGATACGCCGTTTTTCGTGCGCCATCCCGGAGTTCCGCGCAAAGCTTATATGTAAGTTCGGTTAAACTTCTGTCCATGGCACTACCCGACGAAGGCAGAGACAGGGAGTCACTGCTCGAAGAGATGGAAGCGCGTAGCGCGGGCGATGCGGAATGGTCGGAAGGAAAGACATGGAGCCTTGTCTACTCGGCGGGCGAGGACGTTCACGAGGTACGTGACGAAGCATACGAGAAGTTCGCGTCCGAGAACGCGCTCAACCCGCTCGCCTTCCCGAGCGTATTGGGGTTCGAGAACGAGGTCGTCGGCATGGTCGCCGACATGATGGGTTCTTCGGACGCCGCGGGGAACGTCACCTCGGGCGGCACCGAAAGCATCCTTTGCTCCGTCTACGCCGCGCGCGAGCGTTTCCGCGATGTTGCCGACTCCGACACGCCGAACCCAAAGATGGTCATGCCCGAGACGGCGCATCCCGCTTGGCAGAAGGCGGCGCACTACATGAACTTAGAAGCCGTCCGGACGGAGACACGCGACGACTGGCGCGCCGACCCCGACTCGATGGAGGAAGAAATCGACGACGAAACCGCGCTCGTCGTCGTCTCCGCGCCGTCGTATCCGCACGGTGTCGTTGACCCTGTCGAGGAGGTCGCCGGAATCGCTGACGACAACGACGTACCTTGCCACGTCGACGCCTGCATCGGCGGATTCGTCCTGCCATTCTTGGAGGACGCGGGCTATGACGTGCCCAACTACGACCTGTCTGTCGAAGGCGTCACCTCCATCTCCGCGGACCCTCACAAGTACGGATACACGTCGAAGGGTGTCTCTACGATACTCTACCGCGACAGGGAACTCCGGCGTTACCAGTACTACGCCTCCGATGCGTGGTCGGGCGGTATCTACGCCGCGCCCAACTTTCAGGGTACGCGCCCCGCAGGACCCATCGCAGGTGCGTGGGCAGTCATGAACTATATAGGACACGACGGCTACGTCGAACTCGTGAAGGAGAAGATGGAGGCGACCGAGCGCATCGCAGAACACGTCGCCGACACCGACGAACTCGCGGTCGTGAGCGACCCCGACATGTGCCTCTTAGCCATCGAATCGATAGACGAAAACGTCAACGCGTGGACAGTACAGCGCGAACTCTCGGACCGTGGCTGGGAACTGGAGCGGCAACAGGACCCGCGGAGCATGCATCTCTCCGTGATGGCTCAGCACACGCCCGTCATCGACGAGTTCCTTGAAGACCTTGACGCGTCGCTCGAATCAGCGAAGGCGTCCGACACTCCCGAGGCGAACGTTCCGCTCTACGGTCTCAGCGGGAACGTTGAGGAGGGCGACGACGTGACGGAAGAAGTCATAGACCTGCTAAATGGCGTCTTCGTCTGAGTACCTTCTCTCTGTTCGTTCTCAGTCCGAGAGGTAGTCGTCCTGTACGGCGACGACATCCTCGCTGTCCTCGCACTCAGAGTACCTTTCGAGAGGTTCGCGGTTCATCTCCAGAAACGTACCGCCGTAGCTGAAGTAAGAAGCGATACGACGCGCCTGTTCCTTCTCACCCAAGATGTACAGCGCGGCGACGGTTGCTTCGGCGGTGTTGAGACGGAACGGCTTTCCGTAGCTTACCGGGTTCGCCGAGACGACGAAAGGCAGAGCGCGCCGCTCGCCCTCGTACGGCGCGACGACATCCTCGGCGGACTCCCAAGACGAATCGAAGACGACGAGCGCGTCGGGAGTAGCGTCCGCAGGAGAGAGCGCGCGCTCGGCGAAAGGGTCGAGCGCGACGCCTCGGGGTAGCGACGCGTACGACTCGTGCAGACGCGCCTCGCCCTCGTCGGCGAGACGTAACGCGCTACATTTCTTCGGGTCATCGTCGCCCTCGTGGTAGATATGTACTTCCACACCTGCGCTACGCTCTCGCCGAACTTATCGGGTTCGGACACGTAGCGCGCGCATGACGACGGTTCTCCTGTTCCGCGACGACCTGCGCCTACACGACAATCCTGCGCTCGTCGCATCTGCGCGCGACGAAGACGGCTTCGTCCCCGCCTACGTATTCGACGAACGCGACTACGGAGAGACGTGTTACGGAACCGAGAAGACGGGTGCAAGGCGCGCTCAGTTCGTCCGCGAGAGTGTCGAAGACCTGCGCGCCTCGTTGCGCGAACTCGGCGGTGACCTCGCTGTGCGGTACGGTAAGACAGAAGAGGTCGTCGCGTCACTCGTGGAAGAACACGACGCCGAAGAGGTGGTTCTGCAGACGAAGCCAGCGACGGAGGAGTTCGAGCGCGAGCGCGCCGTGCGCAAGTCTGCGCGCGACGAGGGCGTGGAGACACGCCGGTTCTGGACGCATACCTTACACCACATCAACAACATGCCGACGCCGCCGCGCAGTATGAAAGACACCTTCACGCCGTGGCGTAAGGAAGTCGAGGCAAACTCCGAGGTTCGTGACACGGTCGAGAAGCCCGACGCTCTCGAAACGCCGACTTTCGACGACGAGATACCGACGCTCGAAGAACTCGGCGTCGAAGAACCGAAGCACGACGAACGCGCCGCTCTGCCCTTCGAAGGCGGCGAGACGCGCGCACTTGAACGTCTGGAGGAGTACGTCTGGGAACGCGACTGCCTGCGCGAGTACAAGGAGACGCGCAACGGTCTCGTCGGTGCGGACTACTCGTCGAAGCTTTCGGCGTGGCTCGCGCGTGGTTGTCTGTCGCCGCGCCGCGTCTACGAGGAGGTGAAGGAGTACGAGGACGAGCGCGTCTCGAACGACTCGACCTACTGGCTCGTCTTCGAACTCCGGTGGCGCGACTTCTTCCAGTTCCAGTTCGTGAAGCATGGGGGCGCGTTCTTCTCGCCGACGGGCATAAGAGACGTGAGCAAGGACTGGCGCGGACGCGGCGAGCGTTTCGAACGCTGGCGCGCCGGTGCGACGGGTGTGCCGTTCGTGGACGCGAACATGCGCGAACTCAAAGCGACGGGCTACATGTCGAACCGCGGCAGACAGAACGTCGCTTCGTTCCTCGTCGACGTCTTAGGCGTCGACTGGCGACTCGGTGCGGCGTACTTTGAGGAGAAACTCGTCGATTACGACGTCTGTTCGAACTGGGGCAACTGGGCGTACCAAGCGGGCGTCGGGAACGACTCGCGCGACGGGTACTTCAACGTCATAAAGCAGGCGGAGAGGTACGACCCCGACGGCGAGTTTGTTCGGGCGTGGGTGCGCGAGAAGGAGGCGTCGCCGAACCCGCACGAACCCTACGCGCCCGAGGGGTACGACGCACCCGTCGTCGACGTGCGCGCGGAGTACGACCGTCTCGCCGACGAGCGCGGTTAGCGGTACCAAATACCGATGCGCTTTTGACCGCGCCGACGCCATTTCACGCCGATGAAAGCTTATCTCGCACTAGAGGACGGAACGGTCGTAGAGGGCGAGGGTCACGGCGCGCCCGGCGAGGTTCAGAGCGAACTCGTCTTCACGACGCAGTACACCGGCTACGAGGAGAGCCTGACGGACCCGTCGTACGCGTTCCAGACGCTGATGTTCACGTACCCGCTCATAGGGAACTACGGCGTCGACCCCGACTCCTTCCAGTCGGACGGCATCAAGGCGGAGGCGTGCGTCGCACGCGAGTTCTCGACCGACCCTCCCGACATTCTCGAATGGTTTGAGGAGGAAGGTGTGCCCGCGATGGAAGGCGTCGATACACGCGCGCTCACCGTGCGGACACGCGAGCACGGCACGATGCGCTCCGGCTTGGTCGTCGGCGACGACGCGACGCCCGAACGCGCGAAGGAACTCGCAGAGGACTGTCCCGACATAAAAGAACTCGACTTAGGCGCGCAGGTCACACGCGAAGAGGTGAAGACGTTCGAGGGCGTCGGTGCGGGAGACGCCGACGCGACGGTCGCACTCATAGACTGCGGATGCAAGCGCAACATAATCACGAGCCTCCGCAACCGTAATCTCGACGTGGTCGCTCTGCCGTACGACGCCTCACCGGGCGACATACGCGAAACCGAACCCGACGCGCTGTTCATATCGAACGGTCCGGGAGACCCCGCGAACTACGAGGACGCTGTGGGTGCCGTGGACGAGTTCGTGGGCGAGATGCCCGTCGCGGGCGTCTGCCTCGGCGCGCAGGTCGTGGGACGTGCATTCGGTGCCGAGACGTACAAGCTCAAGTTTGGACACCGCGGAGCGAACCAGCCCGTAAAGGACCTAGAAGACGAGGTGGTACATATCACGGCGCAGAACCACGGATTCGCAGTTGACGAGGACACGCTCGACGAACTCGAAGTCACCGAGATAAACGCGAACGACGGAACGAGCGAGGCGGTCAGGAACGACGACCTCAAGGTCGAAGCGCGTCAGTACCACCCGGAGGCGCACTCTGGACCGCGCGACACCGAAGAGGACTTCTTCGACAGCGTGAAGCAGGACTTCGTGGAAGGGCTTTAGATTTCGAAGTTAATCCCGTAGCCTGAACGGCACGTCACGTCCGTTCTCACGCAGGTATTCGCGTGCTTCTGACGCATCCTTCAGACGTATCGTGTTCTGACGTTTTCTGATGACCGGCGAGTCAGGTTCTGCGAGTAGTTCGTCTATCGCGTCTTTCACGTCACCCTGTTCGTGCGAAGGGAACCAGTTCACGACGGTGTCTATCTGAACGTGCTTGTTCCGGATGACGCCCTTCTGACCGAGTATCTCGACCACGTCCGTCTTCATCTTCGCCAAGTCGGACATATACTGTTTACTGCAGTCCACGAGTACTTATTTTCTGTGGTGTATATGCAACACCGGTGTGCACTTGTCACAATATTTATGTGCGCTGATGCGTCATCTATGATACGGTTTAGTTAGGTGTAGAATGCCCCCCTCTGAAACCACCACCGACGGCACGCTAATAACCGACGAGACGCTCGTCGAGAACACCGCCCTCGAAAAGCTACTCGGCGAGTCGGCGCACGCAAAGGTCCTGAGCGTCCTGATAATGCGGTGTGAGACCGACCACAGCGTCTCCGACATCGCCGAGATGGCGGGCGTCGACCGTAGCACCATCTATCGGTACGACATCCTAGAGGACCTGCGGGAGGTGGGTGCGGTAGAGAAGACGCGTGAAGTGGGAAACAGCCCGATGTACAAGCTCGACACGGACACGGCGGTCGGCGAGCACCTAGCTGGTCTGTCCGTCGAACTTATCGGGTAGCCGACACCCGGCGGTCAGGATAGTTCGTCGCGGTCTTGCGGCGCGTCGAACTCGGGCGACGGACCTTTCGGCACGATACGCTTGGGATTCAGGTCGTCGTGTGTCGTGTAGTAGTGCTCCTTGATGTGTGACATGTTCACTGTCTCAGCGACGCCGTCGGTCTGGTAAACGTCGCGCAGGTAGCCCCAGAGGTGTTCGTAGTCGGTGATACGGCGCACGTTACACCGGAAGTGTGTGTAATAAACCTCGTCGAAACGGACAAGTGTCGTGAACATAGCGACGTCCGCTTCGGTGAGCGTATCGCCGACGAGGTAACGCTGTTCAGCGAGAACGTCGTCCCAGTGTGCGAGAGCGTCGAAGAGTTCTGTGACCGCGTCGTCGTACGCCTCCTGCGACTCTGCGAAACCCGCGCGGTAGACGCCGTTGTTTATCGACGGGTAGATTTCGTCGAGAACACGGTCTACCTCGTCCTGCTTGCCGTCGGGCAGTAAGGTTCCATCGTTCGCGTACTCCTCGAAACGCGTGTCGAGCATCCGCATTATCTCGCGCGACTCGTTGTTGACGATTGTGCCGCGTTCCTTGTCCCAGAGAACCGGAACCGTCACGCGTCCCGTGTAGTTCCCGTCCGCCTCGACGTAGAGTTCGCGGAGGTAGTCGGCGTCGTTGACCGTGTCTCGCGTGCATCCGTCCTTGTCGGGCGAGAACTGCCATCCGTCGTCCCCGCGCCACGGGTCCACGACATCGACGCTGATTACGTCCTCCAAGCCGCGCAGTCTGCGCGTTACAAGCGTCCTGTGCGCCCACGGGCACGCGTACGAGACGTAGAGATGGTACCTGCCGGGTTCGGGAGGAAACGCTCCCTCGTCGCCCACCCACGACCGGAAGGAGGTCGTCGCGCGCTCGAACTCGCCGCGTTCGTTCGTGATGTCGTCGTAGGCACGCCATTCTCCTTCTTGGAAGGCTTTCACGCGTGAAGGTAGGCGGGCAAGACGGAAAATGACACCGCTATATCAACAGTTAGTGTTAGATATTCTAAATGAAGGAAAACGACTTGTGCCAGTCGTCGGCTGTTCAGAGGCGAGCGTTGCTAAAGGAGTTAACGAAGGCTTTGGTACTGCATTTTATTTTATAAAAGGCACGTTCAACGGAGGTCCGATTTCCATGTTTTGTTACCTGAACTCGGAGTTAATAGTATCGACAAGATTATATAAGGTAGACCATCTTCAACAAGAAACAGGCTCTCGTTGAGATTATTTCGTGTGTTCTAGTTAGATGAGGGTGAGGTTTAATTGGTCTTGTAGACTATGCCTATTTGATGACTGCTCACGTATATTACCACTATCCCGATAACCCCCAGTATTCTCTTGCATACGTCTCTCAGGACAGGGAAGAGATAGAGACCTCTGGACGAGACTCCATTATCAAGCACTACGACTTCGGAGAAGAGTTCTTTGTATTGTATACGAATCAAGGCGCAAGCGGCACTATCGATACGCTTGATGATGACTTTGAGGACGCACTTGACAAGATGTCTCCGCAAAACCGGACGATAACAGTACGACTGCTACAGATCTTTGAGGAGATTATAGAAGAGAAAGAAATTGAAGAAAACAAGAGGCTTGAGATTTACAAGCAAATCGAACTAGAAAAGATTCCCGACGCGATTGGGCGAGTTGATTGGGACTGTGCGGCAGTTGATGTCGCAGGCAATCTTATGTCTACGCTCATTCTCAAGCACGCGCTACCTAATGCAAATCATCGAACCTCAATTGGTATGGCACAGTGGTATCTAGAAAGCATTAAAACTGGATTTTCGTTTCCCGACTTCGCAACGGAAGAGTACGAATGGAAAGAATGGGTCAACGAGTACATCGTGGAATCTAAACGAATCCTAACCGTTCGTCGGAATATAACAGCGTTCTCAATGCTTGCCGAGTTAGGATGTGAAACCGTCAAGCGGAAGGACGAAATCATGAAGAGGCAAAATAATAGTATCAGTCTTGAAGATGTGCGACAGTCCGACCAAGTTCTCTTGCGTGTTCGCTCTCGCTCACGTCGTATTGCTCTTCTACCGAGCGCAGCTGTTCTTGGAACTTCATTTTTTGGACCTCTTCACTTCTACTCTAGCTAAAGGAGTTCCAGCATAAGAACCTTTCCATAGTTTAGCTATTTCATTGGCGTCTATTGTATCCTGAATACATAATGAAACTACTTCACGTCACAGTTCAATTATATATCGCATGTCACACTTGGCGTTATTAATTTAGGAGGTTAAATATCGACCCCCCTCCAGAGTCAAAAAGACAAAATGAGCCGGCTGCGAAGATATCAAATCCGGTACAGCATGCCAAAAACGTCGCCAACTGCCGCGGACCGACGCCTAAGTTAACACTGCCGTCATACTTCAACCAAAACGGTATAAGGCGGCGTGTCTAAGAGTCCCCAACGTGTCATTCCAATCTCAACTCACCGACGACATCGCCGAGGAACTCGCCGCCGAGCAACGCTCCATCTCGGTCGCCGAGTTCTTCGAGAAGAACAAGCACATGCTCGGCTTCGACTCGCCGGCACGCGGGTTGGTGACGGCGGTCAAGGAGGGGGTAGACAACAGCCTCGACGCGTGCGAGGAAGCCGAAATAATGCCCGACATACTCGTCGAAATCGAGGAGGTGCGCGACGGCTACCGTCTCGTAATCGAGGACAACGGACCGGGCATTGTCAAGAGACAGATACCGAAGATATTCGGAAAACTGCTGTACGGGAGTAGGTTTGGGAAGAGGGTGCAGTCGCGCGGACAGCAGGGCATCGGAATCTCAGCCGCAGTCCTTTATGCTCAGATGACGAGCGGCAAGCCCGCTATCATCACGTCGAAGACACAGAGCGGCGAGGCGCAGAGGTTCGAGGTCATTATCGACACGGACACGAACGAACCCGAGATTGTCTCCGAAGAAGAAGTCGAATGGGACAGGACACACGGTACGCGCATAGAGATAGAGATGGAGGCGAACATGCGTGCCCGCACACAGTTACACGACTACTTCAAGAACACTGCCGTCGTCAATCCGCACGCACGCCTCCGTCTCCGCGAGCCAAACGGCGACTTCTCCTTCGAGCGCGCGACAGAAGAACTCCCCGACGAACCCAGCGAAATCAAGCCGCATCCGCACGGAATCGAACTCGGCACTCTCATACGTATGCTTGACGCGACCGACTCGTACAGCGTACGTGGCTTCGTGCAGAACGAGTTCACGCGCGTCGGCGGCACGACAGCCGACAAGATGCTCGACGGTTTCAGAGACAGACACTACGGACGCGAAGCCGCTTGGACGCCGCCCTCCGACTACGAGCGTGACGAAGACCTGCGCGATGTCGTCGTCGATGCGGTCGCAAACAAGCCCGCGGAAGCGACGGAAGAGTTCGCCGAGGCGGTCGTTGAGGGCGTCGAAGCCGCGGACGCACTCTCGCGCTCAGAACTCGCCGCTCTCGTTGAGGAAGCAGGCGAGACGGTCGAAGGCACGTCCTTCGGCGAGACTGTGCGCGAGAACGTCGTCGAAGCCGTCTGGAGCGTCGTGACGAGCGTACGCGAGGACGACCTCTACGCGCTCGTGGACGGCGCGACGACCGACCGCAAGGACGAGGGTGCTGTGCGCGACCTCGCAGAACGTCTCGCAGGAAGGTTCGAAGACGCCGACGACACGATGACGCGCGACGAACTCGATGAATCCGTGAACGCCGCCGCCGACGGCGTCGAGGAGGTGCGCGACGAGCGTTTCGGCGAGAAGGCGCGCGAAAACGTCGCAGACGCCGTCTGGGAACGGATGCGCACCGTCGAAAGGGACGTTCCTTCGACGGACGAGGTGGCGGACGACCGCGACACTGCGCGCCACCTCTTGGACGCGATGCGCGCAACCGACGTTATCGCGCCGCCGACCGACTGCCTCTCGCCCATCGGTGCAGAGGACTTAGAGGCAGGCTTGCGGAAGGAGTACGACGCGGACATGTACTCAGCGACCACACGCGACGCTTCGGTACACGGAGGCGACCCGTTCGTTGTCGAGGCTGGTATCGCGTACGGCGGTTCGATACCCGCGGAAGGAAACGCGACGCTCCTGCGTTTCGCAAACCGCGTGCCTCTCGTCTACCAGCAGGGCGCGTGCGCCATAACGAACACGGTCGCCGACATAGGCTGGAAGAACTACGGAATCGACGAGGGTTCGCTTCCACAGGGACCCGCTGTCATCGCCGTCCACGTCGCCTCGACGAACGTTCCTTTCACATCGGAGTCGAAGGACGCCGTAGCGAACGTGCCGGAGATGGAGAAAGAGGTCGAACGCGCCGTCCGTGACGTGGCGCGCGACATGAAAGACCACATCAGCAAGGCGAAGTCTCGCAGAAAGAGACAGGAGAAGGAGCGCGTCGTCGAGAAGCTTCTGCCGCAAATGGCTGAGAAGGTAGCCGAGGTCGTTGGAAAGGAGCCTCCTTCGACGGACGAGACGATGGCACGCATACTCAACAAGGTGACGGTGTCGGCGGAGGAAGACGGTGACGCGACAGTCCTGCGCGTCGAGAACAACTCGAACAGGAAGCAGGAGTTCGAGGTGCATGCCTTCGTAGAGGACGAAATTACCGTCGAAGGAGCGAACGTCGTCGACCTAGACGACGAGTACGACGTGGTCTGGAACGTCTCAGTCTCGAAAGGCGACGAAGCGACGCTCTCGCTCCCGGTCAAAGACGGCGAGATGGAACTTACGGTCGACGGTGCTGAGGACGGCACAGTGGAGGTGGTAGCATGAGCACCGACACGGGCGCGGACGACGCACCGGAGTTTGACCAGGACGCTGTGGACCAACTCGTCGCGCTCGCCGACGAACTCTACGGACAGTTCGACCGAGGCGAGACTCCGAGGGTGCGCATACCGACGCGGACGAAGAACAACGTCGAGTACGACGACGAGTCGGGCGTCTGGGTCTACGGCGACTCCGAGAGCACACGGTCGGCGGCGTCCGTCAGCGGCGCGCGAAAACTTCTGCGTCTCTCGTACGTCTTAGACTTCATCACGAACCAGATAGAGCAGGACCGCTCGTCTACGCTCAGAGAACTCTACTATCTCTCGGAAGGCTGGGGCGACGCCCAGTTCACGTCGCAGGACGAGAGCGACAGGCTGGTCGAGGACCTCGAAATAGTGAGCGACGTGCGCCGCGAGAGGTTCAGGATGCGCCCCGAGGAGGACGGTGCGACGGTCATCGGTCCTGCGCGGATACGCGAGCAGACGCGCAGAGGAGAACGCGAGATACACTGTCAGGAGGACGTGGGAGAGGGCGGCTACCAGATTCCGACCGACGTGGACAAGATAGAGTTCCTCGAAGACGACGCGGAGTTCGTCTTAGCCGTCGAGACGGGCGGCATGCGCGACAGACTTGTCGAGAACGGCTTCGACGAGGACTACGGCGCGCTCGTCGTCCACCTCAAAGGACAGCCCGCGCGTTCGACACGTCGTCTTATCAAGCGTCTACACGACGAGAGCGACCTGCCCGTCGTCGTCTTCACCGACAGCGACCCGTGGTCTTACCGCATCTTCGGAAGCGTCGCTTACGGCTCCATAAAGAGCGCGCATCTCTCCAAACACCTTGCGACGCCCGAGGCGCGGTTCATCGGCATACAGCCCTCCGATATCGTGGACTACGAACTCCCGACCGACCCTCTCAGCGACTCCGACGTCAACGCGCTCGAAAACGAACTCGACGACCCGCGTTTCGATACGCCGTACTGGAAAGAGCAGATAGAGCTACAGTTGGACATAGACAAGAAGGCGGAACAGCAGTCGCTTGCGTCGCGCGGTCTCGACTTCGTTACCGACTCTTACCTGCCCGAGCGTCTCAAAGAGATGAACGTGGTCTGATACACTCTGAGCCGCGGTACCGAACCGGCGTAAAACATTTCACGTTTTACCGCTTACGTAAAACATGGTCAAGGTTTCGGAGAAGGGACAGATAACCATCCCGAAGGAGTACAGGGAGAAGTTCGGCATAAGACCCGGCGATGAGGTCGAGTTCGGTGTCGAAGAGGACCATCTCGTAGTCAAGAGAAAGGCGACGGAGTTCGAGGACTACGCGGGCTACCTCGGCGAGTCCGACGAGACTGTAGATGAAAGATTGGACGAACTGCGCGGCGAGAAGCCCACTCGATGATATTCGCACTCGACACCAACGTCCTGATGGACGTTCTGTACGAAGGAGAGGAGTACCACGAGCGGTCTAGGAACGTGCTGGAGTCAGCGTCGGAGGACGGCTTCTTCGTCGTCAGCCCCGAGGTGTACGCGGAACTCGTGACAGCCTTCGACCGGCGTTTCTCGGACCCGAGAGACGAGGTCGACACGTTCTTGGACGAGAAGGGTATCCGTCTCGAACCTCACGACAGGGAGTCGTTGTCGCTTGCGGGCAAGCGGTGGAACGAGTACGGTGAGTCCGACGACGTTCAGTGTCCAAACTGCGGCGCGACGAACACGTTCGAGTGTGACGACTGTGGCGAAGATGTCGTCTGGCGAAACCATCTCATCACGGACTTCCTCATCGGCGCGCACGCCACCGTACACGCCGACAGCCTGATAACCCGCGACCGTGGCTACTACTCGACGTACTTCGAGGTTGAGGTGGAGTACTAAGTTCCGCACATCTTCCACGAACCTCTCGAAGAGATGAACGTGGTCTGAACCAACGTTGTCTGTCGTCTATCCGTCCTCCTATATCGTCTCCGCCTCGTGTCTGTGCTTCTTGTACACCTCCTCGAACCAGTCATGCGCCTCGGGGGAGTCGAAACGGACGTAGCCTAGCGTCGAACCTTTCTCGCCGTAGACGACGACGCCCGACAGCACCTCGTCCACCAGAATAAGACCGTAGGGTAGTTCCTCGTCGGTGACGTAGAACTCGGCGTCGCTTTCGACCGCCGACTCGAAGTAGCCGTGCCTGTTCTCCTTCACGTGTTCGACGACCGTTCTCTCGACGACGAACTCGGCTTCGACGCCCTCCTCGGTAACGAGACGGTGGGTGTTCTCGACGTACCTGTCGAAGACCACGGGCGTGAGACCACGTACCTCGTCGGCGTCCTCGGCGTCCGCTTCCATACGCAAGACGGGTTCGTCGGGTGCCTTCTCGTCACCGGGATAGAACTCTCCCTCGGCGAGTATCTCCGGAGGTACGTCGACCTTCTCGAAAAGCTCCGCGGACTCGAAGGTGCGTGCCACGTCGTCCACCTTGAGGCAGACCGCGCGACCTAACTCTGTCAACGTGTAGCCGTCGGAAGTTCTTTTGACGACGCCTGCTTCTTCGAGGTCACGTAGCTGTTTGTAGACTGTCGATCCCGACTTGTCGAGGGCTTCGCCGAGTTCGTCGCGCCTCCTCTTTCCGTCGATAATCTCTTCGAGGTACTCGGACCTCTTGACGACGGCTTCGAGTCCGGTGTCGGTTCCGCAGTTCACGTGTGTCCTCCTCTCCCACGCGTTTCCGTCCCCTGCCGTGCTTTTCTTCCCCTTCGCGCTTCTTCTTTCGCTTTCGTATCCACTGTTGTACGGTCTAAGACGACGCCCGACAAATATCTACTGTGTCGCGCCGTCCCGACGGTCGGGACGAGTTTCTCTCCAAAAATCCGGAAAAAGGTAACTCTATTCCAATACTTTGGAAAAATACCCCGAGAATCCACGACCGTGGATATAATATCCGGCGTGACGTGAGTCTACAGAAATGAGCGTCGAAAACGAAACTCGGCAAGTGGACGACGGAGACGTGAAGGTTCTCACGACGTTCGACGAGGAAACCGGTGAAGTGCTCGACGCCATATCGTCGGAGACCGCGCTCGAAATAATATCGATGCTCTCCGACGGTTCGATGGTTCCGAAGGACATCGCAGAGAGGCTGGGCACGTCGATACAGAACGTCCGTTACCACTTGGACAAGATGGAGAACGCAGGACTCGTCGAGACGGACGGCTTCCGGTACTCCGAGAGGGGACGCGAGATGTCTTTCTACCGCGTCGCCGAGTCGCCGACTGTCATCGTCTTCGGCGGCAGGGCGGGCGGGGACGCGTAGGCGCGTCGTCGTTTCGTACAAAACGGGAAAGTTTAGTCACTCCCCTACTTTTCCCGAACATGGACCTACCCAAGTCGTACGAAGCCTCCTCCGTCGAAGAGCGGTGGCGCGAGGAGTGGAAGAACGACGACATCTACGCATACGACGAGGAAAGCGACGCGCCCGAGTACGTCATCGATACACCACCTCCTTATCCGACGGGCAACCTCCACATCGGAAACGCACTCGGCTGGTGTTACATGGACTTCGCCGCGCGGTACAAACGTCTTCAGGGCTACAACGTCCTTTTCCCTCAGGGCTGGGACTGCCACGGTCTGCCGACGGAAGTCAAGGTCGAGGAGAACAACGACATCAAGAAGTCGGAGGTTCCGCGCGGTGAGTTCCGCGAGATGTGTGTCGAGCACACGTACGAGATGATAGACGAGATGAAGGAGACGATGGAGACTCTCGGCTTCTCGCAGGACTGGGACCACGAGTACGTCACGATGGAACCCGAGTACTGGGGCGAGACGCAGCGTTCTTTCGTCGAGATGCACGACGACGGTTACGCTTACAGAGACCACCACCCCGTAAACTGGTGCCCGCGGTGCGAGACCGCCATAGCGGACGCCGAGGTTGAGCGCGAGGAGCGCGACGGCACGCTCGTCTACCTAACCTTCCCCGCTGGGGACGACGAAAGCGACGACATCGAGATTGCGACGACGCGCCCCGAACTCTTGGCGGCGTGCGGCGCTGTCGCCGTCGAACCCGGCTACGAGGACTGGAGCGACCACGTCGGCGACACCGTCGAAGTGCCCCTCTTCGGACAGGAGGTCGAGGTCATCGAGGACGAGGAGGTCGACTCGGAGTTCGGTACGGGTGCTGTCATGATATGTACGTTCGGTGACAAGCAGGATGTCGAGTGGTGGCAGAGGTACGACTTGGAACTACGCGAGGCTTTCACACGCAAAGGCACGCTCACAGGACTCGCAGGGCAGTACGAGGGCATGGAGATAGACGAGGCGAAACACGCCATCATCGATGACCTGCGCGACGAAGGATATCTCTACGACGAGGAACCTCAGGAGCAGAGCGTCGGCGTCTGCTGGAGGTGCGACACGCCCATCGAGATACTCGCCGAAGAGCAGTGGTTCATAGAGGTGAGACAGGACGAGATTCTGGAGAAGGCGCGCGAGGTCGAATGGATACCCGACCACGCGATGACGCGGTTCCGCGAATGGACCGAAGGCATGGAGTGGGACTGGGTGGTTTCGCGCCAGCGCGTCTTCGCTACGCCTTTCCCAGTCTGGTACTGCGACGACTGTGGCGCGCCCTACGTCGCCGACGAGGACGAACTACCCGTTGACCCGACGGAGGACGAACCCGCGGAAGACTGCGACGACTGCGGCGGTTCGTCCTTCACGCCCGAAAACGACGTGATGGACACGTGGATGGACTCCTCCATCACGGCGCTCTATGTCGGCGGTTGGTCCGACGAGTTCCGCGAGGGCGACGGGTTCACGCCGACGCAGTTACGCGAGCAGGGTCACGACATAATCAGAACGTGGGCTTTCTACACCGTCCTGCGTACCGCCGCTCTCGAAGACGAGATACCGTGGGACGACGCACTCATCAACGGCATGGTCTTCGGCGACGACGGAAACAAGATGTCGAAGTCGCGCGGCAACTTCGTCCAGCCAGAAGAGGTCGTCGAGGAGTACGGCGCGGACGCCTTCAGGCAGGCGATGGCTTCGGCGGGAAGACCGGGGAGCGACATACAGTTCCAGTGGAAGGAGGTCGAGCGCGCCTCGAAGTTCCTGACGAAGACGTGGAACCTGCATCGTTTCGCCGCGCCGCACATCGCAAAGGACACCTACGACTACGACCCCGAAAACCCGCCCGAACTACGTCTCGCCGACCGCTGGATACTCTCACGCCTCTCGCGCGTCGCCGAAGAAGTCGCGGAGGAGATGGACGCCTACAGGTTCGACACCGCGTTACAGGCGGTTCGCGAGTTCACGTGGAACGAACTCGCCGACGACTACGTCGAACTCGTCAAGGGACGCCTCTACGAGGAGGACGGCGAGGGGCACGAAGCCGTCCGTTGGACACTCCGTACCGTCCTCGAATCCGTCGTCGTCATGGCTTCGCCTTTCGCTCCGTACTTCGCCGAGGAAGTTTACGACGCCTTCTACGACCACAGCGTCAACGAGACGGACTGGCGCGGCGTGGACATGGTGGACAACGAGGCGGAGGAGGCGGGCGACGTTCTCGCCGACGCCGTCGCTTCTGTCAGGCGTTGGAAGAGCGACGAAGGCATGGCACTCAACGCCGAACTCGGACGCGTCGAGGTGTACGTCGAAGGTTCGACGTTCGAAGCGGGCGACGCATCGAACGCGCTCAACGCCGAAGTTGTCGTCAAGGACGGCGAACCCGAACTCGAAGAGGTACCCGTCGAAATCGAACCCGACATGAGCGTCCTTGGTCCTAAGTACCGTGACGAGGCGGGCGCGCTCGTCGGCGCGTTGAAAGCGCGTGACTCAGGCGAAGTCGCACGCGAGAAACAGGACGGCGGCGTCACGGTCGAGATAGACGGCGAAACCGTCGAGGTCGAAGCCGACGCGGTCGAAGTCGTCAACGAACTCAGAAGCGGCGGCGAGGAAGTCGAGGTCATCGAGACGGACGACGCGACGGTTCTCGTATTCGGGTAGCGAGACACTCCGAAATCCTGCGCCGTTCCGTAACTGATATACCTCACGTCGGCATACGACGACCAAGGGACCGTGGGGTAGCCTGGCCCATCCTCGGCCGCTGGGGGCGGTCGGACTCGAGTTCAAGTCTCGACGGTCCCACTTCGACGCGTTTTCTCAGTCGAGTCTTACGCCTTCGAGCGTCCCGTAGTCGAAGCCTTCCGCGCCCGAAAGCAGGTTGTAGACGCGGTTCGCGGAGTACCACGACAGCGTCACGCCCGCTCCTCCGTGTCCGTAGTTGTGGACGACCTCCTTTCCGTCGTACGTCTCCTTCTCGATACGGACGCCGCCGCGTCTGTACGGTCTGTAGCCTGCCCTTCCACGTTTCGGTAGCGGCGAGATATCGACACCGCACTTCGACTCGATTAACTCGGCGTTTAGTTCGACGATACGTGCCGGTACATCGACGCCGTCCGTCGAGACGACGCGCTCCGCTTCCTCGCCGACCCATTCGCCGTCCACCTCGTCGCCCTCCTGTTCGCTCCCGCCCAACAGGAGACAGTCGTCGCGCGGGTAGGCGTAGACGAACTCGTCGGTCTTTCCGTCGCTCTCCTCGTCCTTCTCCGGATAGTAGCTGTAAGAGAACCTCTTGCCGTCTCTGTCCGTGAGGCGTCCTTTGGTCTCGACCTCGACGAGATGACCGCGTTTCGCAACCACGGCGTCGTCGTCGAAGAGGTTGCCGTATCCGGTGCAGTTTACGACCGTATCGCCGGACAGCGCGTCTATCTCGTCCTTCGTAACCTCACGTTTCTCCACCGCGCCGCCCTCACGCTCGTACAGGTTGAAGAGCGCGGGTACGTAACGCGGCATCTCTACGAAGAAGATTTCGTGTACCCAGCCGTGTACCTCGCCGTCTTCGGGTTCGGGTACGACGCTTTTGTCCTCTCTCCTGTATTCCTCTAGCGTCCTGTACTCCCGAAGCGCGTCTGCGTACCCCGGTTCCTCCGCCTCGTATCCGTGTATCTCGAAGTTATCCTGCGTGGAGACGGCGTCGGTGTTCGGCTCCAGACGTTCGTAGAAGGAGTCGGAGACGCGTGTGAGTTTGCCCACGTCGTCCTCGTCAACAACGACGGGCTTCACGGACGCCGCGGCGTAGTTCGTCGCAAGCGAAGACACGCCGGTGTCATCGTACGGCACTTCCTTCGTGTATATCGTCGTGTCGTACCCTTTTAGCTCCAGAAAGACCGCTGTCGTCAGACCGACGATACCTCCACCCACGACGGAGACCTGTTCGGTCATGTACGTGTACGGTTTGTAATCGACGGCTGATATATGTTTATGGTAGAAAGATTTTTTATCCGTCCGATAACAGTTGAAACATGGTTTCGCTCGTGACAGTGGTGGCTACGTTCGCGGCGTCGCTCGTCCTGATAGGTGTCGTCGTCTACGCAGTCCTGATATACAACGGCTTGGTGCGCCTGAAGAGAAACATAGAGAAGTCTTGGAGCGACATCGACGTTCTCCTCAAACAGCGTCAGAGCGAACTCGGCAAGCTCATCGACACGGCGCAGGAGTACATGGAGTACGAGGAGGAGGTTCTCCAGAACATCACCGAGGCGCGCGCTCAGGCACAGAGGGCGGAGACTCCGAAGGAAGAGGCGGCGGCGGACGAGATGCTCAAAGGCGCGC
Organism: Halobacteriales archaeon; assembly: GCA_034522195.1. Lineage (GTDB taxonomy): Archaea > Halobacteriota > Halobacteria > Halobacteriales > Halorutilaceae > Halorutilus. The sequence continues at coordinate 949,389 of JAXHLL010000006.1, read as the reverse complement.
TCGCCGAAATCTCCGCTGTCGCGGAGGACTACCCCGAACTCCGGTCGAGCGAGAACTTCCAACAGCTCATGGGACGTATCTCGACGATAGAGGAACGTATAGCCGACAGACGCGAACTCTACAACGAGGCTGTCAACAGGTACAACATACGTATACAGCAGATACCCTACGTCTTCGTCGCAAGGGCGATAGGCTACCAGCAGGAGGAACTCTTCGAGGCTCCGCCCGAGGCGCGTCAGGACGTGGACGTTTCGGCGCAGTTCGCGGAGTAGCGCGACCTTCACTCGCACAGGATGTCGGAGTACTTCGAGAAGACCGACCTGCTCTTGGGCAGTTCGAGGTGCCCGAGCGACCCGACCTTGATGTTGGTGACGTTCTCCATGTCGTCGCGCCGCATCCTTGCGTTGCTCGTCGGCTTCACAAGCGCGTCGCTCGGACTCCAGACAGAGACGTACTCGACATCGTCCACGACGCTCGTCGGGCGTCTCTTCACGAGGTCGCCCGACATCCTCAGCGCGCGTCCGCCCGGCGTGAACGGCGCGAGCCAAGAGACGAGAGTTCCCTGATGCGGCGTGCCGAGCGTCACCAAGCTGTCCACGAGTTCGTTTCCGCCCATCTCCTCGATGTAGACGCGGGCGTCCAGACCGCCCATCGAATGCCCGACGACGTTTACGCGCGAGTCGTACCTGTCGTACGCCTTCTCGACCTCGGCGCGCACCAACTCGGCGTACTTCTCGGGAGAGCCGACGGTTGTGCCCGGCACGCTCCCTTTGTCAACGAAGCTTATCATGTCGGGGAGTAAGCACGCGTTCTCGGCGCGCTTTCCGAGCTTTTTCCACCACGGCGTGTACCACGTGTCGAGGAATCCGTGGACGAAGACTACGGGTTTCATACTCCATATACGGAACGGGCTTAAAAATAGCCGACTCGTACTTGTCGAAGCCTAACAAACACGCGGAACCGAAACTGCCGGGGGCATAGCGACGTGACGTTATCTTTAATAGAAGATAATGTAGACTGTTTGTATGCGCATACCAGAGATACGCGACCATGTGGTCCGTGAGATAGAGTTTCCCGCGTCGTGCGACGAAGTCAAAGACAAGATAGGCGATATCTGCCTCGAAAGCCCTCTCGGTTCGGAGGAGAAACTCGGCGACGTGCTCGGAAGGTGCGGCGCGCGCGAGTTCGAGAGCGCGGACGAACTGTACGATGTCGTCGTCGGAAACGTCAGCGGCGAACATATCGGCAGGAAGAAGTACGACGACAGAGGACCGAGTCTCGGTCAGGACGAGGTGTCTTTCTGATGTCGGTCACGCTCGTCTCGGGCGTGCCCGGTGTAGGTGCCTCGACAGTAGCGGCGGAGGCTGTCTCGCAACTTGACGACCACCGTCTTTTCAACTTCGGTGACGCTATGCTCGAAGCCGCCGCTGTGCGCGGAATCGCCGAGTCGCGCGACGAACTCTCGGGGCTTTCGGAGGGCGAACAGAGCGCGTTACAGGGGTACGCGGCGGAGTACGTGCGCGACGAAGCATCGAAGGGACCTGTCGTGGTCACGACGAGCTTCGCCGTAAGAACATCTCACGGTTACGCACCCGGTCTGCCCGACCCCGTGCTGTACGAGATGAGTCCCGACAGGCTTGTCGTCGTCGAAGCGGAGCCTGCGACTGTCGCGGAACGCAGAGAGGAGGGCGACTACCGCAACTACCCCGAGCCGACAGAGTCGGGGATACGTTTCCATCAGAGGATGAACCGCACAGCCGCATTCATCTACTCGTCGCGGTCGTCGGCGACGGTTCACCCACGTTCCGAACGAGGACGGCGTCGAGGAAGCGGCGGAGAATCTCGCGCAGGTGCTTTCGGGATAGTTGGCTCCGTCGGTCTTATGACCGGCAGGCGTCTACGTAGAGCATGGAAACGAACGCTGTCTCGCTCCTGCCGTCGGCGACCGAGATGCTGTACGCCGTCGGTGTCGAACCTGTCGGTGTCTCGCACGAGTGCGACTATCCGCCGGAGGCGCGCGAAAAGCCGTCTGTCACAACGACGCGCGTCACCGGCGAGGGCACGAGCGCGGAGATAAACGAGAGCGTCGCAGAAGCCGTCGAAGAAGGCGGCGTCTACGAGGTGGACATGGAGACGCTCGAAGAACTCGAACCCGACGTAATCGTGACGCAGGCTGTCTGCGACGTATGCGCCGTCGGCGACGATACGGTGCGCGAAGCCGTCGAAAGCATCGACGCTTCGCCGTGTGTCGTCTCGTTGCATTCGCACACGCTCGACGGAGTCTTGGACGACGTTCTTACAGTCGGCGAAGCGGTCGAACGCGACCAAGCGGCGCGCGAAGCAGTCGAGAACCTGCGCGAGCGTCTCGAAACGCTACGCGAAAGGACGGCGAACCTGCGCGACGAACGAACCGTCGTCTTAGACTGGCTCGACCCTCCGATGGTCGCAGTACACTGGGTTCCGGAACTCGTCGATGTCGCGGGCGGCACGTATCCTCTCGCGGAGACGGGCGACGCTTCGACGCCGCGCGAGTGGGACGAAATCGTCTCTGTCGAACCTGAGACGCTCGTAGCCGCGCCGTGCGGTTTCGAACTAGGACAGACCGTCCGCAACTTCGACGAGATAGCCGAACGTGAAGGCTGGCGCGGACTTCCTGCCGTCGAGCGCGGACGCGCCTACGCCGCCGACGGACACAACTACTTCAACCGTCCCGGTCCGCGTCTGGTGGACACCGCAGAGATTCTCGCGTGCGCCCTGCATCCCGAAGAGTTCGGCGCGCCGCCGAGCGACGCCATGGCGACGCCTGTACGTGTACGCTGAGTGTTCTCCGTACGCTAGAACTCTTCGAGAACTACGTGGTCGTCGGCGATGTTCGGCACGCCGACCACGAGGACACGCGACTCCTCGTTAGCTGTCAGACGCCTCGGTTCTTCGGGCGAAACAGCGACGAAGGCACCTTCTTCGACGGTCAGGTCGTCGTCGCCTATCTCGAACTCGACGCTCCCCTCTACGACGTAGTAGAGTTCTTCCTGTTCAGTCTGCTTGTGCAGGCGTCCCGCTTCGCCCTCGTCGAACTCCCAGACGTTCGAGCGCGACTCATCTGTGCCGAGGTGGTACCCGACAGGGAATATCTCGGCTTCGGTTCCTTCGATTGTCACGGCGTCCATCTCGTCCGTGCGGACTGTCTCGTACATGCGACGGTCTATGTGTCGCCTTAACAAGTAGTTTCGGTCGTTATGGGTTCTGACGCACGGGAACGACGAAAGAAAAAAGACAACGGCTTACGACTGACATTTACATGGAGGAGTTCGACTTAGCCGTCGTAGGGGGCGGTCCGGGTGGTATGTCTGCGGCGCGCGAAGCCGCAAAGGAGAAACGCGTGGTCGTGTTCGAGAAAGGAATCGAACGCGAGGACCGCGACGAACCCGGACCCGACTCGACCGACGCCGCGGGGTTCCTCAACTACTGGGTAAACGTCGCCGACTTTACGCCCGACTTCGTGGACGAGATGCCCGTCCTGCAGGAGATAAATTGTGCCGAGTTCGTCGGACCTAACGTCACGGCGACGCTCCGCGACACCGGAATCTCGTCTTGGTACGACGGATTCGGGTTTACCTTCAACCGTGTTGCGATGGACGATTTACTGCGTGGACTCGCGGAGGAAGCAGGTGCGGAGTACCGCGTCGGAAAAGCGGTGCGCGGTGTTGAGTCGCGCGAGACGAAAGACGGCTTCGTCCACGACGTGAGCGTTGCTGGCGCGGAGGACGTGTGCGCCGATAACGTCGTCTTAGCAGACGGTCCTTCGCGCCGTGTCACGCTACCCACCCTCGCGCAGTTCGACGACGGAAAGGTGGCGGACGCGCTCAACCCTGCAAAAGCGAACCATATCGCGTATCAGGAACACAGAAGGTTCCCCGAGGAACTGTTCGAGGACGACGTTCTGCGTTTCTGGTGGGGCGCGATGCCCGGCGAAACCGCGTATCCATGGTACTTTCCGAACGACGACAACGTCGTGCGTCTCGGTATGACCGCGCCGATGAACGTCGACGTGAGCGAGGCAAAGGACGATGGCTACACCCTCCTGCGCGAAGACGACGAGACACAGCCTTCCGGAGAGGAGTACATACGTCGTCTCTTAGAGCAGGAGTACCCCGACTACGAAATCGAGGACTTCCCGCGTGTCGAGAACCGCGGGAAGCAGAAGGGCGTCGAGAGCTATCCCATTTCGTCAACGCGTCCGATAGAGTCACCCGCACGCGCAGGCGTCCTCGTCGTCGGCGGCGCGATGGGTGCGACGAGCGCGTTCCACGAAGGTGGTTATCACGTCGCCGTCGGCACCGGAAAGGCGGCGGGACGTGTCGTCGCCGAGAACCGTGTCGAAGAGTACAACGACGAATGGAAGGATGCGGTCGGCGAAGAGATAGCGCGTAACGTCGGCTTGGCAAGTATCGTTCAGGAATACGAACCCGACGACTGGGACCGTCTGTTTGGACACGTGAACGCCGCGGTAGACGGCAGTTTGTTGGCACGTCTGAAACACGCACCAGCGATATACATGATACGACGCGAGTACCTCCGTGGACGCAAGGGGTATATCGCCGTGCGTGAGAAGGAGTACAACCTGAAGCAGGCGGCGAAGGTACGTGCTGACGGGGGTTAGGATTCGAACTCCCTGCCGAAGACGACGAAGTAGACGACACCGACGACGCCGACTACGGACGCGCCAGAGAACGCGAGTGTCGGCGATAACCCGTAAAGCCAACCGCCTACCGCCGCGCTCGGTATCACTACGACGTTACGGACGAGATAGTACGCACCCGTCACGCGTCCACCCGTCTTCTCCTCCGCAGGACCTACGATGAGTGCTTTGTGCGCGGGAAGACCTGCGAAACGCAGACCGGAGAAAGCGAAGAGTATGAGCATAACGAGCGCGGACTCGCCCACGACTTTGGGTGCGAAGATGAGAACCACCGGAAAGACTGCGTATACGACGAAGCCGAGCGCGACGACGGGCTTCAGACCGTACGAGTCGGCGATACGCGCGCTCGGAACCATGACGAGGAGGGCGACCACCATCTCGACGCTCAACAGCACACCGAAGTATGCGTCGGGCGATAGAGTCCAACCGACGACGGGTACCGTCGCTCCGACCTCGTAGAGTTCGGTTACGACGATTACGAAGAAGACGTAGACCATCCCGTTCGCGAAACGGACGAGCGTGTCCGCGACGAGCAGAGGACGGAGTTCGGATGGAAGCGAACGCAGGTCTTCGACGACCGACGAGACACCCTCGAACGACTTGCCGACCGACACGTCTTCGGTGTAGAGAAGATGTTGCGCGGCGGTCGCAGAGACACCGAAGACGAACGCGACACCGAGTATCACGACGAATCCCGTCGTGAAGTCGACGACGATGGTGAGCACGATGGCGGCGAGAAGCGGTCCGGCGAGAAATGCGAGTCGTCGGAAGGTTTCGGTGCTCGCGAAGCCCGTCGCTAACCTCCCGCGCCCCGCGCTCTGCTTGACGACTGCGAACGTCGCTCCGACACCGAGGGACTTCCAAGCCTGCGTCAGGAACAGTCCGACGAAGACCCATATCCAAACAGGAACGACGAACTCGGCGAAAGGAATCTGCAGGTCACCGACGAAAGCAGGCAACATCCAGACGAGAAAGCCGAGCGAAGAGAGCGCGCCGAAGAGTGTGAGCGCGCGGCGCGAACCGACGCGGTCGGAAAGCGCGCCGCCGGGGTAAGGGTACGCCGCGGACACGAAGTTACCGAAACTACCGTACCAGCCTATGACGACCGAACCCGCGCCGAGTACGCTGAGGTAGCGCGGCACGTAACGCGATGTCATCTGGAAGCCGAGCGAGAAACAGAACATTGCGACTGAGAGGACGAGAACGTCGCGTTCGAGAGCGAGGAAACGCCGGAAAGGAGAAGATGCTTCTTCCTTGTCATCCGTCTCCGACATGCCGAACTTACACCGACGCGCGACTAACTTCTTATGGAGGGATTTTTTAGCCGTCCCGCGCAAGAGTGGTACATGAAAGTACTCGTAGTAGGCTCAGGTGGACGGGAACACGCCATCACGCGTGCCCTTGCCGCGTCGGATATGGTGGAAGAGATACACGCTGGCGTCTCGAACCGTAACCCGGGAATCGTCGAACTCGCCGACTCCGTGCGCGAACTCGACACTAACTCGCCCGAGGAGGTCGTCGGTTACGCAGAGGAAGCGGGAGTCGGATACGCCGTCGTAGGTCCCGAGGCACCGCTCGCGGAGGGCGTCGTGGACGCGCTCGAAGAAGCAGACGTCTACGGATTCGGTCCGCGCGCCGACGAAGCGCGCATTGAGACGGACAAGGCGTGGGCGCGTCGTTTCATGGACGAAAACGGTATCGACGGAACGCCGGAGTTCGCTGTCTTCGAAAACGCGGAGGAGACAGCGGAGTACATCGTCGAGTACGACGGCGACGTTGCTGTGAAGCCTCACGGTCTGACGGGCGGGAAGGGTGTACGCGTTACGGGTGACCAGTTAACAAAAGAGGAGGCACAGGAGTACGTCCTCGAAAGTGAATGGGACGACTGGGTTGTTGAGGAACGTCTCGTAGGAGAGGAGTTCACGCTTCAGGCGTTCGTGGCGGACGGCGAACTGCGTCCGTCCCCCGCTGTTCAGGACCACAAGCGCGCCTACGATGGCGACGAAGGTCCGAACACGGGCGGAATGGGTAGCTACACCGACGCCGGACGCATCCTGCCGTTCATGAACGAGGACGACTACAAGGACGCGCTCGACATAATGCGTCAGACCGTGGACGCTCTCCCAGAGTACCGCGGTGTTCTGTACGGACAGTTCATGCTTACCGCCGAAGGACCGAAGGTCGTCGAGTTCAACGCACGTTTCGGCGACCCGGAGGCTATGAACGTCCTGCCCCTTCTCGAAACCGACTTCGGCGAAATCGTGCGCGGCGCGTCCGAGGGCAACATGCCCGACGTTTCTTTCGCCGAACGTGCGACCGTCTGCAAGTACGCTGTCCCAGACGGCTATCCGACGAACCCCGAATCCGGTGCCGAAATCACGCTCGACATAGACGACGAGGACGAAGACACCCTCGTCTTCTACGCGAGCGTTGATGCGCGCGACGGTAAGCTGTACACCACAACGTCGCGTTCGGTAGCCGTCGTCGGACTGGGCGACGACATAACGACTGCGGAGGAACGCGCCGAGAATGCCCTCGCGGGACTTGGCGACGGCTTGCGCGTCCGGCACGACATAGGAAAGCCTGACTTGGTACAGAAACGTATTGACCATATGGTGGAAATCCGCTGATGGACGCCGTCGTACTCGCAGGCGGCTACGCGACGCGCCTCTGGCCCATAACACGCCACCGCGCGAAGCCACTCCTTCCGGTCGCGGGCGAGCCTATCGTTGACCGTATCCTGCGTCCTCTTGAAGACGAGGACCGCGTCGAGACGGTGTACGTCAGCACCAACGAGCGTTTCGCCGACGACTTCCGCGAACATCTCGACGGAAGTTACGACAAGACAGAAATCGTCGTCGAACCCACGCGCGAAGAGGACGAGAAGTTGGGCACAATAGGCGCGCTCGCAGAACTCGTCGAACGCGTGAACGTAGACGACGACCTTCTCGTAATCGCGGGTGATAACCTGTTCTCGTTCGACGTATCGGAGTTCGTCGATTACTTCGAGGACCGCGGAACACCGTGTCTGACAGCCTACGACGTAGGCTCGCGCGAGGAAGCTTCGTCGTACGGTCTGGTCGAACTCGAAGACGACCGTGTCGTCGGTTTCGAGGAGAAGCCCGACGAACCCGAAAGTACGCTCGTCTCCATCGCGTGCTATGCCTTCCCCGCAAACACTCTCAGAAGGCTTGACGAGTACCTTGCCGAAGACGGAAACCCTGACGCGCCCGGCTACTTCGTCGAGTGGCTCCACGAGCGCGAGAACGTCGGCGCGTTCACGTTCGACGGTGCGTGGTACGACGTTGGGACGCGCGACTCGTACTTGGACGCGAACGCGTATCTGCTCGACAGCGCGCTCGTCGAGGACGGCGCGTCTGTCGAGGGAACGGAGGTTGGCGAGAACGTCTACGTCATGGAAGACGCGACTGTCGAGGACTCGGTTCTGGAAAACACCGTCGTCTTCGACGGCGCGACACTCCGTGACTGCTCTCTGCTCGACTCTGTCGTGGACTCCGAGACGCACCTCGAAAACGTGGACCTGAACAGCGCGCTCGTCGGCGCGCACACGAAGCTAAACGGTAACTAAACTATCTCCGCGTCGGTGACACGCAGAGAGCCGCGCATCCCGTCCCATTCCTTTTCGTACTCGACACGTAGCCTGCCGTCCATATGAGAACCTGCGACGACGAGCGTCTCGAACTCTCCTCCCTCGCCCATCGGGTGGACGCCGTACTCATCACGTAAGTCGAGAATTTCTTCGACTGCGTCGTCGTTGAGTTCGCGTCCTAACCAAGTTTCGTCCATTCCGTCCGCCGCAACGGCGGTCACTATAACGTCGAACTCGTCTGTGACTTCTCGCAAAGCCTCCTCCGGATTCGCTTCCCAGAGCGGCGCGTACACGTCGACGCCGAACTCCTCGCAGACGCCCTCGACACGCGACATCTGGTACTCGCTCGCAACAGCACCGACGGCGACGACGTCTGGTTCGAGTTCGGCGACGGCTTCGCGTAATGGTTCCGTAGCGTCGTCGCCCTCCTCGTAGACAACATGTTCTTTCCCTGCGGATTCGGCGACTATCGACGTTAGTTCGAAGGTAGGTACGTGGTACATCAGAGACGCTTCACGTGCCTTTACAGAAACGAGCGTATCGACGCCTCCATCTTCACCGTCCCCAAACTCCTCGTCGGCGCGCGCGAGAGCGTAAGACGAGTCCTTGCCGCCCGAGAACAGAACAGCGACGTTACCGCTCATACGGCGAAAAGTTCCTCCGTTCCTTCTTCCATCTCGAAGAAGCCGACGCGAACACCTGCGTCGAGCCATGCGTGTCCGTACGAGAATGCGGCGAGTGCGTTAACCTCGTCGCCTTCGTCGAGAAAGTGTTTGCCGTCTTCGAGGTAGGAGCTTGCGAGTTCATGGAACTCCTCCGCCTCGTCGGAGTCTTCCACGACCTCGACCGACCCAACTGCGTCGGAGAGCATAACCCCGTACCTTTCCGCCTTCTCCGAAAGCTCTGCCATACAGCATCTGGGTGCTCGCGGTACTTTACGGTTCTGAGAAACGTCCGCTTAGCGGTAGGTTTATATTCGTGCGTCCCTAACCTATAGTTAGCAAAACATGACTGACAGAGATGACCCGTTCGACGACGATGAGCCTTTCAACGACGTTTTCGAGCAGATGTTCGAGCAGATGAACGAGATGATGGAGCAGATGGGAATGGGCGGTAGCTTCGAGGGATTCCGTATGACCAACCGTCCGGGCGAGGAACCGAGCTTCGAGAGGTTCGGCGAAGGCGGCGAAAGCGGCGAAGCAAACCCGTTCGCTGGCTTCGAGGGATTCGATGACGCGAGCACGCACGTCGATGTCCTTGACGAAGGTGATGTGGTACGTGTCGTCGCCGACCTCCCAGGAGTCGAGAAGGACGACATACGCGTCGCTGTTTCGGGCGACGAACTCAAGATACAGGCGTCGAACGGAGACAGGGAGTACGACGAGAGAGTGAACCTTTCCGCGGTTGTGGACGAGGACTCGGGCGAGGCGACTTACAACAACGGCGTGCTCGAAATCACGTTCGAGAAGGTAGAAGACGGCGAAAACGATAAGGAGATAGAGATAGAGTGACCGGCATGGAAGAGCTACCTGACCCACGCGGCAGGCTGACGGCAGAGGAAGAGGAGAGACTCCGCGAGGCTTTCGACGAGTGGCTGATAGACTCCGAAGGAGTCAAGCCGCATATAGCTAGTTAGTTCGTTTTTCGTTTCCGTTTTCCGCTCCTTTCGCACTTTTCGGTTTCAGTTGCGTCCTAACTTCTCGTGCGCCTCGTCGAGATGCTGTGAAGCGAGAGCGGCGTGCAGGCTGAGTTCGCCCGCGAGGACGGCACCGGCGACGACTTCGGCGAGTTCGCGCGCGTTTTCGCCCGCGGGTTCGCCGCCGCCTTCGACGCCTAGAAGCGAAAGAGCCTCGTTCTGCGTCGGAAGGCGCGTGCCGCCGCCGACCGTACCGAGTTCGAGCGCGGGAATCGTCGTAGAGAAGTAGAGGTCGCCGTCGCGGACGGACGCAGTCGTGAACGCCGACGCGCCCTCGACGACCTGTGCGGGGTCCTGTCCCGTTGCGAGGTAGACGGCGGAGAGGACGTTCGAGGCGTGTGCGTTCGCGCCGAGCGTTCCTGCGCGCGCACTCCCGACGAGCGTCTTGCGCTCGTTGACCTCTGCGACGGCTTCGGGAGTTGTCTTTAGTTTCTCCTCAACGAGTTCTCGCGGAAAGACGGCGTCGGCGGCGACGCTCCGTCCACGCCCCTCGACGGCGTTTATCGCGGCGGGCTTCTTGTCCGCACAGACGTTTCCCGAGAGGGCGACGAGTTGTGCATCCGTCTCCTCCTCGATTACCTCGCAGGCGGCGCGCGAAGCGACCGTCGCCATGTTCATGCCCATCGCGTCGCCCGTTGTGTAAGCGAAACGGACGTAGACGTTGTCGCCCGCGACGTAGGGCTTCGCGCGCACGAGTTTGCCGTGGCTCGTCGTGGATTCGGCGGCTTCTTTCAGCGTCTCGAAGTTTTCATCGACCCACTCAACGAGTTTGGAGGCGGCACCGACGCCCGAGACGCGGAAGACCGGCGCGCGTGTCATGGCGTCCTTTAGGACGCGCGCCGTTGTTCCGCCAGCGTCGGTTATCGCCGAGCATCCGCGGTTCGTCGAGGCGACGAGCGCGCCTTCGGTCGTCGCCATCGGGACGCGGTACTCTCCTTCGGCGTGTTCACCTTCGACGCGCAACGGTCCGGCGACGCCGAGAGGGACACGCGTCGCGCCGACAGCGTTCTCGATGTTGTTCTTCGCTTCCGCGGAGTCGTGTTCCGCGCCTACTTCGTCGAGCGTCACGCCCTCCTGCTCCTCGATGTACCTGCGGCGCACGTCGGCGGCTTCTTCTGGCGAGGTTTCGTCTTCGAGTTCGTGGAGGCGCAGTTCGCCTTCGCGGAGACGTTCGAGTAGGTCGTCGGCTTCGTCTTCCATGCCCGAACTCGTCGCGCCTCGCACTTACGTGTTGCTGGTGGCGGTGCGTTAAGTCAGAGGGAAAGTGTCATGTGAACTCGTACAAAACAAGTTACGGAGAGATGACTCGTCAGACCCTATCAATAGGGGAAAATATAGATATCGTAGACGAGAGTGTAGAGTGGGATGAAGAACGAAACATCAGGGACTTCAAAATAGCCTTCGCCAATTTACGTACCATAAATAAAATATCAGAAAAAGAAGGCCCTGCTGGGAATGTAATCTATCCCGAAGAGACGGAACTATATGAACATCTATCAGCAGGAAATTATATATTTATTATTTTGCCTGAAGAACGGAAAATAGGAAAAGGGGTCGTTTTAGACGCGGTTAATTGGATTCCGTTTGACTTAGGTATGGAGGAAGAGTCAGGTAGATCAGTACAAGAGGAAAGTATTTCAGAAGAATGGGAATGGTATTTTGACGGTGGAAATTTTACTTGGAATATTTGCATGGAGAATATTGGGAGAGAGGTATTACAGGAGAGGATTTTAGATCCAGAAAGTCCAGGGATAAAACATTCTGAGAAAATATTCTATGAGCTAGATAGTCTGGCTATGAACAGGTACGGGAAGTGCTTGGCTGGAAAAATTAGATTGGGTTCGGTAGAGGTTAAGGACATAAATTTCATAGATATGAGAAATCCTCAACGTAGTTCTCCTGATTACAAAGATGGTAAATTGTATCTGCTTCCTCTGATAGAAGGCTATGACTACGAGAGTTTAGTGGAGGGTATACTCGAGAACTTATTTGGAGTTAGCCTCTCAAATGAGAAAGATACGCCTGGGTGGACAGAGGAGTACACCGTACCCGGCGAGAAAGAAGTGGAGAGGAGATTGGATGAGGTTGATGAAATGATACGGAAATTAGGATTAGAAAGAGAAGAGAAAGAGGTTGAGTTAGGGGAGTTACGTAGGTACAAGGGTCTTCTATATGGAAACGAGGACTTTTTAGAAGAACTTGTTCCTGAAGTACTTGATGAAATAGGGTTTGATGTGGAAGGTGAAATACCACATGGCAGAGACGGAGCTATACTACTTGATGATACTATGATGGTTCTTGAGATAACTGGGACGAAAGGCGGAGTATCGCTCAAGAAATGCCGCCAACTCAATAACTGGGTGGATGAATACAGATACTCAGAGACGGAGAACCCTAAGCAAGAATGCGTGGGAATACTCATAATAAATCCATTTAGGGAAAAGAAACCGGACAAAAGGACGGGGTATATAGATAACAACACCGAACGGTTCATGCGCGACAGAAATCATAAAATACTGACGACTCCCGCACTCTTCCAGCTATATACTGAATACGAAAGAGGTAATATATCTGAACAAGAAGTGGAGGAATTACTCACTAACAATGAAACGGTCATCAACAGAGATTCTCTCGTATAGGAAACCGAGACTAAGTTTTCCTATAATAGAGATTCGCCCGTCATCTCCTCGGGCTTCTCGACACCCAGAAGCTTCAGGAGCGTCGGCGCGATGTCGCGTAGTTCGCCGTCCTCCGCCTCACCCTCACCATCGACGTGTACGAAAGGCGCGGGATTGAACGTGTGCGCCGTGTGCGGTTCCTCGGGCGTTCCCATGTCGTCTGCGTTCCCGTGGTCAGCCGTCACGATAACCTCCGCGCCCTCCTCGCGCAGAGCTTCGACGAGCCTTCCCGCGCATTTATCGACGTGTTCGCACGCCTCCACAGCCGCGTCGTAGTCGCCCGTGTGTCCGACCATATCGGGATTCGCGTAGTTGATGACGATTACGTCGTGCTTGCCCACCGCTTCGACTGCGCGGTCAGTCACCTCGTAGGCGGACATCTCGGGCTGTTCGTCGTACGTCGGAACGTCGGGCGACGGCACGATGGTGCGCGTCTCCCCATCGAACTCGCGTTCGCGTCCACCGTTCAGGAAGTACGTCACGTGGGCGTACTTCTCCGTCTCGGCGATACGGAACTGTGTCATTCCTGCGTCCGAGAGGACGCGCCCCAAGACGTTCTTCGGCTGTTTCGACGGGTACGCGACGGGTAGGTCGTATTCCTCGTCGTACGCCGTCATCGTCGCGAACTCGACGTCGAGAGCGGTCTCCGCGCCGCCCTCGTCGTCCCATTCGGGTTCGATTCCGTTTATCATCCGCGTGAGTTGGCGCGCTCTGTCGCCGCGGAAGTTGAAGAAGAAGACGGAGTCGCCGTCCGTGAGAGCGGCTTCGGGTGCTTCGCCCACGACCGTCGGTTCGACGAACTCGTCCGTCTCGCCGCGTTCGTACGCCGCTTCGATAGCCTCGACAGCGGAGTCCGCGTGCCGCCCTTCGCGGTTCACGACTGCGTCGTACGCCAGTCTCGTTCTTTCCCAGTTCTCGTCGCGGTCCATCGCGTAGTAGCGTCCCGAGACGGTCCCGATAGTGGCACCCGTCTCGTCCGCCTTCTCGGCGAGTTCTTCGAGGTATCCGCGCGCGCTCTGCGGCGGCGTGTCGCGTCCGTCGAGAAATGCGTGTACGACGACGTCGTCGCCGCGTCCGTGTTCGTCTGCGAGTTCAAGGAGAGCGTGGAGGTGACGCTGTGCCGAGTGCACGCCGCCGTCGCTCACGAGTCCCATGAGATGTACCGTCTCGCCCGACTCGACAGCGTCGACGATGACCTCGTTCTCGAAGAATGAGCCGTCCTCGATACCGTCGTCGATGCGCGCGAGCGGTTGCTTCACGATACGCCCCGCGCCTATGTTGAGGTGCCCTACCTCGCTGTTGCCCATCTGCCCTTCGACCAAGCCCACAGAACGTCCGTGTGTCTTCAACGACGAGACAGCACCCTCCTTGCGCCACCTGTCGTAGTTGGGCGTGTCGGCGTTCGCTACGGCGTTTCCTTCGGTTTCCTCGCGCTCGCCCCATCCGTCGAGTATCACCAGCGCGGCTTGTGTCACGCGCCGAGATACGCGTGTATCCCGATTAAGGCTGTCGTTAGAGCCGAAACGCGAAGACGACGGTGACTGAAAAGCGACTTTTAGTCTACGTAAGGTATATCGGGATAGGTTTTCTAACTGCATACATGGAAAAAAGAAAACGCGCGTTCTGGCTGACAGGGGTGGCTTTCGTCGCTTTCGTCGCGCTCGCCGCTCTCGTCGCGGGCGTCTACTTCACCGACACGGGAGAGGCGACGGGAGACACCGAAGGTATCTCGACGTTCACCGACGCGGACGACTTCAGACAGTACCTCGCAAACGCGCCTCAGAGAGACAGCGGTGTTCGGGTGGGACAGACAGCACCGAGAGATGTAGCCGACGACGCCGAGTTCGCAGAAGGTGATGCCGCGGCACCGCGCCGAGAGCTAGAACAGGCACCCTCGGGCGGCGCGGACGGCGGCGGAGGCGCGGGCGACGGTACGGTACAGCGTGAGTCCGACACAAACGTGCAGGTCGAGGGTATAGACGAACCCGACATCATGAAGACTTCGGACGGACGTATCTTCTACTCTTCCGGTTCGGACGACGAGACGAAGGTTGTAGACGCTCTGCCTCCCGAGGACATGACCGTCACTGACACAATCTCAGGTTCGGGAGACATGCTTCTTGGTGAAGGTAACCTCGTCGCTCTCAGAGACGGCGAGATGGTCGGCTACGACATAAACGGCTCCCCATCCGAAACGTGGACCGCCGAACTCGACGACGGTATAGTTGAGGCACGTCTCCACGACGGCACAGTCTACGCAGTCCTGTCGTCGGAGATAGACCGCGAGAACCCGTGTCCGATACGTCCGATGTCGGTCGATGGCAGGGACGTCGTCGTTCCTTGCGACAGTATCCACCGCCCCGACGAACCGACGGACGTGGACACGACGTACACCGTCGTGGGAATAGACGCCGAGACGGGCGAGACAGAAGGTAGAACCTCTTTCGTCGGTTCGACAGCCAAGACGGTCGTCTACGTCTCGCGTGACTCTCTCTACGTGACCTACACGCGCGAGGAGAGCGAGGCGGAACTCATGCTCGACTTCGCTCTCAACGAAGGACGTGACCTGTTCGACGAGACGACCGTCGAGCGTCTCGAACGTCTCGAAGGGTACGAACTCTCCGACCGCGCGAAGCGGGTCGAACTCGAATCGATACTCGAAGACTGGCGCGACTCTCTGAGCGACGACGAACGTATACAGGCACAGAACGAGTTCGAGAACAGGCTCGAAGACTACTTCGACGAGAACCTCCGCGAACTCGAAACCACGGGCATCGTGCGTACCGACCTCGAAAGCTTCGAGGTGGACGCTACGGGCGAGGTTCCCGGATACCCGCTCAACCAGTTCGCTCTCGACGAGCACAACGGAAACCTGCGCGTCGCCACTACAGTCGGCGAGTCGCTCTCGCGCCAGAGGTCGGAGAACGACGTCTACGTCTTAGACGACAGCCTCGAACGCAGGAGCGAGGCGACGGGTCTCGGCGAGGGACAGCGCGTCTACTCGGTAAGGTTCATCGGCGACACGGGCTACGTCGTGACGTTCAGACAGGTCGACCCGTTCTACGTCATCGACATGTCTGACCCCGACGACATCACCGTCGAAGGCGAGCTAAAGCTTCCGGGATACTCTTCTTACCTCCATCCGCTCGGCGAAGACCGTGTGCTCGGTATCGGCGAGGAGAACGGACGCGTCAAGGCTGTCATATTCGACGTTTCGGACCCCACCGACCCGACGATAGACGACGACTACGTCTTAGACGAGTACTCGTCGGACGCAGTCGGCAACCACCGCGCCTTCCTCCACGACGAGCGTCACGAGGTCTTCTTCCTTCCGGGTTCGCAAGCCGGCTACGTCTTCTCGTACGAAGACGGACTGTCGCTCGAACGCGCCGTCAACGTCACACGCGCAAGACGCGCCGCGTACATCAACGACTACATGTACGTCGCCTCCGACCACGAAATCGTCGCTCTTGACGAGAACGACTGGTCGCGCGCGGGACGTGTCGAGATAGGCGACGAACCTGTCGTGCACCCGCCGCATCCGATAGAGCCGATGCCCGAACCGAGACCGGATTTGGGACCTGACAGATAGGTTCACAGAGCATTTGATGCGGGCGGACGGTTGTTCTGTATGCGAATAGATGCTGACTTCGTCGAAAGATATCTTGACGTTTACGACGAGACACAGGGTGTTCTGCCCGAAAGACTCGAAGAGTTCGGTCGCACCTACCGCGAACAGGGACACCTGAGGCGCGACGACCTTTACGAAATCGCCTACGAGTCCTCAACGCGGAGCGCGCACCATGTCGAGCGAAACCCGCGCAACGTATGTGTCGAAGTCACATCGAACGTCCTCGCTCTCGAAGAGAAGGCGAACGGAGACGAGGGCGACGACTTCTCCCAGATAGCCCTGATTTCGTCGCTACGCGGTTTCAAGGCACCGACGGCGTCTTGTGTCACGACCGCGCTCGCACCCGACAGACACGCAGTTGTCGATACACGCGTCTGGGCGTCGCTCGAACGCGCGGGACGCCTCGAAGGACGAAAGGAGACGTTCGATGCGTTCGACTACGTGACGATGATGGACGAGATACGCGCCGTCAGCGACGAAACGGGCTACACGCCCGCGCAGGTCGGATACGCGCTGTTCGCACACGACTACGACGTACGCGAAGGGACTCTGCACTGAGATACCGTCTCGGAAAAGAACCGCAACCCGTTTGTGTGCGTTGCTCATACTGTTAGTAGATGGATTCTGACGACGTACACCGTCTCGAACTTGCCACAGAGTGGACGCCCGACCACGTAGCGGCGTATCTCGTCGAAGCCGAAGAAGGTCTGATTCTCGTCGATGCTGGCATACCGGGTGATGAGGGTGAACAGGAGCTACGCGACGAGTTCGCACGTCTCGGCTACGGTTTCGAGGACACAGACGCTCTGCTTGTCACACACCCGCACGTAGACCACGACGGACAGGTGCGCGCCGTCGTCGAAGAGTCGGACGCGACGGTCTACGCACACAGGGACGTACCGGACAGGCTACGGTACGAAGGTCTGGAGGAACGCGCGCTCAGGAACGCGCGCGAAATCGGTATTCCGGAGGCAGAGGTCGAAGACACGGTAGACAGATGGATGGAAGGGATACGTACGAACCGCGAGTGCTTCCCTCCCGAGATGGCGGACGTTCTTCTCCGAGACGACGAGACGTTCGAGGTCGCGGGACACGTCTTCGAGGCTTTCCACACGCCGGGGCACCAGAGGGAACACCTCGCGTACGCCTGCGACGACCTGCTGTTCTCCGGCGACGCGCTCATCTCCGCCTTCCGTCCCGTTATCTACGATGTCGGCTTCGACGACGGCATGTACGAGAGCGCGGCGAACTGTTACGAGACTTTCGAGCGTCTCGGTGCGC
The DNA here is from genome assembly GCA_034522195.1 of Halobacteriales archaeon. GTDB lineage: Archaea > Halobacteriota > Halobacteria > Halobacteriales > Halorutilaceae > Halorutilus. The sequence continues at coordinate 931,794 of JAXHLL010000006.1, read as the reverse complement.
GAGAAGCCGAACGCGTCTACCCCGGACACGGACCGGTATTCGACGACCCGAGAGCCGCCGCCGACAACTCGCTCGGAAGCCTTGACGCGCTCGTCGAAAGCGTGCGCGAGACGGTCGAGTCGCTCGAAGAAGCGACGGTGCTCGAAGTCGCCTTGAACCGTAAGAAGCCGGAACACGACCTGAGACATCTCATCTTCGACAACATAGGTGCCGTCGGCTACTTGGAGGCGGAAGGACGGCTCGTCTCGCACCTTGAAGACGGTGTCAGGCACTACCGCCCCGCCGAATCCGGAGACGAAAACGAGACGGAGACCGAAGCTGTCGGCGTCTCCGCCGACGAAACGTCAGTCTGATACTCCGTCACCACCTTTGGTTTACCATGCATGAGAGAGTAGACGACGAGGACGTGTATGTCATCGACACGGTGATGTTAGGCGTCGAGGGGCACGCCGCCGCGTTTCTAATCGACGCTGACAAGCCGGTTATCATCGACACGGGTCTTCAGGACTGCGCACGAAACGTCTTGGACGCTGTAGAGGAGATAGGCGTCGCGCACGACGACGTGGAGCATATCGTCGTGACTCATGTCCATTTAGACCACGCGGGCGGAATCGGCGAGGTCGCGGAGGCATGCCCTAACGCTGAGATACTCGTCCACGAGAGCGGCGAGAAGTACCTGACCGACGACGAGAGCGCGCGCCGTCTCGTCGAGAAGGTGCACGCTGTCGAAGACGGACTCGGCGACGCGTACGGAGGCATCGACACCGTTGACTCAGACCGCGTCGTGGCTGTCGAGGACGAGAAGACGCTCGACCTCGGCGACCGCGAACTCGAAATCTTCGAGACGTCCGGGCACGCACCCCATCACCTCTCTCTCTACGACGACGAGTCCGACGCGCTGTTCGTGATAGACGAGGGATGCGCCTACTTCGAGGGACAGGAAGGCGTGACGACGCCGCCGTCCAACTTCGACTACGAGAGGACTCTCGAAAGCTTCGACCGTTTCGAGGAGTACGACTCCGACTACCTTCTCTACGGACACTACGGCGTCAACTACGACGGCGCGGACGCGCTCCCGAGACACCGCGAAGCACTTGTCGAGTGGGTTGAGGACATACGCGACGCTTGGGAGGAACACGGAGACACGCGAGCAGTCATCGAACAGGTCGTCGAAGGACGCCCCGAAGCCGAGAACCCGACGGTGCGCGCCGTTCTCGAACGCGACGTACGTGGTGTCCTCATCGACCTCGGTCGCTGAGACGGTCCTTCAGCCTTCTGAGAGAACGGAGACGTTTCAACAGATAGAAAAGTAGAATCAAAAGGACGAGGTTTCCGGCTACGAGTGCGGGAATCGTGGCGTTCATAAACGTCTCACCTCGGTCTCGACACGTCGAAACACACCGTCTGTGGCAGGAACGACGTGGCTCATGGTACCTAAGACGGAGGCAGAGACAAAAACCTTTGTCAGACGGACGCGCGACATACGGCGTGCCCCATGAAATCCTTACCACAGGGGTTTTTACGTTGCGGGTGCTACGAACCGGAGGACAGGATGACAGAGAAGGCAGTAAAGAAAGAGTTTGACGGCTACGTTAAATCCATCTCCTTGAGGGCGTTGGACGAACTCGACCCCTCGGCTGTTGTTGAGGTGGACATCCCTGCGGACCGCCTGAAGTCGATACTCCGCGACGAGATAAGACAGGAGATGGCGCGCGTCAAGAGCGGTTTTCAGGAGCAGACAGACCTCATAATCGAAACCGCCGCGAAGGGCGAAATAACCGACGGGGACAGGCGGAAGTTCCTCGAATCCGACCTGTACTACTCGAACTACTTCGGCGACGCCGAGAGGAAAAAAAAGTTCGGCGAGGAGCTGACGGAGTACTTTGAGGAGGCTGTCGAAAGCGTCAAGCCGCTAGTCGAGTCCGAGCAAGACACCTTCTGGGACTGCGTAAAGGAAGTATACGAGAAGGACGAGGCTGTCAGGCTTCTGAAGAAGCATTTTCGGAGGTCCGAGATACTCGGAAAGTACACCGACGAGATGGTCTTGACGATGGCTCTCGACACCGGCTTGCCGATAGAGGAAATCGAGTACACGGACGAGAGCGTACGTGTCTTCGCCGAAGGTGAGAAGCATATGCGCCAACGTGTCGAAGAACAGGCTGACCTAGCCTACGACTGAGGCTCCCGTCACATATCGACGGAGTTCAGGCTCGACTCTATGTTTTCGAGTTCGTCGTCTCTTATCTCCATCTTCGACCTCATCCGTTCGATTTCACGCTGTAGATGCTTTATACGAACGTAGATGAGGTAGCTCATCGTGAGAGTGACTACGAGAAGGAAGATAAGTACCCCTGTTACCACCGTCATCAGCACCATAACAGGTTACACGTCTTCCGGGTACATAAATTCTCCTGTGGTAACCGTAGTTGAAAACAGAACCGTAGTTGAAAACGGAACCGTGGTTGAAAACGGCGCGTCCGGAAACCGTGCGTTCGACGGAGTCTTCTTACGCCCGTGCGACGTGTGTGCATACATGACCGATTCGCTCAGGGAGAACGGTCCCGTCGTTCTCGTACCTTCGGCGTGGGCAGTCGTCGGCGCGGCGCGTATAGGAACGGTTTCGGAAAGAACCCTTCTGATAGCACATATCGTCATGGCGACGGTACTCCTCCTCTTCGCCGTCGTCTCTTGGAACGAGATGAAGGAGGGCGTCCTGAGAGCGTGGCGCGCGGTGCTCGTCGCGGGCTTCTTCATAACTTCAGCGGGCGCGCTCGGTCTCTACGGCGTGCCCTACACACGCGCCCTCCTGTCCGTCGCTCTGTACGGCTGGATGCTCGTACCCGGTGTCGGTTTGGCGTACACGGCGCGCGAGTCCGAGGCACCGTACGCCACCTACGCCTCCGCCATCGGTGCTTTGCTCAGCCTCATCGGCGCGGTCGTCTACGCTCTGTCCTCAACAGGTGTCGTGCCGGTACCTCCAACGGCGGGTATAGCAGTCGTGGGTGTCGGACAGACGGTCGGAATCGCGGACGCTGTCTATCGATACTGACTGCCCTAAAGTCTCTCCTCTCCGAGAACAACATCGACCTTGCGTCCGTCGGGCGGAATAGGTCCGACGGACAGGCTCAGTACTTCCTCGCACTCCTCACAGACGACCGAGACGGACATCTCGCCGTCGTCTATGCCGACGGAAGCCTCGTCGAACTCGCCTTCGAGAGACGAGCCACACGACGGACAACAGACCGCTGAAGCGGAAGGCGGCTCTGATTTCAGCATGTTCTCACGTGGCACCACGGTATCATAACCGTAACGTAGACTCAAACGGCTGTTTTTCATACCGGATGCAGTCGTGTATCTTTCACCTCTGAGGACGTGGAACTCGGTAAATTACGTGATGAATACTTCCTGAACACATGTCTGTCTTGTCTCCGTTTGTCACCCGTCATACATACACGACGGCTACGGTGAGTAAGGCGACGAAGAGGTACTCGCCGTCTATGACGAAGCCGTAAAAAAGCGTTCCACGGTCGCGTGTTGCGAAAGGTATGTAACCGAGGACGTAGCCCAAGAAGCCGAAAAGGACGGCGAAGTCGGACGAGATGACGAATGTCGCGCCGACGACAGCGGGGACGAGCGCGGAGACGACGACGAACGCGGCGACGCGCGTGAGACGCGGTCCGTAGACGTTGGGGACTGTCCGTATGCCCTCACGTCTGTCGCCCTCTATGTCCTTTATGTCGAACAGTGCCGCGGCGACGGTGACGGAGACGATGAAGAAGCCGGAGAGGAACAGTATCTCGGGCGTCAGGAGAACGCCGTAGTAGACGCCGACGCCGAGCGGAATCGCACCCCAAGCACCGCCCACGATGAGGTTCTTGACGAGGAGGACGCGTTTGGCACGCGCCAGAGAGTACACGGCACCGACGAAGACGGGGAGGAGAAGGAAGGGCGCGCCGGGGAGTTCGAGCGTGAAGGCGAGAACGAGAACAGCGATGTACAGGACGACGCCCGCCGTGAGAAGCGGCTTGCCGTACCTGCGTGTGAAACGCGCCCGTCTCGGGACGTTCTTTTCGTCCTCCGCGAGGTCCGTGAAACGGTTGAAGCTATAGACGAACAGGGTGACGGAGAAGACGATAAACAGCGGTACGGGGTCGAGACGCAGGTCGGCGAGGAGAACCGTCGTTAGAGCGACTCCCGTGGCTGAGAAAGAGACGAAAAGGTTGCTGTGCACCAGAAACTCGACCGCTGTCTTAACCGGGGGACGCAGGCGGAACGCGTCCGTCCCGGAGGTCTCTGCCATCGGTGAAGATACGTCATCCTCACTGTTGACTCTTCTGTATCTGTCTCGTCCATGTAGCGAGAAGGGTCGCACAGGGTTTTAAATGAGGTTTTAGTATTATCCAAGATTTTAAAATGACGTGCTACCATGTCATGGATATGCGGATTTATAATATATTAATCATCAGTCGCTGGATTTTCCACAAGATGTTTTATCATACTTACAGACGCCCATATCCGGGTACCGTCCAACAAAGATGAAAGAACTTGAACGTGACCTCGGCTTACCGACCGTCTTCGCCATCAGCATAGGCGCGATGATAGGAAGCGGCATCTTCATACTCCCCGCACTCGCGCTCGATATCGCGGGTCCGTCCGTGGTTCTCGCCTACCTCCTCGCGGGTCTCCTCGTCATCCCCGCCGCCGTCTCGAAGTCGGAGATGGCGACAGCGATGCCCGAGGCGGGCGGGACGTATATCTACATAGAGCGCGGCATGGGACCTCTTCTCGGTACCGTCGCGGGCGTCGGCACGTGGTTCTCGCTCGCGTTCAAGGGTGGTCTCGCTCTCGTCGGCGGCGTTCCGTATCTCATAATCTTCTTCGAACTCCCTGTCCGCCCCGTCGCCGCTGTTCTCGCGCTCGTCCTCATCGCGGTCAACCTCGTGGGCGTCAAACAGACTGGAAGGCTACAGGTCGGAATCGTCGTCGTGATGCTCGCCGCTCTCGGCTGGTTCGTCGTCGGAAGCGCGCCCAGTGTTGAGGCGACGAACTACGACAACTTCCTCGGCGGCGGCGTCTGGGGACTCTTAGAGGCGACGGGTCTCGTCTTCGTGTCGTACGCCGGCGTGACGAAGGTCGCGAGCGTCGCGGAGGAAATCGAGAACCCGGATCGCAACATACCACTCGGAATACTCGGCTCGTTGGGGTTCACGACGCTCCTCTACGTCCTCATAGTCGCTGTCATCGTCGGCGTGACGGAAGCAGGGACGGTCGCAGGCTCAGACGTTCCTGTGGCGGACGCGGCGCGCGCTACGCTCGGTGCCTTCGGCGTGGGTGCCGTCGTCGTCGCCGCTGTTCTCGCGCTCGTCTCTACGGCGAACGCTGGCATACTCTCTTCGTCGCGCTACCCGTTTGCGATGGCACGTGACGGTCTCGTCCCCGAGTCGCTCGCCGCGGTCAGCGACCGTTTCAAGACGCCGTCGCTCTCGATAACGCTGACGGGTGCGGTGCTTCTGGTTCTCATCGCTTTCGTCCCAATACTCGAAATAGCGAAGTTAGCGAGCGCGTTCCAGATACTCGTCTTCGTCCTCATCAACGTCGCAATCGTCGCCTTCCGCGAGGGCGAGACGGAGTACGAACCGAGCTACACATCGCCGCTGTATCCGTGGATGCAGGTATTCGGCGTCGTGAGCGGCGTCTTGCTTCTGACACAGATGGGCGAGACGGCGATACTCGGCGCGGTCGTCATCACCGCGGGAAGCCTCGTCTGGTACTTCGTATACGCACGTTCGCGTGTCGAGCGTGAGGGCGCGGCGACCGATGTCGTGCGACGAGAGGTCGGACGTACCCTTCTCACAGAGACGGAGGCGGCACTCGAAGACGAGACGTACGAGGTTCTCGTCGCCTTCACGCGTGAGGTTGACAGGGAGAAGGAGCGCGCCCTCCTGCGAATAGCCGCCGATATTGTACGCCCCCACGACGGACGTGTTGTCGTCGTCTGGTTCGAGGAGGTTCCCGACCAAGAGCCTCTCGACAAGGCGACCGAGACACAGACGCCTGCGGAGGTGCGTTTCGAGGAGCAGACGGGCGAACTCGCAGAAGAACTCGACGTGGAGGTGGATGTCGGCGAGATAACGAGCCACGACAACAAGCACGCGGTGGTCAACTTCGCGCGCCACAGGGGCGTGGACAAGATTGTGGCGGAGCACGAACGTCTCAGGCTCAGGTCGCGCCTTTTCGGCGACCCCATCGACTGGGTTGTGCGACACGCGCCGTGCGACGTTCTGCTCGTCGACAACAAGGGCTACGACGCACCCAAACGCGTCGAACTCGTCGGCGACGGAGGTCCTTTCAACCCCGAGACTGTCGCCGTCGCTGACGCAGTTGCGACCGAGAACGACGCGGAGGTCTTCCTTTGGTATCCGACGGGTGACGGGGACGCAGAACAGAGGAGACGCACCATAGAGACGTATCAGGACGAACTCGCCGACCTTCTCTCGGTGCCCGTCAGCACCGACTCGGCTACGACCTCCGACCCAGAGGGGGGAGAGCCGGACGTGCGTGTGCGCAGAGGCGCGGACCCGCGTGTGAGGGGTGCGGTCTTCGACGAGCAGGTGGTGCCGCCTTCGGACTGTACGGAGATTTCCGTGCACGTCCACGAGTCCGAACAGCCTAGTTTCCTGCGGCGTCTCGTTGAGCGTTCTATATTCTAAGCTAGCCCGCCGAGGAGCACACCGACCGTGTAAGCCACACCCGCGGCTAACATGCCGACGACGAACATCTCCCCGCCCGCCGTGTACCACCGTTTGTTCGTCACGAGCGTGCGACTTGCCCCGACGACGAAGAAAGCGACGCCCGCCATAGCGACCGAGACGACGAAAGGCTCTGTCGCACCGAGGACGTACGGCAGAAGCGGTGCCCATCCGACGACGACGAAGGCGGCGAAAGTCGTGAAAGCCGTGTACGCGGGCGGTTTCGTGACTTCGTTCGCCGTCTCGCCCCGCGCGACGTGGTAGTCTATCGACGAACGTTGGCTCAGGAAGTTGCTCATGCCCATCGAAAAACCGTCGGCGAACAGGTTTGCGACGCCGAGTATCACGACCACGGCAGGGTCAAGTGCCGCACCCGCGACGCCCGAAACGACAGCGAAAGTCGTAACTATGCCGTCGTTGGCACCGTAGATGACTTCGGCTACGTACTCGCCCCTCTTCTCGATTTCGTCGCCCAGCAGTTTTTCTATCATGCGGGCAGTTACGTGCGAAGCCAAATTAGTCTTTGTCGGACTAATGCCGTTTAGCCCAGTTCGGCTATCATCGAAGCCTCGCGGTAGTTTGCGGCGGCGAGAAGACCGATACCCGCGAGGAGGACGAGGAGTTCGCGGCGCGACAAGGACCAGTCGCGCACCGAACGGACGCGCACGAACTCCTCGCGTAGGCGCGGCGGTTCGCGCTGGTGCCAGAGCATCACGCCCCGCGTCGAGACGGCTATCAGGACGTAAGCGGAGAGTTCGAAGACGCCGCTGCGTCCGACGACGGTACCGAGCGAAGGCTCGATACGTCCCGTCGCAAGTGCGAGCGAACCCGTTCCCCAGACGAGCGCGCCCTGTACAACGACGACGAGCAAGGCGAGGTATCCCATCGGCGTTTCGACGGAGCGGAAGGTGTTAGAGAGCACGAGTATCGACGCAAAAACGATGTTCCAAGCGAAGACGCGCATGAACGTGGTTTCGGCGCGCTCGGTTTCGACGGGAGCGAAGTAGGCGAGCGACGTGCCGCGGAGAAGACCTTTGGGAAGAAGGTGGTAGCTTAACACCCAGACAGCGACGAAGACGACAGCGCAGAAAGCCCAGAAAGAGGCGGCGCGCACGAAGACGTCGTCGTGGTTGACGTAATGTCCTACTGTACGAAGGAGTTGCATACCTCTTTCTTGCTCTTGTAATTGCTTCACTTTTTCTCTGTGATATCCGTCAACAGCTATTTACATCACGTTTCCGTGGATATGTCATGGTACGCAACCTCTCCGGAAGGCTGGTCACAGGTCTCCTGATAGTCCTCGTTGGGGTTTTGCTCCTTCTCGGTACCACAGGAGTAACCCCGACTGACTCGCTCTGGGACTGGTTCCCGCTCGTCTTCGTCCTTCTCGGTGTCTGGGCTTTGGTGAGAAGCGGCTTCCGTAACCTGACAGGTCCCGTGATGGTGATAGCCGTCGCGGGTGTGTTCTTACTCAGAAACCTCGAACTCATCACACGCGAAGACTTGGCTACGTGGTGGCCTCTGTTCATCGTGCTCTTCGGCGTCCTCCTCATCGTAAACCGCTCGCGCGGGCGGAAACGTCTCAAACTCGCCGAGTCCGAAGACAAGGAGACCACCGCAGTCGCTGTATTCGGCGGGGACGAACGCCGTCTCACGACCGAACGTTTCACGGGTGCCGAGGTCGTCGCTGTCTTCGGTGACGTTCTTCTCGACCTGCGCGACGTTTCGGTTCCCGCACCACCCGCCGTCGTCGAGGCTGTCTGCGTCTTCGGCGATATCGAGATACGTGTTCCGGAGGACTGGGACGTACACCGTGACGTTCTCGTCGTCTTCGGAGACGTTTCGGACAGGAGACCTGTGCGCGATAAGGCGGAGAAGGACGAAACTCAAGACGGAAGGAGCGAACTCGCGCTCACGGGTCTCGTGCTTTTCGGAGACATCGAGATAAGGGACTGATTCGGAGACAGCCCTACGATACTGCGGCAGCTATTCGTACCCCGGAAGCGCGGGTTCGAACCTCTGTAGCCCGAAGTAAGTCAGTACGACCGCGCCAAGACCGGTCACGAGGACGGCGACGGCGACGATGTCTCCGACGACAGGAACCACCCCGAGAACCTGTAACAGTGCCACGACAGCCACGACACCGACTGCTGTCGAAAGACCCGTACGCGACATATCGAGACGCTGACCGACGAGATAGCCCAGAGAGACGACACCGTAGGCGACGGTCAGCGCGCTGACGAAAAGACCGAGGAGACTCACGGGTATCAGAACGAGTGTGAACGCCATGAAGACGAAGACAGAAAGGAAGGTCACGGAGAGCAAACCTCCGACCGTCAGGCTGACCAGACTGTGTTCCCTCGCCGCCGTACCGACGTTTTCCAGAAGCTTCGGACGCCTCCGTGAGAGCCACGCGCCTGAGAGTGCGAGCGCGAGCGTGGTCAGAACGACGGGTGCGTACTTCGCGACATGCCCGGATTCTGCGGGCGCGAACTCGACCGTCGCCCTTTCCCCGACAACCGCGCCGTCGGCTATCTCTTCCCTGCCTCCGATGTGTTGTAGCTGTCCCTCGATAGCCGCGCCATCCTCGGCGACTAGCGACCCTGAAAGCTGTGTCACGTCTCCCGTGACAGTTCCCCGAACTCGGAGTTCGCCACCGATGACGTACACGGGACCGGGAATCTCCGCATCAGCTGGAACTGTTACTGTCGCGTCACCGACTATCAGCGCGCCTCGGTGCTCTGTCATATCGTGGTCGCCCCGCATCACAACCTCGGCTGTTTGGACCTCCGCTCCGCCCGCTGAAATCATGAGGAGCGCGACTATCAGAAGCGGGATGAGTTCGGGGTTCATGTCTCCGCACCCCCTGCGAGTTCGAACATACGGTGGAGGTACATCAGCACGGGCAGAGAGACGACGAAGAGGAGAGAGAGCGCGTTGACATACCTCAGATGGGTGAGCAACGACAGACCGACACCTTCGGAGTACAACGCCAACGCGGTGCTGAAGAACGTCGCCAGCCACCCGGATATCCCGACACCGAGTGCGACGTGTGTCCCGACCGTCTCGGCTGTCGAGAGGTCGGGCCAGAGCGCGAAGTTGAGCGTCGTGTAGAAGCTGACTGCGATGACGTAGAACATCGGCAGAATCAACGGTGGGGTTCCGTCGGCACCGAAACGGACGTGGAAGACGTACAGGAGGTGCGTGAACGCGAAGAGACCGAGCACCCAGAGGAATATCCATCTCCTGCTGAAGTCCGGTGAACAGCACCAGGCCGGGCGACGAGAGCACCGACGACGTGGGTGACGGCGATGAACAGGCGCGTGCCCACTTCCGGCGACTGCCAAGACGTGTAGATGTACGCGGGCGTCTCGATTATCCTGAGAAACCCGAGGCTGTCGATGAAGAAGACGCCGAACATGAGGAAGACCAGACTCCAGAACGCGAAGCTCTTCGTACGGACGGGCGATGTGCGGCAGAACCTCCCGGTACCGAACTCCTCGTGCTGGCGCGCGAGTTCGTCGACGAACGAAAAACGTCTGACTGAGACGACTCCTAAGGCTAAGACAGCCGGAGCCATCGCGACGCTCATCACGGTGCTGAAGCTCTCTATGCTCCACTCGACGGGGTACAGCGCGGCGGCGAAGAAAGACAGTCCCGCAACCGCCGCAGCGACGTATCCCCTATCCCGTACAGGAATAAAGTCTATCATGAAGCTGAACGTCACGGGTATCCCCACCCCGAGAGCGACCGAACAGACGCTGACCCAGAGAACGAACCCTCCCGACGTGGTCACGTACGGCGCGACGACAGTCAGAAAGAACTGGACGGCGATTACGAGAAACAGCATCCGGAGTTTCGCGTATAGGTCGGTGCTCCATCCACGTCTGTCCATCGTGACGCCGGTAGCGACGGCGACGAGGAGCGTGGAGAGCGCCAAGCCAGCCATCGCCAAAGAGACAGCCACGGGTGTCATCCCGACGCGTCGAGTTCCGAGGTCGATAAGCCCCAACTGGACGAATGTGAGGTTGTAGTAGTACCCCGCCGTTAGCACCGAGACGTAGACGAGGTATCCGAGGAGTGGAACCCACCTCTTCTCGCGTGCGTACTCGACGAGCCTGAGCGTGCTTTTCGTGGTGATACGGGTGGTAGAACTGTAGACTTCTTAAATTTTAGGACAGGGGTTTCGTCGGACACGACGGCGTCCGGACATGTAAGAGCTACTGCTTCTCTCGGCGGCCGTCAGCAAAACTTCCGGAGCCGTATACGACGACGACCGTTATCGCCACTCCCAGAAACGTGACTGCGTACAGTCCGTTAGCCAGTTCTGTCTGAAGAGCAGAAGCCCCTCCGGACAGGTAGAGAATGCCACCGGTGTTGACCGACGCATGAAGAACCATCGGAAGGAGGACGCTTCCGTCTGTTTGGTTGTAGAGCCACGTGAATACGAAAGAGAGAGCGACGACCGCTACACCGTAGTAGTACAGCGGCACCCCTACCTGTGAGGAGCCTTCGACGAAGAACAGAGGAAGGTGCCACAGGAACCAGAGGACACCGATGACGAAACTTGCTGTGAGGTCGCTGTAATTCTCCTGAAGCCTCGGGAGAGCGAACCCGCGCCAGCCCAGTTCCTCGTTGCCGCCGCCGATGAGGAACACCTGAACAAAAAGTACGGGATAGAGAACGAGAACGTCGGTGGATTCTGGTTCGAACGCGCCGTCGAAGACCAGAATGTGTACCGCGCTGGCGAAGAAGACAGCGAGTGCCGGAAAGAGGAAGGAGAATCCCCAGTAGCGCGCTCGAACACGCCATCGGAGCACACCTCCCGCCCAGTCCCGGACGCTGTCACCGACGGTCCACGTGACGACTCCCGCAGAGACAAGAGGTCCGAAACCTCCGACGACGATGAAAAGCATGGTCTGTGAGTCCTCCGCCAAGACGAGCGGTGACCACGTCGCCCACCATTCCGAAAAAACGAGCGGCGTCCACGCAATCCAAGAGAGGAGGTATGTCACTAAGAAGAACGCCAAAACCGGACGCGCGCCGATGAGGTTACGGATACGGGACCACATAACCTGTTCCGCACGTAGTACCGTAAACACATAAATCCATATGCTCCAGGACGGAACCAAAGAACCACAGATATAAAATACACTCCGCCTTTATTCTGCCGCGTGAATCTCCGAAGACCCATCACCGCAGTCGGTGCGGCGATAACGGCGTTTCTCGTCGTCGCTGTCTCCGTAATCGAACTCCTCGATATCGAGTTTTCGGCACTCGTGGGTCTGCCGGTGGGATTGATAGCCGGGATGGTTGTATTCGTCCTCCTCCTGCTCCGTCATGACGACGCCGATGAACCGGTTCGGTGGGTGCTCGGCGGTTTCGCAGGGTTCGGTTACGGTATCCTGCTGGCGCTGGGAACCGCTTACGTAAACATAGTCGACGTCGGATTCGAAGGCACCGTCGGTGTCGGCGTCGCCGCCGCGGTGGTCGCGTTCTTAGGTGCGGCGTTTCTGGACCGTCGCGAAACACCTAAACAAACCTGAAGACGAGGCTCCTCCTATGTGTCTGGCTCGTTGCTATCCTGCTCGCTGTCGTCATCCGCGGGAGACTCGGGCGCGTGGAAGCCGGCGGAACATATTAACCGGGGCGTTCACAATCGCTGTCGTATGGCACCCTCTGTCCGCAAGTGGATCGGTCGCCATCCCATCGTAAGCTTTCTGGCGATTACGTACGCTTTCACGTGGTCCGTACAGGCGTTTCTCGTAGCGACAGGCATGGAACCGACGTGGACGCTTTCGATTCTCGTCGGCTTCGGTGCGTTCGGACCGCCCGTAGGCGCGGGTGTCGTCGTCTGGGCGAGCGGCGGTAGCCTCAGAAAGTGGCTCTCGCAGGTCGTGAGGTGGCGTATCGGCGCGAAGTGGTGGGCGATTGCTGTCTTCCTTCCGTTGCTGATTCTCGCCGTGGGTAGCGCGCTCTTCGTCGCGCTCGGCGGTCCGGTGGATTTCGACTCACTGCCTTTCGTCGGCATCTACCTCTTCGTGATGGCTTGGGGCATCGTCTGGGGCGGCGGTCAGGAGGAACTCGGCTGGCGCGGCTTCATGCTTCCGCTCCTGCAGGAGAAGTACAGCGCGCTCGTCTCAAGCTTAATCGTCGGTGTAGCGTGGGCTGGATGGCACCTACCACTTTTCCTCAACGCGAACACGACACACGGCGGGTGGTCGCTCTCACAACAGACAATCTGGACCGTCACTATACTCACAGGCTCGGTTCTGTGGACGTGGATGTACAACTCGACGGGCGGGAGCGTCTTAGCGGTCGCAGTCTTCCACGCGGGCATAAACGCGATGGGCGTCTACCATCCTGCAGACATGGAGGTTCTCGCACCCGGCGGCGTACCCGACCCGTGGCTCAACTTCCTTGCCGAGGTTACGGGTGCCGTCCCGCTCGTCGCCGTCGCTGTGCTCGTCGTGCTAGTGTTCGGAGGTGAGCGTCTCTCCAACCGCGAAGTGACCGACGCGAGCACTCTCGGACTGTACGCCGAAGACGGTTCATGAACAGCCGATGCATGGAGAACGCGTCTGAGTAACGAGGTTCGCGTACCGACTGTGGACAAGTTCGTCGGTTAGTATATCCCGTCCCGCTTACCGAAGTCGGTCACATACAGAACGTCGTCGTTCTTGTCCCATTCGACTATCACGCGGTAGTCTCCGACGCGGATACGGTATCCCTCGTCGCCCGTAAGAGGTTTCAGGTAGTGGTCGGGTTTATCGCCAGCGTCGAATATCTTGCTCTTGACGCGTTCTTTTTCGTGTTCGTCGAGATTCTCAATCCGGTCGAGGACGTTCTCAGCGACGTGTACGTCGGTCATGCGACGCCTGCTTAGACTTCCTCTAATGGAACGGTGTTCCCCTCCTCTATGTCCTTCCGACTCTCCTTGACACGTGCCTTCGACTCGTCGGAGAGTTCGGGCGCAACTTTCGCCCACCAGACTACGGCGCGCGCACCGGCTTCTTTACGACCGACGAGTCCCTTCTCCTGCATCTGTTTGAGACGGTACGTGACGCCGTCCTTCGTGAGAGGTAGCTCCTCGGCGAGTTCCGGTGCGGTCATAGGCTCACCGGTGCGGTCGAAGATTTTGAGTATATCTTGGTCGGTGACTTCCGACGAGAACTTACCGCTCTCGTCGCGTGCCCTGTTTTCGCTCATACGTGACCATTCGGCACGTGGAGACTTAACCTTTCGGCACGTGCCTCTTGGCACAAAGAGAAATGCCTGTCGCCGTTCGGTAAAAATATGGGAGTTAGACAAGCAGTCTTCAGCCCCGGAAGGGATTTGAACCCTTGACCTAGTCCTTACAAGGGACTCGCTCTCCCAGCTGAGCTACCGAGGCGCGGTAAACCGTAGCCGCGAGTAGGGCATAAATCTTGCTTACTTAGACGAAGGTGAGGGGGAGCATCACACCGACACCGACGAGGATACCGACGGCGAGTTCGGGCTTTCCGCCGCGCCGGAGTGACTCGCCTATTTCGAGAGCCTCAGGGATAAACTCCGTCAGGACGAGATAGACCATCGCACCCGCGGCGAAGCCGAAGCCGAAAGGCAGGAACTCGCGTGCGAGACGTACGAAGGCGAATGCGATGACCGCGCCGACTGGCTGTGGGAGGCTCGAAAAGACAGCCCACCAGACCATCCGCCACTTCGAGACGCCCATCGACTTCAGGGGTATCGAGATGGCGGTTCCCTCGGGGATGTTGTGTATCGAGATTGCGATAGTCATGAAGACGGCGAGGAGCGGCACCGTAACTCCGAGTATCTCCGCGCCTCCTTCGAGACCTAGGTCGGCGAAAGAGACGCCGACGGCGATGCCCTCGGGAAAGCTGTGTACCGTAAGGATACCGAGTATGAGAACGAGCTTCTTGAAGTTCGCCTCCTCGTAGTCGCGCGGGTCCACGTCGGCGTTGACGATTACCTCGTGTGCCACGACGACGAGAGCGACGCCGACGAGCGCGCCCGCCGCTATTTCGACGGCTGTGCCTTCTGCGAGTCCTTCGTCCACGAGACCGAACAGGGACGCCGACACCATTATGCCGGACGCGAGACCCCAGAGGAAGACGTTGCTACGGTCGCTTATATCGTCGAAAAGGAAGAACGGAAGCGCGCCTACGCCCGTTGCGAGCGCGGTGATGAAGCCAGCGACGAAGACGAACGTCAGATCGGCTAGCAGGGACACAGACGTGATACGGAGAACGCGTATATATGAGGAACGGATTTCTCGTACGAAGCTTGACCGAGAAGTTCACTCCTCGTGTTCGCTCAGACTCTCCCAGATGGAACACCAGTCTTCGACGGCTATATAGCCTTCGACCTCTGCGCAGGCACCCCAGCCGTCACCGTTCTTGTCGGGGATGTAGTCGGCGCAGTTTCCACACGAACGTCCGGGTGGTGACATACCCTCTGCGGCGGCATCGACAGACTCCATGAGGGATACTTCCTCCTGTGTGCGTAGGTCGTCGGATTCTCGTTCCTCGCCCCCCTGCGAAGTAGCCGTACGGTACTCCTCGGGGACCTCGGCGGTGGCGAGTTCTTCCTCTGTCATGCCTTCCGGCGTCTCGGGTTCGGGAAGTTCTTCCCAGAGGGAGCACCAGTCCTCGGGTCCTATGTAGCCTTCGACCTCCGCGCAAGCACCGAATCCGTCACCGTTCTTGTCGGGGATGTAGTCGGCGCAGTTCGCACACGAACGACCCGGCTGGTGGGCGGCGTCTTCTGTGGCTTCGTCGTACTCCGAGAAACGCACGTCAGCCTTTGCGTGGAGGTCCTCGCCGCGTTCCTCGCCACCGAGAGAAACGGCTGTGAGGTACTCGTCGGGGACGGGACCGCTCACGAACTCCTCCTCCGAGACTCCTTCGGGTAGTTCCTCGTCCTCCATCTCCTCTTCTTCGTCTTCGTCCTCACCCTCTTCGTCCTCATCTTCCCCATTTTCCCCATTTTCCACTTCCCCGTCGCTGTTCAGGCATCCCGTTATGCCAACGACTGCGGCTGTGCCAGCTATTCGTAGGAACCTTCTACGGTGCTTCTTTGGTGGACGTGCCATACAGTAGTCATCACCTCTCACTTTTATAGTTCTAGGGGGGTGTCTTCAGGAGTATAGCGACAAGCGGAGGAACGCGGATTAGTAAAAGCTACTCTTCGAGTGCCTCGATACCGGGGAGTTCGTCTCCCGAAAGCATCGCTGTGGACGCGCCGCCGCCCGACGATACGTGGTCGAAGCCCGTCACGCCGAGCGAGTCGACAGCCGTCGCTGTGTCACCGCCACCCGCGACGGAGTAGTCTGCTTCGACCGAAGCAGAAAGGAGTTCCCGGGTTCCGCGTTCGAAAAGCTCCTCCTCGTAGACGCCCGGCGGACCGTTGACGACCGCCGTTCCTGCGTCGCGGAGCGTCGCCGAGTACTCGGCTACCGTCTCGATTCCTATGTCGAAAGCGGGCTGTTCGACGGGGAGTTCGTCCACGCCGACCTCGATACGCTCGTCGTCTATCTCTACCGCCACGTCGTTCGGCGTTTCAAGTATCTCTGCGTAGTCGTCGAGAAGTTCGCGCGCGTCGTCGACGAGCGCGAGAAAACCCTCGTCGCGCAGAAAATCGGTCGTTCCTTCACCGACTTCGACATCCTCGGCGACAAGGAACAGGTTGCCGACAGCACCCGAAAGCAAGACCTTCTCGGCTGTCCCGTTCTCGGCGACGTTCCCGACGACACCGAGCGCGTCCCTGACCTTCGCACCGCCGAGCGAGAGGACGAGCGGGTCGGGTGCTTCGTCGAGGCTACCGAGAACTTCGACCTCGCGCTCCATGAGTTCGCCCGCGTAAGCAGGAAGACGGCGCGGGAATCCGACTATCGACGGCTGTGAGCGGTGAGCTGTCGAGAAGGCGTCGTTTACGTAGGCGTCGAAAAGAGGGGCGAGCTTGCGCACCTCGTGTGTCTCGACAGCGTCCTCCGGAGGCATCTCTATGTACTCCTCGCTGTAGAAACGTGCGTTCTCCAGAAGAAGAACGTCGCCCGGTTCCGCCGCTTCGACAGCCTGCTGTACACGCTCACCGAAGACGGCATCGACGTACTCGACGTCGCGTCCGAGCACCCTCGAAAGCCTCTCGGCGTGTGTTTCGAGGGTCGTGAAGTCGGCGCGCCCCGGACGTGACTGGTGGCTCAGAAGGACGACGACCGCGCCCTCGTCGGCGAGTCTGCGGACTGTGTCGGCGTGCCCGCGTATCCTCTTGTCGCCGAGTATCCGTCCCGTCGCCGGGTCCACGGGAGAGTTGAAGTCGACGCGTACGAGGACGCGCTTCCCGGCTGTGTTTAACTCGTCGAGCGACCGCATTACCGAAGCGAGGACGTTCGTACGATTATATCTTGTGATGGTCTTCGACGCGCCTTCGTACCGTCAGCCATACGTCGGTGCCATACGTAGACGCGGACGAAAGAAGATGAGCGACGACAAAGACGACGGTCAGGTAATGACCGAGGAACAGTACGAGAGCCTAATGGAGAAGGTCGCGGACCACAAGCAGTCGGAGAGCGGAGGACGCGTCATCTACGGAAACCCCGGTGTGCGGTGCATGAACCCGAGATGTCCGCACGGCGACTTCGACGCATTAATCGTGAGCGATATCGGCTGGATGGAGTTCACGACACACGGCGCGCTTGCGATGTGTATGTGTGAGGTCGATACCGACGAAGGACGCAAGAAGCTGATGTTCATGCACGAACTCGAAGATAGGTAATCGTATGCCTCCGTCCCGTCGCTCTCCGTCTACTCCTCGGGTGCGGTGTAGTACGCCGTGTTCCCGTCTTGGTGTTCGTTGTCGAGTTCGGAGTTCGGAAGTACCTTGCCCTCCACGTCACCGAGGTAGGTCAGACTTGCGAGATGCACCGTCATCTGTGTGATTATGGCGGAGTAAGACGCGTAGTCGTCCTCTGCTGACGGTGTTTCTACGTCGAATGCGTACTCGTGTATCTCCATCGCGGTGAACGCCTTTCCGCGGTTCGTCTCCAAGAAATCGACTATCCTTTCCATCGCTGTCGGTCCGGAGCCGGTCTCCTCCCAGACACCGGAGTCGGTCTTTATTGGCACATTAAAAGGAAAGGAGACGCAGGCGTGTCGTTTAGTTTCTCGTCCCCGTCTCCTCACTCGACGTTGAAGCCTTCGTCCTTGAGTATGTCGGCGACGCGTCCGCGGTGGTTGCCCTGTAACTCGACGGTGCCGTCCTCCGCCGTACCGCCGCAAGCAAGCTTCTTCTTGAGCTTGGTCGCTATCTCACCGACATCTATGTCCGTCGGGTCGAAGCCTTCGACGATGGTAACCTCCTTTCCGTACCTGCGCTCCTCGATACGTATGTTGATGCTCTGAGACTCCTTCGCAACGTCCTCACAGATACAGAGGTCGTCGGGGAGTCCGCAGGTCGGACAGACCTCAGGCACGCGGAACCACCTTTGCGGGTTCAGGTCTTTGGGTCACTTTTATCAAATGGGCGAGGACAGAGACTTGGCTTCGCGTGCCGTCTCCATCAGCATGACTATGTCGCTTTCCCTGACAGGACCGACAGCGTTTCTCGTTAGCACACGGCCTTTGTCGGAGCCCTGTAGGATGCGCGCTTTTACCTGCATAGCCTCCCCGTGCATCCCTGTCTTTCCGACTACCTCAACTACTTCTGCTGGCGTCGCTCCGTCGCCTTCGTTTCCGTTTTCTTCCGATTCTGACATCTTGACGCCCTAGATAACTGTGCCGTCCTGAATAAGGGTTACGCTTGTTCGCGCCGTTTGGAACGCCATTCCTTGAACTGCTCCTCGACCTTCTGACTGACTTTGACACCGTAGTCGGAGAGAACGTCGTTGTACATTCTGCGCTCTCTCTCACCCAAGTCGATGCGTTCGAAGTCTGCGGGTATCATGGGGACGCCGAAGGTATCTATAGAGACTACTTCTTCACCGTCGTCGTTTTCTTCCGTGTATATCCTGTAGTGTACGCTGTCCCAGAGACCGCCGTCGCTGTCACCGTTCTCCCTCAACGCTTGGTCAACATCGTTTATTCTGCGCAGGTCTTCCTTGCTGAGACGGGAACCTTCGCCGAAGACCTCTTTCTGTGCTTCCTTCACGGCTCTGCTTATCCATTCTTCGAGGAGGTCTTCTGCCTCCCGCATACGTTGACGAGGTTCCGTGCGCATCGAAGGGCGATATGGGTCCGGACTGTATATAAGCCGATGATAGTTGCGCTTCGTTTGTCAGGAGTATCGACAACATAACATCCGGTAAGAACAGGTTACGTAAGTTAACACAGGCATACTACTCGGGTAAATCACCGGACATATCGGTGGCGCGCGACGTACACACTCACCGACAGTCAGTCGATGCCGAGGTCGTCTTCGACACGCTCGCGCAAAGCCTGCCCCAAGTCGCTCATTGCGACGTTGATGCGCGAAACCTGTGCCCAGGACTCGATGTCGTCGGCGTAGTCGCGTGTCTTCCAGTCCTTCGGAACTGAGGGTGCCTCGTAGCCCACGCGGTCGAAGGCGTCGTCCCAGAAGAACTCGTACTCGTCAAGTAATCCGATTTCTTCGACGAGTTCGACATCTGCAGGTTCGAGTTCGTCGCGCCATTCGGCAAGCGCGTCGTCCCAGTGGTCGGCGACGGACTCGCGCACCGTCTCGTCGTCGAGTTCCCTTTCGTCCATGTCCGAAGAAGGAACGCCGGACGCAAAACAGCTTCTCTCTAGTCGCGTCGCGGCGCGCGCCCACGGCGTCCGTGCCTGCCACGTTCGGAGGCTGGCACGTCGAGGTAGTTGCGTCCGACCCATATCACGATGAGGGTGGACGAGACGAGGCTTACCGTGATAACGTAGAACAGCGTCGAGGCACCGAGACCGAACGGTTCGTTCGTCATACGTCCCGCGCCCTCGGTAAGAAGCAGAAGCACGACAACGACGACGGCACCCGCACCCGTACCCGTTTGGACGGCGTCTTTCATCTCGAAGCCGCGGTACTCCAGAACGAAGACGGAGACAGGGAAGACCACCGCTCCTACGGTCGCGTGTACGTAGATAGGAACCGCGTCTATAGATGTCGTCGAGAGAAGGTCAACCAGACCAAGCAGGAACGTGGCTATGAAGAACGCTGAACCGACGAGCAAGGTCAGTCGAACCTTCAGGAACTCGACGAGTCTGTCGATTTCGTCACTCACGGAACCGTATAGGCAGATACCGTAAATAAATCTACGTCAGACGGGTAGCATACGGGGACGTGACGACGGTCGTGTCCTCGGCTTGCGTCACGGTTATACGCGACCGTCTCGAAGCCCGCACATGGATATACAACTCGTCGAACGCGGACGTGTCGTCGGTTTCTGGCGCGAGAAGTTCGGTGTGCCGTCCGAGACGTTCGACGGATATGTCTTCTACAAAAAAGGCGCGAAGAAGGTCTGGGCTGTGAGACACGAGACGGTCGGCGCGCTCGAAGGCGACGCCGCCGACGAAACGGAGACGCTTGACACGCTCGACTACGAGTCCGTCGGACTTCCTCTCATGCGCGTCGGCGGCGAACACGACAAGCCGACGACGGACGCGCTACAGCTTTTCGGGGACTCTGTGACGAAGAACGCCGTCGAACTCGACGCAGAAGACGCGCGCGACTTCGTGCGCGGTGAGGACATCGACATTGAGTTCGGCGAGGACGAGGTTGACTTAGGATACGTCGTCGTGAAACACGACAGGCGCGTGCTCGGATGCGGACTGTACTTCCCCGGCGAACTCCGGAGTCAGGTTCCGAAAGGACGGCGTGTCGAACTGAATCTGTAAGCACAGGCTTTTGTCCCGACAGGACGTAAAGCAGGCATGGGACTCGTTGACGAGTTCGTTCCGGGAAAGACGACGGCTTTTCTACTTCTTGTCCTTTTCGCAGTCGTCGGATACACGGCGGTCGCGGGACCTGTCACAGACGACCCCCTCGACACCGACGAGGTCGAACGCCTCGTCGCCGAGGAAACGAACGAACTGCGCGCCGAGAACGGCGTGTCGAGCGTCGAGACGGACGTGTCGTTGAAATCGGCGGCACGCGCACACTCGTCCGACATGGCGCGTCACGGATACGTCGGACACGAATCGGACGACGGCGAACTACCTTTCGAGAGGTACGAACTCTGTTCCGCGGAAGGCTACGCGGGCGAGAACGTCGCAAGCGCGTGGTACGGAAAGAACTTCGTCTACGACGAGGCGGAGGTTCCGACGCTCCATCTTTCGAGCGAGCGCGAGGTCGCTGAACACCTTGTACGTGCTTGGAACGACTCCGAAGGGCACCGGAGGACGCTCCTGAACGAGGACTGGGAGAGTATCGGCGTCGGCGTCGCTGTTACTGAGGACGACAAGGTTCTCGCAACACAGGCTTTCTGTTCGGGTCCGCTCGCCGACTCGTCTTAGCGCGCGCCCACCGCCTCTATCTCGACCGCCGCTCCGAGAGGTACCTCGCCGACCTCGACCGCGCTTCTTGCGGGAGGTTCGTTTTCGAAGAACTCCTCGTACGTGCTGTTCATCTCGCCGAAGTCGTCTATGTCGTTCAGGAAGACGGTGACCTTTACCGCGTCTTCGAGCGACGAACTTCCTGCTTCGAGTACCGCGGAGACGTTCTTCAGCGCGCGTTCTGTCTGCTCCGCCACACCGCCTTCGACCATATCGCCGTCGGGTGTGAGCGGCACCTGTCCCGCCGTGAAGACGAGGTCTTCGGTTGCGATACCTTGTGAGTACGCGCCTACTGCCTCTGGCGCGTCGTCTGTCTCGATTACGTTCTTCATGCAGTAAGAGACGCGGCGACCGAGCGTAAAAATCTTAGCCAAGTACCTCGATGTCGTAGCCTTTGTTTTCGAGGGCGCGCACCAGCCTGTTCGCGTGTTCGCGGCTTCTCGTCTCGACCTCGAACTCAACCTCGGCGGCGTTGAGCGTCACGTCCTTCGCCATCCTGTCGTGGTGTATCGCGTAGATGTTTGCGTTGTGGTCGGCAATACGTGTCGCTATGTCTACGAGCGCGCCGGGCTTGTCGTGCAGGACTGTCTCGAACTTGAGGTAACGTCCTGCGTTTATGAGACCGCGGTTTATGACCTGCGAGAGGACGTTCGAGTCTATGTTTCCGCCGCAGAGGAGAGGCACGACAGTCTCGCCTTCTAAGTCGAGGTCGCGCTCCACCGCCGCGGCGACCGGAACCGCGCCAGCACCCTCGACGACCGTCTTGTCGCGTTCCAAGAGGCGAAGCATCGCGTTCGCCGTCTCGTCGTCGTCCACGACGACGGCTTCGTCAACGCGTTCCTTTATGACCTCGAACGTCGACTCCGCGACACGGCGCGTCGCTATGCCGTCCGAGATTGTCGAAACCTCGTCGCGCTCGTACACTTCGCCGTGTTCCAGACTCTCTTTGAGGCTCGACGCCCCCTCCGCCTGCGCCGCTATGACACGCGTGTCCGGCGAACGCGCCTTGACCGCAGTCGCTACGCCCGCCGCCAAACCGCCGCCGCCGACGGCGACGATTACGGTGTCCACGTCCATTTCGTCGAGTATTTCGAGACCGACCGTACCCTGTCCAGCCTGCACGTGTTCGTCGTCGAAGGGATGGACGAAGACGCGCCCCTCATCATCCTGCGTCTCGCGTGCCTTGTCGTACGCTTCGTCGTAGTCGATTCCGTGAAGAACTATCTCGACGTGCTCGCCGCCGTAACGGCTCGTCGCCTCGACCTTCGAGATAGCGGCGTCCCTCGGCATCACTATCTTGGTATCGACGCCCACCTCACGCGCGGCGAAAGCGACACCCTGCGCGTGGTTGCCCGCACTCGCAGTGATGACGCCAGCCTCGCGCTCGTCGTCGGACAGGCTCGACATCTTGTTGTACGCGCCGCGTATCTTGAACGAACCCGTACGCTGGAGGTTCTCGTACTTGAGGTGCACGTCCGCGCCCGTCGCCTCGCTCACGGTGCGTGAGTGGCGCAGAGGCGTGCGCTCTGCCACACCCTCGACGCGCTCCATCGCCTGCTCAACGTCCTCTATCTCTATCATGTCCGGTAAGAGACGCCCCGTGCGTTTAGACTTCACGGTGCTAACTCCCGAGGGTCGAGGCTACGTACGTCCTCTATCTCGGGATAGAGAGTGTCGGTCGAGACGATGGGTTCGTCGAGCACCGACGCGTGCGCGAGATGTAGCGAATCGAACACGTTGAGACGGTCGTGTTCGCGCAGGAGACGGGATGATTCTTCGAGTACTTCTGTGTCGAGCGGCAGTATTCTTTCGACTTCTTCCGACACCTCCTGTCGAGAGTCGGCAATAACGCCGCGTGACCTTTCGTCGAAGTAGACAAGCTGTACCTCAACGACGGTTACGGCGGATGTTTTGGGTGACGTAAGAGCGTCCCTGTCCACCTCCGACTTGAGCCAGTCGTCATCCTTTATCCGGGCAAGGATAACGTCGGTGTCGAGATACATTACGCCTATTCAGTCTCCGTCTTTTTCCGTTCGAGACGTTCCTCGACCTGTTTCTTCGCGCGTTCCTGTGTCAGTTCGTGGAGACGTTTCGTAGCTTCGCGCTCCGTGACGAGCCTCGCGCCGTGCCTCAAAGCTTCCGAGCGCGACCCGAAACGGTCTTCTTCGACGAGTCGGTCGAGTTCCTCCACGAGCTTCTCGGGAAGCGAGACCGGCACTGCCTTCCTCTCGGGCATGTTTATACATATGTATAGAATCCAGTTATAGCTTGTGCCTTCTGTCGTCCTTCAGCGGCACGTTCAAGAACCGCGGCGTACGATGACGAGCATGCGCCAGATAGCCGAAGGAATCTCGATGGCTGACACACGGATGCTCGGACACGAAGGGCACACGGCGGTCTTCGTCGTCGAGGGGCGCGAAACCGCGCTTGTGGAAACAGGACTTTCGACGACGCGCGACCGCGTGAAGCGCGAACTCAAGCGCGAAGGCGTCGAACCCGACTACATCGTCCCGACGCATCTGCATCTCGACCATGCAGGGGCAACAGGCTTCTTAGCCGAAGAGTACGACGCGACGGTCGTCTGCCACCCGAACGCCCACGACTTCTTGGTGGACGAGGAGAAGGTCGAGAAGTTAGTCGGAAGCGTCCGTCGTGCCGTCGGCGGTTTGGCGGAGGCGTACGGCACGGCGAAGCCTGTCGAGGGCGAAGTTCGCGTCCTCAAAGACGGCGAAGAACTCGACTTGGGCGGAAGGACGCTCGAAGCCGCGCACGTCCACGGACACGCGCCGCACCAGTTCGCTCTCTACGACGACGAGACGCGTTCGCTCTTTACGGCAGACGAAGCGGGCATGTACTTAGACGACGAACTCGTGCACACCACACCGCCGCCCAACTTCGACTTGAAGACGAACATGAAGAGCCTCGACCGTCTCGCGCGTTACGACGCGACGAGCCTCGTCTACACGCATTTCGGCGCGCGCGGTGAGGATGAAGAGGACGTACGCGACGCGCTCGACGAGTACAGACGCGTCCTGACGCGCTGGGTGGAGAGCGTCGAGGAAGCCTATGACAGGCTGGGCGACGAGGAAGCCGTCGCCGACAAGGTTATCGCACAAGCCGACTTCCCCGAGAGGTGGGACGAAGAAGCGGTGCGCGAGATGGTGAAGATGGACGTACACGGCGCTCTTATGTACCTCGACGGTTGAAAACAGGCTGTGGAAAACAGATAAACGCGAAGCCGTCCTTCCTCGTAGCATGACCGATAGAACAGACGCGAACTTCGACAGCATCAGTTACGAGAAGGACGACGAGTGGGACGGCAGGGTGGCGCGCATCATCCTCGACCGCCCCGAGCGTTACAACGCTATTTCGACAGAGATGCCTCGCGAGATACGCGAGGCGGTAGAGCGCGCGAACGAAGACGAAGACGTACACGTTATCGTCCTGACCGGCGCGGGCGAGGGGTTCTGCGCGGGATACGACCTAGTCGAGTTCGCTGAGTCGGAAGGAGCAGAAGGTTCACAGGAGATGCCGTGGGACCCCATGAAAGACTACAGAAACATGAAGCGGAACACGGAGGACTTCATGAGCCTCTGGCGGAGCCACAAGCCTGTCGTCTGCGCGGTAAACGGCGACGCCGTCGCTGGCGGAAGCGACATCGCTCTCTGCGCCGACATCATCGTCATGTCTGAAGAAGCCCGCATCGGCTACCCGCCGTCGCGCGTCTGGGGATGCCCTACCACAGCGATGTGGGTCTACCGTCTCGGCGCGGAGGGCGCCAAACGGATGCTTCTTACAGGCGACCTGATAGACGGCGAGGAGGCGGAGGAGATGGGTCTGGTCTACCGCGCCGTGCCCGACGACGAACTTGACGCCGCCGTCGACGAACTCGTCGAACGAATGCGTGGCATACCAAAGAACCAGCTCATGATGCAGAAACTCATGATAAATCAGGCGTACGAGAACATGGGAATCGAGAACACCCAGATGTTTGCAACAGTCTTCGACGGAATGGCTCGCCACACGCCCGAAGGCGTACGGTTCAAAGAGAGATGTGAGGAGGTCGGCTTCCAGCAGGCTGTAAGGGAGAGAGACAGCGGTGAACCGATAGACGAGATGTAGGTGGAGGGAAGGATGAACACGAAAGAATAAGCCGTTATAACGAGACGTACACCGTGGGAATGGAGCTACCCGAAACTAAATGGATAATCGTCGGTGTCGCCGCTTTGCTAATCGTTGCCGCCTTCGTGACCGGCTTCTTCGTAGCCGCGAGCCAAACGTCGCTGGAGGCTACCGTCGTCACTTCGCAGTCGGGCGAGGCTCCTTTACCGGGCGACGAAATCGTCTTGGTCGGCGTCGGTGAGGAATCGCGCCTCTCGGAATCCGTCGCCGCCGGTGTCGAAAGGGGGCTGACGGAAGAAGGCTACACGGTGACGATGGACGAAGAGATGGCGGACGACTACGACAGCCCCGTTCTGCTTGTCGAGGTAACCGACGAGACCGTCGACAGGGGACCCACGAGACACACAGCCGACGTTTCGGTGATGAGCTACTACTCGACGACGGGCAACACGACGGGGTACGAGGAGTTCAAGGAGACACGTTCGACGGTGCACCGCGAAGACGGTGCGGTCGTCGTCGGCGAGTACCGTCTGAGGGACACGACGGACGGTTTCGTCACTTCACGCGGCTACACCCGAAGGATAGCCGACGACATAGCCGAGGAGGTAGTTTCGAGCTTCCGAGGTGCGACGGAGGACGGCTGACGAGGCGATGCGACGTACGTGGGCACACTTTTTCCGTTCCGAATTCGAAGAACGGGCATGGAACCACGGCAGTATCTCCGTCTTGAAGGTATAGTTGCCGCGGGCGTCGCTCTCGCCGCCTACTTCGTCATCGACGGACCTCTGTGGACGCTCGCGGTCTTCGCGCTCGCACCCGACCTCTCGATGCTCGGCTACCTCGCGGGTCGCAGAGGCGCGCTCGTCTACAACGTCGCACACACGTACACGCTGCCTCTCGCGCTCGGCGCGGTCGGGTTCTACGTGGACGCCCGTCTCTCCTTGCTCGTCGCGCTCGTCTGGGCGGGGCACATAGGCGCGGACCGTGCGCTCGGCTACGGTCTCAAGTACGAATCCGGGTTCAAGGATACACACCTTTCGTCGCAACCCGCGCCGGCTTTCTTTTTGACGGAGGAGGAATAGGGTACCTATTTTATGTTTCTCTGGACCGGGGTACTGTGGTAGAACAGCAAGCCGTATGGCAGACGTGTCTGCGAATCCCTCCTTTCATTGCAGGTTTTCGAATCTAACCTGATATACCAACCTTGCCTTTAATATAGTACGCACATCTACATTAGGCTCATGAAACTGAGTAAGACCGGAGCCAGAATCGGGGGGGTACTGCTATTAACGTCTTTCGTTCTCATTATTGGTGTTGGTGTAGGGATAGGCACCTCGACAGCGCAGGCGCAGGCTGACGGAATCGAGATTACCAGCTTCGACGCGCCGTCGGAGGCGAACGCGGGAGACACAATCTCTGTAAGCGCGAGGATAAGAAACACGGGTAGTACGAGTGAGTCGGTAACGGTTCGGTACTCAATCGACGGTCGTGTTCTGCATACTAGGCAAGCCACCGTTGGAGCGGGGGGGATTCTAGATGTTAGCTTCCAACAGACCGTGCCGAACCTCGGCACGGGTGTATACCAGCAAGGCGTTTTTGTGGACCAAGCGGGTATCGGACTCACTTCTCAGATTCGGATTACGAGAACGGGTGAATCTTCTTTCGCCGTATCGAACCTGCGCGCGCCGAGCCAAGCGGGCGTCGGAAGTTCGGTTACCGCGGAAGCACTCGTCAGGAACACCGGCACAGGACAGGGTAGCACGACTGTACAGTACCGTATCGCGGACAGAGTAGTGGCTACGAGGAACCTGATTCTCGAACCCGGGGAGACCGTCTCTGTCAGTCTGCGGGGTAACGTTCCTTCGGTTTCGGTCGGTAGCTACCAGCAGGGGGTCTTCATCGGCGACACCAGCCAAGGACAGACCTCCACGATAAGTATCGGAACCCTACCCGCACAGTTCTCCGTGGTAAACCTACAGACGCCTTCTCAGGGCGCGCGGGGTGACAGCGTGTCGGCGACAGCCACCGTCAGGAACACAGGCTCATCGAGCGGTTCCACTGACGTGGAGTACAGGATAAGGGACAGGGTGGTTGCGAGCCGTAGCCTCAGCCTCAGCGCGGGCGAGAGCAGGAGCATCACTCTCAGCGGTTCTGTGCCTAACCTTGCGACGGGCAACTACCAGCAAGGGGTTTTCATACGGGGCACCAACAACGGTCTCACGTCGTCGTTCAGGATTACAGGGACGGGAGCCTCATTCTCCGTGAGCGACCTGAGCGCGACTTCGCGCGCTGAAAGCGGTGACAGGATTACGGCGAGTGCGACCGTTCGGAACACGGGCGACGAACGCGGCACAGAGACTTTCGAGTACCGTATCGACGGCAGGGAGGTTGCGACACGCGATGTCACGCTGGACGCGGGTGCGCGTACGACTGTGACGCTACGCGGAACGGTTCCGAGCAGGAGTTCGGGTACGTACAGACAAGGCGTCTTCGTCGAAGGCACGAACAGGGGCGTCTCAACGAACCTCGTGATACGCGACAGAGACGACGATGAGGCAAGGTTCATCGTCTACGACCTCCGCGCACCGTCGCAGGCTGAAGAGGATGATGATATCACCGTCAGAGCTACGGTTGAGAACGTAGGTGACCGGACGGGTAGCACGCGTGTCGAGTACCGTATCGACGGCGATGTCATAGACAGCCAGAGCGTCCGGATACGCCCCGATCGTTCGACGACGGTGCGTTTCGACGTCACGGTGCCCGACATAGGCACCGGAACGTACAGACAGGGCGTCTTCATAGGTAGAACGAACCGCGGGCAGACAACGAACCTGCGTATCGCAGCACAGCCACGTTTCACGCTGACGGGCTTCCAAGCACCTTCGTCTGTGACGGTGGGGGGTTCTGCGTCGGCGCAGGCGACGATACGTAACAGCGGGAACTCACGCACAACACGCACCGTCGAGTACCGCATAGGCAACAACGTCGTGGCGTCGCAGGATGTGCGTGTAGACGCCCGGTCGTCGAGAACCGTGACCTTGACAGGCACCGTGCCGTCGGTGACGCCCGGGACTTACCAACAAGGCGTCTTCATCGACGGCGACGCGCTCAGGAGAAGCATAGAGGTGAGGGGTCAGCCGACACCGAGCGCCGCGTTCGAGATAGACGACTTGGACGCGCCGTCGGAGGCGACTGCTGACGAACGTATAGCGGTCGAAGCGACGGTGCGAAACACTGGAGACGGAAGCGGTTCGACACCGATCGAATACAGGATAGACGACACCATAGTCATGACCAAACGCGTCACGCTCGAAGCGGGTGCGTCGGACGAGGTAGAATTCGACGTTGTCGTACCCGACCTGTCGCCCGATACGTACGACCACGGCGTCTTCGTCGGCGACACGAACGACGGTGAGACTGCGGAAATCGAGATAACAGAGCCGGAACCCGAGGAGCCGGAGGACGACGAGGACGGCGAAGGTATGCCCGGCTTCACCGTCGTAGCGGGTATGGTCGCGCTTCTGGCTGTGGCTCTCGCCTCGAGGTTCAGAAGGTAGTAGAGAACCCCGCCGGCGTAACTTGGATGTATATCCCGGCTCTGATTTCTCGGCTCCGTGTACCACCAACCATTTACGCACCAAAAAACTTACTGAGAACGTGATATCGAAATATAAGATTCTCTTCGTGGCAGTCGTAGCGATGGTAGCCCTTACCGGTTGTCTCCAAGGAGCCGAAAGCCCAAACGGTAACGAGAACTCCTTGGAGAACACGACGGACGAGGCGACGGTCGCTGTTGCGCTCGGCGTCGGCGACGCGTCCCCGACGGGGGTTCTCGAAAGGCTGAACCTATCACAGAACGACCAGATTCTTCTCCAGCAGGCACAGCAGTCGCCCGACGAACTCTCGGAGGAAGAACGGCAGAGGGTAGAGGAGTTACAGCAGGAGATACAGCAGGCTCAGCAGGAGATGCAGGCGGAGGAGGAACAGGCTGTCGAGGAGAACCGTGAGGCTTTCGAATCCGCTGTCGAGGACTCCGAGACGCTCGCTGTAGAAGACAGCATCAACCAGTCGAGTTCGAGCCTCTTTCTCGTTACGGGTAGTCCGTCAGAGATACTCGGTCTGCTCGAACAGGACGGCGTCGAAGGCATACTCAGCGAGAGCCGGTACGAAGACCTGCGCGAACAGCGGCAACAGCAGGCACCCGCACCCGGCGGACCGCCCGCGCCGTAACTGTCACAGGTCAGCCGCGTCTCTCTTCGAGTTCTTCTAACAGTTCTTCGAGTTCGACGCCACGCGCAGCGAGAACGACGAAGAGGTGGTAAACGAGGTCCGCGCTTTCGTGGACGAGTTCGTCGGCGTCGTCGTCCTTCGCGGCGAGCGTTACCTCGGTCGCCTCCTCGCCCAGCTTTTCGAGCGGTGCGTTTACGCCTTTCTCGTGCTCAAAGAGGCTCGACGTGTAGCTGTCCTCGCGCGGGTTTTCGCGTCTGTCCTCGATAACGTCGTAGAGTTCTTCTATTATGCCTGTGTCAGTCATTTCTTTACATCTCCTCAAGCAGAAGCTCGTGCAAGCGGTGGTCGTCCGTGAGTTCGGGGTGGAACGCAGTTCCGATGACGTTCTCTTGGCGCACAGCGACGATATTACCGTCGAACTCGGCGAGAACGTCTACGTCTTCTCCGACGCTCTCGACGACGGGTGCGCGTATGAAGACCGCATGAAACGGCTTTTCGAGTCCCTCGATATCGATATCAGCCTCAAAAGACTCGCGCTGTCCGCCGAAAGCGTTGCGCTTGACCTGTACGTCCAAGACACCGAGCGACGCGACGCGTTCGTCGTCCGGACTGTCGAGTATGATGAGACCGGCGCAGGTCGCAAGCGTCGGCTTTCCGGCGTCGATATGTTCGCGCAGTTCGTCGTCGATACCTTCGCGCCGCAGGAGACGCGATATGGTCGTGCTCTCGCCTCCGGGAAGCGCGACAACGTCGCAGTCGGGAACGGTTCCCGAGTCGCGCACAGCGACAGTCTCTATTTCGAAGCCGAGTGCTTCGCCCGCGCGCCGGAAAGCCTTCTCGTGCTCCGAAACGTCGCCCTGCACACCGACGACACCGACGAGCAAAGACATCAGTTACCGCGGTACTGGAGACGTTCGTCCTCGGAGAGGCTGTCCTTGCTTCTGCCCTTCATGCCGCCGCCGATGTTGCGCGAAATCTCGGCGAGTTCGTCGGGGTCGTCGTAGCTGTTGACGGCTTCGACGATAGCGCGACCCATGCTCTCGGGGTCCTCCGCGCCGAAGATTCCGCTACCGACGAAGATGCCGTCGCATCCGAGACGCATCATGAGCGCGGCGTCGGCGGGCGTTGCGATACCGCCGGCGGCGAAGTTGACGACCGGCAGGCGTCCCATCTCGGCTGCCTCCTCGACGAGCGGGAGCGGTGCCTCGATTTCGCGTGCGTAGTTGCGCCTCTCTTCGTGGTTCATGCCTTCGAGTTCGCG
Source organism: Halobacteriales archaeon (assembly GCA_034522195.1). Taxonomy (GTDB): domain Archaea; phylum Halobacteriota; class Halobacteria; order Halobacteriales; family Halorutilaceae; genus Halorutilus. The sequence goes on along the minus strand of JAXHLL010000006.1, from coordinate 900,934 downwards.
TATCGCGCCCTTTATCGCCTTCTGGTGGCGCACCGCTTCCGCGACATCGCCCGTTCCTGCTTCGCCCTTCGTCCGTATCATCGCCGCGCCCTCGTCTATGCGACGGAGTGCTTCGCCCAAGTCGCGCGCGCCGCAGACGAACGGCGTCGTGAACTCGTTCTTCTCGATGTGGTTGTACTCGTCGGCGGGTGTCAGAACCTCGCTCTCGTCTATCATGTCCATGCCGATAGATTCGAGTATGCGCGCCTCCGACTCGTGACCAATGCGCACCTTGCCCATCGCCGGAATCGAAACCTCGTCGAGTATATCCTCGTTCGTCTCGACGGGTGCCATCCGCGCAACACCGCCGCGCTTCCGTATGTCCGCCGGAACGGATTCGAGTGCCATGACAGCGACCGCGCCCGCGTCCTCGGCGATACGTGCCTGCTCTGCGTCCACGACATCCATGATGACGCCGCCCTTCTGCATGCTCGCAAAGCCGCGCTTGACGAGTTCCGTGCCGCGTTTCAGGCTCTCTATGTCGGTGCCTGCTTCTTGTTCTCCCATCGGTTTTATGTAGGTTGGATAAACGGTTAAGAATTACGGCTTCGGCGTATCTTCGCCCGCGTTCCTGCGCCCGAAGTACATCTTAGAGAGATAGGAAAGAACCTCGTTTCCGTCGTCGTTCTCGCCGACGACTTCGACCTTCACGAGTCCGCGGTCGGGTATCTTCTCCGAGACGCGTTTGTCGACGACGGTGCTCGTGACAGTAATTTCGTCGCCGGGGTAGACGGGTAGCTTCCAAGAAACCTCCTCAACGCCGGGCGAACCGAGCGCGGCGATTTCTTCGTCGTCGCCCTTGACGAGCAGACGGTGGCACGACATCAGGCTATGCCAGCCACTTGCGATGATACCGCCGAAAGGCGACTCCTTCTCGATGCGTTCCTTATCGACGTGTAGCCAGAGAGGGTCGAACTTCTCGGCGAACTCGACGATTTCGTCCTCGGTGAGCGAGAAGGAGCCGAGTTGCTTCGTCTCTCCTTTCTCGTAGTCCTCGTAGTACTTCATGGTATTCGAGGGAGAGGAGAGCGGAAAAGCGTTGCGCGTTCAGCGGTCGGAAGTTCTCAAGCCTTCCGCCTGTGACATCCGACCGTCTCCTTGTTGTGCAACGCCGCTTCCGTGATGAGAAGACCGACGACGACTGCGTTCCTGAGCGCGTAGAGTTCGGGGTCTAACCTCCCACGCGCGTACGACTTGACCTCGCCTCTAAGGCGTTGAAGTTCGGTGCGCGTCTCGCGCAGGCTTCTCTCGTCGCGCACCGGACCGACGTTCTCCCACATGAGGCTCTGTAACTTCTCGAACTTTGCGTCGACGAATCCTTGAGGCATGTCGCCGTTGAAGGCGTCGGGTTCGCTTCCGACTCCCGAAGGTTCGCGCGCCTCCTCCGCGACGTGTTCGCCCGCGCGCAGACCCCACGTCAGACCTTCCAAGAGCGACGTGGAGGCGAGACGGTTCGCTCCGTGGACGCCCGTACACGCCGTCTCGCCCGCCGCGTAGAGACCTTCGACAGACGCGCTCCCGTTTTCGTCGACGACGACTCCGCCGCAGAGGAAGTGTTCGGCGGGCGCGACTGGCACCAGTCCCGTCTCCAACTCCTCGTCGGTCAGGTTCTCGTACGCCGTCGGAAATTCGTTCTCGAAGTCCGTCTTTTCGAAGACGGGGTTCAGGTCGAGGTATGCCTGCGAGCCGCGGTTCGTCTCGTGTACAGCGGTCGCAACGATGTCGCGCGGCGCGAGTTCCATCCGGTCGTCGTACGCCTCCATGAAACGTTCGCCGTCGGCGACGAGCAACGCGCCCTCGCCGCGCAACGCTTCCGAGAGAAGAAATCCGCGCTCCGCGTGCGCCGTCGGGTGGAACTGAACGAACTCCATGTCATCGAGGCGCGCGCCTGCGAGTGCCGCCATAGCTACACCGTCGCCCGTCGCGCCCGGCGGGTTTGTGGTGCGTCCGTAGATATCGCCGATTCCGCCCGTCGCAAGTATCGTCGCGCCCGCTTCGACGACGAACGCTTCGCCGCTCTCATTGTCGACGACGAGCGCGCCTTCAACGCTCTCGCTTTCGTCGTCCTCGCCCGTCACGAGTTCGAGCGCGGTGTGCGCTTCGAGGACGCGCGCGTCCGTCTCGGCGAGTCGGCGCAGGAGCGCGACCTGTATCTCGTGCCCCGTCGCGTCGCCCTTGTGCAGGACGCGGTCGCGGGAGTGTCCGCCCTCGCGCGCCAAGTCGAACTCATCGTCCTCGTCGTTCTTGCCGCCATCCGTGTCGAAACCAACGCCCAACTTGTCCACCAAAAACTCCTCGACGACCTCCGTGCCTTCCTCCACGAGCATCTTGACGGCGTCCTCGTCTCCTTCGCCCGCGCCCGCGTCCAGAACGTCCTCGACGAACTCGCCGGCGCGCTCGCCCGGCGCGCGTTTCGCCACGCCGCCCTGCGCCCATCCCGTGTTGGTGTCGTCGGGGCGCGTCGCTTCTGTCACGACGGTCACGTCCGCGCCTTCCTCGACAGCGCGTATCGCCGCACTGCATCCTGCGATTCCCGAACCGACGACGAGTACGTCCGTTCTCATTATACCTCGTGGAGCATCGTATCGAGTGCCTCACCCGCGAGTTCCTTGTCGTCCTCGTCGACGTCGATGCGGTTGACGACGTTTCCTTCGACCATCTCCTCTAAGACGTAAAGGAGGAAGTCGGGGTCTATCTGGCGCATCGCGTTGCAGTCCGAGCATCCGTCGGCGCACAGCCCAAACACTTCTTTGTCGGGGTTCTCGCGTGCAAGGCGTTTCGTCAGGTGTATCTCCGTACCTATCGCCCACTTGCTCCCTTCCGGAGCGTTCTCGACTGCCTCGATTATACTCGATGTGCTTCCCGCGTAGTCGGCGGCTTCGACGACTTCGCGGCGGCACTCCGGATGCACGATGACGTTCACGTAGGGATGCTGTTCGCGCGTCTCTCGTACGTCTTCGAGTTCGAAACGCTCGTGGACCTGACAGAAGCCTTCCCAGAGTATGAATGTCGCGTCGCGTATCTCCTGCGGCGTGTTGCCACCCAACTTCTCCTCCCATGGGTCCCAGATAACGAAGTCATCGTCTCCGTATCCGAGTTCGTGGAGCGTGTTGTGAGCGAGGTGCTTGTCGGGCGTGAAGAAGATTTTTTCTCCCTGTTCGAGTGCCCACTCGAAGGCGTCGGACGCATTTGAAGATGTGCAACACGTTCCGCCCTTCTCAGCGGTAAACGCCTTGAGCGACGCGTACGAGTTGACGTAAGTCACAGGTGTCACGTCTTCGCCGTCCACGACGCTCGTCAGTTCGTCCCACGCGCCGTCTACCTGTATGTTCTCCGCCATCCCCGCCATCGGACAAGATGCCTCCATGCTCGGCATCACGACGCGCTGGTCGTCGTCCGTGACAATGTCCGCCGTCTCAGCCATGAACGTCACGCCGCAGAAGACGACGTTACGCGCGTCTGCTTCCCCAGCGAGACGCGACAACTGAAGCGAGTCGCCTAAGTGGTCTGCGTGCTGTGTGACCGAGTGACGCTGGTAGTTGTGTCCGAGAATCACCACATCGTCAAGTTCTTCGAGTGCTGTCTCGGTGCGCTCTATCCTTTCGTCGTCGGGCATTCCTTCGTACTCTTCGGGAAGCGCGCCGAGTGAGTCGCTGTACTTCCAGAGCGAGAGTTCCGCGTCGTCTGTTATCGACATATTTGAATAATTTTTTTCTTCAATACGCGTTTTCTGTTACGGATTTTCTTCGACTTAACTGCAAAAGACGACTAAACTGTATAACGCTTGCGGTTCCAAGCCTATTCGACGCGCATCGAGAGGTCGAGCCAGTCGGACGAGTGGACAAGACTACCTATCGAAACCACATCTGCGCCCGCACGTGCGTACTCGGCGACGTTCTCGCTCGTGATGCCGCCTGACGCTTCGACGGTGACGCCGGTTCCGTCGAGCCTTTCGACAGCCTCAGCCACCTCGTCGGGCGTCATGTTGTCCAAGAGAACTATGTCCGCGCCGAGTTCCGCGGCACGTTCGGCTGTGTGCAGGTCTTCCGCCTCCACGTCTATCTTCGTCGTAAAGCTCGCGCCCTCCTTCGCACGCCGGAAAGCAGTTTCGAGACCGACGAGTTCGAGATGGTTCTCCTTGAGCATCACGGCGTCGGTCAGGTCGTGTCTGTGAGGGTCGCCTCCGCCGAGACGGACGGCACGTTTCTCGAACTCGCGGTAACCCGGTGTCGTCTTTCGTGTCCCTGCAACCGTCGTGTCGGTATCCGTCTCCTCGACCGCATCGACGCATTCGCGTGTCGCCGTCGCTGTCCCCGACATGCTCCCGAGGAGGTTTAGCGCGAGCCTCTCGCCGCGGAGGAGTGCGACGGCGTCGCCCGACGGTTCGAGAACAACGTCGCCAGCGTCGGTTCTTTCGCCGTCCTCTACACGCGGGTTCGCCTCCGCGCCGAGACGTGAGAAGACGGCGCACGCTTCCTCAACGCCCGCTACGACGCCGTCGTCACGTGTGACGACAGTCGCTTCCGCTGTCTCTCCTTCTACTACCGTGCTACTGATGTCACGCCTTACGTCGGGAACGTCTTCACGAAGGAAACTGTCAATCTGTTCTCTCACGGCAGTTCAGGCTCCGTTACGACGTTCACGTCCAAGGGCTTCTTTGCCACGTGTCCCATCTCCGTCCCTACGACGGTTTCGACGCCTTGACTGCTCGCAACGTCGAGCGCGCTCTGTGTAACCTCTCCGCCGAGAACGACGCTTCTGACCTCACCGTTCCGCTCGCGTAACTCGTCGTCTATCTCGTTACTCGGCACGCGCGTCACCTCCACACGGTCTCCGTCCAAGAGGAGTGCCTCGTCGGTACCGGCTACCGAACGCAGACTGTCACGCAGACTTTCGACATCCGTATCCGCGTCTTCTTCGGTTTCGGCGCCGTCGTTTTCCTCGTCTACGATTACGTCTCCCTCCACGCCGTACGGGTGTTTGTTCCTGAGAGCTTCGTTTATCTCCTCGCCCGAAAGGTCCTCGACGCACTTTCCGTCGGGCGGATGCGCAACGTAGTCGATGTCGGCGACCTGTTCGAGTTCCTTGAGGATGAGGTCGCCACCCCTGTCGGAGTCGAGGAACGCCGTCACGGTCTTCTCGTCGGCGAGTTCGGCTATTTCGTCGGGAACGTCGGTGCCCTCGACACCCACGGCGTTCTTGACACCGTGTTTGAGGAGGTTGAGAACGTCGGCGCGTCCTTCGACCAAGAGCACAGCGTCGCTTCCCCTGACGTTCGGACCCGCAGGCATACCCGCGTACTCGGTTATCTCGCCCTTACGGATACCTTTGCGCACCTCGTCGAGCATCTCCTCGGTGCCCATCGACGTGCCGTCGAACATCTCGCGGTGGATGTACTTCGCGCGTTCGACTATCTCCTTCCGTTTGGTCGTGCGCACGTCCTCGACGAGTTCTATCTCGACTGCCGCCTCGCACGGTCCTATGCGCTCGATAGTTTCGAGCGACGCCGCGAGCACGGAAGTTTCGACACGGTCTAGACTGCTTCCGATTGTGACCGTTCCGTACGACGAACCGTTCTCACTTTCGACCTTCACCTCCATCCTGCTTATCTTGTCCGACTGCTGGAGGTCGCGCAGGTCGAGGTCGTCGCCCAACAGACCTTCGGTCTGTCCGTATATCGCGCCGACCACGTCGGAGCGTTCGACTACACCGTCGGCTTTGAGATTCGCGTGTATGAAGTACTTTGTTGTGTCTGAAGCTTGCAAGTTTGAACCTCCTGTTGAAGGTCATTCGTTTTTAGATGAACGTGGAGAACAATTAAGACTTGCGAGAGCAAGGAGGATTCGGACGAATAAAGGAAACGTATCTACAACCGACCGTATGAACGAGAAGGAGAGGTTAGACGAGATACTCGCACGTCTCAAGGACGAGTATCCCGAGGCGGACACGACGCTCGACTACGTGACACCGTACCAACTCCTCGTCGCAACCGTTCTTTCGGCGCAGTGCACCGACGAACGCGTCAACTCGGTGACGCCCGCTCTGTTCGACGAGTTTCCTACGCCCGAGGCTATGGCGGAAGCGTTGCAGGAACACGTCGCAGAACTCGTCAAGTCGACGGGCTACTACAACTCGAAGTCGGAGTATCTCGTTGAAGGAGCCAAGACGCTCGTTGAGGAGTTCGACGGCGAGGTTCCGCACAGCATCGATGAACTGACACGTGTCGAGGGCGTCGGGCGTAAGACAGCGAACGTCGTCGTATCGAACGCCTTCGGAACGCACGAGGGCGTCGCCGTCGATACGCACGTACAGCGTCTCTCTCAGCGTCTTGGTCTTGTCGAGACGGAGAACCGCGACGAAATCGAGCGCGTTCTGCGCGAGAAGGTTCCGCGCGAAGACTGGGGGCTTGTTTCGCATCTGCTCATAGCGCACGGACGCGCTGTCTGTACGGCGCGCTCTCCAGACTGCGGAGCGTGCGTCCTTGAAGATATATGTCCGTCCTCGCGCGTCTGACGCGCACTCAACCGAAACTATGATACGCGCAGACGGGATAATTCGGGTACCATGAAGATGCCGAGACGTTTCAACACGCACTGCCCCCACTGCAACGCCCACCACGAGCACGAGGTGGAGCGCGTCCAGCGCGGGCGCGAGACGGGGATGAAATGGATAGACCGTCAGAGGAAGCGCAACTCCGGAATCGGAAACGACGGCAAGTTCTCGAAGGTGCCGGGTGGCAACAAGCCGACGAAGAAGACGAACCTGCGGTACCGTTGCTCCGAGTGCGGCAAGGCGCACACACGTCCGGGATGGCGCGCAGGAAAGCTAGAGCTGGAGGAGTAAGATGGTAAGCAGAATACTCCGCGTCAAGTGTGACGACTGCGAGAACGAGCAGGTCGTCTTCGAGCGCGCCGCGACAGAAATCGCGTGCGCCGTCTGTGGTGCAACGCTCGTCACACCGACGGGCGGAATGGGCGAGATACACGGCGAAACCACAGAAGTGGTCGAGGCGCGATAACATGAAGTACTCCGGCTGGCCCGAACCCGGCGAACTCGTCGTCTGCGAGGTCAAGGAAATCGAAGACTTCGGTGCTTTCGTTGACCTCGTCGAGTACGAGGACAAGGAAGGTCTGATACACGTCTCCGAGGTTGCGAGCGGCTGGGTCAAGTACATACGTGACCACGTACGCGAGGGTCAGACGGTTGTCTGTAAGGTGCTCGAAATAGACGAGGAGAGCCAGCAGATAGACCTGTCGGCGAAAGACGTGAACGACCACCAGAGACAGGAGAAGATACAGGAGTGGAAGAACGAGCAGAAGGCGGACAACTGGCTCACGATGGCTCTCGAAGACGACGAGACCTACCGCGGTGTCGCTGAGGCTCTCATAACGAAGTACGGCACGATGTACGAAGCGTTGGAGGAAGGCGCGATACGCGGCGAGGAGGTCTTCGAGGAAGCAGGAATCGACGCCGACCTCTCCGAGACGCTGACCGAGGTTGCGCGCGAGAACATCAGCGTTCCTTACGTCGAAGTGACAGGATATGTCGATGTCGAGACGACTGCTTCGTCGGGTGTGGACGACGTAATCGAAGCGTTGGGGGAGATAGAAGAGGAGATGGAGTTCGAGGACGCCGACGGCGATGTCGAGATAGAGGTCGAGTACGTCAGCGCGCCCGAGTACCGTATTACTGCGAAGGCGCACGACTACAAGACAGCACAGCGTGCGGTCGAGGAGAGCGCGCGTCGTGCGAGCGAACGTATCGAGGAACTCGGCGGACGCGGTAAGTACCACGAGGAGCCGCACACCGCGGAAGCCTGAACTTTCGGGGAAGAATGAAGGCTCTCATACGCGTCTGTTCCTCCGACGAACACGACACGAGTTTTTACACACTGCGCGACGTATGTCCCGACTGCGGCGCGGAGACACGCAACACCGCACCGCCAAGGTTTTCCCCCGACGACACGTACGGCGAGTACAGGAGGCGCGCCAGATGGACGAAATAGAGGTCGTTGATATATCCGAGATAGAAACGGAGAGTCCCGTGCTCGTCGAAGGGCTACCGGGCGTCGGGCACGTCGGAAAGCTCGTTGCCGAGCATCTGGTCGAGGAGTTCGAGTCGCGCGTCGTACAGCGTATCTACAGCCAGCACTTCCCGCCTCAGTGTGCTGTCGGTGAAGACGGAACCACCGAACTCGTCTGCGCCGAACTCTACGAGTGCGAGGTTGACGGTGTCGAGACTCTCGTTCTCACAGGCGACCATCAGTCGCAGACTCTCGACGGACATTACAAGATAACCGAGTGCGTCCTCGACACCGCTGAGGAAGCGGACGTCGAACGCATCTACGCCCTCGGAGGTGTCGCAACCGGCGAACTCGTCGAGGAGTACAACGTCGTCGGTGCGGCGAACTCCGAGGAACTCGTGGAAGAAATCGCGGAGCACGGCGTCGAGTTCGGCGAGGGAGAACCCGAAGGCGGCATCGTCGGTGTCTCGGGTCTTCTTCTCGGCTTAGGCGAACTCAGAGGTATCGAAGGCGTCTGTCTCATGGGCGAGACGAGCGGTTATCTCGTGGACCCAAAGAGCGCGCAGGCTGTTCTTGAGGTTCTCACGGACGTTCTCGGTTTCGAGGTGGACACGGCTAAGTTGGAGGAGCGCGCGGAGGAGATGGAGGAGGTCGTCAAACGTCTGGAGGAGATGAACACTGAGATGGACATGGGAAGCTTCCCGAGCGACGACGACCTCCGCTATATCGGATAGGTCTAACGCAGGTCGAGTTCTACGTCGCACAACTGCCTGAACTTCTCGTACGTGCGGTCTCCGACTGCGTCGCGCACCGTACAGTACAGACCGCGTGCTTCCGCGCTACGCGCTTCCCTCGTGAGGCTGTTCATGAAACGGTAGACGGTTTTCTCGTTGGAGTACATGAGAAAGACGTTGAAGTTGTCTATGACCGCCCACGGCTCGCTTCCTTCGCCGAGTTCCTGTAGACCGTTCATGAACTTTACTCCGACCTTAGTCATGTCGCTCGGTGCCGTCCTTTCGGCGAGTCTCAAAGGACCGTCGTACCTGAGCGACGTGCCCGAGACGGGTACGACAAGTACGTTCGACGGGTCGGCACCTGCTTCACGTACCTTTTTTTCAATACCGGGAGGGTCGCACCGTGTGCTGACGATGAGGAGACTTTTGAACGCTTCCTTCGGAAGAAATCTCAAAGGGTCGTCCATCGCGGAGACCATCGCCACAGCCTGTGTCCCGGGTTCGAGACTGACGACAGGGTCGTCGTCCGTGTCGTCAGCCTCGTCAGTCATCAAACCCTCCTCTGTCGTCGAAACCGTGTCCTGAGTCTGTGCCCACCCGTACGAAGTCACGTGCGAAGAACCAGACACCGGCGAGCGCGAAACACGCACCCGAGAGCCTCACAGCGTTTGCAAGCGTAGCCATTCCGAGGAAGAAGTCGAGTATAAGAACGAAAGTCACGGACAGAAAAGCGAGCGCGAGGAGAACGATACCCTCGACGTAAGCCACGTTCCTTGCGTACGCGACGACGGTGTATACGAGCAGAGCCGACACTGTGAGCATTACGGCGGCGTACACAGCAAGGAAGATATTGGGGAGTTCCGGTGTCGTCATCTCAGACCAGCCTCCTCTCTGACAGGAGAAGAACCGCGTTTGCGACCGAGTAGACCGCGGCGAGGGCACCCACAACCGAGAGCGCGAGGTACAGAAGGATAGGAACCGGTTCGAATATCATAATAATCCCGGCGACGAGAAGGTAAGCTGAGATTGCGACGGGTATGGGTGCCATGACCTTGCCGAAAGGTGAGCCACGGAAGCCGAGCGCGGCTATAACGGCGAGGGGCAGAGCCATCGAAAGAACCACAATCTCGCCGAACACCAACGCTTTGTCGACTATCATGACACGGATGTATGCCCGCTGTCAACAAAAAGCTTGGCGACGCAGAAGCCTTTCTACCAGTCTGGCGCGAAGTCCGGCTCTATGAACCTCTCGCGTCTCCTGACCGAGTTTATCTTCTCGACATCCTCGTCGTCGAGTCCGAGTTCGAGCGCGCCGTAGTTCTCGTGTATCCTGTCGGGGTTCTCGGACTTGGGTATCGGCTTGGCTCCGCGTTCGAGCGACCACGCGATACAGACCTGTGCGGGCGTCGCGCCGTGTTTCTCCGCTACCTCCTGTACCTCGGGCAGGTCGAGTGCCTCGCCGCGTCCGAGCGGCGAGTAGGCGACCACGTCGATGCCTGCGTCGTCGGCGAATTCGAGCATCTCGTCCTGCGGCAGGAGAGGATGCATCTCGACCTGATTGGCGACGAGCGGCGCGTCGAGTTTCTCCTGTGCATCACGCACGAGTTCTGGTGTGAAGTTGGAGACGCCGATGTAGCGCGCAACGCCCTCGTCGTACAGCCTGTCGAGTGCTTCGAGCGTGCCGTCGTCGTACTCCTCCGCAGGCCAATGGACGTAAAGCAGGTCTATCGAATCGACGCCCAAGAGTTCACGGCTCCTGTACGCACTCTCGACTGCGTCGTCGTGGTGTTTGCCGCTCTCCTCGTAGGTGAGGTTCGAGTTCCATATCTTCGTCGCCACGAAAACATCGTCGCGCGGTACGTCCGACCTCTCGATACCTTCGCCGACGTGTCTCTCGTTGCCGTATATCTGTGCCGTGTCTACGTGTCTGTATCCGGCGTCGAGCGCGGTTTCGACGGCACGCGCACACGACTCCTTCTCCTTGTTCTTCCAGGTGCCGAGTCCTATACGGGGTATCTCGTCCAACATGAATCCGAGTTGGTGTGCGCGGTACAAAGTTGTGACGGTAAGGCGCGGAGGCGTTCACTCGACGCCTTCGCCGCCCCTACCTTCGCCCTCTGCGAAACGCCGCGCGCCTTCGTAGCCCGTCGAGAGCGACCGCGAACCGTGCCACGCCTCGGTACGCATGCCGTCTTCGAGCGAACTGCCGAGACCGTCGTAGACCGAAGCGCGGTCGGTGCGGACGGTCTCCTGCGGGAAGGATGCGATACGTTCGGCTGTCTCGACGGCGTCGTCGAGAGCGTCGCCTTCGTCGGCGACCTCGTTCACGAGCCCCCAGTCGTACGCTTCTTCCGCCTCGACAGGTCTTCCCGTCTCTATCATTTCGAGCGCACGCCCAAGACCGACGATACGCGGGAGGCGTTGCGTACCGCCGTCCACAAGCGGCACGCCGTAACGACGCTCGAAACAGCCGAATGTCGCTCCTTCGCCTGCGACACGCAGGTCGCACCAGAGCGCGAGTTCTAGCCCTCCTGCGACGCAGTGTCCCTCGACGGCGGCGATAGTCGGCTTCGAGACACGCATCCGCGACATGCCTAAGTAGCCGTCAGGTCCGTCTTCGAGGTCCATCTTCTTGAGGTCAGCACCCGCGCAGAACGTGCCGCCCGCGCCCGCAAGAACGCCGACCTTTGCTTCGCCTTCGTCGAAACGCTCCCACGCGTCGTTGAGTTCGTCCGCCGTCTTTCTGTCGATAGCGTTTCTCGCGTTGGGACGGTCTATCGTGACGACGACGATATCACCGTCGTTCCTGTGCTCGTACCTCAGGTTTTCGTACTCTTGCTCCATCTCGGTCGAAAGAGTGTCCGCAGGGACAAAAAAGTGAGAGTAACCGTCACTCCTCGTCGGCGTCCGACCTCGTCTCCCCCGTCGGGAATCCGTCTGACGAAAAGTTATAAACTCCAGAAGTCTGAATCAACTACGGTGCCGTACTTCAGCGACGGAAGGGGTTCCTGATACACATGTCTCGTAGAGTTCAGCGCGCGAGTGGAACCGACGGACGCGCATTCGGGAAGTTGCTTGTTCTCTGTGCGGCGGTAGCCTTGCTCCTGCTCATCTCTATGACGGTTATCACGGCGACGGCACAGGCTGACTCGGTTGACGCGGACACAGGAAGCGTGGAGGGAACCGTCTACACGGAGGGCGGGCACGAAATACCGGACGCCGAGGTGCGTCTGGTGGACGCCGTCTCCGACACGGTGGAGAGAACGACGGCGTCGGACTCCGACGGAGGTTACTCGTTCACGTCGGTAGAAACAGGCACGTACCGCGTAGAAGCCGAGTTCAAGGGTGGCGAGGGCGAGAGCGATAACGTCACCGTCGAAACGGGAGAGACCCAGAGCCGTGACGTGGAACTGAGGCCACAAGAAGACTTCTTCTCCGTCTCGGTGGATGGGACGAACTCACCCGTGACCGAGGGTGAAGACGCTCGTGTGGATATCACCGTCACGAACGCCGGCGAGGAGTCCGGGTCACAGGCTGTGTTTCTTGAGATACCGGGCATAGGCGAAGACGCGAGACCCGTCAACCTCGACGGAGGCTCTTCGATACCGGTGAGCCTCGGTATACCGACCGACATAGGCGACGCGGGAGAGTACACCGCCGAGGTCAGAACCAACGACGACACGGAGGAGGTGGAGTTCGTCGTGGAAGAGAGGGGGACGGATATGGAAGTCTCCATCTCAGACACGAACTCACCCGTGACAGAAGGGGAGACGCTCACCGTGGAGGCGCGTGTGTCGAACCCGAGCGGAGTTCCGGGGAGAGGAACCCTCACAGCGGAGGTTGACGGTCTCGGGTCGGACAGGGCGAGTTTCAGCCTCGAAGGCGGAGAGGTGGAGACGAAAAGCTTCGAGATACCGACGGAGAGCGGCGACGCAGGTGAGTACACCGTCACAGTCTCCGTCGGCGGTGCCTCCGACTCCGTGGATGTGACGGTTGAGGAGGACGCAGAAGCTGGCGAAGACGGAGACGGCGAAGAAGACGAAGACGAAACTGACGACGGTTCGGAGGACGAGGGCGGAGAGGACGGCGACTCAGAAACGGAAGAGACGAACGAATCCGGGACAGGGGATTCTGCTACGGAGACGGATGGCTCGGACGGGTCGGGTGGAGACGGTGAGGAGATTCAGGAAAGCCAGCGGTTCAGCCCCCGCGAGATACTCCGGTACGTCGGGATAGGGGCTGTCGTCCTCGTCGGGTTCGCCGTCGTCGTGGCTGTCTCTGTCCTCACGGTCAGGAAGCTGAGGAAGGCTGACTGGGGCGGTGATGCGTCGGACGGAGAGAACGAAAAGCCGCGTGTGGTTCTGGACACGGACTCCGAGAACGACGTTTACGTCTCTTGGAGCAGGATGATAGAGCGCGCAGATATAGACGGCATCCGTACGAAGACACCGAGCGAGATAGCCGAGGAAGCGAAGGACGCAGGTCTGAACCCCGGAGCCGTCGATGAAATCACCGACGTGTTCGAGGAGGTACGTTACGGAGAAGGGGAGCCGACGCAGGAGCAAAAGGAGCGCGCCAAGAGGGCTTTCGAACGTTTATAAGGGATGACCGAAAGGAGTAGGATGTTAGAGCCGATAACGGGTTATCTTCCGTTTCCTCTGCGACTTCCTCTTCCCCTGTCACGCCGTGATGTGTCGCTGTCGATGTGTTCGCCGTCACCTCCACGACCTGTCTGCCTGTCGAGTTCGCGCCGCGAACCGCCGCGTTCTATGTCGCGGTCGAACTCACACTCCTCGTCCTCCTGACCGCGCCCGAGGTTGCGGCGGTCGATGCAGGTCTTCTCGTCCTCTCCTAACTGCCATCCGAAGACGGGGTAGCCAGGACCGTTCGGCTGTGTAGCCTGTATCTGTACCTCCGTCCCGGCAGGTCTGAAGCCGATAATTGCGTCTTCGTCGCCCGTGACAGCCACCCAAGTGTTCTCGAAGTCGAAGCCGAGCATGTTGTCGGGTGCGTCGTCGCCCGTCATCTGGTCGGCGGGTGGCGTGTCGTCGATGTCTCCGAGTCCTGTGCCGCCGTCTGATGTCTCTCGTCCGGATGCGGGAATGTCCCAGTAAGTGTTGTTTGCGTGGGACGAGAGAGGTGACACCGACCCGACTTGTGGCGGATTGAACTCCCCGATGAGACCGCCGCCGTAGCCGTCGGTGACGGCACCCGTTGAGTAGACTTCCTCGACAGAACCCGCCTCTCCGAAACCTCCTACCGAACCCGCGAACCCGCCCAAAGGACCGGCTTCTACACCGATACCGGTAACGTCTCCACGGGCATACGCCTTGGTTATACTTCCATCCCTTAACTGACCTACAAAGCCACCGACATCTCCCCCACCTGACGAGGCACCGGTGGCGAACGAGAGGCTGATACTGCCGCCGCTCATGTATCCCACGAAGCCACTCACCCGTCCAGGGGAGGACTCGAAGGCAGGACCGACATCGCCGGTCGCGTACGTCTGCGTAACCTCGCCTCCGTACAGGTAACCCAGAACACCTCCCAGCGTATAGGTTCCTGAGACGGTCGCCGACGTGTCAGACTCGGCGATGGTTCCGGAGTCCATCTCTCCGACGAGACCGCCGGTTCCGCGGTTTAATCCCTGTACCTCACCTGTGACCGAGACGTTCCTTATCTCGCCGTCCGCCCCGCCCTGAAAAACACCGGCGACTGTACCGACCTTTCCCTCGCCCGACACGGAGATGTTAACGAGGCTGAGATTCTTGACGACACCGCCGTCGCCTATGTAGCCGAAGAGACCCGCGCCATCATAGTAGGTGCCACCCTCTATCTCCAAGTTCCTTATCTCGTATCCCTGACCGTCAAGGGTGCCGAAGAACGGGTCGCTCGCGCCGTACCCACTACTGTCGAAGGCGAGCGGCGTCATGGGAGTCCCGCCGTCGAACTCGATGTTGTCGGTCAGTATGTAGTTCGCCGAGAGACCTATATCATCTATCGCCAGCAACTGTTCGAAGGTCGATATCTCGTACGGGTTCTGTTCCGTCCCATTACCGGGTAGATCATCGGCGGTTACAGCACCTGCCTTCCCGGATACAACAGTTGCTGTTGCGATTCCCGCTCCTGTTGCCTTGAGTAGCTTCCTTCGGTCGATGTTGAAATCCATGGTCGAAGGTTGTGGCACCATATCATAAAGTTTTTGTGATACGGATAGATTCTCGAATATGTTAGGTATCTGTAATAAATCCGGACGCTCGTTCAACGACGCCGCTCTCGTTCGACACCGTGATTCTCGGCTATCTTTCTGTAGCTCTCCTCAACCGCATCCGTGTCGCTCGAAAGACCTTCATCGTGTATACGACGTTCACAGCAAAACTCGTCGAATCCGTAGAGCGCGTGCTCGTCAAGTATCTTTAGGTACAGGTCAACGTCAACGCGTCTCGGCAGAGACTCGTCGAATCCGCCGACATCTTCGAGTACGGTGCGTCGGAACAGCGTGCATGAGATTCCGCCTATCGCGTTCGCGTTTTCGAGACTGGCTTCGTCCATACGTCCGGCAGGAACGGTTCTCTTTTTGACGCGTCCGCGGTGGTTCACGAGCTTTGCCGAGGCGAAAGCACCGACGACATCTTCGGAACTCCCCTCGACGGCGGAGACGAGCGACTCCGCGGCACACGGATAGAGAATATCGTCGGAGTCAAGGAACAGAACGTACTCGCCGTTCGCAGCTTTAATTCCCTCGTTACGTGCGACGCTCTGTCCGTGGTTCTCTTCGTGGCGGACGACGGTCATTTCATCGTAGTCGAGCGAATCGAGGTATTCGCTGGTGCCGTCGGTTGAACCGTCGTCAACGACGATGCATTCGACGGGTTCGTAGGTCTGTAAACGGACGCTTTCGACCGCCTGTTCGAGGAGGTCACGCCTGTCGAACGTAGGGACGACGGTGCTCACGAGTGCCATCGGGGTAACGAAGGGCGGCATCCCGGATAACGGTTTCTCCGGTCAGGAACCATCGTCTTCGGAATGCCTTCGGTCGTGGCGTTCGGGGTCGATGTCGTGTTTCCTTCTAATCATGGCGTAACCCTTCATAACACTCTCCGTGTCCCTCGACATCTGGTCGGCGTGTATACGACGCTCGCAACAGAACTCGTCTATTCCGTAGAGCATGTACCTCTCTAGCAGAGAGAGATATAAATCGAGGTCCTCGCGCGACACGAACGACTCGTCGAAGCCCCCGATAGAGTCGATAGCGGAGTGTCGGAAAAGAACTGACGACGGACCGCCTATCGCCCTCGCGTTGTCGAGAGTAGGCTCTGTCATAGCCCCGGTAGGGGCACGTCTCTCGCTGACACGCCCGCGGTCGGTGACGAGCTTCTTGGAGCCAAAGACGCCAGCACAGTCGTCGGACTGTCGTTCAAGTGCCTCGACGAGCGTCTTGACAGCACCCGGATAAAGAATATCGTCGGAGTCGAAAAAAAGGACGTACTCACCGTCTGAGGCGTCGATAGCTGTGTTACGCGCGCTACTGAGTCCGGTTTCGTCTCGGTAGATGGTTCGGAGGTAGTCGTAGTCGAGAGAATCGAGGTACTCTCTGGTACCGTCCGTAGAGCCGTCATCGACGACGACGCACTCGATATCGTCGTACGTCTGCCACTCGACGCTTTCGATGGCTTGTTCGAGGAACTCCTTCCTGTCGAGTGTCGGAATTATGACTGTTACACGTGCCATTCGGTTGTGTGCCTTTAGGACCTGCGCCTAATAGTCGTTTCTCCGTGCGCCGGAAAGACGGGGAGTAGAAAGAAGTTTGTCGGAAGCGCGTCGTTTTTTGTCCGTATGTCACCATCGGACTCAGACATTGAACCGGACGAAAGCGAGAATCCAGAAGCCGTAGTCGTCGGTGCGGGACCTGCTGGACTTTCCGCCGCCGTCTTCGCCTCACGTGCGGGCTTCGATACGACGGTTATCGAGGACGGCAGTTCGATACTGCGAAGGAACGCCCATCTCGAAAACTTCTTGGGCTTCCCTGCAGGCGTCAACTCGCGCCTCCTCTTAGACATGGGACGCGAGCAGGCGGAGCGTTCGGGCGCGGAGTTCGTGCGCGCCGACGTAAAGGTTGTTGAGCACGCGGACGGCGACGGCTTCGTCGTCCGTACCGACGAAGGCGACCACACAGCCGACTATGTCGTCGTCGCTTCGTGGGCTGACGCTTCCGTCGTCGACTCCTTAGACCTCGAAACCACACAGCAAGGCTCTAAGACGTACGTCGAGACGGAGGACGGACGCACGGGCGTCGAAGGTCTGTACGTCGCGGGGCGTATCGCGGGACAGCCTCACCAGACCATCGTAAACGCAGGACACGGCGCGAAGGTCGCACTTTCGATGATACACGACTCCGACGTGCCGTTCTACCACGACTGGGTCGCGCCCGAAGGTTACTTTACCGACCGCGGGCGTGACGTTCCGCCCGGATGCGAGGAGATAACGGAGGAGGAACGCAGGAAACGCGAGCGCGAATCTTTGGAAGTCATGCGCGAACATTTCGAGGAAGCGCATCCCGACGAACCGACGCCGCATCCGAGTCAGCGCGCCGAATAGCCGGCTATTTTACGCCGCGCAGTTCTTCCATACGCTCTTCCACCGTCTTTTCGGTGTCGGCGACGCCGCGCCAGTTCTCGAACGGGTTTTCGTCGGTGCTTTTGCGCATAGGATAGATACAGTCTACTCGCTTTAAAATATTCAGAAAGCGTTTCTCCGAAGGGTTCGCGCTCTTCGCCCTATGCCTGTTGCTTCGTGTGCGGAAGCTTACCGCCCGCGAGCACGTACTCGCGCTCTCTTATCGAAGCGTCGAGTTCGACAGGTATCTCCACGTCCTTCGTCTCGTTGACGACGACGAGTTGCGTCTGTTCGTCGTCCGAATCGACGCCCTCAATGACGTTGTCGATGCGGAGTTGGTCACCCTCGTCTATCTTGTCGTAGTCGTCGTTGTCCACGAACGTGAGCGGAAGGAGACCGAAGTTGAGGAGGTTCGCCTTGTGTATACGTGCGAACGACTTTGCGACGACAGCCTCGATACCGAGGTACATCGGACAGAGCGCGGCGTGTTCGCGCGACGAGCCTTGACCGTAGTTGTCTCCGCCGACGATGAATCCGCCGCCCTTCTCCTTCGCGCGCGACGCGAACTCCTCGTCCACACGCGAGAGCGTGAACTCGCTCAGCTTTTCGATGTTCGAGCGGAACTTGAGTATGTCGCTCGTCGCGGGTATGATGTGGTCGGTCGTTATGTCGTCGCCGACCTTCAGAATCGTCTCGCCCTCGATGGTGTCTTCGAGTTCGTCGCCGAGCGGAACGCTACCGATGTTGGGACCTTTGTTGAGTTCGACGTCGTCGCCAGCGTCCGCAGGGTCGAGAAGGTCGGGGTCGTGTCCTCCAAGACCGTCGGGGAGGACGATGCCGGGTGCCTCGACGCCGTGTTCGTCCGCGTAGTCGCGCGGGTCTGTTATCTCGCCCGTGACCGAAGCCGCGGCGGCGACCTCGGGCGAGCACAGGTAGACGTTGTCGTCCTCGATTCCGCTCCTGCCCTCGAAGTTGCGGTTGAACGTACGGAGCGAGATGGAGTCGGACGCCGGAACGTGCCCGATTCCGATACACGCGCCGCAGGTCGACTCCGACCAGTTGACGCCCGCTTCCATCATGTTCGCAACGTCGCCCTCGCGCGCAAGGAGTTCCGCCGCCTGCTTCGACGCAGGTGCGACGATGGAATGTACGTCCTCGTGAACATCGTTTCCGTCGAGCGCGTCCGCGAACGCCTTGATGTCCTCGTACGCGCCGTTGGTACACGAACCCACGATAACCTGTTCGACATCCTCGCCCTCGACCTCGGTGACAGGCACGACCTTGTCGGGCATGCTCGGGCACGCGACGAGCGGAACGAGTTCGTTGAGGTCTATCGTTATCTCGTCGTCGTACTCCGCGTCTTCGTCGGGGAGGAGTTCCTCGAAGTCGTCCTCGCGTCCGAGCCTGCGTAGGTAGTCCTTCGTCTTGTCGTCGCTCGGGAATACCGACGATGTCGCGCCGAGTTCGGTGCCCATGTTCGCGATGGTGCATCTCTCAGGAACTTCGAGCGACTCGACGCCCGGACCGGTGTACTCGAAGACCTTTCCGACGCCGCCCTTTACGGTGAGGCGTCGGAGCATCTCAAGGATGACGTCCTTCGCTGTCGCCCACTCGGGGAGTTCGCCTTCGAGACGCACGTTCACGACCTCGGGCATGTCGACGTAGTAAGGCGAACCGCCCATCGCCGTCGCGAGGTCGAGACCGCCCGCGCCTATCGACAGCATGCCGAGACCGCCCTGCGTCTGCGTGTGCGAGTCCGCGCCTAAGAGCGTCTTTCCGGGATGTGCGAAGTTCTCCTTGTGAACCTGATGACAGATGCCGTTACCGGGGCGCGAGTAGAACGCGCCGTACTTCTGCGCCGCGCTCTTGAGGAAACGGTGGTCGTCGGTGTTCTTGAAGTCGAACTGGTACGTCTGGTGGTCGCAGTACTGACCTGCGATTTCGGTCTTCTGTTCGTCTATGCCGAGTGCCTCGAACTGGAGCCACACGAACGTCCCCGTCGTGTCCTGCGAAAGAACTTGGTCGACTTCGATTCCTATCTCGTTGCCCGGCTCCATCTCGCCCTCTTCGAGATGTTCCGAGACTATCTTCTCGGTTATGTTTTGTCCCATGGGGAGGAATGCGTAACAGAGGCAGATAAAGCTTTACAGTCTCTGCGCCCGCTCCTCGAAACCGTCTCTGCCGAGCGACAAGCGGAACCGTCGTACATACACCGTGTTACGCTACCGTAACGGAAGAATCCTTCGTGCTTTTTGGCTGACCGGAACCCCAGTTTTTTATACGAACCCGAACGAGATAACCGTGTGAAAGGACGCGAATGGTACCAGCAGGACGAGACCGCCGAGGAGTACGACGACTGGCGTTTCTCGCGCGGCGGCGAACTCGTGGACGAGGGAGAGAAGGACGCGCTCTTCGACCTCGTGGACGACATAGAGGGCGACCGTGTCTTGGAAGTCGCGTGCGGCACGGGACGTTTCGCCGTCGAACTCGCCGAGAGCGGAGCGGAGGTGACGGGTGTAGATATCAGCAAGCCGATGCTGATGAAAGGTGTCGGGAAGGCGCGCGAACGCGGCTTGGGCGTTGAGTTCCTGCGCGGTGACGCAAAACGTCTCCCGTTCCCCGACGACACGTTCGACCTCGTCTTAGGCATGCGTTTCTTCCATCTCGTGGACGAACCCGTCGCGTACCTGAGCGAGATGGCGCGTGTCTCGAAAGGACGCGTCGTCTTCGACACGTTCAACAAGGAGAGCGCGCGCGTCGTCTACAACCGTTTCCTTCCGATGGGTAGCAGGCTCTACTCCGAGGACGACGTGAGCGAGGTCGTCGAGGGTGCGGGCGTCGAACTAGTCGAGAGGCGCGACGACTTCGTCGTACCTTTCGGCTTGTACCGCGCAATTCCTAAGACGCTTGCGAAGGGCTTCAGAAGCATCGACGACGCCGCACAGAGCGTCGGCGGCGAGAGGCTTTCGAGCGTCACCTACTGGATGGTCGAGAAATGACGAACACCCGCGAGGACGACGGTAAGACAGCCAGCGAGCCTCCCCCTTCGGTCACCGAGATGGAAGGGATACACGAAGGTCGTTACGACGAGGGCGAAGTGCTCGAATGTCTCCGCGAGATGAAGGAGGAGGACAAGCGCGCCGAAAGGGTGTCGTGACAAGCGCAGGAGTCGAGGGGGGACCGAGACGTTACGCCTTCGCTTCGCTCTCAAGACGCCCGACTACGCGCCTTTCGAACCATCCCGAGTACTGCATCAGCATAGTACCTAAAACGCTCATCACGAGCACGTAAGCGACCGCGAAAGCCGGAACAGTCTCCGTCACGGCGGGCGTGTCGAAGACGCCTTCCGTACTCACGGCGACGGCGGCGATTATGAGCGAGAACTCGCCGCGTGTCACCATTCCGAGACCGACACGTGTGGACCTCTTCGTGTCGAGGTCGTAGAAACGCGCGCCGACGAAGGCGGTGCCGAACTTCGTCGGTGCTGTGACGAGCACAGCGACGACCAGAAGCCCGGCGACTGGGACGACGAGAGTCGGGTCGGTCTCCAGACCTATCCAGAAGAAGAATACGGCGGCGAATACATCGCGCACAGGCGAGAGTAGGTGTTCGATGTCATCGACGTGTTCGGTACTGCTGAAAGCCATGCCGACGAAGAAGGCGGCGACAGCCTCGCTCACTCCGAGAGCGAGTGCCGCGCCCGCGACGAGGACCGTGACGCCGACTGCGCGTAGGACGGTCGCCTCGTTCGACTGAACGTCTAAGAGACGCTGGAAGTACGACGTGCCGACGTAAACGGCGACAAGGAGAACGAGGATGAAGCCGACGGAGACGCCTATGTCGGTGACAGCGTCCGAAACACCGCCGCTCCCTAAGAGGAGGGCGGAGACGACGGCGAGGTAGAGCGCGATGAACAGGTCCTCGTAGACGAGTATGCCGAGCATGGGTTCGCTTTCGTCGTTCGCTATCCATCCGAGGTCGATGAGCGACTTCGTGATTATCGCGCTCGAAGAGATGTAGACGACGCCTCCGATGAGGATAGCGGGCATCAGTTCGCCGAAGAAGGCGTATCCGACGCCGAATCCGACGACGAGATTGAGCAGGTCTACTGTACCTGCCTTACCCATCCTGTCGCTGTTCGCTAAAAGACGGTCAAGCGAGAACTCCAAGCCGAGGAAGAAGAGAAGGAAGACGATTCCGAGTTCGGCACCGACCTCCACGAACTCGTTGGCTGTCATATACGGAAGTTCGACGCCGAACCACGCGTCGCTCCTTCCGAGGACGAACGGACCGAGAAGGACGCCTGCGACGATGTAGAACGGTATGACAGACTGCCCGAGACGGAGTGCTGTCGCACCAGCGAGGGCGACAGCTGTGAACATGACGCCGACCTCTAAGAGTATCTCCGCCATTCTCAGGCGTCGCCGTCTTCGTCGCTGTCTCCCTCTGACGCATCCTTGAGTTCCTCGTACCCTTCCTCGGGTCCGACGAGTACGAGCGTCTGACCAGCCTCGATTACCGTGTCGGGTTTGGGATTAGGGACGGTATCCTCGCCCTGTACAGCGATGACGGAGACACCGTAGCGGTCACGTATGTCGGCTTCGGCGAGCGTCTTGCCGACGAGCGACGAACCGTCTCCGACGGTCAGCCACTCTATCAGGTTCTCGTCGTCCGTCAAAGTCGCCTCTATCGGGTCGTCGGCGACGGGCTGGAAGTAGGCACCTTCGAGAATCGATGCGAAGAGACGCGACTCCTTGTCGCTGAGTTCGAGAACCTTCTCCGAGTCATCGTCGGGGCTTTCGCGCGTGAAGATTTCACGCCTCCCTGTGTTGTGGAGTATTATTATAATCTCGGTGTCGTCGGCTTCGAGCGTGAACTTCTTGCCGACGCCGGGGAGGTCCGACTCCTTGACGTTCATACGTGTGAGTGGGCGTCCTACAACATAAATCCCGTCCACGGAACACGAGGAACAGACGATATTCCGCCGTTGCTTACCGCCCGTGTCAGTCAGCGTTGGCGTGGCTTCCGAGTCCCGTATCCTCCGCCTCACGGCTGTTTTCGAGCCTGCTTCCGCGTAACATGCTCTCCAGAAGGTAGAGGATTACGACGAAGAAGCCGACGACGACGACGGCTGTGTTCCCTCCGAGTGCCTGCGCGCCGCCGGTGCTCGACGTTTCGAGGCTCGAAACCAACGTGTTGTATGTCGCGTGGAGGAAGGCGACCGTCACGAGACCATTTACCGCTGTGACGACACCGTATCCGTCGCCGCGTCTCGCTCTGCCGATGTAGTAGCCAGCGACCGCTGAGAGGACGACGTGTAGCGGACTGATGCCAGACCTTCCGACAGCGGCGTCCGCCAACGTCTCCCAGCCGAAGACCGCGTTCGACGTGATGTAGAGGAGGTTCTCGACGAAGGCGAACCCGAGACCTACGAAGGCACCCAGGACGGCGTACTGTACCGCTCTGTCGAACCGTACGCCCGAGGGATGGAGGTAGACGGCGAGCATCTTCATACCTTCCTCGAACGGACCGACGAAGAGGTAGAAGAAGAAGACGGCACCGAATGCGGGTACCGTTTCGAACCATCCGAAAGCGACGACGTTCATCTCGCCCGCGAACACGGTGACGAGAGCACCGAGACCGAATCCTGCTACGAGTGTGGGGACGGAAAGCCTGTCGTCGGTGTCGGAGAACCAGACGTAGACGGCGACCAGAGACGCGGGGAGTAAAGACGCAACCGCGGCAAAACCGACCGACGGAAGAACCTCTGGTCTCGAAACGAGCAACGTGTACAGGTTGCTCTCGGAAAGGAGGAACGACGCGAGACCGACCAAGAAAGCGAGCGCGACGCCTAACGTGACGAAACCCGCACCGTGCCGGAAGCCGTGTCTACGGTAGTTCCCGGCTCTCGTACCCTGTCTGTTCTGTCCGCTCGTCTCGCGCGCTTCCATACATCTTAGTACTACCTCCCGCCGTGTGGGGGTGTCCTACATCCGTATATGGGAATACAGTAATCCGTTTATCATTATGTGCTCTTTTGGTTATGATACACCGTAAGAACGAAGTCTGAGTTCGCCCCAAGCTTGATATGTCACCAAATCTATTATTATAGACAATGCACGCAGACCAAGAGGAGAAGTCGAGCCGTCACGCCGGGGCACTCGACGAACTCATGGACAGCGTGGACGGAACCGGGTCGGAGCCGGAAGAGGTCTTGGGTAAGCTCGTCGAGACTGTCTCGGATGTCTGTTCACCCTTACTCGCGTCCGTCTGGACGTTCGAGGACGACTCCGGAAGCATGGAACCGGTAGTCCACCACTCCGACTCCGATACCGACCACGAAGCGTTTCTGAGTTCCGCGGAGGATATCGCTTGGGACGCTTACTCCGACGGCTCGTCGTACGAACCCTCGGACACGTTACCCGACGGGGTACCCGACTCCGTGGGTACTGTCATCTCGGAGACGGTGAACCGGCACGGTGTGCTACTCGTCTTCCTCCCTGACGACGCCGGACTCACCGGGATGGACAGGTCGGTCGTACGGTCGGCTACGTCGATGGTCGAGTCGTGTCTCGTCCTCTCGGAGTACGAGACGACTGTCGAAGAGACGACTGATGAGCTTCGGATGCACGAGGAGCGCGCGGACAAACTCGAAGAGATTCTGCGGACTATTCTCAGTACGAGCCAGAAGCTCCTGAGCGCGACGACGCGCACCGAGATAGAGCAGGCGGTATGCAGACAGCTTGTCGATTCGCCCTTCGTGAAGTTCGCGTGGATGGGTAAGTACGTCGAGTCGGGCGACGAGATGGTGCCGGAGTACTCGACGGACGCCGAGTATCTCAGAAGACTCGAAGACAACGGCGGGACCGACATGGCGAAGCAGGTTGCTAGGAGCAGGGAACCGAGCCTCGTGACCGACCTCCGCGGCGAACCACCGCTCGAACCTTGGCGCGAGCAGGCTCTCCGTTACGGCTTCCGGTCCGTGATGCGCGTCCCTATTCTGCACAAGTCTTCGATGTACGGCGTCCTCACAGCCTACTCCGACGAGACGATAGACGAGGAAGACCATATCTGGTCCGCTGTCAAGGACATAGGAAACATTGTCGGTCACGCCATAAACACGTACGAGACGAAGACCGCGCTCGTCTCGGACCAAGTGACAGAGATACGTTTCCGTGTCGGCGACCCTGCTTTTCCCGCGGTCCGTTTCGCCTCCGCCGTCGGTGGCACGGTCACGTTCGAGAACGCGACGACACAGCAGGACGGCTCCCATCGTGTCTACGTCTCCGTCGAGTGCGAAGGCGAGGACACCGAGCAGCGGCGCGAAACGGTAGACGAGGTCGCGGAGAGGACGCCGCTCGTCGAGTCGTACAGCCATATCACGACGCGCGGCGACGCGGAGGTCTACTCCATCGTGGGCGACATATCGTTCTTCGAGCAGATACTCGACAGGAGCGGCACGCTGATGGAACTGAGCGCGACCGAGGACGCGGCTGACCTGCTCGTCGAACTACCGAAGTACGCGTCGGTCAAGTCGTTCCTCTCGATGATAGAGGGCGAGTACGATGATGTGGACGTTCTTTCGACACGCAACAAAGAGAAGGAGTTCCAGACGGAGAGCGGCTTCAAGGGCAGGCTCAAGGAGGAGCTTACACAGCGTCAGTTAGAGACCTTACAGACAGCGTACTACAGCGGCTACTTCGACTCGCCGCGCGACAGCACGGGACAGGACATCGCCGAACAGCTCGACGTTACACAGCCGACGGTGACGGAGAACATAAAGGCAGGACAGCGCAAACTTCTCAGCCTCATGTTCGACGAGTGACTTATTCAAATAAGCACTTCTCAGACGCGGTTTATTCATCAAGTGACACAGACTATATCCCTACGCAACTAATGTATAGTCAGGATGAGAAGAAACGATGTTGGAACGAACACGGGCGAACCCGAGAACGGCTCGTCTGACGACAAGCTCAAGGTTCTCCATATAGACGACTCGCCCGAGTTCGTCGAGATGGCTTCGACCTTCCTCCGGAAGAACAGCGAAAAGCTCGACATAGAGACGCGGACGGACCCTACGGAGGTTCCCGGACGCCTCGAAGAGGAGGAGTTCGACTGCGTAATAAGCGACTGGCAGACAGGCCCGACATGGATATGGACGGCGTCGAGCTACACGAGAAGGTCCGTGGCGACCACCCTGACCTGCCTTACATATTCTTCACCGGAACTTCGAGGGAAGAGTTCCCCGAGGAAGCCGTCTCTTACGACGCGACGACACATATGGAGAAGGAGATAGACCCGCGGCAGTTCGCGGACCTTGCCATACGCATAGAAGAAGTGACCAAGTGAAAATTTTTCACGCCTTTCGCACCCTCGTCGAGACGTACAGCCGTGAGTGTGCTTCTTTTGTTGACCTGCTACCGTGACGCGGTTCATATCTTGAAACTACCGGTGGGTTTTTATTGGTCAGTTTTAATATACATTAAGTCATGCTGTCAGAGATTCGCGTTCTCCACGTCGATGACGAACCCGATTTCGCAGAACTCGTCTCCGAGTTCCTTCAACGTGTGGACGACCGTATCCAGGCAGAGCACAGTGACGCGTGCGGAGGACGCGCTCGGTTTTCTGGCTGACGGCGACTTCGACTGCGTGGTGAGCGACTACGAGATGCCGCGCATGGACGGTCTGGAGTTACTCGAAGAGGTACGCGAGACACAGCCTGACCTTCCTTTCATTCTCTTTACGGGCAGGGGTAGCGAAGAAGTAGCGAGCGAAGCGATATCTGCGGGGGTCACCGACTACCTCCAGAAGGAGTCGGGCATCGACCAGTACACAGTTCTCGCAAACCGTGTCAGGAACGCCGTGGAGATGCGGCGGAACGAGCGCGAACTCCGTAAGAGCCGGAAACGTCTGAACCTGTTCTTCGAGAAGTCGCCGCTCGGTGTCGTGGAGTGGGACGACGAGTTCCGTCTCGTACGTATGAACGAACGCGCGGAGGAGATACTCGGCTACGAGGAGTCGGAACTCGAAGGCGAGTCGTGGGAAAGACCCAGCGTGCCCGGAGTCCGACGAGCGAGGAGGTCGCAGAGGTCGTCGACAGGCCTCCTCGGAGGACGCGGGCGGCTACCACAGCATCAACGAGAACGTCACAAAGGACGGCGAAAAGGTCGTCTGCGAATGGCACAACCGTGTGATAACCGACGAGTCGGACGAGACGATGGCTGTCTTCTCCCAGTTCCACGACGTTACCGACGAAAAGGAGTACGAAAGAGAGCTTCTGAGATACCGACAGATGGTCAACTCGATGCACGAGGCGGCTTGTTGACGACGAAGAAGGACGTTTCGTCGTCGTCAACGACTACCTCGCTGACTTCTACGGCATGACGCCCGAGGAACTCGAAGGCGAGAAGAGCAGTCTCGTCCCCTCGCTGTCCGAAGGCACCTACGAAGAACTCCTTGAAGGCGACCGCAAGGAGATACACGGCGAGGTGGAGAACGAGTTTCCCGGGCACGGACACGCTGTCCTCGAATACACGCTAACACGTCTCATATCCGACGCCGGATTCGAGGGTGTCGTCGGTGTTGCGCGCGACGTTACCGAACGTAAGGAGCGCGAGCGCGAACTACGTAAGAACGAGAGGCGTTTCGAGGCGGTCTTCGAGGACCCGAAGATGCTCGTCGGTCTTCTCGACTCCGACGGCACGGTGCTCAGGATAAACAGCACGGCTATGGGGTACACCGAAGACGAATCCGACGACGTTGTCGGGGAGCCTTTCTGGGAGACCTCGTGGTGGCAGACCGACGACGAACTCCGTGCCGACGCGCGAAGATGGACGGAGCGCGCAGGCGACGGAGAGTACGTCGAGTTCGAAGCCGAACACGTCCGTCCGGGCGGGGCGACAGCGACCGTTAGCGGGGTGTTCAGACCGGTCACCGAGGAAGGCGAGGTGAGTTCTGTCGTCGCCTCGGCGCGCGACATCACAGAACGCAAGGAACGCGAAAAGACGATAAAGAGACGCAACGAACTCCTCGAAGACGTAGCGGGCTTTCTGTCACACGACATGCGCACACCGCTCACCACCGTCCGAGGATGGCTTGAGATGGCGGTCGAAACCGGCGAAACCGAACACGTCGAGAGGTCTTTCACGGCACTCGACAGGATGGAAGAACTCCTCGCGGACATGACCGACGTTCTCCGGACCGGCGAGGTAATCGGCGAGACGGAGGAGGTACGTCTCGAAGAAGCCGTCGAGACGGTTTCGGAGACCGTTCAGGCATCCGAACTCACCATTGAGGTGGAGAACTCGCCGCGTGTCGAGTGCGACGAGGAGGCTTTGCGACGTATACTCGAAAACCTCGTGAGCAACTCGGTGGAACACGATGCGAAAGACGGCGATACGGAGGTGCGGATAGGCGAGATGGACGAAGGTTTCTACTACGAGGACGACGGACCGGGCATACCCGAGGAGAAACGGGACGATATCTTCAAGCCCGGCTTCAGTACAAAGAGCGGTTCGAAGGGGACGGGTATGGGACTTGCGAGCGTCCGTCAGACTGTGCTGGCTCACGGATGGGACATACGTGTCGGAGACGCTGAGACGCTCGACGGTGCGCGTTTCGAGGTTCTGACCGACGTGTAACCCCAGTACGGGGGTTTTTCGGGGCGCGCAAGACGGGGATTTATTCATATAAATTTCCGCGTGAGAGATTTTATCTAACAAGTGGGATACGCTTTACTCCTATGTAACCATGCATAGGCATGAAGAACCACACAGTGGACGACGGTTTGGACAACGGTTACGAAGGTACTTACGTGAGGTGAACGAGTATGCCGAGTAACATGTCCCGAAAGAGTCCCGAGGCGGGGGACGGTGTCGTGACAGAACCGGACGAAAAGGAAGACGGAAAGATAAGCGTGCTACACGTCGATGATTCGTCGGAGTTCGTGGAGATAGCCTCGACGTACCTGAGCAAGACGGAAAGCCGTCTCGATATCGAGACCGAGACAGACCCTGTCGATGCTCTCGAACGTCTCGAAGAAGACGAGTTCGACTGCGTGATAAGCGACTGTAGCATGCCCGGCATGGCGATGGACGGAGTCGGGCTTCACGAGGCGGTGCGGGAGGAGAACCCGACTCTGCCGTTTGTATTCTTCACGGGTACTTCGCGGCAGGAGTTCCCGAACACAGCGGTTAACGACGGAGTGACCGGACACGTGAGGAAGGAGATAGACCTCAAACAGTTCTCGAATCTGGCAGGTTGGATAACCGACGCCGTGAGGTAGAGCGGATGGGGGTTACTGCTACGCACTCGGGGACCGGTGACCCGACGGTACGGGTTCTTCACGTCGATGACGAACCCGGATTCGGGGATATGGTCGCCGAGTTTCTCGAAAAAGAAGACGACGACATAGAGGTGGAGACGGAGACGGACGCGGAGGAGGCTCTCGAAAGACTGGAGAACGACACAGGTATCGACTGTGTGGTAAGCGACTACGAGATGCCGCGCATGGACGGTCTGGATTTACTCGAAGAGGTACGCGACGGCTGTCCGAAACTGCCGTTTATTCTCTTTACAGGAAAAGGTAGCGAGGAAGTAGCGAGCGAAGCGATTTCGGCTGGAGTCACCGACTACCTCCAGAAGGAGTCGGGTATCGACCAGTACACAGTTCTCGCAAACCGTGTCAGAAACGCCGTGGAGATGCGGCGGAACGCAACGCGAACTGCGCGAAACATCGAAGAAACTCCGCGCCGTTCTCGACACCGTCTCCGCCTCCGTCTTCATGAAGGACACAGAAGGCAGGTACGTCTTGATGAACCAGAACTGCAGGGAAGCGGTCGGTCTCGACCACGACGAAGCGATTGGCGCGACCGACTACGACATATTCTCCGACGAGGTAGCCGAGAGGTTCCGTGAGAGCGACAGACGTGTATTTGAGGAGGGCAAGACCATCGAGGTCGAGGAGGAGGTGCCCACGCCCGACGGTACGCGGACACATCTAACTCTCAAAAGCCCGGTTTTCGACGAAGAAGGCGAACCGTACGCCGTCTGCGCCGTCTCGACCGACATAACCGGGAGGAGACGACGCGAGAGGGAGCTGACAGAGCAACAGCAGATGCTTGAGACGGTCCTGTCGAACGTCCCGGTCGTCCTTTTCGCTCTCGACGAAGACGGTGTCTTCACGCGTTCGCAGGGCAAGGCTTTGGACGGGATAGGTCTGGAACCGGGCGAGGTCGTCGGCGAGTCGGTATTCGAACTGTACGACGGTATGCCCGAGGTCTGTGAACATGCCGAGCGCGCACTCGAAGGCGAGTCGGTACAGGCGACCGTCGAGAACAGCGGACGGACGTTCGAGACGTGGTACGAACCCCTACGGAACGGCGGCGACACGGTTACGGGCGTCGTGGGTCTGTCGTACGACATAACCGGGCGCGAGGAACGTGAGGAAGAACTCGAAAGGTACGAGACGTTCATAGAGAACGCTTCCGACGTTATCGCGCACCTCGACGAGGACGGAACGATACTCTACCAGAGTCCTTCGGTCGAACGCGTCTTCGGCTACGAACAGCACGAGACCGTCGGCGACAACGTCTTCGACTACGTGCATCCCGACGACAGGGAGGGAATGATAGAGGAGTTTTACTCGGTTCTGAACGAGCCTGACATAGACAACAAGGAGGTCGAGTTCCGGCTCAGAAACGCAGACGGCGACTACGTCTGGGTCGAGGCGACCGGAAGCGACCACACAGACACGATGGCGGGTGGCTTCGTCGTCAACTCGCGCGAGATAACCGACCGGAAGGAACGCGAGAAAGAACTCGAAATGTACGAGGCACTCGTGGAGAACACGTCCGACATGGTCACGCTCGTGGACGAGGAGGGCACGATACTCTACCAGAGTCCTTCCGCCGAGCGTATCTTAGGGTACGACTCCGAGGAAGCGGTCGGCAACAACGTCTTCGAGTTCGTGCACATAGAGGACAGAGGCACCATCATGGGCAAGTTCTCCAGCCTTTTGGAGGAGCCGGGGAATATCGAGGACGCCGAGTACAGGTTCCACAGTGCCGACGGTAACAGCATCTGGATTGAAGCGTCGGTCGCGGACAGACGAGACACCGAACTCGACGGCTTCCTCATCGTCTCACGCGACGTGACCGAGCGCAAGGAACGTGAGAATGAGTTACGCAGTCTGACCGAACGTCTTGACTTAGCCGTCGAGGGTGCGAACCTCGGTATCTGGGACAGGGACATCGAGGCGGGCGAGGCGACTTACAACGACAGGTTCTTGGAGATACTCGGCATCTCGGACGAAGAAGCCGAACAAGACTTGAATTTCTGGGAGGAACGTATCCATCCCGACGACCTCCCACGTCTCAAACGGGGCTTGAAGGAGCATTACAAGGGCGAAACGGAGAGGTACGATATCGAGCACAGGATACGTACGGCGGACGGCGACTGGAAATGGTTGCGTAGTATGGGGCACGTCGTCGAGCGCGGCGAGGACGGACGCGCAAAACGCACCGTCGGTGTGCACGTGGACATCAGCGAAAGGAAGAAACGTGAGGAGGAACTCAGGAAGACGAAGGAGCGTCTCAACTTCGCCGTTGAGGGCGCGAAACTGGGTATCTGGGACTGGGACGTTGAGGCGGACAAGGTCGAGTACAACGACCGGTGGGCGGAGATGCTTGGTATGTCGTCCGAGGACGCCGACTACGACATGGAGTTCAGGGAGGAGAACGCACATCCCGACGACCTGCCTTCTGTGAACCGACGGTTGGAGAAGCATCTCGCGGGCGAGACGGATAGGTTCGAAGCCGAGTACAGGATGCGTACAGCCGAAGGCGACTGGAAATGGATACGTACCGTCGGACAGGTGGTCGAGCGCGGCGAGGACGGACGCGCAAAACGCGTCGTCGGTGTTCACATGGACATCGACGAGCGCAAAAGGGCGGAGCGTGCTCTCGAAGAGGAGCGCGACATGTTCGCCGAGGGACCTGCCGTCGTCTTCAAATGGGGCGCGGAGGAAGGCTGGCCCGTCGAGTACGTCTCGGAGAACGTCGAGGACCTTCTCGGCTACACGAAGCAAGAGATGGAGAACGACAACGCCGTCTTCGCCGACATGATACACGACGACGACCTGAAGAGTGTCGAGGAGCAGGAGGCAAGGCTCGCGAACGGCGAACTCGACAACGTCCGCGTAGACCCGTACCGCGTGGCGACGAAGGACGGCGAGACGCGTTGGGTTATGGAGATAACCAAGTCCGTGTACGAGAACGGCGAACTCGACCACTACCTCGGTTATCTCGTGGACGTGACAGCGCGTAAGGAGCGCGAGCGCGAACTCGAAAGATACGAGGCGTACATAAAGAACTCGTCGGACTCAATCACGCACATAAACGACGACGGCACTATAATCTACAGGAATCCCTCGACCGAACGCGTCGAGAACGAACCCGAGGAGATGGAGGGTAGCAGAGCGTTCGGGCACGTACACTCGGACGATGAGGAGAAGGTGCGGGAGGCTTTCGAGAGTGTTCTGCGTGACCCCGACACAGACACGGTACGCGTCGAGTACAGGTCGGAACGCTCAGACGATACATACGAATGGGTCGAGGCGGTCGCAACCGACCAGACCGACACGGAGGTCGGCGGCGTGATAGCCAACACGCGTGTCATAGAAGAACGCAAGGAGCGCGAGAAGGAACTCGAAAGGTACGAGACGTTCATACAGAACTCGTCCGACATACTCACCCATCTCGACGAGGACGGGACGATACTCTACCAGAGTCCTTCGGCGGTGCGCATACTCGGACACGAACACGGCGAACGTGTAGGCGACAACGCCTTCGACTACGTGCATCCCGACGACATGGAACCCGTCTTCGAGAAGTTCATTGGGCTGTTGGAAGGTCCGGAGGACACAGTAGATAGTGTCGAGATGCGTTACGAGCGTGACGACGGCTCGTACGTCTGGCTCGAAATAACGGGGACCGACCAGCGAGACACCGAATTCGGAGGAGTAATCGTTAACTCACGCGAGATAACCGAGAGGAAGAGGTACGAGGAGGAACTCGAACGCAGTCAGGGGCTTCTGAAAGGAACAGAACAGATAGCCGACACAGGAGGGTGGGAAGCCGACCTACAAACCGACGAGGTACGGTGGACGGCGGGCATGTACGAAATCTTCGGCGTGCAGGAGGGCTACGAGCCTACGCTCGAAGACTCTGTCAGGTCGTACCACCCCGACGACAGGGACACGATAAGAGACGCGCTCGACAGATGCGGCGAAGACGGGGAGCCTTTCGACGAGGAGCTACGTATAGTAATTAACGGCGAAACCATCTGGGTACACGTCCGAGGCGAACCCCTGTACGAGGACGGAGAGGTTACCGACATACGGGGTAGTGTACGCGACATAACTGAGATGAAGGAGCGTGAGCGCGAACTCGAACGTAGTCAGGACCTTCTACATAAGACCGAGCGTATCGCGGACACGGGCGGATGGGAGGCGGACCTTGAGACGGGAGAACAGAGATGGACCGAGGGAACGTACAGGATACACGGCGTGTCCAACGAATACGAACCGACTGTCGAGGACGGCATCGAGTTCTACCATCCGGAAGACAGGGAAGAAATAAGACGCGCCGTCGAAAGATGCCGCGACGACGGCGAGCCGTACGACGAAGAGCTAAGGTTCATCACCGCTGAAGGCGAACTCCGTTGGATACGTGCTAGCGGCGAACCTGTCTACGAGAACGGCGAGATTGTCCGTCTCAGGGGCAGTATACGTGACATCACCGAAAGGAAGGAGCGCGAACTTGAGCTTCTGCGCAACAACAAGGCTGTGCGTGAACTCTACGAGATAACCGCGGACCCGGACCTGTCTTTCGAGCACAAGATAGAGATGGTTCTCGAATCGTGCAGGAGCAGGCTCGGTGTTTCCTACGCCTTCGTCACGGATATCGACGAGCAGTCTGAGACACAGACGGTTACTAACGCTCGTGGCGACCACGACAAGCTACAGCCGGGCAAGACGTATCCGCTCGAAGAGTCGTACTGCCGCGAGACGATAGACGGCAGAGGTCTGCTGGCTGTTCAGATGGCGTCGGAGGACGACAAGGTCGGACAAGAAGCATACGACGAGTTCGGACTCGGCTGTTACGTGGGTGCGAAGCTCAAGGTGGACGGAGAGTTACACGGCACCGTCTGCTTCGCCGACACGGAACAGCGCGAAGAGCCTTTCACGGAGTTCGAGCGTACGCTCGTCGAACTCGTCTCCAACTGGATAAGCTACGAACTCGAACGTCAGAGGTCGAAGGACAGGCTCAAGCGTCAGAAGGACCGTCTCGACGACTTCGCAAGCGTCGTCTCGCACGACCTGCGGAGTCCTCTTACGGTGCTCAACGGTAACCTCCAGCTGGCGGAGGAGACGGGCGACACGGACTACTTCGATAGCTGTCGTGACGC
Organism: Halobacteriales archaeon; assembly: GCA_034522195.1. Classification (GTDB taxonomy): domain Archaea; phylum Halobacteriota; class Halobacteria; order Halobacteriales; family Halorutilaceae; genus Halorutilus. The sequence goes on along the minus strand of JAXHLL010000006.1, from coordinate 867,055 downwards.
AGTCGAGCGTATGGAACAGCTAACCGACGACCTTCTGTCGCTTGCACGCGACGTGGACGGGATACACGAAACCGAGGACGTTTCCATCCCGTCTGTCGTCGATGACTGCTGGAACAACACGCCGACCGGGGACGCAGAACTCTGTGTCGAGACGGACAAGGAGGTGTTCGCAGACAAAGGCAAGCTACGTCTCCTCCTCGACAACCTCATCAAGAACGCCGTCGAACACGGTGGCGACGACGTGACTGTAACGGTTACCGAAGCACCCGACAGCGACGGCTTCCGTGTCGTGGACGACGGAGACGGTATACCCGAGGACGAACGTGACCGTGTGCTCGAAGCCGGTTACTCGACACGCGACGACGGAACCGGTCTGGGAATGTACATCGTCAAACAGGTCGCCGACGCCCACGGATGGGAGGTCGAGGTCGGCGAAGGCGACGAAGGAGGAGCGGCTTTCGACGTGACGGGTGTCGATGTCGAAGCCAAAGTAGAGAGGTAGTCGTCGTACGCGTCCAATACCCGACTCTCAGCCGCTCATCCGTTGCTTGCCGAACTTCATCAGCGTGGGTATGTCTCCTAAGTGCAGGAGCTTCATTATGGCGCGTTTACTGCCGTTGTTCGCCTTCTTCAACGTCTCGTCGTCTGCACTGTTGAGGTCCTTCATCAGCCTGTCGTACCTGTCGTTAGAGACGAGGTAAAGGAGGCGCGTCATCGTGAGACGTGAACCAACACGCGGCGCGACCTCGTCGTGCCAAAGGTCGTCGTAGGTCGAGACAGTCTCCTCCGAAACGTCGATGCCAGCCGTGAGACATTTGTCGGCTGTCACAGCAGCCATCCTTCCGGACCGCATGCATTTGTTTATGCCTTCTCCCCAGACAGGGTCAACAGACGGCACGGTATCGCCCACAGCCATGAACCCCGCTGTGCTCATGCCCTGAGGCTCCTGTATGTGCGCAGAGCCTCTGTGGTGGTTCTCGCCGATACGTTCTGCGTTCTCGAAACGTGGGTCTTCGTCGAGCCAGTCGTGCAGGTAGTCGTCTATCGTCTTCCCGTCGTCGAAGTCGTGGTAACGTTCGTTCTGTATGTAACAGACGCCGACCTTCGCCGTGTCGCCGCCCGTGTGGAATATCCAAGCGTAGCCGCCGGGCGCGATGCCGTGGTCGAGGCGGAGCATCATCGCACCGTTCAGGTTGGCATACCCCTCCGGATTCAGGTCTACGCCCTCGTACTCGTACTCGACGCCGACGGCTTGGTTCGTCCTTTCCAAGTCCACGACACCGACTTTCTGCGCCAGAACAGCACCCGGTCCTGTTGCGTCTACGGTGAGGTATGCGGTTATCTCGTCGCCGCCCGCACAACGGACGCCGGTAACTTGACCATCCTCGACGAGAGGCTCCGAAACCTGCGTCCCGAAGACGAACTCCGTGCCCTTTTCGCGTGCGTCGTCCACGAGGAACTGCTTGAACTCCGCGAACTCTAGCACAGCACCGGGATGCTCCTGCGTGTAGTGCGAGTTGGGCGACTCCAAGACGACCTTGTCGGTGAACTTCATCACCACATCGTCGGGTATGCCGAAAGACGCCATCATCGAAGGAAACGTCCCGCCCGTCGATTTGTTGCTCGTGCTTGGAAAGTCGTTCTCGTCCTCTCGCTCCAGTACCGCAACGTCGTATCCCCTTGCGGCTACGTCGCGGGCGCACTGTAGCCCCGCAGGTCCCGCACCCGCGACGATTACGTCGTAGTCTCTTTCCATGGACGCCTTAGTTCGTGGTGGTAGTTATCTATGACGGTAACTCGTGCGTCGGAAGGTGCCCGACGGACGAACCGGAAGACGGGTTAACTAAAAAACTTATTTTGGCTTACGAAACTACTTTGGAACAACATCTCCAACGTATGTATGTCCGCGGGTAAACCGGTACCCTCCAAACGAATCGGAACCCCGCGGCACGGACCGGGTACGAGAGCGGTTCTGTCCATGGAGCCGCGGCGTATCTGTCTCCGTTGTCCACCATCCCGACCCCACCACCCCTTCCTACTCCCTAACCCACTTCCCGTTCTACCTCCTTACGAGAACTCGGACACCAGAAACGTAATATCCGTTCGACGATATTGGAGAGGACATGGCTTAGCCGACGTAATCCGGTATCTGCCACTCTTGTCAGTCATCCTGCTCATCATCAAGAAACGCGATACCGACCCAAGAACAAAAGTTTTCCCGTGTGCGCGGATGTCTGCTGTATGGAACGGAACAAGATACCGACAGCCACGAACGTCCACCACGTCGGCGTCACTGTCCCCGACTTGGACGAGGCAGTCGGTTTCTTCGTCGAATGCGTCGGTGCCGAACTCCTCTACCGCAAAGGACCGTTCGGTGACCCCGGCGGTGACAGCATGGAGCGTAGACTTGGCGTCCATCCCGACGCGACGGCTTCGCTTGCGATGCTGAGATGCGGACCGACAACCAATCTTGAACTGTTCGAGTGGGACGCGCCCGACCAGCGTGAGGACGTGTCTCCTATCTCCGATGTCGGTGCGACGCATATCGGTATACAGGTCGGAGACATCGAAACTGCGACCGACGCGCTCGCCGAACACGAAGACGTCAAACTGCTCGACGGACCGCATACGAACGAAGACGGACCGACGGAAGGTCTGACCTACGTCTTCTGCAGGACGCCGTGGGGAATGTTTCTCGAACTCGTTGAGACGCCCGACTACGCGATGCCGTACGCCGACGACGCCGACGGATACCTCTACGGACCCGCGCCTTCGTGGGAGTACCGACCGGAGAACGAAGAAGAGGGAAAGCGCGAAAACGAAAGATAGTTTTCACGTCTGTTAGCAAGCATTATTATCTGCCGGAGTCTACAGTCGTCATGGCTGTCGAAACAGTAAGCTCTCTGATGGAGAACGCGTACGGTGCGACCTTGCTCGTACTTCTTCTTTCCGTCTCCGCGGGTGCCGTGATGAACTTCGTGGTCGTCAGGTATCTCAGAACCTATACCGACAGGACTGATACCGACTACGACTCGATAGTCGTGAGCAACCTGCACATACCTCTCGTGACCACCGTCTCGTTGGTGGGTTTCTCTGTTCTTGCAAGCATCCCATCGGTGACCGAGAACACGTTTCTGACGCAGGAGCAGATCTCGACCTTCGTCGGCAAGCCCGCTATCTCGGTCATCATACTCGTCTGGGCATTCTACCTCAACAGGGTAGTCAACATCATCGTCAAGAAGATAAACGAGGAGGGCAAGGCGTCGGACGACAGAGGACGTGCCTACGAGTTCGCACCCGTCTTCTCCAACATCTGGACGCTTGTCGTAATAGTAACCTCGGTCGCGGCACTACTCGTCCTCTGGAACTACAACATATCGCCGATTCTCGGCGCGGCAGGAATCGCAGGAATCGCTCTCGGCTTCGCCGCGAAGGAGAGCGTCGGTAACTTCTTGGGTGGATTGGCTCTCTACGTAGACGACACGTACACGATAGGTGACTACCTCGAACTCGACACCGGAGACGCGGGTACCGTCGTCGCCGTCGGCATACGTTCGACAACTCTCCGGACACGTGACAACATAGAGATAACCGTTCCGAACTCGATGCTCAACGAAGAGCGCGTCGTCAACAGGTCGGCACCCCGTAGGAAGACACGTCTCAAGATAGACGTGGGTGTGGCGTACGGGACCGACATAGACCTTCTCGAAGAGATACTCGTCGAGATAGCCGAGGACGAGGAGATAGTGCCGGACAGTCCGGAGCCGAGACCGCGTTTCGTCGGCTTCGGCGACTCCGCGCTGAACTACACACTCGTCTGCTGGGTGCACAGCCCCGAACAGGAAGGCAAGGTCCGTCACCGACTCAACCGCGAAATATACAAGAGGTTCGAGGAGAACGGCATAGAGATTCCGTACAACACGCACGACGTGAACCTGTATACGAAGGACGAGTAATCTATTCCAACCCAACGACGAGCGAACCGTCGAACCTCTCGGCGAGTTCGTCGCCGGAGACGCGCAGGGTGTACCTTCCGCACATCGGTCGGAGTACCTCATGAAACTATTTAGCAGTTATGCGGTAATCAGTACATCACGGTTTCCACGCCGGTTCTCTCGAAGTCGGATATGTTACGCGTGACGACAGCCGCGTCCATCTTCCGGGCAGTACCTGCGATAAGAATGTCGGCTGAAAGATTCAGGTCGTAGTCGTTGGACTCGCGCATCTCCGCCTCTATCCGAGACGCTTCGAGAGCATGTTCCTCCTTGAAGGGTTCTACTTCCAGCCATCCGAAGTCACCGAGAATCTCGTCGAATCTCGGAGTCGGCTCCTCGACGAGCATCTTTCCCACAGATATCTCCTTCAGGTTTATCGTCGAGGTGACGACTGTCTCGTTCTTCTTCTCTTGCTCTTCCAAGAAGCTTGCCACGCTCGCGTCACCACGCTGATGGTCCACGAGAAAGGGGGTATCGAGAAGCTTCATTTCAGATTCTTCACGGTTTCGTCCTAACTCTCGGCGACTGAGTCCGACAGGTCGCTTCTCTGCTCTTTGGTCACCCTCTCAAGTTCGTCGCCTTCCTCAGCAAGCTTTCCGAAGGACCTTCTCCAGTCCGACCGTGTCTCGTCCACGAGTCTCTCGATGGCGTCGCTGAAGCTCTCGTCGTCGCGTTTCTCCGCCGACAGACGCTCGTACACGTCCTCCCTGACACCTATCGTCTTCGTGGGCATGTGTTTGTGTACACAAACACAAAAACACGCCGGTGGGGACAGCAGTCCGGAGCCGTTCGAGTCTGTTAACCTATTTACCGTGGTAGCACGACTTGGAAACATGCTCACACTCGTCGCCATCGGCATAGTCTCCGCCGCGCTTGTCTGGGTAGGGGGGATACGCCTCGAAAGGTCAGCGGACAGGCTCGCCGCGTACTACGCCCTCCCGCCCGTCGTGCAGGGTGCCGTAATCGTCGCAATCGGTTCGAGCATGCCCGAACTCCTCACCGCCGTCTTCGCGCCTCTCCTGCATCAGGAGTTCGAACTCGGCGTCGCTGTCATCGTCGGCTCCGCCATATTCAACATACTCGTAATACCTGCCGTAGCCGCGCTCGCAAGCGACGGCACGCTCAACGCGACACCCAACCTCGTCTACAAGGAGGCTCAGTTCTACCTCTTAGCCGTTGCAGTCTTCATACTCACGCTCTCGCTCGCAGTTATCTACTTCCCCGCGAACACCGAGTTCGGCGTCGGCGGAAACGTCACGCGCGGACTCGCTATCGTTCCCATCGCTGTCTACGGTCTGTACATCTTCCTGCAGTACGCCGACACGGCGGACCACGACGCTGAACGTGTCGAGGAAGTACGCGTCGGCAAGCAGTGGCTCGCACTTTTCGGCGGCTTCGTGCTCATCGCGCTCGGTGTCGAAGGTCTTCTGCGTTTCGCAATAGGTCTGGGCGACGCGCTCGGAACGGAGAGCTTTGTCTGGGGTCTTACCGCAATCGCCGTCGCCACTAGCCTGCCCGACACCGTCGTGAGCGTCGTTTCGTCTCGGAGGCAGAACGACGTGACGAGCGTCGCAAACGTCTTCGGTAGCAACGTCTTCGACCTTCTCGTCGCTGTTCCCGCAGGCATTCTGGTCGCGGGGGAGACCTTCGTCAACTTCTCGCGCGCCGTTCCCCTCCTCTCCTACCTCGTAGTCTCGACAATCGCATTGTTCACTCTCATGCGAACGCGTTTCGAACTCTCGCGGTGGGAAGCGTACGTCCTCCTCTTCATGTACGCCGTCTTCTTCGTCTGGGTAATCGCCGAGTCTTTCGGAATGGTTGGTCTTCTCGAAGCAACCTGACCGCAACCCACTTGTCCCGAGGGCGACAAGGACAGACGTGGAAAAGGTCGAAGGAACGGTTCTCGAAGCGGGCGAGGCGCGCACCGTAGCGACTCAGTACGGAGAGCGCGAACTCGCGGAGATGAAGCTTCTAGTCGAAACCGACGGCGAACCCGCATCGGTGACGCTCTGGGGCGACTGGGCTGAGACGGCGGAGTGGGTGCGCGAAGGACATACGGTCGCTCTGCTGAACCCCAATGTCGGCGAACGCAACGGTACCGTCGAGTACTCGACGGGGAGCGAGTCGCGCGTCGTCGTAGAGCCTTCGTACCTCGTCAACGCGACCGACGTGCGCTCGTGGGTACAGTGCCCACGGATACAGTACCTCAACAAGCTGACGGGCGTGCCTCTGAAGTATCCGGTCGTGCGCGGTACCGTCGTGCACGGCGTCTTTGAGGACATGCTCAACGGAAAGGACACGAACGCTTCTGTCGAGGAACGTGTCCGTGACGCCGGTTTGGAACTCGGCTTGCTCGGACGCGACGCCGACGAGGTGCGCGACGAGGCTCTCGAACACGCACGCTCGATAGAAGGCTGGCTTGAACAGACACGTCTCGGCGACGCCTCCGACGGATGGCGCACCGAAAAAACGTTGTTCGACACGTCTCTCGGCATGAAGGGACGCGCCGACGCCCTCCGCGCGGGTTCGCCCGTCGAACTCAAGACGGGTTCGTGCGACGGCGAAGCGCGTTTCTACGACAAGATACAGACGGCATGTTACGCGCTGATGCTCAAAACCGGAGACGAAGACGACGAAGGGGGACTTGAGACGGGCATCGTTCTCTACACCGGAAACGACGGCTCGCCAGCGCGCGAGTTCCGTCTCTCCGACGGTCTTCTCAACTTCGCCCTGCGCAAGAGGAACGAGGTTGCCGTCTTTGAGACGGCAGGAAAGACACCGACAGGACACGAGGCGAACGCAAACTGCTCGACGTGTTTCGAGTACGACACCTGTACGGTCGTCGCGGGAAGGCTCGAACAGGAGTCGAAGGCTGGTACGGTAGGCGCGCCGCTACCCGAGGAGGAGCGCGACTACTTCGAGGAACAGCACGCTTTCCTGGAAGACGAGAGGCGCGCGGTTCACGAAGAACACGCCTCGCTCTCGTCCGACGAAAGCGCGCTCGAAGTTGGCGTGCGCGACGCCGAACGTCTCGCTGACGGCGGATGGCGTATCGAACTCGTGCGTACGACGGAAGAGCCGACACGTATCACGGAGGGCGACTTGGTGCTCGTGAGCGACGGAAGCCCGTCCGAGGACGCAGAGACGGCGTGGGTGCGCGACGTTACAGCCGACGCTGTCGTGGTGCGCGTCGGCGAGCGTATCGAAGCGACACGTATCGACCCGTACCCTTCGACGGTCACCGTGGACCGTTACCTCGTCGCGCTTCACGACTTCGTTCTGAAGGCGGACGAAAGACGCAGGGACGTTCTCTTGGGACGCGCCCCGCCGGAGTTCGACGACGGAAGCGAAAAGGAGTACGTCCCGAACAACGAGGCTCAGAACCGCGCCGTCTCGCGCTCCGTCTCCGCACGCGACTTCTCGCTCATACAAGGTCCGCCGGGGACGGGAAAGACGTACACCGTCGCGCGCCTCGTGCGCGCTCTCGTCGAAGACGGCGAACGCGTCCTCCTTTCGGCGTTCACGAACCGCGCCGTCGACAACGCTCTCGAAGCACTTTTGCAGCAGGGCTTCGACGACTTCGTGCGTCTCGGAACGCGCGACGGCGTCCGTGCGGACATGCTCGAACACCGTTTCGACGAGTCGGGCGACCCTACGGAGCGCGCCACAGCACTCGAAGAATCGTCGGTCGTCGCCTGCACGACAGCGACTTGCGCCTCGCGTGTGACGCGTGAGCAGAAGTTCGACTACGCCGTCGTGGACGAGGCTTCGCAGTTGACGGAACCCGCGACCCTCTCCGCCGTAAACCTCGCCGAGACGTTCGTCCTTGTCGGCGACCACGAACAGTTGCCGCCCGTCTCGAAGACTGAAGCGCCTTCGTTGTTCGAACGTCTCGCCGAAGAACATCCCGACTCGGCGGTCACTCTCCGCCAGCAGTACCGCATGGCACAGCGCATACAGGCTTTCTCGTCGAAGGAGTTCTACGACGGCGCGCTCTTTCCGGCGGACGCGGATGTCGCACGAAGGTCGCTCTCGGATGTCGTCGAACCCCCTGACGGCTTCTTTGACCCTGTGACGTTCGTCCCGGTTGAAGGCGAGGAAAACGGAAACGTCAACCGCGCCGAGGCGGAGGCTGTCGAAACCGTACACGAGGAACTCGTCGGCGCGGGCGTCTCATCGGACGACATCGCCGTAATCGCGCCTTTCCGGGCACAGGTCGCCGAGATAAGCCGGCGTCTCCCCGACGAAGTAGCCGTCGATACTGTTGACCGTTTTCAGGGTTCGAGCGAGGAGGTGGTTATCGTCTCTTTCGTCGCCTCCGATGACCTGAACAGCCCCGTCTTCGACGACCCGCGCAGACTCAACGTCGCGTTGACACGCGCGAAGCGGTCGCTCGTTCTCGTCGGAAATCCCGACGCTCTACGCACCGACGAGTTCTGCTCGCGTCTTCTCGACTGGGCGCGTCGTTAGAGCAGGTATCCGACAGCACCTGCGGTCACAGCACCTACGGCGCACGCCGAGAGGTTGACGCCTTCGTTGTCGAGGTACTTTCCTTCCAAAGTCGCACCGAGTAGGGAGTCGGCGTGCGCACCGACGATACCTCCGAAGGCGGCGACGGCGGCGTATTCGACGGTAAGAAAGCCGATGGCGTAAGCGACGATGCCGACGACAACCGAGGCGACGAGGGTAATCAACTCACCTTGCCACGAGACGCCGCCGTCGGTGCCGGGAGGGACACGCTCAAGCGTCGTTATGAGACGCGGTTCACCGCCTGCGACCGTACCTATCTCGCTCGAAGCCGTGTCCGCTGTGGCTGTTGCCATGCATCCGACGAATCCGAGAGCAGCGACGGACTCAACGACGAACGACGACGAGACGGCGTAGACGACGACAGCGACGAAAGCGACCGCACCGTTCGCCGCGACGTTCTTGAATCCGCGTCCTTCGTCGTGGTCAGCGATGCCCATCTCCTCCTTCTCGTCGAGTCCGTACCTCGTCGTCGCTGAACCCGTCGCAACGAAGACAGCGAGCACGAAGAACCAGACTATGCCCCCCGCGACGAGGACGACGTAGCTCAACAGCGCGCCCGCCGACGCGCCAGACACGTCCATAGCGTCGTCGATGTAAGCACCGACGGCGAGTGCGACGACGAAGACGGCGGCACCCCCGACGAAGACGACCGACGCTGACGGCTCAACGACGAGAGTAGCGAGCCAGCCGCCGAACGCGGTGACGACGACGGTAAGCCAGAGGCTCGCGCCGACGGAGCGCGCAGTCGCACCCGCGAAGACGGCGAGAGCAACTACAGCGACGACGACCGCTGTTGAAGTTCCGGTGGCGAGGTAGCCAGCTACGCCACCAGCGGTTCCGCCGCCGACCACGAAGAAGAGCGTACCCTCGGAGATACCGTCGAGAACCGTCGCGCCAGCCTCACCGACTACGACCGCGGAGACGGACACGACTGCGACGACCGTCGGAATATCCGTAAGGTAGGTGACAAACACTACACCGGTACCACCCGCTACCGCCAGAACCAGCCGACCTTTCTCACCTGAGTACGACGAAGGTCGAACGGTAGCACCGAGAGCGAGCAAGCTGAAAGACATCGACACCGACAAGCCGAGTTCGGAATGAAGTACACCGGTAAAAAATCCCACGAGACTGACAGATAGTAGGGAGGCTACAGCTACAGCCGACTTTTTCATCGGTACTATTTATGTGCGCATCCCCTTTATAACTCCGTGGGTATGGTAACGATATCCGACCGTCTCGCGGAACGCAGGCTTAGACGTGGTGGCTCTCCGGCGCACGTAGCCGTCGTCTTCGGCGAGACGGTGGAATCCACGAGCGTGCGTGACTTCTACGTCTGGTGCGACGAGTTCGGCGTCGAAACCGCGACAGCCTGCGTTCCGGATGCCGACGAAGAAACCCGACGCCGTCTCGAAGAATCCCTCGAAGACCTCGAACCTCCGGTGCTGGCGACCGACGGAAACGAACGCGTAGAGGAAGGCGCGGGCGGGCGCGTCCTTAGCTACGTCGGCGGACGCGACGAGACTGTCGGCGCGCTAAGACGACTCGCCGAGGATGTCGAGAGCGGCGAGGTTGACGCCGACGAGATAGGCTTCAAGGAGGTCGAGGAACGTCTCACAGTGCCCGGTGAGCCTGACCTCGTACTCGACGTTACCGACGACCATCTCTCCGACGTTCTCGTCTGGCAGACTGTCTACAGCGAACTGTGTCATATCGACGTGTTCGACAGGTCGACGTTCGTACGGTGTCTCGACGACTACAGGGAGCGTGAGAGGAGGTTCGGACGCTGAGTTTTATGAGTTAACGTATTCGACCACTCTCTCTACCTTCTCTGAAAGCCACCCGTCCTCGATGTAACGCGGATAGACGGGGAGACGTTCGACGAGTTCTGCGTCCGCATCGTCGGCGGCGGCACGGAGACGTTCGACGGCAGGCCAGTCGTAGTCGGGGTTGATGTAGTCGTCCGTGAGAGGCGAGACGCCGCCTAGGTCGCCCGCGCCAGCACGGACAAGAGACGGAAGGTCGGTAGAGAGGTTGGGTGGAACCTGAACCTCCACGTCGTCGGGGAGAGCGACGCGCGCCATAGCGACCGTGCGGCGTACGGTTTCGAGCGACGGTCGCTCGTAGTCGGACCGTTCGTTCGGCACGACGTTCTGTACGATGACCTCCTGTACGTGTCCGTGTTCACGGTGCGCGTCGCGTATCGCAAGGAGCGATTCGGCACGGTCACGCCACCCTTCGCCGATTCCGACCAAGATACCCGTCGTGTACGGCACATCCGCGCGTCCTGCGTCACGTATCGCGCGTATGCGACGTTTCGGCTGTTTGGTCGCGTATCCTTCGTGCGCCTCGACGGTCGCGGTGGTTTCGAGCATAAGACCCATCGAGGCGTTTACCTCGGCGAGGTGTTCGATTTCGTCGTATGTCATCACGCCGGCGTTCGTGTGTGGCAGAATACCGAGTTCGAGAGCCTTGACACAGCAGTCGTAGAGGTAGTCGAGCGTGTCGTCGTAGCCCATCTCGTCGAGTTCTTCGCGTATCGAAGGGTACGTCTCGGCGCGCGTGCCGAAAGAAAACAAAGCCTCTGTGCATCCGGCGCGCACGCCGCGTTCGAGCGTCTCGCGTACCTCGTCCGGAGACATGAGAGAAGCATCGCCGCGCTCGTCGTAGAAGGCGCAGTAGTCGCACGAGTTGACGCACGCAGTCGAAAGAGGCAGAAAGACGTTACGCGCGAACGTGACCTCGTCGGGGGCGTCGGTATCTTCGGGCGTTACGCTCAGGAGACGTTCGACCTCTGTGTCGCCAAAATTGCCCGCGCCTTCGTGCGTCGCCATCGTCGGCGGTTCGTCGCGCGGACGGAAGTCTTTAGCGGTCTCCGCGCGCGGTTCAGCCGAAGTACCGGCTCCAGACGACGAGTGTCGAAGGAAGGACTACCATCGACGTGATGTACGAGTAGACGACGCTTATCGCCATCAGCAGACCGAACTGTCCTAGGACAGGCGTGATAGCGAGCGCGAGCGCGCCCGTGCCGCCCGCAGTCGTGAGCATGCTTCCCGTGAGCGCGCCGCCTGTACCGCGTAGCGTCGTCGATATCGCATCCGAAACATCGGGATGTCTGTTGTACTCGTCGATGAATCTGTGCGTGATATGGACGGAGTAAGCGATACCTATACCGACGGCGATGGACAGAATCGTCGCCGTGAGAGCGTTGAGAGGTATTCCGAGGACGGGCATCGTGCCCGCCAAGAAGACGACGGCGACGACGATGGGAACCAAGTTTGCGATACCGAGCGACGCGCGTTCTTCGAGAACGTGGTAGACGACGACGAGGAACAGCGCGGTAAAGACGAGCGCGATGATGAGCGCGAGTATAGCGGACTCGAAGATTATGTCGATTACGGAGTTCTGTACGACTATCTGTCCCGTCGGCGTCGCTTTGAGCCTGAAGCCTTCCGCCATCTCCGCGGCTCTTGCGGACACCTCAGCGGGACCAGCGTCCGACTCGACTGAGTAGACGATACGTGTGCTTCGGAGGTCTTCGTTGAGATAATTGAGTGCCTGACCGCGACTCTCCGACGAGAGGAGGTAGTTCAGAACCTCGCCGACGTTGCTGTCCGGAACACCGTTGCCGTCGGCGTCGTTCCTCGCGACGAGCCTCGCGAACTCCTCGTCCTGTTGGGCGTGCGACTCGATTACGGTCAGTATTCCTCGGGAGCGGGCTTCGAGTCCGTCGGTTAGGAAGGTCTCGGGCGGGTCTTGGTTTGCGCGTTCCAATGATTCGAGAGCGAAGTCTTGGCGTAGTGGTCCCTCGACGTACAGCGTAACCTCGTCGTCCTGTCCAGACTCGAAGTTGTCTTCGAGGAAGTTTATCTTCTCCGTCACGGTGTACTCGCCGGGCTGGAGCGACTCGGGGAAGTAATCGATGTATCCGGGGAGTTCCTCGGGCGGCAGGAAGTCCTCGTCGCTGAACGACGTGTCCATGTTGGTCGCGTACACACCTGCTCCGGCGGTAAGGAGCAGGGCGAAAACCAAGAAGACGACGGTATTCCTGTCGGCGATAACGTTGCCGACGGCGAGAACGTCGCCGAATCCCGACTCGCCGCCGAGGGGTTTTGTCGGACCTTCGGGTATCCACGAGCCTTCACGTATCCCGTCGAGGTAGAGCTTTGCGGACGGCATGAACACACCGAATATCAGGAACGTGAAGACCATGCCCGCGGCGGTTGCGACGCCGAAGTCCTGTATGGGTCCGAGACCGCTCGTGATGTTCGAGCCGAACCCGATTACGGCGGTACCGGTCACGATGAAGAATGCGACAAGAAGCTGGTCTGTCGCGGCGTCCATGCTCTCTGTAATGCCGAGTCCTGTCGCACGTTCCTCCTTGTACCGGTTGACAGCATGAATACCGAAGTCGATGCCGACGGCGAGAAGGAGAACCGGGAGTGCTATCATCATCTGACCGAACGGTATTCCCGTCCACCCCATGAATCCGAATGTCCAGATTATCGTCATTATGAGCGCGACGAGTCCTAAGAGGAGGTCGATAACGTCGCGGTACGCGACGACCAAGAAGAGAAGTATGAGGATGAGAACCACGGGAAGAACTATGTTGAGCGAGTCTCCGATGACGCTGTCGAACTCATTACCGAGTATTCCGCTACCGAAGACGACGATGTCGCCACCGACGGACTCGACGACGCTTTCCGATTGAAGCTGTATTGGGGTTAGCGGGCTACCGCTGGGTTGCGTGCTCGCGCCGTCGTACTCGGGTATCGCGTGGCTCACCGTACCTATCGTCGCGCTCGCGTACGGTTCGCGTTCGTTGAGGTCGTCGCTCAGAAGAACGTCGAGTCCGGGCTGTTCGACGACGTTCCGCGCCGATTCGCGTACCTCCGAGGGCGTCGCCCCTTCGACGACACGCAGTTGGTCTTCGAGAGTCGTTGCCTCGGGGTCGAGCCGCTGTGCCACGGCACGCGCGACGCTCGTCGTGGACTCGACACGCAGGTCGTCGTGGTCTTCCAGCCTGTGTTGGGCGCGGAGCATACGCAGAACGCCCTTCTTCGAAAGGACGTTCTCGCCCCTCTGTATCAGCTGTGTAGAGCCACTGTTTTCTCCGAAGCCCGACTCGAAGTTCTCGTTTACTTCTTCGAGGGCGTCTGCCTCGGGCGTGTCTTGTGTGAAGTCGTCCGTGCCCGTCTCGGTCGTCATCTGTCCCATGCCGCCGACGAAGAAAAGCGTGAGGAGCAGGAAGACGACTATGACGTACAACGGTCGCTGTGTCACGAAGTAGTCGAGACGGTCGATGAAGACGTTTATCGCTGTGCCGCCGGTCTCGGAGGTGTCTCGTGGAGCGTCCGATGTCTCCGAGCCTTCTCCGGTCATCGTTTAGTCTTCTGACCTGTCGAGCGCGGAGGTTATGGCGTCGCGTTTCCACCAGACGAGACCTGCGACGACGACCAGAACCACGACGACGAGCAAGACGGGAGTGCTACTGCTCTCCTCGCTTTCCGTCACCTGTACAGGCACCCGATACGTGTCGGACACGGTAGTGTCGTCCCTCTCGTCGTCGTACCGGAAGTCCATTGAGAACGAGTACGCCTTGGGAGTCGCACCGCCGGTCGCGCTCAAGTCGAAGACGAGACTGTCGGACTCTCCGGGTTCGAGAGCCGAGACGAAAGCCTCGTCGTCGTCGCTCGAAAGCGGGTCGTCCGTGAAAATCTTAGCCTGTATGTCGGTCAGCGTCTCGTCTTTCGTGTTGGTTATCTCAACCTCCACCGCCCTCGACGAACCCGCTGTGAGGCTTATGTTCGACTCCACGTCGAACTCGTCTATACGTTCGGAGACACCGTAGTTGATATCGACGGGACTGCTGGTTCTTCTCTCGCCGTCCGTGTTTCTGTACTCGACAACAGCGTTCGAGAGACGGGGACCTCTTTCCGCCTCACTACTGACTGAGACACGGAAGTCGAACTCAGATGTCTCGTCCACGCCGAGGGAGCCGACGGCGTACTCGGTCTCTCTCGGGTTCACGTTACGGTTATCCGGGTTGAAGACGACGACGGCGTCTGTTACCGGACGCGGACCGTTGTTGCGTATCTCGCCGCGAAGGTTACCGTCGTCACCGACGCGGAGTGTACTTTCGATGTTCTCAGCGACGAACTCCTGTTCATCGCCTATGGACAGAGGAACTGTGAGGGAACGCGACTCACGTGTGACGCCGCGAGACGTGTCGTATCTCACGACAGCGTCGAGGGGATATGAGCCACGAGACACCTCCGATGAGGCACCGGCTTGCATAGAGACGACGGTGCCACCTCCGGGCTGTAACTCCTCGAAGCCGACGGTTCTCGAGGAAATCCTGCATTCCACCGAAGAAGACGCCGCCTTCTCCGGAAGAAAGGACGACACGCGGGTTGTGCGCAGTCTCCGTCCCTATGTTCTCTACCTCGAAGGCGAACTCGCCCGTGTCACCCGCGATGACGTTTGAGTTGGCTGGGGAGAGTGTGAAACGTGCGTCGTCCTCGACGACGAACTCGGTGTTGACGACACGGTCACGGGTCATGTCGCGGTATCTGGTAGAGCCACCCGCCGTTATCTCGGCGAGTCGAGTGAAGTCGTAGCGAACCCTGACCGGAATACGGTATGTACCGGAGTCGATGTCCTCGCTGACATCGAAGGTGAACCGGATGGGTTCACCGATGCCTTCCGGCAGAGAGCCTGCGACGACAGGTCCGGAGCGTAGTTCGAGACCGTCGGGTAGTCTCTCTTCGGCGACATCGAAACGGAGGTTACGTGCAGTGGTTACACGTTGTTCGAGGCTGGGTGGGACCGGCGCGTTCAATGTCGCCGTTGTTGGTGACCTGCAGGCTGACAGTCTGAGTTTCGCCGGGAAGCAGACGGTTTTCGGTAGCGACGAGTTCTACGTCCGGGCTTCCTATTACCTGTGCCGAGGTGCTCTGTGCCGAAGCAACCGCAGGGAAGACCAGAACCGCCGTGACGAACAACACAGTAACCGCCGTTATGCGGGCCGCTGATACCGAATCTGATTTCATTCGGTTGGGGTAGGATGAACAGGGATATATACTTGTTGATTGAATATTCAATCAACGGGATATATAACATCTCCGTGACAGGGTTATACGACTCCCGTAACAGACAATGACAGACGAAGTACCGAAACTAAAAAATCTACTGTTCGGCGGCGACGGAGACACACGGAAGGAGATACTCGCCGCGGCTTTCGAGGCACTCCACAGACACGGATACTCCGAACTGACCATAGACGCAATCGGTGACGAGTTCGAAAAGAGCCAGTCATTGATATACCACCACTACGACAGCAAGGACGAGCTTCTTCTCGACCTACTCCGGTTTATCACGGACTACTTCGAGGAGCCGATGCCCGAGATACGTCCTTCGGAGCCACGTGACCGTATTGATACGTTCGTAGAGACCACCGTAGGTCTGAGACAGAGGGACAGGACAGCGATAGGGACTCTGATAGAGCTGAGGGCACAGGCTGTGCACGACGAAAGATACCGCGAGCACTTCATCAGGTCCGACAAGGTTATTCAGGAGTACCTTGCGGAAGATATACGCGACGGCATAGAGTCGGGTGTCTTTCGGGAGGTCGACCCCGAGAGAACGGCTACGTTGCTCTACACGGTCAGCATCGGTGCCGCTTTCCGGTCGGTGACCTCCGACGACTCTTGGGTGGAGATGAACGAGGAAGAGGTACAGCACTACCTCGAAAGACAGCTATACAAGTAGGTTTCACGACTCAGTCGTGCTTTCTCTCTGCCTTCACGCGCTCCTCCTCGTCCTCGACGAGTTCGAAACGTTCGCGGGCGAAGTCGGCGGCATGCCCTTCACCGTGTAGCAGAACCTCGACGATGTCGTCGGGTTCGTCTGCGTCTGTCGAGAGACGGAAAGAATCTACGACGCCCACGTCCGCGCCGAGTTCGCGTGCCTTCTCCACGTGGTCGAGGAAGCTTGTTCCGTGGTAATCGACACGGAAGCCCGAGACACGTGTCACGAAGGCGTTCGTGCCGCCGCCGCGTCCCGGCGCGACGACGAATTCGGCGGCGGGCGCAAAGAGACGTTCGACGGCGGCGGGCGTGACGAGCGGTAAGTCGGCGACGACGACGGCGACGGGTGGCGAAGCGTCGCGCAGGACTGCGTTTACGGCGGGTGTCAGAGGCTCGTCGCGGACGACGTTCTCGTGTTCGGTATCGACGGGTTCGGTGGAGAGAACCACAGGCTCAGCGGCGTCCGTCTTTTCGAGGGCTTCGAGAACGTCTTTGAGGCACGCGTACACGAACTCAACGCGCTCCTCGTCAGACAGAAGCGACGAGAGACGTGTCTTGGGATTTTCGGACGAGAACGGAACGTACGTCTTCATCGTCTCTACCTCGCGCTACGAGAAGTAGTCGCGCCAGAGGTTGTTCGTGTACTTGTCGCCGCGGTCGCAGAACATCGTGACGACGTGTGCGTCGCCCGGGTCGTCGTAACTTTCCGCGAGTCGTATCGCCGCCTGCAGGTTACAGCCCGACGAAGTGCCGACGAGGAAGTCCTCGTTGACGCGCATAACGTCGCGTAACGTCTCGTCGTCGTGCTGTCCCGAACCGACGACCTCGGGATTCTCGTCTTCGTAACGTTCCTTCAGGAGGCGCGCGTTGTCGTAGGCGTCGTCGGTCGAGATATAGAGCTTTTCGTCGAGCACCGACGAGTCGTAGATTTCGGGAACGATGTGGTCGCCTTCGCGCATGAACTTGAGACCGTCTATGGCATGCATCGCCGAGTCGGGTTCGACGGCGACGACGTTCGCCGTGTCGCGGAGAGCGCGCCCGACGCCCGTGATGGTGCCGCCCGTGCCAACACCAGCGACGAACTCCGTTACTTCGGGTGCCTGCTCGCGTATCTCGACGCCTGTCGTCTCCTCGTGCGAGAGCGGGTTCGCGGGGTTCGAGTACTGGTCGGGCTTGTAGTACTCGTCGGGGTCCGACTCGATGATTTCGTCCGCGCGTTCGATGACGGCGTCGTAGCCCTCCATCGCGTCCACGAACTCGGTTTCCGCGCCCGTCTCCTCGACGGTCTTTATCTTGCCCTCGCCAGCGTTGTCGGGCATGACGATGACGACTTCGTAGCCTCGGTTCCGCGCAATCTTCGCAACCTCGCTTCCGGTGTTACCGCTCGTCGGCTCTATGACCGTCTTGTCGTGTGTGAGTTCGCCGCTTTCCTCCGCCTCGTTTATCATGTACAGAGCGGGGCGCGACTTGACGGAGCCTCCGCCGTAGGGCGTCGAGTGGAGGTTGAACCACTCAACCTTGGCGTATATATTCGCGCCGTCGGGTTCGCCCACGTCTTCGAGGCGAACGAGGGGCGTCTCGCCTATCTCCCCTTCGTCTATCTCCATGTCGGAGACGTGCGACGCGGCGTCATAAGCGGTTCGTTACCGGAAAACACCGCGGAACCACCGAAAGCTTGGTTTCGTCTCACGACCAACGGAGGACGTGGCAAAACGAGCCGTTTTCTTCGACATGGACGGCGTCGTCCTGCGCGGACGAGGCACACCGCAGGTCGTCTACGACCGCGCCGCTGAGCGCGCTGTCGGCGAAATGGGCGTCGAGCCTTCGGAGCGCGCCATGTCGCTTCTCCGAGCGCACGGATACGTCACTGTCGCACGCGGATGCGCTCTCGCGGGTATCGAACCGAGGAAGTTCTGGAGGCTCAAGGAGAAGAACGCGTGTGAGGTCTGCGCCGAACGTCTACGTGCGGGAGAACGCGGCGTCTACGGCGACGCCCGCGCCCTGAGGAAACTCGCCGACAGAGCGACGTTAGGTATGGTCAGCAACAACCGGCAGGAGACGGTCGATTTCGTCGCCGACTACTTCGATATTCCTTTCGACGTGGCGCGCGGACGAGAACCGACGCCCGAAGGCTTCGCACGAAGGAAGCCGTTTCCGTATCTCCTCGTCGATGCTTTCGATGCACTCGAAGCCGAAACACAGGAAACACTCTATGTCGGCGACCGTCGGAAGGATATTACCGCGGCAAAGGCGGCGGGCATGGAGCCTGTGTATCTACGCAGACCGCACAACGAGGACGCGTCTCTTCCGAAGGGGGCGGCGTATGAACTGCGGTCGCTCGAAGACCTGTCGCGTCTCGTCGGCTGACTTTTGTCTACATTGACCACATGAGCCGTACGTACGCCTATTATAAAGACGGATAAAAGACCGACGAGCCTGTGACATTGGGGAGACGGACCCTGTCCATGAAAAACCACACCTGTCACGGTCCGTCGCGTCTCCCTTACCCATCCCTGTTACCTTTTCCTGCTGAATCCGATGTGAGCACAAGCTAGAAACGCTCCGGATAGCTCTTCCATCGTTGGCTGGTCGGTTCAACCCCTCTACCCAACGTTTCTCTTGCCGATTCCGTCCGCCATCTCGACAGCCTTTTCGCCGCGCTCGGTCGTCTCGTAGAAACGCCACCGTCCCTGTTTCTCGCGGCTCACAAGCCCTGCGTCAACGAGTTCTCCGACGGCTTGGCTCACGGTGCTCTCGCTCACGTCGAACAGGGGTGCGAACTCGCAGACACACAAAGGTCGGGACGCACCGGCGAGGAGGCGCAGCAGTTCGTACCGCGTCTCGTTCGCAAGCACCGAAAAGAGACGCACGTCCGAACCGGTGTCTTCGGGACGTGTCTCCTCGCGGAGGTCGGTTAGTTTCTCCACCCGTTCGTCCAAGGAACAGCAGTCCGTGCTGTCGTCGTGCTCCTCCAAGAAACGTCCGAGACGCGAGCGGAGGCGTTCCTTCTGTTCCGCAGTCCGTTCTTTCTGCTCGCTCATCGGACATATTTCGTGATTCCGCGAAATAACGTTTCCGTACTATACCCTTCGCCGAACTTCGTAGCCACCCACCGGAACGACAGTTTTATATTTTACAAAATACTTAATTGGCTTACGCCATGAGCGAAAACAGAGACGCCGACGCACGAGAACTTTCGCCGGAAGAACAGCGCGGTGCGGTACGCGAGAGGTATGGAAGCCTCGCGCGTGCGGACGAGGGCGGTTGCTGTGGCGGAGACACGGACGAGACAGCAAGTACGGAGCGTCTCGGCTACGACGACGAGGACGCGAGCGTCGCTCCGGAGGCAGCCGACATCAGCCTCGGATGCGGCAACCCCGAAGCCATCGCAAATCTCGAAGAGGGCGAGAAAGTCGTCGACTTAGGCTCCGGAGGCGGCTTCGACTGCTTCCTCGCGGCGGACGAGGTCGGCGACGAAGGCAGGGTGGTAGGCGTTGACATGACACCCGAGATGGTAGAGAAGGCGCGCGCCACCGCCGCCGAGAACGGCTTCGGAAACGTCGAGTTCCGTCTCGGCGAGATAGAGAACCTCCCCACAGCGGACGAGTCTTTCGATGTACTCATCTCGAACTGCGTCATCAACCTGTCTCCCGACAAACGCCGGGTCTTCGAGGAAGCCTACCGTGTTCTCCGCCCCGGCGGACGCGTCGCCGTCTCCGACATCGTTCGGACGGGCGAGATACCCGACGCGCTCGTCGGCGACCTCGACGCTGTCTCGGCGTGTGTCGCTGGTGCGGAGTCTCCCGAACACGTCAAAAGTCTCCTCTCCGACGCGGGCTTCGTAGAGGTCACCGTCGAACCCGAGGCGGACGCAGGGGAACTGGTAGACGGATACGCCGACGAGTTCGAGGTTCCGTCCTGCGCAGACGTGGAGCCGTCGGAGGTAGTCGCGCCCGCCCGCATAACAGCGAAGAAGCCCGAGTAGGCACAAGCACAAGCTACAAAACCGCTCCTGCCGTACGTCGCCCATGAAGAAGGTCGACGACCTGATGGAGAGCGCGCGCGAACTCAAGGAGCGCGGTCTCAAGAGCGGCGAAATAGCCGACGAGCTAAACGTCTCACGCGAAACCGCAAACTGGCTCCTGACGCACTCACCGACGGACGAGGGTGACGGTGACGACGCACCGGGCGACATACATCTTGACTGGTCGGCTGTCGGAAGAAGCTCTTACAGGCTGTCGCTTGTCGCTGTTGCGATGAAGGACCTGATAGACGAGGACTTCGACGAGGACCCGGATGTCGTCGTCGGCATCGCAAAGGCTGGCGTGCCGATTGCGACCTTCGTGGCGCGCGAGTTCGACGCACGCCTCGCCGAGTACACGCCACGCAAGCAGAAATGGGGCGACGACGACTACGACGACCTAAGCGGCTCCTTCAGCAGGAACTTCGCGGAGGTTGAGGACGAACGGTGTGTCGTCGTGGACGACGTCATGACGAGCGGGAGGACGATGACGGAGGCTTTGCGTTTCGTGGACGAGAAGGGAGGGACGCCTGTAGGTGCCGTCGTTCTCGCAAACAAGTCGGACATGTCGAAGATAGACGGCGTCGAGATAAAGTCGCTTCTCGGCGTCATAAGGGTCGAGTAAGTGATGGAAGGCAGACAGAGGAGCGGAAGCGACGACGCATATCTCACGACGGGTTGCGACGCGCTCGACGGCATCTTGGGCGGCGGCTTCCCGCGCGGCTCCGTCTCGCAGGTCTACGGAGAGCCGAGTGCCGGGAAGACGAACGTCTGCCTGCAGACCGCCGTCGAGACGGTCGAGGACGGCGGCGGTGTCGTCTACATCGACACCGAGGGTTTGAGTCTCGAAAGGCTGAGACAGATAGGCGGCGACGGCTTCGAGGAACACGCACACGACTTCATCGTGAAGGACGTCTACGACTTCGAGGAACAAGCCGTCGCTGTGCGCGATGTCGAGAACCTCGCCGCGGACACCGACCTCGTCGTCCTCGACTCGGCGACGGGTCTTTACAGGGTCGAACCCGACGACGGCGAAGAGTCGTCCATACGCCGTCTCACACGCCAGATTGCTCACCTGACGGGTCTCGCACGCAAACACGGCTTCGGGGTTATAGCGACGAACCAGATATACACCGCTGTCGAGACGCCTGACGAGGACTACAGTCCGCTCGGCGGCAAGATGATGGAACACTGGACGAGCATAATCGTCCGTCTTGAGCGTTCGAGGGTGGACGACACGAAGAGAAGGGCGACGGTCGAGAAACATCCCGCGAAGCCGCCGGGCGTCGAAGCCGAGTTCCGTATAACGGGTTCGGGTGTCGAGGACGCGTAAGACTCGAAGGCTATGTCCACCGATGGAATGTCGAAGCTACCGACGGCGAACGTTCAGGCGTGTGTTTCGAGAATAACCGGTGTCGAAGCCGTGACATCGGCTGGACCGGGAGCGGCGTGAAAGAGTTTCATGTCACGAACCCGATGCTTATTACGCTCCGCCGCAAACATCCCTCCTGATGTCTTTCAGGAGCTTCGTCCGCGGCGACTCTTCGGTCGACCTTGACGCCGTAGAGGAGGCTCTCCGCGAAGACTGCGGCATCGAAGACGTGGAACTCTCGACGCTCGACGGCGACAACTGGCTCTCCGTGCCTCTCGTCGCAAACGACGAGTTCTTCGTCAAGGTTCTTACGTCGCAGAACACGCTCACACATTCGTTCTTCACGACGATGCGGAATCTCGGTATACGTGTCTCGGGCAACGGACCTTTCTTTGAGACGTACGACTCGCCCGCTGACATGGCACACCACGAGTTCGAAGCCGCGGAACGTATGCGCGAGATAGGCGTGAGAGCGCCGCGTCCCATCGACGTAATCGAGGCGGACGAGAAAGCATTCATCCTTTTCGAGTACCTCGAAGGCTTCGAGACGCTCTCGGAGGTCGATATAGACGACGAGACGATGCGCGAGGTCTTCGGTCTCCTCCGGCGTCTCCACGACAACGGTCTCGCGCACGGCGACTTCTCGCTCGAAAACGTGCTCGTAGTCGAAGGCGAGATATACTTCATAGACTCGACGAACATCTCCGAAGAAGGACACGACGACGCGGTGGCGTACGACTTGGCGTGCGCACTCGGTGCTTTCTCGTCGCGTGTGTCGCCCGAGGATGTCGTCGAGTCAGCGTTGGAGTTCTTCGACGCCGACGACCTGCGCCATGCTACTGACTTCCTCGTCGTCGTCCGTCTGCGCCCCGGTATCGAGGACGGCTTCAGCGTTCTTGAGATACGTCGTGCGGTGGAACAGCACGACTCAGACGCCTAACGTATCTCGCCGCCCATCCCTTTGAGCGTCTCGTGCGTCGTCTCGACAGCGGTATCCACGTTACCGTCGTCGAGTATTCCGAGACGTACGGTGTAACTAGTCCAGCCGTCAGGTACCGCTTCGCCGTCGTAGACATCGACGACTGACGCGTCGAGAACATCGTCGTGACAGTCTTCGACGACGCGCGTCAGAACTCCCTCGTCGAGTTCCGCGGGAAAGACAGCACTAACGTCGCGTTCGCGTCGGCGCAGGTTTTCGACCTTCCACTCGCGCGCCTCAGCGTCGCTTAGGAGTTCGACGTTTTCTGTCTTGAGCCTCAGTGTCTTTCCGCCGTCTGCCTTTTCGAGTACGACGGTGCGCCCTTCGACATCGCGCACGGTTCCGGCGTGCACGTTACCCGAGTAGACGTGGCGCAGGACGCGTTCCTCTCCGACGCTCGCGTGTAGTTCCTCGTACTCACGGACGTTCGCCTCTATGAGCTTGTCCGAGCGACGCAACGCGCTCTTGGTGTCGCCGTAATGGCGCGCCGAGTCGAGCATCACGTCCTCGAACGCTTCGGAGTCGCCGCGTTCGACTGCGTCAGCGAGTTCTTCCGCGGCGTCGATTTAATGCGTCGTGTACTTCGCCGACGGGCTGGTTCATCTGTATGTCGGCGTAGAGTTCGGGGTTCTGGTTGAGAACACGCCCCACGAAGTCGAGCGTAATCTCGTAGACGGGCGACATGAACCTGCGCGAGTCGTCCACGTCGAAGTCGAGGCGTTCAAGCGCGCCGCCGATAGAGATGAGCGAGTAATGCGTCAGACCTTGGACGACGCTCATCATCTCGTCGTGCTCGCGTGCCGTCGCCTCCTGAACGTTCGCTCCTGCGTCGTGGAAAGCATCGACGACGCGTTCCCCGAGTTCGCCGACACGTTCGCGCACGACGATAACCGTCTGCCCGCGCATCGACCGCACCGTCGGACCGAACATCGGATGCGTGCCGAGTATCTCGACGCCCTCGGGTGCTGACCGCATCGCCTCGACGGGTTCCTGTTTGACGCTCGTCACGTCCATGAGAAGACCGTCCGACATACGTGACGCCACGTCTTCGATGACAGAGGCCGTCGCTTCGATGGGCACGGCGACGACGACGGCGTCGTACTCGTCGGCGTCTTCGATAGGCACGCTGTCTTCTGTGTCAGGGTCCGAAACATCGACCGACCAGCCTCTGTCGCGGAAGAACCCGACGAACCAGCCGCCCATCGCGCCCGCTCCGCCGACGACGAGGATTTTCATGTTCGCCGTTGAGTCGCGCGCGTCAAAAGTTGCGCGGTAGCTTCGGCATAATGCTCATTCTTCTTCGCCGTAAAGTATCTCGTCGATATCTTCCTCGGTGGTCTCGACGCCCGATGATGATATCCCTGAATGGAACTCTTCTATCTTGTCCTCGTTCTTGTCCGATGTCATACACAACTTAGGGAGTTCTGCCGGATAAATACTTCTACGACTCCCGCTTCTTCACGAGACCAAGACCGTACATCGTCAGCACCTCGTTTCCGTCCTCGTCGGTCGTCGTTACCTTCACCTTCGTGTGTCCAAAGAGGGGGTTTTTGCCCGCGTGCTTTTCGACGACCCCGACGGTGACAGAAAGCACCGTCCCCGCGTAGACTAGCTGATGCCACCTGATTTCGTCCATGCCTCTTCCGCCCATCATCGCGTTCTTGTTCATGTGTTCCTTCACGAGAAGACGCGCTGTTAGCGAGCAGGTCAGCCAGCCGCTTGCGATAAGGTCACCGTACATCGAGTTACTCGCTACCTCCTCGTCGATGTGGTACGGCTGAGGGTCGTAACGCTCGGCGAACCTTAGCATCTCCTCCTTCGTTACCTCGATGCTTCCGCAGTCGGTTTTTTCTCCTACCTCTAAGTCCTCGAAATGTCTCTTTCCTTCGTACTCCATGCTCCGAACTCGGCGATAGATAACAAAAGATTATCCAAATGAAAGACAACCCGGGATATGTTGATAATCCGGCAGTAATATCGGGTTATGGGACGTTCCTACGCGTATGAACCACAAGAAACCCGATGTCGCGCTCACAGTAGCAGGCTCCGATTCGGGCGGCGGCGCGGGAATACAGGCTGACCTGAAGACGATGGAGGCGTTGGGCGTCTTCGGAACGTCGGCGGTGACGAGCCTTACGGCGCAGAACTCGACGGGCGTGCGCGGTGTCGAAGACGTTTCGTCGGAGTTCGTCGGCGAGCAGATAGACGCAGTCGTCGAGGACTTCGACGTGGGCGCGGTCAAGACGGGCATGTTGAGCAACGCTGAGACGGTGCGTGTCGTCGCGGAGAAGATAGAGGAACACGACCTGCGTGCGGTCGTCGACCCTGTGATGGTAGCGCAGAGCGGCGACCGTCTTTTGTCGGAGGACGCGGAAGAAGTCGTGCGCGACGAACTCCTGCCACGTGCGACGCTCGCTACGCCCAATGCTCCCGAAGCCGCAACCCTGACCGACCGCGACGTGGAGTCGCCCGACGATATGGAGAATGCGGCGCGCGCTCTCGTCGATATGGGCGCGGACGCCGCGCTCGTGACGGGCGGACATATCGAAGGCGAGCGTGTCGTAGACGTTCTCGCCGACGACGAAGGGACGCACCGTTTCGAGAAGGCGCGCGTAGAAGGCGGCGCGACACACGGCACGGGATGCGCGCTCTCGTCCGCCATCGCGGCGGAACTCGCAAAGGGCGCGTCGCTCGGAGACGCCGTCGGAACCGCCGAGGCTTTCCTTTACCGTGCCGTCCGTTTCGGTATCGACGCCGGAGAGGGTGCGGACAGCGTTCACCATCTCGTCGAACTCCGCAACGACGCCTCAAGGAATGACGCACTCGAAGCCGTCTACGACGCGCTCGCGCGGTTTGAGGATACGGACGGCTTCGCGCGTCTTCTGCCTGAAGTCGGCACCAATAT
Source organism: Halobacteriales archaeon (assembly GCA_034522195.1). Classification (GTDB taxonomy): domain Archaea; phylum Halobacteriota; class Halobacteria; order Halobacteriales; family Halorutilaceae; genus Halorutilus. The sequence continues at coordinate 841,445 of JAXHLL010000006.1, read as the reverse complement.
CGGAACTGCGACACCCTACGCGCTTGAACAGGACGAGATAGCGAGCGTCGAAGGACGCGTCCGGGGCACGCGCGACGGATTCGTCGCTTCGTGCGTCCGTTTCGGTGCGTCGGGGCACGTCGCGCGTTACCTTCTGGCGTTACGCGAACACGTCGATGTGGGTGCCGCCTGCAACCTCCGAAATGACGCGACTGTGCGCGACGCTCTCGACTCGACCGACCTGACCGTCGTAGAGGTGGACCGCGACGAACAGCCCGACGATGTACGCGAAGGAGAGGGTGGAAGCATGGAGTGGTCGGCGCGTACGGCGGTCGAAAAGGCTGACGGCTTCCCCGACGCGGTGGTGGACGCGGGTGCTCTTGGAAAAGAGCCCATGGTACGCCTCACAGCACGCGACGCCGACGAACTCGTCGAACGTGTCGTCAGGGTCGCCGAAAACATCGACGTTTCTGACGACGGATGACGGGCGTCTGACGTAGGCTTATGAAACCGCGCAAAAGATTTCCTGTATGCGCAAACCATCGAGAGTTGCCACTTTCATAGACAAGGGCGGAACAGGAAAGACGACCGTAGCGGCGCACTTGGGCGTCGCTCTTTCGGAAGCGGGCGACGACGTTCTCCTCGTGGACTTAGCGGGGAAGCAGGGCGACCTCAGCAAGCACTTCGGTCTCTGGGACGAGGTGGAGGAGAGCATCGCGCGCGACGACGACTGGCCCAACATATCGACCGTCTTTCAGGACGAATGGGACATAATCGTCGAGAAACTCGGTGACGCCGCGGTACAGGACCTGATACTGAGCACCGACGAAGGTCCGGACGTTATCCCCGCGCATCCCGGACTCGACTCGCTCGACGCCGAACTCGGTAACATCGACAAGCCGTCCGACCGTTACTCGCGCCTCGACGACTTTCTTACGGAGTACGTCGACCCTCTTGGCTACGATGTCATTCTCGTTGACCTACCCGGAATCACCAACAACGTCACGTACAACGGTCTCTGGGCGACGCGCCATGTCGTCGTGCCCGTCGAAGCGGGTGTCTTCGAGGCGAGCCAGCTAGAGGCTCTCAAAAACGACCTCGAAAAGATGGGCGACAACTTCGGCGTCGATGTAGAGCTTTCGATGGTCGTTCCGAACAAGGTGGACCGCCGCACGAAGCTAGCGAAGGAGTATCTACGAGAGTTCCGCGAAGCGTACCCCGACATCATAGCGCGTCCGGTACCAGTCTCGCAGGAGATACGGAACGCCGCCGATGAAGGCAGGACAGTCTTCGACATTGAGGTGCCTTCGAAGACGGGCGAACGCGCTCTGAGCAGGTTCGCGGAGAACGCCGACGAACTCAGGAACCGTATAGCACAGAAGCCGTCGCGCACCCGAACGGAGGCTGTCTCGGATGACTGACGAACTCGAAAAGCTAAAGGAGAAGACGACGCGGGACGACCGTCTGAGCGAGAAGGAAGAGGAGGAGGACAGCGACGAGGACGAAGAAGTCGCGTACACTCCCGTTGAGGATGTCGTCCTGAGGGAGAACGCAAAACAGGGCGTCGAGACGTTACGCGAGCAGACGGAACGCGGCGAACGCGTCGAGAAGGAGGAGGAAGACGAGATGGGGCTTTCGCCGTACGAGGAACTGTTCGGCGGCGAGTTTGACGACGCAGTAGACGACCCGTACTGCGGCAACTGCTCACACGTCACGTTCAGGAAGCACAACGGAAGCCCCGGTCCGCACTGCTCTGAGTTCGACATAAAGACGCGTCTCGAATCCGGCATGGTCTGCGAGGAGTACGAGCCGCAGACGGGAAGCGGCGGCGACTGAACCGACGCACCCTGTACCGTCATTCTTATTCGTGGCTCCGTCTTACCGCCTTGCATGGAAGTTGAGCACTCGGGCACCGTCTTCTCCTTCGACTCCGAGGGCGTCGATATCGTACACGAGGGACGCGAGTTCCGTATGCGCGCCGAGGTCATCGCACGCGCCGCCGACAAGGACTACCTCGACGTTACCGACCACGAGGTCGCGCGTATGGTGAAGAAAGACATAGAACTCGAATCGCCGCCCAAGAGAATCGGCGACTGTCTCTGATGTTCCGCGTGACCTTCTTAGGCACGGGCGGTTCGATACCGCAGGCTGGGCGTTCGCCGAGCGCGATAACCGTCGAACGCGAGGGTGACCTGCTTCTGTTCGACTGCGGCGAGGGCACGCAGCGGCAGATGATGAAGTACAGGACGGGCTTCACCGTCGACTCCGTCTTCGTGACGCACAAACACGGCGACCACCTCCTCGGTCTCCCGGGTCTTACGCAGACATGGACGTTTCAGGGGCGCGAAGAACCCGTACGTATCTACTGCCCCCACGAGGTCGTCGAACACGTACGCGACTGCGTCGAACTCGCAGGACATAGACCGCCGTATGAAGTCGAGATAAAGCCTGTCGGCGACGGAACCGTCGTCGACTTCGGCGAGTACGAGGTGCGCGCCTTTGAAACCGAACACGGACGCCTCGACTCGGTCGGCTACGCTCTCGTGGAAGAGGAACGCAAGGGGCGTTTCGACCGCGAGCGCGCCGAGGAACTGGGCGTGCCACCCGGACCGCTGTTCTCGAAGCTTCACGAGGGCGAAGCCGTCGAACTCGACGACGGCACCACAGTAGAGCCGGAGCAGGTCGTGGGGGAGCCGCGCCCTGGCAGGAAGTTCGTCTACACGGGCGATACACGACCGACCGAGCGCACAGTCGAGGAGGCGCGCGACGCTTCTCTCCTTGCACACGACGGCATGTTCGCCGACGACAACGAGGCGCGGGCGCACGAGACGGGGCACTCGACGGCGCGAGAAGCCGCCGAACTCGCTGAGCGCGTGGACGCGAAACTCTTAGCTCTGACACACGTGAGTTCGCGCTACTCCGACGGCGTCGCACCGCTCGAAAACGAGGCGCGCGAGGTCTTTGAGGACTCCTTCGTCGCATCCGACGGTGACGAGGTGGTGGTGGAGTATCCGGAGAAAGACAGAGAGACGCGTCTCGTGTAGCGAGCAGGGAGCAACTGACGGCTAAACCCTTAACCATACGCAGGAGAAAATGCACCCATGACGATAGTGAAGACCGACGACACGCTCGGAGGTGAGCCACGTCTTGAAGGGCGGCGTGTTTCGGTAATGCAGATAGCCGAGATGGTAATCGAAGGCGGAATGTCACCCGAGCATGTCGCCGACCAGCTCGAACTGGGGCTGGACGAGGTACATGAAGCACTCGCCTACTACTACCGACATCCTGACGAGATGGACGAGATACGCAAGAGACACCGCGAGTTAGAGAAGGAGCTAAGAGAGAAGTCAGAAACGCCCGAGCAAGCAAAGAAGTAAGATGGAAATCGTAGCCGACGAACATGTCCAGAGCGCGGTCATAAACGCGCTCCGATCCAAGGGATACGAGGTTCGCCACGCACCGGAGAAGTACGGTCAGGGCGACGATGATCCCGAACTGCTCCGGAACTGTGCCGACGACGGACGCATTCTCCTGACGAACGACAGGGACTTTGTGAGGCTTGCCGATGAAACAGACCACTCCGGCGTTATAATCTACACTGACCAAGAGGTTTCACCGCGCGAAGTGCTAAGAGCAATCATACGCATAGACGAAGCCTATACCAATAATCTCGAAAATCAGACCGTATGGATCCAAGGCTGGCTCTAAAGCCGCTCCACGCCCGTCGCAACGCTCATTACGTACTCGCCCGTCGCGACCATCGGTAGCCTGCGTGTGCGCCAGACGATACCGTCCTTCGTCGCCTCGACCGTCTCCTTCTTCTCGCCGAAGACGCCCGTGACATCGAAAAGTCCGTCGCCTTTTTCGACCCTGTCGTACAGGTCGACTGATAAATCGAGAAGACCGCCGCGGTTGGCGTGCACAACGTCGAAGCTTTTAGCGCGGAACTGTTCACTCGGTGTAGAGTGCTCTCCTTCGACGAATCCGTAGTGCGAGAGTACGTTCATAACACCCTGCACACCCTTGTTTATCGACTTGTCGTCCCAGCCGACCGCGCCGCCGAGTTCGGGGTCAACTACCGGTATACCGTCGTCGGGTGCAGAGCGCGCCAACTGTCCTTCCGGACCTTTCTGGTCCAAGATGTACTCCGTACCGAAGGCGCGCGCGAGTTCGAGACATTCGTCGTGTAGTCGGTGTCCGCGTCCACACCGTACCCGAACCTCGTCTATCATACGGCTCGTCGAACCCTGATGCAGGTCGAGTCCTATGTCTGCATGCTTGACACCGTTATCGTAGACGAGATGGGCGAGACGCTCGCTACTCGAACCGTCGGGGTCGCCCGGAAACGTCCTGTTCAGCTTGTTCCTGTCTATCGGGTTTCTGTGTTCCGCAACCTGAAAGCCGTGGTAGTTGAGTATGCCGACGAAAAGGATGTTTCCGGATATTTGGGTGGGTTCGAGTCTTCTCACGACCTCACGCACGACGCCGACACCGTTGAGTTCGTCGCCGTCGCTGACAGCCTGTATGTAGAGCGTGTCGCCGTCGCCCGCGCCGTTTATGACTGCGACCGGAAGACTGAACCCTGAGCCGTCACGTGTCTCTCCCGCACTCAGAACACCCGTGTCCCTTTCACCCGGTTCAGCCTGCGCGGTCCCGAACTCAAGCATCTGTATCTGCTTTTCAAATGCGTCGGCATAACATTACTCTCCCGATTCTCCTCCAAACTACCGTTCTTTTCTCACGGTTCGAAGCACGTTTATATCTACGGCGCGAATACTGAGCAAATGGTTTCTGACTCTTCTCTGTCCGACTACGAAGTTACGGTCGTAGGCGGCGGATTCGGGGGGCTTTCGACAGCGTGCTACCTCGCTGACGCGGGCGCGGAAGTGACGCTCATAGAAAAGAACGAAGGGATGGGCGGACGCGCGAGCACGCTCGAAGCCGACGGCTTCAGGTTCGACATGGGTCCTTCTTGGTACCTGATGCCGGACGTATTCGAGCGCTTCTTCGCGCACTTCGACCGTGAGCCTTCGGACTACTACGAACTCGAACACTTGGACCCGCACTACAAGGTCTTCTTCAAGGACGGCGACACCGTCGAACTACCGCGTGACACCGACCACGCCGCCGAACTGTTCGACGAGTACGAGGAAGGCGGGGGCGAGAAGTTGCGCGACTACCTTGACGAGAGCGAACGCAACTACGAACTCGCCGTCGACAACTTCATCTACAAGGACAGGTCGCGCCTCCGCAACTGGCTCGACACGTCTGTCGTGCGTGCCGCGCCTGTCGGGATGAGCATGCTCGGCACGATGGAGGACCACGTACATTCGCGTTTCGAGAACGACAAAATGCGACAGATTCTGCAGTACACGCTCGTCTTCCTCGGCGGTTCGCCGAAGAACACGCCCGCGCTCTACAGCCTTATGAGCCACGTCGACTTCAACTTGGGCGTCTACTACCCCGAAGGCGGCATGACGGGTGTGGCAGACAGCGTAGCGGAGATGGCGCGCGAACTCGGCGTCGAGACGCGCACCGACGAGGAGGTCTGGCGCGTGCGCGACGATGGACGTGTCGTCGAAACAAACAACGACGAGTACAGTGCAGACGCGACGGTCTGTGACGCCGACTACGCCTACTTCGAACAGGAGGTTCTGGAGGACCACCAGCGCACCTACGACTCCTCCTACTGGGAGTCGCGCACATACGCACCGTCCGCGTTCCTCGTATACTGGGGCGTCGAAGGCGACGTAGAGCCTCTGGAGCACCACACGCTCGTCCTGCCGACCGACTGGGACGACCACTTCGCAAAAATCTTCGACGACCCTGCTTGGCCCATGGACCCTGCCTACTACCTCTGCGTGCCGAGCGAGACGGACGACAAAGTCGCGCCCGACGGTCATTCTAACCTGTTCGTCCTCGTCCCTGTCGCGTCGGGTCTCGAAGACAACCCCAAGATACGCGAGAGGTACAAGAACAAGATTATCGACGACATAGCGGAGAACACGGGCGTAGACATAAGCGACAGAATCGTCTACGAGAAGACGTTTTGCGTAGATGACTTCGCCGAGAGGTACAACAGCTACGAAGGCACCGCGCTCGGTCTCGCGCACACGCTCAGACAGACAGCCTTCCTGCGTCCGTCGTACAGGTCTTCGAAGCTCGACCGTCTTTTCTACACCGGCTCGTACACCAACCCCGGCATAGGCGTACCGATGTGTCTCGTGAGCGGTGAACACACGGCGAACGTCGTAAAAGATGAACTCGGATAACGAAGCCGATGGCGGTATGACGCCACGGAGGAACGCACGAGACCGTCTCGTCTACCTTTTCCATCTCTCGCGCCCGCGTTTCTGGTTCTACCTCGCGGGTCCCGTTCTCGTCGGTTTGGTCTACGCCGTTCCTTCGCCCGACGCGCTCCTGTCGCCGTTATCTTTCGCGCTCTTTCTGTACTTTTTGGTGCCTGCCAACCTGTTTCTGTACGGCGTAAACGACTACTTCGACGCAGGTATAGACGAGGAGAACCCAAAGAAGGACGAGAAGGAGGTGCGTTACACCGACGACACCGCCGTCGCCCTCGCCGTCGTCGCCTCGGGTGCGCTCGGGTTCGGTTTCGTGCCTTTCCTCTCCTTCGACGCGCTCGTCTGGCTTCTCGTCTTCTACGCCCTCGCTGTCGGCTACAGCGCGCCTCCGACGCGTTTCAAGACCGTGCCGTTCGCCGACTCCGTCTCGAACGGTCTATACGTCGTGCCCGGCGTCGTCGCTTTTCTCGCGCTTGCGTCTCCCGACGAACTACCCACGCTCGCCGTCGCGGGCGCGTGGCTCTGGGCGATGGGAATGCACACCTTCTCTGCAGTACCCGACATACAGCCTGACCGCGCAGGAGGCGTAGAGACGACGGCGACGTTTCTAGGCGAGACACGGACGCTCGGATACTGCGTGGCGGTATGGACAGCGAGCGTGGTCGTCTTCGCATCTGTCTCCCTTCCTTTCGCTGTTCTCCTACTCGTCTACCCCGCTCTCGCGCTCGGCGTCGCTTACACCGAAACCGACGTTTCGCGCGCCTACTGGTACTTCCCCCTCCTGAACACCGGTGTCGGCGCGGTCGTCACGCTCGCGGGTATCTGGAGGCTGGTAGCGTGAGCCATGGCGAGGTTGCGTTACGCGAACGCATCCCGGCGAACCGCGAAGAGCTTCAGACCGCTCTCGACGCGGCAGTGCGCGAAAACCGTTTCACAATAGCGGTCTTTTTCCCGGCGGTCGGTGCCGTCACGCTTGTTGCGAGCGCGGAAGGCTTGCTTCCCGAACCCCTCGCTTTCAACGCTTGGCTCCTCCTCTTCGGCGTCGTAGTGATGCGCTCGCCGCTCATCGTCGGCGTCCTGCCTGTAATGGACCGCCGCGCCTTCGTGGGGTTCGGTCTCCTCACAGCGTACACCTATGCAGTCGAGGTCGTCGGCGTCTCGACGGGCGTCCCTTACGGCGATTTTTCTTACGGCGTCTCGCTCGGACCTATGGTCGGCGGCGTGCCCGTCGCGCTACCCGTCTTCTTCATCCCGCTCGTCGTCAACGCCTATCTACTCTGCCTCCTTCTTCTCGGCGAGCGTGCGTCTTCACGCACAGTCCGTATCGGCGTCGTGATACCGACAGTCGTCGTAATGGACCTCGTTCTTGACCCCGGTGCGGTCGCTCTCGGTTTCTGGTCTTTCGCCGAAGGCGGCGTGTTCTACGGCGTCCCGCTCTCGAACTACGCGGGCTGGACAGTCTCCGCCGTCGTAACCGTCGTCCTACTTGACGCCTCGTTCGACCGTGAAGCACTCCTCGCACGTCTGAGGTCGTGCGACTTCATGCTCGACGACATGGTGAGCTTCGTGATTCTGTGGGGCGTGATAAATATCTGGTTCTGGAACGCCGTTCCCGTGCTCGTCGCCGTCGCCTTCGGAGTCGGACTCGTACGTGCCGACTCCTTTGACGCAGGTCTTTTCGACCCGCGCTAGTCCTGTCTGTTCTCCGTGTGTTCGTGTTCCGCAAGGAACGGAACGGCTCTCTTTATGCGTCCGACACGTGACGTTTCCGAAGATGAGTCTTTGACCGCGCTTACTTTTTCGAACACATCGACGGCGTCTTTCTTTCTTGCCCACGCGAGACGCGTTCGTACGTAAAGACTGAGCTTACGTAGAGTCCCCAAAGACGGCTCCGACGAGATTACGTCGTAGTCGCGTGCGCGTATCAGACGATGGTGTTCGACGTACATGACAGCGGCGAGGAGGACAGGAAAACGGCAGTCCGCTGGGAGGAGGCGTATGCCCTCGACACCCTCGCGGTATAGCTCCTCGGTCCTATGAATCTCCTCACGGACCGCGTCGCGTAACCCTTCGGAGTCTTCGAGGTTCAGAACATCCTCTTCGGTCACACCGTGCTTACGGAGGGTTTCGAGAGGCAGGTAGACACGGTTCCGTTTCTCGGCGTCCTCGCGCACGTCGCGTACGAAGTTTGTCATCTGGAAAGCCTCACCGAGTTTCTCGGCGTGAGGCTTCGCTGTCTTGTAGTCCTCGACACCCATTATGCAGGTCATCATGTTGCCCACAGCGGCGGCGGAGCCACGCATGTAGCCGCGCAGTTCCTCGAAGTCCTCGTAACGCGACTTGGTGATGTCGGTCTTCATCGCTCCCACGAACTCCACGACCTCCTTTTCGGGTATGTCGTGTTCCTCGCGTACGGATGAGAACGCGTCCACCACGGGTTCGTCCGTCTCTTCGTTGCCGAGTGCCTGTTCGAGAAGAGTGTCGAGTTCGCGTCTCTTCATTTCGGCGTCGTCCTCTGCGTTGTAGTCGTCGACGACCTCGTCACATATGCGGAAAAAGGCGTAGAGTACGTGTGTTCTCTTCCTCACACGTTTGGGGAGAAACAGCGTTGCGAAGTAGAACGTCCTGCCGGTCTTCTTCTGTATTGCACGGCTCAGCTTCACCTGTTCTCCGTCTACCTTTGACATCAAAGTCCCCCCGGATTCAGCATAGTAAATAGAGGTATGGCTGTCGTTTAGTTCTTTCTTTCGCGCATTTCGAGGAGGTGGTATGTTTCGCAGAGGTGGTACGAAAAACGGGTGGGGCAGTAAATACGCTTCACTCCGCGGGCTGTACCTTCCACGTCGTCGCGCTCGCGTAGCTCCACTTCTCGATGGAGAGCCTCTCGCATCTCTCCGACAGACGGAGCATGTTCGTACCTATCTCCTTCGACGACATGCCGAGTTCATCCGACATGAACTTGCTCTTGAAGTAGCACTTGCCGTCGTCTACCTTACCTTCAAGGTACTCGACTATTCTCGCTTGCTTCTCGCTCATTCCCTCGGTCTGACGTTGGTGTACTGCTGTGGACATTCTGTCTTCGACCTCTCTACCACCCTCTAAGTACCCTTACTAATTAAACACCCCTCAACGTTGGAATTTATTTCCGTTTATTCACCCGTTCTCCGTGATTCATCCGTCTTGAAAAACGTCTCATACGGTTCTATACCGTTCAAACTGTCCTCTCGTTCGTTTTTGTCTATTCGGCGTTTCTAACGAGGCGCGCGAACTTGGCGTAGAAATCCGGCTCATACTTGTCTGCGTCGTCCACGGTGGGGCGTGCGTTGACCTCGTTCACGACTACGAAGCCTTTCCCGTACTGCGAAAGTACGTCTATGCCGCAGAATCCGACGCCGAGCGCGCGCGCCGTCTCCTCGGCGACGGACACGACGCTATCGGGCGGTTTGGTGGCGCGCGCCGTCGCGCCCGCGCTAACGTTCTTCTTCCACCCCGGCGCGCGTCTCTCTACAGCACCGACGTAATCGCCACCGAGCACCATGACACGGTAGTCGCGCGCGTCCTCGACGTACTCCTGTACGACGAAAGTACGGTCGCGGACGAGAGACGACTCGTGGACGACACCGAAGAGGTCGGCGACGCCCGTTGCCGTGTCTGCGTCGTGTACGAGAACCGCGCCGCGCCCCGACGAGGCGGAGTTCGGCTTCACGACCGCTGGCGTGCCGACGGCGTCGAATGCCTCGCGCACGTCTTCGTCGGAGACGGGGTTGGAGAGGAGACGCGTCTCGGGTACGGGAATGCCTTCACGTCCGAGGAGCGCGAGAGTGCGCGCCTTGTTACGCGTCGTGAGAACGTCTGTCGCGTCGTTCACCCAGACGATATCCGAGAGAGCGTCCACAACGCCGCCCTCCACGAGACGTGACGGGTAGACGAGTCCCACGTCCGCGTCAGGCACGTCGTCTCCGTCGAGAGCGTAGACACGTCCGTCGGCGTCGAACGTCACGCAGTCGATACCGTGCGACGAAAGACCTTCCTCGATGCGCGCGTTCGACTCTTCTCCGTGCGTCAGGAGGAGCTTCACGGTCGGCGTACGTCCCTCGGCGTTATCACTCCTGCGAGTAGCCCCGCAAGCTTAATACGGGGGCACGAACGAACCCAAACTGATGAGCAAGATAGAGATAGACATCCCCGAGCGGCTCGAAATGCAGATAGCCCAGCTCATAGAGGAGGACGAGTACATAGACAGACAGGAGGCTATTGAGGACCTGATTTCGATAGGCATCAGAACCCTGAGAACGAGCGGAAGGCGCGAGGAGGATGAGTTCGAAGGGGGCGGATTCGAGGACACGATGGGCGGCGACGACGAGTACGCGTTCTAAACGTACCCCTCCGACGCCTTTTCGACGACATCGGTCTTCTCCTCGGGCGCGTAAACGCCGAAACGCCACTGCTCCTCGTGTACCCTGCGTAACGTCTTCACGAGGCTCGAAACGTCTTCGAGCATCCTCTTTTCGCCGTCTACGACGACGCGCGCCTCCGTCTCAGCCATGCCCGGTGGTGTCGAAACGTCGATTACGACCTCGTGGGGTTCGACGCCCGCGCTTTCGGCTATTTCTGCTTCGAGTTCGCGCGGGTCAGCGTCGAGTGTCGTGTCGCGTAGCTCGCCGCGTGGCTTCCAGACCGCGCGTTTGTAGAGCCGTCGCTCCGCAAGCCTTTCGGCGATTTCGCGTGTCTCGTCGTTCTCGCGCAGGGCGACGGTGAGTTCGTGGTCGTCCATCCTGCGAACCGTCTCGGCGTCGATATCGTCGTCCGTCTCTATGAGATGCTGTGTCGCGCGTTCGAGCATCGCTGTCGAGATTCGTGCGACGTGGTGGCTGTAGACCGTCGGATGCATCAGAGAGCGCGCGAGAAGAAGAGCCTCCGCAGTCTGTACGTTACCCTCGCCCAAGACAAGTTCGTCGTCCACGAAGCCGAGTTCAAGGACGAGCCTTCCGCTGTCGATTGTGCCGTAAGGGACGCCTGTATGGTGTGCGTCCCTCACGAGGTAGTCCATCCGGTCAACGTCGAGCGCGCCCGAAACTAACTGCCCGTACCTGCCTTCGCCGCGCACGAGCGACGCCACACGGTCGGGCGAGACGCGGTTCTCTTCGAGGACGCGCGCAACGTCGCCCTCTATGATTCCGTCCACCTCGTCGTGTTTTTTTCCGATGTGCTCCTCGACGATACCCTCGACGTTGTGCGAGAAAGGCGTGTGTCCCACATCGTGTAGGAGCGCGGCGGCGCGTACCTCGTCGCGTTCGACGCCTGTCACACCTATGTTGTCGAGCGCGCGGACGGCGAGATGGTAGACGCCGAGCGAGTGCTCGAAACGTGTATGGTTCGCGCTCGGATAGACGAGGTAGGCGGTGCCTAACTGCCGCACGTGACGGAGACGTTGCATCTCGGGCGTGTCGAGCAGGTCAAGCGCGAAACCATCGACACGTATGTGGTCGTGGACGGGGTCCTTGATGGTCTTGGTCATACCGCGCCTTCGTCCCCGTCGTACAAGAATATGTCCTCCGCGTGACAGCCGAAGAAGTCGCCTAGCTTGAACGCGAGTTCGAGCGACGGGTTGTAACGCCCGCGCTCGACAGCGTTTATCGTCTGACGCGTCACCTCGACCTCCTCGGCGAGTTCACGCTGACTGATTCCGCGCTCCTCGCGGAGTTCACGGAGTCTGTTCTCCATGCGGTCAGTTCCTGTACTTGTAGTAGGTGTAGAAGCCACCCCACGTAAGAACGAACGCCGACCATGTGAGGAACAGCGTCTCGACACGCGCCCCCATCTCGTACCTCCCCGCGAACTCCAGACCCATCAGGGAGACGAAGATGAGGAACCCGCCACCGCCGTAGATTCTGAAGACGGCGTTGCTCGCGTGGCGTGTCATGTCCTTGTGCCTCTCGTCGTACAGAACCACCGAACTCCGTTGTAGAGCGAAGTCGGCGGCAACTCCGACGAGATACACCCCGACGAAGCCGACGAACCCCACAGCGGGACGTTCGAGCACCATACCGACTACGAAGACGACCGCCGCGCTCAGGTAGACAGCACCGAGAAGCCGTCCGTACGTTTCTCCGCTGTACCTCCGGACGACGTCTTTCAGGCTCTGTGTCACCATTCTTGTCACCTCAGTCTGTAGTAGAGGTATCCGGAGACGGCGTAGTAGACGCCGAAGACGGCGAGGAGCATGAAGCCCGCCCCCGCTACGAACTCCGTCCATTCGAACCGCCCGAAACCGTACAGCAGAGTGAGGGCGGGGAAGACCACCGCCGCTCCGTACCCGAACACCATCAGAGTGTAGTCGCTCGCCCTCGCGGTTATCCTCTCGTCACGCTCGTCGAAGAGGCGTCCGGGGTACCTGTACCAGACGCCGAGCGACGCGCCGAACAGGACGACGTACGCGCCGACGCCGACTAACGGGTAGCCGAGGTTCGTCAGCGAGACGAGCGACGCCACCGACAGCACTACTAGAGTCGTTATCGCTCCCCTGTACAGGCTTCCGTCCGGTTTCCGTGTTACGTCCGTGGTTTCCATAGCCATGTGTAAAGACCTCTTTACGTGTAAAACATATTTTACGCCCATAATAAATCTTTCGGAGCATCATGTTTATTGTCGTCGCTGTCCATCTCCGCGTATGGAGTACAAGACAGTCGAAACAGAGGACGTACCGATAACAGACCTCTCGGAAGTAGACGGAGTGCCGCCCGACTTAGACATGCGCGACGTTGCGAGCGCGCTCGGAGCGCAAGAGATGCGGTTAGGTCTTTGGTACTTCGAACCCGGAGAGGAGATACAGTACCACGCACACGCGGAGCAGGAAGAGGTCTACTACGCGCTCGAAGGCGAGTTCTCGTTGAAACTCGGCAGGTCGGGCGAGGAGGAGTACGTCGAGGTAGGTCCGGGAACGTTCTGGATAGCGCGCCCCGAGATAGGGCACGGACACCGTTACGTCGGCGACGACCGTGGCGTCGTCCTTGCGATAGGCGCGCCGCCCGTCTCCGACCCCGGAATCGACCCGCACTCAATGGAGGTTTCCGAGGAGTACGGGATGGACGAGGAAGAGTAGCGACCAGTAAGCGGACGTTACTCGGGTGTAATATCCTGTAATAGGCTGTAACTACCGGTAACTTCGTGTAATCTATCTGAATTATCCACTACTTTCTCCCCCTTATTTCAGCGCGCACTATGATTTGTGCGTATGGTCGAAACGACATTGAGCATCCGGACGCCGTCGAAAGCACCGTACTTCCACGCCATCGTAGCCGTCGGTGTCGTTTCTGTGTTCTTCTCCGTGCTGGCGTTCCTCAACTCCGGAGCCATGGGGGCAGTTTCGGGCGCGGTTTACGCCTTCCTTCTGGCGTCACCCGTGGTCGGTTTCGGCGTCTTTGCGTGGCACAGAGGATGTAGGGTAACGGTAGTTCCGACAGTCTCGTTCTTCGTTCTCTTCCTGCTCCTGTCTTCTTACGTCTCCACGTCCTCGGGCGTCAACATCGACGCGTCGGACCTTTTCTTCGTGCCGGTTCTGTTCTCGGTTTTCATAGTCGGTGCCGAGTTGAGTCTCCGCGAAAGGGATGAGATATCCGGCTTCCTGAGCAGTCGGACAGGTGTGGTGTCAGTCGTTGCGGGAGTAACACACGCCATTGTTGGTATGGCTATCCAGTTCCGAGCGCGTCCGCAGGTGATTAGTGATCTTCTTGAGGTCGATTTGCGACCGCCTCTTTTGGAAATACTGGGTCTCTTTGGTTTCGTTCTGCTCGTCGTCGCGCTCGTCGTTGTCGTCGTACTCCCTGCGTTTCTCATGCACAGCGACGGTCTGCTGTTCCCTGTGGCGGTGCTCACCGGCTGGATTTCTTTAGGGGCTTTGCTGAACTACTACTGGTGGGACATCTATCCGCTCAGTCCCGGTGCGGAAACGTCCTGCTCGTGGTCGTACTGTTTCGTATATCAGTTTCCGCTCAGTTTCGGAGATTCCGAAACAGCTGTGTTCCCGTTTCCCGCGCCCGACTATGCCGTTATGGTGTACGTCCCGCTACTGTTGATGCTTCTGACAGCGGTCTTCGAAGGATACATGCGAAATAAACCATGAGCTACGTCTCCGACTTAGCCTTCTCCTTAGCCTTCGATATAGCCTTCTCGACCTCCTCGTCGCCGTCTACCGCGCTTCCGCCGTACGTCGTCTCTAAGAACTCGATTATACGCGCCGACTCGGCGAGAGTCGCGCCGTGTTCTTCGTCGACGAGAACGGGCACCTGCCTCTGTCCGGAGACGCGTTTTACCGCGTCCCTCTTCGAATGCAGACCTTCGACCCAGACGCTGTCGTATTCGAGTCCCATCTCGTCTAACTTGTCCACGACGAACTCACAGTACGGACATCCTTCGAGCCTGTATAGCTTCATGGACATCCTACGTTCCGCGCCGACAAAAGTTCACGGGCATCGTGCGGAACCGTGTCGGGTTGGTTAAGTACGGAACGTGATAACAAAATTTTTCAAAGAACGTTCTTTAGAACGTCCGATGAAGTCATTTGGGGACCGCTTGGACGACGAGACGCGCGAATGGGTGAACCAGGACGTTATAACCGAGGAACAGAGGGACGAAATACTCTCCCGGTACGAGGGAGAGGACAGGTCGAGAGCCGTCCGCGTCATACTCATCCTCGGAGCCGTGATGGTCGGCTTGGGCGCGCTCCTGTTCGTCGGCGCGAACTGGAGCGCGATACCCGTCGCGGGGAGGATGTTGCTCCTCGTGAGCTTGACGACGACAGCGTACTACTCCGGCTGGAACGTCAAGTACAAGCGCGAGGGCTGGAACAAGGTCGGTGACGCCCTGCTCTTCATAGGCTCCCTCTCCGTCGGCGCGACGCTGTTTCTTACTGCCCAGACGTTCAACGTCGAGGCGAACGTCCACTGGCTCCTCCTGCTCTGGTTGGTCGCTGTTGCGCCTGCCTCTTACGCCGTCGATTCGAAGCCGACGCTCCTCCTCTCGATGGTCCTGCTCGGCTGGTGGAGCGGCTCTTACGTCGGCGGTGGGAGCCTCTTCGACGTAGCCGAAGGGTTCTTCACAAACATCGGCGCGTACGCCTTCTACGGACTGACGCTGTACGGCGTCGGTAGACTCCACGAAGGGACGCGCTTCGACGGCTTCGCTTCGACGTACAAGACCTTCGGACCCCTGTTCTTCTTCGCCATGACGTACGCGGTCGTAGTCTCTGAACTCGCCGCAGTGTGGAGGGTAGAGAGCGTGGAAGGCTCGGCTTTCCTCTTCCTGATGCTCTTCACAGCCGTCGCAACCGCGGGCGTCAACGTCTACCTCGGTAAGATAGACGAGAAGGTCGAAGGGGTGTGGTACGCAGGAGCGTTCGCGCTCTCCCTGTTTACCGTCGGCGTTTCTTGGATTTTCGTCAACACGGAACTCGTAGGGGAGACGGACCGACTCGTCGTCAACACACTCACGGTTCTGTACCACGCGGCGTTTCTGGCTCTTGTCGTCGGTGTCATCTACATGGGTTACGAGAAGAGGGCGACGGCGTACGTCAACATAGGACTCCTCTTTTTCGTCCTCTACACGGGCTACCTCTACGTCGCAAAGATAGCCACCTACCTCGGAACGTCGCTCGCTTTCGTCGTCGGCGGCTTGATTCTGCTCATCGGTGGCACCTACCTTGAAAAGAAGCGCAGAGAGATGGTCAAGGAGATGGGGGGCGAACCGTCGTGGACTTAGAGAACCTGAACGTCGACCTTAGACTCGTCGTGCTACTCGGTGTGCCCGCGCTCGTCGTCGGCGGGTTCCTCGTCTGGCAGTACTGGACGGTTCTGACGGGCGAGGAAGTTGTTCTCGAAGTGGTGGAGCCTGTTGACCCGCGCGACGTCTTCCGTGGACAGTACGCCGTCTTGGAGTACAGCATAACCACGCTCAACCTCACGATGTTACCGTCCGATGTCGAGGAGGGCGACACCGTCTACGTCACTCTCGAAGAGGAGGGCGAGTACTGGGTGGCTGTCGATGCCTCGACACGGACACCCGACGCGACGTGTATAAGAGGCGAGGTCGAGTCGGTGAGAGGAGACACGGCGCGGGTATCTTACGGCATCGAGAACTTCTTCGCCGAACCCGAAGAGGCACGCAGAATAGAGGAAGAGAGGTGGAGGAACGACGTCGCGGGAATCGTGGCGGTGGATTCGAGGTGTGGGTCGGTTCTGCGCGGCGTGCGTATAGGAAACGAGACGCTGAGGTCGACCGGTTAGAGTTCACCCGCCACTTCGACCAGCTTCGACACGTAGTCGTCTATCTCGTCCTCCTCGACGGGATTTCCGTGTATGGGCGCGAGCCTTTCGATGTCGTACTCGTCAAGGAGCGTGTCGAACGCAATCTCCAGTTTTTCGGGGTCGATGTACTCCATGAACATCAGCTTGTCCGCGGCGAAGTCGTGTATACCCTTCTTGGGTATTCCGTCCTCGTATCCCGACGACAGACGCGAACAGTCACCGTCGTCGTGGTAGTGTCCGACCCCCTCCGCTGTGAACATCGTCTTCGTGTCGTGGTGGTATATCCACGTCGAGACGACGACGTCGGTCAGGAGAGGGTCGATGAAGGTGAAGTCGTCGCCCGCGACCTCCGTGGTGTCGTTGATGACTGTGGGCTGTGCGTCCTCGACGCCTATCGCGGGCGGTATGGGCGACGTGCTCACGAAGGTCGGGCTGTCGAAGCCTTCGCGCAGGACCTCGACGTTTCCGGTGTGTGGCAGAATCGCGTGCGTCAACAGCACGGTGTCGAGACCCTCGCCGCCCGTCGCCCTTTCGAGCGCGCCCACGAGTTCCTGCCCGTGTCCCGCTCCTGCGTCTACCAGAACGTTTCCCTCCGAAGCGCTGACGAGGTACTGAGAGATATGCGTGTGCGAACCGCGCGCGACGCCCTCGTCGTTGACGTGACAACGGCTAACCCAGTCGATACGGTCGTCGAGAGACCTGACGCGCGTCTCCTCGGGGTCGGCGGGTGCTACGTCGCTCATACGACATCCACCTGCCTTCCCGCCCTCATCGTGTGCGTGTGGACGTGGTACGTCTCGGGGTCTATGTCGCAGAAGTTGTGTATCGCGTCGCGCATGAGTTCGAGGTACTCGTCTGCGTCCTCGCGTATTACCTGACCGTGTGCCGGCGCGATTATCGACGGGTCGATGTCGTCCTTCACGCGGTCGATAGCGTCGTCCACCGCGTCCTCGTCGGCGTACCGTAACCAGACGAAGGCGTAGCTGTTGAAACGTTCGAGCCTACCCCGCGTCACGGGACTGTCGAGTTCGTCGGCGAACTCCATGCACTCGCCGTCCATGTGTTCGAAGCCCATGAAGTCGACAGTGAAGAGCGTGTTCGACGTTGTTTCGCGCATCCAGACTGTCATCGCGTGGTCGTAGAAGACGGGTTCGAGGAACTCGACCTCGTGCTCGCCAAGGTCGATGGTGTCGCCGTCTTCGACGAGCATGTCCTCGTCCTTGTCTATCTCGAACATCTCGTGGTGCGAACCGCGCTTGGGCGCGACTAACGTCGCCTCGGGGTGCGCCTCCAGTATTTCCCACGTGTTCCCCGCGTGGTTCGCCTCGGGATGCGAAATAACGAGGTAGTCGAGGTCCCTGCCGTCCAGAAGTTCGTCAAGGCGTTCGACGACGACACGGTCGCCGACGGGTGTGAGAGTGTCGAAGAGGAGCGTCTCCTCGTCGTCTATGAAGTAGGCGTTCTGCGAGACGTGTATCTGTCTGCCCTCTTCGTACCAGTCGAGCGACTCAGCGTCGGCGTCGTATGCCGGAGGTCCGCAGATACACTCCTTTATGAACTGTATTCCGTCAGCGAGTTCGCGCGTGCCCTCGTAACTGAAAAGACCGCCGAGTTCATCCATTCTCGTTTCGATGCCCGGCACGTTTTCCTTGCCCGTACTCATAAGCCGACTTACGTGTGCGCATCTCATAAATATGGGGTGTGGTAACGTTCTTCGTACTTGTCTTACAGCGCGTACACAAGCAGTTTTATGTTCGCCGACGCGCCGTTTGCAGGTATGGAAGAGGAACTCGATGCCGACGACGTGAAACACGTCGCCGAACTCGCGCGTGTCAGCGTCACCGACGACGAGGCACGCAAGTACGTTGATGAGTTCAACGACGTACTCGGGTACTTCGAGACTCTCGACGATGTGCCCGATGAAGTGGAAGCGGAGGACGACTTCGAGAACGTTATGCGTGCCGACGAACCGCGCCCGTCGCTTTCGCAGGAGGACGCGTTGGCGAACGCTGAGGAAACAGAGGAAGGCTACTTCAAAGGACCGAGCGTATCATGAGCACGACAGAAGACAGCCTCAACGCTTTCGTTACGCAGTGCGACTTGGACAGCGGCGAAGGACCGCTCGACGACCTGACCGTCGGTGTCAAGGACAACATCTCGACCGAGGGCATCGAGACTACCTGCGGTTCGCGCGTTCTCGAAGGCTACGTGCCGCCGTACGACGCGACAGCAGTAGCGCGTCTCAAGGACGCAGGAGCGCGTATAGTCGGAAAGACAAACATGGACGAGTTCGGGATGGGGACGACGACGGAGACGAGCGCGCACGGACCTACCCGGAACCCCGTCGATACAGACTACGTCCCCGGTGGTTCGTCTGGCGGAAGCGCGGCGGCGGTTGCGGCAGGCGAGGTCGACGCCGCGCTTGGCACCGACACGGGTGGTTCTGTAAGATGCCCTGCGGCGTTCTGCGGCATCGTCGGTCTGAAGCCGACGTACGGTCTCGTCTCGCGTTACGGTCTTATTGCGTACGCCAACTCTCTGGAGACGATAGGACCGATGGCGCGCGACGTGGAGACGACGGCGCGCGTCCTTGAAGCGATGGCGGGTGCCGACGAGCGTGACGGAACGTGCAGTGCGGAGGCGGAAGACTACACGACGGCAGTCGAAGACGCGGAAGGCGCGCTAGAAGGCGCGACCGTCGCCGTGCCCGAAGAACTCGTCGGCGAAGGTGTAGAAGAAGGCGTGCGCGAAAGATTCGACGACGCGCTCGAAACGCTCCGCGACGAGGGCGCGAAGGTACGCGAGGTATCGATGCCGTCCCTCGAAAAGGCGCTCGCCGCCTACTACGTCATAGCGATGGGTGAAGCCTCGTCGAACCTCGCCAGATTCGACGGTGTCCGGTACGGACCGGGCGGCAAGGGCGACGGCTGGAACGAGGCTTTTGCGGACGCACGCGGGCGTTTCGGCGACGAGGTCAAGCGTCGCATCATGCTCGGCACCTACGCGCTCAGCGAGGGCTACTACGGCGACTACTACGACAAGGCGCAGAACGCGCGCGCTCTCGTTCGACGCGACTTCGAGGAGGTTCTCGACGAGGCGGATGTCGTGGCTTCGCCCACGATGCCTCTCACGCCGTTCCGTCTGGGCGAGGCACTCGACGACCCGTTACAGATGTACCTCGCGGACGTGAACACGACGCCCGTCAACCTCGCCGGTGTGCCGTCGATAAGTGTTCCGTGTGGACGCGCCGACGGTCTGCCCGTAGGTCTGCAGCTTACCGCCGGTAGGTTCGAGGAGAAGAAGCTTCTGAGCGTGGCGCGCGCTTTCGAGAAGGCTCGCTGAGGAAAGTGATGAAGAAAGGCGTCCGCGCGCTCGGCGTCGCAGAGTCCTACCGCGGCGAGAGCGGCGACTCGTACCTCGCGGGTGCTGTCGTCCGTGCCGACCGTGTTGTCGAAGGCTTCCGTTTTACGGCGGTAACAGTCGGCGGAACGGGCGCGACGGAAGCAGTCGTCGGTCTTCACGACGCCTTCGAACGAGAAGACGTGCGTTTCGTCCTCGTCTCCGGTATCGCGCCCGCGTGGTACAACATCGTGAACCTGCGCGCCGTACACGACGCGGTGGACGTTCCCGTCGTATCCGTGACTTACGAAGAAGGAGATGAGAACGGGCTGAGAAGCACGCTAGAAGACGAGTTCGAGGGCGACGCTCTCGACGAAAGACTTGCACTCTACGACGCGCTAACGGAAAGGCGATGTCTCGTAGTCGGCGGAAACGACCTGTATATCCGCTCCGTCGGCGTTTCCGACGAAAGAGCCGACGAATGGGTTCGCGGTTTCACGCACGAAGGAACCGGACGCCCCGAACCCGTCCGTATCGCGCGTCTCGCCGCACGTGGTCTTCTCGAATTTCTGGATTAGCCCCACTCCATCCCGCGGGGCTGTGACGGCGGCTGTAGAGGACTCGACGTAAGTCCGTCGGCAGGCTTCGGTGTGTTGTACTCCTTCGGTGCCACGTCGTTCGGTGCATTCGGATAGAATAGCGACGCCAACGCGTGAAGATGCTCCCTACCGACGGAAAGTTCGAACTGACCGCCGCCGTACATCTCTATTTCGTTCTCCATACAGTACTCGATGGTGTCGAAGACCGACCGTACGGAGCCGAAACGCGACGGCTTGATGTTGAGCCAGTCGGGTTCCCACGGCAGGTCTTCGACGGTACCGACGCTCCGTATCGGATAGTCCCACGAGACGCGACCCTCGTTTCCGTCGAAGAGAGGGCGTGTCTCGTCGTTGAGTTCAGGGTCCTCGATGAGAGCGTCGGGAAAGCCGTCGATTACGAGTTCGTACAGTTCGGGGTCGGCTGACTGGTCGACCTCGGTTCCGTGGTACTGCCCCTTGAGGTCGAGCACACGGACAGCGTCGGTCTCCGCGAGTCTTTCGACAGTCTCGGCTGTCCAGTCGGATGTCGGGTCTAGCTTGAACTCCAGTTCGGGGTCGCGTTCGAGCCAGTCGAGGACACGGTCGCCTTTCGGTGGCTCCTCCAGACGTGTACTCACGACGAACCTTACGGGGTCGTAAGAACTGTCGAGCCTCTCGGCTAAGTTAGTGTCAGCCTGTTTCAGCGCGAGGTCTAACGCCGCGCTCTCGAACGCCCAGCGGCGGTAGTTTCTGAATATGGACTGTCCGGGTTCGTCACCGTAGAAAAGGTCGGTTCCGGCGAGTACGTCCGAGAAGCTGTCGATGCTGTGCTCGCCTTCGACCGAGATTCTCGGTGCGTCGCGGAGGTCGTAATGAGCCTCGTTCTCGTACGTCACGTCCTCGCCACGTCCTGTCTCGCCGTCGCCGTGGAGCGAGATGACTGTTGTCGTCCTCGTGAAGCCGCTCGAAGTTTCGCTCTCTCGTAGTTCGAGGTCGTAGCCTTCCACACGAACGTCGAGGTCGGCGACGGCGTCGTAGAGCATGGTCTCGAAACTATTCGGACACGGAAACCTCTTGCGACGGCGGGACGAAGCCGATGTATGGACTACACGGTGGACGCGTGCGAGCGCTGTGACGCCCTCGTTGAAAGCCGTTCGCGTATCGTGAACGGCGTCGGTGACTGTTCGTTAGGTGTCGTCTTCGTCGGCGAGGCACCCGGCGCGGACGAGGACGCGCAGGGCGAGCCTTTCGTCGGCAGGAGCGGCGAGGTGCTGACGGAAAAGCTGAACGCCCTCGGCGTGTCGCGTGACGAGGTACGTATCACCAACTCCGTAAGATGCAGACCGCCCGACAACCGCGACCCGCGCGTCGGTGAGCTGGCGAACTGTTTTCCTTACTTGGTCGCCGAAATCGACACGCTCGACCCGAATGTGGTCTGCACCCTCGGACGCGTACCGACGACCAACCTCGTCGACGGTGTCGGTGCGATGCGCGATGTCGTCGGCGACGAACTCGGCGTCGAGATAGGCGCGAAGGAACGTCTCGTTGTTCCTTGCTACCATCCCGCGGCTATGCTCTACGACCGCTCGAAGGAAGAGACGATAGACGAGACGCTCGCGCGTGTAGTCGAGATAGCGTCAGAGTGAGTCGAACGTCTCGCGCACGTCGTCCCAGTGCGAGCCTTTCCAGTATACCTTACCGCAGTCGTCGCAACGCCAAGCGCGTTCGACATCGTCGGGTACATCATCGCTCTTTTCGGCGTCTATTTTGGTGAGCGTGCCGTTACAGACGGAGCACCGCGTCGGTTCGCCGAGTTCGAACCGCAGTCCTTCGTCTGTAAGTTCCCGCAACTGCTCCTCGACCTGCTTCGACTCGACAAGTATCCCGCCTGTGCTCTCGGCGAGTTCCACGTCACGTGTCACGAGTACACGTCCAGTCTCGTCTGTGAGACGCGCAACCTCGTCGTCTTCGACCGCGCCTTCGTCGGGCGCGTAAAGAACGTCGTAGCCCGCCATCCGCATGTAAGTTACGAGTTTTCCGAGCATCGCGTCTGCGACGAAGCGGTCGTCGGTGCGGTTCACGTTTCGAGCCAGTCTTCGAGTTCCTCGACGCTCCGAGTGTTGAGGATATCGTCCGCCTCAGCCCATCCGCGGCGTGCCGTCGCAACGCCGTACTCGACATAGTCGTACTCGGACGGCGTATGCGCGTCGGTGTTTACGGCAACCGGTACACCCGCCTCGACGCACCGCTTCACCTGAGTGTCGCGCACGTCGAGCCTGTGCGGGTTTGCGTTTAGTTCGAGTGCGACACCTTCGTCGTCCGCGGCTTCGAGAACCGTCTCGAAGTCGTAGTCGTAGCCCTCGCGTCTGTTTATGAGCCGTCCGGACGGGTGTCCGAGTATATCGACATCTTCGTGTCGTACGGCGGAGACGAGCCTCTCTGTCGCTTCGTCGCGGTTCATCCTGAAGCCGCCGTGTATTGAGGCGACGACTACGTCGAGTTGGGCGAGAACGTCGTCCGAAACGTCGATACTGCCGTCTTTGAGGATGTTCGCCTCCGTACCCGCGAAGACGCGTATCTCGCTGTCTTTGTCGAGCGCGCGTACGTCCTCAGCGAGTTCAAGAAGTTCGTCGTCCGTCAGACCGCCAGCGACGCCTAGTGCTTCCGTGTGGTCGGTTACGGCGAGGTAATCCATGCCGCGTTCGATAGCGCCCGCGACCATCTCTTCGAGCGTCGCTCCGCCGTCCGTTCTTTCTGTGTGACTGTGTAGCTCGCCACGCACGTCTTCGAGCGTCACGAGTTCCGGAAGGTTGTCTTCGAGTGCTGACTCGACCTCGCCGCGGTCCTCGCGGAGTTCGGGAGGTGGGTACGCCATCTTGAGCGCGGCATAGACTTCCTCTTCGCTCTCGCCTGCGACGCGCTCTTCCTCGCCGTCTTCTTCTTTCCAGACGCCGTACTCGTTGAGCTTTAGGTCGCGGTCTATCGCAACGTCGCGCGTCTTGACGTTGTGCTTCTTCGAGCCTGTGAAGTACTGAAGTGCGGCACCGAACTCGTCCTCCTTGACTAGATGTAGGTCAACGTCTTCGTCTCCGTCGCGGAAGCTCGTCTTGCGGTCGCCCTTCTGTATGACTTCCACTTCCCAGCCGGTGACTGCGTCGGCGGTCGCTTCGCGGTCTTCGGAGACTACGACGATGTCTATGTCGCCTATCGTCTCCTTCCTTCGGCGTATGCTCCCCCCAGCGACGGCGCGGACGACGCCCTCGGTTTCCTCGACGCGCGCCACGAGTTCGCGCGCCTTCGGAAGCGAATCACCCAAGAGCGACCTTTCGGCGGACTGTCGCGCGAACTCTATGCCCTCCAAGATGTTCTGTTCGGTCTTCTCTCCGAAGCCCTCGACGTTCTGTATACGTCCCTTGCGCGCCGCCTCTTCGAGTTCGTCCAAGTTCGTGATACCGAGCGCGTCGTAGAGCTTTCCGACGGTTTTGGGACCGATACCCTCGACACGCGTCAACTCTACCATCTCGACGGGCATTTCCTCCCTGAGTTCTTCGAGTTCCTCGACGTGCCCAGTCTCGCGGTACTCCTCTATCTTCGAAGCGATAGCGTCGCCGACATCGGGAATCGTTTTGGGCGCGTCAAGTTCCCCGGGCGACGCCTCGCGTACAGACTCGGCGGCGTTTCTGTACGCGCGTGGCTTGTACTCGACACTCTTGGCTTCGAGACGGTCGGCGAACTCCTCCAGCATCGCCGCTATCTCGTCGTTCTCCGCGCTCATAGCCTGCTGTCCTCACCGTCGCTTCCGGTCACCTTCTTGACGAAGTCCATCCACCGCTTCTCGTCCGCCTTCTCCTTCGCGCGCGCCTCCGCTTCGATGCTCGCGCCGCTTCCTTGCAGGATGTTGAGCGCGCGGTCGATTCCCGCGACACGCTCCACGACACGCTCGCCCTCCTCGTACGTCAGGTCGCCTTCACGTATTTCGTCGAGGAGTTCGAGGCGTTTCCTGCGCAGAAGCTTCTTCTTCTCCTTCATGTCCTCGGCGTCGACCTCGCCTGCACGTACCTCGAAGACGTAGTCGTTGAGCGCGAACTCCTCTTCATCGTCCCCGAGTTCTATCTTTTCGGGCACGCGCACGCCGACGGAGACGCTGTCGCGTTCGGCGCGTTCGAGGAGTGTCTCTCGCTGGTACTCCTTCATCACCGAATCTACGCGCGCCGTCTCCTTAAGCCTAAAGACGCGACCTGAAACCCGAACGCGGATGTGCGCAGTCGTTCTCGCAAGCATAAAGAGATATACGTCGCGCGCAGGTGTTTGCAAAGGAATGCAGAGATGCGAAGAGTGCGGAAAGGAAATCTCGATGCCCTACACCTGCAGTTTCTGCGGCGAGAAGTACTGCTCCGAGCACCGCCTTCCCGAAAACCACTCGTGTGACGGTCTTTCGTCGTACAAGAAGGACGTGAGACAGAAGGGAAAGGTCTACGACGGACCTTCGCCTTCGACGGGAGCACGTTCGACGGGCGGGAGTGGGTTCACGCTACCCTTCTCGGTTCCGGAGGGAAACGTTACTTACTATCTTCTCGCTGTAATCGCAGTCGTCTTCGTGGCTCAGCACGTCGCCATCTTCTTCGGACCGCGCTGGCTACACCAAGCCCTCTTTGTCATACATCCCGCGAACCTCGGGTACGTCTGGACGTGGGTCACTAGCGTATTCGCGCACGCGCCGCTCAGCCTCGGACACATATTCATAAACAGCCTCGTCCTGTTCTTCTTCGGGACGGTTCTGGAGCGCAGGATAGGAAGCAAACGTTTCCTCGCGCTCTTCCTCGTAGGCGGACTTGTCGCGGGATTAGCGCAGGCGACGACGACGCTCTACCTCACGCCGCCCACAGACTGGACGGGCGCGCTCGGTGCTTCGGGCGCGATAGCGGCGGTTCTCGGAACTCTGACAGTCCTCAACCCGAACTTGCGTGTCTACCTCTGGTTCTTCATACCGATGCCGCTCTGGTTCCTGACGATTGCTTTCGCCGGATACGACCTGTTCTTCGCCGCGACGGGCGGGGCGGGCGCGGGCGGCGTCGCACGTATCGCCCACCTCTCGGGACTCGCCCTTGGTCTTGCTTACGGCTGGAAGCTGAAGCAGGAAGGCGTCTTGTACGCGACCGTCTCGACTTCGGCGGTGGACGCGGACCGGGAGGACCCGGCGGTCCTGGAGGACGTATCTGAACCGAACGAGCGACAGGCTGATACGTCGCGGCGACCGACAAAACAAAAAGATGGAAACCCGCCTCACAGACTTCGGCGACGACGTTCTGACGGTCTCGGACGTGACGGACCGCGTGAAACGTCTCCTTGACGACGACCCTGTTCTGAACGACGTGCGCGTCCGTGGCGAGGTGTCGGACTTCTCGCACGCTTCGAGCGGACATATGTACTTCACGCTCAAGGACGACGAGACTGAGATATCGTGTGTCATGTTCAGGAGCGCGAACGGGAAGTTGGGTTTCGACCCATCGGACGGCGACGATGTGGTGGCGGAGGGACACGTCTCCGTCTACGAAGCACGCGGCGACTATCAGCTTTACGTCCGCGAGATGGACCGTGCGGGGCGCGGCGAACTGTACGAGGAGTTCCTGCGTCTCAGACAGAAACTCGCCGACGAAGGACTCTTTGACGAAGAGCGCAAGAAGCCGCTACCCGCCTACCCGACAACCGTCGGCGTCGCAACAAGCGACTCGGGTGCCGCGCTCCACGACGTTTACGACGTGGTTTCGCGCCGGTTCCCCGCGTGCCTCCTCCTCGCGCCGACGCGGGTACAGGGCGACGGCTCAGCCGACGAAATCGCACGCGCCGTCGAACGCCTCGACGCGGACATCCGCACCGACGTTCTCATCGTCGGGCGCGGCGGCGGTTCGCTCGAAGACCTCTGGGCTTTCAACGAGGAGGTCGTGGCGCGCGCAATCGCTGACTGCGAAACGCCCGTCGTGAGCGCGGTGGGACACGAGGTAGACACGACGCTCGCCGACCTGTCAGCGGACGAACGCGCAGCGACGCCGAGCGAGGCTGGCGAACTAGTCGTGCCCGACTCCGACGAACTCGACGCGCGCCTTGACGCTCTCGAAGACAGCCTTCGCGCGTCGGCGGAACGTACTGTCGAGGAACGCAGACGCGCTCTCGAAAGCCACGAACTTTTCCTGAGACGCGCGCCGGTCGTGGACGAGTACACACAGCGTGTAGACGAACTCGCCGACGCTCTCGAACGCGGCGTTACTGAGTCCGTCGAGGACGCCCGTACCGACGTTGAGGAACAGGCTCGCCTTCTCGAATCCGTCAGCCCGCTCCGTGTCCTCTCGCGCGGCTACTCCGTCGTCGAGTCTGAAGACGGCGTAGTCGAGAGCGTCGAGGACGTTTCGAAGGGCGACGGACTTGTCGTACGTCTCAAGGACGGCACGGTGGAGACGACTGTGGAAAGGACACGGAAACGCGACGGAGTTTAGGAGACACCCATAGGTCTTTTTTCCCGGAACGTGAACCGTGGGACATGACCAACAAGATAGACGAAGTCGACGGCGAGATACTACACGCTCTGCAGGAAGACGCTAGGAACATCTCGTCGGAGGAGATAGCCGAGAGGACGGGCACTTCGGGAAGCACGGTGCGCAAACGGATACAGCGTCTCGAATCTGAGGGCGTTATAAAAGGCTACAGCGCGGACATAGACTACGAGAAGTCGGGCTATCCGTTGCGTATGCTCCTCTACTGCACCGCGCCGATACCCGAACGCGGCGAACTCGTCTCTGAGATACTCGAAATACCCGGTGTCGTAGCCGTGCAGGAACTCGTCACCGGCGAGGAGAACCTGCTCGTAACCGCCGTCGGAGAGAACGACAGCGACATAACGCCCGTGGCGCAGGACCTTCTCGAACTCGGGCTTACCATCTCGGACGAGGTTCTGGTGCGTAGTCACATCACGACGCCGTACAGCGGTTTCGTCACCGAGTGAAATCTGTCTCGAATTTTCTCTGACCGTACTGTTCGTATAGACTGTTTCTAAGAACATTATGGTAAATATCGATGTCTTTAATACACATAATGTTCACCCACTACACGGTGAGCGGTTTGTCGAACAAAGAAAAAACCGTCGTAGGAGGAATAGGCAGTGAGTCGGCGACAGAACCCCTCGCGCCTCGGCTGTTCACGCGTGTCACGTGGCTCATCTGGCTCATGAGCGTCGGCGTCTTGGCTCTTTACGTCGGCGGTGTCTCTCTGCCAGCGGTCGAAGGCTTCGTCGCCGCCGACGGACTCACGGTCGTGATGTGGTCGCTTGTCACTTTCATGAGTGCAGTCATCCAGAGCTACTCCCGCAGATACATGTCGGGGAACCGCCGCTCGTCAAGGTTCTTCGCGTACGTCTTCGGCTTCACAGTCGCCGTTTTGGTTCTCGTGGCGGCGGAGAGCCTCGTCCTCTTCGTCGTTGCGTGGCTCGCCATGGGCGTCGTGATGGCGGAGTTGGTCGGATTCGTGCGGGGCTGGAAACAGGCGCGTGCATCTGCGCGTCTCGCCCGGAGGTCGTTCTTCCTCAGCACTACGCTAGTCTCCGTCGGCTTCGTGCTCCTCTGGAGCGAGACCGGCGCGACGACCGTCTCGGAACTTGTGACGAGCGTCGGTTCCGTGTCGCTGTCCATCTACTACGTCGCTGTTCTCTGTCTCCTTGGCGCGGCGGTCGTACAGTCGGCGCTCGTACCTTTCCACGGCTGGCTCCTCTCTTCGATGACAGCACCCACGCCGGCGTCTGCGTTGATGCACGCGGGCTTCGTGAACGCCGGTGGTGTTCTCCTCGCACGGTTCGCGTCCGTCTTCTCCGAAAGTCTCGCTGTAATGACGACGGTGGTCGTCGTGGGTGCTCTGAGCGCGGTCGCTGGAAAGCTGATGAAGTCCGTCCGCCCCGATATCAAAGGAAAGCTCGGATGCTCGACGACGGGGCAGATGGGTTTCATGGTGATGCAGGCTGGACTCGGCTTCTTCAGTGCCGCTGTGACACACCTTATTCTGCACGCCTTCTACAAGGCGTACATGTTCATGTCAGCGTGCGACCGTGTAGAGCAGACCGCCCCCGACAGATGGAAGGGTGGTGACGTAGGAGTATCGGGGGTAGTCGTGGCGGCGGTAGTCGGCACCGCCGGCGGTCTGTTCTTCGTAGCCCTGACGGGGAAGGGAGGGGTCGGAGACGTCGGTATAATCCTGACCCTGCTCGTGGTATTGACGGCGGGGCACGCGACGGTGACTGTGGTCGGCTCACCCGCAACGTTCGCCGCGAAAGCCGTGGCTCCCTTCGTCTTCCTTGTCGCTGTCGCCGTCTACGCAGTCGTCTACAACTTCGTCACGGCGGTCATCTCGACGGGCACACCGTTCTCCGTCGCCGAGGCGACGGCGTTGACGCCCGTCCATGTCGCGGTCGCGGCGGTCTTTGTCGCCGCGTACGTCGGTATCGAGTTCGGCTACGTGCGGAGAAGTCGGCGTCTGTACGTCAAGCTCCTCAACGCCTCACAGCCGGAGCACGATACCGTCACCACACGCAAGGAGGAGTACGATGTCTGAGACTAAAACGGAAAGCCAAACGGCGCAAGAGACGGAGGAGAGATACGAAAAGCCCGACACACCAGAGGAGGTAGAGGAAGCCGCCGCCGTCGTCGGAAAGGCTTGGCCTCTCCACTCTTTCGTGACAGCGAACCCGCTCGCTGGCTTCGAGAACGAGGGATTTCACGACGCGGTCGAGAGCGCGGGTCGCGTCCTCGGAGGGAGCGGCTACCCCGACGCCGAGACGTTCAGGTGGGCTTGGGAGTCGGGACGGATAGACGAGGAAGAACTCCGCGCAAAGCTTGGTGAGTACGGCTACGACACCGACGCCGAACCCGACGAGCTCCTGAGATGTATCGAAGACTGCACGGACGCGGAGCGCAACCGGCTTCCCGAGGGATGGGACGAGGTGAACCGTATCGTCTCGAAGTGGATGGCGACGTTTCTTGACCAAGACCGGTCCGAGTGGGCGATGCCCGGGCGTTCCGAGGGTTTCTACGCGGCGTGGCGCGAACTCGCGCCGTACGACGACGAGGTTCCCGACGGGGCGTGCGCCGACCTCCCCGACGACCCCGTCGATGCCGTCGAGTCCTTCGTCTCCGGAATCGACCCGGAGACGAGGAAGGCTGTCTTCGAGAGTCAGTTCGCCGCGCTCCCCGGCTGGGCGGCACTCGTCCGCAGACGGACCGAGGACGACGTTGGCTGGCAGGACGAATACCCTGTGTCACTCGTCGGATACCTCGCCGTCCGTCTCGCCCTGACGGATGCGTTCGGCGCGCCTCTCGCCCCCGAGGACTGGTACGAGAAGGACGGCAGGGACACCGACGTTCCTCTCGCGGGCGTCTGGCTCGAAGCGTGGGAGGAGACGTACCGCCGTCGCGTAGCCGACGGTATCACGGCTACGGATGCCGAGGACGACGAGGGCGAAGCACATCCCGACGCACAGCTTGCCTTCTGCATCGACACACGGTCCGAGGTGATACGCCGCCATGTCGAGGAGGCGGGGAACTACGAGACCCACGGATACGCGGGCTTCTTCGGTGTTCCGATGCGGTACGAGGGCTACGGTGACGAGTTCACTGTCGACGCCCATCCGCCGATACTCGAACCCGAGCACCGCGTCGCCGATGTGCCCGCCGACGACAGCGAGACCCACAACACGTGGGCGGGTCTCGGAAAGACGGTCCGCGGTCTTGCCAAGAGCCTCCAGACGAACGTCACGACTGCGTTCACATTCGTCGAGAAGTCCGGCGTGGGCTACGCCGCGGCTCTCTTGGCGCGCACGCTCCTGCCAGCGACTTTCCACGACGCAGGCAGAGCCGTCAACGACCGCGTACCCGACGTTCACGAGTTCTGCGACCTCGAACTCGACGCCGACGGGCGACACGAACACGACGGACTGCCGAGGGGAATGACTCTTGACGAGAAGGTAGAGTACGCCGCGACAGCGTTCGAACTCACCGGGTGGGACGAGTTCGCGCGTCTCGTCGTTTTTGTGGGGCACGCGAGCCAGACCGCGAACAACCCGTTCGACTCGGCTCTCGACTGCGGCGCGTGCGCAGCCAACCCCGGAGGTCCGAGCGCGCGCGTTCTCGCCGCCATCTGCAACGACGACGAGGTCCGCGCCGAACTCCGCGACCGTGGTATCGAAATCCCCGACAAAACACAGTTCGTCGCCGCGGAGCACAACACGACGACGGACGAAGTCGTCCTGTTCGACTCCGACGTGCCCGAAATCCATCGGGAGGAAGTAGAGAGTCTGCGCGTCGACCTGCGAGAGGCGCGCGAGGGTGCTACGGAGGAGCGCGCGGGTTCGGTGTCTGCGACACGTGACGGCATCCGTGAGACACAGCGTCGCTCCTCCGACTGGGCTGAGACACGTCCGGAATGGGGACTCGCAGGGAACGCCGCGTTCGTCGTCGGACCGCGTTCGGTTACAGAGGACGTGAACTTAGACGGACGTGTCTTTCTCCACTCGTACGACCCCGACTCCGACGACGGAGGCGAAGCACTCGAAGCCATAATGCTCGGACCGATGGTCGTCACACAGTGGATAAGCGCTCAGTACTACTTCGCGTCGGTCGATAACGCCGTCTACGGAAGCGGCTCGAAGGTGACGCAGAATCCCGTAGGCAACGTCGCCGTCTTCCAAGGCAACGGTGGCGACGCGATGACCGGACTCCCGTTCGAATCGCTCTACGCCGCCCACGACCTGCCGTACCACCAGCCTCTCCGACTCTCGGTCTTCGTCTACGCACCCGCCGACCGTGTGGAGCGGATACTCGACGAAAACGACGACATCGCCCGTCTCTTCGACAACGGCTGGCTGTACCTTACTGTCGTCGAACCCGACGGCGGACGCGTCACGCTCTGACTACGACCGAGAGGATTAAAGTCGGACGGGAACGAAGCCCGACCATGACAGAAACAGAGGCAGAGACGGACACAGAAACCGACAGCTTCGAGGAAGACTACGACCGTCTCGAAGAGGTCGTCGAACGTCTCGACTCGGGGCGTGTGGGCGACGACCTGACGTTGGACGAGGCTCTCGAACTCTACGAGGAGGGCGTCGAACTCGTGCGTCGGTGCCGCGAACACCTCGACGACGCGGAGGCGACGTTGGAGACTCTGGAAGAAGGAGAGGTAGAGGAGGCGGACACGTAGACATGAGGGTACGTATACTCGAATCCACCGACTCGCCCGACGAACTCGCGTGCCGCGCGGCGCGCAACGACTACACGACGGAGTACGTAGCCGACCGCTCTTTCGAGGACGTGATGGAGCCGGTTGACGGCGACACCATCGAGGAGAAGAAACGCAGCCTCATCGGGAAGCTGATGACGCGCGGGCATTACGGACCCTTCGAGCACCCGAACGCGACGTTCGCCGTCGAAGGCGCGTCGCGCGTCTGCATGGCTCAGATAACGAGACACAGACACGCAAGCTTCGACGTTCAGTCTCTGCGTTACACGGTACCTGAACGCGGTACCGACGTGCGCGAAACCGTCGTCGTGCCGCCGAGCGTCGAGGAGGCGGGCGTCGTCGACGAGTACCTCGAAGGATGTGAGCGTCAGTTCGAACTCTACCACGACCTCGTGGACGAGGACTCGCCCAAGAAGTTCGCGGGAGAGGACGCCGTCCCGCCTGAGGACGCGCGTTTCTTGCTTCCGATGGGCACGAAGGTCAACATCGTCTTCACGCTCAACGCACGCGCCCTGATGCACGTCGCCGACATGCGCTCGGCCGCCGACGCACAGTGGGAGATACGTGAACTCACCGACAGCATGCTCGAACTCGCCGAGGACTGGATGCCCGTCTCTTTCGAGTACTACAGAGAGGAGATGCTCGGACGCAAAAACAGACTCGCTCCTTAGTCCTGCGCTTCGACTCCTTTTGCCCTGCACGTCTCACCGAGTGCAGACTCACCACGTATCGCCGCGAAATGTGCTTCGTATCCACTGAACGCCCCGTGTTCTGCGAGGCTTAGTGCGCGGCGTGCTTCCTCAGATGCTGATACACCGCGTTTTTCGCTGTCGAGCGTCGAGAGGTTCAGACAGTCGGCGACAGCGAGGCTCTCGGCGAGAGAGACGAGTTCTTCGGGCGGTTCGCCGTCGCATCCTATCTCGACGGCTGTCGTGTACGTCTCGACGAAGTGCGCTGACTCGTGCTCGAAACGCTCCTCGAAACTCGTAGCCTCGACAGCGCGTGCCTTTTCGCTACCGAACCTGTTGACGATACGTGTTGCCGCACCGTAATGGTCGAGCAGGTACTCGAAGCCGAGGGTCACGAGAACGTCGGCTGAGAGCAGAACCATGTCCTCCTCAACAGGCTCGATACCCGCGTCCACCCAACTGTCGCTGTCGAGGATACGCCGTGTCGCGTCAAGACCCGCGTGCACCATCTGTATCCCTGCGGCTTCCCGCGGGTTCGGCTCCTTACTCGTCGCCCGAGCAGAGAGAAGGCACAGGAGCGCGGGCGTAAGACTCGCTTTCGAGAGTTCGCTTTCCATCCGGCTTTTCAGCTCTTCAGGCTGGATACCGCTGAGTGCTCTATCGAACTCCTCTTCGAGCCTTCTGCGGTCGTTCTCGAATACACTCATCTATGTTAATATAGCGTTCTGAGAACCCAAAGGGCTTCGCATATCTTCGCCGAACCGGCGTTTTATATCGAAATCTCGACGCCGTAAACTTCTTCCGGCAGACTCACACAAGCGCGCTCGACGGCGTCTTCGTGCCCCGCTTCGATGAGAGACTCGACACGTCTCGGTACGGTGCGCGTGCCCAAGACAGCACCCGGACGCTCCGGGTCGTCGATGTAGTCTGTTTCGAGGAAGAAGTCGCGTCCATCGCGCGCCGCCTCGAAAGCCCATTCCTCGCGCGCCAGAACCGAACGCTGTACCTCCGACACCTCGGGCGACGAGTAGTGCTTGACGACGCGTTCGGGCGACATACCGACGCTCTCTGCCATCTCGCGTATGTCGGAGAAGTCGTCGCCGTCTTCGGTGTGCAGTTGTACGGCGCAGTCGTTTTCGGCACCGAGTTCGAAGGCGTGCCGCATGACGTTGTTCGATGCCTCCCAAGTCGGTTCCTTCACGTCGTAGTGCGGTCTTCCGGACTTGAGCGCGACGGCGCGCCCCTCTTCGACGTACTCGGCGGCTACGTCGAGACCTGCCTTCATGACTTCCTCGGCGTTCTCCACGGCTTCGTCTTTCTGCGGTCCACCGTAACGTCCTAAGAGGCGCGAAACGAGCGCGGGGTGAACACCCAAGACTGCGAATGCATCGCCTTCGAGCGCGTCGCTCGCTTCCTCGACGGTTGCGAGTGTCTCCTCGAAGACAGCGCGGAACTCTTCGCCCTCGTCGGCTTCGACACCGAGGCTCCACGAAGGCTTGTTGACGATGCACATGTGCGTCCCGCCGCTACGCCCGAACTTCCTTACTGCGTCGATGCCCTCGCCGTTACGTGGGTCGATATGGCAGTGGTTGTCGAGTACTGGCAGACCTTCTACTGTCACTACCACGCGTAGGCACGCCGAGTTGACGACGTTTTCGGTTGCTGTCGGTACGAGCGAAACCGTTTTCATGGAGGGACAGAATGTTCCACGGAAGCAAAGGGACGTGTGTAGAGAAGGATGTGTGTAGAGAACAACGTTATGCTCACGGCGTACACGCCTTTGAACCACGGAAAGAGGCTGAAACGCCGCCCGCTTGTCGGGATAGGGCAGAAGTACGTTCTCCGTTATACCGAAGTCTGCGTCGCAGGAGCACCAGAGAGAGAACATCGAGATATTCGACTTCGAACTCGACGAAAGAGAGACGGAGCATATCGACAGTATGGGGGGTGTCGTCGACAGGGTGAAGTCAACGTTGCGGGTATGATACCGGGCGTCTCGCCTCATCGATTCGCAGAACTTAGTATTGGCATACTCTAAATAACAATCTTTATTAGAAAACTCTCTATTGTTACTAACACATGGGCTACACGAGAAGGAGCGTACTGACCACGCTAAGCGGCGCGGGTGCGGCAGGTCTGACGGGATGTCTGTCGGGTAACAGCGCGACTGATGACGGTGCGGGCTTCGACGCGGCGGTTTCGTTCCCCGTCATCTACGACTTCACGGCGAACGTCGTTCCCGAGAGCGCGGAGGCAGAGAACCTCGTCCCCGTCGGACAGCACGGACACGGCTGGGAGCCTTCGCCCGACGTACAGCGTTCCGTGGCGAGCGCGGACGCCTTCGTCTACGTCTTCGAGGGATTCCAGCCGTGGGCGGACGACATGGTCGCCAACCTGAGGAACGACAACCCGGACGTGGCTGTCGTCGAGGCGGGTGCCGACGTGGAACTCCTCGAAGTTGGCGAGAGCGTGCACGAACACGGTGACGGTGAAGGTCACGAAGAAGACGGGCACGCGCACGAAGACCACAACGGAACCGAAGGCGACCACGGAGACGACGAGGGACACGAGGAAGACCACGAAGGGGGGCACGAAGAGAGCGAAGGAGATGAGGGTGAGGAGCACGACCACGAGGACGGCAACGCCAACCCACACTTCTGGCTCGACCCTCTGCGCGCCAAGACGACCGTTGACAGCGTCGCCGACGGACTCGCGGAGGCGCACGGCACGGACGGATACACCGAGAACGCGGAGGCGTACAAGTCGAGGCTTGACGAACTCCACGAGGATTTCGAGTCGTCGCTTTCGTCGGCGTCGAAAGACACCGTCCTCGTCGCGGGACACGACGCCTTCGCGTACCTCGGCGCGCGGTACGGCTTCCGTGTCGAGACGCTGACGGGAGTATCGCCGGACCAACAGCCGAGTCCGCAGGACATACGACGCGCACAGGACCTGATAGACGAAGAAGGCATAGAGTACGTCCTCGCGCCCGTCTTCGAGTCGGACAGAGCGGCGCGGAGCCTCGTGAACGACACGACTGCGACGGAGGTTCTGCCTATCACGGCTTTCGCAGGCTTCTCACAGGACTGGCTCGACGACGGCTGGGGCTACGTCGAGGTGATGAGGAACGTTAATCTGTCTTCGCTCGAAAAGGCACTCGAAGCGTGAAAGCCGTAGAACTGGACGACGTTTCGTACTCGTACGGCAAGGTTCCAGCCGTCGAGGACGTAACCCTCACGATAGACGAGAGCGACTACCTCGGACTCGTAGGACCGAACGGGAGCGGCAAGAGCACCCTGCTGAAGATAATGCTCGGTATACTCGAACCCGACGAAGGGACGGCGCGCCTTTTCGGCGAGACGGCGACGAAGTTCGACGACGGCGAACGCATCGGCTATGTGGGGCAGAACGCGACGAAGGTCGACAACAGGATGCCGATAACGGTGAAAGAGGTCGTACGCATGGGCAGGTATCCGCGCGTCGGACGGCGCGGATTCTCCGACGAAGACAGACGCGCCGTCGATGACGCAATGGGGAAGACAGGCGTCGAGGACCTCGCTTCGCGGCGTGTTACACATCTCTCGGGCGGACAGCGACAACGCGTCTTCATAGCGCGCGCACTATCCGCCGAGGCTGACCTTCTCGCTCTTGACGAACCCACGGTCGGCGTCGATGCCGAGTCACGCGAAGGTTTCTACGACCTCCTGCGTGAACTCAACGAGAACGGCATGACAGTGATACTCATAGAACACGACATAGGCGTCGTCACCGAGTACGCCGACGAAATCGCCTGCATAAACCGTCGCCTCTACTTCCACGGCGACCCTTCGGAGTTCGAGGAGAGCGACGCGCTGACGGAGGCGTACGGCGCGAACCAGCGTGTTTTGGAACATGACCACAGCCACGACCACGGATGACGGCGACATATATACTTCCGCTCTTTGTCTACGAGATGCTGAGCCAGCCGTTCATGCAACGCGCCTTCATCGCAGGTGCCTGCATGGCTATAGTCACGCCGCTCGTGGGTAGCTTTCTCGTGCACAGACAGATGTCGCTCATAGGTGACACGCTTGCGCACACGGCGTTCGCCGGTGTCGCCGTCGGTATCTTCGCCAACTCCGTCTTCGCTTTCGAGGTCTCGCCCTACCTGACCGCGCTCGTCGTCGCCGTCGTCTCGGCTTTCCTGATACAGATAATCTCGGAGTACACCGACGCCTACGGCGACGTCTCGATGGCTATCGTCCTTTCGGGAGGCTTCGCGCTCGGCACCGTCGTAATCAGCCTCACGAGCGGGGGTATTGCCGTCAGCGTCAACCAGTACCTGTTCGGTAGCTTGGTGACGGTACAGGACGAGAACGTCCGTATAATGGTCGTACTCACAGCCGTCGTTCTCGTCGTCGTCGGTACTTCTTACAGGAACCTTCTCTACATAACCTTCGACGAGACAGCGGCACGCGCTGTAAAGATAAACGTACGGTGGTACAACCGTCTCCTCGTGACGCTCACAGCACTCGTCGTCGTCGCCGCGATGCAGATAATGGGCGTCATACTCGTCGCCGCTATGCTCGTCGTTCCCGTCGCCGCTACCACCGAGGTCGCGCCGTCCTTCCGCACCTCGGTTCTGCTCGCCGTAGTCGTCGCGCAGGCTTCCGTCGTCGTCGGAATGACGCTTTCGTACGCATACGGTGTAGCGGCTGGCGGAACCATCGTCCTTTCCGCGATAGCGATATACGGCACAGCGACCATCCTGCCGCGTCTAAGGAGACGTGTCATGTCATGAAACACCGTCGTACGACCCAGCTGTAAAACTTCCAGATATCTACGGGGCGAAATTTTAGTCTTGCGAAGGTATAAACCGTACCGTACCGTTTTTCGTGTATGGACGTAGTGCAGGCGAGCAACAGATGTGAGTCGGTTCTCGACTCGATTTCGCAGGCTGTCATAGCCGACCGTGAGTTTCTGGAGGACGTGATACTCGGTGTTCTTTCGCAGGGTCACGTTCTCCTTGAAGACGTGCCGGGAACGGGTAAGACGCTGACGGCGAGCAGTTTCGCCGAGGCACTCGGGCTTTCTTTCAAGCGTGTGCAGTTCACGCCTGACCTTCTGCCCGCCGACATCACGGGGACGCATATCTTCAACGAACGGAAGCAGAGGTTCGAGTTCAACAAGGGACCTATCTTCGCAAACATCGTCCTCGCCGACGAGATAAACCGCGCGCCGCCGAAGACGCAGGCGGCTTTGCTCGAAGCGATGGGTGAGAAGCAGGTCACCGTAGACGGCGAGACGCGCCAGCTACCACAGCCTTTCTTCGTGATTGCGACACAGAACCCCGTAGAGCAGGAGGGTACTTTCCCGCTTCCCGAGGCGCAGATGGACAGGTTCACGATAGAGACGAGTCTCGGCTACCCGAGTTACGAGGGCGAGGTTGAGATAATCAGCAGACGTGCGTCGCGCGAGGAACAGAGTCCGTCGGTCGAACGCGTCTGTACGACAGAAATCGTGCAGAAGCTTCAGGAGGTTCCCGAGACCGTACGCATGAACGACGACATAATGGAGTACCTCGTTCAGGTTTCGCGTGCAACACGCGACGACCCGCGTGTCAAGACGGGTGTTTCGCCGCGTGGCACACAGCGTCTTTTCGAGGTTGCGAGGGCGCGCGCCGTCCTCCGCGGCAGGAACTTCGTCAAGCCCAACGACATAAAGGATGTCGCTTACGCGGTTCTTTCACACCGCACCGTTCTGAACGCCGACGCCAAGGTTGACAACGTCGATAAACACGACGTTATAGACGACATACTCGACGAAATCGAGGTGCCGACCGTGATGAGCTACGAAGAACGGTAGTGACTCCTATCCTTATCTGTGAAGGAAAGCTACCAGAAGAACGATAGCGACGAGTAGCACGACGACTCCTTCTAGAGGCTGTCCGCCTGTTCCGAATCCGAAAGCGACGTAAGCACCACCCGCCGAAACCGCGCCGACGAGGACGCTCCCGACACCGTGCACCGTCTCGTTCCAGAACGTCGTCGCCCTCCTGCCGACCTGTCTGCCCAACGAGACGCTGTTCTCGCCTAAGTCCCAGACGAGTGCCGCCGCGACCGTCGCGCCCAAGATGCGTGCCACGTCCATGAGGTTCGACGGCTCTGTGTAGCTCATGCCCGCGCTCAGAACCGGACTGAGGAAGACGAGCCACGAAGCCATCTTGACGAAACGGCGCGAACCCGAACCACGGAGCGGGGCGACACCGAAGGCGACGAAGAAAACTCCGACCATCCCGGGCGCGACGACGGCGATATGTAGCTGGTCGGTTGCGAGCGACGCACCGTAACCTGCTCCACCCGCCGCGGTTCCGAGACTTATCAGAACGAGGAGGGTGCCGAAGACGCGCGAACGTGAACGCGCGACTGTCGCACCCGCCACGAACAGGAGAGCACCGACGCCCACAGCAACAGCACCCACGGCGAGCGGCTGTGTCTCCGCGACAGCCGCGGTTCCTGCCGTCGCGGCGACGACCGCGAGCACACCGCTGAACAGCGTAGGTCTTCTGTCCGTACTCATCCCGACCACTGCTCCCTCGTGTGTGCAAGAACCTTCGCTAACGGTACCTCAACGTCCCAGTCAACCACAGGGATGTCCGCCTGACGTAGCTCGCTGAGGCGTCTGGCGCGTTCGACCTTCGCGAGCTTCCTGCCCGGCGAGCCTTCCGCTGTCACGTCGGGGGTGACGACGCTGACGGCGTTTCCGTATGCGTCGATACGCCGCGCCTTCTGCACCATACGTTCGTCGGCAAGCGGCGACAGGAGTATGACCTGCGTGCTCGAATCCAGACGTTTCCTGAGCCGTCTGAACTGTTCCTCGTCCGTCGAACGACGCGGCGGCGACGGAACGAGCGAAGGATGCTTCGTCAGTATCTCGCGTGCACGTGTCCTGTGCTCGTCGCCCGTCGCGGGCGGGAGCCATACGTCCTCGCGTCCTATGACAGCAAGACCGACGCTGTCCCTGCTCGCCATCAGCGACTTGAAAAGCTGGTCGGCGGCGAAGACGCTGTACGTGACAGCACTCGGCTCGTCTTCGTCCGACGCGACGTAAGCCTCCTTGCGAGCGTCTATCACCAGAAGAACCTTCGCCGAACGCTCCTCGCGGAACTCCAACGTTATGAGTTCTCCCGAACGCGCCCTGCGCTTCCAGTCTATCCTGCTTATCGAGTCGCCGGGCTGGTACTCGCGTGTTCCGTGGAACTCGACGCCGCTACCGCCTTCGTCGGTCAGGACGCGGCCCGTGTACTGACTCGCCTGTTTCCTAAGCTCCACGTCGTCTATGTCGGCGGCGCACTCGATGACAGTCTCGCCGAACGCGGTCGTATCGACCTCGACCGAACCGCTCATGTTGCGCGCCACGACGGTAGCGGGAACGAAGGAGTGCCTCCCGCGTTTCGCAACGATTTCGTAGCTAAAAGTCGCCGAACCTCCGGGACGGAGCGACGTGGCGTGCTTCGGTGTGCCGCTCGCCACCGAGAGCGTAGGCGGCACGCCATCGACGAAACGCAGGTCGGCGAGAAGACCGCCTTTGTTACGGATGGTGGTTTCGACCTCCACGGTGTCGCCATGAGTAGGCGAGGTGTTGCTCAACTTTCGCTCGACGCTGACTTCGACCGACGGCTTGCCGGTGAGGCGCGGATACGCCGCGTAGCCTATCCAGACAGCGGCGGTGAGCAGTAGGAGCGGTCGGTCTGTGACAACACCCGCGCCACCCGCGAACATAGCGAGAGCGGTAGTTCCGCGCCAACGACGTGTCGGATACGTGTCTTCTTCCTCAGACATTTTCTTCTCCCTGCGATATCTCGTAAAGTTCCTCTACGGCGCGTGTCGCCGCGGTCTTGAACGGAGAGCCGCCGTAAGCGACCTGTAGACGCGTGACAAACGGGAGTTTTGGTGCGTCGCTTCCGCCGAGGAAAGCCGCGGCGTATCTGTCGGCTGTCCACGTTCCCGTGTCGATGTACCGCTCGGCTTCGGGACGCGAGCAGTTCTCCTTGCTCGCAACGACATCGACAGCCGCCTCACGGACGCGTTCGCGTACGGCATCCTTTTCTTTGCCCGACCGCCATCCCGAAGCTTCGCTCACGAGTTCGTCGAAGTCGTCGCCGGGCGCGGGTACCGACTCGACACCCTCCGCATCCGGAGTCTCCGCCTGTTGTACGGTTCCGGCGCGACCTTGGAAGGCGAAGACGAGACCCAGAACGAGCGCGGCACCGGCTATCACAGCCACGAGAAGGTAGTCGTTGCCGAGTGTGACCTCCAGCCTCCTGATTATGACGAAGGTGTCCGCGAGTCCTGGGACGAAGAAAGTCGCAAGTCCGACTGCTACGGCGACAGCACCGAGGAGAAAGACCAACGCCTTCAGACCGAGTTTCAGAAAAGCGAGCTTCTTCATACGACCTTGTTCCTATTTTTTTTTCTACCCTCGGCTTTCAGCTTCTCTACCGCATCGCGTGCGCGCTTCTCCTGCTCCCTCGTCACTTCCCTGCCACCGTAAAGCGACTCCTCGAAGACATCTGTCAGCTCTGTCACGGCGTCGGGGTTGAAGCCTTCCTCGACGGCGATTTCTGCGAACTCCTGCGGCGTCTTCGTCGCCATGTCCTCGGTGTCGAGCATCTCGACCATCTCCCACCAAGACTTGTAGACATCGTTCGACGTGTCTACGTCGTAGATTATGGTAGGGTTCTTACTGCTCGTTCCGGCGAACCGTCTCTTGTAGACGACGTAACTGACAACGAGTGCTACGACAGCCGCGAGTCCGCCGAGTATGTGCCACATGTACTCGCGTAGAAGGTTGAGAAGACGTTGCCACCACGTAAGTGCCTTCTCGCCCCCACCCATTATGGTAGTCTCTACGTCGCCCGCGCTGACATCCATCGTGTCTTCGGGTGACCCCTGTGTCTGCTCTATCTCAGCGGACTCCTCGTTTCCTTCGGTTAGTCCGGCACCGCCACTCGTCGGTTGGTTGTCCTGCGTGGGTATCCAACTCGTGTCTATAACGTCGCTCGGGTCTGTTTCTACGGCATCGAGCGAAGTAGAGACTACCCCTACCGAAAGTATGCACGCCGCGGCGACGGCTACGGTAAGCAGACCCTGAATATTCACTAGTACAGAGTACACCGATGAACGACTTATGCCTTCTGCCGCAAAGGATTTATACGTCTGACGCGTGCCTGACGGAGACGGCGACGCCGCGTCTCGAACGCCGCATTTCGTCGCCGTGCATCCGTGCGCGTCCGACGCCGACCGCGCTCGGACCTTCGAACAGTACCTCGTCGCCGACACGTATCGCGGAGTCGGCTTCTTTCACACCCGGTGCGAGGACGCTTCCTTCAGGCACGAAGTCGTCTATCTCAACGCGCGGTGCGTCGAACTCGTGCGCGCCTTCGACAGAGACTGCGAGGGTGCCGTATCCGGGCGTGAGCGTCGCCAAGTGTGCGTCGTCCGTGTCGTGTACTACACGGAGACGCGGCAGGCGTCCTTCGACGCGCGCTTCGTCGATAACGTCGCCCGCACCGCGTCCGAACTGGTAGTCAGCGGTTGCGCGGACGTAGGCGCGTTTCTCGTCCTCGTGAGTCGCACGTTCCTCGCCGTGGAGCGCGTCCTTTAGCGCGTCGAGACTCTCGTCGTCGGTAGGGTGCGCGCCGTCCGCGACGGTGTACTCGACGTTTACGCCTGTCTTTTCGACAGCCTTCTCGACAACGTCGCCGTATCCACGCTCCTCGACGTGCGCGACGATGCGGTCGTAAGGGTTGTTTTCGAGGTAGTCGGCGAGAACACCGCCCACGAACTCGACCTCCTTGGCGTCCCACCGTCCCGTCACGGGCGTGTCGTAGTGTGCGGTGGGGTAGACGTTTTCGAGACCACGCGGAACGACACCGAGCGGCGAGGTGACGATGACCTCGTGTGCGCGTCTCCTTATCGCGTCGCGGAAGTCGCCGTGCGAGCGTGACTGAGAGTAGGGCTTTCCCGCGGAACACGGCAGGAGAACGACGGTATCGTCACGTGGTGCGCGGTAACGTTCGACGACACGGCGTGCGAAACGTCTTATTTCTGCGCGGTCGAGCGACTCGGACGAGTTGGTCGCCATCTCCGTCCGCCGTGCGACCGGAGAGCGTTCTTCGACGTACTCTGTGCCGTCCAACAGTCTTACCGCCTCGACCTGCCACCGCGACGCACGCATCTGACCCTCGACGTAGTCGCGGATGCGTCCGTTACGTATACGGTCGCGGATGTTCGTGAGTTCGGCGCGTAGAGCGTTGACGTTGTGGCGCGATATCTCGTCGCGTGTCAGGTCGTCCGGCGTAGCGTCGGCGCAGACGGGACAGGCGCACGGAAGTTCATCGAGTTGTTCGACGCCGACTTCGAGTTCACGTGTCATGTAAGTCCCGCCCTTGCCGGAGACGACAGCGTGGTCCTCGTCGAATGCGTCGAAGCCTAAGTACGCGAGCGTTGCGACGTTGCGCGGCGTCGCCGAGGCGGGCAGGAAGAGTGCCGAGTCGGGTTCGAGCGAGCGACGTGCGCGTTTCACCGCCTCTACAACGTCACGCGAGTTTCCGCCGCGGACGCCCGTGAGTATGTACACGTCGTGCCCCGACGGTTCGGGCTGTTCCGCGCTCACGACCGCCGCCGCCGGAAAGTCGCGCGGGTCGTGTTTCGGCTGTTTCTCCTCTACTACCTCGGCGGGCGTACCCGGCGGCGCGGCGCGGTGCGGCAGGACGGTGATACGCGACGTGTCGCCCTGCGGAGTCGCACGGTCGTCCGTCCAGAGGCTTCCGTAGTCTTCTAAGAGGTCGCCGACGAGAGCGGGTGTTTCGCGCGGTTCGTCGAGTCTGAGTTCGCCTAAGCGTGCCGTGCCGTCGCGTTCGAGAACCTCGAAGTAACGTTCGCGTCCACGTCCCATCAGCCGAACACCTCTTCGTTCACGCCTTCGTCGCGCAGGTCGTCCAGAAGCGGATGTTTCCAGCCGGGGTGTTCGAGTGTGAAAGCCGCATCAGGATTTGCGGAGACGAGGTTCTTGACGCCTTCGAGCGCGGTTCCGACCGCGGCGGTGTCGGGTTCGGCGGGCGTCTCGGCGTTGAGTGGGTACGTCTGGGAAAGTTCGGGCGGAAACGGACCGAAAGGCGGACGCAGGAGGAAGCAGTCGCGTCCGCCTGCCTTACCTGCTGTGACGACAGCCTCATCGCCAACATCGAAACGTTCGACACGTCTGTTGTGTCGTACGACTTCGGGACGGTACGGGTTGCCGAGGTAGAAGAACGACGACTTTGAGACGGGGTCGTGACGTTCGATTTCGTCGGCGTGCGCGCCTAATCGTTCGAGACCGTCCAATAGATGCGGATGCGCGTGACAACGCTGTTCGACGAGTTCTAGGAGGTTGCCTGCGCGTGTCGCCTCACGCACCCTCCGCATCTCGGCGAACGAGACGTTTAGGTTGTGCTGTGCGAGTCCGTCGAAGGTCAGTTCGTCTGCGGTAGCGTCGCGGCAGACGGGGCAGGCGCACGGTAGTTCGTTCAGGTCTTCGGTGTGGAGCGTCCCTTCGGGCGTCAGGTAACGGTCTTTCTCGGCGTAGAGCGCGTACGCCGCGGAGTCGAAGAGGTCGCAACCGAGCGCGACGGCGAGACCGAAGACCATCGGATGCCCCGCGCCGAACAGGTGTACGGGCGCGTCGGCACCGAGACCACGTTTTGAAGCCACGATAACATCGACGAGTTCACCGAAACGGTAGTCTGTCATGAGCGGGACGACGGCACCGACGGGGTATATGTCCGCGCCGGTTTCGTATGCTTCGCGCGCAGAACGCTCGCGCAGGTCGTCGTACAGCGCGCCCTGCACCGGCGCGTTGAGCGCTGGCGCGTCTTCGTCGGCGTAGAGTTCGACGGCTTCTCGCACCCGTCTCAGCGTCGTTTCGAGGTCTTCCTCCGCACGCTCCCGCGACACGTCGGGCGGTGTCGGAACGTCGAGCGGCGTAGCAACATCCGTCCCGATTTCGCGCTGAAACTCCAGAATCTCGCGGTTCGAAACGTCGATTTCGTCGTCGCCGTATACGCTCATCTGGTAAGAGCCTGAGTCGGTGACGACGACCCCATCGAACTCGTCGTTGTCTTCGTCGCCGCCCCCTTCCATGCCCTCGCTGACGAGCGCGTGCACCCCCTCCTCGAC
Source organism: Halobacteriales archaeon (assembly GCA_034522195.1). GTDB lineage: Archaea > Halobacteriota > Halobacteria > Halobacteriales > Halorutilaceae > Halorutilus. Next base: position 796,786 of record JAXHLL010000006.1, on the reverse strand, counting down.
AGCACGGCCGTACGACTCTCCCGTGTAGATGATATAAGCGTTCGTGATTGCGATTTCAGCCTCGGACAGGTTCGGCGCGCCGAAATGAGGATTGACGACAGGCATCAGAGCTGGTGTCGTCACCGTCTTGTCGCCCACCTCCAGTCTGCCCACGCGCCCCATCGCGTCCTTGGCGTCTATCTCGAATTTTACCACACCCGCGGTTGGTCGCGGCGGCGTTTGTAGCTTTCCATGCTCGGGAAGGTAATGTAATGGATTAAATCAGATTACGGAGTTCATTAGCGAACTCGTTTGAGTCCTCTATGTGACGTATGACAATCGTAAGTGCGTCTCCTCCGGGACCGCTCGCAACCTGAATGTTCCCAAGTCCCGCTAATACTTCCAAAGCTGATTTGCGTTCCTGAATACCTCGGATTTTGTCCAAAGGTATCTCTTGTCGGTTCTGTGAAATAAAGCGGTAAGAGCGGATCACTCGTCTGTCCGTCACGTAGTAGGTTGTGAGAGTATTCGCCCAGTAGGTACGAAGACCGCTCGAAAAGAGATATAGACCAACAAGGAACGTAATTGTCGGGTACAAATAGGGCACAAGTGTTCCTACCAAGAGATAAACAGTTATGATAAGGAACGGTACGCTGAGGAATATCTGCGAAATTGCCACGCGCTGTGTTGGATGACGCGTATCAACAAGTTCTTCGTCTTTCCGGAAACGGGGTTCCACAGGTCCGACATACTGGACATAGACACCACCAAGGAAAATGAACACTCCGAAGACAAAGATTGGTGCGCCTAAGAGATTCGGATACCGTGTATCAGCAAGGTAGAGAAATACGCCAGCCTGTATGAACGGTAAAGCTAGTAAAGTGCTCCACACCGCGGGTTTTCCTCGTGTCATTGTATCATTCCCTCGCTAATTGAAGCAAAATTCCGAATATCGATAGCAGGAATCCAAGCATTGTTATGTTCAACGGACTGTTTAGAATGGCAAATGTGGAATCAGGATTGTTGGTAAAGAAACCACGTTGGACCTCCTCGGAGGAAGATCCACCGTTCGGTGACCCCTCAGTTATAGTCACCCCGTCCGCGTCCGACGTACCATCCTCGTTGTCTGCGTCGGATGTATCCTCCTCCGTATCGGATGTAGATGTGTCCTCATTACTGGATGTGTCCTCTGGATCGTCTTCATCAGAAGAATCGTCTTCATCGGAAGGATCGTTAGGGGAGGTGGGGTCTGTCCCCTGATCTATTTCCGTTCCGTCATCTATACCATCACCATCCGTGTCCATTCTGGTGGGGTCAGTATCATATCGATTCACTTCAACCCCATCAGACAAGCCATCTCCATCTGTGTCCGAGGAATCAGGTTCTGTCCCGTATCTATTGACTTCCTCACCATCGTCCAATCCGTCATCGTCGGTATCCTCCTCGGTTGGATCGGTGTTGTGTCTGTTGACTTCATTACCGTCGTTCAATTCGTCCCCATCTGTGTCAGACTCGGTTGGGCTTGTACTGTATTGGTTTATTTCGCTTCCGTCGTCTATACCATCGCCGTCAGTATCGGTTCTCGTGGGATCCGTATTATACCGGTTAACCTCGGTTCCATCATCTACGCCATCGGAATCTGAGTTGGGGTTACTAGGGTCAGTTTGGTACCGATTGACTTCTTCACCGTCCGTTAAACCGTCATCGTCTGTGTCACTTACCGTCGGATCAGTGTTGTATCTGTCAAGTTCTTCACCGTCTTCTAATCCATCATTATCCGTGTCCCTTCTCTGTGGATTAGTATCGTGTCGATTCACTTCTTCACCGTCTTCTAATCCATCATTATCCGTATCTTCCTCAAATAGGGATGTACCTCGCGACACCTCATCTTGGTTGTCTAAGCCATCTCCGTCTCTGTCTCCGTCTTTCTCTATATACTGAATCGTAAATTCTACCGTCTCGGATATTTCTGTCCCGCAAAATACACTACAGTCGTATTCGTACAAGCGAAACTCAGTGGGTGTATCCATTGAACCATCGTCAATCCCACTGTACTGAAAAGTCCTTGTGACTGTACCGCCGGTTCTCATTAATTCGTTGGTTCGTTCTGTTGATAGATCAACCGTTTCTGTTTCCTCCTCAGACCAGTCACCTCCACTTCGTGGAGCTGTCCAACGCTCAATGCGGAATTCTTGATCACTGGATCCTCCCTCTTCGGGGGTGTCTTCAATGTATGGTGTAAACTCAACCCTAAAATCCAGTTCCTCATCAAGCCATGCATAGGGCACCCCGCGACGTTGGGTTACAAATCCGTCCCCGCCTATCTGGACGGTAATATGTTCACCTTCTGCGACTGTCTCTTCCCATGTGATAACTTCGAAGTCCTGTTGCCCATTCACTGACCCGATGGCAAAGATGACGGTAAACACAAGCAGAAAAAGCAGTATATGGGTTATTTTCATACTGAATGTAACCATGTAATTGAGTCCACTATAATCTATCGGTGGACAGGAAACTAATCTTAAAACGGGTTGTAAGAGACGCCTTCTTCCATAACGTCGGCACTCAGCGACGTGACCGTCCTGTGCGGCAGTAGGCGCGAGAGTCGTGCGAACCGCGCGCCCGCACGTGATGTCCAGACGATACGCTTGCCCGACCTGTAGCCTTTCCACGCGTTGCGCGCGACCGTCTCTGCGTCGTTGGTTATCCCCTCTTCCAACGCGCTCTCTTCGACGTTGTTCCTTCCCATGAACTCCGTCTCGACAGGTAGAGGACAGTAAGCGGTCACGGTAAGACCGTCGTCCTCGAACTCGTGTGCGAGAGCACGCGAGAGCCAGAGCACATACGCCTTCGTCGCACCGTAGACAGCCATACGCGGCGTCGGGAAGTACGATGCGATGGAACCCGCGCTGAGTACCCCGCCCTCGCCGTGTTCGACCATCTCCGGCACAAACAGCTTCGTCAGTTCTGTGACGGCGACGACGTTGACACGCAACATGTCGAGTTCGGTGTCCCAGTCCGTCCCGTCGAAGCCGCCGTAGACGCCGAAACCCGCGTTGTTGACAAGCGTGTGTACGTCGATGCCTGCGTCGTCCACCTCGTCGTACAGCTCACACGGCGCGTCCGTCTCCGAGAGGTCTTTCTTCACGACGAACGTCTCGACCCCGTGTTCTTCCTCGACTTCGTCGGCGATTTCATGGAGACGTTCTTCGCGCCGCGCCGTGAGGACTACATCGAAGCCGTCCGAGCCAGCGACGTGCGCTAACTCGGCACCGATACCGCTCGACGCGCCGGTTACGAGGACAGCATCGTCCATGTCTGTCAACAGTCCGCGTCTGCCATAAGCCTTCCGCGGCTTATCACAAGCTTTTCGAGAAGAACCTACGTAGGAAGTCACGAGCCGAGGTAGCCTAGCCTGGCCAAGGCGCGCGCCTGGAAAGCGCGTGGCGTCAAGCCTCGAGGGTTCAAATCCCTCCCTCGGCGTGGACTCCGAGAGGAAACAGACGAGTTCCTGATGGTCCACTTCGTGTACGGTGCCGTCCTCGGTGCTTGCTCGCCGCGGACCTTCTCCGAGAAACGCTACGCGATATCCATCTCACCACGAGGACAGTCCCGCGCATCGTGAGAGGTAGTACCTGAAGGCGATTAGACCGTTCGGCTAATCCTCGTCGGGGCTTTCCGGACCGTCAGAGCCATCAGAACGGTCGGGACGGACGGTGACAACGGGCACGGGCGACGTACGGACGACCTTGTCGGCGACGCTACCGATAAGAGCGCGTCTGAAGCCGCCGCGCCCAGCCGTGCCCATCACTATGAGGTCGATATCTTCGTCCTCGGCGTACCCCACGATACGCGACGCAGGCACGCCTTTCGGTGTCGAGCGCGTGACCGTCAGTCCCCTCTTTTCAGCCTCGTCGGCGAGTGTGTCGACGTGTTCGCGCGCCCTCTCTTCTATACGTGCCTCGTTCTTGGGCGACGTTCCTGTGTATGTCGTCGTGTTGACGAGTTCGGTATCGACGACGGAGACGACGTGTACCTCGGCGTTGAGTTCCTCCGCCAGCCCGAAACCCGTCTCGGCTGCGTCTCGCGCGCCTTCGCTTCCGTCCGTCGGTATCAGGATGCTCTCGAAGGACATGGCTCAGTCGTCCTCCATGGGTTCTGATTCGCCCGTCGGTTCGTCGAGGCTTCCCGTCACGTACCCCCTCCAGTCGTACTGCCGCTGGAGCCAGAGAGCGACGTTGACGAGCGCGAGGAGGACAGGTACCTCGATGAGAGGACCTATGACGGTCGCGAAAGCGACTCCCGAACCCACGCCGAAGACTGCGACGGCGACGGCGATTGCGAGTTCGAAGTTGTTCGACGCGGCGGTAAATCCGATTGCGGTTGTCGTCGAGTAGTCCGCGCCTATCGAGCGTCCCATGCCGAAGCTGACGAAGAACATGACGACGAAGTAGATGGTGAGCGGAACGGCGATGAGCAGAACGTCGGTCGGCTGTGCGACGATGTTGTCGCCTTGTGTTGCGAACATCACGACCACGGTGAAGAGCAGAGCGACGAGCGTCAGGGGCGAGACGCGCGGCACGAACTCCTCTGCGTACCATTCCTCGCCCTTCGCGCGGACGCCGACGAGACGTGACGCAATACCGCCGGCGAAAGGTATACCGAGAAAGACGGCGATAGCCCAGAAGACCTGCGACGGCGTTATGTCGAAAGCCTCGATTCCTGAGACGAGCGCGTCCATGCCTAAGAGAGGCGGTAGGAAGAGCGCGAAGAACCAGACGTAGACGCCGTACGTCAGAATCTGGAAGAGGCTGTTGAAGGCGACGAGACCTGCGGCGTACTCCGCTGAGCCGTCTGCGAGTTCGTTCCAGACGAGTACCATTGCGATGCAGCGCGCCATACCGATGAAGACGAGACCCAAGAAGAACTCGGGGCGCGCCTCGAAGGGCGGAACGAGGCCGCTGAAGAAGACGACGGCGAGTCCGAACATCAGCGTCGGACCTATGAGCCAGTTCTGGACGAGCGAGAGCGAGAGGACGCGCCAGTTGCGGAATACGGTCGGTAGCTGACCGTAGTTGACCTTCGCGAGCGGCGGGTACATCATGAGTATGAGACCTATCTCGACGAGGTGGTAACGCTCTATAGGTTCGACGACCGACGGCGCGGTGAAGCCGAGCGCGACGCCGATAGCCATCGCACTAAATATCCAGACGGTAAGGTACCTGTCCAGAAAGGACATCGAACGTGGGTCGCCGCAGTCCGGACAGGCGCAGTCGGGTCCGTGCTCGTGCCCCATCTCCGTTTCAGTCACCGCCGACAACACCTTCTAAGACGGTCACAAGAGCGACGGCGCGGTTTGTGGCGCGGTACTTCTTCCAGCGTCCTTCCTTGCGTCCTTCGACGAGTCCGGCGTCGGCGAGTTCTCTCAGAGCGTGGCTCATGCCGCTCTCCGACACATCGACGACAGGACCGAGTTCACAGACGCAGAGTTCCTCCTCGGCGGCGACGAGAGCACGAATGAGGCTGTAGCGCGTCTCGTTGCCGAGCGCGGAGAGAACGTCAATTTCGTCCTCGAACCGCCTTCCGGCTTCTTCGCGTAGCGCGCCCAACTCTTCGAGCCTGCTCTCCACGTCTTCCGTGCGGCACTCGCCGAGTTCGTCTTCGAGGTACCTTTCGAGTCTCTCCGTCTTCTGTGACATCGGATAACAGTTTAGTATCTGTTCAATTAACCGTTGCGGTAACGGTCGAGGTTATCGTACTTCTGCGGAGTGTTTGCGCTGTCTTCCTCCGACAAAGAACAGCGAACTGTTCACGGTTATCTCAAGTAATATGACCTTGAACGATGGTCATATCGGAAGAAGACTAATATGGCTGTGGTATGTATTTCTGGGGCATGGGGCAGAAAAGCTATACGACAAGACGCACCTTTCTGACGGGTGTAGCGGGGACCGCGGTCGCGGCGGGAGTGACCGGATGTATCGAGGGCACGGAGGACGACGGTGAGGGGGACGGGAACGGTCAGCCCTCAGAGTCTCCGACGGGACGGCTTGAGGACACCGACAAGTATCCGAGGATGGAGGTGGCATCGGTCGACGAACTCAGCGAGGGGGACGTTATGACGTTCAGATACCCGCTTGACGGACACCGGAACTTCCTGACGAAGTTAGGGGAGGAGGCTTGGAAGGGGAAGGGTCCCGACGGCGACATAGTCGCGTTCAACTCGACATGTACCCACCAGGGGTGTAACGTCGGGTCCAACGTCGAACCCGAGAACAGCGTCGCCGGACCGTGTCCGTGCCACTACACGACGTTCGACCTGTCGAAGGCTGGTCTTTCGGTGACAGGTCCTGCGACGGCTGACCTGCCGCAGATACGTCTGGAGGTCGAGGACGGAACAGTCTACGCGACGGGTGTCGACGGTCTCATATTCGGGTACCGTCACAACCTGCGGGACGGTGAACTCGCTGAGGGCATCGAAACTCCTGAGGAGAGTGACGACTGATGGCTGACAACCCATGGACGAACGAGGTTCCGATACCCCCGACGGATGCGGAGCGCAACGTCCGGTCGTGCAGGTACTGCATCGTCGGATGTGGTTACGAGACGTACAAGTGGCCCGTCGGCGAGGAAGGCGGACCGAGCGCCGACGAGAACGCCCTCGGCATGGACTATCCCGGTGCTGGGCGTTGGCCCTCGCCGAACATGCACCAGATAGTCAAGGAGGACGGACAGGAGTACCACGTGCTTTTCGTGCCGGACGAGGAGTACCCGGTCAACGAGGGTGCGCACTCTGTACGCGGCGGCACTCAGGCGGAGTCACTCTACAGCCCTTACACGGAGGACTACGACGACAGGCTCAAGACGCCACAGATACGTATCGGCGGCGACCTGACGCCCGTCGACTGGGACACTGCGATAGAGGCATGGGCACGTGCCACCGAGATAGCGACCGAGGAGAACGGTCCGAACGGGTACGGACAGAAGCTTTTCTTTTACCAGTTTGTCGAGAACACCTTCGCCGGAACGAAGCTATGTTACGACGTAATCGGTTCGCCAAACTGGGGCGGACACAACCGTCCCGCTCTCACGCCCGAGAATCCCGGTCTTGTTAACGCGGGTCTCTCCGAATGGTCGTACGCCTACGAGGACGCGCAGGAGGCGGACACCGTCGTAATCGCAGGAGGTGACCCGTACGAGAACCAGGACGTAATCTTCCACGAGTACATCGACCCGGGGAACGCCGACATAGTCCAGATAAACCCGCGGCGCACCTTCACGGCGAACTACGCCGAGAACCAAGGAGGCGTCTTCCTGCAGGTCAACGAGGCGACAGACCCGGTTCTTCTCAACTCCATAGCGCGCGTCATCGTCGACGAAGGATGGCACGACGAGGAGTTCATCGACCAGCACCTGATGAGCGACCGTGAGACGATAGAGAACGAGGGCTGGTACCAGGAGGAGTTCGGTCTGACGCCCGACGAACTCTACGACTTCCTCGGACAGGACGTCTACGCGCCCGAGAACGCCGCCGAGATAACGGGTGTTCCGGCGGAAGAGATACGCGAGGCGGCGCGCCTTATGGCACAGCCCGACGCCGACGAGACCAACACGCTGTTCATGCTCGAAAAGGGTCTTATCTGGGGCTGGTCGCACGAGAACACGGGTGCGTACGCCAACCTCCCGCTCCTTACAGGAAGCGTCGGACGCGAGGGTACGGGCATAACGCGCCTCGGCGGGCACCAAGAGGGCTTCTGGACGCCCGACGGCGTCGGCGAGGTAATCGAGGAGCACTCGACACAGACCTTCGACGGCGAAAACGTCGAGGACGTGACGATTGCGCCGAACACGACACAGCGCGTCCGCGACGGCGAGATACTCCACTGGCACGTCATAGGCAACGATCCGCTTCGGAGTGGATACTCGACGCAGGACCTGCGCAACCAGGTGCGCGAGCGCACCAGCGGTCCTCAGCCACAGAGCGCCGACATCGACGAGATAGAGCGCGCCTTCCGCGAGCGCATCGAGGGGGGCGGCATGGTGATAACTGCCCAGGAGATATACCCCAACACGACGACGGGGTACGCCGACATCGTCCTTCCGGCACTCGCCTCGGAGACGGGCGAAGGGGGAGACTACCACCGCTGGAACGGCGAGCGCAGATTCCGCCAGTACCAAGGCTTCATGGAGGGTCCCGAGGGCGCGAAGGCGGACTGGGAGATCTTCTCGCTCATGGGACAGCGTCTCGGTGCCGACGACATGGACTGGGATAGTTCGCGCGAAATCTTCAACATGATATGCGAGGAGTATCCCGGGACGGGAGGTGACCACTCGCTCGAAGGAATCGCACCCGCGGCGGAGGCGCAGGGCGTCACGCCCGCCGAACTCATGGAGGAGTACGAGGACGGCGTCCAGCAGCCGATATACGAGGAAAACGGCGAACTCCAAGGGACGCCGCGCGTACACCAGCCCGACGGCGAGCGCGAGGTCATCGAGCACCGTTTCCACACGAGCACGGGTGAGGCGGTCTTCCAGCGCGCCGACTGGGACCGTGTCTCGGATGTCTACGAACAGATGAGTCCCGGCGAGGACGAAATCTGGGTCACGAACGGGCGCGTCAACCGCCTGTGGCAGAACATGTACACCCACCAGCGTCTGGAGTACATCAACAAGAGGTACAAGCAGAACATACTCCAACTCCACCCGAACGACGCCGAGGAGCGCGGTATCGAGGCGGGTGACCTCGTCGAGATAGTCAACGACGATGTCTACAACCAGCACGGCGAGAACACACAAGGAAGCTTCACGGCTGTCGCGTACGTCACCGAAGACCCGCCTCAGGGTCAGGTATGCCCCGAAGGCGTCGCTTTCGCGTACTGGCTCTACCCCGGGCAGGTCAACAACGACATCGTCCCGGCGTACCTCGACCCTGCCAACCCCAACCCCGGGTACAAGTACGGCAAGGGACGCGTCCGACGCTTAGGCGAGAGCGAACTAAAGGACGAGATGAGCTTCAAGGCGACGAACGTGGCACCCGAGTCATGAAAGGAAAAGAGACGGATATAAACGAAGGCGACGTGGTGCGTGTCGAGTACACGGCGAGGAACGAGTCGGGGCAGGTCGTCGACACGACCGACGACGAGACCGCCGAGGAAGCGCGTTTCGAGAACGTCGGCGGCGGTGGACCCGTCGCTGTTATCGTCGGCGAGAGGCACGTCTTCGGACCTGTCGAGGAGGCGGTCGTCGAGGCTGGTGTCGGCGGGAGCGGCGAGGTTTCGGTGCCGCCCGAAGAGGGCTTCGGCGACCACGACCCGACGGACAGGGTTGAGGTCGACGCCGACCGCCTCCCGGAAGGCGGCGACAGGTCCGGCGCGCGTGTAGAGATGGACGGACGCGTCGGACACGTCGACAACATCAAGGACGGAAGAGCCTTGGTTGACTTTAACCACCCTCTCGCGGGCGAGACGGTAGAGTACGAGTTCGAGGTGGTCGAGAGGGTCGATTCCGCCGAGGAGAAGGCGCGCGCGCTCGCCGAGACTTACGGTCTCGAAAGACACGGAGCGGAGGTGAGCGTCGAAAACGGCGAACTCGTCTGTTCCGTCAGGAACCCCGACGAGACGTGGGACGAAGCGAAGAGAGGCTACGTTGAGGACGCTCTCGAACACGTCGGCGTAGAAGGCGTCAGGGTCGACGAGAGCTACGGCGTCTGAGGTCTTCGAGTTCGGCGCGCGTGTTGACGTTCGTCGTCGAGCGTTCGACGGCGCCCGTCTTCTCGACGGTCTTTGCGTCGAGACGGTTCAGGATATCGTAGACGCCGTCGTCGGGTTCGGCGTCGTCGAGTGCCTCCACGACTGCGGAACGCCGCAGAGCCGAGTGCAGTGGGTCGAGAACACCGTTATCGACGGGGACGACAGCATCGAAGCCGTCGCGGAGCGCGTCTAAGAAGGACCGCACCACCTCGGGTTCGACGAGCGGCATGTCACATCCGCAGACGAAGACACGGGACGCTTCGACTTCACGGATACCGGCGTCGAGACCCGCGAGCGGACCTTCGTACCCCTCGGAGTCGAAGACGAAACGCGCGTCCGTCTCTAGAACCTTCCTGACCGTCTCGCGTCCCTCCTCGTCGCGCACGGCGACTACGGGTTCTGCTTCGGTCGCCTTCGCAGCGGCGGAGACAGCCCTCTCTACGAGCGGGGAACCGTCGAGTTCCGCGAGCGCTTTGTCGTCCCCGCCGAACCGGCGGCTTTCGCCTCCTGCAAGGACGATACCGACTGTGTCGTTTTCACCCATCCGGTTTCGGTACGTCGGGAAGATGTATCTGAGTTTTGGTGGAGAAGCCGCGGATGCTTATTCCGGCGTTCGCGGGTTCAGCTACGTTCCTCCAACTCGTCGAAGAACGCGTCCACACGACGCTCTATCTCGTCACGTATCTCACGCGCCTTCTCGTGCGTCGCCTCTCCGGGGTCGTCTAAGTTCCAGTCGCGGCTCTCGCCCGCGAACGTCGCGGGGCAGACGTCTGAAGCTTCACAGCCCATCGTTACGACGTAGTCTGTGTCTGCGAGTTCTTCGGCGGTTACTTCGCGCGGCGTTCGGTCGCGTATTTCGAAGCCTTCCTCTTCCATCACGTCCGCGACGACGCCGTGAACCTCGTCGGCTGGACGCGTGCCGCCTGTGATTATCTCAACGTCGACGCCGCGCTCCTCCGCCTCGCGTTCCGCGAACGCCGTCGCCATCTGGCTCCTCCCTGCGTTTCTCACACAGACGAAGGCTACCGTGGGTGTTTTTTCTGTCATCTTTACCGTTTTACCATATGAGTTCGTCGTCGTTCTCTATCATATACAGTGTCCTCCCAGCGACGTTTACGCCGTGGTCGCCGACGCGTTCCAGGTCGCGTATAGTGAGAAGGAGGCGCGTCGCGTCCTGTACGACGGCTTCTGTCTCGTCCTCCTCGTCTTCGTACCCTCCACCAACGAGACCACGGAAGACACGCTCGCTCGCACCCTCGCACCTAGCGTCGAGTATCTCGTCGCTCTCGGCGACGCCGCGGCACGCCTCCGTGTCTTCCTCCTCGTAAGCGCGCACGGCGTCTTCGACCATTGAGGCTGCGAAAGCGCCTATCTCCTGAACGTCGATTTCAGAGAACCTCGACCTCTCGGCTTCGAGCGCGTACCCCGCGATGTTGGTCGCGAGGTCGCCGACACGTTCGAGGTCTGTGATAATCTTGAACGAAGCCGCGACGAGGCGCAGGTCGCCCGCGACGGGTTGTTGCAGGGCGATGAGGTCTACACATTCGTTCTCGATTTCGAGGTAGCGCGCGTTTACCTCGTCGTCGCCTTCTAAGACAGCGCGCGCTTCCCCCTCGTCCTTCTCTTCGAGTGCTTCGAGTGCTGTGCGGAGACGCCCGACGACCAAGTCGCTCATTCCGACGACATCTTTCCGCAGTCCGTCGAGACGGTCTTGGTACTCCTCGCGTGCCACCGTCTCACCCGAACTTTCCTGTGATGTAGTCCTCGACGCGCTGGTCGTTAGGGTTCTCGAATATCTCCGTCGTGTCGTTGAACTCGACCAACTCGCCGCCCGTCAGGAAGACGGCGGTGTAGTCGGAGATGCGCGCCGCCTGCTGCATGTTGTGGGTCACTATGACGACCGTGTAGTCCTCGGCGAGCTCCTCTATCAGGTCCTCTATCTTCGAGGTCGCGATAGGGTCGAGCGCGCTCGCGGGTTCGTCCATGAGTATCACCCTGGGGTCCACCGCGATGGCACGCGCTATGCAGAGTCGTTGTTGCTGACCGCCCGAGAGGTTGAGAGCGCTCTTTCCGAGTTGGTCCTTGACCTCGTCCCAGAGCGCGGCACGCCGAAGAGCCTTCTCGACCTTTTCGTCGAGGTTCTTCTTCTTGCCTTGGACGCGCAGACCGTACGCGACGTTGTCGTAGATGCTCTTAGGGAACGGGTTCGGCTCCTGAAAGACATGACCGATACGCCGCCGGAGAGCGACCGGGTCGACCTCGTCGGAGTAGACGTTGGTGCCCTCGAAAAATAGCTCTCCCTCGATACGCGCAATCTCGACGAGGTCGTTCATTCGGTTTATACACCGGAGGAACGTCGACTTTCCGCACCCGGAAGGACCGATTATGGCTGTGACGCGTTTCTCGGGTATCTCCATCGAGACGTCCTGTAGAGCGCGCTCGTCGCCGTAGTACAGGCTGAGGTTGCGCGCCTCGATTATGCTACGGTCACCCCCCGACGAGGTATCGTTGCCCTCCACGGACGGTGCCTCCATCGACACCGGCGCGTCGGCTTCGGTTTCAGTAGTTTCCTGTTCGGTCATTTTTTACCAGTTTGGTCTTATCGTTCATTTTGGTATCGGTTCCTTACTACGACCGCGACGGCGTTCATCGTTATCATCAGTACCAGAAGAACGACGGCGATGGCGGGGACGACACCGTGTCTGTATTCGGGAAAAGAACTGCTATGAGCCGCGTACAGCTGGAGAGGGAGTGCGGTGGCGGACCCGAAAAGACTCCTGGGCGGTGTGTACGTCGTCGCCGCGACCGCGATTATCACTAAGGGTGCCGTCTCACCTATGGCGCGTGCGAGGGCGAGTATCGTCCCCGTAAGTATCCCGGGAACGGCTTCCGGAAGGACGACTTCACGGAGCGTCTGCCAACGGCTCGCCCCTATGCCGTACGACGCCTGACGCAGTGAGTCGGGTACCGACCGTATCGCCTCCTGCGCCGAGACTATGACGATAGGCAGGATGAGGAATGCGAGCGTCCCCGAGGCGGCGACGACGACGCCCGTGCCGAAGCCGAGCGCGTTCCTGAAGAGCGCCAGACCGAGGATGCCGTAGACGACCGACGGCACACCCGCGAGGTTGGATATGTTCACGTCGAGAACCGACGCGAGCCTACCGCGCCAGCCCGAATCGGGGGCGTACTCTTCGAGGTATATCGCCGCGCCGACGCCGACGGGGAACGCCATGAGACCCATGAAACCGACGACTATGACCGAGCCGACTATCTGCGGGTAGACGCCCGCCTCGGCGGCTTCGAGACCGTTCCACGACCTCATGAGAAGTGCGGGCGTGAGGAACGTATCGGGTCCGACGACCTCGTACGTCCTGATGAGGAACGCGCCCAGTAGCATACCGCCGACGACGAGGAAAGGTCCCGCTACCCCTGACTTGCCGTCGAGGTCGTCTACAACCGTCTTGAGTACGACGTATCCGACGGGCGCGACAAAGACCGAGAACACGACCACCCAGAAGGACGCGTTCGCGTCGAGGGCGAGAGCCGCGCCCGCTGTGAGCAGGCTTCCGACGACGACTACTCCGGCGACCCTGCGCGCCCGTCCCTCTGACCCCCGCCGTCGTATCCCGAGCCACATCACCGACGCGACGGGTAAGGCGGCTATACCGACGTACGCGAGCGGTTCGGGTACGAAGCCGACGACGGGGCGAAGGTAGCCGTATAGACCCTCGGTGACGACGAGACCGCCGACGAAAGCCGCTGTCACCTCCTTCGCGCCGTAGTCCGCCCCGCGGCTCCTGTAAAAGAGGACGGCGACCGCAGGGACGCCGGCACCGACGGCGTAGACGAACGGCTCCAACGGGAAGGCGAACCCTGCGAACCGCGACATCAGCCCGATGGGAAGGGCGACGATACGGCGCACCGCCGGTCCGAGTCCGAGGACCGCGACGACGCCGAGGACGACCGAGACGGTGGCGACAGGTCCCGTGAGGTCATCTTCCTGCCGGCGCTCGTAGGCGGAGACGGCGAGCGGCGGCACCGCGCCAGCAAGGAGGTACAGGAGAACGTCGTATGGGCTGAGGGCGTCGGATACGACGTAGACCACGAGCGCCATCGCGAGCGTCCCGAAGAAGACGGCGAAGGTACGCGCGCCCACGAGACGCACGTCTTCGTTGCGTCTCATGTAGAGGGTGAACCCCGCTGTCGGCGTCACGAGCGTCCCGAGGTAGACGAGGTACCACGTCGGTTCGGCGGCGAACGGGCGGAAGGCGTCGAACGAGATGTAGCCGAAAAGGACGAGGAGCGAGACGAGACCTATCAAGGTCGCACCCGCGAGTATAGCCTCGAAGGCGATGTCCTTCGCCCTCCTCAGAAGCGACGCCGTTCCTTTCTTTACGGTTTTTCCTTCTGTTGCCATCAGTCGTACTCCTCCCTGAACCTGCGTCTGACAGCCTCAGCGAGTATGTTCATCAGAAGCGTAACGGCGAACAGGGTCAGACCGAGCGCGAAAAGCGAGTTGTACCCCGTCCCGCCGATGGAGTCGGCGTTCGCTATCTGGACTATCGCGGCGGTTATCGTCTGTCCCGACTCCGCGAGGTTGCGGAAAACGTTGTCGAGGAACGGCATCTGTGGACTCTGACCCATCGCCATCGTGACAGCCATCGTCTCGCCTATGGCGCGCGAGAGCGCGAGGACGTACGACGCCACGATTCCCGACGTAGCCGACGGAACGACGACCTTCGTCGAGACATCGAACTTGGTCGAACCCATGCCGTAAGCCGCCTCCCTAAGGCTGTCAGGCACGGCACTCAGCGCGTCCTCGCTAATCGAGGACACCATCGGTATTATCATTATTCCGACGACGATGCTCGCCGAGAGCGCGTTGAACGTCCGTAGCGAGGGCATCGTGAGCGTGACTTCTGGGACGACGAGCGTGAACTCGGGCAGGACGGGTACGCCCTCGGGTATAATCTGTTGCGAGAACGAAGCCCACTCAGGAATGACGGTCTGTGAGAAAGGTAGGACGGAGTCGATGAGAGGCGTCACGTAGACGAGAGCCATGTAGCCGTAGACGACCGTCGGAACCCCTGCGAGTATCTCCAAGGCGGGCTTCAGCACCGAACGGGCGCGGTTGCTCGCGTACTCGCTCAGGTATATCGCCGCGGCGAGACCGATGGGGAGCGCGATTACTGCTGACAGGATGGTGACTATCAGCGTCCCTGTGACGAGCGGAAGAACGCCGAACTCGCCTTCGATTACGGGGCTCCAGTTCGTTCCCGTAAAGTAATCGATTGGCGATATCTCGCTCCAGAAAGCCAGCGCGCCGCCCGAAAGCGACAGTATGATTCCGACGGTGACAACGATGGTGAGCACGGCACAGACGGCGAAAAGACGGTGGTAGAGTCGCTCCTTACGGACCGAAAAGCCGCTCCGCCGTAACGACATATCCTCTGGCTCGTTACTCATACTGGGATACCATGTGATAATGTGAAATACAGGTATCGATATCCGCTAAAGCGAGGATATCTGTTCGTACTCGTACTCGCCGTTGCTCCCCGCTTCAAGGTTGTCGAGGTTCGCCTGTACCATCTCGTCGCTGCTGGGCACGTAACCGATGGAGCTGGCGATGTAGTCCTTCGCGGCTTCGTTGGCGTAGTACCTGATGAACTCCTGAAGGTGGTTTTTCTCCTGGAGTTTGTTCATGTTTGCGTAGAAGAACAGCGGGCGCGCGAGCGGGTAGTTACCCGACTGCGCACCTTCGAGCGACGGTTCGACGGGGTCGCCGCCGCCCTCGATGATGCCGAGTGCCTTGACGCTGTCGGGGTTGTTGGTGTAGTACGCGAAAGGCAGGTAGCCGAGCGCGTACTCGCTGCCCTGCACGCCCTGCGCGATGAGGTTGTCTTCCTCGGTACCCTCGAAGTCAGACCGTATTGAGCCTTCCTCGCCGACGACAGCCTCGGTGAAGTAGTCGAACGTGCCCGAGGTGGTCGCCGCGCCGTACAGGTCGAACGGCTCGTCGGGCCAGTCGGAGTTCACGTCCGACCACATCTCGGGCGCGGTGTCAGGCGACCATATCTGCTGAAGGTCTTCGAGGGTAATCGAGTCGATGAAGTCTGCGTTGTTGTTGACGACAATCGTGAGAGCGTCCTGCGCGATGAAGAACTCGACGGGTTCGAAGCCGTTGTCCCGACACCTCTGGACCTCGTCTTCGCCGATGGGGCGGCTCGCGTTGTTGATGTCGCTGTCTCCGGGTATGAAGACGTTCTCGAACCCACCCGAACTACCGTCGCGCGTCAGGTTGAACTCTACTTCTGTGTGTCCCGCACCTCCCTGCGACTCCGGTGTCTGGAACAGGCGCGAAACCTCCTGTGCGACGGGGTAGACCGTGCTGCTTCCCGAGATACGTATGTCTCCCGAGAGCGTCCCGCCGCCGCCGTCACCGCTACCGTCGCCGTTCGTTCCATCTCCGTTTGTTCCATCTCCGTCACCGTTTCCGTTTCCACCGACGCATCCGGCGAGACCAGCCGCACCTACGCCGCCCGTCGCCAACAGAAACTTCCTGCGCGATACATCTTTGGGGTGCTTTTCTGACATACAGTTGGGTATCTACAAGGGACCTAAAAGTAGGTTGGTAATAGGTATACTTGCGTCAACGGAGAAGAACATAGTGGTATATAGATAGATGTATACCCATCTCGTCTGCGGATTACGCTGTTTTCGCCCGTCGGTTCGGGCACGTACTGCGTCCTACAGCCCGACTCTCTGTAACCGGAGACGCGCTCTCCATATAAGCCCGCTGAGGAAGCCTTCTCGGACGAGTATATAGAGATATGTTAATCAAAATATATCTACCGTGCCAAGTATATATCTAATAGTATGATACTTATGTTTCCCGCGGGTACTGTACACCAATGACGGCGAAACCATCCGGGGTGACACCGAAGTGACCAACGACGAGGAGCCGATAAAGAGGAAGGTGCAGGTAACGGGAGGTTCGACGTACACCGTCTCGCTACCGAAGGACTGGGCTGGTGAGCAGGGCATAGAGTCGGGTTCGACGGTCAACCTCTACTCGCGCGAGGACAAACTCTTAGTCTCGAAGGACGAGCACGACAGCCGGACGCGTTCCGTGACGATAGAGGCGAACAACAGGGAGCCTGAGGACTTGGCGAGGAGCGTCGCGTCGGCGTACATCGCGGGATGCGAGGAGGTACGCGTCGAAGGCATGCTTGACAACGACCAGAGGCGCGGCATACGCGACGCCGTCACGGGGCTGGTCGGAATCGAGATACACGAGGAGGGCGAGAACTTCATCGTCGGACGCACGATGCTCGACGTTGGCGACCTGTCTCCCGAACAGACTCTCGTACAGATGGAACTCACGGCACTCTCGATGCATGAGGACGCCCTCGACGCCGTCTTGGAAGGCGACGCCGAGAAAGGCATGCGTGTGGCGCGTCAGGACGACGACGTGGACCGCCTTTTCGGTCTCATCTGCAGGGAGTTCCAGAGGTCGCTCGTCAACGTCGGTGTGCCGATGCGTACTGACGGTCTGACCAAGTTTGAGTACTACACGACTGCGCGCCAACTCGAACGTATCGCGGACCACGCGGAGAAGATTGCTGAGGTCGCGGAGCGCGCCGAGTCGCCGCCGCCCGACGAAATCGCCGAGAGCTTCGCCGTCCTCGGTGAGCGTTCGCGCGACCTCGTGAGCCGTTCCGTCAAGGGTATCTTGGAGGGCGACGACACCGACGAACTCGGCGCGATAGTCGTCGAAGCCGAGAAACTCGCCGACGAGGCAGAGGAACTCGACCGAGAACTCTACGAACGTGGAACCGACGAGGGCTACCTTTTCGGTACGGTTCTCGACAGCATAGTGCGCACTTCGGAGTACGGTGTCAATATCGCGGAAGCCGGTCTGCAGGTTGCGATGCGTGGCGAAGACTGACTACTCCAGCTTCTTGCCGCAGTCGTAGCAGACATCCACGTCGTGGTCCGTGAGCTTCGCGCCGCAGGAGTTACAGTACGGCTCGTTGTCGAGCGTCATTATCCTCGCTGTCGAGTCGGGCGACTCCACCCAAGACACGAGCGATATGAGCCACCAGACGAAGCCGAGGACGAGCGCGCCGCCGCTCATAGCTAACCTGAAGACGGCTCTCTCGTACTGGACAGCGTAAGACTGTACGTTGTCGGATGTTATCGAGTCCTGCTGTAGCAGGAGTTCCGAGACCTCCGTAGCCGCGGGGAGGTATCCGATGAACAGGGTGCCGACTATCCAGACAAGTCCGCCGAATATCCCGATGATAGCGGCACGTCTGCTGTAGTTCTCGGCGTACACGTCGGGGTTCTTCACGTAGTCGAGGACGTACAGAAGGAGGAACACCATGCCGACGGCTGCCGTCGAGACAGAGAGCGCGTTTATGAGGTCGAGGAGTGACACAGGCGCGGCTAGCATATCCAGAGCCTCTTGCGGGAGCCTGCTCTCGTCCTTGAGAATCTGGCTCGAATAGATGTACGTGAAGACACCGAACGGCACCAGAACCAGACTCACGAGTCCGAGAACCTGTTTCGCCGTGCGTCCTGATTCCGGCATTTAGACTAAGAATTTAGTGCGTGGACTTAACCTTTGGCTTATAACAGCAGAGGACGCGGTCTGTCACTCGCGTCGGTCATAACTCGCCGTCCTCTTCCTCGTCTTCAGACCTCGGCTCTGTGAGTGACACGCTTCTTACGTCCGTGTACGTGTCGGTTCGTGTCTCGACGACACCGCGACGGCGTAGCGTCCAGAGGCTCTGCTCGAACACGTCGTCGGACGCACCGACCTTCTCGCGTAGCATCCTCACGCTTGCGCGTCCTCCCTCGTCGCGGAGAGCCTCGTAGGTCGCGGCGCGTACGTCCTCGTCCACCGCGACGTTCTCACCGAGCGCGTTCGCCCTGTCGAGACCGTGGACCGAGAAGGTCGTCCCGCCGTCGCCTGTGGTCAGGTAGCGTCTCTCGAACTCCGTCCACGCCTCGCGCGCAGTCTTCTCGTCCACGCCGTCCCTGACGAGGCGTTCGGTCGCTCGGTCGCGTTCCGCCGTGTATCCGAGAGGGTCGGACGCAAAGACGCCGAACTCGTCCGCGACGAGTTTGTCCACTAAGTCGTTTCTGGGCATACCTGAGATACGTCAGGCGGCGTTATAACTCGAACGACTCCGAACCGCAAGACAGTTTAGAAAGACGGACGAAAGGGGTGACAGGGCGTGTAGCTCAGCCCGGATAGAGCATCGGACTTCTAATCCGACGGTCGGGGGTTCAAATCCCTCCACGCCCGTGGAACGAGCGAGTTCTACGAGCGAGTGAACCGGCATGGAGGGTTTGAACCAGTGAGCGACCAGCGGGAGCGACCGAGGTTCAAATCCCGTCGCGCTCGCCCAGCGTGGTTCGCTGGGCGTGGATCCTCTTGACTAACCGTGCAGACTGTCCTCTTCAGGTCTTTTGCTCAGAAATCTTCCAACGAAGTGCTACCTCTGGAACTCTTGACCGCTTCTCTCTCAATTCTCTCGTCCTTCATGGGAATACAGTCTGCTCGGTAGCCATTGCTTACCTTTTCTATGTTGTCTACGGTATAGAACTGAATTTTCTTTTCCTGCTTCGTAGTGACAGGGAAGTTGTAATTGTCTGCTTCGTACTTGAAGTCCTCTCCAGATTCTAATTTATCCTTCACGAACTCTCTATGCTTTTCTAGCCTTTGACTCATCACATCCATTGAAATTTCCGAAGCCTCGGATACACGGTCATTGAAGACGTGTGTGAACTCTTCCTCAATTTCGTAGCCGACAGAGTTACGAGCAGATGTCAATGCTGCTAAACTTGTAGTGCCAGTTCCCCAGAATGGGTCAAGAACTGTGTCACCGTAGACACTGTACATATTTATCAGCCGATAAGGTATCTCAAAGGGATATGCCGCAGAGCGGTCACGGATATCGTCTTGATTGAGTGACTGAAGTTCGCCCTTAATCTCCATCCATACATCTGAAAACCACTTGTTACGTTCTTCCCAAAAGTAAGCGGCATTATAACGCTGATTGGCCCCTGCTTCAAACGAACGCTGAGACTTGCCTTTTCTGAATATCAGAATATATTCATGCTCAAGAGTGACATAGGCGTTCGGCGGAAGCATTCCACTGCCCATGAACTTTGCCGCGGAGTTAACAGGTTTACGCCACAGTACTTCCGGAAGTGGTTCAAAACCTCGTTCCTCAAAAGCGTCTATGATACGCGAGTGGTTCTGGTAGACACGAAAGCTGTCGTCTACTTTCCGTGTCGCGTCGCCGACGTTGACGCATGCGATACCGCCGTCAGCAAGGACACGCTGGACTTCAGACCATACTTTATCCAGCTCTTCGTGCATTAACTCAAACGCTACTTGTCCGTTTCCGCTATCTATCTCTTCCTCAACCTTGGGACTGAGTTCCGCGAAGATATTGTCCCACATCTCGATCATAGGATACGGTGGAGATGTAACAACAAGCTCCACGGAGTTGTCCTCAACCCTGTTGAGTTCTCTTGAGTCTCCGATAACGACTTGATGCTTGGTTTCCATTACTATTCACATACAACTGGAAGTTATAGAGTCTGTGGATACCTTCTTCTATATGCCTAGTTCTTCCTTCAATTCTCCTATGTGAAGTTTCAGAGCATTACTGGTTTTGTACTCCTCGTAATATACGATAGGTACGTCTATGTCCTCCTGCAGTCGTGACTTCTGCTGATACGTTATCGGCTTGACCGATACAGGCTGATCTCCCAAGTATCCGTCAATACCTTGAGATTCCTCTTCGGGTGTACTCTTAGCATAACTGAGATTGTACTTCTCGGATAGCTTCTCGAAAATTGCTTCTTCGTTTCTACCCAAGCCGGTATAGGTCTTGTATAGAACTAAATCATTGACCCAACGATGCACCATATCCTTGTCAATTTTATCAGCGGCTTCTCTCATTTTCACGACCATTTCGAAGACCTTCTCGGTTGCCTCGTCTATCCGCTCCTCCCCACCGTATTCCTCATAGTAGAACTGTTTCCAGTCTTCGAAGCCACCTTCCGGATACTTCTCTTTGTACTCTTTCACTATCTCACTAAGCTGTCCCACTACCTTGGGACGAGTCCCCTGAGAGTTCTGGTTAGCAGTATTCATTATCTGAGTCGTATATTTCGGGAACTCTGAATCAATATCCGCAACCAGTTTTTCGCGTTCTTCTTCGGTAAGTTTGATCGTATCCGGCATATTTATCTGACTGATGGATATCAAAATAAGGATTTGGCAGACCTCTGACTGACAAAGATTGTTGTGAGCGGCACACGATTACATGCTTCTGGCATAATTACATCATATACCCGTTCTTAGAACGGTGCTACCGACGCTCACGAAAACACCTCTCGGTGAAGGAAACCATGTTCATAGACTGCTAATGCGAATTCCGCCGACGCGCCTCCAACACCAAAACAACCCGAAACGAAAAACCGCCTCGCTACTTCCGTCCCAGCAGATAGCCGAAGACGAGGAACAGACCGGCTATCACAGCGAACTTCTTCATGTCGCTGAACTTGATGAACCGTGTCTCGTAGTCGGTTATCTCGACGACACCCGCAGGGGTAGCCTTGACGCCGCCACCTATTCCGCCACCCTCGCCGCCGTTCTGTGACTCGTCACGCGCTTCCGAGCCGTATCCTCCGCCAAATCCGTACGCGATTTTCGCAACGGGAACGACCGTCTTTCCTTCGCGCTCGATTGGTTCGCCGTACACGGTTTCGGCGTTTGCGTTCTCTCTTATCTTATCGACTATCGACGATAGCTTTTCTCCCCCGTTCATGACGTTAGCAGTTAGTGATACTCACGGATATAGCTTCTGACCGCCTAGGAGAACGCCGCAGTCTATGACACGGTCGTACAGACGGCAGAACTGTCTCTGTCCTCGGTGACTGTCTCTCATCCGTACCCGCTCACATCGAAGATGCTTTTGGCGACTGTCCCGAACGGACCGTGGGACGCGGATGACAGAAAAGAACACGGAGGAATCTGAGTCGTCACCGATAACGGACAGCCGGTTACGGCTGGTGTACGTCGCGGGTATCGCCCTCAACCTATTCGCGCTGTCTGCCGCGGCGACAGCGGGCGAGTGGCTTTTCGCCGTAACGTTCGGGGTAATACTACTGTATCTCGGTATCCGCTACTGGATGGTCGCCACCTCATGACATCCCGAGAACGGCTCGTTCTTGCTTGAGTCACAGTTGAACAGCAAGACCATTATCCGGAAACAGTTTTTATCTACCTACCTTCCGACCTATGGGCATGCGCGTAAAACCCGGTGTCCACACCTACGACCTCGAATGGGAAGGCTTCAGAGAGCCTCTTTCGGTACACGTCGTTGAGGCGGATGAGACGTTACTCTTCGGCGCGGGCGACGTATCGACAGCGGACGAACTCGCCGAGATAGCACGCGACCACGAGGCGGACGCCGTCGTGGTCGAACACGGCGACGCCGACCATTACGCGGGCGTTCCGCGCCTCAGAGAATCGGAACCCGGCATCGAGGTCGCGGTCCCCGCAAAGGACGCGTCGTTCCTGCGCGAAGACGGCGTCGAACCCGACGTTCTTCTCGAACCGGACGACGTGTACCGAGGCGTGAAGGTCGTCGGCGCGCCGGGGCACACGCCCGGAAACGCCGCTTACCTGTACGACGACGTTCTCGTCGCGGGCGACACCGTCGTCGGAAGCGACTCGGTGTTCGCGCGCGCGTCGGCACCCGACTCGAAGCAGTCGTCCGAATCCGCTCTCTCGGTCATAGAGGCGGACTGGAACGCCGACGACGAGGAAGCGGTCGATTCGGTCGGTAACCTCCTCGAACACGGCTTCGACACGGTGCTCGTGACACACGGTTCGAACGTCGTAGGGGACGCGAAGAGGGAGGTCGAGAGACTCATTGATGGTCTGGAATGAATCAAACGGTATCCACGCGGTTTCTTTCTAACTGAAATCCGGCGTTACCGTTTTAACTCAGGAAACTGTCGGACTGTACATGGACGGAACGAACGAGACGAGATACGTCAAATGCGCCGACGAAGGCGACAACGGCGAGGTGGAGGAGGTAGGGTACAGCAGAACGATGCACGGGGAGCCTGTGGGAACGAAGACGAAGCAGGAGATTATAGACGACCTGAAGACGGGGAAGAGGTACGAGGTGGCTGTCCGGAAGACCGACGAGTGGCACACAGAAAAAATACACGTACACGACGACGACTGGCTCCGTGTCGATGACAAGGAGAAAGAGGAGGACAACCTCGACAAGATACCCGAATGCGGATGACATCTCGGAAACACGACAGCCTGCGCGTCGGTTTTGTCGAGACTGCGCGTTACACACAGGGATACAATACGGTGGAGAACGAAGGGAGCGTATGAAGCCGTCCCACGTGCTCGTGCCTCTTGACGGTTCGCCGCTCGCGCGTGACGCGTTGGAGTACGCGCTCGAAGTACACGGCGGTAGGATTACGGTACTCAACGTCGTCACGTCCATCGACACGGGAATGAGCGAGGGTAGCATCGTGGAAGCAGACGAAGAGAGACGGGACGAGGCACGGAGACGCGCCGAGAACCTCGTGGAGGAGGCGAAAAGAGAGGCGGGCGCGGAAGACGCAGATGTGAATGTCGTAACCGAGACGGGTACGCCAGCCGAGACTGTTCTCGAACGTGTGGAGAAGACTGACGTGGACCATGTCGTGATGGGTAGCCACGGTGGCGAGAGAAGCGACATGGTAAGCCGTCTCCTGGGTACTGTTTCGACTAAGGTCGTTACAGAGGCTCCTGTCTCCGTCACCGTCATCAGGTAGGCGTTCCGCCGAGGACCACAGAGAAGCCTGTATAGAGGGCGTACGCGACGCCTACCGACGAGACGAGAGTCACGAGCCAGAAGAAGACGGTTCTGAGTATCTTCTCGCGCGAGACGCCTGCGGAACCCGCCGCAAGACCGCCGCCGATGACGCCCGAGAGGATGATGTTGTTGAACGAAACGGGGATGCCCCACGCTATGGCGACCTGTGCCACGAGAAAGCCGGGTACGAGCGCGGCTATCGAACGCCTGACACCGAGGCGTGCGTACTCGCGCGACGTAGCCTGCAGGAGACGCGGCGCGCCTGTCCACGCTCCCGCGAGGAGTCCGACAGCACCGAAGGACAGGAGAGCCAAGGAGGGCAGACCAAGTTCGGTGCGCGCGAGATGCTCCAGCGGTCCCGTCGCCAAACCGACCTGACTCCCGCCGCTCGAAAAGGCGACGACACTGCCGAGTATCAGAAGGAACCGTTTTATTCCGGCATCGACGGAGACAAGTGTCTTCCGTCGGATGTAGACGAAAGAGAGGACAGCGAACAGGACTGTGACGACGACGGCTACGGCTTCGACGCCCGCGAAAGTCGGAGAGCCTAAGAGACGCGAAACGTACCCCGCGACCGTACCACGTCCGTCGGGTGTCGGCACGGGGATAAATCCGAAGTCAATGTTCACCAAGACACCACCGACGACGCCAGCGAGCAGGGGGACAGCGACGGCGTCCGGAACGTCGTCCCTGCGAAGAAGCTTCGCCGTCGTGTACGCGATACCGCCCGAGACGAAAGGCACGGAAAGCCAGAAGATACCGAGGCGTCTGTACGTATCCCAAGCGGGGTCGCCGCCGAGAGCGAGACCTGTACCCACGACAGCACCCGTCGTTGCGAAAGCCGCGGGTATCGGATAGCCCGAGTAGACGCCGACGAGCATGAAGCCAGCCGCGGTCATGAGTGCGGCGGTCGCCGCGAGAGGCACGATATCGACGTTCTGTATGAGACCCGCACCTACCGTCTCGGAGATGCTACCTCCCTGTGTGAGCGCGCCGAGAGCGGCGAAGACACCGACGAGGAGCGCGGCACGCATAGTCGGTACAGCGTTCGCGCCGACGGCGGGTGCGAACGGCGGAGAGTTGGAGTTCGCGCCGAGGGTCCACGCCATAAAGAAGCCCGCGACAGCCGCGAGTCCGACGACAGCCCAGAGGGTTACCGACATACTGTCGGTTTTGGGAACGGTAACATAAAAATATGTGTTAGAAGACGAGCGAGACGTGGCAAGAAGTTTGTCGTTCCACGCCGAACGAACGGTATCTGACATGGACAGGGAGCATGTTGAGTCGAAGATACATGGGATGGAACTGCCCTACTTCAGACAGTTCGTGCTCGACATCTGGGGTCTGAGAGGCTTCGGGGTGGCGTACAGGTACGAGGGAGAGGAAGCGGAGTTCGTCGCTGTCCGCGGTAGACTACCGACGGAAGACGAGACGGATGCTGTGGAGAGAGACGGGATGAAGGAGGAGACGGAAGTCGTCTCCGTCGCTGAAAACGGGGAAGTCGAGGACGTACACGCCGTCTCCGAAGCGAAGGCGAACGTCGAAGGCACCGACGAAACCCGCTCCGTCGCAGTCGCGGGATGGTTCGAACCCGACGCGTGCGAGAAGGCACGCGAACTCGGCGTCGAGACCGTGGACGCCGAACGCCTCACCGACCTCGTCGTGAGGGGCGGGTACTACTGGACGCTGTACCGCTGGGTCGCGCACTCGGAGGCGGACGAACCCGAAGTCGTCGAGACCGGCGAGGCACCGCTGAGGCGCGGACAGGACAGAGACAACAGCGAAGGTATCGTCTTAGGACGTGCCACGGCGAACCGTCTCGGTGTCCGAAAAGGCGACGTGGTACGTGTCGCGGGCGAGATAGCGGGCGTCGCAAGAAAGGGCGGAATGCTCGAAACCGAGCGCGACTACGTCTCCGTGAGCGAGGGCGACACCGACGCTATCGACGCCGACGAGGGCGACGCCGTGACCGTTGAGGTCATAGAAGCGGAGGAAGCACGGCGCGTCTACGTGCTTTCGGAGCCTGAGATGGAAGCCGACCTAGCCCTCGATATCTGGAAGGGGTACGCGCCGCACCGTGGGACGGAGCTTTCGCAGACGTATGAGGGGGGCGAAATCAGAACGATGGCACTCGAAGTCCTGCCCCACGACTACTGCTACGTGAGCGCCGAGACGGACGTTGTCGTCGAGGGCTACGCGGGCGCGAGGCGTGTCTTCGAGTAGAAGTTGACGCACACCGAAGAAAAGCGCACGTTCAGGCATGTAATAACGTGTAATATCTTGTAATATCCGCCAATAGGCGGCAAAATACCGTATTCATTCTGAACTATCTCGTGTGTTTATTCCGCTACGTTCCGTACACGATACCGGTGATAGTGATGAGCGAAACATACGCGAAAACCGGGGTTTTCGACAGAGCGGAAGAGCACGGAGCGAACGAACAGACGAAGGACAGAGGAAAGATAGACGCGAACCGAATCGCCGGTAGCACGAGAATCTCGCTCGGATACCACCGCGAGGATGGTGTGCGCAAGGACGACGGCAGGGAAGCGAAGAAAAATCCGACGAGCATCTCCGCCGTCGGCGTGCTCGTAGGCTCGACGGCGTTCGTCCTCGCGGGAACCGCTCTTTCCACGATACCGGCGGCGGTCCTGTGAGAGTCAGATGAACTCATCTTTTCCGTAGAATACGGTCCGATGGACCCGGCGGGACGAGTCACGAAAAGAAGGAGAGTGTTCAGGGGGTCAGAAACGCAAGAAGACAGCGGTATTCTCCGGTGAAAACACTCCCTCTGCGGTTAGATTAGTTCGGTCAAACCGAGTAGCCCCGACGCCGTCGACGACTGAAATAGAGGGAACGGGGGTGAGAACATGAGTCAAACCGACCAACAGAGCGACGAACACCTGTTCGTCTGCGAATACTGCGGTATGCGAGTCTACGAGATACCGCGTGAGTGCCCCGCTCTCGAAAACGGGAGATGTGAGCCGTGAGCACGACGCCCGAGAACTTCAACGCGCTCGCCGGTAATATCATCGAACAGGTCGTCCTCGACCTGTACGAATGGGAACGCGACAACACGTCGTGGCACGACGCCCGCTGTGAAAGTCGTGACGCGTACATCGAGATAAAGGGCTGTCGTGTGTGGTACCCGAACGGTCGTCGAGGACGTTTCCAGCTATACCGCAACCAACACGAGAAGCTCGTCGAGCACGACGGATACTACGCGTTCGCAGTTTACGTCACCGAAGACCTGATGGGCGACAACGAGGTCGAACGTATCCGGTGTGTCCCCGCCGAGGACTTAGAGGATGTCGTAACTTGGAACCGTGGCGCGCGCAAGCACCGCGGAGGAAAAGAGTACCAACTCGGCTGGACGAAGGTATTCGACGTCGACGAGAAGGCGCGAGCGTAAGAGAAGATGTCGAAAGTCGCGCCTGCACCCCACGAGTTCGACGCCTTCCTGCTCTTCGACAAGCACGGGCTGTCTCCGTACCTCGGGCTGTCGCGTGAGATAATCCACGGTCTCGACGGTTCTGCCAAGAACTACACGACGTTCACCGTCGACGGCGAAGAGTGGAACGTCGAGAAGATTTACTACAAGAAGGGGAACATCGACCCCGAGGATATGCTCGACTTCGAGACCGTTTACGAGTTCCACGTCGTCTGTCGCGGAGACGGAGAGAGAAAAGCCGCGTTCCACATAACGCCAAGGTGGTCAGGAATAGAGTCGAAGAGCGGGAAGAGCATACCCTGTCCGCCGAAGGTCGACGAAGGAACGAGCGTCCGCGTACAAGGGTCGAACGTCGACCCTCGACAGTACACCGAGATTCTGCGTACTGTCATGGGCGAACTCACGGTCTCGCCGAAGTATTTCAGAAGCCCGCACGCAGGGAGCCGCGTCATACAGTACGAGCGATACGTGCGCATCGAGAGAGACACGGCGAAGAAGGTAATCTCGCTCGACGGTGCTCTCGCGCGGGTATGGCGGCTTCTCGGTCGCCGAGACACAGGACACGCCGAGTACAAGAAGAAGGACGAAGATGTCGAAGGTTACGAGCACGTCGTGCAGTTCGACGGCGAAGGCGCGGGAGAACTCATACCCGGACACAGAATCGGGAAGTACGTAAAGCACTACCACCCTCAACACGTCCGAGACGACGACGAAGACCCGTTATACCATCCGAAGATAGGTGTCTCGCTGAACAGGAAGCTCCACGGTTCCGTGCCGTACAGCAAGGTAGAGGAGTTAGAAAGAGAACTCGACGAGTCGCTCATCAACCTGTTATCGTGGTCAGACGTACCCACGGAACCGTCTTCCGTTACGTATGTAGCCGACGACCATTTCGCCCCGACAGAACGCGACGATATAGCGATATACGAAGACCCAACACCGAAGATAGAGATGGAACAAGACGCCGTAGTCGTCAGGACGCTACGCGAAGGCATCGAAGAGTCCGACTTTCAGGCGATGGAGGCACTCCTTTCGGACGGTGGCGGTCAACATCCTGCGGAAGTAGCCGCAGACACCGACTACTCGGTAAGGACTCTGTATCGGTCTCTCGAACGTCTCGACGGCATCGTACGGAACGACAGTTCCACGCTGAGGTTCGTGTCGAAGAAGGTCGCCGAAGACGTGCGCGAAATAGTCTCTCAGACACGGACGAAGTTACAGACAGCCGCGGAACGCGCGTGCGCTATGATAAACGTCGACGCCGACCTCGACGGGAACGGAGAAGCGTTTCAACGTTGGTGCTCGAAGTACGCCGTCGAAGTCGCGCGCGACGACGATAACCTGACGTTCAAGATAGGAGCAATGTTAGACCGTATCTCGACATCACCGAAGCCGACAGTATACGAAGTGCTCCAGGAGGGCGCACGAGCTTGGCGCGAGCTTGGCAGACCCGGTTCAGAGTTCAAAGACGCTCTCGTCGAGGCGGAGGTCTCGGGAGCGCGCGGATTCAAAGGTGCGCGTATCCGCAACGTGATGACTCCGGGCGTCGAGTCGGTGTAGCGGTTAGCTTCGCTTTTGGTCAGTATATGTTTGTTCGTCCGTTATAGTAGACGCTTTCCTGCGGTTGGCTCAAACGGTGTATTCGCGGGGGTCGGCACCGCCCCCTTGGTCACGCTCGACATGACAGTCGTCCGCTCGACCGGGCGTTGACGCCTCGTGTCGCAACCCCCTTAGCGTGTGTCGCTAAGGCGACGCGCGAAAAAATACTACCGCATCGTAAGCGACACGCTTTACGAGGCATTATGGATCCGTAGGAAAGACGCTGTATTGGAACGCGACTGACGTGCAGCAGCCTCTAAGGATATATCCGGAGCGTGTCTTCTTGCGAATATCTCGGCTATGAGATATATTCTCTATAGAGTAAGCTATCTCTCCGCAAGAAATTCGAAAGATTCCCTGTCTTCATTAATATACCTTCGCACTCGTTCCTTAAAACTCTCCTCCACTTCGTCTTCTTCTAACTCATCTTGTTCTGGCATACTGAGTTCTAAGTTCCCCCTGCTTAATTAATCTACCGCATATCGACGGACTAGATCTCACACTTGCTTTTATTCAATATGGGTAGCTCCCCTCAATGCATCTTCTATATCGTCAATATCAACATTATCTGACTTGCTTATATAAACGACGAGAACGAGTAAGTCATTAGTGATTTTCATTTCATAGCCGTTCATTTCTAAGAATGCTTTTGTCGTGTATAGTGCCGTCCGCTTATTGCCGTCGATAAATTCATGCCTTTTTATTATCAAGCAAAGTAAATACGCCGCTTTTTCAAAAATACCCACAGGAACTTCGTCGAAGTGACCATGTTTTATATAATCAAGTGCATACTCAATCTGACCTTCGTTTACGACGCCATCCAATACGTTCTCGTCCTCTTCTACAACCGCCTCATGTGCTTCATAAACATCGCTAACACTTGGATATCTGATGTCGCTGTCCCCTCCATCACTTGCGAATTCATCGCTTGGGTCGTATGGGTCAAACATGCTTAGCCTAAATCCTGTGATCTTTCCATGTTGTAGCGAACAATACGTCCAGACGGTTTAGGTGAATGTCAACTAAATCTTTCGGATTGCTAATATAAACCTTCACGTTTCCCCTAACAGGTTGATGACATATCCCTGATGACTTGTCTCTGTCTTCAGAGTATCTCTTCAGTCGGATCGTACGCCTCGAAACGTGGCTCGAACTCCGCGCCTACCTCGTCCGGCTCAACGACACCTCCCTCAAACGCCCCCGCTGATTCGAACCCTATCATGTCCTGACCGATACCCTGACGTATCGAGTTGATGATACCCGCATACATTCTCGCCTCCGTAGCCGCCCCTCCTTCTTTCGCCTCCGCGCGACCTGCCCGGTAGCCTGTCCACGCCTTCTTGAGTGCGATACGAACTTCGAGCGGAAGATCGTCGGAATCAAGGTCAGAATCCCCGGGCATCTCTGCGTCGCTTCCATCGAAGTCATCCTCATCAAGGAACTCGTCAACACGATTCTGTGGAACGCCGCACTCTTCAACAAGGAAGTCGCACGCCTCTTCGTAGCCGTCCTTACAGCCGCTCTCGGCGTGGTCGCACTCCTGACTCTCGGCTGTCTTCTCCATCTCGGCGAGCTTCTCGTCGACGGTCTCATCGTCGAGTTCGTCGCTGTCGAGACGTGACGCGGCTTTTGCGTTCTGCATGATGTCGATGTGCTCGTCTGCTGTCAGCGTCCTGTCGTAGTAGTCAAGCCAGTTCGAGACGCCTTCGCCCGCCGCTATCGCCTTCACGGTCTGTGCGTGGAAGAGCGAAGTCTCCGAGAAGTCTATCTCGCCCTTCTCACGCTCGGTTAGCTTCGCCTGACCGTACGAGTCCTTCGTCTTGTCGGCGCGCGTCTCGACCGCCTGTTTCCGTGCCTCTTCGAGCACGTTGTCGGGCGTGTCCTCGTCGAAGAAGACGGTCTTACTCCGCGCGTCGTCGTTGGGGTGTAGGTGTTCGGCGTGGTCGTCGCGGAACGCGTCCGCCGTCTCCTTCGCTCCGAACTCGACGCCGACCTCTTCGAGTACGTCGCCGCGCTCCATGTCTGCCATGACTTCAACGGCTTTCGAGATGGTGTCGCCCGAACCGTGACCTGTCGAGTCTTCGCGGAAGACTTCGCCGTCCTCGTCGAGAGCACCGATACGCACGTCGTCGGCGGTCGCACGAACGAACCGACAATACTCGTTGTCCTGACCTGTCACGAAACAGCCGTCGTCGAACCTGACTTCCGGTGCGCGGGCGTCGAAGTAGCCGACTTCCCATCCTGTCGGTGCGCGTCTTTCGAGTTCGAGACGGTCGACGTGGTTCTCGGTCTCGTCGGCTACGCGGTCGGCAAGGCTGTCGTATTCGAGAGACTTGTCGTCGTCCGTGTACTGTTCTACCTGCGTCGCGTAGTCGAGGTCTCCGGCTTCCCACAGGCTCTCGACTATCTCGAAGACTATCGTACCCTGCAGGAACTTAGCTTCGACACGGTGCTTCTCGGTCTCCGTCTCGCGTTCATACCGTAGCTTGTGGTTGTCCTGCTCGACCTTCTCGAACTCGCCTATCTCGTCCTGCGCGTCGACGTTACGAAGCGTCCTCCGGTCGAACGAACCCGCCGCGCTGTACTGCTCGACGTCGTCGTCTTCGTCGTCGGTGCTGTCCTCGGCGAGTACCTCCTTCTGCGTCTCTTCGTCGGGAACGTCGCCCCCGAAGAGGTTCTCGAAGTCAACTGTCGGGTCGTAGGGCGCGGTCTCGTCGTCCTCCTTCTCATCCTCGAACTCCGCTGTCGGGTCGTATGAGTCCGGTAGCTTGTTCCGTTTCTCGAACTGGTTGCCGGTCTCAAGCTTCCGTGAATCGAGTTCTTCGCGTCTGTCAGCGCGAGACTGTGCCTGTAACTCTGAGAAAGAAACACCTCGGTCGAGTGCTTGTGAGTGTCTGTCCTCCGGTAGTACGCACTTGTTTGCCTCCATGCTTCCGACCGCGACCTCGATGGCGTCGCGCTTCGACGGTAGACCTTCGGCAAGAGTGCGGTGTTCATCTTCGGTATTGACGAGATGTTCGACCATGTAGCTTTCCTCGCCGAACTCCTTTTTCGCGTGAATACGGTCGCCCGTGTCGCACTCCCACCAATACGACCACCCTCTTTCGTCGTCTTCAGGTGTCGCGTCGAGTTCCCATGTCGGCGGCGTGTCGTGGGCGAGTTCGTCGATGTCGACTTCTTCGGTCTCAACTCCCTCTCCGTCGGCGTCGTCCGTTCCTCCGTATAGTTCGGACGGATCGTGTTCGCTGTCGAGAGCGACGTCGACGACCTTCTCGGCGGTCGTGTCTCCGATGCCGTCGAGTTCCTTCAAACCGTCCTTCCCAACGTCCTGTGCACCCTTCATCGCCGCTTCGTAGTCGCCGAAGTGATCGACGACTGTCGCCGCGCGGTGTTCGGCGATGTCGGCGGTCTCGCAGAGCTTCTGCGTACACTCGCGCTGTTCGTCCTTGACGTAGTCGCTCTCCCTCTCTATCGGAAGACCAACGTCTTTCCGTAGCTCGTCGAAAGAGTCGAAACTCGCCTTCGAGACGTTGGATTTCCCGGCGTCGCGAAGAGGGGTGTTCTCTTCGAGGTCTCCGAGGTCGTCCTCCTCTATCAGACCGAGAGTGCTCTCGTCGTACTCCGCGCGTCCTTCGATGTCTTCTTCGTCTATGATCTCGCCAGTGAGCGGATCTTCGTTTCCGTGCTGTGGGTTCGGACGCCTCGCAGTGACGCTTTTCTTGTTGACGCGTATCACTTCGCCGACGTTCGGAGTCGGCATACCGTAGACGACGACGTCGCCCGTCTCGACACGGTTGCGCATACTCTCGCGGGTCCCTTTCCGTGCCTTCTCGTTCTCCTCGGCGACGGACGAACCGATGGCGTTTAACGCGCGCTGTTTCGCCCCGTTTGCCGCGGACTTGACCCCTCCTGACGTGCCGGTCTTCGTGCCGAGCTTCTCCGATAACTCTTCTGCCGCGTCGCGGTGTTTCTCCGACCTTCTACGAGCTTTGTCCGCCGGGTAGTTCGCCCGTCCTGCCTCGACAGGCGACGGCATCTCCTTTACACGTTTGAGGCGCGGAAGGACGGTCTCGTCGAAGTATTGCCTCGCCGAGTTGATGCGTCGAAGAAGTATCTCGTCGGTCAGGTACTCCGGTTTCGCTTCGTCGGGAAGTGTGTTGTAAACCGACTCTATCGTGTTGATGACGTTCCGCGGCGGCGACATGTATCCGTCGAGGTGTATCTCTCGGATGACGCCCGTGAGGTCGTCTATGTCTTCTATGTCGTCCGCTTCGACAGTGTCGAGACGGTCGCGACGTTCGATAGCGTCGAGCGTCGCAGTCCGACCACCACCGATACCTCCGGTGTCGAGTTCCGACGACGGTGTGTAGGTTTCAAACCCGTCGTCTTCGTCGGTATTATCGTCGTCACTTCCGGCGAATATGTTTTCACCGTCGATACCCTGTTGATCGAGGGTTGTCTTCGTCGTCTCTGTCGTTCCTCCGTCGTCGCTCGAAACGTCGCGGTCGTCTTCCATAGCGAAGTCTCGAACCTCGCCGTCGGAGGACGACGAAACTATTTCTCCGTCTTCGTTCACGTCGGGCGATTCGTCCACCCCGCCACCGAAGTCCTCAAGATCCACGTCGTCGGTAGGATCGTAGGTTTTGAGACTTCCGAAGTCGCCGTCGTCGTTATTATCTGCTGACATCGTTAATATAGATGTAATATATTCTAAAAACACCTTCGTCGGTAATTGTAAGCTTCCCTCTGTCGATTTACCCTTATTGACTCCTCGTGACTTCTTCTCCGCTGTGCCAACACGCATACGTGAGCAGGATCATAGTATAATCCAGCCGACCGGACGCGCTTCGCAGAAACTCGACGACGTGGGTGGGGCTATACTATTCTCGATCTTCCGTCTCGCATTATGACGAAAACGCAGTACGACGAGAGGGACTTACTATTGTTTCGTATAGCTGTATAGTATTTACGCGCTCCTACACGTTGGTTTCCGTATAACCGAGACACTCGCGGTAAGATCCCCGGTACGGCGCGACGATAATACTATGCCCGAAGCCGTATATTCGTACCGTTCTCAATCTTCATCATGACCCGAATCGGAGAGCATTTCGGCACACTGGATTTCGGAGGAATCCGGGCAGGAACTGCTATTCGGACGCGCGGCGGAGATTCCTGTATAACTCTCGCTGAACCTGCTCACGGTCTCGACTACTCTCCCGATAACCGAACGGTAGCAGTCGTTGGAAAGTCGAATGACCTCTATATTCTCGACACCGCAAATGGGCTGAGAGAAGCTGATTCCATAGCGACAGCTACCCTATCTGCTGTATCAGATTTAGAGTTCACTCCGGATGGAAATCACCTTCTCGTAGTCGAAACCAGCGACGACGGCGGAGTCGCACCCCAATTGCTCGTGTTCGATACATCTGACTGGAGTCTCGAAACGAACTACTCGCTCCCTACTCCATACACCGGTCATATTGTCTCTCCTAAACTCGCCGTATCTCCCGATAGCTCTGAGTGTTTCGTCGTCGGCGGGTCTTCGTTCGACAGCGATGCGTCTGACGGAACTAATTACACCTTCGTCATAGAGCCACTAACTGGGAACATCCTGCAGAACCTCGACGGCGCGTTGAATACCGGTACCGACGCAGAATATACCCCCAATGGCGACTACGTTCTGATGTCGGAGTATAACCTCGGCTGGGCATACGACACATCAGATTGGAGTACAATTCGGGTATCCGAAATGAGCACTTCTGCGAACCCTCTCAAATATAACTCAGTCGCGGTAGCACCCGATAATGAAACGTTCGCCTTCGGAGGCTCTCACACTACCAATAATCAGGAGTGGACAACGAGTGATTTCGACGACGGGTCATTTATTGCTATACCGACTGAGATGAACCGGGATTGGCAGGTCCTCCAAGACAACGATGAGTTCCGTGTGGCTACCTATGCCGGTGCTTCACCGACGCCCGATGTCTCGAATATCGAATTTTCCCCGAAAGGAAACGGTAGATTTGCCGCTGGTCTTTCTTCGGGGCATCTACATTTCTTCGACACCGATGAGGTGAGGAATCACGGTCCTATGAAGTCTCTCATCGATCAACCCACTTATTACGACGAAACTGTGCTTGAAGCGGAGATGCCATTCGCATACTCTCCTGACGGCACAAAGTTCGTGTACTCGTACGGAGAGCGGATATGTATACTACGCCCGGATGAATACTTCGAGAGTTAGAACAACAATTCGTCCGCCTTCCCGTCGTCGCCGGCGACGTGCGGATACTTCCGACTCAGATTGTTCGTGTCTATCGTCTTCACTTCTCCGTTGTCGTGGTTCTCGATGATAGCTTGACGTTTATCCAAGCCCCTGATACGCTCCGGGTCCACGTCGGAGGAGTCGCCTATCTTTTTCAAATCCCTGTCTTTCGATACGGCGAAGTAGACGGAGATGTTCGATTGAGAGAGTACGTCTTCGTGTAGTTTCTGCGGTCTCTGTGTTACTGCCTGCCACTCGACGCCATGCTTACGCCCTCCGGTGACAAGCCTCTCCATCTTCGGTCCGATGGACTGCGATTCGCACACGTTGTGCGCTTCGTCGATAGAGAAGTAACAGTCGCCGAGTTCGAGCGCGGCTGTGGCAAGCTCCTCCGCGAGATCCCCGATCTCATCCTTCGTGAGACCGTCGGGTACGACCCGTACCTTCTTGTTCCGTTCGACGACGCTCTCGAAGTCGAGCGAGTCGAGAAGCTCTTCATCGACGAAGAGCGTGACGAACAGCGGGTCTTCGGAGAGGCTCATTCCCTGTTCCTCGTCCTCGTAGTCGAGATGTATGGCGTGCTCGAACTCCGGAACGACGTTCTCCATTAACCACCCGCTGTACCAAGATTTCCCGGTGCCTGACTGTCCTAAGACGGTTATCCGTGCCATTATGAATCCCCTCTGTCTTCCACGTCTTCTTCAGGCGGATTACACGTCGTGATGCTCCGTCGCTTGAACTCGATGAACTCCTCGTAATCGTCTTCGTCCATGAGTTCTCGAAGGATGCGGTCGCGTTGCTCCTCCAAGGTGTTGAAAACTTCTACAAGTTCCGTTGGATCTCCGTTGACGGACTTCGAGAGCATCTCTGCTACGCGCTCTTCCGTGATGCGCGACACGTAGATCTCGATGTCCGCGGCGTCCCCGAGTGCTTGGTTATCGAGACGCATTACGTTGATTACGTCGGCGATTACCTCCGCCTGCGAATACTCCGGCTCTTCGCTGTCCGCTCCGGGGTAGACGGGCTTTTTGAGGATGTCTTTGACGCCTCCACCTCGAAGGATCTTCGAGACCTTTGTCGGGCTTAGTTTTCCCGAACCCAACATCAACTGTCACCCCCCGAACCTATCTTCTCTACTTGTTCGCGAGCTTTCTTCTGTATCTCCTCCGTGTCTGGACGGCGTAGCACGAAGATCGTACCGCAGATAGCTACCGAGACGACGAGACCCCAAACAGGGCTTACGTCGCCGTCGTCTTCTGAGAGGACGTACTCCTCGGCGCACTGCTCTCCGTAGTAGCCGAGACGGAAGTCGCGTGCCGCTTTGAAGAAGTCTTCGCGTAGATCTTCCTGCATGTCGTCGTCCTCGATGCCGATGACGCCGAGCGACGCCACGCCTGCGTTTATGTTGGCTGCTATCTCTCCGCCTTCGTCGAGGTCGTCGAGACCGCCAAGAGGACTGTCTTCGCTTTCTTCGTCATCTTCGTCCTCCGCCGTCTCGGCGTCTTCCTTCTCGTCGAAGCCGAACTTCCCCGACTCGCTCTTTATGTCTTCCTCCTCAACGTCGGCGGTCTCGACATCCTCCTGAACGCTCTCCTCTTCGTCCTCGTCGTCGATCTCTGCGTCCGAGAGGTCGCCGCTCGTCTCGCCGGTTTTGAGGTCGGTCTCGCCGTCGCTGTCTACTTCGACGTTTTCAGCGTGCACGTCGGCTGTGGCTATCTCCGCTCCGTCGTCGCCGACTTCAAGTTCCTCGTCTTCCGGTTCCGCGGACGATGGTTCGTCCTCGGTCTCTTCGTCGTCTGTCCACGGGTTGTTTATCTCCGTTTCTTCTTCGTCGTTAGAAGCTGTCTTTGGTGTAACCATTAGTAGGGTTTATCCTCCGATATTTCGCCCGCCGCTCTTTCTTGGGTCTCCTCGAAGGACAGATCCTCTTCGTCTTCAACATCCTCGCTCTCGTCGTCCCCGATGTCCTCGAACTCCGAGAAGTCCACATCCTCGGAGATGTCCACGTCGTCGGTTTCTCCGTCGCTCTCACCGGTTTCTTCTCCACCATCTTCGTTCTCGTCTTCTCCGTCACCCGGAAGCCACCGCACGGCACCGTACGCCAACAGGATCAGTACGGCGCCAAGGAGGATATGCTTCTTTGAAAGACCCGGAACTGACAGAGAACCGCCCGCGTCTTCGTCGCCCTCTCTTCGCTACCTCCACCTCTACTTCTTCGCCCCTCAACTCTTCTTCGCTGGCATGTTGCCCCCTTCACCACTCATACTCCACCCCACAGTACGGGCACTCGTCCGGGTACCCTTCGACAAGCTCGTCGCACGTCGGACAATCGAAAACGGGCGTCGGTTCGGCTACATCGGACTCGACGATGAACCTGTCCGGGTGCTCTTCCCACAACTCTCGCGAGCACATACAGATGTGCTTGTCACACGAGAGGCAGACCTGTCGATGCGGTTCCCTCGCTTCGCGTATCGCCTCGAACTGACTTCGTCCTCCACCGGTACCACTGCGTCGTCTCCGCAGTAACGGCACCTCTTCGGGCTGTCGAGGTACTCCGCGCGGTCGCTGTTTTCTTGCCTATCCGCTGATTCGTCGGTGTTTTTACTATTTTCTCCTTGCTGTCTCACGGTTTACCTCGGTCGTATGGGAATAGTATTATCGTACCCATGTCTTGCGTTTTTTCGCCTCACTGTTTCTGCCTCAAACCGGGTTGGAAGGGGGGTTGCCCCTATTATCCCGTCGTCCTTTATTGGTTTTGAGATCATATAAAGATTAAGGTAAAAACGTTAACTACCTGAAAGAATAGAGTTAATTGATGTTTTATATAGTGGTAGTTGGTACTACTCCGTGTATGGCAGGAAGCATTAACGTAAGCCGTGCGAAGAACGAACTCTTCGACGAGAGTTTCTTCATCAGCGCGGCACTCGTGGTAGTCGGATCACTGCTGAGTTCGCTGGCAACGACGTGGATTAAATAGGTCTACGACGGTAACATATGAGTGGCAACGCGATATATCCCATTGCTCGGCGCGTTTTGCTACTACTATAGCACCGAAGAACATAGGTAAGCCGATAGCTCTCGGCGCGACAGCTTCGAGCGTTCGTGTCGCACTCAAGCAGTTCGGGATAATCTGAGGAGGTGACAGGAATGCAAATCAACCAGTCTGAAAATATGCCGCCAAGCCTCACCAACGACTACCGTTCGTCGAAATTGATAACGTTCCCGCAGCGTGCGGACGAGGTGTACGCCTACCGCATCGAGGCACCCGAAGACTACGCCATCGCGGTCGAAGAGGGAACCGAGGTAGCACCGAGGTTCGTCGGCGTCGACGGCGAGAAGGTAGACCCCGCGACCAACATCAAGATCCAGAAGCACACGGTCGAGGGATACCCGCTCTCCGACGGCATCATCTTCGACGAACTCTTCGACGCGTTCGACTACGAAGAAATGCGTGTCGAACCGGCGAAGCAGAGGAAGACGACGAAGTCGGTCGTCATAGACGAGCGCGAGAGCCTGCACGTCATGCTCTCGATACCGTCGGGAGCGGCGGACTTCGACCCGGACGCCTCACAGCTTACCATCGGCGAGGACACGGCGAGCATCGGTAAGCCGGTCGCGATCAAGCGGAAGACCGAGATGTCCGGGCAGGAGAGGCGCGCACTGAACGCCGCATCCGGGGGGAGATAGATGAGTCAGAGAAGCTCACAGCGGGACACGCGTACGATCACGCACCGCGGCAGGGAGCTTCGACACAAGCTGGGCGACAAGGTTCTCGTCGAGAGGCTTCAAGACAATACGGCGGACGTCCTCCCGAGCGTCCTGACGTTCCAGTGCCCGGAACAAGTCCCGCCAGATGACCTGCGCTATCGGTCGTCGTCACCCTGTCCGGTTCATTCCGCGACAGTCGAGTCGCTCACCGGTAGCGCGGGCGACGATACCACCGTACAGATCGACTCGAACCTCATTCCCATAGCGGGAGAGTACGACCTCGACGACCAGAGGTACCCGGTCATAGAGGCGTTCAACGTCACACAGGACACGCGCATCGACATCGAGGACGTGGACTACGCCGGTAACAAGGTCACGCTGGCGTCCGACCCCGCGGACGGCGACGACGTGCGCCTGTTCCCGATACTCAGCGAGGGAGGTCTCGTACTCAAGGGCTTCGACCAGTTCGGGAATCAGGTCGGTGTCACGGAGAGGTGGAAGACGCCTCTCGAACGCCACGCCCCCTCTCGCCGACGGAGCTGACCGACACGAAGGGCTACATCGCGGGACAGCACAGTTCGCCAGCCGAGACCCTCGCCGTCCAGATCGACGCGCCGTACCAGATCGTATGGGCAGACCCGGTGTACCCGGACTCGTACGTCTCGTCGTTGTCGGTTCCGATGGACGTCGTGGTCTGAGGTGTCGTCATGGTCGACGAAGAGCATCTTCCGCCGTACGTGACGGCGGAGGAGGTAGACTTTGAGATGGATCTCGACACCGCCGCGCTGGTGCTGTCGGCGATCTCGTCGGTAGTTGTGATCGCGGCGCGCACAGGGTATCTGGACAGGAGTTGAAAAATGGACACGTTCAAAAAAACACTCGACGACACAACAGGAGGTGCGATAACCGCACAGAAGGAGCGTGAGCGTCGCATACGGGAGCAACAGAGACGACAACAGGCACAGAACAACACTCGGACGCCCGCGAACACGGCGGAGACAAGCTCGACGACGCTCGAACAGAGCCTCGAACCCGTCCTAAAAGCGGAGAAGTCCGACCTCATGTTCTGGATGATGGTACTGCAGGTGCTCCTACTCGTAGGTATCTGGCGAAACACGAACTCGGGAGGATAACTCGCGATGGGTATCCTCGACGGCGTCAAAGAGACGGTCAGTGGTGCTGGTGACTTCCTCGCAGAAACAGGGAGCGACGTAGCCAGCGACGTAGGCGGTGCCGTAGATTCTGCGGACGACGTCGTCGACGACACTGTCGGGGGCGCGGTAGAGTCCGTGGGAAACGTCGCCGACGCCGGTCTCGGGTCTCTTCCCGACGAGACAGCAGACGACCTACAAGAGACGTTCGACGAAGGCGGTCTCGACGAGAAGGTCGGCGCGGCGATAACCGCGGGCGGAGCGGTCGCACTCGAAAACACCGGCACGTCGGGCTTCATACGCGATACAGTCGACGAGAGCGAGAAGTTCGACACCGGCGAGGTCGAGGAGTCGATTCAGGAAGGCGGAGCCATCGAGAAGCTCGACACAGCCGTAACGGTGGTCTCGTCGGAAGCGACCGACGCCGCCAAACCCGCGAGCAAAGAGGTGATCGGAACAACGGCTGAGGTAGCAAATCCGAACCTCGATGTCGGCGACTTATCCGACGAAGAAGTCGGAGAAGCTGTCGCCGCAGGCTTAGACGCTACCGTCGGACGCGCCGAAGACGCCGTCGTCGAGGCGACGGGCGACACAGCACTCGACAACAAGGTAACAGCCGGTATCGCGGGCTTCACGAAAGAGGCGTTCATCGAAGACCCGTTCAAGGGTCTT
Source organism: Halobacteriales archaeon (assembly GCA_034522195.1). Taxonomy (GTDB): domain Archaea; phylum Halobacteriota; class Halobacteria; order Halobacteriales; family Halorutilaceae; genus Halorutilus. Next base: position 756,302 of record JAXHLL010000006.1, on the reverse strand, counting down.
GTCAAAGCCGGTACAGGCATCGACCCCGAGACGGGCGAAGAGAACGCTAAGGTCTCTTCGTTCGAGGCGTTCGACGCGGCTACTCTCGGCGGTAGTGCCGCGATCAAGGGCGGTGCGAAAGCCGCGAAAGCAGGTGCACAGGCAACGAAAACAGGAGCGAAAACAGGAAGCGAAAACATGGCATTAGGAGGACTCTTTAGGGTCGGTTCTAAGGTCGCAGACGAGCTACCTTCGGGAATCCGCGGTCTCAGAAGCGGTGGCAGCAGAACTGTCGACGATTTCAGTGATGTCGGCAGTGCCGCCCGCGGAGACATCGGAGGACTCGATGACCTTGGAGTATCGATCCGTTCGATAGACGACACAGGTAGCGGACTCGACGATGTTGGTAGTGGTATAGACGAACAAGTATCCGCGGTATCCAGCGGTCTCGACGACGTAGGCGGAAACGTCGGTGGCTTCGCGAGAGTTGACGACGTTGGCGATGTGAGCCGCGGAGACGACATGTTCACCCGTGTTTCGGCGGACGCCAGTAGTGGCGTCGACGACGCCGGAGGCGTAACAGGCGGTGTCGACGACATCGGAGGAGCGGGAGGTATAGACGACACGAACGTCGCACGCATAACCGGAAGCGACGCGGCGGCGATACCCAACGAAGACCTCGCACGTCTCGGTCGCGAGGATCTCGCCCGTATCCCCAATGAAGATCTCGCGCGTCTCGGCGACGAAGACGTCGGGCGCGTCCTCGACGACGGTTCACTGAGCGGTCTCCGGCGTGGTGGCGACGATCTCGGCGACGACCTCGGCGAAGCCGGTCTTCGCGGTTCCGACGAAGGAGACGATCTCGTCGGTCGGTCTCTCGCCGACGAGAACAGCGGTCTCTTCGGGAGCACCACCGGGAAGGTTCTCGGTGGAGGTGCTCTTCTCGGCGGTGGTGCCGCTCTCGGTGCCGCCGGTCTTGCCGCACTCGGTGGCGACGAAGATCAGTCCGGTGGAAGCCCGCCCGGCGACCACAACGACGCCGGATGGGGCGAACCTCAGCAGATCGATCAGGTCGAAGGCTGGACGGTATGGGCACAAGAGCACCAAGACGGACGCGTCCGTCTGTGGGCGGTGCGTAACGGCGGTTCGACGTACCTTCAGCCCGGCGGAGAGGAAGGCTCGAACAAGCACTACTTCGAGTCCGAAGACGCTCTCGTCCGTGCCCTCGAACAGTGGGCGCGCAAACAGCAGGAAAAGCAGGGGAAGCCGGAGGGGGCGGAACGCCAGCAGAGGCAACAGCAGGGCGGTGGAGGTAGTTCAGGAGACGGTTGGGGTCGGAAAGAGAAGATCGACGAAGCCGACGGATGGACGTTCTACGGTCAGGCACACAAGGACGCGTCGAACCGGACGCGGTTTTCGGGGCGTCCGTGACGGCGGTTCCGTGTTCCTTCAGCCCGGAGGCGAAGAGGGATCTGAACCAGCACTACTTCAAAAAAGAAGAACGCCCTCACGAGCGTACGAAGCGTGAAGAAAGAACCAGCAGGGCGAAGGCGGAGAAAGCGGAGAAGGCGAAGACGACAAGAAGTAAGCAAGGGAAGCGACTGGAGCGAACCGAAGAAGATCGACACCGTCGAAGGCTGGAAGGGTCTACGGTCGACCCCACCCCGACGGCAGCACGAGGTTCTTCGCCGTCGGGAAGAACAACCGAAGGGCAGAAGATCTACCTTCAGCCCGAGCGGACAGGTAAAGACCGAGATCCACTACTTCGACACGAAAGAGAAGCTCATTACAGCTCTAGAAGAGTGGGTGCGCCGTCGCAACAACGGCAAGACCGACCCCGAAGAGGAACCGACGGGCGACGAACCGCGAGACCCCGAAGAGTCGCGCGGCGGATGGTCGGAAATGGAGTACGTGCAGGAACTCCAACTCGGATGGCACCTCTTCGGTCAGAGTCACCCGCAGAAAGGTACGAGGTTCATCGTCGCTGGCAAGCACGAAGGCGACAGAATCTACCTCGACACGGACGGTAGCGTCGTCGACAACCCGGTGACGTACAGGTCTGCCGACGCAGTGGCGCGTGCTCTCGAAGCGTACGCCGAGAAGAGGGAGAACGGAAACGTGCGTCGTGAGCCGAACGGTCAGCGTCCCGACGCGAGTTCCGTCGAGTCCGATATGTCGAGTGAACCTAAGTCCGGCGGGTTCCTCTCTTCGCTCTCGAAAGAGCAGAAGATTCTCGGCGGTGCCGCTCTCGCGGTCGGAGGCTACTACGCGTACGAGGAAGGGTACTTCGACGACCTCTTCGACGAACAGCCTACCGGAACAAGAGCCACAGGAGGTGTGTAGACCATGCCCGCGGGTGCCTTCGGGAAGCTCGGAGCAAAGCTCGTCGACGACTTCGGAGCGTCGGCGGACGAAGCCGCGAGGATCATCAACAACCTCGATGCCGACACGGTTCGAGCACTCGACGAGAACCCGCAGTTCCTCGACGAGATAGGCGACCTTCGCGTTCAGACCGACGAGGGCGGAGGTATCGCGTCGCGCTTCCGCAACATCGGAAGTTCGGGCGACGAGACCGGCGGTAGCGTCCTACGCGGTAGCGGCGACGATGTGGGTCTCGTACCACAGTCCAAGTTAGGGCGCGTCGGTGCAGGCGTCGCCGGTGTGGGTCTCGGATACCAAGGTCTGAAGACCCTCGGAAAAGCGAGACGTCTCGCGTTGCAGCAAGCCGAGATCCGATATTCCCAGTCGAGGAGCAGGCGAGCACGCTTCGCGAAGCTGCTCGTCCGTAACGAGGAGTTCGACTCTCAGGAGAAGGCGCGCGTCATCTCCGATCTCGCCGGTTCGGGCTTCGTGCGTTCGAGCATCTCAGGTACGCGCGGTGCCGGGAGCGGCAGTAACAGCGGCGGTAGCAACGGCGGAGGAGGCGGTCTAATCCCCGACGACCCCGTGACCATCGTCATCGCCGTGATAGTGCTCGTCTTCGTGCTCAAGTACGCTCTGAACGACTCCAACGGAGGAGATTGACATGTCTACCGAAGGAGTGACGTACGAACAAGTTCGCTCCGCGGTGATGAGAGCCGTCGATCAGGCGAAAGAGAGCCTTAATCAGATAGAGTCTGAATACCCTACTCTCGCCGACTTCCCCGAGTTCGAGCTAAAGAACGACGGCATCGACCTCGGACGTGACGGGAATGTGACTCCATGGTCTCGCACGCCGTGGACAGGCGGCTTCGACTTCCGCGAGAAGACGACCGTTACCGTATCGGGTATTCAACTCCCTGATGAGACGCTGAAGATAACGGCTCGCCCGGACTCCTTCGACCGCGGCATAGGATGGAACTTCGTCGTCACAGACGCCGAAACAGGCGAAAGTCCGTCCTACTTCGAGAGATTACTCATCTCGTCGGTGGAGGACAGTTTCGGTCTGCGAGAGCAGATGTCGCGGTACGTCGAGAACAACTACTTGCACCTGAAAGACGACGGTGGCGGAGACGGAGAAACCGACCCGGCACCAACCCCCCCGAGTATGGAGGTGGTCGAAGAACTCGGTTCCGGTTGGGTTCTCGTGGTCAAACGACCGGGAAGTCAGTCTTCGTCCTCTTCGGAGTACCTCGTGTTCGGCAAGCAAGGCGGTTCAGAGGTGTACCTCAACGCCCAAGGCGAAGTGATCGACGAAGAGCACCTATTCGCCTCGAAAAAGAGAGCGCGGAAGGCGTACCGTAGGTGGCGCGACCGTCGCGAGGGAAACATCTCGGAAGCTCGTAGCGAACTCAACGAGACCATGCGTGCCCGCGCCGAGAAGTTCGAGACTCTCGAAGAGCAACAGGAACAACAGTCAAACGTCGTCACTGAGTCGAACGTCGTCGAAGGTGATACGAAGGTCGTCGAAGGCGACAGTCAGACCGTCAAGGCTGGCTCAGGCACGAAAGGAAAGGCGTCGAGTGCCGGATCACCGTCGATCACCCTACCTGAGATGTCCACGATACCGGTTGCAGGTGTCGCTGTCGTCGTCCTCGGCGTTCTATACATGGTCATAAGAGACACGGAGGCAACATGATAGGAGATACACAGGAACAGATCCTCAGCGTTCTGAAGTCGATAGAGAAGAAGCTCAACGGTAGTGGTGGTGGCGCGGGAGGCGTAGGCGTCCAGCAGGGCGGTACAGGCGTCCAGCAGGGCGGAACGGCGGTGAACACGAACGTCGCCGTGCCCGGCGAGCAGGAACCGCTCACGGACACGAGCGTCGTCTACACGACGGGCGAGGACGGCGCGCAGATCTTCAACGAGGACTTCGTCAGTGAAGGTGAGTTCGTCCTCGGTTTCACGTCTCGCGTCCTGTACGTCCGTACTAACGAAGACGTGGTAATGGAGTTCGACCGCGAAGGCACGCCGGTAGAGCGCGTGCCTATCCCTGCTTCGTTGGGTGAGATAACCCTCGGCGACGGCGGTGCTGGCTTCCGCGCCGACAAGGTGCGTTTCAAGCTCGCCGACACTGCGTCCGCCGAAGAAGCCACGGTGCACATAATAGCATACAGGTGAACAGACATGGCAAAAGCAATACGTACGACAGAGAACAGTACCGGAGAAACAGAAGGCTACACGGTCGTAAACGAAGAAGACGGCATAGGCGAGGTTCTCTACCACGTCAAGCCGCGGGACGGCAACGAAGCCGGGGTCGTTCGGTACAGCCCGAGCGCGGGAGGGGTCTCGGACGCGGACGAAGAGGACAAACTCCCTCAACGCGTTCCGCCGAGCGTAGCAAACGAGATCATCAATCTCGGGTTCGACCAGATAACCGTCGGCGAGACCGTCATGGCGATAGAAGACCCGGCGGAACCCGCCGTCGGAGACGAGTGGTACCGCGTCGATCTCGGCGTCTTACGCCGACAGACGCCTCAAGGCGTCGTCGAGACGCGCGACTTCTACCGACCCGGCGAAGACTACAAATACACCGACTACGGGATCGCGCCTGTAACGGTGCTCGAAGAGGGATTCGAGGACACAGACCCGGTCTCCGATAGCGACTGGTCTATCACAAACGAGACAGGCGACCCGGACTCCTCCGTCGTGTCACCCTCAACGGCGCAGGCGTCGGAAGGAGACAGGTCTCTGGAGTTTTCCGCAGACGGGGTAGCCGCATCCTACACCGCGATGGAACTGGATCCCGCCGATGGTGTATACGTAGAATTCGAGGTGACTGACCCGGATGGGACGAAAAGACCGGTAGTGACTTTCGTAGGAGGGTTGGACCCAATCGTCGTCGATTTAGCCGCCAAGACTGTTGGCGATGGGATTGCCAGCACAGACCTGACACTGGACTTCTCTCAAGTGAACGGAGCAGGTTGGTACACAGTCTCAGTAGGGCTGACTGACACAGAAGTGACAGTTGAGGTAGAGGGTGACGAAAGTACTATCTCAGATGATGTTTCGCCGCCCACGACTTCGCCAGTTCAGGAAATTGGCATAGGGACAGGTGCTGTCGGTGGTGGAGGCGGAGGAGGTGGTCTCTGATGTTCGTTGACAAGCTCAAAATAACCGCAGACGACCTGCCGAACGGCACCCGGCTTTCGCCGCAAGTGACAGAGGAGGATATCGCCGACGGCGTGAGCTTAGGTGGTGGAGTCTTGGAATACGGACTCCCCTCAGACCCACCTGAAGAAGGAAAGTCGGCGATATTCGTAGCCGATGGATCGGGATCCGACGCAGAGGGTGACCTGATATACGTATACAACGACGGAGGGGCACTCAAGTCAATAGCACTCGCGGAAGTCACGAACATGACAGCCCTATGATACGAACAACACACACGCCTAAAAGCCGAAGCAAACCCGGCGAGAGGCGTAAAAACGACGTTCCCGGTACCTGCCGGAGGAGGTGTTAAAGAATGGTAGCAGAATCGCTCGTAGGCACGTTCGAGACGACGGTGCTGTTGTCGTTCGGCGTGCTCGTAGCCGCCGTGCTGTTCGTCGTAGTCGCGGACTTCTTCCTGAGCCGTCAGCGTCTCAACGCGGCGCAGGAGATGCAACAGAGACAGGCTGAACAGCACTCGCTCGCTCTGCAGAGCGTCACCGGCATCAACAACCTGAACGCCACCGACCGCGCACAGCAGTCGTCGGTTCAGGACGCGGCAGATGTCGATAACAGCGGCGGTAACTGAGTAGCACGTTAACCTCTGCGAAACAGCGTCGGCAACTCGCGCGCCGACGGTGCCGTCATTCAAGTTTCAAGAAATGGAGAATGAAGAAGACAACCGAGAAAGACGAAACGAAACCCCGAGGTGTTAGAATGGAAGCGATTAGCTTTACGAAAGTTGTTATCGCAGGTTTAGGACTCCTTCTCTCCGGAGCGGCGTGGCTCTTCCGGAGGACGTGGATCCGATACAGAGAGGAGCGAAAGATGCTCCTCGAACTCTATGCATTCAATTTCGGCTCAGACCAGATTGACATGAGCCTCGAAGACGATAGCGTCGAAGAACGTCTAGAGCGCGGGAACGAGCGGTTCGAGCGGCTCGTCAAGGGTCAGCGCAGAATCTACGAGAATCAAGAGAAAATCGTCGATAGGCTCGATCACGACGTGGAGCTACGTGAACTGCCCTCGAAGCACGACCAAGACAGGTACCGAGATGAAAGGAGAAACGATGACAGACCCTGAGAAGAACCATGCGGTTTATTACAGTCTGGCAGAAAGGTGAGGTCTTTAAGTCAGGAGACGGGTGTTAAGATAGATGCCGGAAACTGCCCTGTACTGCCGGGTGAGCACCGAGGAACAGGATCTCAAGCGTCAGAAAGAAGAGACGTGGGAATACGCCGTCGAGACGCTCGACGTCGAGGCGTCGAACGTCGATGTCTACGAGGACAAGGCGAGCGGGCGTAACGTCCAGCGTGACGGCTTCCAGAGCCTCATGTCGGAGGTGCGCGACGGCGAGGTCTCGCGCGTGGTCGTGCTCGAACTCTCGCGCCTCTCGCGGTCGATGCGTGACCTGTCGAGCACCGTTGACGAACTCAAGGAGAACGGAACCTCCCTGCACATCGTGAACCGCCGGATGGACTTGAACCCCGACGAACCCGAGCCTATGACGGAGGCGTTCTTTTACCTCTCGGGTATCTTCGCGCAACTCGAAGCCGAGATGGTGCGCGAGAGGACGATCTCCGGTATCCGTGCGGCGAAAGACGCAGGAAAGCATACGGGACGCCCGCCGTACGGCTTCGACACCGACGAGGACGGGTACCTCGTGTTGAACGACAACTTCGACAACGCGATGGTGATTCTCGACGAGTTGGAACGTGGCGAGAGCAAGCGGAGCTTGGCGCGGAGGTTCGGCGTATCGCGTGGGACGATATCAAACATCGAAGAGAAAGAGAGGTTCTATCAAAAAAATAGAAGGTAATAATCTCTCAAAAGCACGGTGGCGCGTCTCACAAGGAGTAAGTGACGGCAACGTCAGAGTGGATACCGAACTCTGTGAGCTGGTCACGGGGAACTCACTCATCCATTTCGGAAAGTTGAGCCTGCTTCTCTGGCATTTCATCTGTCTCCTGCTCTATTAGCTTATCAACTGATACCTCACCAGTAACAGCCTTATCAAGTGTGTCACGGAGGTCTTCTAGTTCATTTTCTGCCTTTTTTATCCGTTCTGTACGCCCTCCAAACTCCGATGCAATTTTCCGTTGCTCCTTTATTTCAGGGACGAATATTTCTAAGTCCTCAAAGTCTTCCTCCTGTGTTCTGCGTCTGTTGGAGTGACCTGTCGTAATTCCTCTGATTGCTTCTTGGAAGTAGCTACTTCTAAGAAGCAGTTTCAGATAATGAGGGTCAAGAGACTCTTTATCTTCTATTTTATAAACAGGGAACTCAGTAGTGCATATAGCCCCATCAAATTCTTCTCCTACGATGCTTATTGCACCTTTCCATAGATCTATTCGGCTGTACAAGACATCTCCTTCATACATATAATGCCAAGCCGATTTACCGGAGAAATACTGACCTTCCCACGCAACCGGTGCTTTGTTTTTACCAGCCTCTCTCTGTTCCATACTTCCGTCATGTTTTAGTGTCGGCACTTTGAATTCGGTGTCCGGATGTTCAGTAGGGTCAACTCGCTCGTCTCGTTCTTCCAGAACATCTCCTAATCGCAGTTTTTTGGTTCCCTTCGGTGGTGTATCCATAGCTTGATGTTGGACTATATGATATTTTGGATCGATACGACCGTCCCCCTGTCCTATCATATCTGAGCAAGATATAGAAATAGCTTCTGGCTCCTCAGAACTATCGTACTCTGAGGGATCATTTTTGAATTCGCGGTACTGACCCAGAATGGTGGTTAGATCGTCTTTTTTTGGTATACTTTCGTCTCCTAAGCTATACAAATCGTTTTTATTAATCTCCTGACCTGTCGGGTCGTAACCGATTTCCTCAGCCTCGGCTAAGAACGTCTGATAATCGTTTTGAGAGACCGCCTCAGTCATTACATCCCATTTTTCTGCGCCAGTCAACTCATCTTCGTCCTCAATGTCCCTTTCGTCAAGAACTTCTGAAATGTCTGAATGGAGTTCACGACGTTCTTGCGTAGTATATTTTCTGAAGAATATTATACTGGTTTTGTTTTGCGCTCCCGCCTTTGTGAATGCATGATCTGGTAGAGATACTATCGCTTTTATTTTACCTTCACGTAATAAATAGCGTCTAAGTTGTGGGCAGTTACTCCTTTCCGAATAGTTATTCAATAGACCGTCCGGGACTACGAATCCGAGTTCCCCGCCCTCTTTGAGGAATTTAATTGACCTCTCAATAACGGCTATTTCCGTCTTTATTTTGCTACCCTTTTTAAGTTCGAAATTCTCCAAGCTGTTTTCACCAAGCCTATCTCTGTCTCCCTCCTCAACTGAATCTCCGAATGGAGGATTTCCTATGATTACATCAAACTCCCCGTCGTCAATCCGATCCACCTCAAAGTTACTGTCCAAACAGCTTTTGTCCCCTTCTATATTCGTGTGCCCGTCTTTATGCAAAATGAGATTGGTTTTGCATATCCTTGCCAATATTGGGTGTATTTCTATGCCATATAGATGATTCTGCGCAAAGTCATATTTAAGACGCTCTTCCTCTTTTTCATAGTTATCCTCAATATCCTTCCATACCTGAAATAGAGCCTCCAATAGGAAACCTCCACTACCAACAGTAGGGTCAAGAATAAAGTCTTCATTTTCAGGCTCTATTACTCCGACCACGAAGCGCGTCAATTCCCGTCGGGTGAAATATTGACCCAATTGTCCTCTGAAGATTTGTCCGAAGAACTCCTCGAAAGCCCTACCTATCCTGTCCAAGTTCTGCCCTGTGAATGACTCCTCTTCAAGAATTTTGACAACAGTATTAATTTTTTCGGATGGTAGATTTATTTGCACCTCCTGAAAGACTGTTGGGTCTTCCTCGCGGGCGTCCTCAAACAACTCATGTATTTGATTGGCAACTTGCGAAGGTGACTGACCCAGACCTGACTGGAATCTGCGGGGGTCTCCGTTCCTTGTGTGTCTTTCATCATGTATTTTAGCAAACAGCAGTTTGCTCCATTCATCAAATGAGGTAAGCGGATCTCTTTTTCCTCCGCTCCATATCTCTGCGTGGGTTCGTCTAATACGCTGTTCAAGTTTACTAACCCCTGACGGCTCGATATCCGGATCTTCCCCGGCAATCAGTCTGAATTCAATCTCTTCGTCGTATGTCTCAGGAAGTCTATCTCTCCCACCTATTTGATTTTTATCCCGTTCTGTCGGAGGGTGATTTTGTATATCATATAATTCGGACTTCGTATACTTATCTACAAGCATATAAGTCGTCTCACGTAGGCTATTCGCGTTTCCGAATCCCTGTTCAACGGCTTGATTCCACTCCGAATCCGGCAGATCACTCTTCTTATTTTCGACCACTAAATAAGGCGTGTCAAGATTATTTGATTCGTATACAACTATATCCGCGGAGTCTTCAGGCGTTCTACGTGGGACAGTAACCTCTGTTTTAATGTTCTCCGATGGATAGCCTCTTTTTAATATTAACCAACTATACGTGTATGCCCTAACCTTTTCTTCTGGGTTGGTATAATCGTAATCAGCCTTATCTGCGTGACGGTAGGTTATCCGATCATCTTCAACAGTCAGATACCCTCTTTCCTCAGCCGTCTCTACGAGCGAATCGATATGCATTGGCGTCTATCAGTTGGGGAGGTCAAGACATATGAGTCTGTTGGTAAAATCGAATATACTCGATACTACGCACAGATTGAGTACGTCGAAGAGCACACAGACCCATGCGTCGATGAACTCGAAACCGTGAAAACAGCCATAGTTAAGACTCACGCCATCATGTTTGACGCCGAAGTCAACCGCGTGCACCGTGAATTGGTCGATGATGTTGAGACTGATAACAGAGAAGGTTAACTATAAAGTTGAGTACGCCACGGCAAACTCCGCGAGCAATTTTAATTGTTCGTGCCGTCTTCCGTCTCGGATTGATTGTCACGAAGACTCTTCAGATCTCCGACGACGTACCGTCTCTCGTCGTCGTTGCGCTTCATCTATTCTCCCTCCGTTAGTAGGTCGTCGAGTTCTCCGCCGTCGTCCTCCTCTACCACGTCGACGTAGTGATCGACTTCCTCGACGAACGCTTCGAGGACCTGTTCGACGGTCTCGCGCGACTGTATCCGCGACTGACGCGACAGGATACCCGTCACGAGCTTGTCGTACATCACGCCGTCATCTTCGAGGACTTCGAGACCGTCGGCGAGACGCCGGTACTTAACGCCCTTCTGGAAGAACTCGGATTCGACTACCTTCCGTATCTCTTCTTCGCTGAGTTCGTCGATGTCAATCACTTCCGGCACCTCCGGTCTTGACACGCTGTCGCGCTTCGGTCATTCCTCTGCCTCCACGAAGTCGTTCGGGCGAGCGAGTATCCATCTGTCTTTGCTCTCGTCCTCGACGAACTGGTACGCTCCGCCGAGGGCGCGTTTCATTCGGGCGCCGTTGCGTCCGGGGGTTTTGTTGGTTGGCATGGTGGTGCTACGTTAACTTATAGAAGATTAACCTACAAAAAGTTAACCCTCGGAGGTAACGCAGAGGGTACGTAATCATAGATACCCAATTACAGAGCCGCGAAAGGAATAATGTGGCTACTACCGCTCGTCAGCATCTTCTTCCGCCGCCTCTTCCAATACCTCTCGAATGAAATTGCTCATCGTCATGCCTTCTTCCGCCGCTTTTACCCGGATTTTCTGTTTCAATTCGGGGGGCACCTTTGCCCCGATAGACTCCATGTCTTTGCTGGTAGACATCTTATTATGAGTTAACGTCCGCAGATGTAAAAGGTTAACCGATAATCAAGAGTTAACTTTATCACAGTTAACCTTCTAAGAGTGAACCGGATGTCACAGACTACCGAGAAGCCCAAAGATGTAACGGTCGGATGCAAGGTGAACCATGAGACGAAGGAAAAATTAGAGAAACTGGCAGACGAAAAGCAGATGTCTGTATCTTCGCTGGTGAGGGAAACCTTAGAAGATAGATTGCGGGAGGTGGCAATCCCGGATGAGCAGTAACGCCAACGACACCACGGAAGAGCACGCCGCAGTCTGCTCAGTATGTGACTTCCGCGAGGAAGCCGCGGACTACATCGCCGCGACTCTTCTCGTCGACCGGCACGAGGAGAAGACCGGTCACGAGGTTGACGTGCTCCCCGTGACGTTCGAGACGAGCAATAGAGGTGGGTAGACATGACAGACCTCGAACCGCTCGAACCCGAGCGCGCGGTCGAGATGTACTTCTCGGCGCGCGAGAGCGAACTAAGCGAGAAGAGCGTCGAAAACCAGAGGTACCGTCTTCGTAGCTTCGTCGAGTTCTGCGAAGAGAACGAAATCGACAACCTCAACGACCTGACGGGACGGACGCTGTACGAGTTCATCGACTGGCGCAAAGAGGGACGCGGTAGATACGACCCCGTGTCGAAGGTGACGCTCAACGGAATCCTGAGCACGCTTATCGTGTTCCTCAAGTTCTGCGGTAGCGTCGACGCCGTACAGGAAGGGCTACACAACAAGGTGCTGAAGCCCGACCTGACGCGCGCCGATGAAGTGAGTGACGCCGAGCTTGAAGCCGAGCGCGCGAGCGAGATACTCGCGTACTTGGAGAAGTACAAGTACGCGTCACGAGACCACGTTATCTTCGCTGTCCTGTGGCACACCGGTATGAGACTCGGTAGTCTGCGCGCTCTCGACGTTGAAGACTTCGGATGGAAAGAAGGTCAGAACAACGACTTTCCCGCGTACCTCGAACTTCGGCACAGACCGGAGACAGGGACGCCGCTCAAGAACGGAGAAGGAGGCGAACGAACCATCAACGTCGGAGAGTACTACGCCGAAGTTATCCGCGACTACATCAAGCAGAACCGGCACGGAGTCACCGACCAGTACGGTAGACAGCCGCTCATCACGTCGACGCACGGGCGTCTTACCGAGAACCCGATACGCGTGACCTCGTACCGGCTGACACAGCCCTGCGAGTTCAAGCCGTGTCCGCACGACAAGGAGCCGGAGATGTGCGCGTGGCGGAACGAGCGCGACAGAGCAAGCGAGTGTCCGTCGTCGAGGTCTCCACACGCTATCAGGACAGGTTCGACGACGTACCACCTGAACTCAGGTACTCCGCCCGAAGTGGTTTCGGAGAGATGCGACGTGTCGCGCGAGGTTCTGGAAAAGCACTACGACAAACGCAACGACCGAGAGAAGATGAACCTACGAGGTGAACACCTTGAGATATAAAAGAGCGTACCATCAGCATGGCACGGTCAGAAAGACGACATCGGCGTTCCGTCGTATTTTTTTCGAGTGGACCCGGCGGGATTTGAACCCGCGGCCTCCCCCATGCCAAGGGGGTGATCTACCCCTGATCTACGGGCCCGCGTACTCGGCTACGTCCGACCGCGGCTTATATTTTGCTTTGTGGGTCGAGTTCTTCGAGGCAGTCGCGCGCCAGTTCGCGCACGCCGCCTTCGAAGTCGGTGTCAACCGAGACGGCGGTACCGTGCGCCTCGTCTTCATAGAAGAGGAACACGAAGGCTTCGTCGAAAGCGTACAGGGTGTATCTGGGTTCTCCGCTACGGAAGAGGTTAGAACGGTATCCTTCGCCTAAGGTGTGGTAGACGACCTCGTCTGTGATGCGTTCCTTTTCTTCGTCGGTGTAGTTCTCGTCTACGTCGTCCCTGAGGTAGAGATGTACGTGCTCCGCGCCGTCCTCCGTGCCTGCGACTACACGTACGGCTCGGAGGTCGTCACCGACGCTCTCGCGTAGATTCGCGGCGAGCTTCTCGTGCCGCGGGAGTGGAACCTCTGTCATCCGTATTTTTGTTGCTTGGTCAGCCGAACTGATAAGGGTTGTCCGTGTCAGTCGTGCCGCGTCACACAGTCGCTCAGACCGACGACCTCGACGGGTTCGGAGTTGTCGGGCGAGTAGACAACCATCTCGCCCTTGCCCATGTACGGCACGCGGTCTTCGAGTTCGGACGGGATGTTGAGGCTCCTGATTGCGTCCTCGTCGCCCAAGTTCAGCGCGACGCGCGTGTTCACCTGCTTGAAGACGGGGTCGGCTATGTCGCCGGGGTCCTGTGTCACGAGAAACAGACCGAGGCGTTCCTTTCTGCCTTGCTTTGCCGCCTCGCCGAACTTGCCCTTTATGACGCGTCCCTGCGCCGTGTCCGTGTCAGCGAGGAAGTTGTGCGCCTCGTCGAGCGCGAGGACGAGTGGCGTGTCCTTGATGTTGTCGTAGCCGCCCGTCGATAGCTTGTTGTCCACAAGGAGCGACGCGAGCGCGAGCACCACAACCTCTTCTGCGCGCGACTGGACGACGTGGTAGGTGGGAACGACGCTGAGCGCGCCGGGCTTTACGAGTTTCTTGAGTATCTTGTCGTCCGTGACAGGGAGTGAGGGCTGGTCGAAGACACGCGAGAAGACGGGGTTCTCGGCGACCTTGCGCTTCAGAGCGTTGTAGGTCGCCTCGTGCGCGCGCCCGGAGTCGATGTAGTACTCGGCACGCGACGGGTCCATTAGGAAGTCCGAGAAGGCGTCGTAGGTCGGCTCTCCGTCCTCCTCGCGGAAGTAGTCGCGCAGAACCGTGTCGAGCACCATACGCTGGTTCTCGCTGAGTTCCGCGCCCGCGAGAAGCCACGTGTTTTCGCGCGCCATCTCGAAAGGAACCGAAAACTCGACCTGTGGCGCGCCGTGGTTTGCGTCGTACTCGAAGCCCGCTACGTCGGGGACGAACGCCGTCGTGTCGTCGTATCCGCCGTGCTCCACGCCCTCGGCGTCCCACCGCCTACGCGTCTCGTCGTCAACTTCGGGGTCGTCGTGCATCTGTGCGTACTCGTTCTGCGGGTCAAAGACGACGACCGCGGGGCGTCTTTCAGCGCCGTCGATTTCGTAACGCGACGCGGTGAACTGCCTCAGCAGGTTCTTCGCGTTATGACTTTTACCGCTTCCCGTTCCACCCGCGACGAGTAAATGACGGAAGACGAGCGGTTCGGCACCGCCGTACTCGTCGCGCAGGCGGTAGTCAATTGTGGATGGTGACGCGGAGGTACGCACCTTCCGTCCGCCGACGGCGAGATGTCCGACGAAGACGCCTTCGGACGGTATGTCTAAGCCGGTTTTCATCTTCGACTTGTTCGTCGCACGCTCGACGCGTGCGTTCGGCTTTGGCAGACGGTCGGGCATCCTGCGTTCGTCCCCTTCGACGACTGCGACGGGTTCGAGTTCGGCGAGGAACTTGTAGTCCGCCTCCTCGACGCCGTCCTGTTTCATCGCTCGCCGTGCCTGTATCTCGTTGGCGTCGTCGGTCTCGAACTGCTGTGCGTAACGGAGTTCGGCGACACGTGTCAGGAGCACCTCGTCGTCGGGATAGGGCACGACGAGATACCGTCCGACACGGACGCCGCTTCTGTTGCCGACTGTGACGTACGCTGTAAGGCGCGGGTCGTCGCCCACAGCGATTCCGTCGCCAGCGCAGACGACGCCCATTCCTTCAGGTTGGGGTGCTTCGACATCCATACGTTCGAAGTCGTCGGTGTCTGCTTCCGTACCCTCGTCCATCGTCGTTTCTCCTCCGCCGTCCCCGAAACCACCTACCTCCTCGTCGAAGTCACCGAGGTCGCTGTCTGACATACGCACAGATGATTCCGGAGCGACAAGAGCGTGTCGGCGACAGGAAAGCATATCCGCGTTTACCGTATACTTGCCCCCATGAACCGCTACGGAGGCTTCGACATCTACAGGGAGAACGCACCGGAGGCATGACTCGAAAGAGAGTGAGCGACAAGAAGACGCTTTCGTGGCATCCATACCACACGCGACTCAACTTCGAGTTCGAGAGTGACGAGTTCGACGAGATAGACAAGCTTCTGATAGCTGAAGGAGTCATGACTGAGGAAGAGGTACGTGAAGCTAAGAAACGGGCTGAAGGCTGGGATGTGGAAGATATGATAGACAACCCCGACCGTGTCCTCGAAGAGGCGGACGAGGACGGTTCCCCCGACACCTAAGACTCGACTGAAAGGTTCGATGGATAGCACCGCGAACCGCGGAGTCTTTTCGTAACTATCGACGCTCTCAGACTGTCTAACAGTCCGTGCCAGATACCGGTCTTCCCAAGGTATATTTCCTCTTTCCGCATACTTCCCACATGAACCGCTACGAAGGCGTAGACGCGATACTGGACGACAGCTACGACGCCTACCTCCACGTCGGCGACGAGGACGATGAGAACCTCTACTATCTCTCGGACTTCGACGCGCCAGACCCGTTCACGCTCCTCCGTACGGACGACGGGCGCACCGTTCTCCTCGTCTCGACACTCGAACACGGACGCGCTCAGAAGGAGTCGAACGCCGACGGGGTACGCAACACGAACGAGTTTTTCGACGGAGACAGACGCGGCGACCCCGAAGCGCGCGTAGACGCACTCGGAGCCTTCTTGGACGAGTATGACGCCCGCGAAATCGCCGTGCCGCGCGACTTCTCGCTCTACACCGCCGACGAACTCCGCGAACGCGGATACGTCGTCGAGACCGTCGCCGACCCTGTCGCCGAGACGCGCGCCGTGAAAGACGAGGACGAGATAGACAAGATACGCCGCGTTCAGCGCGCGAACGAGGAGGCGATGCGCCGCGCTCAGACGTTGCTCGAAGAGGCTGAAACGGAGACGCGCGACGGCGAAGACGTTCTCGCCCACGACGGCGAGGTTCTCACAGCCGAACGCGTAAAGACGGAGATAGAGGTTGCGCTCGTACGCGAAAGATGCTCACTCGACACCACAATCGTCGCGTGCGGCGAGCGCGGCGCGGACCCGCACTGGCGCGGCGAAGGTCCCTTACGTCCGGACGAGCCTATCATCATCGACATCTTCCCGCGCGGCGCGTCGAAGTACTTCGCAGACATGACACGCACGTTCGTCGTCGGCGAACCGTCGGAACGCGTCCGCGAGATGTACGAACTGTCTCTCGAAGCACAGGAAGCCGCTTTCGACGTTCTCTCGTGCGGCGCGGACGCAGGTATCACGGGCGAGGACGTACACGACGCCGTCTGCGATGTCTACGAAGAAGCAGGATACGGCACCGTCCGTGCGGGCGACGAGACGGGATTCATACACTCGACGGGGCACGGCGTCGGACTCGAAATACACGAGAACCCGCGCCTCTCGGCGGGGGGCGACGAACTCCGCGCAGGGAACGTCGTGACGGTCGAACCCGGTCTGTACCTTCCGGAGGTAGGCGGTGTACGCGTAGAGGACTTCGTCGTCGTGCGCGATGACGGCTACGAGAACCTGACCGACTATCCGAAAGACCTCACCGTCTAAACGTCCTGCCTCAGTCGCCGCTGTACTCCTTCTCGAACCCCTCGAACTCCGTGCGGTGCGCCTCCTCGTCGGCGAGTATCGTCACGGCGAGGTCCTCGGTCACAGGGTCGTCCGCCTCCTCGGCGGCACTGACGAGTCCACGGTAGGTCTCTATGGCGCCCCTCTCGGCGTCGAGGACGCCACGTATGACTGCGAGCACGTCGGTCGAGTCCTCGGGCGGCTGAAGCGACGCCTGACGCGCCTCGAACTCCTCCGAACCCGGCGGACGCGCACCCAACTGCTTGAGACGCTGACCGAGCTGTTCCGCGTGACCCAGCTCCTCCTGAATATCCTGCTGGAGGCTCTCCTTTATCTCCTCCGCCCGAACTCCGTCGAGCACTATCGCGTTCGTCTGGTAGTTCATCACGGTCTCTATCTCGTCGCTGTACGCCTTTCGTAGCGTGTCGATTACTCTGTCTGATGTCATACCTTCTAATGTATCCTCTCTGTCCGTGTATATGTTACGTTGGGCGACGGCGTACCGTCAGAAGCCGTGGGGCTACGTCTGACGCGTGTATGCTTTCCGTCCGTATATCTCCAAAAAGTATTCAAAGGAAGCAAAGCAAGATGCGAAGGAGCCCGTTGCCCATGGAGGTGGAGCAGTAAAACGGTAACCGGGCTCCTTCGTGCGTGTAGATACACGCTCGATACGTTTATATTCTCCCCCCGTACCACCCCGCGTTCCCCCCTACAACGTAACCCTTTTGCGCGCACCTACCGCCATATCGACCGTGGAAGTACGTATCGTCGATTACGGTCTGGGTAACCTGAGAAGCGTCACGAGAGGTCTCGAAAGAGCCGGTGCGTCGGTCGTCGTCACCGACGAACCCGCAGAAGTCGAATCAGCGGAGGCTCTCGTCCTGCCGGGTGTCGGTGCCTTCAAGGAGGGCATGGAAGGAGCGTCGGAGCTGACCGACGCTATCGTCGAAGCGGCGTCGGAAAAACCTTTGCTCGGCGTCTGTCTCGGTATGCAGATGCTGATGACGGAGAGCGAAGAGGGCACGGGCGGAGCGGAGAACGACGCTGTCGAGGGCTTAGGACTTGTCGAAGGACGTGTCGTGCGTTTCCCGAAGGGCGTCGGCAAGGTTCCTCACATGGGCTGGAACACCCTCGAAGTCGAACACGAGCATCCGGTCGTCGAAGGCGTAGACGGCGAGCATTTCTACTTCGTCCATTCGTACTACGCGACGACGGAGACGGAGGACGAGACGGTTGCCGAGACGGAGTACGGACACGCAGGAGACGGTGACGGTCGGTTTCTCGTCGGTGGTTGCGAACGAGCACGGCAACGTCGTCGGGACGCAGTTCCATCCCGAGAAGAGCGGCGACGCAGGTCTTCGTCTCCTGCGCAACTTCGTCGATTTCGCGTCGGATTACTGAGACAGAACGTCGCGTTCGTGTGCGTGTTCGTTCCGGTATGCCGGGGTTTATTATCCGCGCGTACGTACTCCCCTTGATGTCCAGAAAGCCGCTCGTTATTATAGCGGTCCTTCTCGTCGGACTGGTGGCTGGAACCGCTGTTCAGGGCTTCGTGTCGCCTACCGAGAGCAACGCACCCGACGGACCTACTCTCGAAAACGTTGAGTACACGGAAGGGGACGCGTACGCCAACCTCTACCAAGAGATAATAGACTCCGTGGTATCGATACGTGTGAGCGCGTCGTCAGGCCAGACAGCACAAGGCTCGGGGTTCGTCTACGACTTCAACGGACACATAATCACGAACCAGCACGTCGTGACGGACGCTGATGAGGTCGAGGTACGTTTCAGCGAGGGCGACTGGCGACGCGGCGAAGTAATCGGAACGGATGTTTACACGGACCTCGCAGTCGTCGAGGTGAGTGATGTCCCCGGATACGCGGAACCCCTGCCGCTCGCCGACGACCATCCGCGTCAGGGGACACCCGTCGCCGCACTCGGTAACCCGTTCGGTCTCGAAGGCTCCATAACCAGCGGGATAGTCAGCGGCGTCAACAGGTCAACGAGGACGGAGAGCGACTTCTCGATACCCGACACCGTACAGACCGACGCGGGAATCGACAGCGGCAACAGCGGTGGACCTCTCGTGACCTTGGACGGCGAAGTTGTCGGCGTCAACCGCGCACGTCAGGGCAACAGCATCGGGTTCGCTGTCTCATCGGCACTCGTCGAACGCGTCGTGCCCGACCTTATACACACAGGCTCGACAGAGCACGCGTACATGGGCGTGAGCACAATCGACGTTTCGCCACGTGTAGCCGACGCGAACGAACTCGACGTGCCGCGCGGTGTTCTTGTCGTCGCAACACCCGAAGGAGGACCGTCGGACGGCGTCTTCGTCGGAAGTCAGGAGGTGACTTACGAAGGGTTCCCGATGCAGGTTGGCGGTGACGTTATCGTCGGCGTGGACGGCAAGACCATAAACTCACACGAGGAGCTTTCGCGCTACCTGATGCTCCATACGGAACCAGGACAGACTGTTGACGTGTCTATCATACGTGACGGCGACAGGGAGACGGTTCAGGTGACGTTGGGCACACGTCCCGAACCGTAGTATTTCGACGGACGACGAACTGCGGTTCGTCAATCTCGTAAGGGTTATAAGGAAAGGCTGTGTCCTACCCGATATGCCGGAACAGCTTGCGAAAGACAACAAGAAGCCGACGCAGGAGCTTACACAGCGTATCGCCGGTGAGGTCGTTCTGAGCGACGACGCGGGCGCGACGCTCCGTAAGTGGCGCGAGGACTTCAACGTCTCTCAGTCGGAGCTGAGCGACGCTCTCGGCGTCTCTAACAGCGTCGTCAGCGACTACGAGAGCGGAAGGCGTGCGTCGCCCGGAATCGGTGTCGTGCGGCGTATCGTCGAGGCACTCGTCGAAATCGATATGCAGCGCGGCGGAGACGTGCTACGCCGGTACCGACGCATACTCGGCGCGGGGTTCGAGGGTAGCGCGGTGAAGGACCTGCGCGACTACGAGACTCCCGTACCGCTCGGTGAGTTCCACGACGCGATAGACGCGCGCGAGATAGTCGGCGACAAGACAGAGATAAAAGGTCATACGGTCGTCGATTCGCTCGAAGCCATACGGTCGTTATCGGGCGAGGAGTTCGCTCAGTTGTACGGCTGGAGCACTGAGCGTGCTCTCGTCTTCACCAACATCACACGCGGCGAGTCTCCCCTCGTGGCGGTGCGCGTCACGAGCCTCAAACCGTCCGCGGTCGTCCTGCACGGAATCAGCCGCGGCGAGATTTCGAGGATATCGGAGGAGATAGCGCGTCTCGAAGGCGTCGCTCTGAGCTACACGACGATGGACATGGACGAGATGCTCGAAAACTTAGGTGATATCTGATGGCAGGAATCGTCTCTTACGGCGGTTACGTTCCGAGGTACAGAATAAAGACACGAGAGATAGCCGAGATGTGGGAAGAGGACGCCGACGCGATGGAAGGCGGTCTGCGCGTCAAGTCAAAGAGCGTCCCCGACGAGGACGAAGATACCGCCACGATAAGCGTTGAGGCGGCGCGCACAGCCATCGATAACGCACCTGTCGGAGGCGACGCTCTCGGTGCGATATACGTCGGAAGCGAGTCGCATCCCTACGCAGTAAAGCCGACGGCGACAATCGTCGGCGCGGCGGTGGGTGCGACGCCTCTTATGACAGCCGCCGACCTTGAGTTCGCGTGTAAGGCGGGTACTGCGGGCGTGCAAGCCGCGCTCGGACTCGTCGAAGCAGGACGTATCGACTACGGTATGGCGATAGGCGCGGACGTTTCGCAGGGCGCGCCCGGCGACGCACTCGAATACAGCGCGGCGGCGGGCGGCGCGGCTTTCGTCATCGGAGACGAAGGCGTCGTCGCGGAAATCGAGGACACGACATCGTACACGTCGGACACGCCCGACTTCTGGAGGCGTGAAGGCGAACGTTATCCGCAACACGGTGAACGTTTCACGGGGAAGCCCGCGTACTTCAAACACACCGAGGGTGCGAGCAACGAACTCATGAACCGTATGGGCACGACGCCCGAAGACTACGACTACGCCGTCTTCCACCAGCCGAACGGCAAGTTCCCCGTACGTGTCGCGCAGTCGCTCGGTTTCGACGAGGAGCAGTACGAGACAGGCTTGTTGTCGCCCGAAATCGGCAACACGTACAGCGGCGCGTCGCCTCTCGGTCTGGTTGCGACGCTCGACGAGGCTGATGCAGGCGACAGAATCTTCTTCGCTTCGTTCGGTTCGGGCGCGGGAAGCGACGCATTCTCGTTCAGCGTTCAGGACGGTATAGAGGAGCGTCGCACAGGTCTGAAGGAGAGTTTCGAGGACGTGGAGTACATCGACTACGCGCAGTACGCCAAACACAAAGGCAAGATAAAGGAGGAATAAGAATGCTAAGAGACGTAGCCGTCGTCGGGGTCGGACAGACCTCATTCGGCGAGCACTGGGACCGTTCTTTCCGTGACCTGTTCGTGACCGCCGGCACCCGCGCTCTCGAAGACGCGGGCGTCGCAGGTGACGAGATAGACGCGCTCTACGGCGGTAACATGAGCGCGGGGCAGTTCATTGGGCAGGAGCACATCGCCGCTCTCATAGCCGACTACGCGGGGCTTTCGACAGAAGGCGTACCAGCGACACGTGTCGAGGCGGCGGACGCGTCGGGCGGTCTTGCGTTCCGACAAGCCGTTCTCGACGTTGCGAGCGGCGCGTCGGACGTTGTCGTTGCGAGCGGCGTCGAGAAGATGACCGACTTGGGCAGTACCGAAACAACAGACGCGCTCGCTGGTAGCGCGGACCGCGAATGGGAGGTGTTCAGCGGCGGCAACGTCGCCGCGCTGTACGCCATGATGGCGAGCGCCCATATGGAGAGATACGGAACGACACGCCGTCAACTCTCGGAGGTCGTCGTCAAGAACCACGAGAACGCGACGAACAACAAGTACGCGCAGTACAGGAACGAGGTCAGCGCGGAACTCGTCGAATCGACACCCTTCGTTTCGGAGCCTCTGCGTGCCTTCGACTGTTCGCCCGCGAGCGACGGAGCGGCGGCGGTAATCGTCGTTCCGGCGGAGGACGCCTCCGACTACGCCGACCAACCCGTCTACGTCGAAGCGACCGAACAGGGTAGCGACACGCTCGCGGTACACGACAGACGCGAGATGACGACGCTCGACTCGACAGCGCGTGCGGCGGAACGCGCGTACGAAGAGGCGAACGTCTCGCCCGGCGACGTCGACATCGCGGAGGTACACGACTCGTACACCGTTGCCGAGATACTCGCTGTCGAGGACTTAGGCTTCGCAGAGAAGGGCGACGGCGGCGCGTTTATCGAGGACGGACGCGCTTCGGTGGGCGGCGAGACGCCCGTCAACCCGTCGGGCGGTCTCAAGGCGTGTGGACACCCGCTCGGCGCGACGGGCGTACGACAGGTCGTAGACGCGACGAAACAACTCAGAGGCGAAGCAGGCACGCAGGTAGAGGACGCCTCCGTTGCGGTGACGCACAACGTCGGCGGCACGGGAGCGACGGCGGTCGTAAACGTACTTTCGGACAGAAACGGGAGGTCGAAAAGATGACAGCACCACGGTTCTGGCGCAAGATAAACCAGAGGTACAGGCTCGTCGGTACTGAGTGCCGCACGTGCGGGACGCCGTTCTTCCCGCCGCGTGACCTATGCCCCGACTGCAGGCGCGACGGCGATGTCGTAGGAAAGGAGTACAGCGGAGAGGGCGAGGTGGTCACGAAGACTGTCGTGCACGACGCAATAACCGACTACGACTCAGATACGCCTTACACGCTCGCCGTCGTCGAACTCGACGAGGGTGCGAGGGTAACGGCGCAGATAGTCGATGGAAAAGAAGACGTGGAGGTCGGCGACCGAGTCGAGGCATGCTTCCGACGTGTGAGCGACGAAGGAGAGCAGGGTATAGTGCAGTACGGGACGAAGTTCAAGCGGGCCTGAGCTGAGTTCAGACGTTTCTTACGGCGTCCTCGACGAGCGACACGAGCGTCTCGACGAGTTCGTCGTCGCCTTCTACGTAGACACGCACCAGCGGTTCTGTACCGCTCGCGCGGACGAGGAACCATCTTCCATCCTCGTCGCCGAGGTCCACGAACGCCGTCCGCCGTGTCGAACGTGGCATCCGTGTCGTCGTACCTGTCGCGTAGCTTCCCCCCGACATCCTCCATGACCGCCTTCTTCTTTTCGTCGTCACACGCGACAGACTTCTTCGTCACGTCAACATCGCGCATACCGTCGAAGACCATCACGTCGTTCGCGTAAGTGAGCGCGACTTCGACGGCGGAGACTGTGCCGTCCACCCATCCGCCGAAGTCGGGGAAGACATGTTTCCAAGGCTCGCCAGCAAACGCGACGTCGCGTCCACGCGCCTCCTCCGAGATAGTCCCGAGAGCGACGCGTTCGACGTCGCCGCCTGCTTCGCGCACGTCTTCATCGACACGCGGCGAGGTGTTCGGCGTTGTCAGAACGGTGCCGGGCGCGTGTCTTGCGGCGAGAACAGCGAGAACCGCGTCCTCCGAAACGATACCCTCGCCGTCCACGACGACGAGCCTGTCGGCGTCTCCGTCGTGCGCGAATCCTAAGTCGAATCCACCACGACGGACGAACGCGACGAACTCGGCGAGCGTCTCGGGCGTCGGCTTCGAACCGCGTCCCGGAAAGGTAGGGTCCGTCTGTGCGTTGACGGCGACTACGTCGCAACCGACTTCTTTGAGCGCGGGTACCGTGGTACGCGCACCGACGCCGTTGGCGCAGTCGACGGCGATACGCAGGTCGAGGCTGACGTCGCCGACGTAGTCGAAAACAGCGTCGAGGTAGGCGTCGGTAACCTCGTCAGCGTCGGTTTCGCGCGCTTCGGTCCATCCGTCCCAGCGCGCCGTCTCCGTCTCGTCGACGAGACGTTCGACTTCCCTCTCGTCCTCCGTGCCGAACTCACAGCCGTCGTCGCGGAACAGCTTGACGCCGTTGTCTTCGGGTGGGTTGTGCGACGCCGTTATAGTCGCGCCATACGCGTCTCTCTCGCGCGCCGTCCACGCGACGACGTGTGTCGGCACGACTCCCAAGAGAGTCGTCTCGCAACCGACGCTCTCCGCGCCTGCGGCAAAGGCTGAGACGAGCGCGCCTCCCGTGTGACGACCGTCGCGTCCCACGACGACCGAGTCGGTCATGCTTCCGACGGCGCGTCCTAAGCGCAGTACGAGCGAAGGAGGAACTTCTTCGATGCTCCCACGTACACCCGCAGTTCCGAACATACTTTCCGTTAGGAGACGCGGCACACTACTCTTTCGGTGAGACAGAGATGGTTCAGAGGTCACGCGCCTGCCGGACGATTTCGTCACCCGCGCTCGCGCCTATACGCGAAGCACCCGCTTCGAGCATGCGTAACGCGCTCTCTGCGTCGCGCACGCCGCCGCTCGCCTTGACGAGCGCGTCGTCGCCGACGGTGTCTTTCAGAAGACGCACGTCCTCAACCGTCGCTTCGCCGGGCGCGTAGCCCGTACACGTCTTGACGTACTCCGCGCCCGCTTCGACACAGAGACGCGCCGAGCGGCGTTTCTCGGCGTCGGAGAGAAGACCTGTCTCTATAATCGCCTTCACAGGAACGGAGACGGCTTCGACGACAGAGCGTACGTCGCGGACGTAACCGTCCTCATCGTCCGACTTGAGAAGAGAGACGTTACACGCCATGTCTACCTCCGTCGCGCCCGCCTCTACGGCGGCGCGTGCCTCGTACGCCTTCGCTTCGGGAACCGTCGTTCCGTGCGGGAAGCCGACGACAGCGACGACCTCACCGTCGAAACCGTCGGGTACACGGTCGAGACGCGACGGCGGGACGCAGACGTTCGTGCCGTATCTCTCCGCCTCTTCGACGACTTTGTCGTACGCCGAAGCGGGCGCGTCCTTTTCGAGTAGCGTGTGGTCAACACGCTTGGCGATATCCATGCCGTGTTATTCGCGTCTGCGTCCGACTGCCACAGCGACGACGGTCAGCGCGACGAGCGCGACTACGAAGCCGAACCCGGGAAGGGGCGAACCGTCTTCTTCGTCGAGTTCGACGCCGAGGTAGTCAGCCGCTGACTGTCTGTCCATCTCGGGGAAGTCGCGGTCCCAGTCGCCCGGCATGTTGACCGTCGTCCCGTCGCCGACCTGCTCGCGCGACCGCACCGCATCCTCTGTCGTCTCATCGACAAACCCTTCGGTCTTGACGTAGGTCGTCACTATGCCGCCCTCCTGCTCGCCGACTATCTGCGTGACCCTGATGTCCTCTGTGGTTTCGATAGCCGAAGCGAGAGCGGTTCCGTTTCCGAAGGCGGCACCTGCTTCGAGGCTCCATCCACCCTCTTCGTCGAGCGAAGCGTCCATCTTGGCTATCCTAAATCCGGAGTTGGCGAGATGTCTGACGATGTCGGCGTCAACTTCCTCGGAGCCTTCAAGCATGCTTTCGTACATCTCCATAGTCTCAGAGTAGCCTTCGTAGAGCGACTCGCCGCTTGCTTCCCAGCTCATCTCGCCCTCCAGACCGCCGTCAGCCGAAGAGACCTGTAGGTCGAACGTCGTGTCGGCAGGAGTCGGGAGGTCACGGTCTTCGAGTTCGTTCAAGTAGCTCTCCCAGTTCTCCGTCGTCTGCGAAAGTTCAGCTGTGACGGTGGCGGTTCCTCCACCCATGCCACCCGAGCCTGTACCTGCTCCCGCACCCGAACCGGATTCGAGGCTACCCGACCATTCCCAGCGCGACGTGTAGTCGGCGGCTTCGACAGCCTCCATCTGTTGTTCAGACCTCTGTATGGCGTCCTCGAAGAACTCCTCGGAGTAGAACGGCGACTCCGCGCCGGTTCCGCCGTTCATACCTTCCGGCGTCATCTCGGACGCGAGACGGAAGTAGGCGAGGCTCGCATCGTTGTAGTTCTCGATGTCGACCGTCCAGTTCGCTTCGGTCGAACCTCCGCCAGAGACGGTGTTGAATCTCATCGTGTTGATGTTGACATCGCTCAGAGCCTGAGCCATCTCCTCCGCGGTCTCCTGCGACACGCCGGTGTCCTCTTCCATGATGGTGTCGGCGAGTCCGTCGGTCACGCCCGAGTACTCAACCGTGTACTCCACGTCTATCAGTGATTCGTTCGTGGAAGTGCCGAAGCCGCTATCGACTTCGACCTCCTCGAACGAGTACGACCCCAGCGTCACTTCGGCGGTTCCGCTCGTGTTCTCCGCGATGCTCGCGTAATCCTCGCGTAACGTCTCCAAAGCACGCTCACGCGTTCCCCAGTCCTCTTCCGGGTCTGTCGGCTCGAATCCCTGCGACCGTACTATACGTCTATCCCTCACATCGAGCGTGTAGTCGCCGCCGGTTCCGCTGAGGTCGAAGTTACTGACCTCACGTACCGAAGAGCCACCGAGACCCATCTCGTAGTTCATGTTACCCGATGAAGTGATACTGTCCGGTCCAACAACCACCTCACCATCCGTCGAGGCTGACGAGACGAAAGCGGCGAACTGCGACGAAAGCGTGGTGTCGAGTTCTGCGTTGAACTCGGAGTTCGTCCGGTCCGTCGAACTCGATACGTCGAGGTTCATCTCCTCGACGCTCTCAATCTCGCCCGTCTGGAAGCTACCGTTCGCGTTCCACGACGCTGGTTCGGCTACGAACGACATCTCGCCTGTGAGTTCCGTGTCTTCGGCTGTGCCTTCAGCGAGGAAATGCAAGAGTCCTGAAGACATGTCGGCACCGTAACTCACCGAACCGTTCGTCTCACCCTCCGGGGACTCGTAGACGAGAACTGCGTCCCCGTTGTCTCTGACGTAGACGGTATCCGCTGTTGTTGACTGACCAGCCGCCGACCCGACTCCGCTACCGTCGCCACCGGAGTCAGAGGGGGTCTGCGCACTCGCACCGGATACCGCTACCATCGCCAGCACAACCGCAAGCAGTGCTATGTATGCGATTTTTCTCATATCTATCCAACGTCAAGTGTAAAGTAACTTTAACATTTCGGTA
Source organism: Halobacteriales archaeon (assembly GCA_034522195.1). Classification (GTDB taxonomy): domain Archaea; phylum Halobacteriota; class Halobacteria; order Halobacteriales; family Halorutilaceae; genus Halorutilus. Next base: position 729,411 of record JAXHLL010000006.1, on the reverse strand, counting down.
GTTGTTTCTGCCACCGTCCCGAACCCGTACCATGAAACAGCCACACATACTCGTCGAAGATGGAGAGGTGAACGGCACGGTACTTCTTCCGGGGGACCCCGACCGTGTCGATTTAATCGCCGAAAGTCTCGAAGGCGTCGAACGCTTGACCGACAACCGTGAGTACAGGCTCGTCAACGGAAGGTACGACGGAACGCCCCTGACAGTCTGCTCCACCGGCGTCGGATGTCCAAGCGCGGCGGTAGCAGTCGAGGAACTCGCGAACGTCGGCGCGGAACGTCTCGTACGTGTCGGAACCACGGGCGGCTTACAGCCCGACGTGCGCACAGGCGACGTCGTTGTTGCGACCGCCTCAGCGAAGTTCGACGGAACGACGAAGAGGTACGAGGGCGTCGAGTATCCTGCTGTGGCGTCGCGCGGCGTCGTGAACGCGCTCGTAGAGTCAGCGGAGCGCGAGGGGGAACACATACACGTCGGACCTATCGTGACGGACGACGCTTTCTACGCCGAGGACGAGATATCGCATGACTGGAACGATGCGGGTATGCTCGCCGTCGAGATGGAGGCTTCCATAATCTTCACCCTCGCACGCCGCAGAGGTCTCGAAGCGGGCGCGATACTCGCAGTAGATGGGAATCTTGTCGCCGGCGAGCAGAAAGGCGAGACGGAGGAAGACGAACTCCCCGAGGAAGCGAAGGAAGGCGTCGAGCGCGAGGTGCGTGTCGCTCTCGAAGCGGTCGGTTTGTTCTAGTCACGGTGTAAGAGGACGACGACCGGAAGCGGCAGGAAGACAGCCCACGCACCGAATCTCTCGCCGAACGTATCCGGACCGCTATCGGCTTCGTAGTCGAACGAACCGGATGTCGTCGTGCCGTGCGTGTCGAGTTCGAAGCCGAATTCGGCGCGCTCAGGTGTACGGAAGCCGTGTCGTCTCAGCTCTTCGGTGTAGCGCGACGCGTTCTCTGCCTCGTACTCCACGTCCAGCAAGAACCCGTCTCTGTTCCGTGCGCGCCAGTCTATTCTCCCAGCGAAGTCCGACCTGCGACGCGCCGTGAGCACGTCGTGCGTGCCGGACTCTTCCGCGAAGACCTCCGCAAAAAACGTTCCGTGGTTCCGAACGTCGAAGTCCCAGTCCACACGGAGTTCGTCGCCTCGTTTCACGGTGAGTTCTGCTTCCTCGACACGCAGATTTTCTCCCTTCGTCTCGGCTATTTCCCCGAGACCTACGAGACGGACGGCGTACTCGGCTTCGACGAAATCCGTCGGTACGCTCTCGTCGCGGTCGAACCGATGTTTCTCGACCTTTGTTTCAACTACCTCACCGAGGTATTCGGAGAAGGAGTTGAGCATGGAGTCGAAGAGACTGCCGACGCTCTCGGCGGAGGAGACGACTACAGCGGTCGTGGAGTCAGCCGGAACACGGTGCCTACCTTCGACCACATAAGTCTCATCGTTTTCGACCGCGTACATTTCGCACTCCGTCTCTTCGCGTGCCGTATCGTCGTCTTTCTCCGCGCTCTCTACGAGACGGAGTTCGTGTAGTTCGTCGGGACCGTTTCTCTCGACACACAGTTCTCCTGACGACTCTAACCGTGACGGTGTTTCGTGTACGTGACCTTCGGTCTCGAAACGCGGTAGGGACGTTTCGGTTCCATCTGCGTCGGCGTGTATTTCGAAAGAAGACGGAAGTTTGCTCTCAGCCTCGACGTGCGCGGAGACTTTCCCAAACGCGTCGTAGAGCTTTCTGAGGTCGCGCGGGTGGAACATCCGCGTTGAGTTCGTGGCGGACGCGTCTAAAGCCTACTTGTTCACGTCGAGAAGCGCGACGCGTTCTAAGACGAGGTACTCCAGACGGTCATCTCCGACCGCGTCGGTTTCGTCGCCGGTAACACCGAAGAAGTCGAGGAGGCACGTTTCGTCGCCGTAGACGAAGCCGTCGGGTTCATGCGTCATCCTGCGTACCTCCACCGACGCCTCCTTCTCAGCCTCCTCGTCGCCGACCAAGACGAAGACAGCGTCGTGTTCACCGGGACGCATACCCATGCGTGTCGCAACGTCTATCTGCCGCGTCCCTGCGGCGTAGAGAAGAATCTCCATCGAGAGCGTGTCGGCGACGTTCTCGCCGCGCTCGAACGACCGCTTCGCCTTCTCCACAGCTTCCTCAAGATGAAGACGCGAGACGACGTACCGCGCGTCGAACGCCTGTACAGCCACACCGTGCTCCTCGCGTAACTCGTCGAGAGCGTCGAGGAAGTCGTCGGTGTCTTCGACGACGGCGGTGCGTTCGATGATACGCATAGACGGAAATGACGAGCGCGCGCGTTAACGGTTTCGCTCGGGAGGGTAGAGGCTACTGAGCCGGTGTCCGCGTCTCGGAGCGTCGAATCTTCGTATAGCAAAATAGAATATACGTGACGTATTCCGGGCACCGACGTATCGACGGAAACCGAGCCGGACAGTCCGCAGTCATCCGTTTCGAACGACGTACCAGACGCCTTATGCCCCGAACCACCGTACATCCACGTGATGGACTACGAAGAAATATCTCTGAGGAGACGGAGACTCCTCGCTCTCGCGGGTACGGGAGCCACGACCGCGTGCTTGACGGGATGTCTCGGTAGCACGGAGGGTGCGGTCGGAGATGACGAAGACGGAGAGGACGCCGGTGAACCCGTCCGTGCCGACCTCCGTATGGAACCCGTCGAGTACCCCGACGAAACCTGTGCTGTCGATGCGAGGAACGTGAGAGACCATCCGGGCTGGAACGCCCAGATTCTCCACGAGGACGGAGAGCGCGCCTTCTTCTGCACCTCCGGGGACATGGGCGCGTACTACGTCTCGCCGAAGGCGTTCGGTGTCTCGACCGCGGACGTAGCGGGCGTCTGGGTGACCGACTACGACACGGACGAGACGATAGACGGCACGGACGCATACTATGTCTTCGTCGCCGACACCGAAGCCGTCGAGATGCCCGCGGGACGCAATCCGATTCCTTTCGCAGAGCGCGAACGTGCGGAGGAGTTCGTTGACAGAGAGAGCCTCGGAGGTAGTTCGATAGAGAGGCTCAGCAAGATAACCTTCAACCGGTGTACTTGGTAGCTCAGGCTTCATGTGCCTCAACGAGAGACTGCCAGTCGTCGGCGATTCTGTCGGGGTCCGGGTCGTCGTTTCTGTACGTCCTTTCGACGTAGCCCTTCTCGTTTACGAGGAGTATCAGCGTCGTGTGTATGAAGTCGTACAGGTCTCCTTCGTCCGTCTTCTGGTACCTCACACCGAACTCGTCGGTTACGACTTCCCTTGCCCTTTCCTCCGACTCCGGACGGAGGAGGCTCCAGCCGCTTTCGGGGTCAACGCCCATCCTCTCGGCGTAATCCAACATCCTCTCGGGGGTGTCACGCGCAGGGTCGAAGGTTGTTGCGAGTACACGTGGCTCTCCGAGTCCTTCGTCGAGTATCCTCGCCTCGGCGTGTGTCATCGAGGATATCAGCCAGATGCACTCCGTGGGACAGAACGTGAAGAAGAACGTCATGAGGAACTGTTCGTCCATCTCCGTCGAGACGTACTCGTCCGCGAAAACATCGTACATCTCCACGTCGGGTACAGCGTCTCCGTACGTCGGGTGCGCGACACCGTCCGGCACTCTTTCGGGAGGACTCAGGTACACGTCTTCGTGTCCGAGTTCGTCCGCCGACGAAAGACAGCCTGACGCACCCGCCGTCACCGAAGCACCAACGACACCGCTCATCAGTCGCAGGTAGTCGCGTCGTTTCATGAACAGAAGTAGCTTCCGCGCGCTAATGACGCGTCTGGTTCGTGCTTCGAAAACGGTTCGACAAACGACACAAACGTCAAGACAGAGGCACGCATCGTGGCACACGAACAGATGCCGACGCGACATATCGTTCCTGTCGAAGACGACGAACTCGTCGCTGTACACCACGAATCCGACGGCGATTCGGACCGCTGGATACTCTTCTCACACGGCTTCGTGAGCGACAAGACCGGAAGCTATGTCGGTCGTTGCGAGCGCGCTGTCGCCGAGGGCTACGACGCCGTCCGTTTCGACCACCGCGGATGCGGCGAGTCGGACCTCTCCTTCAGCGAGCAGAACCTCTCGACACGCGTAGCCGACATGCGCGCCGTAATCGACCACTTCGAACCTGGTTCTGTCGTCCTGTTCGGCTCTAGCTTCGGCGGAAAGGTCGTCTTCCACGTCGCGGTCGACGAACCGCACGTCGAAGCCGTCGCTGTACGCGCACCCGTGACGTACAACTCGGCTTTCGACGACTACCGCGAAGACGCGACATCGTGGGGAAACGTCGCCGACGACTTCTTCGAAGACCTCGACACCTACGACTTCGCGGAGGTAGAGCAAAACCTCGACGTTCCCGTCGCTGTCTTCCACGGACGTGACGACGCGACGGTGGGTATACGGCACAGCTTCGAAGCCGTCGCCGCGCTCGAAACCGACGCCACGCTCCACGCGTACGCGGGCGAGGGACACGGGTTCTCGCACGCCGCGGAGGACCGTCTGCGCGACTTCCTCTTCATCTGGGCTGAAAATCTCCAAAGCATTCCTTGATAAATCAGGGTAGACATGACGAAAACACGCCTCGAAGTCCGATTTCAGCAACAGTCTGTTAAACCTGTGTTACTAAACCCCAACATTGATGTCTCTGATAGCAGAAATTACGCTGTCAAACAACCTGATACTTTTCGAGGATACGTTCGAAGAGTCTCCCGAAGCACGCTGTGTCTTCGAGGACTTCCACTACGTCACCGACGAAGACAAGACGAACTACGTCTTTTTCTGGTGGATGAGCGGAGAAGAACCCGACGACTTCGAGGACTCGCTCCGAAAAGACCCTACAGTACCCGGGTTCCGCGCTGTCGTCGGAATAAAGGACAGACATCTGTACCGCGTCGAAACCGTAGGGTACCCTCAGGAACAGCCGCTCGTCTTCCCTATATACAGAAAGAACGATATCACGGAGATAGAGTCGGTCCGTGACGCCGACGGACTGCATCTCAAAGCACGTTTCCCGTCGAGGGACACGCTCAGTTGGTTCATCGAATCAGGGGAACAGATAGCAGACGATGTCGAGGTCAGAAAGATGTACGTCGAGAAACAGAATCCGGAAGCGGAATCAGGCGACATGTCGTCGCTCACGCCGAAACAGAGGGACGTGCTCTCCGTCGCTCTCGAACACGGCTACTTCGATACACCCAGTCGTACGACGCTTGGTGACCTCGCGGACGAGTTCGACGTTTCGCCGCAGACTCTCTCTACGCACATCCGTGTAGGTGTCAGGAAGGTCGTCAAGGACCGTGTCGGACCCACGGAACAGACACGGTAAGCGGAGTATGCCTACTTAAAGACGCTTACGGATAAACATGGCTGTTAAAACTGACGCGTCTACCCTATTACACCGGGGAAAAGTGGACGACGAATGTTTCAACTGCACGGCTTCTGCTTCGGATAGTTACACGTTGGTTCTCAGCTCCGAAAAGGTGTTAGAGGACACGGCTCTCTGCGAGAGCTGTGTCTCCGACTTCAGAGACGAGGACTGGATAGAACTGCGTTCGACGGACAGCGACGAAGACGACTACGCTACCGACGGTTAGCGTGCCGACTTCCTCGTCGCGCGGTTTTTCTCGACCGATGTCTGACACGTGGTTTTACGTTCCCCGCGCTCCTGAAAAGAACGATGACACAGAACGAACGTGAGCGCGGCTTCGTCGTGCCGATGTCGGAGACGACTTCTGTCGGTGATATCGCCGAGTACGCGCGGAAAGCCGAAGACTTAGGTTACACCGAGGTTTCGATGGGCGAAACGACGGGATGGAACGTCGTGCCGGTGCTCGCTCCCGTCGCGGAAGCGACCGACGAGATAGGGATTACGCAACACGTCCTTTCGCCCTACTCGCGCTCGCCCGCGCTCATCGCCCAGACGGCTGTGACGCTCGCGGACATATCGGACGGTAGGTACAGGCTCGGAGTCGGTGCGTCGTCGCCCGAACTCGCCGAGAGGTGGCACGGGCGCGACTTCGAACGACCTCTGCGGCACGTGGCGGAGACCGTAGAGATAGTCAAGGAGATAGGGACAGGTGAGCGCGTCGAGTACGACGGCGAGGTTTTCGGCGTCGGCAACATGAAGCTCACGTGTCCCGCGCCCGACGAGCGTGTCGAGGTGGACGTAGCCGCGCTCGGTCCCAAGACGACGAAGATGGCGGGTGAACTCGCCGACGGATGGAACCCGCAGTTGCTACCGAAACAGGGTCTGCGCGAACGCATGGAGGCTTTCGAAGACGGTCTGAATGAGAGCGGCAGGACGCACGACGACGTTACGGTCGCGCCCGTCGTCCGTTGCTGTGTCGCATCCGAGAGCGAACAGGCGCGTCAGCAGGCACGTATGATGCTCGCTTTCATGATAGCGCGTTACGGTCCGTTCTACAGGCGCGCAGTCGCCGAGTTCGGCTGGGAGGACGCCGTCGAGGAGATACGTGAGGAATGGGACGAAGGCGGCGTCGCCGAGGCGTCGCAGGAAGTTCCCGACGGACTTATCGACGACGTCGCCGCTGTCGGAACGCCCGACGAGGCACGTAGCAGGCTTGAGGAGTTCGAATCAATCGACGGCGTTGACTACGTCCGCGTCGCTTTCGCTGGCATGTTGGGCGACGAACAGAAGGAGACGACGATGAAGGAACTGGCTCCTTAGTTCCTCTCTCTGGTCTGCCACCGCTTTACCCGAAGAACGACTTCTCCATCATCACTTCGTCCACGAACTCGCCGTCGATACGGTAGTGGTCGCTCCTGATAGCTTCCTTCTTCCATCCGTGTTCCTTCAGGAACTCTATCGCCGACTTGTTGACTGACGGAATGCTGTTGTAGACCTTGTGCAGACCTCTCTCATCCGCCCAGTCGAGACCACGTTCGAGAAGGTGGTCGCCTATTCCCATGCCGCGGTACTCCTCCAACACGCCGAGCGTGAGTTCGGCTGTATGGCTCAGCTTGTCCATCTCCGGTATGTCGAGACCGCACCAGCCGACGACCTCGTCTTCGACGGTTGCGACGAAGAAGTGCTGGTTCTCTAAGTTGGTGTCCATCAGCGTGCTGTCGCCCGAAAGCTGTTGCTCTACCGACTCGGCGACGACGTACTTCTTCTCGCTCGTGACCTGCCGCATGACACCTATGATGCCGGATATGTCCTCCTGCCTCGCACGCCGAACAGTTACCGTCATGCCGTTTATCTCGTGGTGCTCCTCTACGCCGGCGTCTACCGCCGTACGGAGCACACCGTCGTCTTCCTCCAGAAGACCGTCGCGTTTCATGACAGCGACGAGTTGCTGGTACCGGTCGGTTTCGGTCAGAATGTCCGACTCGAACAGGTCTTCGTAGGTCGCCTCGCCGTGGTCCTCGATGAACTCGTATATCTCTTTTCTCTCACGTGTCTTGAACTTGGGTTGCGCGCCGCTCATCTTTTTACCTCCAACCGGACGTATTGGTGTTCTGAAGGCTTAAGCGTTGGGTTCGTTATACATTCTTACGTTTTCATCGTACATAAACGGACTCCACGTTTTATATCGTACGTATTGTAAACCGGTCGTCTACCGAGAAACTGAAACCGAGACTCTTTGTCACGCGCAGGGTTATTTAACCCGACACTCTCTACTCGTAACATGACCGACATTCCGTACGACCGTGACAGTCCCAGAACCGCGCTCTTCCACACGTATCTGGAACAGCGCGCCGCTCAGTCTCCCGACGCGTCCGCCTACAGTTACGAACCCGTCGGTGTCGAAGCCGCCGACGCGGAGACAGGAACGTGGCGCGAACTCAACGCCGCGTCCGGTCTTGTCGCGGAGGCACTCGATGCGGAAGGCGTCGAGAAAGGCGACTTCGTGGTGACGCTCCTTCCGCAGTCGCCGCAGTACCTCGCAGCGTACGCCGCCGCGGCGAAACTCGGCGCGGTTCTCGTCCCTCTCGACTTCCGTTCCGAGGCACGCGAAATCGCTGACGTTCTGGAGAGGACGGAGCCGTCCGCTTTCTTGGGATTCGACCGTTACAGGGGCGACGGGTACCGCGAGACGCTCGAAGGTATCGACGCGTTCGACGACGTTCCGAACGTTTGGTGGCTTGACGAAGACGACCCGACAGACGAAGCATCGGAGGACGCTTCTGAATACAGATGGAGCGTCGTCGCGCCCGACGGCACCGACCTGCCCGACGACGAAGCGACGGGACATCTCGACCCCGACGCGCCTCTTCTCGTCGTCTTCACGAGCGGGACGACAGGGCGTCCGAAGGGCGCGCTTCTGAGCCACCGTAACGCGGTCTTTCAGGGGACGGCGATAGCCGACACATGGGAGGTGGACGAGGACGACACGTCGCTCGCGCACCTACCTCCGAGCCATGTCGGCGGTTCGACCGAACTCCTCGCAACCGCGGTTGTGGCGGGTGCGCGTATCGTTTTCTTGGACGCCGTCGAACCCAACACCGCGCTCGAAAGGATAGACGAACAGGATGTCACGCTCGTCGGAAACGTCCCCGCGCTCTGGGAGATGTTCTTCGCCTTCTCCAACTACCGCGACAGGATGTCGAGCGTGCGTCTCGCAATCGTCGCGGGACAGGCTCCCTCCGAGGACACGCTCGAAAAGATGAGCGAGGTGGGAACGGCGACGACCGGATGGGGTCTTACGGAGACGGGCGGCTTCGTGACGCTGACCGACTTAGACGACGGGATGGATGTGCTAACCGAGACGGTGGGGAGACCGTATCCCGGCTTCGAGGTACGTGCCGTCGGCGAAGACGGCACGGCGTTGGACGAAGGCGATGTAGGAGAACTCGCCGTCCGCGGCAACGGCGTCATGGTCGGATACATGGACACAGAGACGGAAGAGTCGCCCAATGGAGACGGATGGATACGTACGGGCGACATGGGCTTCGTTGGCGACGACGGCAGGGTACGCCTCCGCGGAAGGGCACACGAGATGTACATCTCGGGCGGCTACAACGTCTATCCCGCGGAGGTCGAGGATGTTCTCACCGACCACCCCGACGTTCGTCTCGCGCTCGTTATCGGCGTCGAGGACGAACGCTGGGGCGAGACGGGGCACGCTTTCGTCGTACCGGAGGCGGGCGCGGAACTCGCCGCGGAGGAGGTGGAGCGTTACTGCGAGGAGAACCTTGCCGATTACAAGAGACCGAGCGAGTACACGGTCGAGGCAAGCCTTCCGAAGACCATCCTTGGAAAGATAGACCGCCAACGTATAATCGAAGAGTACGGTCTCGAAATCGTCTGACTTACTCGCGCTCGAACTCGGGTTCGCGCCCTTCCATCCGCGCGGCGAAGCCCTCCTGCGCGTCCTTCGTGTCGTAGAGGTCCTTTGCGAGGTACTGCTCGATACGCAGACCGTCTTCTAAGGGTACGTCGCCCGCGTGGTTGAGAGCCTCTATTGCGCGTTCCACACCCAGAGGAGCCTTCTTCGTGAGTTCGTCCGCCATCTCGCGCGCCCTCTCGTCCACATCGTCGTCGGCGCACACCTCGTTGACGAGACCCATCCTGCGCGCCTCCTCTGGTTCGATGTACTCGCCCATCAGCACTATCTCCTTCGCGGCGGCGAGACCAACGAGGCGCGGCAGGCGTTGCGTCGAACCCCCGCTCGGGAAGATTCCTAAGTCGACCTCGACCGCGCCGTACTTCGCCTCCTCACCCATGATACGGAAGTCGGCGGGAAGCGTCAACTCGAATCCGCCCGCGATTGCTGCGCGCTTTATTCCGGCGACGACGGGCTTCGGTATCTCCTGTATCGTGTCGAAAAGTGTGTGCACGTCGGCTGTCGGTTCGCCCTCGTCCTGCGTGAACCCTGCCATCATCTCCAAGTCCATGCCCGCGCAGAAGACGTCGCCCTCGCCCAAGAGGGTTATTGCACGCACGTCGTCTTCATCACCGAGTTTCTCGAATGCGTTCCGAAGCCCCTCGATAACGTCGTGGTCCATCGCGTTCCTCTTTTCGGGACGGCTTATCAGAACGTCGGCTCTGTGCCCGTCTCTCTTTACTTCCACCTTGTCGGTTCCCGTCTCCATGCTCCAATATTGCGACAGCGGTGTAAAAGTCTGACTCCGGTGTTCAGCCCTCGACGAGCCTTCTGAGCTGTTCGGGCGGAACCGCGCCCCTGCAGAAGTGCTCGCCGTGGACGAACGTCGGCACGCCGGTGATGCCGTCCTCCTGCGCGTTGAGGAACCTTCTGCGCAGACTCTTACGGAGTTCTTCGTCTTCGAGGGCGTCACGTATCTCGTCGGCGTCGAGACCCACGTCGTCGGCTATATCGGCGAGAACGCCCGCGTCGCCTATGTCGCGTCCGTCGACCCAGAGAGCGTCGAAGACAGCCTCGTCGAACGTCTCCCAGTGCTCCGGGTGCTTCTCCTTGACGTACAGCGAAACAGCCTGCGCGTCGAACGAGTCGATGTTCTCGGGGAGTTCGTCGAGACCGAGCATCTTGACTTCGTACTTCTCGCTCAGCCTCTCGACGTTCTTGCGTGCCTCCTCGTAGTACGTCTCGTCCTTTCCGTCGTCCACGGTATGGTCTATCTCGCCGTTCGGTTTGCGTTTCTGCGCACGGAGGTCGAACGGATGCCAGTCGAGTTCGAGTTCCCGTTCCGTGCTTTCGCGGTACCTTTCGAGCGACTCACGACCGAGGTAGCAGAACGGACAGACGTAGTCGGAGTACACCGTGATGGCTTCTTCGTCGGTCATGAGTGGAGTAGTCACCGCGCAGGGAAATAAGGTACGTCCGGTTGCTGAGAACGAGCACACCGGCGACAAGGCTTATCACCCGCTGAGAGCAATAGGACGGTTATGTTCAACCTCGTGAACCCGATGGAGGATACTGTCGGCGAGTATCCTTCGGAGACGGCAGTCAAGCACAGACGCGGCGGGACGGAGATGACGTACGAGGAGTTCTGGGACGAGAGCGGACGTTTCGCCGCCGCACTCCGCGACTCGGGCGTCGAACCAGACGAACGCGTCGCAGTCTACCTGCCGAACCTTCCGGAGTTCGTCACGGCGTTCGTCGGTGTACTCCGCAACGGAAGCGTCGTCGTCCCCCTCAACCCGCAGTACAAGGCGCGCGAGATAAGACACATCTTGGCGGACAGCGGAGCGAAACTCGTCGTTACGCTCCCCGAACTCGTCGAGGAGGTTCGGAAGGTCGAAGACGAGACGGACGTGCGTGAGGTCGTCGCCGTCAGCTCTGACACCGACGACGCTGTCGCGTACGACTACTTCCTCGCCGACGACGCTCTCGAAACAGAGACGCGTGCGTCGGACGACATCGCCGCACAGCCGTACACGAGCGGCACGACGGGCGACCCGAAGGGCGTCCTTCTTACTCACGGAAACCTGTCCTTCGTCGCCGAGGCGACGCCGAAGGTGCACGACGGCATACGCACCGAAGACAAGATGCTCGGCGTCCTGCCTCTCTTCCACATCTACGGCATGACCGTGAACATGCTCGCCACGCTCTACGAGGGCGGAAGCTACCACCTTATGACCGAGTGGGACGCCGGTGACGCGCTCGAACTCATCGAAGAGGAAGGAATCACGATACTGCACGGCGTCCCTGCGATGTACAACGACCTCGTCAACCACCCGGACGCCGACGAGTACACGTTCGAATCAGTCAGGTTCGCAAACGCAGGCGGCGACAGTCTGCCTCTCGACACGATACGCCGTTTCGAGGAGGAGTTCGGCACGAAGCTGATGGAGGGCTACGGTCTGACGGAGACAGCACCGACTACACACGCAAACTCGAACGACGAAAGAAGAAAGGGGAGCATAGGAAAGCCGCTACCCGGCGTCGAATCGAAGGTCGTGGACGAGGAGTTCGAAGAGACCCCGCGCGTCGAACGTGGTCCAGTCAACTTCGCCGACGGCGAACACGACTACGAGGATGTCGTCGGCGAAATCGTCGTGAGCGGTCCGAACGTCATGAAAGGCTACCATGGACTTCCCGACGCGAACGAGGACGCCTTCACCGAAGAGGACGGAAAGCGTTGGTTCCACACAGGCGACCTCGGCTACTGGGACGAAGACAGATTCTTCTACGTCGTCGACAGGGAGAAGCACATGATTGTGACGGGCGGCTACAACGTCTACCCGCGCGAGGTCGAAGAACTCCTCTTCGAGCACCCAGATGTCGCGGAGGCGGCGGTCGTCGGAGTGCCGGACGAGCGTAAAGGCGAGACTGTCAAGGCGTACGTCGTGAAACAGCCTGACGCGACTGTTACGTCCGACGAGATACGCGAGTACTGCCTCGAAAACCTCGCGGCGTACAAACACCCGCGCGAGGTCGAGTTCGTCGAAGAACTCCCTCGGACTGCGTCGGGGAAGGTGCAGAAGTTCAGGCTTCGGGAAGAGTGAAGACGGATGTGCGACACTATCGTAGCTACGCCCTCCGCGACACGCGACGGCGTGACACTGTTCGGCAAGAACTCCGACCGCGAACCCAACGAGGCTCACGAGGTCGTACGCGTACCCGCGAAACGGCACGACGAACAGACAGTCTCGTGCACATACATCGACATGCCGCAGGTCGAGCGCACGAGCGCAGTCGTCCTGTCGAAGCCGTTCTGGATATGGGGCGCGGAGATGGGTGCGAACGAGCACGGCGTCGTCATCGGCAACGAAGCGTTGTTCACACGCCTCGAAGTGGACGACGGGGGCTTGCTCGGTATGGACCTCCTGCGCCTCGCTCTCGAACGCGCCGCGTCGGCAGACGAAGCGGTCAACGTCATCACCGACCTCTTGGAGAAGCACGGACAGGGCGGCGACGGCGGCATGCACGAAGAGTTCTACTACCACAACTCGTTCTTGGTCGCCGACGCTGACGAGGCGTGGATTCTCGAAACCGCGGGCGAGCACTGGGTTGCCAAACGCGTTGAGGGCGTCTACTCCGTCTCGAACCGCCCGACGGTAGCCGACGACTTCGACCGTGCGTCCGAGAACGTCGTCTCGCACGCCGTCGAAATGGGATGGTGCGATGACGAAGACGACTTCTGTTTCGACGACTGTTACACCGACAGCCTTTACACGCGTTTCAGCGGTGCGGATAGCAGGCGTCGCTGTACGACGGCACGGTTAGACGAGAGCGAGGGTGACCTGACCGTCGAGAACTTCATCGAGACACTACGTGACCACGGTGGCTCCAGCGAAGGCTACAGACCAGACCGCGGTGTCTTGGGCATCTTAGGCTCCGAGGTCTGCATGCACGCAGGATACGGTCCGGTTCGGCGGAGCCAGACGACGGGTTCGATGGTTTCACGCCTGTCCGCGAACTCGAATGACGCACACTTCGTGACAGGCACGGCGGCACCCTGCACGAGCGTCTTCAAGCCCGTCTGGGTTGACGCGCCCGTTCCGGACACGGGACCGTCGCCGACCGACGAGGCGGACGAAGAGTCGCTCTTCTGGCGGCACGAGCGTCTGCACCGCGAGACGTTACGCGACTATCCGACGCGTATCGTTCTTTACGACGAAGAACGCGATACTCTCGAAAACAAGATGGTCGAAGGCGCGGTCGAACTCGCCGAAGAAGAAGCGTCCGCTTCGGAGAGAGACGCCTACTCCGAGGACTGTTTCGAAAAGGCGGACGGCGCGATAGAGGACTGGACACGACGGGTGACGGAAGCATCCGTCGAGAGCAAGCCTAAATCCCTCTTCCGTCGCGCGTGGAACGAGTACAACGAACGCGCAGGTCTGCGGCTTCCGGACGGAAGGCTCTGAGCCTGCCAGCGTCGGACTCAGTACGCGTTGTGACCCGTCAACTCGGAGCCCACGACCAACTTCTGTATCTCCGTCGTTCCGTCCGGAATCGTCGTCGTCCTCGCGTCGCGGAAGTAACGCTCCACCGGATAGTCGGGAGAAAGACCGTTCGCGCCGTGTATCTGGACAGCGTCCGACGTTACTTCGACGGCGCGTTCACACGCGTACCCTTTTGCGAGCGACGAAAGCATACGTGCGTCCTCGTGTCCCTCGGCGAGATGTTGCGCTGCGTTGTGTGTGAGAAGACGCGAAGACGTCAATCCTGCTTTCATCTCGTAAAGTTTCTCCTGTATCATCTGCTTGCTCCCGATAACGTCGCCGCCGACCTCGCGTTCGTTCGCGTACTCGAGAGCGGCTTCGAAAGCCGCCTGCGCCGTACCGACGGCGATGGACGACATACCGACGCGCATGTACGAGAACATCGCGTTGAGGGGGTCGTGTGTCTGAAATATCGGGTTTTCGAGAACTTCGGTCGCGCCCTCAGCCATCATCTCGCCGACGACGTTTGTCAGCTTGTTCTCGACGGGAACGCGGCAGTTGTCGAAGAACATCTCGCCCGTCGGCGACGCCTTCCAGCCCAACTTTTCGAGTTCGCGCGTCTCAAAGGGCGCGGTTTCGGCATCAACGACAAAGAAGTCGCGCGTCTCCGTCTCCTCGTCCCACGCCAAGACGAGCGCGACGTCCGCGATTGTAGCGTTCGAGACCCACGTCTTTCTACCGTCGATGACGTATTCGTCCCCCTCCATTCGCGCGGTTGTCGAAGGACGCGTGTTGTCGCTTCCGCCTTCGGGTTCGGTCACGGCGAGACAGCCGATTACCTCGCCGGCACGCGCTTCGTCGGCGAGCGCGTCGCGTGTCTTCTCACCCGCGTAAGGGACGAGCATCGCGGGGAACGGAAAGCCCATCGTGATAGTCATGACGAGACTGGGCCAGACGCGCGCTATCTCCTCAACGACGACTGCGTACGTCACAGGATTCTCGAACTCGGCTTCCTCGCCCGCACCGGGACCCACGCCGAGTTCGCCGAGCATAAGCTGGTACTCGACGGCTTCTCCCTTTTCCATCGGCTCTTCGTCGGCTTCGGGCAGGTCGGGTTCTATTTCCTTCTCCAAGAACTCCCTGAGCGACTCGCGGAACATACGGTCTTGCTCGTTGAGCATCATACCACAGTCGTAACGTACCCGACGTTCTTAAAACGATGACGTCCGATGCTCTGCCGACCCGTTCAGTCGTTGCCTTCGACCGTGGGTGTCGTTTCCGTCTCTACGTCCTCCGTCAGGTCCATTCCGCGCCACGTCCCGCGTCGGAACCACAGGAAAGCGACCGTCGCACCTATGATATTCGACGCGCCGAAGGCTATCCAGATACCGAGCGCGCCTATCTCTATCGCGCCGAAGTACGCGATGACCAACCTCGCCATACCAACGATGAGAACGGTTATGGTCGCCGCTGTTACCGTCTTGCCTGTACCGCGTATCCCGCCGACGTAGGCGCGCATCACACCCATGAAGCCGAACGTCGGTGCGACGTAACGCATGAACGTCGCGCCTTCTTCGATTATCTCGGGACTGTCGGTAAAGACGGCGACGATAGGCTCGGCGAAGACCCATGTCACTATGCCCATCGTCGTCAGGACGACGAACATCGTACGCGCCGCTATGTGGTTCGTCCTTTCGACCCTGTCAGGCTTACCCGCACCGATGTTCTGTCCTGTCATCGTCTCGACGCCCTGCGCAACAGCGGCGGCGGGCAGGAAGATGACCGAAAGGACACGCGCACCTATGCCGAAAGCGGCGGCGACGGGGTCTGCGAACATGCCGACGATGAAAAGGAGCGCGTTTATCGATACGGCGCGTCCGGTCGTCTCGAACGACGCAGGACCGCCTATACGGAGAATTCTCTTGAAGAATGAGAAGTCAGGTACCATGTCGCGCGCGTTTATCTGGACGCCGTACGACATGTACATCATGATGAAAAGACCGACGAACATGGCGAGCGACCGCGAGAAGATAGTCGCTATCGCCGCTCCCTGTATACCGAGACGCGGGAAAGGACCCCAGCCGAAGATGAGGAAAGGGTCGAGTATTATGTTGAGCACGACGGAGCCGAGCATCACGAGCATCGGCGTGATGGTGTCGCCGTAGCCGCGCATCAGGAAGATGAACGTGAAGAACCCGAACATAAAGACCAAACCGAGCGAGATGACCTGCATGTAGCTCGTTGCTAACTCGACGACGGTGTCGGACGCGCCCGTGAGAGCGAGGAAGTCGTCTACGAGAAAGTACGCGACACCGCCGAGGAGCACCGAACCGATGAGCGAAAACGACGTGACCTGAGAAGCGGCGTACTCCGCCTCCTCGGGCTTGTTCGCGCCCGTGTTCTGCGCCACCAAGACGCTTCCCGCGACGGCGAGACCCATACCGAGCGAGATGAGGAGGAAGACCATCGGGAAGGCGAAGCTTATGGCGGCGAGCGCGTCGTCGCTGAAACGCCCGAGCCAGAAGGTATCGACGAGGTTGTAGGCAGTCTGGAGGAGGTTCGTCACGACGATGGGGAGCGAGAGGTAGAACAACGGCTTGCCGACGCTCCCCGAGGTCAGGTCGAACTCGTCCCTGCTCTTGAAGACGGTTCGCAGGCGGTCTCCAAGGCTCATCTGATGGTGCCCGTGAGTCCTCCGCCGACAAAGCAGGTATTCACGTCATCTGTACCAGAAACCATCTTAAGAAACCGAGTCGTCCTACTTTTAAATCGGTTTGGAAACCCGTTTAGGCGTTTCTCAAGCAGACAGCTTAGCTCATCTGAACATCGTCTTCACTCTGTTCTTATAGTCTTGAAATACTGACGTTATCTTCCAAATATATTTCTGCCACCATCTACCTACTAAATATTCTGTGAGAATCCATACCGATACTGCTAACGCGAAAGATACTACTAAAGTGGGAACTATCGGAAAATCAAATCCGCTAAATCCTTGGAAGACAATCGCGGCCACCAAGTATCCTGAAAGACGTGCGGTTTGTGTTCTTATGTTTTGCTGTTGTTTCCGAAGACGGTGTTCATGAGCAACCTCGAATCCCTTTTCAGTCAATCCAAAATTTTCTTCCATCTTATCTAGTTTCTCATTATATCCTTCGTGGGATTCTACTAGACCTACATTTTCCATGTGACTAAGTGCATTATTTATTTGCTCATCGTTCAGCTCTGACATCCTCCGAATCTGATAGTGTTTCCACATATACTCAACTGAGACCGGATTTACGATGTTTTCGCCCTCCCCAAAATTTTCAGGGTTTACTGTAATCATGTTCTCGTACATGGTATTCAATACTATAATCCACTCAGGCTCCTTTCGACTTGGCATATGGACGGTTAGTACGTGGCTTTGGTTATATGTATTCTCGGTACTTGGCTCCACTGGATTCAAGACTCTTCTTTCGAAAACCACTATTGTTTCGGTATAGCGAAATACGGTTTACAAGACATATACCAGCCTGACGCTCGCGTCCCGAAACTCTCAGAAAACCCCGGAAGCACGCAGAATCAGCCACGTACCTACCGGTAGACCGACGAAAGCTACGGCGAAGCTGAGCATAGCTATCTTCCTGTACCTGTCTACCAGTTCGGCTTCGGACGAGTCGGAGATTTTGAAGAAAGGTGCGTCACCGTTGCGTACCGTAATCTGCCCGTGTTCGTCCGACCATTCGGCGGTGCCGAAGACGTATATGTTCCCTTCGTCGGGGACGCGGACCTCCTTGCGCGTCGTGTCATGGTCGTACCCCGACGAACCGGCTTCGACGTGTTCGGATTCGTGTTCGTCAGTCTCTATATGCGCGTCTTGGGGTTCGACGAGCACGCGCCCGGTTCCGTCGTCCACGTAGAACGGCTTCGACTTTCTCTCCGTCTCAACCACCGGACGGTAGCCGGGCGAACCGTACCAGCGGCGTTGTGTAGCCTCGTACTCGTACGCGACGCAGTCCTCTCCGGAAACGGGCGCGGTAAGGATTTCTCGCGCAGGCTCTATCTCGCCCTCGACTTCGACCTTTCCTTCTTCGACGGAGGCTACCTCGGCGGTTTCGGTCGTCGAGATATGGTAGTAACGCCAGAAGGAGTAGAGACAGCCGAAGAAGGCGGCGAAGCCGAACGCGAAGACGACGAGACCTGCGGAGAACGCGAACTCGCCCGACTCGTCGAGCGGCGGTTCGCCGAAGTACTCTGCGGGTATCCAGCCGACCAAGAGTCCGTTCACGAGGAGGAGCGCGAGGCGGACACCGTTCGTGTCTATCGATTTGAGCACGTCGCCCGGAAGGAGGTAGAACATGGCGACGAAAAGGGGCACGACTAAGACGCCGAAAGGACCTACGACGACGTAGACGAGGGAAGTGAACATCGCGATGGATGTAAGAGCGAGGAGAACCGTCGCTGTGTCGTAGCCTCGGAGCATGAGCGATAGTTTGTGAGACCGACACAAATCCTTTTTCGAAGATGCGGTACCGTCCGCGAAGCATACCGAAATAAGGTTTACGTGGACAAGAACGCCGTTCGTCGGTGTCTGAGAGCCAAACGGTAGGGGTTCGGGCGTCCAAGATGGCTTCGTCCGAACTCGTCGCTCAGTCGTCTCGTGACGGTCAGCGACGCTCGAAAGAGCAGTTCAGACTCGGTTTAGCCCGCTCGAACGTGTATCTAACATTAGAATTAGCGTTCTACTCGTACTTAGAGACATAAGACAACTGACTAATGTTAGAAAACACCACATAATCCGAGAAAGTACGACTTCGATGCGAGCGAGAAACAGGCTCGCGGGTTATGAGACAGACGACGACTCATGCCGAGCAGGGAACTTCTCACGAACCGCCGACTATCCGTTCGACAGCCTTGTTCTTTGTCGGTAG
This sequence comes from Halobacteriales archaeon, assembly GCA_034522195.1. Lineage (GTDB taxonomy): Archaea > Halobacteriota > Halobacteria > Halobacteriales > Halorutilaceae > Halorutilus. The sequence continues at coordinate 710,699 of JAXHLL010000006.1, read as the reverse complement.
GTCTGTCTCCGAGCCGTATCTCTTTTCGAAGTGGCTCAGGAGGTTCGAAACGTCCCTGTCGAGCAACTGACGCGCGTGCGGATGGTCAGTTTCGACCGCCTGAGGCCAGTCTATGACGCGTATGCCCTCGGACGAAACCATGACGTTGTAAGCGCTCATGTCTGAGTGGACGTAGCCTACATTCCATGCTTTCGAGAGTTCGTCAAGGACGGCGTCTAAGACGACAAGCGGTTCGTCAACGTCGGCGCGTCGGAGTTCGACGCCCTCGAAACGTAACATGACGAGAGCGTGCCTGTTCTGGTCAACCGGCTCGGGTACGGCGACTTCGGGGTACAGAGCTTCGAGCGTCTCGTACTCCTTCTCAGCCGCCTTACGCGCCGTGTACATCCAAGAAAGATGTCCTTTGTCGTGTGTGTAGTCGCGCTCGCGTGTCGTGTCACGGAACTGTGTGTAGCCCTCTCGGTGGACCTTCATCACTAATTCGCGTTCTTCGTCGGAGCACTCGTAGACGTCGCTCTCCTTTCCGACCTCTATCTTCGTACCTAAACGCGTGACGGTGTCGCGTTCGACGAAAGCCTTGAGCGCGAGAACGTCGTAGCCCTCAGCGACGAGTCTGTATCCGAGGTAGCGCATGTCACGCTGTTCGACGAGTTCTAAGTCGTTCAGCCTGCTCGCATGGTACTCCGCCTCGTCAGGATGGAGACGTGCGAGTCCTGCGATTTCGTCCTCGGGAACCCACTCGTTGTGTTGCATGCCGCGCTCGACGGCGTTGAGGACACGGAAGTCCTCGTCTTCGAGTCCGGCGAAGGTCTCCGCGAGCGTGTTCGGCATCGTCTGTTTTCGGGTACGTGATGGCGTGGTAAACCGTATTCGGTAGTTCTTGGAAATTCGCGGACGGTGACAGCGAGTCAGATAAACTGTATGTCGCTATACAGAAAACCGGTGGAAACAGCGGCAGATTTGATGTGAAGATAAGCTGATAAAACACGACTACGCAACCGGAATCCACCTATCTCGTCGTAAGGAACGCGGGACGTTTTGCGCTTCCTTTCTCAACGATGTCGTTCATTCCGCGCTTGAACTCCGGAGTTTCTGTGGCTGTTGTCGTCCCCTACACTGGTAAGAGCGAACACGGTACTCTCGACCTCGCCTTCGCTATCGAACAGCGGCGCGCCGTTCACCAAGAGAGTCTTCCTTGTTCCGTCGGGCTTTTCTATCATATGCCGACAGCAGTAGACCGGTTCGCCCGAGTCACGTACCTGACGGAAGGGGAGTTCATCGTCCGGAACCGGATTTCCGTCGGTGTCGGTGATATCCCATTTCGGGTCGTTGTAGGTTCTTTTCGAAACCTTGTCCGGCTCCAGACCGAGAACCTTCTCGGCGCGCCTGTTGGCGAAGACGAACTCGCCTTCGTAGTTTATCTGGACGACACACGCGGGTACGGTCTTCAGAATCTGTTCGAGACGGTGTCGTCCCCTTTCGGCGTCTTTCTCCCACTGACGTGCCAAAACCGCGTTCTCAATCTGGTTCGCAAGAATTGCGTACTGGTCCGTCCCTGTACCTTTCTGTAGATAGTCGGTTACACCCGCGGAGATGGCTTCGCTTGCAATCTCCTCGCTACCTCTGCCAGTAAACAGTATGAAGGGAATGGATGGGTCCCTTTCACGGACGGATTCGAGGAACTCGATACCGTCCATTCTGGGCATCTCGTAGTCGGATACGACGCAGTCGTGCTTGTCTTCTTCGAGCATATCGAGACCTTCGCCCGCCCTGACTGCGGTTTCGACGTTGAGTTCGTCGCCTCTGCGTTCGAGGAACTCGGCGGTCATGTCCACGAAGTCCGGCTCGTCGTCCACGTGTAGAACATGGACCGGTTCCGACATAGTATACCGTTAACACATGCCAATCGTATATACTTGTCCCCTGTCCCCTGTAGTTTTCGACTTTTGAGGTGTGTAGTAAATATAAGTTGAGCAGAACTCAAAAACGACGGTGAAGCTGGTAACAGGTTGATGGTGCCTAGGGAGTGATGGACAGGATAGATTAAAGTAGGGACGTTTCGGTTTTTATATATCCGAGGTAACATGCCGGACAGAAACAAGACGTTCACGAGAAGACGTCTCCTGTACGCCGGCGGCGGCGTAGCCGCGCTCGGTGTCGGAGTCGGCTGGTGGCTCACACGGTCGCCGTCCGTCAAGGAGAGCGAAGGCTGGTCCGAAGTCGCGTCGATGCCCGCGCCGCGCGGCGAGATGAAAGGAGCGGAACTCGACGGCGAAGTATACGTCCCCGGCGGCTTGGTCGGGCGGGGTAGTTCGACCGACAGGCTCGAAAAGTACGACACCGACGCGGACGAATGGACGGAACTCGAACCGATGCCCGAACCACGTAACCACCACGCTACAGTCGCCGTTGACAACCGCATCTTCGTCTTAGGTGGAAACGACGACTTCGGCGACCCTCCTCAGGACGACGTTTTCGCGTACGACCCCGACGCGGACGGGTGGGAGGAGCGCGCACCGATGCCCGACGGACGCTGGGGAAACGACGCTGTCGAGTACGAAGGACGCATCTACGTTGTCGGTGGCGACTACCGCGACGGTCCGCTCGATGTTCTCGTCTACAACCCTGAAGACGACGAATGGGAACGGAGCGCGACGATACCGACGGAGACGGAGCATACCGCCGTCGAGGCGTACAACGGCGAGATATGGACAGTGAGCGGTCGGTGGGACTTCGAGAACATACGTGACGTGTCCGTGTACGACCCTGAGGGCGACGAATGGCGCGAGGGAACGCCTGTTTCGATGGCAAGGAGCGGCGCGGCGAGCGCGGTTCTGGAGGACGAGTTACACGTCGCTGGCGGCGAGAACCCCGACACGTCCAACGGATGGGTGACGGATACACACGAGGTTTACGACTCCGAGGGAGAATGGCGCGACGCACCACCGATGCCCTTACCCCTGCACGGATGCGCGTCCGTCGAACACGGCGGAAGGATGTACGTCGTCGGCGGTGCTTGGAGGCACGGTCTTCAGTCGGTGACGGCGTGGAGCGACCGTGTCTTCGTATTCGAGCCTTCGTAGGTTGAGAACCACGAAGACAGCAACTGCGACTCGGGTGGTCTACACAGCATACGGAAAACAGGTAGTTGTTAGGCGGTTCTATCCCTTGGTACCGTAAGCAACACCGGATCGTTCAGAGAATGACACTGATGCTCCGCCGAACTTTGAGGCAGTTCTACCGCCAGAACTACCAATCGCTTGGAAATCACCCTCCGCAAGTGCTATTGAAGAACCTGGCTGAATGAATGTAACTTCGTTGCCTCCTGCCAGGCTCTGTGGACCGGCTATCGCGCCGCCGTCACAGGGTATATCCGCGTTAGAGGATATCTCGGCATCCCCGTCTAAATCAACGCCACCATGTTCCACCCAGCAGGTCTGTTCTTCTTCCTTGGTAGCCCCTGTGGTAAGGTGTCCTGCGGCGGGTACTGTTCTGGTTTCGTTTCTGTCTGACTCTCTCAGTTTAATCTGCATGCCTGCTTGGAACACCACACCGAGTTCGGCCGACCGGTTGCCGTTGGGTGCCACCAGTCTAAACGTTTCAACGTTACCCGGGTCAATAACCAACATCGTTACGCCTTCATCCGTTCCATCGAACGACACACCCGCGTTCACCGGTTCCTGCACGTTGTCTCCAAGCCCCAGCACAAATGTCCCGATAACGGCCGCGAGTATGACCGTAATGGCTACCATCAGTATGACCCCTATTACTGGCGATACTCCGCTGTTGTCGTTTCGTGTCTCCGTTTTTCTCATTTTTCGTACCTCCGCGAAACGGTGTCATCCATCACCGTCCTAACTACTCCGATCTGTCAACCTACACCGTCCCGCTTGAGTAAGTGCTTACTTAGCACGCATAATAAATCTTTTGGCAATTCTGTCGCCGTAACGACGATATAATCCGTAAGCCTCTAGAATTCCTCGTACGACAGGAATCTGTCCTTGGTCTCCTCGTCGGGTACGCGGCACTCGTCGCGCTTGCCGAACCACGAGTAACGCCGCGAAGCGACGAAGTCGTAGAACGGGTTGCGGAGGAAAGGAGGTACGATAACGAAGACGTAGAGGAGCGAGTACGGAAGACCGAGACGACGGAGGACGTAGAGCGCGGCTGTCGATTTGGTGTAGACATTTCCGTCGTCGGTGTCGCCGTCCACGACGACGAAGGTTTCGAGTTCTTCAGGCGAAAGACCTGCGTCGCGCATGAGTTCCGCGCCGACATCCGACTGTATCGAGGCAAAACGGAACGCGCCGCCGTCGCGGTCCATCACGAAGTTCACGAACGAGTTGCAGAGGTTGCAGACGCCGTCGAAGAGTATGACAGGGCGGCTGTCGCTCTCGCCACCGCTCTCAGGACTCTCCGCGCCCTTGGCGTCTTCGGCGTCCTCAGCCTCTTTCTGCGCCATACTACAGATACAAGTCGAACGCAAATAAAAACGTCGGCACGGTTTTGTTCGCGCACGCCGTACGCCGAACGTGATACTCGTACGCGGCAACGCGCTCGGAACCAGCCTGACGGGCACCGTCTACGAACCCGACGACGAACCGCCGGAGTACAGAGGCGCGCCCGAAACAGACGCGCCGTACGTCTGGGTCTGCGACGGATTCTACGAGGTCGAGAGCGGCGGGACGAAACAGCGCGTCGGCGGCGAGGAGATACGTGTGGCATTCGAGTCGCCGACACCGAAGGGCTACAAGACCGTCGAGGACGCTCTCGAAGGCGCGGCAGAGCACATACGGACACAGTTTTCGCGGATAGGTGTGGACAGCGACGAAGTGTCCGTCGAGGTAGTAAGGACTCCCTGAGTCATATGAACCTTATTCTGCTATAGCAAAGTTACGCGCTCTCTCCCAGACGCACACCAGATATATGTCGGTAGCGGACAAGGTCTGACGTATGCCGAAGGAGAGGATAACCGGACGCCTACCGAGTCTCCGGCACTATCCCCTTGGAACCGAAGCGAAAGCCGAGCGGGGTGGGAAGACTGTCTTCTGACTTCTACCCAAGAGACAGAAAGGTCTTCGACCGCCTCCTACGTCTCAGCGACGGTGTCTTCGCAATCACACTCACGCTTCTCGTACTTAGCCTGCTACCCGACGCGTCGGGTGACCTGACTACCGTACTCGCGTCGCTCGTCTCCGACCTTGCCGACTTCTGGGTGACCGTCTTCGTCGTCGCCATCTACTGGCGCGAGCATCTCGTCGTCTTCGACAGCCTACGCGGAGTCGATGGCGTCTTGGTCGTGCTCAACTTCCTGTACCTCGGGCTGGTTGCTCTGATACCCCTGCCGAACAGGCTACTGAGTCTCTCCGACGACCCTTTGACGTACGTCGTCTTCGCCTTCCTCCTGCTTCTGCTGGTGGTAGTCGAGGTTCTCGTCTTGGGATACGCACGGCTGAGAGACTTGCTGACAGAGCGCGGAAGTTCTGCTTTCCGCTCCGACATCATCCGCGGTACTGTCGCGGTTCTGTTCTTCTCCGCGAGCATGCCGCTCGCGTTCGTATTGGGTGGCTGGACACCCGTTCTCTGGCTGTTGCCGGTGCTCGTCAACGTCGTCGTCTCGCGGTGAACTGTGGCTCAGTCCCGCGGGTGGAACTTACGTACGGCTTCCCTAACGGCGTCGTCCCTGCCGAGGAAGGTGATACGGTCGCCGCGTTTCAGAACCTCGTCGGCGTCGGGGACGTGTGCGTCGTCGCCGCTACCTATCTCCGCGATTATACAGCCTTCCGGAATCGAGCGGTCGGCTTCGCGCACTGTCTTACCGACCAACTTCTTCGACGTTAGAACTATCTCCTGAATATCGTGGTCGTCCGCCGCGTCGTTCATCCATCGCGCGAGTGCGGGACGCTCGATTTCGTTGTCTATCGTCCACGCCGTCGCGAGCGACGCGTCGATAGCACGCACATCGAGAGCCTCGAAAGCTTCGACGTTGCCGGGTTCGTTGACGCGCGCGATGACCGTCTCGATGTCGAACTCCGACCGCGCGTGCTGGCACGCGAGCAGGTTGTCGTTGTCGTTCTCGGTAGCGGCGACAAGTATCTTTGCGTCCTCCGCGCCCGCTTCGCGCAGAACCTCGCGGTCGGTGCCGTCGCCTGGGTGGACCGTGAAGCCCTCGTCGCGCGCCTCCTGTACCACGTCCTTCTCATCCTCAACGATAACAACGAACTCTCCGCGTTTTTCGAGTCTCTCGGCGAGGGCGCGTGCGACGCGTCCACCGCCGACGATTATGGTTTTCATAGGTACCACGCCGAAACCCTCGGCTATCTGTCTTGCGAAGCCTGCCTGTAAGACGACGGTCACGAAGATGACGAGAAAGACGGCACCGACGAGCGTCTGTGCCTCCGCAGCCTGTCCGCCCGTGGCGAGGTCGACTGCGAACAGGGTGGCGACGCTCGCTGGTATTATGCCGCGCGGACCGACGAAGCTCATGAACAGCTTTTCGTCACGCGTGAAACGCTCGCTTCTTATAGAGAGGAGGATGACGAGAGGGCGCACGACTAAGACGACGGCGGCGACGAATGCGACGCCAGCGACACCGAGCGAGAAGACAGCCTCGAAGTCGAGGAGCGCGGCGAGCGAGATGAAGACGAACGAGAGGACGACGAGAGTCAGGTCGCGTCCGAAGACCTCGATTTCGTCGCGGTGGGGAACCTCGGCGTTACCGACGACGATACCCGCGGCGGCGGCAGCGGCTACGCCTGCCTCCGGAGCGACGGCTTCCGCGCTTCCGTAAGCCGCGACTGCGCACGCGAGCGCGAGGAAACGCGCCGCCTGTGGCGGGTTACCGCCGACCGAACCGAGGTGTCGGAGTACGTAGACGAGTGCGATGGCGGCGAGCACGCCAGCCGCCAAGCCGACGGTGAGATGGAATAAGAAGACCCAGGCTGTTTCGAGAAGTCCACCCTCACCGATTACGAGGACTTGGAATATGACGACAGCCGCGACTGCGGCAGTAACGTCGTTGAATATGCCCTCAGTTTCGAGCACGGCGGCAACGGGTTCGCGCACCTTGACAACCTCCAGAATGGGCGTTATGACCGTCGGTCCTGTGGCGACCAAGAGCGCGCCGACGAGAGCGGACAGCGACCAGCTCTCGTCGAGTGTGAAATGTACGGCGAGCGTCGTGCCCGCGAAGGTGAGGAACGCGCCGAGGGTGACGAGGAGGAGTGAGGCACGCGAAGCCTCGCGCACACGTTCCCTGCGGAGGTTGAACGCGCCGTCGAAGATGATGACGGCTACGCTCATACCCACGACAGTCGAAAGCCCGCCGCCGAACGTCTCGCGCGTAACGACGCCGACGCCGTGGGGACCGAGTGCGACGCCCGTCAGGATGAGGAAGAGGACGCTCGGCACGCGGACACGGCGTGCGAGCAACTGCGCAGAGATGCCTAAGACGAGTATGAGGGAAACTGTAGGTAAGACGGGTGCCACGTTCGTTTCCGTGTACCGTTTCGTAATAAGACTGCTGACGGACACGGAGAACCGTTCTGACGAGGCTCATACTCGTATGCAACGTTTATGTAGCCACGGACACGGTTATCAGCCGGATAGATACGACTCAGACCTCGTCGCACCAAGGTGATATAATGCAGACAGTATTCGAAATACAGAAAGCCTTCGCCGAGAGCGAACCCGAGATTCTGATAGTCGTCGCGCTCATACTCGGTCTGGGCGTCGCGTCGCAGGTCCTCGCCGACAGGTTCCGCGTGCCGAGCGTTCTCTTTCTAATACTCGCGGGTGTCGCGGTCGGTCCGAAGGGATTAGGAATCGTCACACGCGAGGTGTTCGGTGAGTCGCTCTCCGTCATCGTCGGTGTTAGTGTCGCAATAATCGTCTTCGAGGGGGCTTTCCACCTGAAGACCGAGAAACTGCGTGAAGCGCCTTCGGAGGCACTCCGTCTCGTCACCGTCGGTGCTCTGATTTCTTTCGTCGGAACGACGGTCGCCGTGAGGTTCCTGCTCGGTGTGGAGTGGAGCATCTCGGCGGTCGTAGGCGCATTGCTGATAGCGACGGGTCCGACCGTCATCACACCCATACTCAACGTCGTACCGGTGCGCGACCGTGTCGCGGCGGCGATGGAGACCGAAGGCATCGTCAACGACGTGACAGCCGCGATACTCGCAGTCGTCATCTTCAAGCTTCTTACTTCGCAGGAAGTGAACCCTTCGGAGTACTTCGTAGATTTCGTGCAGAGAATGAGCGTCGGCGTCTTCGTCGGGCTTCTCGTCGCCGGCGTGCTGTGGTACCTCCTCACTCACGTCAGAACGTCGGAGGGGTGGACGCCGCAGAACGCGCGCCTCATGACGCTCGTGGGTGCGATACTCGCTTTCAGCCTCGCCGACGCCGTCGCCTCTGAAGCCGGTGTCGCGGCGGTCGCGACAGCCGGTGTGGTTCTTGGGAACACCGACATACCGTACGAGGAGGAGATAGAGGAGTTCAAGGGCGACATAACTATCATCGTGCTGTCGTTCGTCTTCATCGCTCTCGCCGCTCTGATAGAGTTCGACACGCTCCTTGAACTCGGTGTGGGTGGTCTTCTCGTCGTCGCTGTCGTCGCACTCGTCGTCCGTCCCTTGCTCGTCTTCGTATCGACGACGGGCGAAAGGCTCACGAGGAGGGAGAAGCTTTTCGTGAGCTTCGTCGGTCCGCGCGGCATCATACCAGCGAGCGTCGCCACCCTGTTCGCAATACGTCTGGCAGTCCCCCGAACCGCCGACGAACGCCGCGGGAGCAGACATCTTGGCGGGTACCGTCTTCCTCGTCATCCTTCTCACGGTCGTCTTCGAAGGCGGATTTGCCAGACAGATAGGAGAAAAACTTCAGGTGATACCGATGCGAGTAATCATAGTGGGCGGCGGCAGGGTGGGCAAAGCACTCGCCGAACGCCTCGAAGAGAGAGGAGAGAACGTCGTGATAATCGACGAGGACGAGGAGACAGCGGAGAAGCTAAGGTCGGAGGAGTTCTCGGTCAGGGTCGGCGACGGAAGCAACGTCGAGTTCCTGCGTAGCTCGGGTGCCGAGAACGCGAAGATAGTCGTTGCCGCTACCGGTGACGACGACACCAACCTCCTCGTGGCACAGCTTGCGAAGTCGAACTTCGACGTAGAGAAGATAATAGCACGCGTCAACGAACCGGACAACGTCGAGGGCTTCAACGAACTCGACATCGAAACCGTCTCGTCGTCGATATCTGTTGCGTGGGCTATCGACAACCTAATCGAACGACCCGCGATTTCGAACTGGATGACGGAACTCGGTAGGTCGGGCGACGTTCAGGAGATAGAAGTGACCGACGAGGAACTCGTCGGCAAGAGCATCGACGAGGTAAACGACGACATACCGAGAGGGTGCATAATCGCGCTCGTGGGCAGGGACGGTGAGAACACCGTACCCGAAAGCAACTTCGTTCTCGAATACGGCGACCACATCACCGTCTTAGGGGGCAAGGACGCCGTGCGCGAGGCGACCGAACTTCTACATCCACACGACTGAGAACCCTCAGCCTCTCATCAGGTTGAGAACTTCGTCCGCGACACCGGGTTCGACAGCCACGACGTAGCTCTCGCCGGGTTCGAGTACGGTTTCCCTGCCAGCGACGCCCTCACAGTCGCCTTCCGAAACGATGAGCGAACCTTCGGGAAGCCTGACCTCGTTGAGGTTCTTTCCTGCGACGGGCGCGCCCTCGTCAACGGTTATCACCATTATGTCAAGGGCACTCGTCACGTCCGCGAGGGTCTGCACCTCGCTCCCGACTATCTCGTTGACGGCTGCTCTGGAGCCTGCTCTCTCGGGGAAGACGACACCATCGACGAAGCGCAGGTAGGACTTGCCAACGTCGCGTTCTATACGCACCACGGTACGTATGTCCTCGGACATCTCCTCGGAGACCATGCAGACGGCGAGGTTGAGACCCGTCTCACCCGTGAGCGCGGCTATGGCGTCTGCGTCTTCGACACCCGCCTGTTCGAGTATCTCCGGGTTGGTCGCGTCGCCCTTTATGACTTTTGCGAACCACTCATCGGCTATCTCCGAGACCACGTCCTCGTCTCTCTCGACGACCATCACGTCGTGTCCGCGGTCGGAGAGGTGTTTCGCTGCCTGTGAGCCGACGCGCCCCGCGCCGACTACGATGACGTCCAAGTTACTTGTCATTGTCTTTCTCTTTGTTTAATCACCGACTGCTGGTGTATCTGGTGATTCGGCTTTCTCTTCGCTCCGTTTCAGATACTTGAGCAGGTAGTACATCACGGCACCGAGGGCTATCCAGCCGACGCTCAGCGCGAGAGCGAGAGGGTCGGTACCCATCAGATGTTCGACGAGAACGACGGTGAGGAGGAGGTTTAGAACGATGCCGATTATGGGCGGCGCGGGGTAGTAAGGCATCTCGTACGGTCGGTTCATGTCGGGTCGCTCACGTCGGAGCCTTATGACGGCGACGTTGACTATTACGAAGGACAGGAGGAAGAAGAGGCTCGACATGTTCCCCGCGCTCTGCGTCGGGAGAACGACGGACGAGAGCATCACGACGGCGCTCACGACTATGGCGACGAAGGGCGTTCCGTACCTATGGTGTAACTGACCGAACGAAGGAAGAAGCTGTCCTTCGCGCCCCATCGAGAATGCGACGCGCGAGGACGCTATGACGACGGCGTTGAGGGCGGTGATGGTCGAGAAGACGGCACCGAAGACGATGACTGCGCCGCCGTTCTGGATTACAGGGATGTTGTCGGGCATGAACGTGGTCGCAGCCTGCGCGATTCCTGCCTCGCCGCCCTCCGCGAGACCCGCGGCACCGAGAGTTCCGATGGCACCCGCGACGACGGCGAGGTAGATGACGACGGTCGCCGCGAGGCTGACGAAGATAGCCTTCGGTATGTTCTCGCGGGGGTTCTTGACCTCCTCCGTGACCGTCGTTATGAGGTCGTAACCCTCGAAGGCGATGAAAGTGAGACCCATGGCGGGTAGGACGGCGAGCGCGCCGCTCGTCTCGGGGAAAAGCGGCTGGAACTCGGCGGTAGAGAACATAGGTGACGTGAAAGCGAAGGCGACGAATATGAGGAGTATGGAAACCTTGATGAGCGTGAAGATAGTCTCGACGCTTCCGCTCGCCGCTGTCGAAAACGCGTTCAGAGCCACGAGAAGGAAGACGGCGAGTAGAGCGAGGAGAAGCGCGGGCGGCAGAGCGGCGTCAACGACGGGGAGCACGATGCCTCCTATCTCGTCCGGCGGCGCGACGACGCCGTAGACGTGGAGGAGTTCTAAGAAGTTGGGCGCGAAGCCGAGCGCGTAGAGCGCGCCGGCTATCATGTAGGCGAACCAGAGCATCCACCCCATTATGAACGACGCGAAGTCGTCGAATATCTCCCTGACGAAGGCGTATCCTCCGCCGCTCTTGGGTATCGAGGCGGCGAGTTCGGCGTACGAAAGACCTGTGAAAGCCGTAACGACGCCGTTGAGCGCGAAGACGATAATCGCGGCGGGACCCGCTATCTCGGCGGCGAGACCTGTCAGGACGAAGATGCCCGCGCCTATCATCGCCCCCATGCCTATCATCGTCGCGTCCAAGAGACCCAGTTCGGCTTCGGGAGACCTTGTCTGGCTACTCATCTACCTCGCCACCTCCGAAGACGGTCGCGGATTTCTCCATCGACGGTTAACGGATTTCTGTTCCCCATATATAGATTTTTTGAACGACATAAATGCGACCGAAAACCCGTTTAGGCTGGCGCGCCGACGACGTACATGGACAAGAACTCGCGCAGACTCTACGGACGCGCGCTTTCGGTGCTCGCGGGCGGTGTCAACTCGTCCGTCCGTGCCGAACCGACGCCGTACCCGTTCTTCGTAGAAAAAGGCGACGGCGGGCATATCGTGGACGCCGACGGCAACAAGTACCTTGACTACGTCATGGGCTACGGTCCGCTTCTCTTAGGACACGACCTGCCCGAACGTGTCGTGAGCGCGGTGCAGTCCGAAACGGCGAAAGGACCGATGTACGGCGCGCCGACGGAGGTCGAGGTCGAACTCGCCGAGTTCGTTGCGAACCACGTTGAGAGCGTCGAAACGCTCAGGTTCGTGAACTCAGGCACGGAAGCGACCGTCTCCGCAGTAAGGCTTGCACGCGGTGTAACAGGACGTGACAAGATAGTCGTGATGCAGGGGGGGTATCATGGGGCGCAGGACTCGACGCTTGTAGAAGGTGACGCCGCCGCGCCCGAACCGAGCACAGCGGGCGTACCTGCGTCCTTCGCGCGCGAGACGCTCCCCGTGCCTTTCAACGACGACGAGGCTGTCGAACACGTCTTCGAGGAGCACGGCGAGGATATCGCGTGCGTGCTCGTCGAGCCGATAATCGGAAACAACGCATTCGTGCGTCCCGTCGAAGGATATCACGGGACTATCCGCCGACTCTGCGACGAACACGGCGCGCTCTTGGTCTTCGACGAGGTGATTACGGGATTCCGCGTCGGTGGGTTGGGCGGCGCGCAGAGCACGCTCGGCGTGGAACCCGACCTGACGACGTTCGGAAAAATCGTGGGCGGCGGCTTCCCCGTCGGTGCCGTCGGCGGTCCGTCGCGTATAGTCGAGGAGTTCACGCCGACGGGAAGCGTCTTTCAGGCGGGAACGTTCTCGGGACACCCCGTCACGATGACTGCGGGCTTGGAGACGCTCAGGTACGTGAAAGACGAGGACGTTTACTCGCACGTGAACCGTATCGGCGAAGAACTCCGCGCTGGAATGACCGACGTTCTGGAGGACTACGCGCCCGAGTACACCGTGACGGGCACCGACAGCGTCTTCAAGACGGTCTTCACGCGCGAGACACCCGAGAGCCTCGAAGACGCCTGCGAAGCGGGATGTGAGCAGAACCAAGACTGCCCACGTTACGGTATCTGCCCAAAGGACGCGGGCGACGTTGCCGACGCAGAGACGGAGCGTTGGAAACGCCTCTACTGGACGGAGATGCTGGAGGAAGGCGTCTTCCTGACGCCGAACCAGTTCGAGCCACAGTTCGTCTGTTACGCGCACGACGAGGACGACGTGGAGGAAACGCTCGAAGCGTATGAGCGTGTCGTTTCGTCACTCTAGGCGTCGAGAAGCTCTTCCTGAATCCTGTCGCCCGTCTCCAGACCGTTACGGAAGACGGCGTGCAGACGCGCCTCGCCCGCAACCCAGTCGCCCGCGAGATAGATGTTTTCGTCGGCGGCACGTTCGACGGCTTCGGCGTCCACACCGTCGAGGGCGAGCGCGTACCTCCATCTCTGGTGGTCGTACCAGTCGTATGTGCGCAGGCGCGTATCGTTCAGGATTTCGGCGACGCTGTCGGCGAGCGCATCGGCGACCTCCTCGGACGCGTCGTCGTAGTGGTGTTCGGACCATTCGGGCGAAGCCTGAACGACGAGCAACGAACCGTCGGGGACGTGTCCGGGTTTGCGCTCCTCGCATGAGAGCCAGCCCACGTCGTGTTCCTTGTCGGTGTTGACGAGACCGTACCAAGGTACGTCGAGTTCGAACGGATAGCGCAGGACGACCGAGAGAACCGTCGTGTACTCAACCTCGGCGACGGACTCTGCGACCGACGGTATCGTCTCCCTGAGAACCGCGGCGGTCTGCGGCGCGGGAGGTGTGACGACGACTGCGTCGTGTCCGTGGCGCGCTTCCTCCGTCTCAATTACGACGCCGGCGTTCGTGTCCGTCGGCGAGAGGGAAACGACGCGTGTCTTGCTCCGAAGTTCCGCGCTCGATGCTTCGAGAACGTCGCCACCTATCGCCGAAACACCGTCGCTGTGCGTCAGTTTGCGTACGTCCTCGTCGTATCCTTCACCGATGTTTCCTTCGGCGTCGAAGGTCCAGACGTCGCCATCGACTTCCACCATCTCTGTCGTCTCTTCGAGGAACACAGCGACGCGTTCGTCGGCTTCCTTGACGTAGTTCGCGCCGTAGTCGTAGACGCATCCTTCGCGCTCGCGCGTCGCGCCGCGTCCGAGCAGGACGCCGCTCTTCTCGTACACGGTCACGTCGGCGTCTTCGCGGAGGACGTACGCTGTCGCCAGACCGGATGCGCCCGCGCCTACGACGCCCACGTCGAGTCTTTCTTTTTGGCTCATCGTGTGTACGTACACGCGCACGACTGTTATGGGTTCGGGACAGTCGCGCGCCGAGGGGATGTGCGGCGACGCTGTGCGACGAAGGAAACTTTATGAGTCCGACGCGACTAATGGTGAGTATGGGAACCAAAGTAAAAGACTTCCACGCTGAGTGGTGCGGTCCTTGCAAGAAACAGGACCCGATAATCGACGAACTCGAAGAGAAGCACCCCGACGTAGAGTTCGAGAAGGTCGATGTGGACGACGACCCCGAGGAGGCACAGAAGTACGGTGTCAAGTCGGTGCCGACCATCGTCGTCGAGAGGGACGGCGAGGTTGTCGAGAAGTTCATCGGTCTGACGCAGGGCAACGAGATAGAAGCGGCTATAGCGTAAGACGGCTTCTTATTCGCGTTTTGATTCCGTAGCGCGAGCGGCGGAACTATCCTGTTACTGAAGTTCTATCCCCCAGACCTGTCAGTTAGCTTAGATATAAGGGGGACGACGACTTTACACGAAACGAGCTTTGATGCGCGGGATGACAGAAAACCACCGTCTTCTGATTCTCTTACTACTCGTAACGGTAGCTCTTGCGGGCTGTGTCGGTCAGACGGGTCCCGACGGTGTCGAGGAACCCGACACCGGAGAGGAGGTACCTTCAACAGAGTCGGTAGATTCGGACAACACCACATCCTCGTCTTCCGAATTATCCGACGACACAGCCTTCGTTACCTACGTGAAGGACGGCGACACGTTCGACGTGGAGTTCCCCGACGGTAGCACGGACACGGTACGTCTCGTGGGTGTCGATACGCCCGAGGTATACAGCGAAGTCTCGCCCGAGGAGTTCGGCGACGCGAACGCTGTGTGCCTCGACGACTGGGCGGACGAGGCGACCTCCTTCGTCAAGCGGCGCGTCGAGGAACAGAACGTCCGTCTGAAGTACGACGTAAACGAAGGGCGGAGAGGATACTACAACAGGCTACTCGCATACGCTTACGTCGGCGACACCAACCTCAACTACGAGTTGGTCGAACAGGGCTACGCACGCACCTACATGGATAACTCGTTCACCATGAAACAGAAGTTCTTGGAAGCCGAGCGCGAAGCGCGCGCCCAAAGCAGCGGACTCTGGGGATGCGACACGACGGAGTCCGGCGCGGGCGACAACACGGAAGACGAGAGCGACGGGACGTACACCGGCGGTGACATGGACTGTAGCGACTTCGAGACACAGGCGGAAGCACAGGAGTTCCACGAGACGCACACGGGACACGGACTCGACGGAGACGGCGACGGTATCGCGTGTGAGTCGTTGCCGTAGATGCTCCTGTCGGGAGGTTTGTCGATTAGACGGATTATCTGTATGAGGTTGTGGTAGACTCACGCAAATCGAGTCTACCCGTCAGGTTCGAGTGACAGACGCTCTATACCGACACCGTCGAAGGCTTTGTCGCTCGAAACGACGACACCGTCTGCGAGAGCGGCGTGGAAGGCGTCGAACGTGTTCAGACCGTCGTCGATGTACTCCGAAGCCTGATACAGAACGTCCTCGTCGCCGTCGTACTCGGCGAGTTCGAGCACGCTCGTAACTGCGCGCTCGCGGTCGAACGAGTACCTCTCCTCGATGAGGAAAAGTTCCACGAATGTCACGAGCAAGACTTCGAGTTCGTCGCGGTGTTCTTCGAGAACCTCTTCCGCACGTTCGGCGAGCCAGTCTTCGTCCTTGAGGAGAGCGACCCAGAAGTCGGTGTCAGCGTACATTCTCCTCCGCCTGTTTCCTGCCTTCCTCATCCGCTGATTCGCGTATCTCTTCCATCGAAGCTTCCTTGAGTTCGTCGCTCGCCGACTCGCGCAACGCTCCGAGGGGGTTGTCGGGTATAGGCACGAGCTTTACGCTGTCGCGGAGTTCGACGAGACGGTACCTTTCGCCGTACCTCTCCCGCACCTCCTTCGGTATGGTCACGCGTCCTCGTGAGTCGGTCTCTATCTCGGTCATTCCCACTTTATAGATAGAATAGGGGGATAAATAAGATTAGTCCCCACAAGCTGCCTACTTCGCCCAGAACGGGTCCACCTGCCGCTTCTCCTCCAGATACTCCTCCAGAGCCTTGCGTGTCGTGTCGTCAAGTATGTCAAGGAACTCCTGTTCGAGTGCCTTCGCGTGTTTCTCCGGCACCGACGTGTGGAGAACGTCGCCCTCCTTGATGTCTCGTCCGACCGTCGGTCCGTCGATTGCGACCGAAACCTCCTCGCTTTCGTCCGCCGAGTCGATGTCCTCGCCCTGACGCTGTATGCCCTGCACGGTTCCGACGAAGTTGCCTTTCCGCTCCACTGCGACGTTTCTTTCCAAGGTGCCGGACAGGACACGGACGCCGACGACGGCGGGGTCGGACTGTCTGAAGACGTGGTCGTGGAGTACGCGGAAGCTCGCCGGAAGAACGACGGAGTCGAGTACGTTCTCCGCGCGCTCCTCTTCGAGGCTCCTTGCCCAGTCCTTGTACTCCTCTATGAGCCTGTAGATTACGTCGTCCTCGAAGATTTCGACGAGTGCTTCTTCGGCGTACTCGCGTGCGTCGTCGAGGACATTGACGTTGAAAGCCACGACGACACGGTGCTCACGCTCGTCGGCTGTCTCTGCCTCCACTATGTCGCGCCGCGAGACGGCACCTTCGGAGGCTGACATAACGGGCACTTCCTCGTCTTCGAGTGCCTTTCCGAACGCCTCGACCGAACCGAGTGTGTCAGCCTTGACGACGATGCCTTCGTCAGCCGTCTCGACGCCGATTTCGTCCATCTCCTCCCTGACGCGCTCAGTGACACCGCCTATGCTCGTGTCGTCGCCGACTACGACGAACGGAGCGCCAGCCATCGCGTCTTCGAGTTCGGGCGCGGCTACCTTTATGCCACGCGCCGCGACGACGCGTTCGACGTTTTCGAGTTTATCTTCCCCTGCTGTGACCTCTCCTTCGGGCGGCTTGAGGAGGGCGCGCACCTCGGTCACGATGGGTTCGTACTGTCCGCCGACGACTACCGTGTCGCCGACCTTGACGACGCCGTCGTAAAGGATGACATCGACGGTCGTTCCGAGTCCTTTGCGCTCCTCGACCTCGACGACCGTTCCTTCGCCGGGACCGGTCGGATGTGTCTTCAGGTCCTCCTTGAGGTATCTTTGCGCCAGACCGACGAGAACCATCAGGAGGTCGGGGAGTCCTTCGCCCGTCTCCGCGCTGATGGGCACCACGCCGACGTTCGAACGGAAGTCCTGCACCCTGTCGTACCTGTCCGCCTGAAGACCTTGCTCGTGGAGTTCGCCGACTATCTCGTAGACTGCGTTTTCGAGGTCGTTCTGCACACGCTCGGACTGCGCCTCGAACGTCGTCCTGAAGTCGGCGTCCGGGTTCGGGTTCCATCCGGGTAACGCGTCTATCTTGTTACCGGCGACTACGAACGGCGTCTCGTACTGTGAAAGTATCTTGACAGCCTCGACTGTCTGTGGCTGGAAGCCGTCGTTGACATCGACGACCAAGACAGCGATGTCGGAGAGCGCGCCTCCGCGTGAACGTAGAGTCGTGAACGCATGGTGTCCGGGAGTGTCTATGAACAGAAGACCGGGTAGGTCGAACTCCTCGCCGGGTTCGCAGATGCGTTCGATGACCTCGATGGGAACGACCGTCGAGCCTATATGTTGCGTTATCGCGCCCGCCTCGCCCTCGGCGACGGCACTTCCACGTATCTTGTCTAAGAGAGTCGTCTTGCCGTGGTCAACGTGCCCTAAGACGCTGACTATCGGCGTGCGTATCGCCTCTTTTTCGTCTTGCTCGCTCATCCTTACCTCACCCACCAGAACCCGTATCTGAGTATACATGAGAAGTGTTGCCGTGTCGTTAACCCTTTTCGGTTCTTGCCACGGTACTGTTCAGATAAGATGTCTTCACAGGATATGGAAAGAACAGTTTCGACACAGTTTAGCCACTCAAACATCCGGACACGAGAGCGATGGAGAAGAGATTCTCTCAGGACCTCTCAGTCTCGCCTTCGGTTCTTGTCTGAACACCGCCGCGAACACCCCCTAAACTTACGGTATCCGGGCGCACATTACGCCCATGTCGCGTTTCAGCGTATCAGGCACGGCGATAGTGACGGGTGGTTCGAAGGGCATCGGACGTGCGATAGCCGAGCGTTTCATCGAAGACGGAGCCGACGTGGTCATCTGCTCGCGTACCGAAGAAGAAGTAAAGGAGACGGCGGACGAGATAGGCGCGGTCGGTGTCGCGTGCGACGTTACGGACGGAGACGCAGTCGAGAACTTGGTGGAGACGACGGTTGACGAGTACGACAGCGTCGATGTTCTGGTCAACAACGCAGGTGCGTCGTTCATGTCGAACTTCGACGGTATCACGCCGAACGGATGGGACCGTGTCGTGGACATAAACTTAGGCGGCACGTACAACTGCACACGCGCCGCCGGAGAGCATCTCAAGCAGAGCAACGGAAGCATCGTCAACTTTGCAAGCGTAGCTGGCGTTCAGGGCGCGCCGTACATGTCGCACTACGCCGCGGCGAAGGCGGGCATCATCAACTTCACAAAGACGCTTGCGTACGAATGGGCGAGCGAGGGCGTCCGCACGAACTGCGTCGCGCCGGGGTTCGTCGCCACACCGGGTGTTCAGTCGCAGATGGGCGTCACGGCGGACGAAATCGACCGCGGCGACCCCGACCGCACAATCGGCGAACCCGCCGAGATAGCCGACTTGGTACGTTTCTTAGCAAGCCCTGCGTCCTCGTTCGTGAACGGAGAGACTGTCGTAGCACGCGGCGTGCCCGACATAATGGAGTCGCCGGAGGTGTGAAAATGTCCGACGAGAAGACGGGCGCGGACCTGTTCGTCGAAACACTCGACGAGTACGGCGTCGAGAGGCTTTTCGGCAACCCGGGGACGACGGAACTCCCGATTACGGAAGCGGTCGCGGACGGAGACGTTGAGTACGTCCTGAGCCTGCACGAGGACGCGGCGGTCGGTGCGGCGGCAGGATACGCGAGCACGTCGCGCCATCTCGGAGAGGTACGCCCCGGAGTCGTAAACCTTCACGTCGTACCCGGACTTTCGCACGGACTCGGAAACGTCTACAACGCCATGCGCTCCGGCGTTCCGCTCGTCGTCACGGCAGGGATACACGAGACCGACTTCCAGCAGGAAGACCCCGTTCTGAGCGGCGGTCTCGTCGAGACTGCTGAGCCACACGTCAAGTACGCCGTCGAGGCGAAGGACGTTGACGCCGTGCCTGCTGTGCTTCGTCGCGCCTTCCGCGAGGCACTCACACCGCCTACGGGACCCGTCTTCGTCGCTTTGCCTCTCGACGTTATGACCGACGAGACGGAAGAGACACCCGACCGTCTCGGCGGGATACCAGACGGCGGCGACGGCGACCCAGAGGCAGTCGAGGAAGCAGTAGACGCGCTCGCCGAAGCGGACGAACCCGTTCTCGTCTTAGGCGACGGTGTGGCGCGTTCGCAGGGCGTACAGGAGGCTGTCGAACTCGCCGAAGCGTCGGGTGCGCGTGTCCACGCCGAGGTTCTCGCGTCGGAGGGCAACTTCCCGACCGACCACGACCAGTTCGTGTCGTTCTTGCCGGTCGAGGACGGTCTTATCTCGACGTTCCTCCAGACCGACACCATCGTCTTCGTCGGATGCTCGACGAACACGACGCTCTGGAAGAACGAGGTTCCTCTCGTCCCCGACGACGCGACAATTGTACAGGTGGGGGACTCGGGGCGCGAGTTAGGAAAGAACGCTCCTGCGGACACCGCTGTTCTCGGCGACCCTGCGCGCGTCTGCGGACGCATCGCCGAGGGCATCGCGGAGAAGCTCGACGACGAGACACGCGACGAGAGGCTCGAAAACGTCCGTTCGTCGAAGCAGGCACTCGAACCCATGATGCGCCAGATGGGCGAGGACGAGGCGGACTCGCCGCGCTCGTCCAAGGCGGAACTCGTCGATGCGATGGTGGACGAGATGGGCGACGCGTATGTCGTTGACGAAGGAGTCACGAGCAAGTACGCCCTCCTGACACGTTTCCCGTTCGAGGAGGCTCAGTACTTGGGCAACAAGGGCGGCGGTCTTGGCTACGGAATGCCCGCGTCGGTCGGTGCCGCGCTTGCGCACGAAGACCTAGGCGTGGACAGACAGGTCGTCGGATTCATCGGCGACGGCTCTTACTTCTACTACCCGCAGACGGTCTACACAGCGGTTCGCGAGAAGCTAAACATGGCTTTCGTCGTGCCCAACAACGACGGATACACGATTCTGCGCAACAACGCCGACCAGATACTCGGAAAGGAAGGACGCGAGTACGTCGGGACGGAGTTCGAACCGCGCACGAACGTCGTCAACAGCGCGAAGGCGTACGGCGCGAAGGCGACGCGTGTCGAGACACCCGACGGTCTAAACGACGCGCTGAGCGAGGCGAAGGAGGAAGGCGTGCATGTTGTGGATGTTGCTATACACGACTGAACAGAAGACTGACAGCAGTTCAGGGCAGAAGCTCCAGCGTCTCCTCTCCGGGGAATATCTTACCCGGATTCAGTATCCCGTTCGGGTCGAGCGCGTCCTTCACAGCCTGCATCGCCCCGACGCTCGCCTCTGAGTGCTCGCGTAGCATGAACTTCTGCTTTCCGACGCCGATTCCGTGCTCTCCCGTGCACGTCCCGCCGACGGAGAGCGCGTGGTCAACGACCTTCTCGTACGCCTCGACACCGACGCGCATCGCTTCTTCGTTGTCAACCTCAACGAGCGGCAGGTAGTGTATGTTGCCGTCGCCCGCGTGCCCGAAGCAGGGTATCGGTATTCCGTACTCGTCGGCGACCCCCTTGATGTACCTCATCGTGTCGGGGTACTGGCTGATAGGCACGACGATGTCGCCCGCGTGGACAGGGACGAGCGACGGGTCAGCAGACCTTACGGCTATTCCGAGTTCGCGGCGTATCTCCCAGAGGTCGTGCGCCTCCTCGTCCTCGCCTATCTCGAACTCCTCGACGCCGTGCTCCTCAAAGATGGAGAACGCGAAATCGATTTCCTCCTCGACGTTATGGTTGGCGTGGAACTCCAAGAAGCACATAGGCGCGTCGGGCAGGTCGCTGTCGAGGTAGTCGTTCGCCATCGCGGCGGACTCGGGGTCGATTAGCTCTATCTTTGCGACGTCGACGCCCGAGCGCACGACGTCGAAGACGGCATCGGCGGCGTCGTCGAGGTTAGAGAAGACGGCGCGCCCGCCGCGTATCTGTTCGGGGATGCCCTTGAGACGCAGAGTGGCGCGCGTCACGACGCCGAGCGTGCCCTCGCTACCGACGAGAACGTCGCGCATGTTGTAGCCGCTCGAAGTCTTCTTCGCCTTGCTCCCGAACTCGACGACGCTTCCGTCCGCAAGGACGACCTCGATTTCGTCGACCCAGTCGCCGACCTTTCCGTACTTGACCGTCTGCATCCCACCGGCGTTGTTGGCGACCATGCCTCCGATTGTCGAAATCTTGCCCGACGACGGTAAGGGCGGAAAGAACATTCCGTGTCTCTCCACCTCGTCGTTGACGACGCTACCGTATATTCCGGGTTCAACGTCGACCTGAAAGTCGTCGGGGCGCGCCTCGATTACGTCGTTCATGCGTGTCATGTCGAGCGAGACGCCGCCTTCGAGCGGGACGGCGTTTCCTTCGAGTCCCGTGCCTGCCGCATAGGGCGTGACCGGCACTCCGCGCTCGTTACACGCTTCGAGAAGCGCCGAAATGTCCTCCGTCGTCTCGGGGTAGACGACGACGTCGGGCGCGGCGTCCAACCTTCCTTCTGTCGCCCAGTCGTCCGAGTGTCTCTCTATCTCGCCCTCGGTGAACTCGACCTTCGACGAGTCAAGTACATCCGAAACGAAGCCACAGTCGTGCTTTGTCTTCGACATAGGCTGTAATGGGGTTGGAGCGACGTTAATATTTCCCAGATTATGTTTTCGGCGTGTTGTCATCATAACCAAGACAAACCGACCGACATATACCGCCGGCTAATCACGAAACCACCGTGACGCCCAGCCTCCGCAACCGTCGCACAGGGATGTGGCTTCTGCTCGCCGCCTCGTACGTCTTCGTGAGCCTCTACCGCCTCAAGACGGGCGTTCTCGCGGAGGAACTCGCGCGCGCCTTCGAGGCGACGGCGACCGAAATCGGCTCCTTACACGCCGTCTTCTTCGTCGTATACGCGCCGCTTCAACTCGTCGCGGGTGTGCTCGCCGACAGGTACGGACCGCGTCTAACCGTCTCCGCTGGTGCTATTTTCATGCACGTCGGCGGTGTTCTCTTTGCGCTCAGTACCTCGCTTCCGGTCGCTTTCGTCGGACGCCTCCTGATGGGAATCGGCGCGAGCGTCGTCTTCATCGCAGTCCTCAAGTTCTGCGCAAACTGGTTCCGCCCGCAGGAGTTCGCGACCATGAGCGGTCTGACAGCCGCCGTCTCGGGACTCGGCGGTGTCATCGCAACATACCCGCTCGCAGTCGCCGCCTCGGCAGTCGGATGGCGCGTCGCACTCGGTTCGCTCGCGGTCGTCGGCATCTGCATCGGCGTGCTCGTCTTCCTGTTCGTACGCAACAAGCCCGAGGACCCGGGACGGTTCGGCGTGCCCGACGTAGAGCCTGTCTCGTCCGTTGCCGAGGTACGCGCCAACCTGAAAGACGTGTTAGGCGCGGGACAGACTTGGCTCATAGCGGGCGGATTCTTCGTCGCGACCGGAATAAACACGACCGTCCTAGGTCTCTGGGGCGTCCCCTACCTCGTGCAGATATACGGCTTGTCGGTGCCCGACGCCGCCGTGATAACCCTCCTCGGCAGCACCGGCTTGACGACGGGACCGCCCGCAATCGGACGCCTCAGCGACCGTATCGGCGTCCGTGTGCCGCTGATGGTCGTCGCGTCGTTCGCCTTTACGGCGAGTTACGCGACGGTTGCGGTTCTTGGAAAGCCGCCGCTCGCCGTCGTCACAGTCGCTTTCTTCGCAGCAGGCTTCCTGATAGGCGGCTTCGTGCTCGGCTTCACCGTGATGCGTGAGAGCCACTCGGCGAGCGCGAGCGGCACCGCGACAGGTGCCGTAAACGCCGCCGGATTCACAGGCGCGGCGGTGTTCCCGACGGTAATGGGCGCGCTCTTAGACGCCTACTGGACGGGCGAGACGGTTGCGGGTGCGCGCACGTACACGCTGACGGGCTACCGCGCCGGCTTCGGCGTCGCCGCCGTCGCGGGCGTCTTCGCCTTCCTGCTCACGGTCGTCCTCTACTACCGCGGACAAGGAGCCGTCGAGGACGAACCCGAGACGTAAGGCTTGAACCTGCGGACCGCGTAGTTTGTGTATGCGAGACGAGGAAGAGATACGCGAGCAGTACGAGTTTCTCAAGGAACAGCTAGACGACGAAAACATGCGCCACGAAGGGGTGCGCGAGATGTTCACGTACTACAAGCGCGCGCTCGGCTGGACGCTCGAAGAGGAGTACATCTGAAACAGACCGACGCTCTTACTCGCGCACGATATGTCCGTCGAGGTACGTCGCCGTCTTGTCGTTTGTCGCCTGCGTCTTCTTGACGAACTCGACGTAACGCTCGTCGCCATCACGTCTGTCCTCCTTGACGACGAGATGTAGACCCATGCTCCTGAGATGGTCGAGGAGCGCCTCCACCTCGTCGGGCTTCGCGCTTACGGTGTGTTTCTCCCCCACTGTCTCGCCTTCGTCGACACACTCTATCGTCTCGACCATCGAGCCGAGAACCGATTCGCCGAGAGAACGCGCGCGCTCCTCGTGCTCCTCTTCGTCGTCGTACTCGTGCGACTGGAACGCCTCGCGTATGATGCGTCGGAACATGAAGTCCTGCCCGTAGTCGAAGGGGAGCGAGAACGCGAAGGCGAGGTCGCCTTGGTTCGCCGCCGAAGTCGTGTACTTCAGCTGTTGCGAGACGTCAGGCGTCTTCATGACGACACCCTCGCGTCTGCGTTCGTCGAGTTCGTCGATGGCTTCGCGCACCGCCTCAACGGCGTCCTCAACGGCGTGCTTGCCGTAGTAAGGGACGGAAGGAAGACCGTGTTCTTCGCAGAGTTCGCGCCTCTCTTCGACGCGCAATGACTCGCCCGTACGCGCGTCGCGGACGTCGAAGACGCGCATGTCGAGCGAATCGACCTCCTCGTAGTCGTGCGCCGTGTACGGGTTGTCACGCCCTACCGTCTCGCAACAGACCACCGCGCCGGGATGTTCGTCCAAGAGCGCGTCGAGTTCGTCTCCGTAGACACGGTCGAGGAAACGCGTCGTGAAAGGACAGACAATACCGCTCCGCGAGAAGGCGAGCTTTTCGCCGTCTACGCGCGCGACACGCGTGTTGTAGCCGTTCATCTTCTCCTCGACAACGACCTCGTCGTCGAAGTACCGCGGGACGCCTTCCGAAAGGACGAGCGTGCGCGGAACCTTGGGGAATCCGCGGACAACGTCGCCGTCGATGAGGACGGTACCGCGTTCGACCTTCGTGTTGTAGTCGGGCACGTAACGGTATTCGGTACCTTCGTATTCGCGCTCCTGTAGCTTGTCAACCAGACCCTCGTAGTCGTACTCCGACAGGTCGAGTGCCTCGGCGTAGCTTTCGTCGGTCACGGTCCAAGATGACCGCGGGACGCCAAAAGATATAGGGTCGGAGCGGGATTGAAACACAAATGAAAGCTGAAGACCCTCTGAAACAACGTTTCGTCCTCGACACCTCGACGTTCATCACGGAGGAGATACGCCGAGAAGACGAGACCTGCGAGGAGGCGGTCGACCGTCTTCTCGACCTAACCGCGGAGGCACGCCTCACGCTCAACATATCTTGCTACTTCCCGCCGTCGATATACAGCGAACTCGAAACTATGCTACAGGAGCGCGACGTGTCGGACGAGACGTTCAAGAAGCTCAACACGTGGGTGATAAAGAAAGACCCGACACGGTACGAGGTCATGATACCCAGCGAAATCGTCTACGACTTCATAGACGAGATGAGCGACCGTGTCAACCGCGGTCTGCGTGTCTCGGAAAAAGCAGTAAGGAAAGCTGAGGAGTACGAACCCAAGGAGATAGAGGACGAGGAGGAGTACGTGACCGAGGTGGACGAGGTCATCTCCGACCTCCGTAGCGAGTACAGGCGCGCTCTGCGTCAAGGCGTCCTTGACTCGCGCGAGGACTTCGACCTCCTGATACTCGCACGCGAACTCGACGCCTGCGTCGTGACCGAAGACCAAGGCATCATAAGCTGGGCTTCTGACTTCGGTCTGCGTCATCTCAAGGGACGCGACTTCCCCGGACTCATAGAGGAGTATCTCGTCGCAGTCGAGGGTAGAGAGGAAGGCGGAAGCGGAACGGAGGAAGACTAGTCGTACTCGGAGCGCAGACGCGCCACGACGGCGTCGTCGACCTTCTGGGTTATCGCCGCGCGTCCGTCCGCTCATCTCCTCGACAGCGAGTCGGAGATGTTCGACGGCTTTTTTCGCGTCCTGCGTCTCCGCGTCTTCGTAGAGCGTGTCGGTCAGTCCGTGTAAATCGCGTCCGTTCTTCGCGCCCTCGGCGGCACGTGCGTACACCGTCGCTTGCTCGGTCGAAGACGCGCCTTCCGACTTAGCCGACGCTTCCAAAATTCGCGCGACGACGTAGAACCCCTCGTTCTCGTCCGCGTTTCCTTCCGTCATTCTACCCCAGAGGCGCGCGCCACGCTGTCTCGCGTTCGACGACTGCGCGCCACTGTTCCTCGCAGTCGCAAGACGGACGTTCGAGAACATCGGCGTCGCCCGTGAGCGAGTACGCAGTCACGGCGTCGTATACGTCGTCGTCGCATTCGCCGCAGTTGTGCGCTCCGCGGTCGCCGCCGGTCCCTACAGGACGCGAGACGACGACGGCGGGTGCGTCCTTCGTACGCTTCAGCACTTCGACGACGCTCCAGAGCCAAGGCGGGCGGTAGCCGTCACGGTAGTGGAGACGGTCAACGAGGGTGTAACGTTGGACGTTACACGGATTGACGGAGACTATTTCGGCGTACTCCGCGCTCTTACGCACCGAGTAGACGGCGTCCTCTATCGCCTCGCTCTCCGTCACGAACGGCGGCTTCATCAGCAGATAAGACTTTACCGTCGCGCCGTTGTCGTGCGCGACGTTTGCGGCACGCACGAACTCGTCGAACTCGAAGTACTTGTTGACGCACTCGCGCCGCACGTGGTCGTCGGCGGTTTCGAGTCCGACCGCGATACACAGTTTGCGCACGCGCTCGACTGCGTCCTGTATCACGTCGTCTTCCACGAAGTCTGGAAGCGTCTCGACGACGACGCGGCGGTCCTCGAAGGTGTCCAGAATCTCGTGGCGCGCCTCGGGTGGTATCTCGCGCCTGTCGAAGAACGTCCCGCTCGTGTACATCTTGACGTTCTCGCACTCAACGCCCTCGTCGCGTTCGTGTTCCAACGCCTTGTCCAACTGTGTCAGAAGGGAGTCGGCGTCAACCGCGCCCTCGTTCGACTCGCCGACGTAGCCGCACATCGTGCATCCTCCGGCACGCGCCCATCGACACCCGTCGGTGTTGAAGACGATAGTAAGAGACTTTCCACGCCCCTCCGGTGTGCGGTCCTCGTCTATCCAGACGCGTATGGGTTCGTCGGGGTTGGCGTCCCTGTCTTTACGCGCACGTATGCTACGCATCGACTTGTTGAGCGCGGGCGACGTTTCCATCGACATAATCGGGTTTCGGGTTCCGCGTGTAAGAGTTTAGCTATCGTAGCCGCCCCAGACCCATTCTTCGCAGAACATCTGCCACCAGTAGTCCTCCATTCCCATGTTAATAGGGTTGACCTTGTCGCCCATGCACGACCTTACGAAGTCCTCGTTCTCCCGTATGTACTTCCTGACGGCGCGACGCTCGTCTCCGTAGAGGTAGTAGACAGCGACTGTGCGTCCGCGAGACTTCGAAGCACCCGTTCCCGAGCGCGTCACGTCGAAAGTCCCCATCCACCGTCTCTCGCGCAGATTGGGGTCACGCGGCAGGTCCTCTGCTGTCGAGGGACCGTTCTCGTAGAGATGCATGAGTACGTCGTTGTTACGTGTCTTTTCGTCGGGGAACGGGCTTTCTTCCTGCATTTTATAGAGGTGAACTGTTTCGCTGTCTGTATTCTGTCCTTCTAGATAGGACTAATTCTCCTGAATACTTATACTTTGTTTGTTCCGAGCCTATCTCTATCTTAATACATAAATCTACCCAGAACCTATGGTAAACCAAGCGCGCCGAATCCGTCTACTGAAGTAGTTCCTTGCAGTTATCGACTATCCTTGACGGGTTTATCTCGCCCGAGTAGTCGAAGGAGACGTAGTGACCGAGGTAGTCCTCCTTGACGAAATGTAGACGGACGATGCTCTCGAACTGGTAGATGGAGCATTCGAGTTCCTCGTCGTTGAACAAGGACTCTATGTGCTGGTTCCCGAGACCCTTGAGAACCATCTCGTGGTGTATCTTCTCGATGTCCTCCTGACTGAACTCGTCCACGACATCGTCTCTGGCGTAGAGAACCCTGTAGCCTTCCCTGTCGTACTTGCCGACAGCGCGGAGGCTGTCGCCGACCTCGTCCCTGAGGAACTCGACCAGTTCTTTCTGTTTCGTCCCCATCCGTTGTTGGATATGTTTCCGAACAACGCTTAACATTTATGACTTCGGTCTCGTCAAGACTCGAACGCTCCGGCGATGAGTAGGGGTAGCACAAGAGTCGCCTCAGCCTGTACCTGCGTGTAGTTGGTTCCTTCCTCCTTGATTTTGCCCCACGAAACCGCCTCGTTCGGAGGAGCGCCCGATAGCGAACCGTCGCCCTCCATGCCCGTCGAGATGTAGACGGCGTAGTCGGCACCGCCGCGGAACAGGTTGGTCATGATTGCGTGGTGCTTAGGCACGCCGCCGCCGACGGCGATAAGTCCTGTCGTTTCGGCGAGCATCCCGTCGTCTATGAGCGACTCGTAGTCGTCGAGTATCTCTATGCCGACGCCATCGTGCGCATCTTCGCGCTGGCGGTAGTAGTAGAGGAAGTTGCCTATCTCGGCGTCCGTGAGAGCGGGGCAGTAGACGGGAACGTCGTTGTCAGCCGCCTGCTTCAGAACCGAATCCTCGTCTTCGAGAGTCTCGCCGAGTTCACGGCAGAACTCCGTCGGCGTGCGCACGCTTTCCTCGGCGAAGAAGTCGTCGAAGAAGTCGTAGAGGTACTCCTCCAACCAGACGTAACGGTCGGACGGGACGTAGATGTTTCCGAGCCTGTTGATGCCGCGCTCGCGCAACTCCGCCTCGTCGGCGTCCCACTCGCCCATCTTGAACGGCTTTTCGGTCTTTATAACATCCTCGGCTACCGAGCCAGAGGTTGTGATTAGAACATCGACGTGTCCCTCACGGACGAGATACGCGACGCATTCGCGCAGACCGGACGAGACGATGTTCGACGTGAAGGTCAGGTAGACCGTCGCTTCGTCGTCGCGCATCCGCTCCACGATATCGACCGCTTCTGCAAGGTGTGTCGCCTGAAATCCTGTCGTGGCGTAGGCGTCGAGCATCTCGCCCAAGTCGAACCCTCCGCGGAAGTCGTAGCCGCGCACGTCCTCCGTGTCGAGGCTCTCGTCGCTCCCCGGCACGACATGCTCGTGCGATTCGTCGTTCATACGCTGTTTAGACATACCTATGCCTTAACCACACGGAAATCCGGCTGACGGTACGGATTAGACAGAAATGTTCTTAACCCGCCGCACTCAACAACATCTTGCGCCTCGGTAGCTCAGCCTGGTAGAGCGCGTCATTGGTAATGACGAGGTTCCCGGGTTCAATTCCCGGCCGAGGCTTGAGCGTAGCGAAAGACGAGGAGGGAATTGAACCAGTGAAGGGAGTGAGCGGTTTACCGCGAACGAACTGACCGTGGTTCTAATTCCCGGCCGAGGCTTCTTCAGCTTAGAGTAAGGTCAGGGTTCTCAGGGTGAGACAGCGTTCCTCAGCCTCCTGAGTACGTCTTTCGTGTCATCCTCGTCGCGCAGAACTACCTCCACGTCGTCGTCGCCCGCGACGGAAAGCACGACTATCGGCTTACGGCTCCAGAAGTAGTAACCGCCTACGACAGCCGCGTTTGCGAGGAGTAGAACTCCGAGAGCCAGAAACAGCGTGTCTATAAGCTCGATTGCCGAGACCATAGAACCGGCTAACTCCGCACCCGGAACGGGTTCCCCGCTTAGGTCGGAGAGCGACGGCGGCGCGCTGAAGCTCAGCGTGTTGCCTATGCCGATAAGAAGTATGCCCGTCAGACCGACTGTCGCACCGACGTTGAGAATCTGCCTGTTGCCCGTGTGACGCTCTTCGACGCCCCTGACGTTCGGTCTCTCGACGTAACGGACGTTCTCACCTTTTCCGTACGGCGTGAAGACCATGACACGCTGTGTGGTGACAGCGACGTGCGCGTCGCCGACAGCGACCTCATCCTCGACTTCCTCTCCAGAGAGAAGGAGACGGTCGATGTCGTCGGTCCAGTCGGTGGATGTCGGCGTTTGTTTCTCGTTCCTGTTCCACAACGACCTCATAATCCTACTTCAAACGGGGCACAGTAAACGGTTTCGCCGGAGTGAGGGACTTACTCGCCGACAAGAGCGACGACTTCGTCGTGCGACGCGTCGGTCTTGAAAGCAGTTCCCGAGTAGTGCGCCTTTGTAGCCTCGTGTCCTTCGTCGCGGAGACGTTCGACGAAGGCGTCTAGCTTCGACGGCGTCACGCCCGCGCGCCTGCACACCTCGTGGTGGTCGTAATGTGTCGGCGTGTCGAGTTCGTCGCGTACTGCTCGCAGTGTCTTCGTCGCACGTTTCCGTGTCCCCATGCTTTCGTCTTCGAGTTCGTCGAGTACGGCGTCCACGAACTCCGCGTCGCGTAACGCTCCCGTCCAGAGAGGACCTGCGACACGGCGCGTCGCACCGCAGGCGCATTCGCGTTCGATTCTTTCAGGTACCGCCGCACCGACGGCGTCGTGTACGTCACGCGCGCCACAGTCGAAGCAGTGCGAAAGGAAGCCGACGCCTTCGAGTGCTGTGTTCGAAACCTTCGCGCCTTCTTCGAGCGCGAGATACGTACGTTTGTAGTGGTCGGACGAGTGCGAGAGGACGGGTGTGCCAGCAACGTCGTACTTCGCCGCCGTGCGCACGAGAGCACCCACGAGAACACGCAGACCCATCTCGGCGTGGTAAGTCGTGTTGAGCGGAATACACGAGTAACGTCGTACACCCGAGTCGTGCGCGCCGCACAAAGGCGCGGTGTCTGTCGCGGTGAAGCAGGCAAGAGAGTCGGCGCAGTCGAAAGCGGAGTCGGCGAAGGGTACAGGGGAGCCGAAAGGGTCGATATCGACCACGTCGTACCTGTTCCGGCGCATGACGACGTTTGCGTCTTCGTGCGAGACTTCGGCGCGGTCACCGACACCGTTTCCGTGGACGTTTCTCCGCGCGAGTTCGACGGCGTCTTCACTTCTGTCAACGAGCGTCGCTTCGTATCCCGAAAGAGCGGCGCGGACGCCGCGTACACCGCTCGCGGTGTTGGAGTCGAGGTACGTCGCAACTTCTTCCTCGTCCTTCCACGCACGCAGAACGCCGACCGTAATGTCGCGGTTCATCTCCATTCGCGGGTTGTAGAACGCGCCTTCGGTTGCGAAACATGCTCCTCCTTCGGTGACTCTCTCCATCTCTCTTCCGCCGTCTCTTGTCGCCCTCGTAACAACAAACCACCGAAACCCATTTGACGGTGAACTGCATCTGTCCGCTATGGATGAAGACGGCGGCTTCTACAGCCGGGAACGCTGGGACAACTGGATGACACGTCTACGCGAGGAAGAGTTCGACCCCGAAAGCGACGAGGGAGACGGTGCGCGTCTCTTCTTCAACCTACAGGACGATGTCACTATAGCGTGTGTGAACGCAGTCGATGAGTACGAAGACGGCGAAGTAGACGAGGAGGAGTTCGTCGAGAAACTGAACGATATGCGTGAGATAGTGATGTCCGAGGAGGAGATGGAAGAGAACAAACGGATGGTTCTCGAAGGCGTACAGACCTCGCTCATCGGTGTCATGGCTTCCTGTGAGACTTACGTCGTAAACGGTGGCGAACCCGCAGGAGAAGGCGAAGTTTCGGAGTACGTACACGAGGCAGAGCACGCCGAACGCGAGGACGACATGGACCGTGCGCTCGCTCTAATCGCGGAAGCAGGCGCGCTCATACTCGACGACGAGGACTTCGACGCGGAGGCTTTCGACGACCTCGAATACGGATTCGTGAGCGAATGGGTCAACGGTCTCGACTCTCTATCGGAAGCAGTAAGCGAACCCGAGACGATAGAGGAGGAAGACGGATAGCGACGACCGGACGAGGGAGATAAAGTTATAACGCAGGCGTGGCGTCGTTACGACATGCGCGTAACTTGGCACGGACACTCGTTCTTCGAACTCGAAACGGACGGCACGGACGTCTTGGTCGATCCGTTCCTCGAAGGAAACCCGGCGACGGACGCTACGTCCGACGACTTCAACCCCGACATCGTCGCGGTCACGCACGGACACCACGACCACGCGGGCGAGGCACACCGCTTCGACGCGACGGTCGTCTGTCAGCCCGAAGTCGCGGAGTACCTCGGCGGAAAGGGCGCGGAGACTGTCGGAATGAACATCGGCGGAACGTACGAGGAGGCGGGCGTCGCGTTCACGATGGTTCAGGCGTTCCATTCGTCGGGCATGCCAGAAGACGGACAGTTCGACAAGTACGGCGGCACGCCCGCGGGATACGTAATCGACGACGGCGAGACACGTTTCTACCACGCTGGCGACACGGGACTCTTCGGCGACATGAAGACCGTCGTTCGGGACGTTTACGCGCCCGACGCCGCCGCGGTTCCGATAGGCGACCACTTTACGATGGGACCGCATGACGCCGCGACCGCCGTCGGGTGGCTCGGCGTCGAAGACGCGTTCCCGATGCACTACGACACCTTCCCGCCTATAGAGCAGAACCCCGAAGAGTTCGCCGACGCTGTCGAAAATGCGACGGTTCACGTACCCAACGCAGGAGAGACAGTCGGACTTTGACCACAGAATGGTAGGAAAAGAAGATGTGACGGTTCTCGTCCCGACGTACAACGAAGAGCCGACCGTCGGCGAGGTTATCGAAGGCTTCCTGAGTCAAGGCTTCGACGACGTTCTCGTAATCGACGGCGGGAGCGACGACGACACGCAGAAGGTCGCAGAGGAGGCGGGAGCGCGCGTCGTCGAGCAGTCGGGGAGCGGAAAAGGACAGGCTGTGCGCGAGGCGATACACGAACATCTCGAACGACCTTACGTCGTAATGATAGACGGCGACGGCACCTACCTGCCCAAGGAAGTCGAACGCCTCCTCGAACCCGTCGAAGAAGGAGCGGACCACGTCTTGGGCAACAGGCTCGGAAACCCGGAGGCGTTCACGCGTCTCAACTTCGTCGGAAACCGTATATTCAACTTCGAGTTCCGTCTGGCGCACGGCGCGCACCTCGGCGACATTCTGACAGGCTACCGCGCCTTCACGCTCGAATCCGCGCGCCAACTCACGCTCACAGAAGAAGGCTTCGGCATCGAGACGGAGATATGTGCTGAGGCACTCGGCGCGGGACAGCGCGTCAAGACTGTCGATATCACCTACCTCGAACGTCCCGAGGACTCGGAGGAGAAGCTTCATCCCGTCCTCGACGGTGCGCGTATCGGATACGTCGTCTACAAGACGACACGTCGGACACGTCCGGCGTTCTTCTACGGCGTGCCGCTCGTCGCGGTCGGTGTTATCGTTCTCGCTGTCTCGGCTATTCTGCTCTAAAGCGAGCAACCAAAGATGCTCCCGCAGGTCGAGCGAACGGTCGAATAGCGGGAGGTGGATTTGAACCGACTGTATCGCGCAGTCGACACGCGTGAGCCACCGAAGGTGGCTTTTGTCAGGCGGAGCCTGACATTGAGCGAACCGAAGGTTCGCGTATGCTCACGAATTCCTACGGAATTCGAGACAAGCCCTCGAAGTCCGCAGGACTTCGAGACTGCTAACAGGTCCAGCGGGTTACGTATGAAAATCGAAGATTTCCATGCTCAGAAATCTCCGATTTCTGAACGGTGGAGTAGCGGGAGGTAGATTTGAACTTTGGTCACTCCGCTCCCTCCACGGTCACTCCACTCCGTTCCGTTCACTGCCTCGCTTCGCTCACGCTCAGCGAGACGCTCGCTTCGTTCCCGAGTTCAAATCTCTGCTCCGCTAATTTTCTCGCAGGCTCGAAAATATAGCGGGAGGTAGATTTGAACTACCGATCTCCGGGTTATGAGCCCGGCGGAATCTCCTGGCTATCCCATCCCGCTGTTCTTTGTTTCCTTTCTCGCGTCCTTAAGAATTCCGGTATTGCTGTCGATGTGCTCCGACGAATGAGTTAAGGAGATGGAAGTACACAGTGGTAGACATGTACGAGAACGTACTAGTGCCGACGGACGGTAGCGAGGGGACAGACGCGGCGGTCGAGCACGCGCTCGACATAGCCAAGAAGTACGACGCGACGGTGCACGTCATCTACGTCGTCAACACGAGCGCGTACAGCACGCTACCCGCCGACTCGAACTGGGAGTCGATAACCGCCGCACTCGAAGACGAGGGCAAGCAGGCTACGAGCGAGATTGTCGAGAGAATGAGCGACGAAGGCGTCGACGCCGTGCCGTCTATAGAGGAGGGAATACCGCACAAGACGATACTGTCTTACGCCGACGAAAACGACATCGACCTCATCGTGATGGGAACACACGGAAAGTCGGGTCTAGACCGACTCCTTCTGGGTAGCGTCACGGAGAAGGTCGTGAGAAAGGCGGAGATACCTGTCCTGACCGTAAGGATGGTAGACGACGAAGGCGAGGAAGAGGAGTAGAATGAATATAACCGAGCTTATGACGCCCGACGTGGTGACCGCCGGGCTTCCGGGGACGCGCGAGGACGTAATCGAGATACTGCGCGAGGGCGAGATAAGCTCGATACCCGTGACCAAGGACGGGCAGTACCGCGGTCTCATCTCGCGCGAGGAACTTCTGCGCGACGCCGGAGAGGACCAACTCGCCATGCTGATGCGCGAGGTTCCGACTGTCTCATCCGACGCGACCGTCGAGGACTGCGCGCGTCTGATGCTCGACGAGGACGAGAGGCGCGTCCCTATCGTCGAGGACGGAACCGTGGTCGGCATAGTGACGCTAACCGACATCGTCGAGTACATCGCGGGACTCGGGAACGAGACGGACATAGGCGAACTCATCGACGGACGCGTCCTGACAGTCTGGGACGAGATACCCGTACGTGTCGCCGTCGAGACGCTGACGCTCGCCGACGAAACGGCGGCTTGTGTGCTCGACGAAACTTGCGAGATGGTCGGCATAATAACCGAGACCGACTGCATACGTGTATCTGACGTTGACACTTCTTCGGAGGAACTCGGCGAGGCTGTCGCAAACCAGGACGACGACTGGATGTGGGAAGGCATCAAAGCGACCAGCACCCAACTCGTGCCCGTCTCTAAGGTCACCTTCCCCGACGAACCCGTCTCGAAGTACATGGCGGAGGACGTTGTGACCGTCGTACGTAGCACGGATGTGAGCGACGCGGCGGAGGCGATGACGGAGAACGAGGTTCAGCACCTGCCCGTCAAACGCGGCGACAGCCTCGTCGGTATACTGCGCGACACCGACCTTCTCAAAGCGGTTCTGTGACCTCAGCAGTAGACGACGGCTGACGAAAACGGTACCCTAATACGTTCTTCTTCCAAATCCGAAGCCATGTCAGAGATACCCGAAAGAGAGGAGGTCATCGAACTCGCCAAACGGCGGGGCTACCTCTACCCGAGTTTCGAGATATACGGCGGTGCGTCGGGCTTCTGGGACTACGGACCGCTCGGGGCGTCGCTCAAGAACGAGGTCATCGACTCTTGGCGCGAGATGTACGTCGTAAGGCACGGATACGAGGAGATAGACGCGACGACGATAGGCAAGGAGGACGTGTACGTCGCGAGCGGGCACGCCGAAGGGTTCGCCGACGCCCTCGCCGCCTGCCCCGACTGCGGGTCGTTCTTCCGCGCCGACCACCTCGTTGAGGACCATACCGAGATAGAGAACGCCGACGGCATGCCTCTCGACCGTCTCGCCGAGATACTCGCCGACGCGAGCGTGCAGTGTCCGTCGTGCGGCGCGACGCTCGAAGACGCGGAAGTCGAGGAGTTCAACCTGATGTTCGAGACCAACATCGGTCCCGGAAGCGGGCGCAAAGGATATCTTCGTCCGGAGACAGCGCAGGGTATCTTCGTGGACTTCCAGCGTCTGAAACGTTACTACCGCGAATCTCTGCCCTTCGGAGTGACGCAGGTGGGGCGCGCCTACAGAAACGAGATAAACCCGCGTCAGGGTATCGTGCGTCTGCGTGAGTTCCAGCAGGCGGAGTTGGAGTACTTCAAGAAGCCCGAAGACGAAATCGACGTTTCTCCCGTCGAGGATGTCAAGGTGCGTCTCTATCCCGCCGACGAGCAGGACGACGCCGACGGAGAGGCGTTCGTCACGACTGTCGGCGAGGCGGTCGAGGAAGGCGTTATCGAGAGTCCGACAATCGCCTACTTCGTCGGCAAGTCGCAGGAGTGGTACGAATCCATCGGTATCGACCCCGAAAAGCTCCGTTTCCGTCAGCACCTCTCCGACGAGCGCGCACACTACGCCTCCGACTGCTGGGACGGTGAGACGTTGACGACGTTCGGCTGGATAGAGGTCAACGGCGTCGCCGACCGCGCAGACTACGACCTGCGCAAACACGCCGAACACTCGGGCGAGGAGATGGGCGTCTGGCAGGAGTACGACGAACCCGTCGTGCGTGAGGAGACGGTCGCCGACCCCGACATGAGCGTGCTCGGACCCGAGTTCGGCGGTGCCGCAGGTGACATCGCCGACGCTCTGCGCGAGAAGGCGCGCGACGAACCCGAGGCTTTCGAGGAAGCCGAAGGTGAGGTGACGGTCGAAGTAGACGGCGAAACGTTCGCCGTTCCTGTCGATGCTGTCGGCTTCGAGAGGCGCGAGACGCGCGAGACGGGCGAGAACGTCCTTCCGCAGGTCGTCGAACCGTCTTACGGTCTCGACCGTATCGTCTACTCCGCCATCGAACACTCGTACGACGAGGATGTCATCGACGAAGAGGAGCGCACCGTTCTGCGCTTACCGCCGAACACCGCTCCGTTTGACGCCGCAGTTTTCCCGCTCGTGACTAAGGACGGTTTGGAGGTACACGCGCGCGAGATAGAGGACGCTCTACGCGAAGCGGGTATGCGTGTCAAGTACGACGGTTCGGGCGCCATCGGAAGACGGTACAGGCGGCACGACGAGATAGGCACGCCGCTCGCAGTCACAGTCGATTACGACACGAAGGAGGACGGCACGGTGACCGTCCGAGACAGGGACACGACGGAACAGAAACGCGTTCCGAAGGACGAAGTCGTCGAGTTTGTCGAGGATGTTGTAGAGAACGGTGCGTCCTTCGAGGACATATGAGGATTCGGAAGACAGAGAGCATACACGCGTCGTACAGACCGGTTTTTCAGCCAAAGCTATAACTCACCCGATGCTCAACCTACATTAATGACCGATATCTGCGAATACGTCTTCGACCCTGAGGAGGACAACGGAGACGGACGCCCGGGAACATCGCTCGATTTCGTCTGGGAGTGTCCCCATCCGACCTACGTCGACACCGACTACTGCACGTTCCACTTAGCCCACGAGAGCCGGGAGATTCTCGGTGTTACGGAGGTGGAGGTACGTGACTCGCTCCTGCGAACCGTCGAAGCCACAGAGTCAGGAGAGCCGTGCCGTTTCATCGGTGCCACCTTCGGCGAGACGGTCATAGACAGCGAAGTCCTGGGCGAGAACACCGACGTAATAGACCTGCGAAACACCGAGTTCGACGGCAGATTCGAACTGGACTGCGACGTGGTGGAGTCCGACATACTGCTCGACTACAGCGAGTTCGAAAGGTTCGTAGCACCGAACGTCGTCTTCGAGGGCGACGTTTCCTTCGTAGGATGCAGGTTCGAAGGCAGGGTCAACCTCGACGGCGCGAAGTTCAAGGGCAACGTTTCTTTCGAGGAAGCGTCCTTCGCACTCAACGCTGAGTTCTCGGACACGGTCTTCGAGGGCGACGTTGACTTCCGGCGTTCGAACTACAGCGGAGTCAAGACCACGTTCAAGGGCGCGGTTTTCGAGGGCGAAGTCCTCATGAACAGCACGAACTTCGACAAGGTGGACTTCACGGGCGCGGAGTTCTACGCGGACGCCGACTTCACAGGTGCCGTGTTCAAGAACGAGGCGAAGTTCCAGTACGCCAAGTTCGGAACCGTCTCTGTGTTCGAAAACGCCGACTTCAACGGCAACTCGACGTTCCGCGGTGTCAAGTTCCTGGGCTACGCCGACTTCAGGGACGTGAGCTTTCAGGGCTGGGTTAGCTTCCTCAACGTCAAGTTCGACCGGGACGCGTGCTTCGAGAGCGTCTGGTTCAAGAGCGAACTAAACATGGTCGCGGAGTCGGAGAACAACGCAGTCATCGACTTCTCCGGAGCGAGAATGGGCAAGGCGTCCTTCGAGATAGAGCCGTACAAACCCGTCATACTCGACTTCACGAAAGCGCGTATAGGAAACGTCAGGCTTTCGATGGAAGGCAAGGTGAACAACCCGTTCGACAACGTCCGTTTCATAGAGACGAAGTTCAACGGATTCAGATTCTCTGAGTACGCCGACTACCTCGCCGAGACGAACTACGTCATACACGACTCCGTCGTCAAGAAAGACGAAAACCTGTCTGCCTCAAGCCTCGAAAAGACGTACAGGCTCGCCGCCGATGGTGCGAAGGGGAACGCGCGCGATATAGCCTCGAAGTTCGCAAAGAAGGAAGCGAAGTACAGAAGAGAGAGGTACAGAAGCGAAGGACAGGCACTCAACTACTACGTAGACATCTTCCGAGAGTACGGACTCTACGCCTTGATTCTCGTGGTTATAATCGGCGTCGCCGTGGTAGGATACGTATACCTCGACGAGATACAGGGAATGCTTCCCTAAATCGAAACCGTCCGTATGTAAAGAAGTCCGGAACGGTAGTGGTGGTTAATGGACAAAGATATAAATAGCTCGAAATTTAACCCATATTAATGGCTGGCATCTGTAAATACGTTTTCGAACCAGACGAAGGGGGCGGAAGTTCCAAGACGAGTCTGAACTCGGCATGGGAGTGTCCACACCCCGCACACGCCGACGGCGACTACTGTGTCTTCCATCTGGGTACCGAAAGCCGCCGGATAGCCGGTGTTTCGGACGACGAGGTACGTAACGCCTTCGTGCGAACCGTCGAATCAACAGAGCCGGGAGAGCCGTGCCGTTTCATCGGTGCTAGCTTCGGTGCTACCGTCGTCGAGAAGGAGAGATTCGGAGAGAACGCGAGGATAATCGACCTACGAAACGCCGAGTTCGACGGCAGGTTCGAACTGGAAAGCGATGTCGTCGGTTCGCATATCATAGCGGACTACAGCAACCTCGAAATATTCGGTGCCTCAAGCACCGTCTTCGAGGGAGGTGTCTCTTTCCGTGGGTGCAGTTTTGACGGAAAGGTCAACCTCGACAGCACGAGGTTCATGGACAAGGTCCTCTTCGAAAAAGCCGTGTTCGACCTCAGCGCGGAGTTCTCGGAGGCTGTCTTCGAGAAGGGCGCGAACTTCCGGCTTTCGAAGCAGAAAGGTGCGCAGACGAGCTTCAAGAACGCGGTTTTCAGAGACGACACGTACATGAGCCGTGTCAACTTCGACAAGGCGGACTTCACGGGCGCGGAGTTTCACGGAGACACGGAGTTCACGGGTGCTACATTCAACAAGGAAACGAAGTTCCAGTACTCCGACTTCGACGGGAGCGTGGACTTCGGAAACTCGGAGTTCAACGGGAACTCCGTTTTCAGGGGTGCGAGTTTCACCGAAAGAGCAAGCTTCGAGGACGCCAGCTTCCAAGGATGGTCGAGTTTCTTGGATGTCGAACTCAAAGACGACGTTAGCTTCGAGAGCGTCTGGTTCAAGAGCGAACTAAACATGGTCGCGGAGTCGGAGAACAACGCTATCATCGATTTCACGGGCGCGAGAACCGGTAAGGCGTCTTTCGAGATAGAGTCGGAGAAGCCGGTCGCGCTGGACTTCGTCAGGGCACGCGTCGGGAACATCAGCATCTCGGCTGACAGCAAAAATCCGCTCGACAGCACGCGGTTCGTCGAGACGAAGTTCAACGGTTTCAGGTTCTCTGAGTACGCCGACCACCTCGCCGAGAAGAACTACGTCATACACGAATCCGCTGTCAAGAAGGAAGAGGATGTTTCGCTACCAAGCCTCGAAAAGACGTACAGGCTCGCCGCCGAGGGTGCGAAAGGCGACGACAAGAGTATCGCTTCGAAGTTTGCAAAGAAAGAGGCGAAGTACAGGAGGAAGAAGTACAGAGACGAAGGTAAGATACTCAGATATCTGCTCGACTTCCTTCCTTTCTGAGTAGCGTCGTCCGAAAGACGAACGGCTAACAGTTATCCCGCAAGAGGACGTAGAGCCGGTAATGTCAGAGGCGGAGACGGACACGGGTACGGAGTACATAGAACACGACCTCTTAGAAGACGGTGTCGTCGAACGCCGTATGTACCAGCTACAGCTTTCGAGTGCCGCGCTCGCGGAGCCTTCTCTCGTCGTCCTTCCGACCGGCGCGGGCAAGACGACCGTCTCGCTTCTCGTGACAGCGGCGCGTCTCAACCGCGAGGGCGGCAAGTCGCTGTTTCTCGCGCCGACGAAGCCTCTTGTTGAGCAACACGTCGCTTTCTACCGCGAGGCACTTTCGATACCCGACGACGAGATACGTGTCTTCACGGGCGACGTACGTCCCGACGACCGTGCAGACGAATGGGACGACGCACGTGTCGTGATAGCGACGCCGCAGGTGGTGCAGAACGACCTTATCGCAGGACGTGTCGAACTCGACGAAGTTACGCACCTCACATTCGACGAGTGCCACCGCGCGACAGGAGACTACGCGTACAACTACATCGCCGACAAGTACGCACAGGAAGCCGACACGCCGCTCGTGACAGGGATGACCGCCTCGCCGGGTTCGGACAAGGAGGAGATTCTCGCGGTCTGCGAAAACCTCGGTCTGACGAACTTCGAGATAGTCACCGAAGACGACCCTTCACTCGCCGACTACACACACGACACGGATGTGGACTGGAAGGAGGTCGATGTGCCGGACGACGTTATGGAGGTGCGCGACCTTCTGAACGACGTTGTGAAGGACCGTATGGAACGCCTCCAGAGACTCGGCGCGGTGGACGAGGCGAAGCCCGACATGCGTATGAAGAAGCTTCTCGCCGCGCGCGGCGAGATACAGGACATGATGAACGACGGCGAGTCGGCGGGTTACACAGCGATGTCGGTGCACGCCGAAGTTATGAAGCTTCGCCATGCGGTCGAGATAATCGAGACGCAGGGCGTCGAAACACTCGTCTCGTACTTCGAGAAGTTGGAGAACGAGGCGCGTTCGTCGGGTGGTAGCAAGGCTGTAAAGAGGCTCATGGGCGAGATGAAGGTCCAGAAGGCGCGCAGAATCGCGGAGGAGTACGAGGGCGTGCATCCCAAGATGGACGTTCTGCGCTCGCTCGTCTTCGACGAACTATCGTCCGAGGGAGACGACGCACGCGTCATCGTCTTCACGGAGTACCGCGACACGGCGTCAACGCTCGTAGAGTTTCTCGACAGAGGAAACGCGCGCCCCGTACGTTTCGTCGGGCAGACGAACAAGGACGGAGACGAGGGTCTTACGCAGAAACAGCAGGGCGAAGTTCTCGACAACTTCCGCGACGGCAACCACAACGTCTTGGTCGCAACCTCCGTCGCGGAGGAAGGTCTCGACATACCCGAGGTCGATTTGGTTGTCTTCTACGAACCCGTTCCGTCGGAGATACGTGCGATACAGAGGCGCGGAAGGACAGGAAGGAAACGCGCCGGACGTGTCGTCGTCCTAATAGCCAAGGACACACGCGACGAGGCGTACTTCTGGTCCGCGCGCAGGAAGGAGGACAAGATGGAGCGCGAAATAAAGGAACTCAAGGGCGTCGAGAACGAGATAAACGACGAGTTGGACGACTCGCAACGGTCGCTCGGCGAGTTTGATACGGACACGGAGACGGACAGCGACGCCGAAGAACAGGAGGAAGCCGAAAGCGACGAAACCACAGTCATCGCAGACCAGCGCGAGACGAAGTCTAAGGTCGTACGTGAACTCGACTCGTCGGAGGATATCGACGTGGAACTCGAAACCCTCGAAGTCGGCGACTACGTCCTGAGCGACCGTGTCGCGGTCGAGCGTAAGTCCGTAGACGACTTCCTAGACACGTTAACGGGCGGAAGGTCGCTCTTCGACCAGATGGGCGACCTCTCTTCGTCGTACGCACGTCCCCTCCTCGTCTTAGAAGGCGAACGTCAACAGCTTTATGCGACAGGCGTCCACCCGAACGCAGTACGCGGCGCGCTCGCCTCGGTCGTCGTCGATTACGGCGTGCCGGTGCTCTTCACCGCTGACCAAGAAGAGACGGCGGAGACGCTCGGTGTGGTGGCACGGCGTGAACAGGAGGAGCGCGACAGAGAAGCGCGAGTCCACGGCGAGAAGACGAGCGCGACGCTGAAGGAACAGCAGGAGTACGTCGTTTCGAGCATCGCCGACGTGGGACCTGTGACGGCGCGCGCGCTCTTGGAGGAGTTCGGTAGCGTCGAGGCGGTGATGACGGCGGACGCCGACGAACTACAGGAAGCGGAGGGCGTCGGAGAGAAGACGGCGAAACGTATACGCGAGGTAGTGGCGAGCGAGTACGAGGGATAGTATGAAACTCCACGAAGCACTCGAAACCTACCTCGGCATGTCGAAACGCGCGGTCGCAGTCTTTTACAGAGCCGCCGCCTTCGTCGGCTTCTCCGCAGGTCTGTCGCTCGTCGTCGTCGCTCTGCTCGTACCCGACACAGCGGTCGTCGGCGTCCGTTACCTCGTCTCAGACGCCGTTCTCGCTCTCGCCGACGACCTGCACGTCACGCCGCGTTTCCTCGTCGTCCTCTACGGATTCCTTGTCTCCGCCGTCGCTGGTGCCTTCTACCTCTTCACGAAGGGTTTCGTCGCCACCGTGAAACACGACGAAGTCTCCGCCGAACAGGTCGGTCTGCGTTTCATAGTCTTCGTCTCTTTCGCAGTCGGATTCGTCGGTGCTCGCGCCGTCGTCATCACAGCAGGACTCGTCGGCGAGGAAACGACATCGGGCACTTTCCTCGGTCTGCCGATACACCAACTCGACTTCGGCGCGGTGCACATACACCACTACTTCTACGGCTTCGTGACGCTCGCCGTCATCGGCTGGATAGCAGTCTTCCGCGAGAACTACTCGAAACGTCTTGTCGCAGTCCTCTACGGTCTCGGCATGGGTGTCTTTCTGGACGAAGTCGGCATGCTTCTCACGGAGGGAAGGTACTTCGCGCGCTCAACCTACTTCGCCGTCGTCCTCTTCGTCGCGGTCTTCTTCGTCGCGCTCTACTGGGACCTACATCGTCTGGACACGGAGTCGGCGTGAGTCTCAGAAGTGAACCGGGAGCGTCACACCGAGTCCGGGACCGAAGATGACGAGGAGTGTGAAGACCGCGGCTATCAGGAAAAGACCGCCGACAGGGAACCGCCAGAGTGCCCACCTGCGCCGCGCGACGAGGTTCTTTTCGCTGTCGTCTGATATCAGGAACATGGGTCCGCCGGACATGGTTCCTTCGCCCATACCGATAACGAGCCTTTCGGCGTTGTCCGCGCCGGACGCGTCGTCGCGCGGGTACGCGGTTCCGAAGACGTAGACGTTCTCGTCCGGCTTTATGAGGTTCTGGCTGTACCTTCTGTCGTTGTCCTTTCCGGGTGCGTTTCTCGGAAAGCCGATGCCCTCTTTCTCGACGAACTCGCGTATCGGTGCGGGACCTCTGTCTGAGCTATCGACGTACGTAGTCGCTCTGTCGCCGGGACTGAGGTCGTACGTTGCTTCGTCGTGCGGCTGTACGAGTACCCTGCCCGTGCCGTCGTCCACGTAGAACGGCGTGTGCCACACGCCTTTCTCGATGGTCTTCCAGCTACCTCCGCTGTCGTCGTCATCGTCGTCGTACTCCTCAACCTCGTACTCGGCGACGACACATTCTTCGTCGGAGAAAGGTGCGGTAAGAGGTTTGCCGTCGCCTGTTACCGCAGTACCCTTTATTTCGGAGGTGCCTACGGAAAGGGAACGCGCGTTCTCCGTCGGTGTGCCCTCCATCAGACTCCTCTGTCTCCAACGCCGGATACCCGCACGTATCAGCCATCCGGCACCGAGGAGAGCGACGAGCGCGTACGCGACGCCGAGTATCCACGAAGAAGGAAGACCGTCGTTACGTATGTACGCCCTCGTCGGGTCATCGGGGTTGTAGCTTACCGTTGCCTCGGTTCCGACATCGTGTTCGGCGACGATGCCTTCCGCCCAAGAACGGCTGTCACGCCATCTCTGGAAACCACCGGGGAAGACGTTGTCGTTCTCGTACGTCTCGCCTTCGACGGTGTACGTGTAGGTCACGACAGGGCTGTACGATTCGTCGCCCTCGTCGTCGGTCTTCACGTCGATGTCGGTTGCCGTGACCGTCGCGGTCGTCGTCGCCGTGTTCTCCTGCACGGCGACCTGATGCTGGAAGACGGGTGCGACGAAGAAAGCACCGAAGACGCTCAGGAGGAGGAGAACGACGACACCCCCTACGCCCTTCTTGTCCATACGCCTGTCTTGCGCGCTTACGGAACATCA
Organism: Halobacteriales archaeon; assembly: GCA_034522195.1. Taxonomy (GTDB): domain Archaea; phylum Halobacteriota; class Halobacteria; order Halobacteriales; family Halorutilaceae; genus Halorutilus. The sequence continues at coordinate 666,565 of JAXHLL010000006.1, read as the reverse complement.
TATTTGCGGTCCCTTCTACCGACTCAGTAGACCGAGCGTCCTTTCGAGAGCGTCGAGACGCCTCTCGACAGCCTCGATGTCGTCCGAGCGTTCGACGGCGTCACGTGCGAGTTTTTTCGCGAGGACGCGCAGATGTTCGTCCATCTTGGTGTCTCTTTTGCGCGTATCTGCCGCGTCGGAATCCTCGGTCGTGCTGGCGTCTTCGGCACGGTCTGTGTCGGTTGTGTCCGTCGTTTCCTCGCAGACTTCTTCGTCGTCGTCCGCGTCTTCAGCGTCCGTGCTCCGACGCTCGTTACAGACGGGGCAGACGACCTCTCCGCTGTACCGGAAAAGCGGGTTTCCGCAGTCGTCGCAACCCTCCTGAAGCATCTTCGCGCCGCGCGTCAGGAGACGGCTCATCGCCTGAGTCTCCTCTTCGTTGGTCATGTAAGGAGAAACGCGTCGGCTACGGAAAAGTTTGCCGCGAAGTCGTCAGACGAACCTCGGAGTCGTCTCGGCGTACTCGTCGTACGCCTCGCCGAGTTCGTCGCGTACCTCCTCCTCCTCGACGAGAGCGAGCCTGTAGTAGAAGTACGCAAGGACGGGGAGGAGAGCGAGCGTGAGTAGCGAGGGCCAGTGGACGAACCAGCCGAATACGACGAGCAGGATGCCGACGTACTGCGGATGGCGCGAGTACGCGTATATACCCGACGAGACGACCTCCTCGTCGGAGCGGTATATGGTCACCCAGCCGACAGCGACGATGATGATGCCGAGCGTCGTTATCCCCGCGCCGACGAGTTTCCAGAAAGTCATGACGAAAGACTGGTTGAGGACTGTGAACTCCAGAATCACCGGATGGGGGTGTGCCTGCCCTACCGCACCCGCGGACAGAACCGGAGACGTGAGATAGACGGTTAGAGGTACGCCGTACATCTCGACGAAGAGCGAGACGATGAAAGCGGCGTAGACACCGAGCGAACCCGAACGCCAGTCAACGCGCCACCGCATACCGAAGACGAGAGGCAGGACGACGAGGAGGAAGACGACAGCGTTCAGAGCGACGATGTCCCAGCGTCCCTGTATGATAGCGGCGTCCACCTGTCCCGAGACGAACCAAGAGACGTGTTCGAGAAAAGACGGTAGCGAAACCAAGGCTACGACTGCTATCCCTGCGAAAGCGAGCTTCCGTCTGCTTACCATGTTCCGAACTTTTTCGTGGAGCTAAGAAAGCCTGTCGTTCGCGTCTTTCTGTACGGTCACAGCCGTACCATCTGTGCGTGCGGAACACCCGCGACACGCAGGACGTTCTCTTCGTCTACGACGTTCGCCTCAATACCCGCTTCCACGGCACGTTCGCCGACGAGGTTTGCGATTGCCGCGCTTCTCAGGCTATTAACGACCTCTTCGCGCGGCACGGTCGCGTCCCTGCTCCCGTAGAACTCCTCGTCAACGTCGATACGTACTTCCCCTTCCTCGAAAAGCTCGCCGACGACCGAAGCGTCGGCGGCGGCGACCATCAGCCCTTGCTCCGTGTCGTAAGTCTCCAGAACTATCACAGCCGCATACCTTCCTCCCCCTGTGTCTCGCTTTTCTCGACAGCCTCCTCGCGCAGTTCCTCCGCCTCCTCGTACCGTCCGAGTTCTTCGAGCGCGCGCGCCTTCTCGTCGAGAGCGCGCGGACCGCGCAGACCGAGCGAGAGCGCGTTGTCGATACACCGCAGAGCTTCCTCGTGCTGTCCGCGCTCGTTGAGGAAGACGGCACGGTTGTACCATCCTTCGGGCATGCGGTCGTCTATTTCGAGCGCGCGCTCGACGGTTTCGAGAGGGTCGCCACGGCGTGACTCGTACTCCGCATAGGCTTTGTTGACGAGTGCTTCCGCGGCGAACTCGTCGTCCTCGCTGACGCGCAGAGCCTCCTCGTACGCGCCGATAGCGCGGTCGTACTCCTCCATCTCGGCGTGCGCGAAGCCTTTGTTTACCCACGCCTCCTGATTCTCCTCGTCGAACCTTATAGCACGGTCGAAAGCCTCGACTGCTTGCTCGAAACGGTTTATGGAGACGTACCCCACCCCTGCCTCTATGAGACCGTCAACGTCCACGTCCTCGGGTTCGACACCCTCGATTAGCTCGTCGATGACACGTGAGTCGGCGGTGTCGACGCCGTGGACCTCGACGGCGTCGTCTAAGTCGAACTTGTCGTCGTAGACATCGTCGAACGGTTCTTCCATACCCTATCTGCGGGTTCTGAGCCTAAAAGACTGTCTCTAGTCGCGTCGTCCTTTGTTCACGCTCGACGAGTCATTCGTCGGGGTAGGTCCAGCCGCTCGTCTCCTCGACGGCGCGCGCTACACCTAAGAGCGTGGTTTCGTCGTAAGTCTCGCCGACCAACTGCGCGCCGACGGGCAGACCGTCCGCCGTCCCTGCGGGCACGTTGACGACAGGATGTCCTGTCATGTTGAATATCCACGAGAGCATCCAACTAGTCGGCAGACCGTTCGTGGGTTCACCGTCTATCTCGGTCGGCATCGGTTCGTCGTGTGTAAGCGGAGGCGTTGCGAGAGTCGGACAGACGAGCGCGTCGTACTCCTCAACGACGTTCTGCACCTCGCCGTACAGGTCGGTACGCACGAAGTCCGCCTTCGTGTAGTCCATTACGTCGTTCGTCTCGCCCATCGAAACGAGCGTCTTGAGGTCATTCGGGAGTTCGTCAGCGTGGTCGCCGAGGAGGTCGATACCCAACGCCTCGTTAATCTCCTCGACCGCGGTTGCGAAGAACGTCGTCACCTGAAGGCTGTAGGCGTGTGTGAGCGCGCCGAAGTTGGGGGTGTCGAGAGAAACCTCATCGACCGTCGCTCCTGAGTCTTCGAGTTCCGAAAGGGTGTCTTCTATCGCGCCGCGCACCTCGGGTGCTATCGAGAACAGACCGAGGTCGGGCGAGTACGCGACTTCGAGTTCTGTGGGTACGGGAGCGTCGACGACGGCGTCGTGGTAGCCTTCGTTCTTCGGGACGCTGAAAGGGTCGGTCGCGTCCTTCCCTGCGACAACGTCGAACATCAGCGCGAGGCTCTCTACGTCACGCGCCATCGGTCCTAAGACGCCGACGGGAGTGTGCCCGCGGAAGCCGTTTACAGGGTTGCCACGCGGCACGACGCCGTGGCTCGGCTTTACCGACAGGACGCCGCAACACGACGCGGGGGTTCGGAGAGAACCGCCGACGTCAGAACCCGTCGCTATCGCGCAGAGGCCGTCCGCGAGTGCCGCCGCGCTACCTCCGGACGAACCACCGGAGTTCCGTTCTGTGTCGAATGGCGTCGATGTCGGACCCTGCAGAAGGTTTTTTGTCCTTACCGTGTGACCGAGTTCGGGCGTGTTTGTCGTGCCGACGACGACCGCGCCCGCTTCTTCGAGACGTTCGACGGTGACGGTCGTCTCCTCGGCGACGTTGTCGGAGAGAGGCTTCAGACCCATCGTATGCCGCACTCCTTCCTTCGACTCCGAGAGGTCCTTCACAGCGACAGGCACGCCCGCGAGCGGAAGGTCCCCCGCCTCTCCGTTCTCGACGCTCTCACGTATCTCACGCGCCCTCTCACGCGCCTCGTCGCCGATTACAGTGACATACGCGTTCGTGACCTCGTTCCTGTCCTCTATGCGTTCGACGCATGCATCAACGACCTCGACAGGGTCGAGTTCGCCCGCCCTGACACGCTCAGCGATACCGACCGCTGACTCGAAACAGTCCATACAGTAGCCGATGCGCGCGACGGTGTTATCTCTTGCCCCGCCGAACCGCGAAGCCAAAGCTTAATCCGGCGTGCGTCGAAACCGCCCGTATGCGCGGACTCTACGTCGGACGTTTCCAGCCGTTCCACAAGGGGCACGAGATGGTGGTGGACAACATAGCCGAGGACGAAGACGTGGACGAGGTCGTCGTCGCCGTCGGGAGCGCGCAGATGTCACATTCGATACGCAACCCGTTCACGGCGGGAGAGCGCGTCAGCATGATAACCAAGACGCTCGAAGACCGCGAGACTACGGTCTACGCCATCCCCATCGAGGACCTCAACAGGAACGCCGTCTGGACCACCCACGTCCGTTCGATGTGCCCGCCCTTCGACGCCGTCTACTCGAACAACCCGCTCATCGTGCGCCTTTTCGAGGAGGAAGGCGCGGAGATACGCAGAAGCCCGATGTTCGAGCGCGACAGGTTCTCGGGGAGCGAGATACGCAGACGGATGCTCGAAGGCGACGACTGGCGTTCGCTCGTCCCGGACCCCGTCGAGGATGTCGTCGACGAGGTCGAGGGTGTACAGAGGCTACGCGACCTAGACGGCGACGACCAGTAGGTTAGATGATGTCGAGGTACCACAGAATCAAGACTATCACGATTACTGCCACAATCAACGAGTTGGCGATGAGGTCAAGGAAGTCACCGAGGACGTTGAGTGCGAGCCAGATAACGACGATTATCAGTATGATACGTATAATTGTGCTGTCGCCGAGGGACATAACTAGGGGACATAGCGTATCGTAAAAAGGCTTGTCCATGGATACCCGAAGGCTTTGTCGCGGCGAGGATACCCCACGGACTCCGACCGCGTCAGTCCTCTAGCTTCAAGAGAAGCCTCTTGACACGGCGCGGTCCTGCGAATCCGCCCACACCGTCTTCCGCGACGACGCGGTGTGACGGCAGAACGATTGGCACGGGATTCGCGTGCAGGGCGTCCCGCACCCTCTCTACGTCGTCCTCGCCGAGCGAATCCGCGAACTCGTCGTACGTCAAAGTCGTTCCGTAAGGAATATCGCGCGTTCTTTCGAGCGCGCTTCTCTCGACGCCCGAGACTGTGAGCGCGTAGGGCACGTCGGGCGTCGCACGCGTTTCGGCGTCGAGGTACTCGAAGACGGCTTCGAGCGCGTCGGTTCCGTCCTTTTCGACCTCCTCGCTCTCTGGTGTGGGTTCGTCGGTAAACGTGACACTCACGACACGTCCGCCTGCCACCCCGACCTGCACGTACGTGTCGAGGTACCCCGACCATCGATGCTCGATTCCCGCGCCGTCGGCGTCCATGCTTCGCTCGTTCAGCCGAGCAGGTCGAGTTCGCGCAGTTGCGCCACTATCTTATCGACAGCCTCGTCTGCGTCCGAAGGGTGTTCGCCGCCCGTGACTACTAACTTTCCGCTACCGAACAGGAGGACAACGACCTGAGGGTCGTCGAGTCTGTAAACCAAACCGGGGAACTGTTCGGGTTCGTACTCGATGTTTTCGAGACCGAGACCGATTGCGATTGCGTTGAGGTTGAGGTCGTGTCCTAAGTCCGCGCTCGCAACGATGTTCTGTACCTTGATTTCGGGGCTTTCGTCGACCTCGATACCTAAGTCGCGCAGTTTACCGAAGACGATTTTCAGCCCCTTGTCCACATCCTCGGGACTCTTCGCGCCCGTGCAGACGATTTTGCCCGACCTGAAGATGAGCGCGGCGGTCTTAGGCTCCTCCGTGCGGTAGACCAGACCGGGGAACTGCTCCGGGTCGTAGTCCGCGCCCTCCATGTCTAACGTCACCTTTTCGAGGTCCAACTCCTGCCCTATCGCCGTCGAAGCTACGACGTTCTCAATCTCTATCGTTTCCTTGGGATCCCTTGCTTCGCTCATGCCTACTTAAACTGTATATATAAACGTATATAAAACTTCATTAAACTTCGCCCTCATCTCGCACCGTGAGTCTCTACCTCCTCGAACTCAAGGAGTCGAACCACGAACTCGCAGTCGCAGAAGCGCGCGCTGTCGGCGAGGTAATTGAGGAAGGGTACGGATACGCCGTCGTGCGTGAACCGCGCGTTACACGCCAGTTGGGAGCGTCGCACCGTGTTTCGCGCTACCTCGGCAGGAGCGGTGCGACCGTCGAGAAGGCAGTCGAGAAGGCGCGCGAACTCGACGTTTCGCTCGACGGTAGCTTCGCTGTACGAGCGCGTGTCCACGGTGACAACGGCGGTGACGGCGACGGTGTTTCTTCGACGGAACTCGAACGACGTGTCGGCGGCGTCTTCGCCGAACGCGCACCTGTGAACCTCGACGCGCCGGACGATGTTGTGCGTCTTATCGTCTCCGAAGGCAACGTCTTCTTCGGTCTTCACGTCTGCGAAACGGAGGGTTTCGAAGGGCGCGCGCCGACCGAAAAGCCGTTCTTCAAGCCCGGAAGCATGTCGCCCGTGCTCGCGCGCACCCTCTCGAACATCGCGGGCGGCTACGACGGAGCGACGGTTCTCGACCCGACATGCGGCACGGGTGGCGTCCTCGTCGAGTCCGCGCTCGCGGGTGGACGTGCCGTCGGAGGCGACGCTTCGCGCGAGATGGTCGAGGGCGCGCGTACGAACCTGCGCGAGTTCTGCGAAGACGCCGACGGACGCCTTTTTGTCGGAGACGCACGTTCGCTTCCTCTGTGCGACGGTTCTGTGGACTGCGCCGTCACGGACCTGCCTTACGGGCGCGCCTCGCACGTCGAGGGAGAGTCGCCCGAGACGCTCGCGCGTAGCGTTCTCGGAGAACTGCGGCGTGTCGTGCGCTCAGACGGCGAAGGACGCGTCGTCGCCGTGTCGGACGGTTGGCTCGACGAAACCGCGCGCGACGCGGGCTTCGATGTCGTAGAACGCGTCGAGGACCGCGTCCACCGCTCGCTGACGCGTCGTGTCGTCGTTCTCGACCAGTGAACGCGTGTCGCTGTCCTCAGTGTCTCAGTACTTCCGAACCTCGTTGACGACTACCTTGCCGTCCACCACGACGAAGGCGTTTGTCTCTGTCTCGTCCGCGCGCCGGTCCACTACGAACTCGGCGCGGTCGTCGTCTTCGCCCGTCGAAAGACGCGCCTCGTAGTCATCCTCGAATCCTTCGACCTCGAACTCGTAACGCGCTTCCATCTTCCGTTTGAGGCGGAAAATCTCCTTCTGAACGTCGCGTTTTGGCAAGCCTGCGAGTTCCTCGGCGCGTTTCAGGAACAGTTCGGCGTCCTGTTCGAGTCGGCTCACGGTTCGTACGTCTCCACGAGTTCGTCGTCCTCGGCACGCTCGGCGTAGTAGCAGACGAGCGAGCCTTCTTCGACCCCCATGCCTAACTGGAACGAAGTCACCCAGCCGTCTCTGTGAGCCTCGACGACGTGTTTCGTCTCGCCGAAGGAGTCGGTGACCTCGGCGACTGCTTCGCCTTCGCGGACGAGTTCGCCGGGTTCGACACGTTTGCGCAGAAGACCCGAGACGGGCGACGAGATGCTGGTGCGCCGCGTCGGGAACTCGTGGGGAACGTCGGCGACGTTGGGTACTTCCTCGTAGTCGCCGTCAAGCATACCGAGTTCGCGCAGGACGTTACGGACGCCGACGACTGCGGCGTCCACCACGTCGCTCTCTACGATGTAGTCGGAGCCGAGTTCCGCCGTGAACGCGGGGACACGCGCCTTGTTGACGCACGCGCCCGAAAGAGACCTGTGTAAATGTTCCTCGACCGTGCGTTCGGCACCCGAACCGTTTACGGGCGTGAATCCGAAAGCATCGACGACAGCATCGCGCATCTCGGTGAGTTCGCGTATCTCGGGCGCGTCCCTCTCACCGGGCGAGACGAGGAGGCGGTCGCGTATCGAGAAAGGCACGCTACCTATGTTAGAGCAGTGGAGGTCGACGAGCGCGTCCGCTGTGCGCTCGATATGTCCGAATATCTTCTCGTTTATGAGTTCCTGCGTCGAACGCGTCACGCCGTCGCCTCGGAAGTCGGGGAAGAGCCTGTTGGGGTCGCGCGAGTCGTAGTGCGACGTGCGCTCCGCGCTACGCAGACCGCTCGGGTTGAGCGTCACGACGCCGACGACCGCGCCGCGTATACGTTCGGCTATCTCCTCCGTAACTATTCTGTGCACCACAGGAATCCCGGCTACCTCGTTCCCGTGCAGGTTTGCGGTTAGCCAGAGTGTCGGTCCTTCTTCCTCACCGCGCGCTATCATCACGGGTGCTTTCTCCGTACCCCCCGTAGGGAAAGAAACTAAGTCAACATAGCCCTTGGCGACGGTTCCTCTTCTTGCCTCTGCTGTACCAATTCTCATCCGACGACAGTTAGAACGCCGTCGGTAAAACCGTGACGAACCAAAACCGCTTACAGAAGCCTACCGTATCGCCTCTGACCATGTGGTCTGTCGTGTCTATAGTCTATACCCGTCTCGTGTCGTCACTGCCGCACTGTGGGCACTCTATGAAGTCCTGGTTAGGGTTCTCCTGAAACCTGAAACCGCATATGTCACACTCGAAGAAGACCGCATTCTGGTTGACGTTCCGGGCACCTCTGGGCTTGTTTCTGTTTCCTCGGTCGTTGTTTTGGTTCTTTCTCCTCTGCCACATACCCAGATGTGTGTCCTCGATTATAAAATACCCCGGAGATACTTTACACACTTCACCGACGAGTAAGCTTGGCTGGATATACTGTAAGCACGGCTGAACAACAGTATGCTCGCCGTAAGGACTCCTAAAGTACCGTAATCACAGCTTATTCGAGTTGGTACAAGCCGACGCTGTCCCCGATATATCTCCGAAACCGTGTACATCACCGTCTCAGTCGGTCGCTGACGACGTGTCGAGCCTCCTTAGCTCCTCGGGACGACCAACGACGTAGAGAGTGTCACCCTCAGAGACAACGCGTGCCTTCGGCGGCACAGCCACGACCTCGCCGTCGGGGGCGCGCACAGCCACGACGGGGACGGCTACAGCACCAATCTCCGTACCGACGAGCGCGCTTTCCTCCGTGACTGTCACGACGGACATCGTCTCGTCGGCGGACCGGAGCATCGACGCGAACTGACGCTCGGGACCTTTCTCCGAAGGCAGGGTTACAAGCCTGTACGTCTCGGACGGACTGACCTTTTTGGCGTCGTTCTCGTCGAGCGCGACCGTTACCACGTCGCCGACCGTGGCGCGTAACTCGCCGGAAGCGATGCGTTCGGCTGTGCCGTCTTCGTTCTTCATCCAGAGCTGAACGTTGTCGCCGGGTCCCGAGCTGTACGCTGGGTCCGCGCGAACTGCGACGGCGCACGTTCCCGGACCGAGAGTCGGACCGATACCCGAGACGCCTCTTCCGAGACCCAAGAACTCAACCTCGCCGTTCGCTTCGAGTTCGACATCGACGTATCCGACCTCGTAGTCCTCCTTGAGACGGTCAGTAACCCTTCGGTGTAGCTCGGCGACAGTCATGCCGCGCGGGAAGACGAACCGCTTGCCCGCGAGCTTCTTCTTCGTATCGTCCGAGACGGGGTCGTAGCCGTCTATGTCCTCTATCCTGTCGGCGTCGGGTACCTCGACGGTCACAGTCCTGCCCGCGGAACGGACCATGCGCGTCACGTCGCCGTCGTACGATGCCTTCGAGAGCGTCGAGAACTCGACAGCCGCCCTGTCACCCAGCTTCCCGCCGTAGCTTGCGGTCAGGGAGCCGACTGTTATGGAAGCGAGGTTGACGAAAGCAGTACCCGCCTGTACAAGCTGTGTCTCGCCCTGTATGAAGTTCCCGAGAGACCCCGAGAGATTTAGCCAGACGGCTATCGCACCCAAGCCAGCAAGGACGTTCAGCGCGCCGGGGGAGGGTTCGCGCGAGTAGATACGTGCGGAGAAGGCGACGGTAGCCGCGACGACGGCGGAAGCGAAAGCGAGAGCCACGACGGCTACGACAGCCTCGACGGGCTGTATCTCCGAAACGATACCTTCGACGACAGCCGTCATCTCAGAGCCTCCTCAAACGCGTCTATCCCCGTCCTGTCTCCTACGACGAAGAGGTCGTCTCCTGTCCTCAGAGGCTCGTCACCGCGGGGTGCGAGTATACGTTCCTGCCCCCTCTTGACAGCAAGGACGATGACACCGAAGTTCTCGCGTACGTCGAGGCTTCCGAGCGTCTCGTCCTCGCCGACGGAAGCGACGGTTACTTTCCTGAACTGCTTACCAGCCGACTTGAGAACCGAGACGAGTTCGTACTCACGCCTCGTTCCGCGTGAGGTCACGAGCATCTTGTCAGGCTCGCCTTCGAGTATCTCGTTCGCCGTCGTCCTGTCAACAGCGACCGTGACACGTCCCTCGCCGCCCGTCGTCGAAGGTGCCGACGAAGATACCTTTTTTTCGACCTCCCCGACGCTCCCGTCGGTCTCAGCCGTGGGGGTTTCTGACTTCTCCGTGTCTTGCTTCTCGCCCCCCTTCCCCGACATCGCGCTCACGACAGTACCCTCAAAGGACGAGCCGTCCATCTCCACGGTCACCTCGTCGCCGCGCGCTAGCCCCGTAGGCACGAGCGCGCCGAAAGAGACAGCGCGTTTCCCGCTCGATATCCGTTTGGAGAGACCAGCCATCGACGGCGCGGCGATAACCGTTGCTTTGCCTTCGTCGTCTATCGAAACCGAAACGTCCGAAAGCTCGAACTTCTCGACAAGATTCTCAGCCATCCTGTTTTCGAGTTCCGAGACAGAGAGGTCGGCAGGGAACGTCCACTCGCCCTCCTTTATGAGAGCCTTCGTCTCCTCCGAGACGGGAGCGTAACCCTCCATCTCGACCACCTCGCCGACTACGTTTATGCGCACCTGACCGAACCTGCCGACCTTCTCTATGACATCGGCAGGGAGAGTCCGTTCTTTCAGGCTCTTGAGTGTGACACGGTGAGGGAACTCGGCACCCATCTTGTCACCTTGGCTGTGGCAGTACATCGCAATCATCATGACGACCAAGAGGGCGACGACTGCCGTGACACCCTGCACGTCAAGGAGTCCGAGCAAGCCGCCCTGTACACCCGCGAGCGCGACGGCGAGCACCATCACACCGAGCGCGGGTACTGTAACCCTCGTAAAGTACTTGAAGATGAAGGCGAGACTCCACGCAACGACACCCGGTAGGATGCCTGTAACTATACCGAGATAGACGCCAAGCAGAAACTGTTCGAGCAAGAACTGTTCCGACAGCGTCATGGAACCACTATACACGGACGCGTAATAAATCTCAGTACTTCGTCTGCCATCTATCCGTCCACGATACGCGAACCGCCCGGTGGGAGGAAGCGGCGAACCTCGTCAACGCTCGTTAGACGACGGACGACGCCCTCGTCGAGTTCGTCTCGGAAACGCCGGTATACCTTCTGCGCCGTGTCGTTACGTGAGTACCTTCCGGGTTCAAGACGGACGGTGTACGCCGCGCGGTCCTCGACGGGTGCTGGCGGACCGCCGATTACGCCAGCCTCCTCGTCCAGTCGCATCCCTACCGCCGCCTCCATCTCGACGGTGTAGTATGTGCGGTCGCCGCGGACGACGACGCTTCCCTTCTCGATATACTCTCCGCTCTCGGGCGTCTTGGAGATGTTCGACGCAGGGACGCTGTACACCTCCGCCGCGCCCTGTCCCGAGTCCCAGATGGACGAGTAGATGCCAGCGAACTGTGCTGTCTCCTCGCGTGAGCGTTCGGGCACTTCGATGTCCTTCTTGGGTTCGTCGGGTTCGGCGCGCTTCAGAACCGTTATAGGACCGCCGGGTGCTTGTGTGTGGAAGAAAACGTCGTCGGGTTCGGTGTACTTCTTGTAGATTTCGTCGTTCTGGTCGGCGTCGCGCCCTCCGATGACGAGGAAGCCGTCGGAGGTGCGGAACCAACGGAAACGGTCGTACCAGTCCTGACCGCGCGGCTTGAGCGTGGTCGTTTCGTCCTCGTCCCTCTCCTCCTCGTCACTCTCGCGCGCCTCGCGCATACTTTCGAGTTCTTCACGCGCGTCTTCGAGTGCCTCGTACGTCGCCTCACGTTTCTCCGCAACCTCCTTCGCCGCCTCGTAGAGCGCGCTCGCGTTCGCCTCTACGCCGTCGCGCGGGTTCAACGGTATCTCGTAGCCGTCAAGGGTCACGTAGACACGGTCGTTCTGGGCATCGACGCGTTCGACAATCTCGGCGGATTCGACGCCCTCGTCACGCGCCTCTTCAAGCGTCGCCTCCACCTCGTTCCACGTCGCGCCCGAGGAGCGCGCTTCACCTACCGCCGACAGGAGTTCGTCAACGACACCGTAGTTCTCGTAAAGCGTCTCAGCCTTCTCGCGCAGACGTTCTTCTTCTACCTCACGTTCCTCTATGACACGCTCCTGCTGTTCGACGATACGGCGTTGTTTCTGTACCGCCTCGTCGCCTTCGTCATCCTGCTCTTCCTCGTACTCCTCTACGGCAGCGAAGTACGCGTCGAGTGCCTCGTTGAAAGTCTCGTACGCCTCCGTCTCGTTTTCTTCGTGACATACGAGCGGAAACGGCGTTACGTCGATAGGAGCGTCGCCGTCGTAGACGACGCGCGGTTCGAGGTTGCCGGATTCGAGGCGGTCGAACAGGTCGCGTATCTCGTCGTAGACAGCCTCGTAGTCGTCTTCTGTCGCTTCTTCGATACCGAGTTCCTTCTCGACGACCGCGCGTTCGCAGAGTTCCTCGGCGTACAGACCGCCGAAGCCGAGCACAGAGGCAAGCGTACGGACGATGTCGGAGTCGCTCTCCTCCATCTCCTCCACGAACTCGTCGTACGAGAGCGTCGATGGGTCGACACGCTCGGGCGGGAACTCGTAAGGCTCGCCGCCTGTGACGGTGCGTGTCTTGAGCCGAACCGTCCTGAGCGAGCGCAGAACGACGCCTTCGGAGTCGGCGAAGACGAAGTTTCCGTCGCCGAACAGTTCGACGATTATCTCGTAGGTTTCGTCGCCGCGCTCGCCGACGAGACGCACCACACGGTCGAATCCGTGCTGTTCGACGGCGACGAGTTCGCCGCTCGAAAGGCGTTTACGCATCAGCATCGGCAGGTTGGGCGGACGTTGTGGCGCGTCTGGTGGTTCGTCGACGAGATGCAGGCGTTTCGTCTCGCCCACCTCCGCGAAAAGGTCGGCGCGTCCCTCGTCGTAGTCGCGCATCTTGACGCGCACCGTGTCGTCGCCGTACTGGTAGAACTTGTCGAACTTGGCACCGACGTACTTCTGGAGTTCGCCGACGACAGCGGCTATATCGACGCTGGTGATTTCGAGTTTTGGTTCCGTCACCTTCGGAGAACCTCCACGCCGTCTTCGCGCCCGACGAGCACCTCGTCGGCTATATCCACGAAAAGACCGTGTTCGACGACACCTGTCACGCCGTCAAGAACTTCGGCGAGTTCGCGTGCGTCGTAGCCGTCGAACTCCGCGTCCGCGACCACGTTTCCGTTGTCCGTTACGACGGGACCGTCCTTTCCACCCGACTCACGTAACGCGAACTTGCCGCCGAGTTCCTCTACACGCTCGCGGACGTGCGGTACGGCGAAGTCGAGGAGTTCGAGCGGCACGGGAACGTCAAGTTCGTCGCGCTCCTTCGTCCAGTCGGCGACGATTACGACGCGTTCGGCGGAGAGCGCCACGACCTTCTCGCGTGCGTGTGCCGCGCCGCCGCCCTTGACGAGGTTCAGCGATGCGTCGAAGGCGTCCGCGCCGTCGATGGCGATGTCCGGTCTCGCAACGTCGAGCGAAGTAAGGGGGACGCCCTCCTCAACGGCGAGAGCGCGTGCACCGTGCGAAGTAGGAACGCCGCGTACGTCGAGACCTTCTTCGACACGCCTTCCGAGCGCGCGTATCGCGTACGCTGTCGTACTTCCTGTGCCGAGACCGACGACGTCGCCGTCCTCAGCGACCTCCGCGGCGGAGTCGCCCGCGTGTCTCTTCGCATCCTCACGTTCCTCGTCTTTCGCGTCGTCCTTTGGGTTCATCATCCGTCTCCTCCGCTTCCGCCGTCACCGAAGACGTGTTCGTCCGCCGGAAACTCGCCGTCACGTACCTCGTCAGCGAACTCCTCGACCGCTTCCGTCATTACGCCGCGAACGTCTGCGTACTCCTTCACGAACGACGGCGTGCCGTCTGTCAGACCGACGAGGTCGTCGAATACGAGAACCTGACCATCGACATCGCGTCCCGCACCTATGCCGATGGTCGGCACGCCGATTTCGTCCGTCACACGCGCGCCGAGCGACTCGGGAACGGATTCGAGAACGAGGGAGAAAACACCCGCCTTTTCGAGTTCGAGCGCGCGTTCGACGATAGCGTCCGCCTCTTCCTCGTCGCGTCCCTGTACCCTGTATCCCTTCCGATGCACCTGCTGTGGCGTGAGACCGACGTGTCCCATGACCGGAACACCGAGTTCCGTGAGGCGGCGGACGGTTCCAACGCTCACGCCGCCTTCGACGGGCGTCTCTAATTTGACAGCCTGCGCACCCGCCTCCTTGAGGTAACGGACAGCGTTCTCCGCCGACCCCTCCTTCGAGACGCCGAACGAAGCGAAGGGCATGTCGCCGACGACCATCGCGCGTTCGCTCCCGCGCGCGACGGCGGCGGTGTGCGAAAGCGACTCTTCTAGCGTCACGGGGAGCGTGTCTTCGTAGCCGAGACGTGTGTTTCCGACGCTGTCTCCTATGAGGATAATGTCGGCTACGTCGTCGACTATCTCGGCTGACGGCGCGTCGTACGCCGCTACCATGACTATCGGCTCGTCTTTCTCGAAAAGGTCCTTCGCCGAGACTCGGTTCATACGTCGAAGTCGTGGCGCGGGTTGAAATATCCTGCCGTAAAAGCCCGCGTTTTAAGAGTCGGTCTTTCGAAGGTAACTCCATGATAGAGGTACGCGCGCCCGCCACGAGCGCGAACCTCGGGAGCGGATTCGATGTCTTCGGCATCGCTCTCGACAAGCCCGCCGACATCGTCCGTCTCACAAAGGCGGACGAGACGAGCATAAGGGTTGAGGGCGCGGGAGCGCAGTTCATACCCGAGGACCCCGACAAGAACACGGCGGGCGAGGTTCTACGTAGTCTTGGAGTTACTGCGCGCGTCGAGATGGACAAGGGCGTCCGTCCTTCGAGCGGTTTGGGTTCGAGCGCGGCTAGTGCCGCGGGTGTCGCTGTCGCCGCCGATGAACTCTACGACCTGAACCTTTCTCAGGACGAACTGATTCACGCCGCGGCGCAGGGCGAGAAGGTTGTCAGCGGCGAGGCGCACAAGGACAACGTCGCGCCGTGTATCGCGGGCGGCTTTACTGTCTCGGACGAGAACACGACGGGTTTCGAAGCGGACTTCCACTGCGTCGTCGCGCTACCCGATATCGTCGTTAGCACGCGCGACGCACGCGGCGAACTTCCTTCGTCGGTCTCACTCGAACAGCGTTCGACGACAGTCGCCGACGCCTCGCATGTCGTCGCCGGCGTCTTACGGGACGATGTGGAGATGATAGGCAGAGGAATGTACGACGAGGTGGTGGAGGAAGCACGCGCGCCGCTTATCGAAGGTTATGATGTCGCGCGCAAGGCGGCACTCGAAGCGGGCGCGACGGGCGTAACGATAAGCGGTGCTGGTCCCGCGCTCTTAGCCGTCTGTGAGCGCGAAGACAAACCCGACGTTGCGGAAGCCTTCGTCGAAGGTTTCTGGGACGCTGGCGTCGAGTCACGCGCGTTTCAGGCACGTGTCGGCGACGGAGCACAGGTCGTCAAGCGCGGCAGACGTTGAACTACCGTACAGTCTTCGACGCCGTTCTCGCCGTCTACATAGCGTCGCTTCTCGCGCCGGTCGTAGGCGAGTTCGCTGGCGCGGAGGCGTACGTCGGGACGCTCGCAGGATTCTGGTTCGTCGTCTACACGGCGATGCGAGCGGGAAAGTCGCGGTTGCACCGGCTTCCAGAGCGTGTCGGACGCAGACCGACGGCGACGGCGGTTATCGTCTTTCCACTTGTCTACGGCGTCGCCTATGTCGTCGGCGCGTTAGTCGCAGAACCGCCCGTGCGCTCGCCGTATGTCTACCTAGGTCTTCTGTGCGTCGGCGTCGGTGTCGTGACGGTAGCTGTCGCAAGAGAGACAGCGACATAAGCTGTCCAAGAAGGCTGTTCAGTCCCCGATAGCGTCCTAGTCCCCGATGGCGTCCATGACGCGCGCGTGGAATTCGCGCAGAACCTCGTCCTCGTCTTCGGCGAGAACCACGTCGCTCGCCGCCAAGGACGCTATGCCGAACGCCATCGGTGTCGGCGAGTCGGGTTCGATTGCGTACACGTCTAATTCGCCGTCGTGTATCTCGCGCAGAACGTCTTTCACGTGTTCGATGTCAAGTTTGTCCTCCATGACTTCTCTGTACGTCTCATCCAAGACAGCGAAGTCTTCTAAGTCCTCTGCGTAGTTGATGAGCATGTCCGAACTCACCTGCTGACGCGCCGCGCTCTTCGACCTGCCTTTGTAGTTGCGCAGAATCATCAGCGAGCGCGTCGCGTTTATGCGGAAGTAACGCTTGAGTAGTTCGCTACCGTTGAGTGCTTCGCGCAGGATGTCTTCTGCGTTCTCCGGACGGACGCTCTCCATGATGTCGTAGACGTCCATCTTCCTGTTCGACGGTATCGAAAGCGCGAATCCGTTGTCCGCCACAGAAATCTTGACGTTTGTCCCTATGCGCCGCGACGCCTCATGCGCGACGATACGCGACATGCCGTCGTTGAACTTCCTGCCGTAGTTCGAGTGGAAGTAGTAGTGGCGTCGTTCCGCCTCTACATCGACGACCTGTTCGACCACGAACTGCTCGTCGGTCGAGATGCTTATGCGTCCGGCGTAACGCAGTTGTTCGTCGAAGATTCGTAGGATACTCTCGACGGAGTTCGAGTCGATAGGGAACTCCGAGAGCCATCCGCGCGCCGCCTCATCGCCGTCGCGGACACGCTCCACCATCTCGCGTTTGAACCGCAAGATTTCGCGTCCAAGGTCGTACGAAAGCGGAAGGCGTTCGGAGAACCAAGACGGTACGGTCGGTGCTTCGCTCGTCGGGTCGACGTAGACCTTGGAGCCACGACGGTACTTGAACTCGTAGTTCGAACCGCCCAAGACGAAGACGTCGCCCTTTTCGAGACCGTCTAAGTAGTTCTCGTCGAGGTCGCCGACCCAGTCGTCGGTGCCGCGTATGAAGACGTCGCACGAGAACGAGTCCGGTATGGTGCCGATGTTCTGCATGTAGATAGGGCGCGCCATCCGTCCGCGTTTTCCGATTAGCGTCTCGCCCGTCTCGAACTCCGGATAATGGTACTCTCCGCCCGGCGGGTCGTTCTCGTCGCGCCATATCTTGGCGTAGACGTTGCGGTCTTCCATTCCCTCGTAGCCCGCCGTGAGGTATTTGACGAGTCTCTCCCAGTCCTCGTACTCGTAGTTGCGGTAGGGGTACGCGCTCTTGATGACACGCACCATCTCCTCTTCCTTCCAAACGTGGTTTATCGCCATGCCGTAGACATGCTGTGCGAGAACGTCCTGCGCGTTCTCGGGCACGAAGACGCGATCGATGAATCCCTCCTCCGCCTTCTTGAGCATCACGGCGCACTCAATAAGTTCGTCGCGGTCGAGCGCGACGACACGTCCTTCGACCTTCTGTCCGAGCGAGTGCCCCGCGCGTCCGATGCGCTGTAAGAGTCCAGCAACGCTCTTGGGCGAACCGACCTGCACGACGAGGTCTATGTGGGGCATGTCAACGCCGAGTTCGAGCGAAGTGGAGGTGGTCACGAAGTCGACGTCGCCGCGCTTCAGTTTCTCCTCTATCTCCTTCCTGCTCCCCTTACCCAACGAACCGTGGTGGCATCCCGAGTTTTCGTCGTCGTACACATCGTACCTCTCGCGGAGGTTGTGGAGGACGCGCTCCGCGCCGCTACGTGTGTTGGTGAAGATTAGCGTGTTCTCGTGCGCCTGAACGAGTTCGTGTAGCTTCCCGTAGAAGCCGTCCTGTATCTCGTTGTTCGGAGTGTGAATCAAATCGTCCGTCGGACAGTGGAGCTTTATGTCGAAGTCACGGACGAAACGCGTGTCGACGACGTTGTAGTCGCGCGGTTCGTCGTCTTCGGCGTTCCAGCCCACCAAGAACTCAGCCATCTTGTCGAGGGGTTCGACCGTCGCCGAGCATCCGATGCGCGTCGGCGAACCGTACGCGAGTTCTTCGAGACGCTCCAGCGAGACGGAGAGATGCGTACCGCGCTTCCCTTCCGCGAGCGAATGAATCTCGTCCACGACGACGTACTCGACGGTGCGTAGCTTCTCGCGGAACTTGGGCGAGTCGAGAAGTATGGCGAGTGTCTCGGGCGTCGTGTTGAGTATGTGCGGCGTCGTTTCGAGCATCTTCTGACGCTCGTTCGAAGACGTGTCGCCGTGGCGTATCGCGTGGCGTATCTCGACGGCTTCGTGTCCGTTCTCCTGCGCGATTTCGTCGACTCCTTCGAGGGGTATTTCGAGGTTGCGGTGTATATCGTTCGCCAGCGACTTGAGCGGCGAGACATAGAGGCAGTAGACCGAGTTTTCGAGCGCGTCGCGTTTGCTCTTTATCAGAAGCTCGTTTATGATGGACGAGAAGGATGCGAGCGTCTTGCCGCTCCCCGTCGGCGACGCAACTAAGACGTTCTCTTCGTTGTGTATGAGCGGCACAGCCTCCTTCTGAGGCGGCGTGAAGTATCCGTTGTTGATATCGACGTACTCACCGAACTCCTCGACCCACCACTCGCGGAGCGAAGGCTCGAAAAGTTCGAGGACATGCGCGTCGTCTATCTCGGATTCCTGCGTACCGGCTCCCGTCGCTACTTCGGGCGTCTCAGAAATAGTATCACCTTGTTGTTTTAACGTGGTTTTGGAGCCACATCACGCTTTCTCTTTCGACTTTCTGTCGGAGTTCGAATGGATTATTTTATCTGTCGTGGACACATATCTTCCGAGCATGGCTGAGAGCCACGAACGCGCGTCGCGTATGCTCCCTGAGGACGGCGGCTTGCGCGTACACGCCTACGCGGAAGGGAGCACGGCGGTCGGTGCTGTGGTCTGGCTCGGTGTCGTCGCGTCTCGCGTGTTCGACGCGCACGCCCTCGGTAACGTCGAGATGTTCCTCGCTCTTGCCGTCTTAGTCGTCGTGCCGCTCTGCCTGCGCCTACTTTCGACGCCGCGGCGCGACGGAACCCAGTCTTACTGGTACCGGGCGGCGGTGTACGCGCAACCGGTCGCTGCTGCGTCGGCCGTCGTCTCGTTCTTCGCCGCCGCCGGAACGACGGCTTTGCTGCTCGCTCTGCCGTGGTTCGTCCTCACGCTCGTCGTCGCGGCGTTCGGTCTGTGGCGTCTCCTGCCCCGTGGTGCGCGTCCTGCTGAGGAACTGCTTCTGGACGCTGGCGCGCTCTACCTTCCCGTCGGCGGCTTCTGGCTCGTCGCTTCACGCGCAGGAGCCGAACCTCTCGGCTTCGAAGGTATCATCGTCACTCTCACCGCGGTGCATTTCCACTACGCGGGCTTCGTTCTGCCCGTCCTTCTCGGCACGACGGGACGCGCGCTCGTCCGCGGAGGTTCCTCGTCACGCGCTTTCGCTCTCGCGGCGTACGGCGTCGTCTTCTCGCCCGGTCTCGTCGGTATCGGCATCGCTTTCTCGCCTTTCGTCGAACTCGTCGGTGTCGCCGTCTTGGCGGTCTCTGTCGTGACCATCGCCTTGCTCGGACTCAGGCACGTCGTACCCGAACTCGACCGTCTAGCAGGCGCGCTCGTCGGCTTCTCTCTCGTTTCTGTCGTCGCCGTCGTCGCGCTCGGCTTCGCGTACGCGAGCAGGAGCTACGGATTTACGCACGCCGCGGAGGCGGAGCGCGGCTTGCTCGACATACCGACGATGGTCGTCACGCACGGTGTCTTGGCGTCGCTCGGCTTCGGCGTCGTCGGTGCGACGGGCTGGTGGCTCGCCTCACGCGACGGCTCTTTGAGGGCGCGTGTCCCTGCGCCCGGCGTTCCCTTCAGCAATCTACGCGCGAGGTGGAAGGTAGGAAAGGACTTCTTCGAGCGCGCTGGTGTTGCCGAGGAGACGGAGGCGACGGGTATGATAGACGACTTGGGAGCGTACGACCGTGAAAGCCGTGACGGAGAGAGGGGTTTCGACGCCGACGCTGTACACCCTAAGGTACGCGACTTCTACGAGAACACGGACGCGTACGAGATGGTCGTAGTCCCAGAGTGGGAACGTGGCTTCCGACTGCCCGCGCATGCCTACAAACTCCTCGCATCGGCGTTCGAAAACATCAACCCGGCGACGGAGGAGATGCGTGTCGAAGGTGAAGTGGTGGGCGTCGCCGACGCCGCCGACGGAAGAACCGACGTGCGCTCATGGACGCGGTGGGACGCTTCGACGGGCGAGGGCATCCTCGTCGGCGCGTACTCGTCGCATGTCCACGACGGTGTCCGTTACTCGACGGTCGGATTTCCGCTTCCGCTCTCCAACTTCGCGGGTGTGCTGCGCTTCGAGAACCTCGACGGAGACAGTCTGCTGCTGACGACGTACGACGGCGACGGCTCAGATGAGGAGACAGCCTACGGAGACGGCGGTCTGTACCTCGTGACGCCCCTCGTGCCTGTCCGCCTACCTCTCGACGAACGCCTGAGCGTGCGTGTTGCGGACGAGGACGCCGACGACGAACGCGAAGCCGACATCGTCGTGCGACACGAGATGTACCTCTTCGGAAGACGGTTCGTTACGCTGGTGTACTACGCTGGGAAGGTCAAGTAGGGAAGGTCAACGACCCTCGAACTCCGGTTCGTCGTCGTCGAAAAACGCCTCGATACCGCGCGCGTAGTCCTCTGTGTGCGTCGCCTCCGCCATCGCCTCCGTCTCCGCGCCCAACTGTTCCTCAAGACTTCTGTCGAAGCTACGTGCCATCAGCCGCTTCGTCGCCGCGTAAGCCTTCGTGGGACCGTCGGCGAGTCTCCGTGCTATCTCGTCGAGTCTGTCGTCGAACTCGTCGGCTGAGACGGATTCGGTCGCAATACCCATCTCGACCGCCTCTTTTGCCTCGACAGGGCGGTCGAGCAACGCGATTTCCGTCGCGCGTCTCAGACCCACGAGACGCGGAAGGAAGAACGTCGAACCGCCGTCGCCCGTCAGACCTATTCGGGTGTACGCGTATTCGAGTCGCGCGTCTTCGCTCATCACCACAACGTCGCCGAGAAGCGCGAGTCCGAAGCCCCCGCCGGCGGCGACGCCGTTGATGCCTGTGACGACGGGCTTGTCCGCCTGATGTAGCTGTAAGACGGCGTCGTGGTACGTGGAGACCGCGCGGCGTAGTTTCGCGCCGTCCTCCTTATTTCCTTCTAACCTACCGATGTCGAATCCCGAGCAGTAGAATCCGTCGGTGCCCGTCAGAACGACACACCGCACGCCGTCGTCCTCGTTGACCGTGACGGCGGCTTCGAAGAGTTCGTTCAGCGTCGGTTCGCTCAGCGGGTTCGCCTTGCCCGAGTCAAGCGTCAGGCGCGCGACGCCGTCGTCCTTTTCGACACGGAAGTTGTCGAGTTCTGCGTCGAGTTCGTCTGTGTCCATACGGTTACATGGGAAGGGCGGCATAAAAACCGAGAGGGAAAAGAGCAAGAACTCGGAAGGCGTACGAGACACGAAGATGGAATCTAGCGAGGGTTTACCGTACGGCTTTCTGCTGATACTCGCGGGCTTCGTTCTTATCGTAATAGGCGTAATCGTCTCGGTCTTGAGAAGCTTGGGTGAAGGCGGTGTCGACGCCGAGGCGGGCGGTGTCGTCTTCATAGGACCGATACCCGTCGTCTTCGGGACGAGCAGAGGCGTCGTCTGGATTGCCTTAGCTATCGCGCTGTTGATGCTCGTTTCATTCTTCGTATTCTACAGATAGGCGCGACAAGGCGATACGTCCGAGTTTTACGTCTCCGACACGAAGCACCGTCGTGCGCAGATTCTCGTCGGAGTACCTGCGGAGGACGCGCCGCGGTATGTGGAGCGACGACCGTAGCGCGCTCGACGGTCTGCGTCTCGACGAAATATCGAGCGTCTTGGACGTAGGATGCGGCGACGGCGCGCTGACGTGTGTCCTTCTTGAGGAGTGCGACGAAGACACCGAAGTCGTCGGATGCGACGCCGACACCGCGCTCCTCCGCAAAAACCCCGCTTCCTGTGTCCGCGGCGACGCGCACGCGCTCCCTTTCCGCGACTCTTCCTTCGAACTCATGACGTGTCAGGCTCTCTTAGTCAACCTGCCCGAACCCGAACGCGCAGTCGAGGAGTTCGTCCGTGTCGCTTCGGAGCGCGTCGCGTGCGTCGAACCGGACAACTCTGCCGTGCGCGTCGAATCGACCGTCCGCGACGAGGAAGATGTCGCGCGCAGAAGCCGAAATCTCTACCTCGAAGGCGTCGGAACTGAGGTTTCGCTCGGCGCAGACGCCGCCGACCTTCTACGCGAAGCCGGACTCAAAGACGTGACGGTCGCACGCTACGACCACACCACCGTCGTCGAACCTCCGTACAGCGAAGACGACGTCGAGGCTGTGAAACGCAAAGCGAGCGGCGAGGCGTTCAGCGAGCGCCGCGGCGAGATGGCGGGCGACGAAGACGCGCTCGACGCCCTCCGCGACGACTGGCGCGCCGTCGGACGCGAAGCGGCGATGCAGATGCGCGAAGGAGAGTACCGACGGACGGAGACTGTGCCTTTCTACGTCGTCGTTGGCGAACTGTAGCCGTGAGTCATCGTCTGTGACTTCCTAACCGCCGATGTTATTCCCTGAGAACGGGGACAGAATCTTAAACCTCGACTACGGTTATATGGACGCAAAATGACCACATGACAAGAAAAACGAAGACACAGATGGCTCAATAAACGAAGCGCGGGATATTAGAAGTGTAGCGAAAGCCGCGTCCGGAGTGAAGTAACAACCTACTGATGACAAAAAAGAAACAGCCGACAGAAGAGAAGGGGGATAAAAAAGACGCACCGTGGATGTTAGGTCATGATTTCATGCGGGTCGTTTTGATTGGGGTATCGGTTGTACTCATTCTTATATTCATCGTCGTCGAGCTACTTTTCGGCTTTATTATCCTCTCTTCCAGCGGATCGCCATTGTTTGAGTGTCATCCTGTGAGCGAAGTGCACGGGGAGTATGATAATTACGTCAATCAAACATGGTTAAAATCTAATGAAATTAGGGGGTATGAAGACATACCAGAAGGAGTGAGACGCAATCTGTCAGAGGATGCGAAGCGTTTTCTGCAGATCCGTGGTTGGGTGGACTACACACCTAGGCATTATCAGAACCTATCCGAGGAAGAAAAGAGCGTGTTTATGAAGACAATTGAAAAAGATAGCATAATAAATGCCGAAACGAAAACTACACTCGATGGGGAGAGATATTTATCAGCCCACACTAAATTAGAAGACGATGATACTATTTATAATAACACGGTGTACGAATGTCAAAAGATACGGGGAGAGTAACCAAAAGATATGAGTTTGAACAAAAAGAACGGAGAGTGTCGTTTGTTTAGATTTCCCTACCCGGGCGTCACATCGTCTTCGCTGAGCGAGCTCAGCGGACGATGAAGTTCGGTTGAAACCGAACTTACATCGCACCGCCCATTCCGCCCATTCCGCCCATGCCGCCGCCGGGTCCGCCGGCGCCACCCATGTCGGGCATGTCCTCGTCGTCGCCGCCCATGTCGCCGCCTGCTATGACGTCGTCGATGCGGAGTATCATGACCGCGGCGTCGGTCGCGGACGAGACAGCCTGCGTCTTGACGCGGAGCGGTTCGACGACTCCGCCCTCGGTCATGTTCTTTATGTCGCCCGTCTCTGCGTCGAGACCCGCGTGCGTGTCGCCGCCGTCGTGCTTGCTACGGAGGCTGACGAGCGAGTCGATGGAGTCGAGACCTGCGTTCTCGGCGAGCGTGCGCGGTATGATTTCGAGGGCGTCCGCGAAGGATTCGACCGCAAGCTGTTCGCGTCCTTCGACCGAGTCAGCGAAGTCACGGAGTTGGAGTGCGACTTCTGTTCGGCGCGCCTCCACCGGGGAGAATCTGACCGTCCTGTACTGTGACGCGGACAACACCGAGCGCGTCGTCTATTGCGCGCTCGACCTCGTCCACTACGTGTTCCGTACCGCCGCGGAGTATGAGCGAGACACTCTTGGGGTTCTCGCAGTCCTCAACGAATATCATCTCGTCGCCGCTGACGACACGCTCTTCGACCGCTCCTGCGCGTCCAAGGTCGTTCTCTGTGATGTCGCTGATGTTCGAAACGACGCTTCCGCCTGTGGCGCGTGCGAGCTTCTGTATGTCGCTCTTCTTCGCACGGCGGACGGCGAGGATGCCTTCCTGCGCAAGGAAGTGCTGTGCCATGTCGTCGATGCCCTTCTGACAGAAGACGACGTTGGCTCCGGAGTCCTTGATGTTGTCGACCATCTCGCGGAGCATCTCCTCTTCTTGGTCAAGGAACGACTGGAGTTCGTCGGGCGACGAGACGTTGACCTCGGTGTCCGTCTCCGTCTCCTTTATCTCTATCGGCGTGTCGATGAGCGCGATACGTGCGTCGTCTACGCGCTTGGGCATGTTTGCGTGGACACGGTCCTTGTCGATAATCATGCCCTCGATGAGTTCGCTCTCGCCGACGTCCCCGCCAACGACCGTCTCGACCTTGATGTTTTCGAGGTCAACCTCTCCGTCTTCTGCGACCGCCTGAACCGCGCGGACGACGAGAGTCGACAGGGTATCCTTAGCTTCCTCGGCACCCTTTCCGGTCATCGCCGTCTGCGCTATCTTTTCAAGCTTCTCGGTATCGTCGGTGCCGACCGACTCGGAGTTGTCTTCGAGCGTCTCGCGTGCCTTCTCGGCGGCGCGACGGTATCCCGACGCGATGACGGTCGGATGTACGTCTTGGTCGAGAAGGTCTTCCGCGCGCTTCAGGAGTTCGCCGGCGATGACGACGGCTGTCGTAGTTCCGTCCGCCGCCTCTTCTTCCTGAGACTCGGCTACCTCGACAATCATCTTCGCCGCGGGATGCTCGACGTCCATCTTGTTGAGAATCGTCACGCCGTCGTTCGTGATGACTATGTCGCCGACCGAACCGACGAGCATCTTGTCCATGCCTTTCGGTCCGAGCGTCGTCCGGACGGACTCGGCGACGGCTTTGCCGCCGGCGATGTTCATGCTCTGGGCGTCACGCCCACTCGTTCTTTCGCTGTCCTCACTTAGTACTAGTACAGGCTGGTTTCCCATGTTCTGTTGTGCCATTCTGATATACCTCAGTTTCTGATTGATTCTCAGTTCTATAAAAGAGTTTCGGCTACGCTCGCCGCCTCTTGAATCTTTCCTTACGCCTTCGGGAGACGGACACGCAGGACGCCGTCGTCGTACGAAGCGTCCGCGTCATCGGCATCAACCGGCACGGAAAGGTTCAGGCTGGCTTCGACAGCGTCGGGGCGTCTCTCGCCGACGAACCTGTATCCTTCTACCGCAAACCGGTTTCTTCCCTCCGCATCTACATCGAGCCTACTTCCCGTCGTCGAGACCGAAACGTCTTGTTTCTCAAAGCCCGGCAGGTCAACGACGACCAAGAATGCGTCTTCGCTCTCGTACACGTCGGTGTCTGCCACCTCTCTGTCACAGGGTACGTCGGGTATGTCGTCGGGGTTTTCGAGATACTTCCGTATCCCTTCCTCGTGTCCCGCGCCGACGACCGCGACTACCTTGCCGTCGAGTTCGGAGAGACGGTCAGCCATGTACGCGTCGCGCTCGTCGATTAGGACGCGCGCACCGCTCGGCGAGAACTCGCGGAGTTCCTCGACGTATCCCTCGACACGGTTCTCCTCTATCGCACGGTCTATCTCCTCTACTTCGACGCCACCGAAGCCTAAGAATCCGACGACGAGAGCACCGACCGTCTTGACGCGTTCGAAGAAGGATAGCTCCCCCCAGAAACGTTTGAGGGTGACGTTTATGTCACGGTCTATGAGGACGACGGGTATGCCGCGCTCCTCGGCTTCTTCGACAGCCGCCGCCATGTCGCCGCCGTAGGAACCGTCTCTATCTTTGACCGTCTCGTACCTGCGCGGGTCGAGTTCGACCGCGACGTAGTCGGGTTGCTCGTCACGTATCGTCTCGCGCACGTCAAGCGCGCTCTTCTCGGAGACGTGCGCCGTGCCGACTATGGTTACGTCACCCATTGTAGGGGATACGTTACGCGCGTGTCTATACCTTTCCCTCGTCGCCAACGAGAGTTTCGACGACTCGGCGCACGAACTCGACGAAAGCTACTGCTTCGTCCTCCTCGCCCTCGGGTACACGCGGCTCTACCGTCTCGCATATTTGGGCGACCAGAATTCCGTCGTCACGCGCTTCGTTCGCTTCGTCGGAGAGCGTAAAGCCGTCGCCTCTTCGGACGACGTAGCCGTGATGGAGGAGCGTCAAACCCAGATGCACCGCTGTGTCGATGCGCGGAGGGTCGAACGAATCTTCGACCGCGCACCGCACCTCCTCGACGGGATAAGCGGCGTTCGAAAGGTCGGAGCAGACGCCTTCGAAGACGACGACACCGTATCTGTTCTCCGTCACTGTTTGCGGAGACGTGGCACGCAACCTAAGGCTTTGTTCTTACGGAAGATGTGGTGTCATTCGTGCTCTTACGCCACAAGCACTCGTAAACGTAATACGGCGTGCGCGGAAATCTTCGGTATGCTCGACGACCGCAGGTCACGCCTGCTCTGGCTGACAGCCGTCTTGGTGCCGATTGCTGTCGTAGGTGTCGGTTCGCTTGTGCGTCCCGATATCTTCTACGACAGGTTCTTCTGGAAGTACCTCTACGGACCTATCGTCGCCGACTCACAGGGCGGGGTGGCAGAACTCCCGAGCGGTGTGACGGCGACACCGGGGTACACAGTCGTATCGTCCGCCGTCTACGCCTACTACCTCCTGCTCGCAGTCGTCGGTTCTGTAGAACTCTTCGACAGGTTCGAGGTCGGCGACACGACGAGTTTCTTCTTCGCCCTCGTCCCTTACGGCTTCTTAGGCGGTGCGTTGCGCGTAGTCGAGGACGCGGGCGCGTTCGAACCGCCCGTCGCGTACTTCTTCATATCGCCTGTAATCTACATCACGATGTTTGTATTCACGGCTGTCGTCTTTCTGTCGGCTGTATACGCCGAACGTGAAGGTGCTATAGACGACTACGCGGTGCCTGTCGCGGGTGCGGGTACGGTGGCTTTCGTCGGTGTAGCCGCGTACCTCGTCTACTTCGGTGTGTCACAGACAGAAGTCACTCTGTGGATACCCGCAGTCGTCGTGGGCGCGGCGACCGTCGTATTCGGTGTCGTCTGGCTCATCCTCGACAGGTTCGCACCCGTGGTCAACGAAGGAACGGGGAGGATGGGTGCGGTTCTTCTCTGGGCACATCTCCTCGACGCCTTCTCGACCGTCGTAGGTGTCGAGTACCTCGGCTACAGCGAGAAACAGCCCATCGTGGACAGCATAATCAGCCTGACAGGCACGACGTACTCCTTCGTCCTCGTAAAGACAGGTATCGTTCTGCTCATACTCTACGCCTTCGACGAAAGGTTCTTCGAAGAGTTCAGACGTCTGCCGTACATACTCCTCGTCGCCGTCCTCGCAGTCGGTCTCGGTCCGGGAACACGTAACACGCTCAGGATGACGCTCGGAATCTAAGGATTAACGTCGTACGACGACGAATATCCGTCGATGCGCGTAGTTAGACGCGAGACGGAAGCAGTCTCGCCCGTCGAGGCTTTCGATGCTCTCGGCGCCGACGTTCTCCTCGAAAACAGCGAGCGCGGGTGGGACGCGACATACGTCGCCACCGACCTCGTCGGTAATTTCGAGCACAGGCGCGCCGAGGACGACGCAAGCACCGACGGTGACGGCTGTTTCGACCGCCTCGGGCGTTGGCTCGACTCTCTCCCCGACGCCGAGCGACGTACAGCGACGGGCGCGTACGGCTTCGTCGGCTACGACGTTGTGAAAGAGGTCGAGGACGTGCCCGACAACACGGAACGTGACATCGGCGTACCCGACGCTTGGTTCGGCTTCTACGACACGGTCGCCGTTCTGTCCGACAATACGGCGCGCGTTGAAGCCGTCGAACACGACGCACAGGACGCACCGGCGGAGGAGCGCGCCGAGAGGTTCGTCGAGCTTCTCGAAGACAACGACTACACGGTGCCCGAAGCCGACGTGAGCGCGAACAACCGTCGTTCCAACTTCGACCGCGACGAGTACGAGGAAGCGGTGCGTCGCGTCAAGGAGTACGTCCGAGAGGGCGACAGTTTTCAGACGAACATCTCGCAGAGACTCTCGTTCGAATCGGACGCCTCGCCGCTCGCTCTCTACGCGCGCCTGCGCGAGACGAACCCCGCGCCGTACATGGGTCTCATCGACGTAGGCGGAGGGAAGAGCAACGGAGAAGGATGGTCTGTCGTCTCGTCCAGCCCCGAACTTCTGGTGCGCTCAGAGGACGAGACGCTACGCACACGTCCGATAGCAGGGACACGTCCACGTGACTCCGACTCAGAAGCCGACAAGGCACACCGCGAAGAACTCACGGCGAGCGAGAAGGAGCGCGCCGAGCACTCGATTCTGGTGGACTTGGCACGCAACGACCTCGGTAAGGTCGCCCGTTACGGAACCGTCGAGGTTGAGGAGTTCATGGAGGTGGTTCCTTACTCGGAAGTACACCACCTCGAATCCGTAGTGACGGCAGAGAGGCGCGACGAAGCCGACGCACTCGACGCTCTGCGCGCCGTCTTCCCCGGCGGTACGGTGACGGGCGCGCCCAAGCCGCGTACGCTCGGAATAATCGAGGAGGTAGAGCCGACAGAACGTGGACCGTACACGGGTTCGATGGGGAGTTTCGCACTGAACGGCGACGCGACGTTCAACATCCTCATACGGACGGCGGTGCGTGACGGAATCACATATCATCTGCAGGTCGGCGGCGGCGTCGTACACGACTCCGAACCGGCGCGTGAGTACGACGAGACGCTCGACAAGGCGCGCGGCGTCCTGAACGCTCTGGAGGACAGGGACACATGAAGATAGCCGTCGTCGACAACTACGACTCTTTCTCACACAACTTAGAACAGTACGTCGGCGAGTTCGCCGAAGTTACCGTCGGACGTTTCGAAGAACCTCCCGACGCCGACGGCTACGTATTCTCGCCCGGACCGGGACGCCCCGACGAGTTCCCTGTGATGTACGAGATTCTGAGCGAGCGCGAAGAACCCGTCTTGGGCGTCTGTCTCGGACACCAAGCAGTCGCGGAGTTCTTCGGCGGGAGAGTCGGTTACGCCGACGAGGTTGTGCACGGAAAGAGGTCACCCGTCGAACACGACGGGGGCGGCATCTTTGAAGGCATCGAGTCGCCGACGCTCGTCGGACGTTACCACTCGCTCGTGGTGGAGGAGGTACCCGACGCTCTCGAAGTAACGGCGCGTGGAGCGGACGAGGTCATGGGTGTACGGCATCCCGAACGTCCCGTCTTCGGCGTCCAGTTCCACCCGGAGAGCATACTGACGCCGGACGGCAAGAAGATGGTCCGCAACTTCGTGCGTATCGTCGAACGCCACAGATAAGACGGTGGCATCCCTTCCGCGCACATGGAAAAGAACGACGCTAAGACATACAGGGCAGGCGGCGTCGACGCGGAGACGGCGCGACGCGTCGCACGCCTTGTGGACGAGCACTTCGGTATCAACGAAGTCTACGTCCGCGGCATCGCTGACGCCGTACGTGTAACCGCCGACGAGGTTCCGTCGTTCGTACCAGACGAACCCGGATACTTCGAGGAGACTGTCGAGGATTTCGACGAAGCACTTGCCGTCCTGCCTTCGCTCACGAGATTCGTCGCTTACTCGGACGGCACGCCCGTCCTCTCGTGGCGCGAGGACGGCGGTATGTACCTGCGTGCAGGACCCGACGACGCGCTCCTTGATGGCGCACGCGCCGAAGGTATCAAACTCGGAGAAGCGACGGGTATACATGAGGGTGTGATAGCAGAGGACGAAGGCAACAGGAAGGCGGAGGACGAACGAAAAGGAATAGAAGAATGACCGACACGAAACGCGACGACCTCGGCGACGAGACGCACGTACTGGTCGAGAATGGGGGGGAGCGTGAGGTAGGAAAACCCGACGACGTACGCATCTCGACCCTCGACCGGGGCTTCCTCTACGGAGACGCCGTCTTCGAGACACTGCGGTGCTACGACGGCGCGCCCGCCTTCCTCAAAAGGCACGTCTCGCGTCTCGACGACGCACTCGGTGCGACGGGTATCGACGCGAGTTTCGACGTTTCGAGCGTCGAGGAGCGCGTCTCCGTCGTTACCGACGGATTCGCGGGCGACGCATACGTCCGCCTCACTGTCACACGCGGGGGGCGTGACGGCTTGCTCGCGCCGACGGAGAAAGACGCGACGGTCGTCGTCCACGCAAAGCCGCTGGAAAGTCGTCGGTATCCGCCCGCGAAGGTCGAGACGGCGACAGAACCGCGTCCTATCGGCGTCTTAGAGCGCCACAAGACGGGGTGCTACCTGCCGAACGTCGTAGCGAAAGGAGAGACGAGCGTGGAGGCGGACGAGGCGTTGATGCTCGCCGACGGTAACGTCGCCTCTGGTGCCGTCTCGAACGTCTTCGTCGTACGTGACGGAACTGTCGAGACGCCCGAGGCACGGATACGGAAAGGCGTGACGCGCGAAGTAGTCCTCGAAACGGCGGACGAGAAGGGTTACGAGACACACGTCGGCGAAACGTCGCTGGAGAGCACGGACGCCGTCTTTCTCACGAACACGACCTGGGGAGTGCGCCCCGTCGAGAGCATTGACGGTCGCGGCTACGACGCCGAACATCCGGTCGTTGAGGAACTCGCCGACGCTTATCTGGAGCGCGCTCTCGCCGACAGCGACGCCGATAACGTGCGACGTTAGAGCTTCTGACGACCCGGTTCGACGAGTTCGTCGACGTAACCGACGAGTGCTTCTTTGGCGTCCTGCGGATGCAGTTCGCCGCTCTCGATGTCCTCGGCGAAGTCGTCGTACGACGCGTATTCGAGGTCGCCGCCGTACTTCTCGGGACGTTCGACGACGACAGTCTCGAAACGCGGGAAGACGTGGTACCTGTAAATCTCGGCGACCGGGTTGCCGTCTGTGTGCGGCGGACAGTACGCGCCTAAGATTTTGTCCTCGATTTCCTCGCGCGAGTCGTCCATGGCTATCGGGTCGCCCTCGCTCGAAGACATCTTGTCGCCGCCGCCTTCGAGTGAGGTCAGGATAGGTGTGTGAAGTGCTGTCGGCGCGTCGTATCCGATATCAGGCAGATGGTCGCGCGCTAACATGTGTATCTTGCGCTGGTCTATTCCTCCGACGGCTAAGTCCACATCGAGGCGCGCTATGTCCACAGCCTGCATAAGCGGGTACCACATCTGGCTCACCTTCGGATTGTCTTCCTCGCGTGCCACCTCCGACATACTCCTTCGCGCACGGTTGAGTGTGACGCGGACGGCGAGTGACTGTACGTCGAGCGTGTACTCCTCGCTGAGTTGGAACTCGCTTCCTAAGACGAACTCGGTCTTTTCTTCGTCGAGACCGAACGCGACGAACTGCTCGCGCATACGCTCTGCAGTCTCGCGTATCTCGTCGAAAGTCCCTTTCTCGTTGAGGTAGGCGTGAACGTCGGCGAGAAGGACGACAACGTCCATCCCCGCGTCCTGCAGGTCGATTAGCTTGTTCGCCGTCAGCATGTGCCCGATGTGGAGCACGCCGCTCGGTTCGTATCCGACGTAGGCACGTTTGCCGTCGGTGTCTTCGGCTATCTCGCGCGCTTCCTCCTCGGTCACTACCTCCTCCGCGTTGCGTGTGATTAGTTCGTGCGTCTCTTCTGGGTTCATTCTGTTACCTCCGTGTCTATCTTTTTCTCGTAGACGTGGTCTCTCCTGTCGAACTCGAAGCCGGCTTGGTCGAACGCACCGACGAGTTCTTCGTCGTCCGGGAGGAAGACGAGGGCGTCGTTGAGGTTCCGGTCGCGCGCCTCACCGCGGACATCGAGAGCGAACTGGCTCGCGTAACGCGGTTCGACCCAGACCAGACCGAGAACGAGTTCGGTGCGTTTCTCCTCGGCAGTCTCGTTGACGCGGACGCCGTCGCAGAGCGCGACACCGCGCACGTCGTCGTCCTCGACGAAGCCGAGAACGTCGCCTTCGTACCCTTCGACGGTTTCTGGGACGGACCACATCCGCCAGTCTTTCGTGGCATAAAGACCGGACGTGGCTTCGAAGGCGTCGGAGTCGCGCAGAACTTCGAGCGACTCGTCGTAGTTCGCTTCTTCGATGATACTACCGTACGGGAAGCCGAAGCCGCGTCCGTGTCTCACAGTCGTGACACGTTCGAAGCCGAGAGTGTCCAAGAGCGCGACACCTGCGTCGTTGTCGTCGAAGACCATGCAACGAACGACGGACGCTCCCTCGTCACCGAGACGTTCGAGTGCCACATCGACGAGTTTCGACGCAACGCCCTCTCGTCTGTACTTTTCGTCGACACGCAACCCTTCAAGCCACGCTTCGTCGCCGTCCCTTCCGCCGGTCACGCCGTGTACGGCACCGACGACTCTTCCGTCGGTTTCCGCAACGAGCGTGACGCCTTCTTCGAGCCAGTCTTCCCAGACGTCGGGCACGTAGTCCCAGCCGTTCCACGTCTCGCTCGCGAAATCGGCGACACGGTTCACGTCGTCGGGGCGGGCGTCGCGTACTTCTACGTCCATGGGCGCGAACTCTCGGTTATTTCGCCCGCGATACCGTCACGCATCGCTTCGCGTGCCTCGTCCGCGCCGTCGGTATTCGCGAGAACCCACATGAGTTTGACGTACGCCGTCTCGGGGAGCGTGTCCTCAGCCTCTACGACACCGGCGTCTAAGAGGTCGCGCCCTGTGTCGTAGACACGGTCACAGACGCGTCCTTCGAGGCACTGCGATGTCATGACGACGACGCCGTCGTGCGCCTCTATCGTTTCTATCCAGTCGGTGTGGGTGTGTCCGAGTCCGGTTCCTTCGATTAAGACGCCGTCCGCCGACTCGTCGATGACCGACGCGTCCTTCCCGGGCACGAACTTGACGTGCTGGACGTTCTCGTTCAGGTCGTCGTTCAGGGCGAGTTCGTTCTCGCCTCGCTCCGCGAGTTCGTCCTCGCGTCGCCATTCGACCTCGCCCGTCTCGTAGTCGACGCTCCCGACCGGCTTCCTTCCGACCGTCTCGAACGCATCCCTGCGCGACGTGTGGTTCTTGCGCGCCCTTGTGCCGCGGTGCAGGGCGCACTTCCCGTCGCTGGAGTCGGCGTGCATGCAGACGAAGACCTCGGCGGCGTCGCTCTTCGCTGTCTCGACGGCACAGACGGCGTTTACGACGTTGTCGCTCGACGGACGGTCGGCGGAACGCTGAGAACCGACGAATACGATGGGTACGGGCGTTTCGAGGACGAAAGAGAGAGCACTCGCGGAGTACGCCATCGTGTCTGTGCCGTGCATGACGACGACGCCGTCCGCGCCTTTCTCGATTTCGTCGTGGACGGCGCGGGCGAGTTCCTTCCACCTCTCGGGCGTCATGTTCTCGCTCAGGATGTTGGAGACGACGCGTCCGCGGTAGTTTGCGCGCCCCGCGAGTTCGGGTACGGCGCGCAGAACGTCCTCTGCGTCGAAACGCGCCGTGACCGCACCTGTACGGTAGTCGACCGTCGAAGCTATCGTTCCGCCCGTCGAGATGAGCGAGACGGTGGGCAAGTCGTCGTCCTCGCCGAGTGTCACGTCCTCCGCCTCGCCTTCGTCCTCCTCTATCTCCTCGACAACCTCGACCGTCGCTTCTTCGCGCGCCACGCCGACGTTGTACCCGTCGTCCATCTTAACGACGACCTGTTCGTCGTCCGACGACGGCATAAGAACACCCTCGAAAACCGTGTCGTCGTCCTTTTCGACACGCACGCGTTTTTCGTTGTTCGTGCTCATGTTTTCGTCTCCTCAACGGCTTCTTCGAGCCTTTCTTCGGATAGTTCAAGGTCTTCCTCTACCCTATTCAACGTGTCCATGTCTCTTTCGAGCGCGGCGCGCGCCTTCTCCACGAGCGTCCCGTCACCCGGCGCGCCGTACGAGTCGTGACTCTCGACACACCCGCGCGGGTCGAGCGCGTTTTCGACCGTCTCATCGTCGAGTTCGAGCGTGTCGTCTGTCACGTCCTCGAAAGCGGCGCGCACGTCTTCGGCAGTCGGTTCGTCGTCCGTCTCGCGCGCCACTGTTGCGACGATATGGTGCGCCGTCCTGAAAGCGATACCCGTCTCGCGCACGAGAGTGTCCGCGAGTTCGGTCGCGCCGACGAAGCCGTCGCGTACCGTCTCCTCTGCGGCGTCGCGGTCGAACTCCGCCGTCTCGACGACGCCCGCTAAGACGCGCGTCGAGGAGCGCGCCGCGTCGAAGGCGTCCCAGACGTGTCCCGTCGCCTCCTGTAAATCACGGTTATACGCCGACGGAAGCCCTTTCAGGTTCGACGCGATGCCGTTCAACGCGCCCTGTACGGTCGCCGTCTTTCCGCGTGCAAGTTCTGCTGTGTCAGGGTTCTTCTTCTGAGGCATGATGGAAGATGTCGAAGAGTAAGCGTCGTCGAACTCGACCAGTCCGAACTCGTGACTGCTCCACAGAACGAGGTCTTCGCAGAGGCGCGAGAGTGTGACGGAGAGGTTGAGAGCAACTGCGACGGACTCGACCGCGAAGTCGCGCGACGCGACGCCGTCGGTGCTGTTGCGCGTCGGCACGTCGAAGCCTAAGAGCGACGCGACACGTTCGCGGTCGATATCGAAAGAAGTGCCAGCGAAAGCCGCGCTACCGAGAGGGCATTCGTTGAGGCGGTCGTACGCGTCAGCAAGACGCGCGAAGTCGCGTTCGAGAACAGCGTCGTACGACAGGAGATAATGTCCGACGGTCGTGGGTTGGGCGCGCTGTAGATGCGTGTATCCCGAAACGAGCCAGTCGTCCGTCTCCTCCGCACGTTCGACGAGCGCGGAGCGGAGAGCGAGAACGTCGCTCATCGCGCCCAATAGTTCTTCGCGCAGAGCGACGCGTATGCACGTCGAAACCTCGTCGTTGCGCGACCTCGCGGTGTGCAGACGACCGCCAACGTCCTCACCTACACGTTCGACGACCGCCGCCTCTATCGCGGGATGCACGTCCTCGTGCGTGTCGTCGAGAGCGTCGAAGCCGTCTTCCTCCACCTCGTCGAGTGCGTCGAGTATCACACCTGCGTCGTCGTCCGAGACGATACCCTGTTCGGCGAGCATAACGACATGGGCGCGTCCCACGTCGATATCCGCCTCGAAGATGCGGCGGTCGGAGGCGAACGACGAGAGGAACTCCGCGACCTCGTCGTCGGTCGCGCCTAACCTTCCGCGCCGGAGTATGTCGGTCATGCTTGACGGTTCGGTTCCGGGCGCATAAGAGTACCGTCAGAGCGCAGGAAATGAACGAAGATTCAGTCGTCGGCTGGCGTCACGCCGCTCGTCGCGCCGTAGTCCGTACCCGCCTTTATCGACGCGGGTTCGTCAACGACGTAAAGCACTATTAGCATCGAGACGATGTACTTTGCCACGATGTCGAGCGCGCTGTAACCCCACGACGTGTAGGCGACTTCGAGGACCGCGATGCCTTCGACACCGAGTGCCCAGAGTATCGGGTAGCCGAACCACATTACGACAGTAAGTAGCTTCAGCTTGCCGAATATGTCCGCCGTTCCCGCCCTCTCGGCGTCCTTCTGCCACTCTACAAGAAGTATGTAGACGACAACGAGGAAGAAGATACTGCTCATCGCGTACCAGAACCACCGGAACATATGGCTCGAAGTCGTGAGCGCGGCGGCGAGTCCCGTGACACACATCGCTACGTCGAACGTTATTGCCGTGAACAGCTTGGTCAGGTTAGTCCCTGCGAGAAGACCGAGCGACAGGAGTATGAGAGGCGTCGAGAGTGCCCACGTCAGGTAACGTCCCCACATCGTCAGGACGCCGTCGACCTCCACCCCCGACACGGTCGTCGTGAACCCTGAAGCCGCGTGTCCGTCCGGCATCTCGATAATGCTTACTGTAAGACCTGAAGCGAGACCCGTGTAGCTCGCTATCGACACTACCGAAATCAGCATCGTCGAGAGAACGATAAGCTTCGCTCGCGGGTCTTCCATGCCTCTCGCCAGTAACACGACCGCGAGTATCGTCAGCCCCGCGAGAGCGATGTTGACATAAAGCGACGACTCGAGCAGTGTGTCCCCCGCTATGTGTTCGAACAGGTCCGTCTGCGTTACCTCTGTCTGTAAAGGTATCTGTGCTGTGAACGACGGTTTTGGTATTTGGCTCATACGCACCGCGGGTAATTTGTTTTCCAGAAGGATAAAGATTGTTCTCGTTAGGCTAATAAAGTTCAGACGACAGCTTATTTTCTGTCTGCCAGATGTAACTTACCGTACTCCGTTAGATCATCCGAAGACGAACTCCGCGAAGTCTCCGGTGAGGAAGTCGGCGTACTCAACGACACCGAGGTAGAGAGAGACGAGAAGTACGAGCATGACGGGGACACGTATCAGCCACACCCAAGCGTCGCCAGCAAAGCCGAGTTTCCCGATGCCTTTTTCGAGTTCTTCGACAGCCTTCTCGGCGTTTAGCCACGCCACGAGCACCATCAGGAGAAGCGCGCCCCCGACCAGAAGAATCTGCGCGGCGAGTATGTCGTACAGGTCGACGAAGACAGTGTCGTACGTGACGGGCAGACCTACGACGAAGGTCGCTATGCCGACGCCGAGTGCCGCGCGTTTCCTTCCGGCACCTTTCTCGTCTATCAGGTACGAGACGGCGACCTCCATCAGACTTATGGCACTCGAAAGCGCAGCGAGTCCGACGATACCGAAGAACAGAACGCCGACGACCGCTCCGAAAGGTATGTCGGAGAGCGCGCCAGCGAGCGTGACAAATATCGCGCCCGCACCGGGGTCCGCGGGGTCGGTACCGGCGGTGAAGAGTATGGGAAAGACGATGAGTCCCGTCACAAACGCGACGAACGTGTCGAGAACGACTATCGCACCCGTGTCAACGGAGAGGTTCCTGTCCTTGCTGATGTACGACGAGTAGGTTATCATGACACCCATGCCGAGCGACAGCGTGAAGAACGCCTGACCTGCCGCCGCGGGGAGGACGGACTGCCATTCGGCGAGCACGGTGCCGAGGTCGGGCGTCAGGTAGTAGGCGTACGCTTCCGACG
This sequence comes from Halobacteriales archaeon, assembly GCA_034522195.1. Taxonomy (GTDB): domain Archaea; phylum Halobacteriota; class Halobacteria; order Halobacteriales; family Halorutilaceae; genus Halorutilus. The sequence continues at coordinate 629,485 of JAXHLL010000006.1, read as the reverse complement.
CGGCGTCAAGCGTGAAGGCGTAGACGGCGAGTCCGGCTAAGAGGACGAGTATACACGGTACCATGACCTTGACAGCAAGCTCTATTCCGCTACGCACGCCGAGCGCGACGATGACGACGACAGCGACCATGAAGACGGTGTGGAAGGCGAGCGCGTCCAAGCCGCTGGCTATGCTGACGAAGTGCTCTCCGGGCTGGTTCATGTACGCGCCGGTGAAGCTATCGACGAAGTACCGGAGTATCCAGCCCGCGACGACGCTGTAGTAGGAGAGAATGACGAAGACGATGAGCACGAAGACACCGCCGACGTACCTCCACGCTCCTCCGCCAAACTCGTGCAGCGCGCCGACCGGGTTGAGCCGTGTGCTCCTTCCTATCGAAAGCTCGACGAGCATCGCGGGAATCCCGACTACGACGACGAACGCGAGGTAGACGACGAGGAACACCGAACCTCCTTCCTGACCTACCTGAAAAGGGAACCTCCATATATTCCCGAGTCCCACCGCACTTCCGACGGCGGCGAGCACGAAGCCTATGCGTGTAGCCCAGCTCTCCCTGATTGATTCCACCATATTGTTTGAGTCACACAGATTGCGTATATAAGTTACGCCGGTTCCCATGGGTAACCGAAGAGGATTTACCCAGAAGGCGTCTAACTCGACACGAAGCTCCGTGGTGTAGTGGTCAATCATAACGGCCTTTGGAGCCGTTGACGGCGGTTCGAATCCGCCCGGAGCTATACCGACGAGCGAAGCGAGGAGCGTATAGCTCCAAGGATTCGAAGCAGAGAGCGACGTAGGAGCGACCGTGGTCGTATCCGCCCGGAGCTACTGATTCCTCCATGCTATTTGTCGCCGGAGAGTTAGGCGTGGCATGTACGGGCTTTCTGTTCTTACTCGTTGTAGTAGATGTGGAGGTCAGCAAAGTCCTGCCAGTTCTGCAGGAGGTAGTCTCGCATCCGTTGGAAGGAGTAGCCGTCTTCGAGCCACACCTTCTTCTCCTCATCGCTGTCGGGTGGCAGATACCTCTTGTCGAGATGAGGTTGGTCGTGGCACGTATCCATCCCTACGATTTCGTCGTTTTCGTCAAGTGGTGACTCGGCTTTCTGGACTAGAGACCACCCGTAGTTCTCGGCGTCTTCTGCGGGGTCGTAGTCATCGTAGCCGTCGGGTTCTGGTTCTACATACCCGACGAGGAAGTAGTTGTCACCCCGATAGTTCCCGAGGTCGATACTGTCAAATCGTTCCATCGAACATCACCTGTGCACCTGTCGTCGTAGCGTTCGTGTTCGTAGTCATTCAAATCACCTGAGAATCCGCTGCTCGCGCGCGCCGTCGCACCAGCATAGCCCCCGCTCTGAAACTGGTGATTTCACGGTGTAGAAGGCCGCTACTCAGACAGTAGATGGGTAGAACGCCGGCCGGCGTAGCAGAGATGCTCTCTACTATACATACGAGCGCCAGCTACTTAAAGTTTTCGATAGTCTCATTTCGAGACGGACTATTGGCTGAAACGTCCGGATTCTGTACTATCGAAACACTCTTGTCCGTTGCAGTTCTAACAACGGTCAGGGAGTGATGAATATGCCTGAGTTCGAAGAACCCCCAGCTTCCGTCCCTGATCCGAACGACTTCGAGAGCGAGGAGGCAGATGTCGATGAATGTCTGGAACTCCGCGCTGCGTTCTCGGAAACTCTCACACAGCACGGCTTCCCCGACACGCTGGTACTCGCACGGGAGCGCGCCGAGGATGTCTTCCATGACCGCCGCCTCGATCTGATCGACTACCTGAAGAACCACGAACCCCGTTCGGTTCGCGCCCTTGCTGAGGAGCTGGGCTACGACAAGGGTGTCGTCAGCCGCGATCTCCAGAAACTCGCCCGCATCGATGTCGTCGAGTATGTCGAAGAAGGTCGCGCGAAAGCTCCGCGGCTCAAGCACAACCACGTCGCTGTCGAACCGGTCGTTTGATCCGGTTCTGGAATCCCGTCTTTCCCGGATCCCTACTCCCGTCCACAAAATACGGGTGTGTAAAATGTCCTCATGGCGGTATTCGGACAAGAGGGACAATTTATAATAAAATGGGTCTATTTGCTGTAAATATTCCTTATTATAATATACTCTCGCTTATCTGAACACTACCACGCACTGTGCCGAAAATCTTTAGGACTGTCTTGCAAAGATAGACACGATGTCCCTTAACTCGCAAAGACTCGGAACGGAGACAGTCCACCCCCGAACACAGCGTTCTTGACGCCACACAGATTAATTCTTATGCCCGAGATCCAACACACGAACCGCGCACGGATGGCTGCGGCGATGCTCGGCGCGCTCGCGTGGGCAAACCTGCTTGTGATACTCGCGCACTCGCTTGTTCAGGCGGACGCGAACGCTCTCGTGGTGCTTGTCCGGCTCACCTCCTTCTTCACTATCTGGACGAACGCCGCTGTCGCGCTGACGCTCACCGTTCCTCTCGTGATACAGGAAACGCGACTCGGACGTTTCTTCCGCCGCCCCGGCGTCGTCACCGGCGTTGCGGCGAGCATCTTCTTCGTGATGGTAACCTACCACCTTCTGCTCAGCGGTCAGACGAACCCGGAGGGCGTCGCGCTTCTCACCGACGTTCTCGCTCACTACATCGTCCCCGTCCTCTTCGTCGGATACTGGTGGGTCGTCACACCGAAAGAGACGCTCCGGTGGCGCGACCCGTTCGTCTGGTTCGTGTACCCGCTCGCCTATCAGATTCACGTCCTGATACGCGGTTCGCTGACCGGCTTCTACCCCTACCCGTTCGTCAACGTGAACGAACTCGGACTCGTCCCTGTGCTACGGAACTCGTTGGGTACCGGTGCCGCCTTCGTCGTAATCTCGCTCGTCTTCGTGGGTCTGGGAAGGGTAGAGACGCGCTGGAACCGCAGACAGGAAAACTGAAGTCGAGACGCGGTTCCGTGGATGTTAGGTGTCCAACTGCTCCCAGACCAGCCACTCGCCGTCTATCTTCCTGAGACCTACCTCCAGTTCGTCGGTGTCGCCGGGCTCGTACGTCAGCGTCACCCTAACGACGGCAGTTTCGTCCTGCACTACGACTGTTTCCGTGTCCACGCCGACGTACTCGGCTTCTTCCGTGTCGGATTCGTTCAGTTCTCCTATCGGTCTGTCATCCGCTATCATATCGTTGGCGCCTTCGAGGTCGCCGTCACGGACACGGGTAAACAGCGTCTCAACAGCTTCCTCAGCCCTCCGTGCGTCGGACGTGCCGCCACCGAGACATCCCGCGACCGAGGGGCAGGTAGCTACCAGCAGTAAGAATTTCCGGCGCGTCGGGGCATCCATACGTGAGAAAACTGAGCAGAACTGTTATTCGTTACGGTGGAGGCGAGAACGACCGACGCTTTGCGGCACAACGCTGATGAAGACACGCCCGCTACTTCATCCCATGACCCTTGTTAGCACACCCGAAGAAAGATTCGAGGACATAGAGGGATACGACTACGAACCGGAGTACGTCTCCGTCGGTGAACCCGAGATGGCATACGTCGATGTCGAAGGCGACGGCGACGAGACGTTTCTCTGCCTCCACGGCGAACCGACATGGGGGTTCCTTTACCGCAAGATGATACCGCGCCTCCGCGACCGCGGACGTGTCGTTGTCCCCGATTTTGTGGGTTTCGGACGGTCAGACAAGTACACCGAGATAGACGAGTACTCGTTCGGGGCGCACTACGACACGCTCGCACGTTTCGTCGAAGAACTCGGCCTGACCGACGTCACGCTCGTCTGTCAGGACTGGGGCAGTATACTCGGTCTTCCGCTCGCCGTCTCCGACGAACCCGAGCGTTTCTCGCGCATCGTCGCCATGAACGCGCTCCTGACCGACGGCGAGATAGAGCTTTCGGACACGTGGTACTCGTTCAAGAACATGGTCGTGAACACGGACAAGTTCGACATACCCCAACTCATCGACGGCGCGTGTGTCGACGGACGCGCCAGACGAGGCCAAGAGAGGGCTACTGACGCGCCGTTCGAATCGGAGGACGAGAAGGCTGGAGCGTACGCCTGGCCTCCTATGGTACCCCAGAACCCGGAGATGGAGGGTGCCGACGTACACGCGCAACTGATGGACGACCTCGCGGAGTACGAAAAGCCGTTCTTCGCGCTGTTCTCAGACAGCGACCCCGTAACCCAGAAGTACCGCGACATACTCCGCGACGTTGTTCCTACAGCGAGCGACGAACCCGACGTATGGGTGGAGGGCGCGGGGCACTTCATTCAGGAGGACACTGGCGAGGAGTGCGCCGAACATATCGTCGACTTCGTCGACAGGAGTTAGCGTACCACTAAGTCCTCACGCAGGAACTCGGCGTAGTCCACAAAACCGAGGTCACGTCACAACGCGGTCTTCTCAGGTTGCTATGCAGGTCGTCGTCTCCGCGACACCGTCGATAGAGTGTATCTCCCCCGCGACGACGTTCCTGAGGTCGTCGGTGTCGCTCGCATCTATCTCCGTGACTGCGTCGTACTTTCCCGTCACGGCGTCGACACGTATCACGTCCTCGATAGCCTCCATCTCCTCGACGGCGGAGAGGACGCTGTCGACCTCACACTTTATAAGCACGAATGCTCTCATGAGGTTCGGGTACGCGCCGCGTGTACATAAATCCCGTTCCGTCTATTCATCGAGCCTGTCGAGTGCGCGCCTCACCGCCTCGTCGAAAGACGTGAGTTCGACGTGCACGTGGTCGTCTATCGAGTCGTCCGTGACGACGACCGGGTTCTTCAAGCCGTGTATGAGAGGATGCGCAACGCTCCGGGGAACGTCCGTCACCAAGTCGACCCAGTAGGTCGATATTTCCGGCGACAAGACGGGTACGCGTACGACGATGGGACGGTGTTCGTAGCCCATGGCGCGTGCCGTGCGCCTCATCATCTCCTCGTAGCTCAGAACCTCGGGTCCACCTATCTCGTAGGTTTCGCCCGCGGTCTCGGGTGCGTCGAGTACACCGACGAGATACGCGACGGCGTCGTCAACCGCGATTGGTTGGCACGGCGTGCGCACCCAGCGTGGTGTGGTCATGACAGGTAGCTTTTCGACCAACTGGCGTACCATGTCGAAGCCCGCGCTTCCCGCGCCTATTATTATCGCGGCGCGTAGCGTCGTGAGCGCGTAGTCGCCGCCGGCGAGGACCGACTCCACCTCGCGGCGCGACGAAAGATGTTCGGAGAGTTCGTCGCCTGTCTCGCCGAGACCGCCGAGGTAGACGACACGTTCGACCTTTCCCGACGCGGCGTCGGCGAAGTTACGTGCGGCGCGTCTGTCGCGCTCGGCGAAGTCCTTTCCGGCGCGCATCGAATGTACGAGGTAGTAGACAGCGTCGATACCGTCGAAGACTCCTTCGAAGCTGTCGGATTCTAAGAGGTCGCCCTCGAAGACCTCGACGCCTTCGGGTGCGTCGTACCGCGACGTGTCCCTGACGAGAGCCCTGACAGTGTGTCCGCGTTCGATAAGGGCGGGCACGAGTCGCCTGCCGACGAATCCGGTCGCTCCGGTGACGAGGACGCGCATACTTTCGTATAGATGTAGCAGGACGATAAATCCATCTCCGTTCCGGAAACAGACACGCAGGCGTTTTGTCGGCACGTCGCGTTTCTCAGGCATGGAAAAGTCCGATGTCGTGGACGCTCTCCTCGAAGACGCGCGCGAGAACGGAGCGATGGACGCCGTCGTTGTCGAAGTTCCGCCGGAGGTTCTGCGCGAGAAAGGCTCGACTTACACCGAGGGGGACGACGACAGCGGCGCGCGCATCGAGACTACGCTCGTCGCGGGACCCGTCGCCGAAGAGGACAACGAGAGCATCACTCTGAGAACACCGTCGCGTGTCGGGACGCGTGAAGACTTTTCGCCGGAGGTGCGCGAGCGTCTACGCGTCGAAGGAGTCTACGGATTCCGTGACGGAAACTTAGGCGGCGCGCGCCTCCCGAAGGACGAGGTGGAGATACACCGTGTCGAGTAGCCGGAAAGAGGCTCAGTAGAACTCGACACGTCCGCCGCCGTTGCGTGACCTTTCGAGGCAGTGCTTCGCGCGCATACCCGCCTCGGCGGGCGTCGCGCCCTCGCCGACGCCGACCTTTAGCTCTACGCGCGTCGTGTCCTCGACTACACCGACGGCTTCCGCGAACGCCTCGTCGTCTAAGAACGGCGTCACCGAGATGTAGTTGTCGCCGCCGACGAAGAACGTCGCGGAGTCACGCTCCCACATCTCCTCCATCAGAGCGAGTCCCGCGCGCTCGACGACGAGCTGGCATCCGTACGCGTCGAGTTCGTCGGTGTAACGTTCGGTCGCGCCCTCTATGTCGAAGTGTGCGACCTGCACGTCTCCGTATCCGTCGTGGAGTTCGGCGGCGAGACGCGCCGAGCGGTCGGCGTCCTGCGCGCTCCCCTCCGCCTGTAGAAGCGCGGATGCGCGCTGTAAAGCAACCTTCGGCGTCTCGGCGTCCGCGACACCCATCGAGACCGTGACGGGGTAGCGGTTGTTGACGCTTCTCTGTACGGCGCGGTGTTCGTCTACCGAAACTCCCTCTGTGAAACCGACGACGTTGTCGAAACGCGAGAAGAAGACCGTCGAGTCGTGCGCGCCGAAAGCCTGCGACAGGTCGGCGTAGAGACGCGCCTGTAAAGTCTGCAAGTCGGTTTCGCGTCTCGGTTCCGGCGTTACGGTCCAAGGACCGTAGTTGTCTATCTGAACCAGCGTCGCCCTTACCATATGGGTGGCTCCTCCTTCGCTTCTCCCATCGTTTTAGACGTGTCCGAGCGCGGGCATAAGCGTAACGTTATCGGTACGCGTCCCACGAGCGTTACCCGTTGGAGTTATATCCCGCCCGAACGTAGCTTTCCGCAGTGAGATACGACCGTAGTCCCCGGAAAGACAGTACCCATCTCGACGAAGTATGGGAACTGAAACAGCAGATACGCCGCAAAGAGGGCTATCTCTGCCAGACTTGGGACTTCTTCTCTTCGTCGTACAAGAACAACACGGCGCACGTCATCTTGGACGGCGGGGACGAGAGAACCAACGGCGGGCGCGGCGAAGAGCGCGTAGTCGGCTTCTGCGTCGTACGCGGCGACGGATACATACTCTTCTTGGGTATCGCGTCCGACTACCGCGGAAGAGGACTCGGGCGCACGCTCGTCGAGAAGGCGGGCGAGGACCACAACGTCCTGACTTGCCACGCACGCGCCTCGAACGAGAACGCCGTCGGCTTCTACAAACATCTTGGGTTCGAGGTCGACAGATACGTCGACTCCTACTACCAGAACGGCGAGGACGCCGTCTACATGTCACGCGACGACAGCGTGTCTCTCAGGAGCAAGATAACCGACGCTCTCAAGGGAGAAGACTGAGGCGCGCACCGGTGTTGTCGGGCGCGGCGACGAATGTGCGCGTATCGACGCTTTCGGCGACCTCTTCTGCGTTTTCTCGTGTCGTGAGAGCATAGACGGACGGACCCCACGACGACTGCCCCGCGCCCGCGACGCGTTCGTCGTTCTGGAGGCATTCGACGACTCCCGCCGATGCTTGGTTGTATATGTCGTCCTGTTCACCCGAACCCGCGTACCAGACGCCGTTCAGACGGTCGAACTCCTTGATTCCCGCGCCGAACGACGAGATGTCTCCTTCCGCCGCGCCGGGTAGGACGTGCGCGACGAACTTCTCGCGGACTCTGCGTGCTACCTCCTCGTCGTCACCGACGACGCGCCGCATGCTTCTTTCCTCGTCTTCGCCGTGCGCTCCTCTGCCTTCCGGAACAGCGACGACGAAACGCCAGTCGGACGGTAGGTCTTGCCTGACGGCGACGCGAGGGACGACGCGCTCCTCGGGCGGTGTTTCTGCTTCGTGTCCCGCGTCTACGACGAAACCGCCGCTCTCGAAGACGGCGCGTCCGACGCCCGAGCGTACGCCGCGTCCGAGCGAGCGGACGTGTTCGCGCGTCGCGGCGACGCTGTTTATATCCTCAAAGCTGTTTACGCGCGCGACGGCTTCTAAGACCGCCGACGCGTGCTGTGTGCCGCTTCCCAGACCGACGTGACGCGGAAGCGACTCGACGACTTCGACGCGTGCCCCTTCGACGCCGAGCGTATCGACTGCTTCGGATACGAGTCTCTCGAAGTAATCCGTCTCGTCGTCCGCACCGACGACATCAACGGTAGGCGCGGGTTCCGCCTCGAAGACAGCGCGCGGCTTGTCGATTCCGACGCCGACGCCGCCGTACAGGCGTCCGCTCGCGCCCGAAAGGTCGAGAAATCCGAAGTGCAGGCGCGCGGGCGTCTCCACTCTTACCTTCGTACTCGTCGCTGTGTCTGTCATCCGTCGTCCGGCGTAGGCTACCGACGCACTTTAGGCTTCGGCAAACGACCGTGGGGCATGGACATCTTGGTCGAGAACGGGCACGTCTACGCCGATGGAAACACCGTGAAAGCCGACGTAGGCGTGCGCGACGGACGTATCGCCGAAGTAGGCGACGTGGACGACGCCGACCGTGTAATCGATGCTTCGGGTTCGCTCGTCCTTCCGGGCATGGTGAACGCTCACACACACGCCTCGATGACTCTACTTCGCGGATACGCCGACGACCTGCCTCTGCAGACTTGGCTCGAAGACCATATCTGGCGCGTCGAAGGACATCTTACGCCTGACGACATACGTGTCGGTGCCGAACTCGCTGTCGTCGAGATGATACGGTCGGGGACGACTGCTTTCGCAGACATGTACTTCGAGATGGAAGAGGTCGCCGAAGCAGTCGATGAAGCGGGCTTGCGCGCCAAACTCGGCTACGGCATAATCACCGTCGGAAAGGACGAAGAAGAGGTGCGCGACGAACTCCGGGAGGGCATCGATTTCGCGCGCGAGTACGACGGAAAGGCGGACGGACGCCTGCGGACGATGGTAACGCCGCACGCGCCGTACACCTGCGACGACGACACACTCCGGAAGGCGGCGGAGGAGGCACGCGACGCGGACGTGACGCTCCACACACATCTGAGCGAGACGGCGCAGGAGGTGGACGACTGCGTCGAGAACGAAGGAAAGCGACCGCCCGAGTACCTCAACTCTCTCGGCGTCTTCGACGGCGGCGATGACGACGGTGACGAAGAAGACGCCGACGCGTACGTTGCCCACGCCGTCCACCTCAACGACAGCGACATCGAACTTCTGGCGCGCCGCGGTGTCGGCGTCGCACACTGCCCTTCGGCGAACATGAAGCTTGCTTCGGGAACCGCGCCCGTCACCGCTCTCTTAGACGCTGGCGTCACGGTCGGAATCGGCACGGACGGACCGGCGTCGAACAACACGCTCGACATGTTCAAGGAGGCGCGTCACGCCGCGCTCGTCGCAAAGACGCGCGAGAACGACGCGTCGGTCGTTTCGGCACACGAGGCACTCGAAGCGGCGACACGCGGCGGTGCGGAGCTTCTGGGCACAGGCGCGGGTGTCATCGCAGAAGGACGCCCGGCGGACCTCGCGGTCGTCGATTTAGACGCGCCGCATCTGACGCCGAAGCACGACCTCGTGTCACACGCGGTATACGCCGCCAACGGCGCGGACGTGAAGACGACCATCGTGGACGGCGAGGTTCTGATGGAGGAGGGCGTCGTCGAGACGATAGACGAGGACGCGGTAATCGCCGAGGCAGAGGAGACGGCGCGCGGACTCGTCGAACGCGCTGAGGCGGACGAGGTGGTGAAGGAATGAAGACATTCGGCGTCGAAACCGACGCGCGGACGCAGGTCATCGACGTGACCGACGAGGTGCGCGCCGCAGTACGCGAAGTCGGGGACGACGTGACGGGCGTCTGCACCGTCTTCGTCAAGCACACGACGGCGGGCGTAGTAATTCAGGAGAACGAGTCGAACCTCGTCGGCGACATAGAGGACTTTCTGAATGACCTCGTTCCCGACGAAGGACACGCACACGACAGACTTGACGGAAACGCGGACTCGCACCTACGCGCGACGCTCGTGGGTTCGGATGTCTCGATACCGATTGAGGACGGCGAACTCGCTCTCGGCACGTGGCAGAGCGTTCTTCTTTCATGAAGTACAACGGCTCACGAAGGAGTGGTATTGTAGGTGGTTGGAAGGATGGGCTCGGAGCTTGCTCTTACGACTCGTCTGCGCCGCGACGATGAAATGAGCCTTCCTATCTCATCTCTGCCCAGTACGTCGTGCCTTCGTACTCCACGAGCCAGTGACCCCCTCCTTCGTTCCCGGGTTCGACTGCCTCGTGTTCCTGGAACCTATTCACCAGCGAATCGAACGCCTCTTCCGAGCTGTTCTCGTAGTACCCCTCCTCTATAGCCTCCTCGACTACCGCTCGCTCCCCGTCCGAGAGACCCGAAAGCTCGAACCTGTACTCGTCGTTGAGCCAAGAGACGAACTCGTCCTGTGACGAGGCTATCTTTTCGGTGGTGTAGTTGAACTCCTGTCTTGCCGATATTCGTTCGGACATCTGTTTCAACGGGGGAGAACATCTTCCGTCCACGTCTACGGTCGTCGTCGCTGAAACGATTACCGTACCTCGTCCGCGCCAGCCTCGTAGAGGTACTCGGTGAAGTTTTGGTACTCCCCATCGATTGCCTCGGCGGAGGTCAGGAACGAAAGAGCCTCGCGGTCGACCTCCGGGCAGGTCTTCGGTACTCTGCTCTACGACCTTCGACCTTCTACGTCACCCAGCGTATCTCGGCTTCGACGACGCGGTCCACCGCGTTGCCGGGAGCGGCAGCAGGCCTGCGTCCACCCCATCGTCACCCTCCCTCGCGCGTCGAGCGCAGGTCCGCGATGCTCGTGAGTCCCGCCTCCCCGTCCAGCGTGTATGTCCCGTTCCCGAACATTTCGGATGTCGCGTTCCCCTCGTCGGTGTCCCGCTCAATTATCTCTGCGTCGTTGCTCGCTTGGTCAGCGAGTTCGCTGTCGCTAACCTCGTTGAGAACCAAGATTACGTCCGGATGGGCTACACATCCTGTGAGTGCCCCAACCGAGACACCCGCTACGCTCAAAAAGAACTCTCTCCTTTTCATCGTGCAGTTTTTATGAACAGCCCGTAAGTAGCTTCCGCAATGCTAAAAAACTTCTTTTAGCATAAATACTTCACAGCGTATAAATGTCGTAGCCGCAGAGGCATCTTATGAGGAATAAGATGTCAACGGTAAATACATTAAAGGAAGCACGGTGGGCGTTACTACTCGGGGTATTACTGATTACCACAGGCTGTATAGGGGGAGGAACCGGAGCCGAAGAGATACGCACCGATTCCATCGAGGCGATGGAGGATGTCGACACGTATGCGTTCGAGACCGAAACCGACCTCGAAGCGAAACCCGGCGAAAGAGATACAGAGGAGGACCTGTCGATGACCGCCTTCGTGCGGGGAACGGCGAGTGAGTCTACGGGACGTATGAAGACATCGTCGAACCTTGTCGTAAACGAGGAGATTATAGACCAAGAGACGTTCTCTCGCGCCCCGAACTCAAGCACTGAAGAAATGGACGCGTACGTACTGCAACTGGAGGAACGCCGAAGTGGGAGACGGCAACAGGTGGTTCAAGATGGGGGACGGCATCTTGTCCTCCACTCCTGTCCAGAACCACCTCCGATTACTCGAAACGTCCGAAGCCGAGTACGAGGGAGAAGAGACGATACAAAACGAGTCTGCGCACGTTCTGAGCATGGATACTGACACCGAGGAGTACAGAGGGTTTGCGGTCCGCAAAGCCGTAGAACCCCGACTAGAGTGCGTAGCCGGTACTAACCGGGGGAAAGAGCTCATCGATGACGCCGAAGTCGAAAACGCGTCCCTACGCTACTGGATATCGGACGACACTAAACGCGTGCTCCGGGTGGAGTCGACCGCGAACTTGTCGGCGAGCGTACCGGACGCCGAAGAGCGAGGTCGAGGTGACCGATGGAGCTCGGCAGGCCGTCTCGAGCCACGGTGGCGGAGTGGGCGCCGCGACTCCTGAAGGTATCGAGGACGCCGAAGAGTTCGAGGGGGTGTTCTCGGGTGAGTCGGCGAGTTCGAGCGAGAGGGTTAGCGAAGGAGAGACAGGCTCCGCGTCTTACACCAATGTCGACTCCAGCATAGTCGATGGGATGGAGGTCGTAACACGGGAATCGCAAGGGAACGTAACCCGTACCGCGAGAGTGATTACAAATCCCATCGATGTCGATAGAATCACTGCCGAGGCGGTCGAATCCGGCGACAGAGCGTCGGCAGAACCGCTGAACACACCGCGACAGGAACTCGAAATAGAACTCGACCCCGATGGCGACGAGGTAGTAGTTACGGTGACGAGAGGGAACGAAACGGAGGTCGTGTACAACGAGACAGTCCGTTGACGTTCGTGGGGAGAAACTCAGAGAGAAGTCCTCGCTGGCTGGTCTTCGGTGTGGTAGCGGTTCCGGTGTCGAGCGCGGCGCTTGGTGTCTTCGTGAGCAGTTTCGACGCGTAGCTACCCCCTCTGGCTCGGTCTGGCTCAGGTATGTGTCTCTCTTTCCGTACTTTACCTGTTCTACCGTTTCGTGCTGGCTGTAGAACGGATAGCGGAGAGGCTCCGAGTTCTTGGGCGTACAGTATCTGTCAGTACATCGACGCTACCCGGCGGGAACGTGGCAGAGCGTGCTCTTCGTCGTTGTGCTCGGAAAAAATGCGAACAGGGTTAACTACGGAGTTCGACTACACCCGAGTATGTCGGTAGTTTTTATAAAGGGGCAATTCGAATAAGATAACTATATGAGCGGATTCAGTTCCGGCGTCATAGGAACGGTAGATGGTAGCTTTGATAGAATAGACTCATGGGAGAGTTCAGAAAAGGTTGATGGAAAAACGGTATCCCGATGCGTTGAGATTCAAGAAACAGATACCACATCTTTTGAAAATAGTACTCTACAGAAAGGAAGAGCAGCAGCCCAGAGAATAAGCACAAGGCAGATTATGGATATAAGTGATGGTTCAATTAAGTCCCAAGAGGAAGAGTTTGTTGATACTGCCTACACCGAATTTATTTCATTATCCAACGAGTTCATCGCCGTCGAAAGTAGTTCTGGCAAATTTGCCTTTGATTTGCTAGCTAGTAATCTCCCTGTTCGAATAGACGGAGCAGAATTTGACCTTGAAGGGTATCTTGAGGATCATCCAGACTCAAGCCCTTGGCAAGTTAGCTTCTATGGTCATACAGGAGAAGCAGAGAAAGGGACAGTATACGGCAGTCGGATATTTGACGATTCAGACATGGGGAGTGTGGTCGAAAACTGTCCAAAGAGTCAGATAGGATTAGTCGTAGAGCGAGACGATTACGAAATCAAATTCTCATTGACAGAGCAGGGATATGTAACTATATACCAGCCTAGCAACTATGACAAGATTGAATTCGCTAAGTTCGTAAAAGAGGATCTGCTACCGTACATAAAATAAATTCCGTTTTTTCTCAGTAAGTTATTTATACTTGACAACCTAATCGTATCGTTATGCCTGACGAAGAACCGGAATTCGAGTACCAAGGATACCTAATCTTTAACGACATATACAAAACTAATTTAGACGACGGATCAGAATTCAGTGGAGAGAGTAGTCAGGTCGAAAGAAAGCTGGAAAATCAATTCCCACAGTACTCTCATAGTGAACGTGGTTCTGAGGGATATAAAAATCTTGAACTCAAAAGGTACCTAAATCAATTAGACGAAGGATTCGATAAGATAAACAACGACACTATCGGATTTAGATATTTAGAAGAGGAAACAGAAATCAAAGAGGCGTATGTTGATGGAGAAATAAGACAGGTTGAGGTCAGAGACTTACATGACGCCGACGTATATTGGAATCATCCTAATTACCTGTTCTTCAGAGGGTCTGAGTCTGACTCAGAAAAGGCGGTGAAAGCAACAAAAAGAAGAGTAAGTGGTAGTAGCTCAAACCTTGATCCAATCAAATTCGACCCGAACTTTCTCCTGTGGGTATTTTACAAACAATTCGATGATGTTCATAATAATAACCCCCCCAACTTGCCCTTTGATATAGACAGATTAACTGACGCAGGGGTTAAAGGAGACGAAGATATATTCGGCGGGGATAATACCATAGGAGATTCCACCGAACTGGTATCATGTCCTCCTCTTCTCGGAGCAATACTTGAAGATAAAAGATTCTCCAAAATAGAGGGGACCTTCAGCATGTCACCCGGTACAGTTCGAGCAGCCGTACAAAGCAATAAAGTGCATATCAAATCCTCCAAAGGTAGCCTAAGTAACGAAGGAGGAACCCGAAGAATAGGTCTTTCACTCCTTTTCCTAAGGAAGTTGGTAGACTTATATGATCAGTGGGAGAACAGTATGAGCAAAACAAATAAACACCCTCCACTCTCATTCTTTGAAAAAGTAAATGAGGTAGCAAGCGACCGTGGGCATGATATTGACGTTAATAGAAACGTACTAGAGTATTACGAAGAAAAGAGAAATGAGAACTGGAATATATAGAAAAGAGAATACGTGTAGAAGGCATAATACATAGACCCCATGAAAACCCAAGTGCATAAGGCACTTCCCGAATCAAAGCAATCTCAACAGTTGGATTCTTTAGATGCATCTTCTACCGACAAAATAACCAATATTGAAATAAAAAAGGATAGAGTTACCTCAATTATTCAGGAGTATCCGATAGAATATGACCAACAGGAAATATTTGATGTGGAATTTGACTACATCCGCAAGGATCCTCTGTCAGATAGTACCCGAGAAATACCCTTCAGTTTTGTTTACCGAGCTGGATCAGAGCTATTGATAATCGATTTCGATAGTCACGACAACATTTCTAACGAAGTAGAAGAAGATATAAAATTGCTGTTATCAGATATACTAAATATATACGCGGGAACTGGCGTTTCTAGAGAAGGCCTGTGGGAATTCATCATGAGCGCGTCGGAAAAAGTTGAGCTGGAACTGATGCATGAAGGTGAGATAATAACGTTTGACAAATTAAGTGACAAGATAGGAGAAGAAAACATAATTAGAAAGAAGATGGTTAGTTCTGCTGAATTGAGATTCAGATCTGACGGAGAAGATGTCCGTATTAATTATACTAATGGATCTATTTCAATAGACTACGATTCTGAAGAGGGGAAAGAATACGTGATCCAGAATTTTGAGGCTAAAGCATTATCTGATTAAATATGTTTAGGCTTAAGACTGCTAAAGAGTATAGGCAAATGTATTCAAGGTTCCTTAATCCTCTCCCGCTTATTCTACCGGGTATCTATTACTTTCCTATCTCATCTATTTCGCTATCTTTGGGAACCATAATTCCTTCTGTCATGATCATCATTGGTTTTGTATATTATATTCCGACACTATGGAGTCATTTGTCAGGGAAACTTGAGGTAGAATTCACTCAAATGGGACATGACAACCCCTCCAGGTTGAGAAGTAAAAAGAAAATTAAAATAAAAGGCGATGAAGCTTCTGTAGACTTTCATTTTGATATACCAGACGACCATGAATATCTCTATATCCACTTAGATTCCGAGTTCTTTAACATCCTAGGAGAGCAAGAATCCAAGGGAATCGCATATAATGATTATAATACCACAATAACATGTACAAAAAATTTATCTGAGTTTGATTTATTGGTGACTATGAAACTGGATAGTGGAAAAAAGTCATTTGCTGGCGACACTCTAAAAATAAAAGAATTAGTTAGAGGCTACAATATAGCAGAAATTGAAATTGAGAAGGATGATTAAAAACTATGTCGCTCTACAATATGGGACGTTTATTGGTAACACTCAGTTATATGCCTCGCTCTAAATCCTGACCGTGACCGAACTTGACGAACTCCTTAACGACTTCCACAAGAGGGTACTTGAACGCAACCCGCATACCGCCACGTTACTTGCGATCCACAACTACGAGCTACCGAACGGTACACGCGAACCCGTCATACACTAATAGTAGGGGTTTTGTCGCGAGTAAACTCTACGCCAGACTTTTGCGTATGGGTACCCATAAGTGACACCATGAACAAGAACATCTCGGTTTCGGACGAAGTCTACGAACTCCTCAAAAGAGAAAGAAGCTTCAGCGAGGTGATAGAGGAGAAGGTCGAAGACAGTGGTAGGATAGAGGACGTTGTAGGTGCGGGGGTTCTGGACGAAGAGACCTACCGAGAAGTCAAGGAAGACGTACGAGAACTCAGTCAGCGAACGGGCGAAAGGCTCGGATGAAGCTCCTCGACACCGCCCATCGTTTTTGCACAAAGATTTTTTGTACCGTTACATAACTCGCAATGAGCACCGGACGCCAGCGTGTCGAGCCTGTCTGACCATGTCCCTCGACGGGCGTGGGGGCAGGAAACGGCGTATCTCTATATTTCCAATTCAATTATACATCCGCCGCCTCAACATCCCCCATGCCCGAACTTGACGACATCTTGGACGACTACCTCGACGCCGTCTTGGAGCGTAACCCGCACGTCGCCACGGTCTTGGGCGTCCACGAGTACGACTCCGAACTCCCGAGCGGGACGCGCGCGTCGGTCGAGGACGAGATAGACGCGGCGCGTGAACTCCGCGACGAACTCGAAGAACACGAAGGGTACGAGGCAGAACTCGCGCGCGCAAGTCTCGACTACGACCTGTACGAGATGGACGAACTCCGTCTCTGGGAGCGCGACCCGCAAGCCGCCGACGCCGTCTTCTCGTTCGTCTACCCGCTCTACACGCGCAACTTCGCGCCTTTCCCCGAGCGCGTCGAGCGTATCGCCGACAGACTCGAAGATGTGCCCGAATACTTAGAAGAGTCACGCGACCGTGTCGTCGAACCCGTCGAGGCGTGGGTCGAACTCGAAAGGGAGGCGTGCGAGCGCGTGCCCGGATTCTTACAGCTTATCACGGACGAGGCTGGCGAGATGGAGCGTCAGGACCTCGCTTACCGTGTCAGCGTCGCCTGCGAGAAGGTCGTGGACGCTCTCGACGAGCATCTCGAATGGCTCGAATCGCTCGAAACGGCGGGCGCGGAAGACTGGCGCGTCGGGCGCGAGACTCTGGACGAACTCCTCGAACTCCGCCGCTTACCGCCGTCCGACGAAATCGTCGCGCTCGCCGAAGAGGAAATCGAATCAGCGAACGACACCCTCGCGGAGGCGGTCGAAGCGATGGGTGCCGAACCCACCGACGCTGTCGATGCTGTAGAGGCGGACCGTCCCGCGCCCGACGAAGTCCTCGACGAGTACGTCGAGGCGGTGCGTGAGGCGCGCTCTTTCACAGCATCGGTCGTCGAACTCCCCGAGGAGGGCGTCAACGTCGCCGAGACGCCCGAGTACATCGCGCCGCTCGTCCCTGACACCGCCTACTTCGAACCGACGCCGTTCGGAGACGAAACACCCGCCTACTACGTCACGCCGTCGGGCGACCATCCGCGCGCCGAAATCGTCGGACGCGCTGTCTCCGACCTGTACCCCGGCGCGCATCTCCAGAAGACGTTCGAGGCGGGAGCGTCGAAAGCCGTCCTCCTTGCGGGACGTTTCAACGCATTCGGCGACGACTTCACGGAAGGATGGCGCGCGATACGCGGAACGTCTCGCCGTCGATTCGAGCTTCGGCGACGCGCGTTTCGACGCATACGTCGCACGCAACCGTCTCGTCTCGGCGTGCCGCGCTATCGTGGACGTGAAGACGCAGACGGGCGAGATGACTCTACGCGACGCCGCTTCTTTCCTCGCTGACGAGGCGGGGGTAGAAGGCGAACATGCCGTCGCCGAGGCACGCGAGTACAGCCGCGGACCGGGCGAACAGGTTTCGAGGGTCGTTGGAACGCGCGCCCTCCTCGAACTCTGCGACGGCGCGGACGCCGAGTTCAGGAGCCGTCTCCTGGAAGGCGGCGGCGTGCCGGTCGAGTTCCACAGAAAGAGGCTGAACGGTTGAGAAATCAGACTCCGGAAGCCGCATTTGCGACGAGTTCGTTCCTGTCGTTCTCGTACTCCGTAAGAACCTCCCGCGCTCCCTCCGTACCTATTTCGCGCAGAGCCTTCGCCGCGCTCAGACGCACCGACTCCTCCGGTTCGTCTTCGAGTAGGTCGGCGAGAGCATCCACAGCACCTTCGTCATCGACACCTATACGCGCGAGAGCATCCGCCGCCGTGCCGCGAACCCGCGCCGACTCGTCTTCGAGGTTCTCGACGAGCGCGCCCACCGCCGCCTCGTCGCCTATCTGCCCGACGGTCTCCGCGGCTTTGGCGCGGACGTGCGTGCCTGAACCCTCTTCTTCGGGCTCGAGCATCTCGACGAGTTCGTCGGTCGCTTCCTCGCTCCCGATACGTCCGAGCGCGTCCATAGCCTCCATCTTGGTGTCGTTGTTCCCGAGTTCGTCGATGAGGACATCGACCGCTCTCTCGTCGCCGATACGCCCGAGTGCCTCGACCATCTCGCGGCGCATGAAGATGGTATCGTAGCCCTGTATCTGAAGAGCCCCGATTATCGGCTCGGGGTTCTTCTCAGCCTTGAAAAAACTGCTTTCAGACCCGAAAGTTCGGGCGGAAACTCCGTGAAGTCGTTTTCGAAGAAGCCGAGTTCGGCGAGTCTGTCCTTGGTCGTCTTCGACTCTTCC
The DNA here is from genome assembly GCA_034522195.1 of Halobacteriales archaeon. GTDB lineage: Archaea > Halobacteriota > Halobacteria > Halobacteriales > Halorutilaceae > Halorutilus. Next base: position 610,841 of record JAXHLL010000006.1, on the reverse strand, counting down.
TCTTCGGGTTCTTCTTCCGTCTCCGGCTCTTTGGCTTCTTCGCTCTCTTCTGCGTCTTCTCGTTCCGCCTCTCCGTCCGTTTCTTCCTCTTCCTCGGATTTCTCGTCTTCCACCTCTTCGTCGGTATCCTCTGCTTCGGCATCCTCTGTGTCTATTTTGTCCGTCTCTTCTGCTTTCTCTTCGACATCCCCGGCGTCTTTTTCGTCTTCTTCCTCTTCTTCGGTCTCTTCCGCTTCAGGCTCTTCGGCTGTCTCCTCCGCTACGTCTTCCTCTTCGGGTTCCGCATCTTCGGCGTCTTCCTCTGCCTCCGCGTCCCCTGTGTCTTCGGCTTCTTCTTCAGCATCGGCAGCTTCCGCACCTTCCGAAGCGTCCGCGGGTTCCTCGGTTTCTTCGGCGGCATCCCCTTCGTCAGCGTCCGCCGTTTCCTCGTCTTTTTCGGCTTCTTCGACTGCGTCTTCCGGTTCTTCGTCGGATTCTGCCGTTTCTCCCCCTACCATCTCCTTCGCCTGCTTCACCCATCCGACAGCGGTCTTCTCGGGCGCGTCGGCGGCTTCGGCGGCTTCCTCCGCACCCATCTCGGCGAGTTCGGAGACGGACTCCACACCCGCGTTGCGCAGACGTTCGGCGTAGGTGGAGCCGATGCCCCGTATCTCCTCCAGACTGTCGTCGCTCATGGGGGCGTGTTGCCACCGTGGCTCCAAGTAACTTCCGTCGCGGAAGGAGAGAATCTTCACTCAGAAGGGCGACTCTATCTCCATGCCGCCGTCTCCGCCCGTGCCTATCTCCACCCTGTCGATTTCATCGACGGACCGCGGAAGCTGGTTCCTTATCGCCGACATCGTGGAGTCCGAGATGCCGCATCCCGAGCACGCGCCTTCTAAACTGAGACGCAGTGTGCCTGTACTCTCGTCCACATCCTCGATGACAGCTTCTCCGCCGTGACCCTGTATCTGCGGGAAGTTCCGCGCCAAGAAGGCACGGACACGTCCTTCGATAGTGTCGTCGAACTCGTCGCTGTCGGAGAGCGAAGGCGTCTCGACACGGAAGCCCGCGCGCCCGTTCTCGACGACGTAATCGACCGTGCATCCATCGACAGCCGCCGCCGACTCGTCCTTGACGTAGACAGGCACCTCGTTTTCGTCCACGACCACCTCGTCCTGTCCTGCGGTGTCGGAGAACTCCAACGTGTACGAAGCCTCGCCGTCCGAGTACTCGACAGAGACGCTGATTCCGTGTCCCTCCATACCGCGCTCGTCGAGAAGCTCGCGTATCTCGCGCTCGGCTTCGGGTGTGACATCCACCTGTAGCTCGTCGGTCATACACGAGATTCGTATTCGACCGACAAAAGCTTCACGGGCGGAGGCGCGCGAGCCATTCGCCGAGGGCGTCGGGTTCGACGGGAGGTGAACACGTGAAGTTCCTGCAGACGTATCCCGTGCCTTCGTCGCGCGCCTCGCGTCCGTCCCAGACGGGTACTGACGCGTCGCCCATGCCGAGTTCGTCCTTCCAGTCTTCGAGTTCCTCGTCGGTCGGTGGACGCGGTGCGACGAGCGCGCCGGGTGCGTACGTCGTCCCGAGCGCGTCGCGCCACGCGTCGTGTTCGTCGGCGGGCACGACTTCGAGAGGGTTGGTGTGTCTGTCCACAGCGAGAACCGTGGATTCGTGACCGACAGGGCGGCGTTCTGCGTCGCCGACGTGTGCCTCGACAGCCTTACGCGCAGGCTCACCGAAGTAGTCGTCGAACGCAGAGAGGGCTACCAGAACGTCGGTTGCGACGCCCGAACTCGCGGGAGTTGAGGTGTCGGTCGTCTCGCGCGGACGTGTGACGAGTTTCTCGCCGCTCTCGGACGTGTAGTAGAGCACGCCCGTCTCGTCCTGAAACTCCGACACGACGGCGCGTCCGAGTTCGAGCGCGAAACGCAGGTGTTTCGGTTCGGATGTCGCGCCGAAAAGGTCGAGCGCGCCGCGCGCCACGAATGCGTAGTCGTCGAGGTAGCCGTCGACCTTTACCTCGCCGTCCTTGTACCTGCGCGACAGACTCCCGTTCTCGTCGTCCCAGAGCGTACCGCGTATGAACCCGAGCGCGTCCTCTGCGAGTTCCGCGTAACTCTCGTCGAGGACGACACCGCCGAGAGCTAGCGCGGAGACTGTGAGACCGTTCCAAGACGCGAGAACTTTCTCGTCGCGCGGAGGGCGTGGTCGTTCTTCGCGTGCCTCACGTGCCTTCTCGCGGACGCGTTCGACTGCGCGACGTGTCTCTTCGACGCTCTCGCCTCGTTCTTCGGCGAGTTCCTCGACTGTCTTCGAGAGTTTCAGGACGTTGCTTCCTTCGAAGTTCCCTGCGTCCGTGACGCCGTACCTTTCGACGAAGAGTTCTGCGTCCTCGTCGTCGAGTGCGTCACGTATCTCGTCGGGCGTCCAGACGTAGAACGCGCCTTCTTCGCGTTCGTCCGTCTCATCACGCACGCTCTGGGCGTCGAGAGTAGAGTAGAACGCACCTTCGGGCGAACGCATCTCGCGCTCTAGGAAGTCGAAGGTTCGACGGACAGCGTCCGCGTAACGCTCGTCGCCCGCGACGCGGTAGGCGTCCAAGAGAGCGCGCGAGATTTCTGCGTTGTCATAAAGCATCTTCTCGAAGTGCGGCACCGTCCAGTCCGAATCGACGCAGTAGCGGTGAAAACCTCCGCCGACGTGGTCGTGCAGACCGCCGCGCACCCACGCGTCAGCGGTCTCCGTCGGAACGTCAAGGAAGACGTTCCTGTCCGTCCGCTCCCAAGCACGCAGGAGCACGTCAACACGGAGGGGATGCGGGAACTTCTGCCCCCTGCCGAATCCGCCGTTCTTGCGGTCCGCTTCTTCGACGAGCGCGCGCGCCGTCTCTACGACGAGGTCGTCGTCGGGTTCGTCGCTCGCATCCACCGCCGCGTCGGGCGAGTCCGCGCTTTCGACGCGCTTTGTCCAGTCGTCGGCGCGGTTTTCGATATCGTCGCGTTTGTTCTCCCACGCCTCCGCGACGGATTCGAGAACCTCGGTGAAAGACGGCATGCCGCGCCGTGGTTCGCCGGGATAGTACGTTCCCACGTAGAACGGTCTTCCGTCGGGTGTGAGGAAGACGGAGAGGGGCCAACCGCCCTGTCCCGTCGTCATCTGACAGACCTTCTGGTAGATGCTGTCCACGTCGGGACGCTCCTCGCGGTCCACCTTGATGGGGACGAAGTTTTCGTTGAGTATTCGCGCCGTCTCCTCGTCCTCGAAAGACTCGTCCTCCATGACGTGGCACCAGTGGCACGCCGAGTATCCGACGCTCAAGAATATCGGTACATCGCGTTCCTCGGCTTCCGCGAACGCTTCCTCGTCCCAAGGGTTCCAGTGCACCGGGTTGTCGGCGTGTCGCCGGAGATACGGACTCTTTTCGTCCTTGAGGCGGTTTCGGGTCACGCACGCCGTACGCACCGCGCGCCTAAACCTCCTCCCACTCGTCCTTGACCGGACAGGAGAGCCGCGAACCACGTCCTTCCGTCGCTCGAACCCCGGGTTTTTGTTCGTGGGTTCTTATCCTACCTATGGAACCCAAGAACTTCCTGTTCCTCTCGCTCGACGCCGCGCTCATCGGCGACATCGCGTGGCACGCCTCGAAAGAGGGGCACGACGTGAAGTACTACATCGAAGCGGAGTCCGACAAGGAGATAGCCGACGGATTCGTCGAGAAGACGGACGACTGGCGCGCCGAAGTCGAATGGGCGGACGTTGTCGTATTCGACGATATCTGGGTCGGAAACGAGGTGGGTACCGGCGCGCTCGCGGAAGAACTCCGCGACGAAGGAAAGGCGGTGGTAGGTGGAACGCCGAACACCGACAGACTCGAAGACGACCGTGGCTACGCCATGGACGTTCTCGAAGAACACGGTGTCTCCGTCCTGCCCCACCGAGTCTTCCACGACTTCGACGAAGGGATACGTCACGTCGAAGACAACCCCGCGCCGTACGTCATCAAGCCGCTCGGCGAGGTACAGAACGTGAAGCGTCTCCTCTACGTCGGCAGGGAGGAGGACGGAAGCGACGTGGCGGACGTTCTGAGAGCGTACAAGAAGGCTTGGGGGCACCGTATGAAGGGCTTTCAGTTACAGCGTCGCGTCACGGGCGTCGAGGTCGCGGTCTGCGGATTCTTCGACGGCGAAAGCTTCGTCGAACCAGTCAACATAAACTTCGAGCACAAGAAGCTGTTTCCGGGGAACGTCGGACCTTCGACGGGTGAGATGGGGACTTCGATGTTCTGGACCGAGAGGAACCGTGTCTTCGACGAGACGCTCGGACGTATCGAAGACTGGCTCGCCGACGAGGGCTACGTCGGTAGCATCGACGTAAACTCCATCGTGAACAGCGACGGTGTGCATCCGCTTGAGTTCACACCGCGTTTCGGCTATCCGACTATCGTTCTCCAGCAGGAGGGTATGGAGACGCCCGTCGGTGAGTTCCTCTACAGTCTCGCCCGTGGAGACGACATCGACCTGCGCTTACACCGAGGCTATCAGGTCGCCGTGCGCGTAGTCCTTCCGCCGTATCCCTTCGACGACGAGAAGGTCTACGACGAGAACTCGCGCAACGCTGCCGTCGTCTTCGAGACGGACGACCGTGAGGGAATTCACATAGAAGACACCAAACTCGTCGAAGGACAGTGGCGCGCCGCCGGTGAGGCAGGCATGCCGCTCGTCGTGACGGGGAAGGGCGAAACGATGGAGGAGGCACGCCAACAGGCGTACCGACGTATCGACAGCATCGTCGTGCCCAACATGTACTACAGGGACGACATAGGCGAGAGGTGGATACGCAATGACGGAGACAGGCTCAGAGCGTGGGGCTACATCTGAAACGGTTAGTCACCGTAGCCGTACCGTGCGGTCGCGTCGCATTCGAGACACCGAACAGAGACGAGTTGAGCGTCGGAACGCAGACGGACACGCGCGTTCTTTCCCGGGACGAGGTACGCGCCGCACGAGTCGCAGTAACGACGTTTGAGGTGCGACGGCATACGCACACGCTCCTTCTGCGCGATTTCGCGCGCCCTTTCGACGTATCTCTCGGCACGCCCGGGGTTGCTCGTCGTGTACATCGTCGGCGAGTTCGAACAGACGCTCGATACGTTCACGTGCGACGGTCACGTCCGCGCTTTGTCGCGTCGGCGCATTACGGTTACGTTTATGCCTCCGGCGTGCCACGTCTGCGCATGCTGTTCGTCACGAGCAACCCCGGAAAGGCGCGCGAAGCCGACGAGATACTCGGCTCGGATGTCGAACAAGTCAACTACGACTGCGTCGAGATACAGTCGGACTCGCTCGCCGAAATCGCCGTCTACAGCGCGCGCGACGCCTACGAAGAACTCGGCGAGCCTTGTTTCGTGGACGACTCGGGTATGTTCGTCGAGGGCGTCGGCGGGTTTCCCGGTCCTTACTCCTCGTACGTCTACTCGACGCTCGGTATCGACGGCGTTCTGCGCGCTCTCGAAGGATTCGAGGGGGACGACCGTGCGGCGCGTTTCGACTGCGTCGTCGCTTACCACGACGGGGACGAAGTGCACACGTTCGAAGGGACGGTGCGCGGACGCGTCGCACACGAACAACGCGGCGACGAAGGCTTCGGATACGACCCCATCTTCGAAGTAACGGAAGAAAACGACGGACGCACCTTCGCCGAGATGTCGCCGGAGGAGAAGAACGCCGTCTCGCACCGTCGGCGCGCTTTCGAAGCTTTCGCCGAGTTTCTCGGCTGAGGGATTAGGCAACGGTTTAGTTACCTTTAAACTTCGACGGCGACAACGCAGGTTACCATGGCAAGAATGCACACCCGACGACGCGGGTCGAGCGCGTCGGACAAACCCATAACGGATGAACCGCCCGAGTGGAGCGCGGACGACGCAGATGCTGTCGAGGAACGCGTCGTAGAACTCGCGGAGCAGGGACTCACGCAGGCTGAGATAGGTATAGAGCTACGTGACAACGGTGTCAAGGGCGAACCCGTGCCCGACGTGAAGCTCGTTACGGGCAAGAAGATATCCGAGATTCTGGAGGAGAACGACGCCGAACCCGAGTATCCCGAGGACCTCATCTCGCTCATGGAGAAGGCGATACGTGTACGTGACCACATGGACGAGAACAACACGGACGCGTCGAACAAACGCGCCTACCAGAACGTCGAGAGCAAGATTCGTCGGCTGGTTAACTACTACCGCGGCGACGAACTCCCCGACGACTTCAAGTACTCGCCCGAGACGGCGCGTCGCATAATCGAGTGAGATGTCGGTTGAGGAGGCTGTCGAACGTATAGCCTCCTCGGAGTTCGTGCGTATCGTGGCTCACGCAGACGCCGACGGTGTTTCTTCGGCGGCGTGTCTCTGCTCGGCTCTTTCGTCGCTCGGTATCGGATACCATTTTACGGCACTCGAAGACCCGAGCGACGCAGGCAAAGCCAACGCCGACGTTTTCTGCGACCTCGGCGCGGCTTACCTCGACAGAATGGACACGACGACGGAGACTGTGGTTATAGACCACCATCCTCCGCGTGGTACCGAGGGCTTCGACGGCGTTCTCGTCGGGACGGACGCACCTTCTTCGAGCGTGACAGCGTACCGTGTCGCGCGCGAGATAGGCGCGGTGAACCCCGTAACCGCGCTCGTCGGTGCTGTTGGTGACGGTGTTTCGCTCGACGACGAGGATGTGTCGTACGTGGTCGAAGACGCCGTCGAAACGGGCGTGGAACACGGCGAAGGCGTACGCATCGTCGGCGAAAACTACGTCGAGGCTCTCGCCTACTCAACACGTCCATTTACACGTCTCTCGGGCAACTACGACGAAGCACGCAGTTTCATCGATGAGGTTGACGAGGACGACATTTCGACAGCCGTCGTCCTTCTCGCGCTTACGCAGGAGGGTTCGCGTCCGAACGCCGTCGCCGAACTCGTCGGCGACCTCTACCATTTTCCGTCGGGCGTCCACCTACACGAACTCGCGCGGTACGTCGAGGCGTGCGCAGTCTCAGGAAAACACGGTCTCGCCCTCTCGCTCTGTCTCGACACCGGCGCGCATCTCGAAGAGGCGCGCGAGGTCTGGCGCGCTTTCGAGTCGAGCGTAATCGAGAAGGTACGGGGCGCGAAAGTCGAGGAAGGCGAAAACAGAAAGCCAGCTTTCGCGCGCACCCACGGCGGTTTCGACACGGGTGCTGTCGCAGACGCCCTCTACGACTGGGTGACCGGCGATATCGTGGTCGTGAACGAGGACGGCGAAGCGTCTTTCCGTGCGGATTCGTTCGACTGTGGACGTGTCGCGCGCGAGTCAGCACGTGCGGTCGGCGGCGAAGGCGGCGGACATACGTCGCGCGCGGGTGCCTCTTTTTCGGCGTCGGATGTATCTCGGGACGAGTTCTTCGAAGCGGTAAGGAGGGCTATACGACAGTGACGGTCATAGAACTCGAAACGGAGCACGAAGACGCGCACGCGGTCGCACACGCCGTGTCGCCCGACAACACAGACGAGATGGAGACGCGCGTCGAGGACGGAAAGGTCGTGACGCGTATCGAACGCGAAGACGTGGAGTCCGCGGGTGCGACGGCGGACGACTACCTCCGCAACCTCGTCGTCGCCGACGAGCTAGTCAGCGTGCTGTAACTTCTCGTCGCTCACCTCGTCGATTCCGACACTCTCGTACTTCGCGATAACGTCGAACCGTTCGAGAGGCGTCTTGTCCGTTATGCGTCCGTCTTCGATATGCATGTCAACGAACCTCCGCGCGACGAGCGTCTTGCGCCCCTCTCCGTCTTCCGCCTCGCGCTGTGCCTCGGCGACGAGGAGCGCGGCGGCGTAGACGTCGTAGATGAAGTCGGCGAGGTCCTTGGCGCGTAACTGCGCCTCGTCGATACCGCTCACAGCAACGTCGCCCATCGTCTCTTCGAGTTCGTCGCGTGCCTCGCGCACCCTCTCGGCGACGGGAACGACGGCGGGATGCTCCGCCTCGTCGAGATACGCGTCGATACGGTCTAAGACGACCTCGTGCGACGCTTCTTTCTGCATCGCGCGTAGAACGTCGAGCGAAAGTATGTTGGAGGTACCTTCCCATATGGGCGTCACCTGTGCGTCGCGGAGGAGACGCGCAGTCGGGAACTCCTCGATGTAGCCGTTTCCGCCTAGGATTTCCATGGCGTACGAAGCCATCTCGACGGCGTCCTCGCCCGTGCGGTACTTTGCGACGGGGACGATAGCACGCATCAGCCTGTACGCCTCGTCGTCCTCTTCGCGTACGTATCCGTTGAGCGCGTCGGCGGCGTCGAAAGACAGCGCGGTTCCAGCCTCGTGCGTCACCGTCATGTCCACCAAGTCCTTCTTCATCAGCGGGTACTCCTCTATCGCGCTACCGAAAGCCTCGCGGTCCGCCGCGTGCACCTTGCTCTCGACGAGCGCGCGTGCCATGCTCCCACAGCTACCGACGGCGTTCGTGACACGTTCGTAGTTGAGCATCTCGGTCATGTACTTGAAGCCGCGCTCGGGTTCGCCGACGAGGTAGCCGGTCGCGCCGCGTAGTTCGACCTCGCCCGTCGGGACGCTCTTTGTGCCCAACTTGTCCTTGAGGCGTCGGTAGTACAGGTCGTTCTGTTCGCCGTCTACCTCGCGCGGAACGACGAAGAGCGAGAGTCCTGCGGTGCCTTCCGGTGCGTCCGGTCTGCGTGCGAGAACGAGCGGCGCGCCAGCGTCTATGTTCGAACAGAACCACTTCTCGCCTGTGAGTTCGTAGACGCCTTCTTCGTCGGTCGGTTCGGCGACGGTCTCGTTCGCGCCAACGTCGCTTCCGCCCTGTATCTCCGTAAGGAACATCGCGCCTTGCTCAACTTCGTCGAGGTCGCGCGCCGTCAGAGCGTCGAACGTCTCGTCGTGTCTGTCTTCGTGCCGTCGAAGCCCGTCTGAAGATCGAGCGCCGCACCGCCCGTCATCGAGACCGAACAGCCGAGACCTATGTCGCAGTAGGCGACGCAGTTCAGGTGGAACGGCGGAACCGAATGTCAGCAGCATCGGTTCGGTCGCGGTCCCGGTGGCGCGCGGAACAGGTCCGCCGAGCACCGTACTCGAACGCGAGGACGGCTCGTTGCCGGTGTTGCTCGGGCGGGTACTCAACCTCGTTGACAACCTCGCCGTGCTTGTCGTACGTCCTGAGTTCGGGCGGGTTGTCGTCGATGGCGTCGGAGTTGTCCACGACCTCCTCGCCGACCAACCTTCCGAACTCTGCGAGACTTTCCGCGCCCCAGTCGTGCTCTTCGTCGGTGTAGACGCACGCCACCTCGTCGCGCAGTACGGGGTCGGCGTCCCAGTAGCTGAATCCGCGTCCTTCGTCGTGTTCCGTGTAGTCGAACTCCATGCACGCGCTTCGTGCCCCTCGCGGTTATATCTAACTTCGACGGACGACGTAGGAGTCCGGGGGCAAGTAATCAGTCCGTGGCGCATGCAGCATAATTAATGAACGATGGAAGGCACGACGACGTAGCCGCTACGGTCGTGAGATTCGGTGTCTTCGTGGCAGTCCTTATCTGTGTCTTAGGAGTCTTCGTCGGAAGCACGACCGCACAGTCGGTCGAGGTATCCGACATCGAAGACCTGAGAGACGTATCGGACGCGCTCGACGGCGACTACGTCCTCGTGGAGGACATAGACGCGTCGGAGGAGAGCATCGAACCAATCGGGGACGACGACGCACGTTTCACGGGAAGCTTCGACGGTGACGGAAACGTCATCGCAGGTCTGACTGTAAACGGCACGGACGAGGAGTTCGCAGGACTGTTCGGCTACGTCGGTTCGGGTGGAACCGTCGAAAACGTCGGTCTCGAAAACGTCGAGGTGACGGGAGGCGACTCGACGGGCGGTCTGGTAGGACGTAACGGAGGCACAGTAAGACGGTCGCACGTCACGGGTACCGTGGAAGGCGGAAACAACGTCGGCGGAGTTGTCGGAAGGAACGTCGGCGAGGTCAGTATGTCGTACGCCAACGCTGATGTCACGGGCAGGGAACGTGTCGGGGGTTTGGTCGGACGGAACGTTGGCAGTATCTCTGAGTCGTACGCCATAGGTACGGCGGTCGGAAACTCCGACGTAGGCGGAGCGGTAGGCAACAATGCTGGCGACCTGACAGACTCGTACGCGAGAGTGAACGTTGATACATCGACACGGAACTCAGGCGGTTTGGTCGGCTCCAACATCGGCGGAACTGTCCGGAGGACGTACTCGGCGGGCAATGTAGGTACTGCGACCTCATCCGGCGGCTTCGTCGGACGCAACACGGGAGAAATAACGGACTCGTACTGGGACTTGGAAACGGCAGGACAGGCTAGCTCCAACGGCGGTGTCGCGCTCTCGACCGAGGAGATGACCGGCTCAGACGCTCTGCGTAGTATGGACTCGCTCGGATTCGATGATACATGGGAAACCGACTCCGATGGCTATCCTGTGCTTGCTTGGGAGGTCCACGGTTACGACAGACAGCCCGATATGTTCCTGCCGCCTATGGAAGACGGAGAAGAAGACGAAGAAGAAAACGAGACCGAGGAAGAAGAAACGCAGGAGGACTACCAGCCGCCCGGTCAGCCGGGGTTCGGCGTAACCGCGGCTTTGGTCGCGCTTATCGCGGGCGGGGCTTTGGTGCGGGGTAAGGTCGCTTAGTCTTTGTAGAGCCTCATCCACAGACTCTATAACCTCCGGCTGTATGTGAACAGCAATGGAAACCGACCACAGCGTCGTCGTCGGGGATTCGAGGGAACTCGACGAGGTTGACGACGACTCCGTGGAACTCGTCGTTACATCTCCACCGTATCCCATGATAGAGATGTGGGACGAGACCTTCGCGGAACTCAGCCCGGAAGTCGGGGACGAAATCGACAGCGGAAACGGACGTACAGCGTTCAGGTTGATGCACGAGGAACTCGACGAGGTATGGTCCGAACTCGGGCGTGTCCTCGTTGACGGCGGTATCGCATGCGTCAACGTCGGCGACGCGACACGGAAAGTAGACGGTAGCTTCCGTGTCTACCAGAACCACTCGCGTATCATAGACGCCTTCGAGGAACGCGGCTTCGAACCTCTCCCCGAGGTGCTGTGGCGCAAACCCGCGAACTCAGCGGCGAAGTTCATGGGTTCCGGAACCCTCCCGCCGAACGCGTACGTCACTCTTGAGCATGAGTATATCCTGATTTTCAGGAACGGCAGGTCTCAGCGTTCTTTCGAACCGGGCGCGGAGAGACGTTACAACTCAGCTTACTTCTGGGAGGAGCGCAACGAGTGGTTCTCCGACATCTGGACGGAGGTCAGAGGCGAACTCCAGTCGCTCGGAACAACAATGCAACGACGCTCAGCGGCGTACCCTTCGAGAGACCTACGATTGTAGCTGCGCAAGCGTCACGTCGTCACCGTCCTACGGCATGCCCGTCCTCTAACGGCACAGGAACGACGAGTCTTGCGGCGCTGGTCGCCGGTCGCAACTCCGTCGGCTACGAAATCGAGGAGGAGTTCACGGAGGTCTTCGACGAACGTGTCTCCGAGGCTCCGGAGATATCGAGAGACGTGGTGCGCCAAAGACTCGAAGAACACCGGGAGTTCGTCGAGGAAAAGCTGAACTCCGGCGACGACTTCGAGTACGAAGCAGAAAACTACGACTTCCCCGTCACGACGAAACAGGAGAAGTCGGTTCAGTTCTATAGGGTAGACTGCGTGGAGAAAACGAGCGAGGGCTACCGTGCGAGCCATCTTCCTGTGGAGGAAACCTGAGAGAACCTGCAAAATACACGAGAGCGGCGGTTCGGACGGTTAGCAAGGGAAGTTTACAACTCGAACCTTTATACGTCATTAGTACAATTTCCACGACATGAATACTGTGTCCGTCCTGACCTCCCAAACCATGTCTGTGCCGGACATGGTCACGTTGACCATCGTCTTCATGGCTGTGCTCATGCTGATGGCAATCGCCTCCGCGGGTCTTTTTCGTGTCTACCACAACCGATTCAGCGGTTCCGGTGAGATAGGCGACATACCGACCAGCTTGACAGAAAGGGGAGGTATGCCGACTTCGGCGAGGGCTACCTTGGAAGTGCGCGAAGCAACGCGGGAGATGGGAACCTTCAGAGGGAGGAAAGTCGCAAAAGAAGGCAAGGTCGAAAGGGTGAGAAACCCGCTCTCCCCGCGCGAGGTTTCGAACGTCGCAAGATGGAAGATGGCTGTTGTCTTCGTAGCCACTGTCGGTCTGGGTGCCGCCGCGTACGGCTTCGGTGAACCGCCGCTCGGCTCCGAGCATATCTACGTCCTCGTTTCGCTCGTCGTCTTCTTCGTCGGTGCGGTCCTGATTGCGAGGGGTTCCAAGACGTTCAGACGGTACCACATCGTCAGTGAAACCGAGACGACAGACGCGTCCGATGTCTCGCCGGGTGAGAAGGTCGAACTGTACGGAAAAGCCGTCGTCACCGACCAAGGAACCCACAAGGCTCCCTTCTCAGACGACGACTGCCTCGTCTGCGAGTACGAAATCGTGGAGAAACGCGGCAGGAACGAGGTAGTCGAGTCGGGAGGCGCGGGGATGCTCTTCTACGTCGAGGACGACACGGGCAAGGTTCTCGTGGACCCCGACGGCGTGGAACTGTACCTGCCGCTCGACACGCAGGTGGAGGTGAAGTCGAAGAGACCGCCCGACGAAATAACACGCGGGTACGTCGATATCGGCGTGAACGAGGTCAGGACGGAGTACAGGGAACGATACCTCAGACCCGGAGAGAACGTCTACGTCTACGGCGACGCCGTGACTTCCGACAAGGGCGAGACTACCATCGAAAGACGGAACAGGAACTCCGTCTTCCTGATAACCGACTCGTCGGAGGACGAACTCCGGAAGTCGCTTCTGTCGAGAGCGGTAGCGTACGGTGCCGTCGGCGTGGTTCTGATGTCGGTGGGTATGGGTGTCGTTTTCTCAGTCTCCGGTTTGTCGGTGGTTTAGCGTCAAGGGAAGGGCAGATTTCGCAGTCATGTTTCGGCGGTGGATACGGCTCGGAAGCGCGTGACGAGTCACAGAACGGCGGCGAGGGTGGCGGAATAGGTGGCGGCGTCAAGGCTACCCCTGCGGGTGTCGTCGAGATAACCGACTACGAGACACGGTTCATCAAGTTCAGCTACATGAAGAAAATCGCCGCGATAGCCGGTCTGTTCCTCGTTTTCGGCTATCTGTTGGGACGGAAGTAGCGAGTGCTCGACCTCGTCGAGTGAGCGTGTCGGTCGAGACTATCGGGAGTAGGGAGAAAGGTATCAAAACGCAAAAGCCGTACCGCCGCGAGAGTCTGTTTACGTGATAGACGTGACGAAAAAGAGCGAGTACACAGACGACTACGACGACAAGACGCTGTACCTCCCCGGACCGACAGAGGTGCGCGAGGACGTTATCGAAGCTATGTGCGAACCGATGTTCGGTCACCGGATGGACCGTATGACCGACCTCTACACGACCATCGTCGAGGACACGAAGGAGTTTCTGGACACAGAACAGGACGTTATCATCCTGACGGCTTCGGGCACGGAGTTCTGGGAGGCGACGACGCTCAACCTCGTCGAGGACTCTATGCTCGTACCCACGAGCGGCGCGTTCAGCGAGCGTCAGGCGAACGTCGCCGAAAGGCTCGGTAAGGATGTAGACCGTATCGAGTACGAATGGGGGAAGGCGGTAAAGCCCGACGACGTACGCGATGCGCTCGAATCCGGGGACACGGACTACGACGCCGTCGGCGTCGTGATGAACGAGACATCGACGGGCGTCCGTAACCCTGTCGAGGAGATAGGCGACCTTCTCGGTGACTACCCCGATACCTACTTCGTCGTCGATGCTATCTCGTGCTTAGGCGGCGACTACCTCGACATAGAGGCGCGCAACATCGACTGCATCTTCACTTCGACGCAGAAGGCGTTCGCCATGCCTCCCGGACTCGCCGTCTGTACGGTCAGCGAATCCGCCTACGAGCGCGAACTCTCGAAGGACTCGGCTTCGTGGTACGGCGGCTTCCAGCGTTGTCTCGACTACTACGACAGGAAGGGACAGACGCACTCGACGCCCGCGATACCGGTGATGCTCGCGTACAGGAAGCAGATGAAACACATGCTTGACGAGGGACACGGGGCGCGCGACGAGCGTCACCGCGAGATGGCTGAGTACGCCCGCGACTGGGCGCGCGACAACTTCGACCTGTTCGCGGAGGAAGGCTACGAGTCCCAGACCGTCACCTGCGTCGAGAACACGCGCGGAATCGACGTTGCCGAGACGGTCGAGAAGGTCTCCGACGAGTACGACATGGTCTTTTCGAGCGGTTACGGCGACCTGAGCGAAGAGTCGTTCCGTATCGGACATATGGGCGAGCACACGGTCGAGAGCATCCGCGCGCTGACCGACGCTATCGAGGACATCGCAGGTATCTGACGGTTCGTCCTCCAACCCGACGGATACAAGAGATGAAAAAGATTTAGATACACCGCTGGCTTCTGTGAAGTATGGACAAAGATACCTCACTACCGGTCGTGTCGCTGGTCGCCGTACTCGTTGGAATAGTAGTCCTCCTTTACGGAGTGTTCTTGGACAGCGGTATGGAGATGAACACGCCGATGCTCGCGGGTGGCGTGGTGATGCTAATCGGCATCGGAATTCTCGCGTTCGCTCTGGAATCTATCGAAGAAGAAGAGAGCGAGGAGCCGGTCTGACCGAGAGCGAGGTATAGCGAACGTAGAAACCGAACGGTTCACCGTGGTACGGATGGCGACGGTGACTGAGTCAACGAATAGGACTGCGGAAGTCGCGCACGCTATCGGTTTCTGTCTATCCACCGACAGAATGTCTCGAATTCCTACGGAATTCGTGAACATACGCGAACCTTCGGTTCGCTCAACTCGTCGAAGTCCTTTGCTCCGGCTTGTTCGGCTATGTTCCGAAGAGTGCCGGTAGGGACGCGGTCTTTCTGGGGGACTGTGACACAGCCGAAAACAACGACAGCGAGACCGAAGAGAGCGACGAGTGGGAAGAGGACAGTGAGGAGGAAGAAAAGGACATGTTTGAGAGGCTGAAAGAAGACGACTGAGATACCTCTGGTTTCCATTCAAAGAGCCTGAATAGTCGCATTCACGACCTAAGACCCTATATTTTCCCGTAGTCTGCCCTCCGTTCCATTACTTTATTTTGCGTTTCATCCGATGTATAAAATCTTTCTCCAAGGTCTGCTTATATACGAAAAATTAATAAGTGTTCCCATTGATGGAACAGCGTGATTTGTAAAGTATCGCGTTACAGTTGCTGGGTACTACGGGGTAAAACTGAGTTCGGTAGGGATAACGGTTCGGCGTCTATGTCGCAGAAGGCAGCGGGAAAGTCGGGTTCGGGACTGAGGACCGTCAGATGAACGGCTACGACCGCGACCGCCGTGTGCGCTTTCGTCGGTTCCTCGTGCTTTTCGCTGTGGTCTCTCTCGTCGGGGTACTCTTCTTTTCTGTGGGTTTTGGTTCTGCCGCTGCGCAGTCATCAGGTTCGGTGGACGCAAACGGGGACATCAACGCGAATGAAGTCGTAACCCAGAGCACAGCGGAAGGGAAGACCGTCTATGTCGGGAGTGCCGCCGATGGCAAAGTGTACGCTTTGGACGCGGACACCGGCGACGAAGTATGGAGCTTCGATACCGCCGGTGCGGTTGACTCGTCGCCGACAGTAGTGGGTGGAACAGTCTACGTCGGGAGCTACGGCAACAACGTGTACGCTTTGGATGCGGAGACAGGCAACGAAGAATGGAGCTTCGGAACCGGCGGTCCGGTCTCCTCGTCGCCGACAGTGGTAGACGGGACAGTCTACGTCGGGAGCTACGACAACAACGTGTACGCTTTGGACGCGTCGGACGGTAGCGAACAGTGGAGCTTCGATGCCGGCGATTTGGTCTTCTCGTCGCCGACAGTAGTGGGTGGAACAGTCTACGTCGGGAGCTACGATGACAACGTGTACGCTTTGGACGCGTCGGATGGTAGCGAACAGTGGAGCTTCGATACCGGCAGTTCGATCGACTCGTCGCCGACGGTAGTGGGCGGAACAGTCTACGTCGGGGACTTCGAGCTTCGAGACGGCAAAGTATACGCTTTGGATGCGGACACAGGCAACGAAGAATGGAGCTTCAACACCGGTAGTCCGGTACCCTCGTCGCCGACGGTAGTGGGCGGAACAGTCTACGTCGGGAGCACCAACAACAACGTGTATGCGTTGGACGCGGACACAGGCAACGAAGAATGGAGCTTCGAAACCGGTCATTGGGTCTACTCGTCGCCGACGGTAGTGGGTGGAACAGTCTACGTCGGGAGCTACGACAACAACGTGTACGCTTTGGACGCGTCGGACGGTAGCGAACAGTGGAGCTTCGATACCGGCGGTCGGGCCACCTCGTCGCCGACGGTATTGGACGGAACAGTCTTCATCGGAAACCTCGACAACAACGTGTACGCTTTGGATGCTGCGACAGGCGGCGAAGAATGGAGCTTCGAAACCAGCGGGTCCGTCTCATCGCCGACGGTAGTCGCGGACCCGTCGAATGGTGATAGCATCGGTTCGCGCATCCTACTGGGCACGCTGGGACACCACCACGTCTTCGCCGATCAAGACCTGATATCGATAAACAGTCCCGACACCGCGCAGCCCGACGGAGACTTCGACTTTACTGTAGAGATGGAGGAGTCGGGTGTAGGTGAGGTGGCGGTTGAGTCGAGCGACTTTGGTGTCTCGCTGTCGGTCGTCGACGACGACGGAGACAGCATAGGAGCACAGACGGACACGAGCGTCGAGTTCATAGACCCGGACGAGGAGACTTCGACGTATACGCTGAACGTCGATATAACCGGCGGTTCGGAGGGTGACACAGGCACAATAACTGCTGCGACGGGTGCGAGTATTGGCGAATCTAGTGTCGACGAAGAGACTTCTGTGACGTTTAGTCTCGCGGACGCGTTGAGTTCGCCCGTTGACGGCGTCTCCGACGAACTCTGGACGGCGGTAACACAGAGCGACGGAAGAGACGGTCTGTCGCTTGCCGACCTCGGAAACGTGATACAGGCATACAGGGCGGACCCCTCGGACGCGGATATTGACGGGGTGAGCATTAGACTTGCCGACCTCGGGCGCCTGATACAGTACTACAGGAACGTGGTCGTGTAGCGAAGAAGACGGGTAGCACGGCGCGACAGTATTCTTGAGAGATCGATTCCTGACGGAAGCGCGGGTACTACCGAGAACGTCTGTTCGACGAGAAGCATCTGAACCCTCTTTGTGTTCGGTGAGGAGACGCGGTCACTTCGCCGATCCTGATCAAACCTCGTGAGCCATGCGAAGCGCGAGCGTAGCATGCCTCTAACAGGTCTCTCGGAAATCGGATATTTCCGATGATTCGCGTGAATCTTCGATTCACGAGACAGCGGGTTACGTATGAAAATCAAAGATTTTCATGCTCAGAAATCTTCGATTTCTGAACGGTGGACGGTGAGGGGAGGATTTGAACTTTGGTCAGTCCGCTCGCTACACGGTCACTTCACTTCACTTCGTTTCGTTTACTACCTCGCTTCACTACGTTCAGCGAGACGCTCGCTTCCTTCCCGAGTTCAAATCGCTCTCTCACCTCACTCGCTCAAAAATTCGCTCGTTCGTCGTCAGAACGCGGGCGTTCTGACTGGCTCAGAAATCTTCGATTTCTGAACGGTGAGGAGAGGATTTGAACCCCTGGGGGCTGTGACACCCCACCGGCTTTCAAGGCCGGCGCATTAGGCCAGACTCTGCCACCTCACCTTGGCGGAGAGACGCACGACGCACGGATATGCGTTACGTCACGCGTCGGGGCATCGCTGGGTTTTTGCGGCGTCGGCGCGCTTTTCGTCCATGGCAGTAAACGAAGGCGATACCGTAAGGGTAGAGTACATAGGTAAGCACGAGAACGGGGACGTTTTCGACAGTTCGCGTGAGGAGGTAGCGGTCGAGGCGGAGATAGCCCATCCGAACCGCGAGTACGAACCGCTGGAGTTCGAGGCTGGCGCGGGCGAGGTCGTTCAGGGCTTCGACGAGGGTGTAGTAGGAATGGAGGAGGGCGAGACAAAGGAAATAACGGTTCCGCCCGAGAAGGGCTACGGCGAACGCTCCGAGGAGAACGTCGTCGAGTACGAACGCGAGGAGTTCCGCGAGGCACTTGGCGAGGAACCCGAGGTCGGGATGCACATCCACACGCAGGAGGCACACGGCGACGTTGTCGAGGTGGATGGCGACACTGTTATCGTTGACTTCAACCACGAACTCGCCGGCGAGACGCTCGTCTTCGAAATCGAGGTCGTAGAGGTGGCGTGAACGTAAGGGAACGCGACATCGACACCGAAGGCTACGGTAGGGTGACGCTCGTCCCCGAGACGCTCGACGACCTCTGGCACCTCAAGTACGTCGTCGAGGAAGGCGACACGGTCTCCGCGCTCACACGCCGACGCGTCGAGCGCAACGACGACATGACGCGCTCCACCGGTGGCGAGCGCGAGACGCTCAACGTGGACCTCGAAGTTGAGGACGTCGAGTTCGCGCGTTTCGCGAACCGTCTGCGAGTCTCCGGGGTCATACGCTCTTGCGACCGCGAGACAGAAATCGGAAATCATCACACCATCAACGTCGAACAGAACGACGAAATCACGATAACGAAGGCGTGGAAGTCCGACCAACTCGAACGTCTCGAAGAAGCGGAGGAGGCGGACGAGACGGAGGTCGCTGTCGCAACAGTCGAGGAGGGCGAGGCGCACGTCCACACCGTCGAGGTGCACGGCGTCGAGGAGCGCGTCACGCTGACGGGCACGACGGGCAAGGGCGACGACGCCGCGCCGCGCGAGGAACTTTTCGGAGAACTCGCGTCCGTCCTACAGAATATCGACGCAGACGCTGTCGTTCTCGCGGGACCCGGATTCACGAAGCGCGACGCCTATGACTACATTGAGGAGAACGCGCCCGAGGTAGCCGAAAAAATCATCGTCGAGGATACGGCGAGCGTAGGCGGACGCGGCGTTCACGAGGTCCTGAAGCGTGGCGCGGTCGAACGTGTTGCGGAGGAGGCACGCGTCAGCGAAGAGGCGCGCCTCGTCGACGAACTCATGGAGCGCGTCGCGGGCGAAGGCGCGGCGGCTTACGGACTCGAACCCACGCGCGAAGCCGTCGAGTACGGCGCGGTTGAACATCTCTTAGTCGTCGACGAGTTCCTGCGCGGGCACCGCGACGAACTCGACGCTCTCGTCAAGGGCACGGAGCAGAAGGGCGGCGAAGTTACGGTTCTATCATCGGAGTTCGAGCCGGGACAGCAGGTTCGGAGCCTCGGTGGGGTCGCCGCCCTCCTGCGGTACCGTATCGATTGATGGACGTACGTTCAGTTTTCTCCGTCAATTGCTCAAGAGTTTAACATGTAAAATAATGAGAAACATTTATTAGGTGGGGTATCTTTGTGGTGTATGTAGAACCATGATGGAAGACCACGAAGCACCCATCGTCCCGCAGGCACGGTGCAGGAACAGCGTCGTTGAGTGCCCAGAACCCACGAAGGAGAGCCTCAAGGAAGAGTCCGACGCTCTCAACATGGAGGCTCCCTTCGTACCGATGGTAAAACGGTCTTCCGACGTAGTAAACACGTAAGCCCTTTTCTTTCGAGAATACTCTCAGTCGAGAAACACGACTTCGTCAGCCACGGATTCGAGTGCCGCCGAAAAGCAGTCCGACACGCCGACGACCGTCGTTCGCGCGCCTTCTGCGTTTGCGCGTTCGAGCGCGGGCTTGAAGTCGGCGTCGCGCGTCGCTATCACGATGTCGAAGCCTTCGAGAGCGTACGCCGTCGCGTCGACGGCGAGGCGTACGTCGACGTCGCCCGACGTTACGACGGGTTCCATACCGTTCGTCTCTACCGCCTCGATGAGTCCGGAGGAGGCGCGGTTGTCGAGGTAGACGCGCGCAACGTCGGGTTCGGAGACGGTGCGTACGTCCTCGAAGTTCACGTCGAACTCTTCGCGGAGGAGGTTAGGTCCGTCCACGAGTAGTGCGACGCGCTTCGTGTCGCCCAAGATTCCGTCGAGGAAGCCGAGCATACGCGTCGTTCGACCGCACCGCGCATAAACGCGTCGGAGAACGGCGGTTCCAACTGTTCCGACGACGACGCACCGGTACGGTAAAATATACGTAGCGTGATAGCACTTGACAAGACGATGACTGGTAAAGAGATACGTCTCGACAGGATTCGGGACCGCCAATCGGGTAACTTCCTGACGGTCCCGATGGACCACGGTGTGACAATCGGTCCCGTTCAGGGACTGAACAGAATACACAACACGATAGACGAAATCGCGGACGGCGGCGGCGACTCCGTGCTCGTACACAAGGGCGTCGTCGAGCATTCGTTCGAAAAAGTGCAGGCGGACATAGGTCTCATCGTACATCTAAACGCGGCGACGAGCGTTGGACCCGACCCCAACGACAAGGTGGTGGTCGGCGACGTGAAACGTGCTGTGCGCTTAGGCGCGGACGCTGTCTCCGTACACATAAACGTCGGAAGCGAAACCGAACCGCACCAGTTACAGGACCTCGGACGCGTCGCCGACGAGTGCGACGAGTACGGTATGCCTCTCCTTGCTATGACGTACGTGCGCGGTCCCGACGTGGACTCGAACGACGAGGAGACGATAGCGCACGCGACGCGTCTCGGCGCGGAGTTGGGCGCGGATGTCGTGAAGACGGCGTACACAGGCAACCCCGACGAGTACGAACGTGTAATCGAAGGATGTCCCGTTCCCGTCGTCATCGCAGGTGGTCCGAAGGCAGAGACCAAACGCGAGGTTCTGAGCGACATACGTGACGCTATGGATGTCGGCGCGCGTGGTGTGGCGATGGGACGAAACGTCTTCCAGCAGGACGACGTCGAGGCGATGACGCGCGCAGTCTCGCGTGTCGTACACGACGGCGCGTCCGTGGACGAGGCGATAGACGAGGTGCGCCGATGAGTAAACAGGTCTGGTACAAGGCGGACGAAGGAGACTGGGACGACCGTCTGCCGCGTATTACCGCCGCAATCGAGAGCGGCGTCGATTACGTTCTCGTGGACGAGGACGAGGTTGAAAAGGTACGCGAACTCGGCGATGTCGGAGTCGCGGCTTTCGTGGACGACGCGTCGAAGGTTGACGGTGACGGGGAAGAAGATGAAGACGCGAACCCCGACGTCGCGGTCGTCGGAAAGCACGGCGAGGGCGACGGTACCGCTGACTTCCCGCCCGACCTCGGCGGTTCGAGCGACCTGATGACGGTGCGCCAGATGGAGAACGGCGCGTCGGCTAGCTACGTCGAGATTTCGGGCAAGAAGTACGAGCGTCTCGCCGCTAAGATGGGTGAGTACGCGGACTACGTCGTCGTAATCGGCGAGGACTGGAAGATAATACCACTCGAAAACCTCATTGCGGACCTGCAGGAGGAGGACGCGCTCATTGTCACGGGCGTCGATTCGGCTGAGGAGGCGAAGACGGCGTTCGAGACTATGGAGACGGGCGCGGACGGCGTTTTGCTCGACACTGATGACCCCGGCGAAATCAAGGAGACGGTGAGAGAGCGCGACAGGTTCGAGTCCGAAGAACTCGAACTCGTGGACGCGACGGTGACAGCAATAGAGCCGACCGAGATGGGCGACCGTGTCTGCGTAGACACGGCGACGCTCATGGAACACGGCGAAGGAATGCTCGTCGGCTCTATGTCGAATGGTCTGTTTCTTGTGCATGCGGAAGTCGCGGAGTCGCCTTACGTCGCCTCGCGTCCTTTCCGCGTCAACGCCGGTGCTGTGCACGCCTACATACGCGTCCCGGGCGGCGGCACGAAGTACCTGAGCGAACTCGAAGCAGGAGACGAGGTTCTCGTCGTCAACTCGGAGGGCAAGACACGCGAGGCACTTGTCGGACGCTCCAAGATAGAGAAACGTCCGATGTTCTTAGTCGAGGCGGAGTACGACGGCGAACGGTACCGCACGCTTCTCCAGAACGCCGAGACGATAAAGCTGGTTACGCCAGACGGTCCTGTCGCTGTCACGGAACTCGAAGAGGGCGACGAGGTGCGTATCTACGTCGAGGAAGGAGGGAGACACTTCGGAACGAAGGTAGAGGAGAGCGTCGTGGAGAAGTGAGATGACGCTCGACCTGTCGTCGCCGCTCGTCGTCGCCGCTGTTTCGGAGGACGCGCCACGAAAAGCGCGCGAGGCACGCGACGAAGGGGCGGACGCTGTCGAAGTGCGCATCGACATGTACGACGACAGGGACATCGCTCTCGAAGACCTGCGCGACTGCGACGCTCTGCCCGCCATAGCGACGAACCGTGCGACCGACGAACAGACGGAGGACGAGCGCGTCGAGACGCTTGTCTCCGCGACGGAGCACGCTGAGGCTGTCGACATTGATATCTCTTCTCCGGACGACAGCATCGAGCGCGTCGTCGAAGCGGCGCGCGAAGAAGACGCGACCGTAATAGCGTCGCACCACGACTTCGACGGAACGCCGCGAAAGGACGAGATGTGGGACGCACTCGAACGCGGATGGGAAGTCGGCGATGTCGCAAAACTCGCAGTCACGGCAGGGACACGCCGTGACGCGCACCGTCTCCTCGAACTCACGCTCGACGCGGACGACGAAGGCGACGAGGCTGGCGGTCACGTCGCAACAATGGCGATGGGCGCGCTCGGTTCGCACACGCGCGTCGTCGCGCCGCTATACGGTTCCTGTCTTACCTACGCGAGCTACGGCGAAGGAACCGCGCCCGGACAGCTTTCTGTGCGCGAGGTGCGAGAGATGTTCGATATGCTAAGATGACCTACGAAATACTCGACCACACGGCTGACGTCGGCTTCCGCGCGAAGGGCGAAACCCTCGCCGAGGCTTTCGAGAGCGCGACGCGCGCCTTCGCCGAAATCGTGTCGTACGAAAACCCGCCCGAAGCCACCGACGAGGTACGCGTCGAGGTTGAGGCGGAGGACGCCGAAGCACTCCTATTCGACTACCTCGACCGTCTCATCTACACGCAGGACGTCGAAGGTGTCGTAGTCGTAGACGCAGAAGTGGAGGCGGACGAGGACGCGCTCCGTCTCGATGCGACATTACACGTCGCGCCGATACAGCGCGGCTACATGGACATCAAGGCTCCGACGTACAGCGAGATGGTCGCCGAGAAGGACGACGGCGAGTGTGTGCTCGAAGCCGTCCTCGACATCTGAGCCAACAAACTATTTCCGGCGTCCGTGCGTAGAAATGATGCCATGACCGAAATCGAACTCGAAAGGATAGACGAGAATATCTACGAGATTCCGCAGGACGAGGAGATGAACGCGCCGGGGCGTGTCTACGCCTCCGAAGCTTTGCTCAAAGAGATAAAGAACGACAAGACGCTCGAACAGACGCGGAACGTGGCGACGCTTCCGGGCATCGTGAAGCACTCTATCGTTCTACCCGACGGCCATCAGGGATACGGCTTCCCGATAGGCGGCGTCGCGGCGTTCGACGCCGAGGACGGCATCATATCGCCCGGAGGCATCGGCTACGACATAAATTGCGGCGTCAGGCTACTTCAGACAAATTTGAATTATAGAGATATTAAAGGCAAGGAGGAGACGCTCGTAAACGCGCTCTACGACGCCGTGCCATGTGGTCTCGGCAAGGGCGGATACCTCAACGTGGACAAGGACGACCTTGAAGGCGTCTTGGAGCGCGGCGTCGAATGGATGCACGACAACGGACACGCGACAGAAGAAGACCTGCGCCGCTGCGAGGAGAACGGACGCCTGCCGGGCGACCCCGCAAAAGTTCCGGAGGAAGCAAAAGACCGCGGCGTCGGGCAGGTGGGTTCGCTCGGTTCGGGAAACCACTTCCTGGAGGTCCAGCGCGTCACAGACGTCTTCGACGACTCGGCGGCGGACGCCTTCGGTCTGCGCGAGGACCAAGTTGTCGTCATGATACACTCGGGTTCGCGCGGTCTTGGGCATCAGACGTGCACCGAGTACCTGCGGCGTTTCGAGAAGGAGTACCCCGAGCGTACCGCGGAACTCGCCGACCGCGAACTCGTCTACGCGCCCATTGCAGACGGACTCGCGCAGGACTACCGCGACGCGATGTACGCGTCAGCGAACTTCGCGTGGTCGAACCGTCAGGCGATGACACAGGCGGTTCGGCACACACTCGACCGCGTCTTCGGTGGCGTCGAAACTCGTCTTGTCTACGATGTCTGTCACAACGTCGCGAAGGAGGAGACGCACGAAGTAGACGGCGAGGAGCGCGACCTTATTGTCCATCGCAAGGGAGCGACGCGCGCCTTCCCCGCGGGACGTGAGGAGGTGCCCGAAGTCTACGCGGACGTTGGACAGCCTGTACTCATACCGGGAAGCATGGGCGCGCACTCGTACGTCCTGCGAGGCGGCGAAAACTCGCTCGAACGTTCGTTCGGTTCGACGGCACACGGCGCGGGACGCCTCATGTCGCGCACACAGGCGAAGAAGGACTACTGGGGCGGCGACGTACAGGACGAACTCCGCGAACAGGAGGTCTACGTAAAGGCGGACTCAGGCGCGACAATCGCAGAGGAGGCACCCGGTGTCTACAAGGATGTCGACGAGGTGATACGTGTGAGCGACGCGCTCGGCATCGGGCAGAAGGTGGCGCGAACGTTGCCGGTTGCGAATATCAAAGGATAGCGTGACTGAGCGTTAGTGGGGGAGTGCGTTACAGAGCGGTGCTCCGCACCGCTCCTGCTCTTCTAATCAGCACGGATTAGATCAGCGATAGATTAGGAGTCCTGCATCGCTTCCTTCGCCGTCTCCACGACCTCTTTGAGCGGCGCGTCGTGCAGGTCTTCGTCGGCGAACTTGAGACGCAGGCGCGGACGACCTATGTCTATGGGTACGTTTTCGGTGTCGATGAGTCCGCGGTCCTCCATCTCCGTCTTCTTGCGCGAGAACGTCGCCTTCGACGCCACACCCGAGTCCTCTCCCCATTTGGAGATGTCGTAGAGGAGGACCTTGTTCCGTGCCGCGGCTAAGAGTGCGACCGTAATTTCGTCGAGACCGTCGCCGTTTCCTTTCGCGGTTTCGAGCAGGCCGAGTATTTCCGTGAAGTCCTCCTGTGTCTCCTCGCCTATCTCGTCGCGGAGCGTCTCGACGACGCGCGAGGCGGGCGGTGTACGTATCTTGAAGTCGTCTCCGTTCTCCCACATCTCCTCGAAGAACTCGGATGCGTCCTCTACCATGCCCGTGTCGTCGGTCGAGAGCGCGCCAATACGGTCCCCAACGTCCACGAACGACATTATGTCCGAGTCACCCACGACGACGAGCGAGCGGTAAGAGTTGTCGTCGGTCGTGAGGAGTTCTAACTTGCCGTCCTCTATCAGGTCGCTTGCCGCACTCGCTATGAGGAAGTCGTCCATCGCCTCCTTGAGAGTGCCTTTCCCTGAGAGCACACGTATCTTGTCTACGGAGACGTTCTCCTCGCTCGCAACCTTCACGTACCTGCCGAGTACCCTCGGTGAAACCTGAAGTACACGAAGGGTGCCGTCCCCCTTCTCTATCGATTTCTTGATTATCTCGTCGCCGTCTATCCCGGTCAATGTTGTCATATGCTGTTCTTAACTATATACCTCCACCGTATTTAATTTGACGGTGTTGTGCGTATAAATGAGACACGTAGCCCAATTCGGATAAGCGTCAGACACACGCGTGAAGCTTACGCCGTGGAGATACCGGAAACTAGCCTCTCGACGTGTATCCTGTCGTTCGCGCCCTCGTCTAGCGCGGCGTCAACTTCGCCTATGAGGACTGCCTCCTTCGGGTCGTCCGTCTCTTCCAAGACGCGTCTGAGTATCTCAGTGCCCGACCAGCCGCCTTCGATGAGGAGGTCGTCGGCTGTATCGACGGCGTCGTCGAAACTGCCTGCGCGCGCTTCTTCGAGGAGTTCGGCGACGCCGTCGTCCTCGACCTCTCCGACGACCTCGTACGCCGTGTTGACCGTGACCTCGCCGCGCGCCGCGACGGCTTGCAGGAGAAGAACCGCTTCGCGCAGGTCGTCCGCCGCCTCCGCGACGTACTCAATGCCCTCGGGTTCGGCGCGCATACCGTCGCCCTCGCGTTCGACGATACGTTCGAGTGCCTCAACGCGTTCTTCCTTCGTCGGCTGGCGTACGCCGATGGGGAGCGCGCGCGACCGTATCGCGGGGATGAGCGCGGAGAGCGAACGCGTCGTGAGGACGAAACGGCACGACGACGAGAAACGCTCAATGACGCGCCGGAGTGCCTGCTGGAAGTCTCTGCGCGTGTCCTCTGCGTTGTCGATTACGATGACGCGTCTTCCCTCGCCGACTGACGAGTGCGAAGCAACCTCCTTCAGAACGTGGTTTATCATGTCCGCCTTCGACATGTTGCGTTTCCTCTTCGCCGTAATGAAGCCGCGGAAACGCGGGTCCTCGGCGATTTCTTTCTTCGTCATTCCGAAGAAGTCGGAGGCGTTGAGGACGTAAGGGTCGTCGCCCAAGAGACGCGCGCCAGCCGTCTTTCCCGCTCCGCGCGGACCGTGTAGGACGACGTTGAGACCGCTGTCCTCGGCACGCTCCAAGAGACGCGCAACCTTGTCCTGTGGCAGGTCGTCGAAGTTCTCGGGCGCGTGCTTCGCCGTCCAGAGCATACGTGTCGTAGATGTCTAAGTCGCATAAAACTGTCTCAATCCGCTTTCGTATGATAGTTGTGAACACAAGGGCAAGATAAAAAGTTCTAAGCCCCCATGGTTCGAACGTGGTACCATGCCAACAGTAGAGTACCTGAACTACGACGTGGTTGAGGACAACGGCTGGGACATATACGACGAGGAGAACTTCGAGAAAGCGGCTGAGATGGACCTGAGCGACGAGGACTACGGCGAGTTGGAGGTATTCGAGGGCGAGTACATCTTAGAGGCGGCGGAGCGCGAAGGCTTCGACTGGCCCTTCTCGTGCCGCGCCGGCGCGTGCGCCAACTGCGCCGGTATCATCGTCGAAGGTGAGATGGACATGGACATGCAGCAGATTCTGAGCGACGACGAGGTCGAGGACCGCGACGTGCGCCTCACGTGTATCGGTACGCCCGAAACCGACCACATAAAAATCGTCTACAACGCGAAACACCTCGACTACCTCCAGAACCGCGTTATCTGAGGTAGCTTTTTTTCGCGCCCGTTATCTTCCGGCGTAGAACATCGGCGATAGGAACAGGAACCCGACGAGTGCGACGAGAAGTACCGTCGGGAACACCGCGCCGTAAGCCATCGGAAACAGCGCGGTCAGAGCGACGACCGCACCCATTACGAGAGCGTGCTCCTCCTTGAGTTCGGGA
Organism: Halobacteriales archaeon; assembly: GCA_034522195.1. GTDB lineage: Archaea > Halobacteriota > Halobacteria > Halobacteriales > Halorutilaceae > Halorutilus. The sequence continues at coordinate 583,397 of JAXHLL010000006.1, read as the reverse complement.
TACTGCACCTCGATGAGCATCAGATACGCGAGGACGACCGTAGCCGGTACGAGCAGAAGCCCGTCGTCGATTTCCGTCACGGATTCTGTTCGTGTCAGGAAGAGTACAGCGACGGTCACGCCTGCGAACGTCGAGGGCACGCCCGTGAAGCCGGGTTCGTCAACGTCGTGGACGTTGTATGCGGAGAGACGCACGATGGCGGCGAGCACGAAGAATATGGGAACGAGCGAAAGGACGAGGCTGATGTCGCGCGCGACGTAGTGTGCGAGAAGCGCGGGCGCGACTCCGAACGTGACGGTGTCGCCGAACGAGTCGATATGCACCCCCAAGTCGCTCGTAGGCGTGTACTGCGCTATGATGCCGTCCAAGCCGTCCGCGATAGCACCGATGAGGATGAGGCTAGCGGCTATCACGAGGTCATCGACAGCAACAGCGATGATAGCGATGAAGCCGAACCCAGCGTTCATGAGGGAGATGAAGTCAGGTGGCTCCAGAAGGTCGAGAAGGCTAGGTATCATCTGCCGGAATGGGGGGACGCGTCGGTATTAAATCTTCCTTACCTCTCAGCATACCTTCGACAGATTTAAACTTCGACATACGTAATTTTCGGGTATGGAACAGGGTCAGGTAGCTGTCTACGAGGAAGACGAGGGTGGCGAAGGACACCGACTTGACATCGGAAAAACCCGACCGAGGTAAGTTATATGCGGGAGATAAGAGGACTCTTAGTAACACACAAACGCGCCGAACTCGGCGACTTGGAACGTCTCTGTGCTCCGTCCGCCGAGGATATACGCGACAGGCTGATGCGCGAGGCTGACGAGGCTTACGTTCTCCAGACCTGCAACCGAGCCGAGTTCTACGTCTCGGGCGCGTCTCGCACGGTTCTCGAAGAACTCGCTGACGAACTCGAAGTGCGCGAAGGAACAGCGAAGTACGTCGGAAACGCGGAGTCAGCGCGCCATCTGATGCGTCTCGCGGCGGGTCTCGAAAGCATGGTGATAGGAGAGGACGAGATACTCGGACAGATGCGCGAGGCTTATCACGAAGCCTACGACGAAGGTGCTCTCGGCGGTTCGCTCGACACGGCGGTTCTGAAGGCTCTACACGTCGGCGAACGTGCCCGCGACGAGACGGCGATAAACGAGGGTAACGCGTCGATGGGTAGCGCGGCGGTCGAGACGGCGCGCGGGAAACTCGGAAGCTTAGAAGGCGTAAAGGTGGTCGTCGTCGGTGCTGGCGAGATGGGGGAACTTGTCGCGCGTTCGCTCGCAGACCGCGACGCGGAGTACGACGAGATGCTCGTCGCCAACAGGACTTACGACACGGCGCGGCGTCTCGCCGACGAAATCGGAGGTGAACCCGTGCGTTTCGGTGAGATAACGTCCCACCTCGACGAGACCGACATACTCGTGACAGCGACGGGCGCGCCCCACCTCATCTTCGACGGTGAAGACCTGCGCGGACACGACCTCGTCGTTCTCGACCTCGCCAACCCGCGCGATGTTGACGAGGGCGCGGCGACAGCCGACGGCGTCGAACTCATTGACATAGACGACCTCGCCGACGTTAGCGACTCGTCGGTTGTGAGAAGAAGACGCGCCGCCGAGGAGGTCGAGGAGATGATAGACGACGAGATGGAGGTTCTCAAGGAGAAGATGAAGGAGGAGCGCGCGATGGAGATGCTCTCGAAGATATACACGCGCGCCGAGGAGATACGCAGGGAGGAGACGCACGAGGCTCTCAGGAAGCTCGAAACCGGCGGGCGTAACCTCGACGACCGCGAGCGCGAGGTAATAGACGACCTGACGAGTTCGCTCGTCAACCAACTACTCTCGACGCCGACCGAGGCACTCAAGAACGCCGCGCAGGCGGAGGACTACGACACTCTCAGAAGCGCGTCGGAGATATTCCGTGTCGAAAAGGAGTCCGACGATGGCACGGACTCAGCCGAAAGCTGAGATTTATTCCTCGACGGCTTCTAGCTGGTCCTCGCCCAGTCCGCCTATCGTCTCTCCTTCGACCTCGACCGTGTAAGACTCATCTCCGAACATCGTCTCGCTGACCTGCACGATTTCGCCTTCCTCGCCGTTCTTTTCGTGGTGCTCGTCCCTGAAGATGACCTTGTCGCCTTCTTCGAAGCTCATGTATGTGCGTCGCGCGTCGAGACGCATATAACTCACGTTTCTTCCGTAGTATTCGAACTCACATCGCGTCTTCGAGCGACGAGCGCGCCTCTTCTATCTCGTCTCGCGTGAGTTCGATGCTTCGTCCGCCGGTTTCGAGTGTGAGAGTCGCGTTGTCGGTCGTTTCGCCTATCCGTTCGGTTTCGTACGTGCCGTCGAACTCCGACGCGTCGCCCGCTACTACGACACGCCCCGGCGTCGCGTCGAAGAGCGCGTCCTTGCTTACCGTTGCACGCACGCCGCTCTCGCCGACCATCTCGGCGAGCGTCACGGCGATACCTCCCGTCGAGACGTCGTGAGCCGCTTCGGCGTACGCCGCTATGTCGTCAGCCATCTCCGTGAGCGCGGACGGTTCGTCGGACGCGTCGAGAAGAAGCAAGGACGCGTCCGCACCAGCGTCGAGCTTCGCACGCGGCGCGTCCGGCGACTCTGCGACGCCCAGGACGGCGACGGTCGGTGTCGGATTTACCGCCGTCCCGAACTCCTCGCTTTCGTTGTACAGCGAGACGTTTCCGCCGACGATTGGCACGTCCAAGTCGCGCGCGGCGTCGCCCATGCCTTCGACGGCGTCACGGAACTCGCCGTAGATTTCGGCGCGCTCCGGGTTGCCGAAGTTGAGGCAGTTGACGAGCGTTAGGGGACGCGCACCATTCGACGCGAGGTTGGCGACGTTCTCGACGACCGTCTCGTAGCCGCCTTCGTAAGGACGCGCCGAGACGCGCGCCGAGTCGCATCCCGCCGAGAGGGCGAGTCCGCGCCCGTCGATGTCGAGCACTGCGGAGTCGTCGCCCGGCTTGACGACCGTACGCGTCTGTACCTCGTGGTCGTACTGTCTGTAGACCCACTCCTTCGAGGCGTTGTTGGGGTCCGCGAGCGCGTCCAAGACGCCTTCGCGCGTCGCATCGTAACGCGTCGCCGGTTCGCGTTCGTCCGGCTTTTCGCGCTCTAAGTCGTGTACGGGCGCTCCGTCGGCGAGGAAGTCAGCGGGCAGGCTGACGACCTCTTCGCCTTCGTGTTCAGCGACGAAACGGTCGTCGGTGACCTCGCCGATGACGCTCGACTCTAGGTCGTACCTCTCCGCTATCTCGCGCACACGTTCGACGTTCTCGGGCTTCACCTCGAAAAGCATACGCTCCTGCGACTCGCTCAACAGTATTTCGAGAGCGTTGAGAGGTTCGCGCAGGTGAACGGCGTCGAGTTCGAGACGCACGCCCTTTCCGCCTTTCGCCGCCATCTCCGAAGACGCACCCGAAAGTCCTGCCGCGCCCAAGTCGCGCGCCGACTCGACGTGGTGGCGTATTTCGAGCGTCGCGTCTATGAGGAGCTTTTCTGTGTAAGGGTCGCCGACCTGTACCGCAGGACGGTCCTCGCTCTCGGCGTCCTCGCTGAGGTCTTCGGAGGCGAAAGACGCGCCGCCTAAGCCGTCGCGCCCGCTCGCGTTTCCGACGAGGACAAGCACGTTGCCCTCTTCCTGTATCTCCGCCGTTAGTATCTCGTCCTCGCGTGCGATACCGACGCAAGCGACGTTGACGAGCGGGTTTCCGTTGTAAGATTCGTCGAAGTATGTCTGACCGCCGACGGTCGGGACGCCGATGGAGTTGCCGTAGTCACCGATACCCTCGACGACGCCCTCGAAGAGGTAACGTGTCTTGTCGCGTTCGAACCCGCCGAAGTAGATGGAGTCGAGGAGTGCGACAGGACGCGCGCCCATAGAAAGAATGTCGCGCACGATTCCGCCGACGCCCGTCGCCGCGCCGTCGTAAGGGTCTACGTAAGAAGGGTGGTTGTGGCTCTCGATACCGACGGCGAGGACATGGTCGTCGTCGAACTCGACCACAGCGGCGTCGTCACCCGGTCCTATCACGACACGGTCGCTCTCCGTCGGCAGTTCGGCGAGCGCGGGACGTGACGAACGGTATGCGCAGTGTTCGCTCCAAAGGTTGACGAACAAAGCCTCCTCGACACGGTTCGGCGGACGCCCAAGTTCTTCCTCGACGAGCGCGTAGTCTCCGTCGGATAGCTTCATGTTCGGCTTTCGCGCTCCCCGTATAACTGAGTTTTGAGTTAAGAATCCACGACAGCGGACGCCGTAGTTAGTAAGAGTTATACCTTCCGTGACGCTACGGATGTATGCAAGCCCGGATGGTGTAGTGGCCCATCATACAACCCTGTCACGGTTGTGACGCGGGTTCAAATCCCGCTCCGGGCGCTCATTGTTTCTTTTTCCGCACATTTTCTGGTTGTAGTAAGATACAAACATAAATGGATGCCTGAGTTTGTATGGATTCAGTGTCGCGTGTTGCGCGTGAATCGGGACATATACTTAGATGGCGGGACAAATACGATGTTTAATATTCTTTGTAATTTTCTTTAATCTTTTCCCCGCAATTAGGGCAGGTTTTATCCTCACTTCCTGCTTCCTCAATAAAACCTGCGGCGAGTATTGAAGCCGGTAACGCGAATAAACCGATACCGAGCACTGCGGTAATGCCGCCGAACAGCTTACCCATTGGCGTGACCGGCGTTATATCGCCGTATCCAACGGTAGTCAACGTGGCTATCCCCCACCAGAACGTTTCCGGAATTGAGGAAAATGCCTCGGGCTGTACAGGGTGCTCAAAGTGATAAACTATCGAACTGGTGATTACCAGCAGAATAACGTTGATGAACAGCGCGACCACCAGATCGGGCTTCTTGTCGGCTAGAACGGACCGGAAAGACTGCATCGACCGAGAGTACCGGGCTATCTTGAACAGTCGGAATATCCTAAAGAGCCGAACTGAGCGCAGGAACCGAAGGTCGGCTCCGACACCGAACAAAAGTAAATAAAAAGGTAAAATAGCCAATAGATCAACTACCATGATTGGTTTGAACATGAATCTGGGTCTTCCGGTGTAATCTGGATGTTCAACTGCTGACCAGAGCCTCCCCATATATTCTACCGTGAAGATGACTACGCTGAACACCTCAAACTGAATGAGAAGTGTCCCGAACCTTGCCTTGACTACATCAACTGTCTCGAGCATAACGGCTATGACATTCAGGATAATGAGTATCATAATAATCCAGTCGACGTATCTTCCAATTCGTCCGCCTTTCTCGGGTGCGAAAAGCCTGTACGTTTTTTTCCTGTATGTCCGGTATGTGTTGAGAACCATATTGTGCTGTGAGTTTAATCTGTATTAATGATTTAGGTTGTCCGCCGGAGTTTATAGGCAGGGCATGTTTCCTGTTTGTGTAAATGAGTAGAATCCTGAAAAGTTTGAACCAGAGAATGAAGGCACGTATGTGCTGGAATGACCGTGGTTCACAGTTCCGCTCCGGGCGAACAGTTATATGCTGACTCGCCTATTAGACGTTCATGCGAGAGCGACAGAAAGAATTCTTGAGGGTTAGCAGACGTAACGTGGTTGGTGGCATCGGCGTCAGCCTTCTTTCGCTTCCTCTCACAGGATGTATAGGCGGCAGTTCGGCTGAGTATCCGGGCGGTACAGTTATCGTCGAAAGCCGTGCCGACGCAACGTCCGAGATGTGGTTCAAGCCCGCCGACGACTCGGAGGAACCGGAGGTGGTGACCGTGGAGATGGGCGAGACGGAGGTCGTGGAAGAGTACGTTTCCGCTCCCGAAGGAGAACCTGTCACGCTTGTAGGAAGGATGGGGCAGTACGGCTACGAGGACGACAACCAACAGGTCGAACTGTATCCGGGCGGCGGCGAAGGCACGCCGCCGCAGGTCGCACGTATGACCATAACAGACTCCGTAGCAGGCGTGTGGGAATGGCGCACCGAACCCGGCACCGCACCGTAGATTCAGATGAAAGACACGGCGTCACGTGTTGCTCCTTGGACAGCGGTCGTCGCGGCTATCGTAGCCTTCGGTGCTATTCTGACGACCACGACTGTAGCACCTTGGTTCAGTTGGACGGGTAACGCGCTTTCGGACCTCGGTCACCACGAGCGCGCCACCGCGAACCTGTTCAACGGTGGACTGATTGTCGCAGGACTGACGGGTGCGGTCTTTCCGGTCCGGCTACTCGCGGACTACGACGGTATCCTGCGTCGTCTCGGTGCCGGTGTCATCACACTGACTCTCGTAGACCTCGCACTCATAGGCGTCTTCCCGACGCCGCACGAACTCCACGGTGCAGTCTCAGTCGCCTTCTTCGTCGGTGTGACTCTCGGTCTGGTTCTCTGGGGCGTCGGTGACCTCGTCGCCGACCGTCGGCGTCGTGGAGTTGCGATAGCCGCCACCGGCGTCTTCCACGCTGTGTTCTGGGCTGTCTGGGTGTCGCCGGCCGTCCCGTACGAAGGTGTCGCTGTCCCCGAGTTCGTGGGTGCGGTCGCGCTCGCAGGGACAGCCCTGACGGTAACGCGCGACTATCCGGAGGCGTTCGAGTCAGTGCGGAGGTAGTTTCCGCGTAACTTTCTTCCCGCTTTTTCACTCTTCTTACGCGGCTTCGTCCCCTTCTACCTCTCTCCTTTCCACGACGAGCACAGGACCGTGGAACTTCTCGGCGACACGTTCGGAGTCATCTCCGAGTATCCACGTCCCAAGCGACGGCGCGCGTTCGCCCATGATTATGGTGTCGTGGTCCGCTGCTGCTGCGGCTATCGACACGACGGGCTTCGACGACTCCTCGACTTTTTCCGTCACAGTCTCGACACCCGATTCGCGCAGTACCTCGCCCGCCGAGGAGACGCGTTCGCGCGCCGTCTCCATCTCGTCTTCGTTTCCTGCCGTCGCGTACAGCGTTACGTCCACGTCCCTCCCAGCGAGCAGACCGGTGACGAACGCCGTTATCGCTTCCACGTCAACCTCGCCGCGGAGTGGCACGAGTACGCTATCGACCTCGGCGACAGCACCGCGTATGAGCCTCGCGTCGCAGTCATTCTCCGCCGAGACGCGTTCGAGCGACTCTTCTTCGTCGTGCGTGAAGACGAGCAACGTCTCGGCGTCCGCGCCTGCTTCCTTGAACGACTCCGCGATTTCGTCGAGCGTCTTCCGCGCCTGCTCCTCGAACTGCTCGCGTGCCTGTCCCGGCGCGGTCTGTTCGGGAAGTACGTGGTATCCGACGACGAGAACCTCCGCCGACGACAGTAACTCGACGACGCCCTGTGCGACAGCGTCTCCTTCGAGAACGCGTACCGGAACGAGTATCTTAGCTTTTTCCGTCATCACAACGCCCCCTTGAGTCTAACGTCGCTCGCGTAGTACTTGAACCAGACGACCGAGATGAACATGACGAAGAGTCCGATGCCTATCGAGAGAAGGTTCATGAATGCGATGAGTCCGAAACTCGCCAACGCACCGACGACGGGTAGATACGGATAGCCCGGCACACGGAAATCCGGACTGTACCATTCGGGCGAGTCGCGGCGCAGAGCGATGAGCGCGACACAGATGAGACCATACATCACGAGATGCAGGAAGGACGCGACCTCGGCGAGCGTCTCGACGCGTCCCGTCGCGGTCAGAACAAGGACCGGAACGCCTGCCATCAGAAGCGCGATGTGCGGTGTTCCGTACTTCAGGTTTATCTTCGCGGCTCTCCGTGGCAGGAGAGCGTCCTTGCTCAGCGCGTAGACGGCGCGCGACGCGCTCAGAATCGAGGCGTTCGCAGACGAGACTGTTGCGAGAAGTCCGGCAACGAGTATTACGACGGCACCCGGAAGACCTACGAACGAGCGCGCAACCTCGACCATCGCGGTCTCGCCGAAACCCCCGAGACGCTCGCTCCCGAACGCGCTCGTTGCGACGAGTACGGTGACGACGTAGAAGACCGCGACGACGATAACGCTCCCGACCATGGCGAGCGGCAGGTTCCGTGCCGGCTTCTTTATGTCGCCCGCGACCGTCGCAACCTGCGCGAAACCGAGGTACGAAGTGAAGACGAGCGCGGCTGTCTGCAGAATCGGAAGCGACGCGAACACGAAAGGCTCGGGTGGCTGAGGTTCTCCCACGAGACCGAGCGCGCTCAGACCGCCGAAGCCGAGGAAGAGCGAGAGTATGACGAGAAGAACGGCGACGACGCCGTTCTGCAACTTCGCCGTGTTCTCGGTTCCCGTGAGGCTCAACGCCGTGAGGAATACCCCGAAGAGGAGACCGAGCGGTATCACGGGACTAACTTCGAGAACGATGCCGACCTCGGCGAAAACCGCGGACGCGTAATGTCCGAAGCCGATGAGGTAGAACGAGGTTGCGAAGACGAGACCGAACCAGAGACCGAGACCTACGACCGCGCCTGCTGTCGAACCGATGGCGCGCGAAATGAAGTAGTAGCCGCCGCCCGAGCGCGGCATCGCGGTTGCGAGTTCGGAAGCGGGGAGAGCGACGAGAAGCGCGATAACACCGCCGATACCGAACGACAAAGCCGCGGCGGAACCTGCTTCGTCGGCGGCGAGACCGGGGAAGACGAAGATACCCGCGCCTATCATCGTACCGATGCCGATTGCGAGACCGCCGCTGAGACCGATGCTACGCTCAAGCTCTACGTCGTCATGTACGGTCGCGTCCTCTGTGTCCACCGTCTCCTCCATGACGGGAGACTCGCCTTCGATGTTGGTGGACTCGGCAGGGGCAACGTCCTCAGTTCTCTCCTCGTCCATGTTTATGCGGTTATTGTGTCGTATTTGTTTAAACGGTGTGGACGGAAAACTACCTACGGACCGCCAGTTTGTTCTCGACACGTTCGACCACGTCAGGATAGCCGACTACGAAAAGGGCTATCACGAATGCTGTGACGAAGACGTAGACACCCGAAAGACCGGACGAGACCGACCATCCGCCGACAACGATGACGAGTCCGGCTATCAGGGATACAGCACCTCCAACGGTGTACACGTCGAGCGAGTCGGCGTCGGTGCTCAGCAACCAGCCGACTGCGACCGCTGTCAGACCGCCGAACCCGAAAAGGATGTTCTCGACGCCCGCGAAAAGCAGGAGGAAGGGCGCGGAGACGGCGACTGCGACACCCAACGTCTTCTTCGTCTCCAACTCGGCGTACAGGACGAAGACAGCCAGAAGCACGCCGCCGAAGAACCAGCCTGCGAGAGTGTCGGCGGGGTAGTGGACGCCTAAGAAGATACGTGACAAGGATATGGGGACGACGATGAGGAACCCGGCGACAGCCTTCTGGACCGATGTCAGCGACTCGGTGGTATAGAGTAACGCTCCGTATATCAGGAGCGGCGACATCGCGTGACCGCTCGGTAGTCCGTAGTGCGAAGCCTCCACGAGATGGAGCGTCTCGGGCGGTCGTGGCAAGCCGAAAGCCTCCTTCAGTCCTGCGGAGACGACCGCTGTCGTTAGAGCCACGGCGAGTAGCGGCATGCCTTTCTTCCTGCTCACGCCCCAGTAGTAGACCGTCAGGAAGACTATGAAGAACTCCGTGTTTCCCAAGAAGGTCACCAACGAAAGCACGTCGAGTACGGTTTCGGGCACCGCACCCTGCAGATTCGTAATAATTTCTTCGGAGAAAAAGACCGAGTCAGGTACCATGTTCGGTTACGGTATAGATGTCGGGGCATATTAACGCTGTGGCGACGGACTGCCGAGAAGGGGACTGCCGAGAATCCGTGCGCGTGCGAAGACGTGCGCGCGCCAGCCGGTTCCGTTACGAAAACACGGAGATTTATGCGGGAAATATGTGTAGTTAAGACAGGATTTACGATATTTACTAACGGACGGTCTTATCTGAACGGTCACGCTTGAACAGCCGATAAGTATTTATTCGTACTCTGGTTAGGTCGGACTTGAGTATGGGGGAGTCGAACATGGGGAGTAGCGACACAAGCAGATGTGGGGTACAGAGACACGCAGACGGGGACAGCGAAAGGTATCGATATCCACGGAAAGGCTTCCAGACAGACGAACGTGTTACGGACCAGCGGGCGACGGAAAGAGGTGGTTCGTATGAGTAGCGTTGACCGTGGGATGCGGCGTGTGCCCGGAAGCTTTGAGAGGACACCGTTACTTCCGGAGAAGAACGAGAACTCCGAAGGTGTATGCGAGTTCGCCTACTGCAGAAGGGACGCTGTCGTGAGACGTGATGTTCCGGTGGACCACGACAGAACGGTTGACAGCGTGTCGATGAGGCTGTGTGCGGAACATTACATGGACGTGTTCACGGAGACTGATGTCGTAACCACGCCGGAGATGTACGAGTACGCACGCCGGGCAAGGTACAGAACGCCCGCGGCGATGGCTGTCATGCTCACGTTACTCGTCGTTTCGTTCTTCTTCGCGCACGTAGTCTGGGGTGTTTTACTCGGTGCGACGACGAGCGCGATGGTCTTTGGCGGTGACGAAGACTGAGTGGGAGGCTCTACCGCCGAATATATAAATACCTGAAGTTCTTACTGTTTTTTGATGGGGGATAGATACCTGAAACAGAACGGCGGGGGGGTCAGACGGTCCGACGCGATGGACGCCTCCGCCGACGGCATGGCGATACTCGACGACGACGAGTTCGTCTACGTGAACGAAGCGTACGTCGGTTTACACGGATACGACGGACCTGAGGAGATTCTTGGTCGTACGTGGCACGAGATGTATGGAGAAGATGAGGTCGAACGTATAGGGGATGTCTTCTCGGACGTACACAAGACCGGCGTTTGGCGCGGTGAATCTACGGGTGTGCGTGCCGACGGAACCGAGTTTCCGCAGGAAGTTTCGGTATCGCACGTCGAAGACGGAAACGTCGTCTGTGTCGTACGCGACGTGACCGAGAGAAAGGAACGTGAGAAGGAACTCGAAAGGTATGAGGCTTTCATCGAAAAATCGACGGACGTAATCACGCATTTGGGCGAGGACGGCACGGTTATGTACCAGAGTCCGTCCCTCGAAGACGTTTTAGGATACGAATACGGAGAGACGGTCGGCGATTACGCCTTCGAGTACGTGCATCCCGACGACAGGGAGCGCGTAATCGACCGGTTCATGTCCACGCTGGAGAACCCTGATACGAGGACGGATGTCACGGAGTTCAGGGTACGACACGCCGACGGCTCTTACGTCTGGTTAGAAGACGCGGGAGGCACACCGGTCGATGCCAAAGTGGATGGTCTGGTTCTCAACCTGCGCGAGATAACCGAGCGGAAGGAGAGGGAGCGCGAACTCGAAAGGTACGAGGCGTTCATCGAAAACTCGTCCGACTCCATCACGCATATGGACGAAGACGGAACCATACTGTACAGAAGCCCTTCGGAAGAACGCAGACAGGACGAGCCTGACGACATGTCGGGTACATACGCTTTCGACCACGTCCATCCCGAGGACAGGGAGCGGGCATTGGAGAAGTTCCAAGAGCTTCTCAGCGACCCCGATAAGACCTCCGACTCGGTCGAGTACAGGTCGGAACGCGCCGACGGCACCTACGACTGGGTGGAGGCTGTCGCAACCGACCAGCGCGACACGGAGGTCGGCGGCGTCGTAGTCAACACGCGCGATATCAACGGCAGGAAGGAACGCGAGAAGGAACTCGAACGTTACGAGACCTTTGTCGAGAACTCGTCCGACATACTCGTGCACGTAGCCGACGACGGCACAATAGTCTACCACAGTCCGTCCGTCGAACGTATCTTGGGACACGAACAAGGCGAACGTTTAGGCGAAGATGCCTTCGACTACCTGCATCCAGAAGACACCGAACGCGTCTACGAACTCTTCGACTCCGTGACGGGTGAGGACGGCGACGACAAAGGCGTTGTGGAGTTCCGTGCGGAACACACCGACGGCGGCTATGTCTGGCTCGAAGCGCGTGCGAGGAACCGGAATGACACCGAGATAGACGGGCTTGTGGTCAACGCGCGCGACATATCCGAGCGCAAGGAACGCGAGAAGGAGCTCGAACGTTACGAGGCTTTCGTCGAGAGTTCGTCGGACGTTATAATCCATATCGACGAAGACGGCACAATTATTTACAACAGCCCCTCCATCGAGGATGTCTTCGGATACGGTCAGGAGGAGAACGTCGGAGACAACGCGTTCGAATACGTGCATCCCGACGACAGGGAGCGTATGGTAGAGCTTTTCGCGGCTTCTCTCAAAGGAACGAACGACAGAGACGAAAACGCCGAGTTCAGGGTGAAGAACGCCGAAGGCGACTACATCTGGGTCGAGGACGCCGCGGGTAACCAGACACATCCCAAGATAGATGGAGACGTTCTCAACCTGCGCGACATCACGGAGCGCAAGGACCGCGAGCGCGAACTCAGGGAGGAGAAAAGTCGGCACAGGGCACTTGTAGACAGCTTCCCAAACGGTGCCGTCTTCCTCTTCGACGAGGACCTCAGGTTCAGCATAGCGGGCGGAACGGAACTTGACAATGTCAACCTCTCGCCCGAGGACATCGAAGGCAGGACGCTCGAAGAGGTCTTCTCGGACGAAGTAGTCGAGAAACACGAGAAGTACTACAGGAAGGCTCTCGAAGGAAAGGGTGCGTGTTTCGAGAACGAGTACGAAGGCAACGTCTACAGGGTGTGGACGGTTCCCGTCAGAGACGACGAAGGCGAGATATTCTCCGGTATAGCGTTCTCGCAGAACGTCACAGAACGCAAGAAACGCGAGCGCGAACTCGAAATGTACGAGGCGATAGTCGAGAACACGTCGGACGTGGTTACTGTCATAGACGAGGACGGAACGATGCTGTACCAGAGTCCTTCGGTCAAGCGTGTCATGGGTTACGGACAGCACGAGCGTGTCGGCGAGAACGGCTTCGACTACATGCATCCCGAAGACAGGGAACGTGCCTTAGAAACCTTCCAGAAGGTCGTCAACGACCCTGAAACCGACACGGTCGAGGAGGAACTCAGGTTCCAGCGCGCCGACGGCTCTTATATTTGGCTCGACGTGAGAGGGACGGACCAGCGAGATACCGACGTGGGCGGATTCGTCATAAACGCACGCGACATCTCGGAACGGAAGGAGCGCGACGAAGAACTACGACGTAACCGCGAGATTCTGGGTCATACCGAAAGAATAGCAGACACGGGCGGCTGGGAGTACGAGGTTGAGGACGACGTGTTACGCTGGACGGAGGGCACGTACGAGGTTCATGGACTGCCGACGGACGACGAAGTAACCGTTGACGAAGTCGCCGAACTCTACCATCCCGAGGACAGAAGGCTCGTGGGTGATGCCATCGAGGACTGTATAAAGCACGGTGAGCCGTACGAGACGGAGGTACGTCTCGTAAACGGAGACGACGGTGTGCGTTGGGTACGTACGGGCGGTGAGCCGGTACGCGAGGACGGACAGACGGTCAAGATAAGAGGCGCGGTGCAGGACGTGACGGATAGGAAGGAACGCGAGAAGGAACTCGAAAGGTACGAGGCGTTGATAAAGAACTCGCTGGACATATTCTCCGTTCTCGACGAAGACGGGGTTTACACGTACAGCAGTCCGTCTGTCGAACGTATCTTGGGTTACAGCCCCGACGAGCACACGGGCGAGTACTCTCTCGACTACGTGCATCCCGACGACAGGACGGACGCTGTCAAGTGGTTCTACTCTATCGTGGAAGGAGACGCCGTCATAAGCGAGACGGAGTTGAGGTACAGGAACGCCGAAGGCGACTACGTCTGGTTCGAGATAATCGGGACAGACCAGCGTGACACCGAGGTTGGAGGTATCGTCTTCAACGCACGCGACATCTCGGAGAGGAAGGAGATGGAAGGGGAGATACGTGAGAGCAGACGCAGGCTCTCGACACTCATGGGGAACCTTCCCGGCATGGCTTACCGTGCGAAGAACGAACCCAACTGGCCCTTCGAGTTCGTGAGCGAAGGATGCGGTGACCTCACAGGGTACACCGCAGAGGAACTCGAAGAGAACGAAGGTCTCTGGGGCGAAGAGATAATTGACCCTGAACACACAGACCGCCTCTGGGATGAGGTGCAGGAAGCCCTCGAAAACGAGGAGTCGTTCAGGGTGACGTACCCGATACACACGAAGGACGGCGAAGAGCGATGGATGTGGGAACAGGGATGCGGCGTATACGACGACGAAGGGAACGTCGAAGCAATAGAGGGCTTCATAACCGACATAACCGAGCGGAAGGAGCGAGAGCGAGAACTCGAAATGTACGAGGCGTACATACAGAACTCGTCGGACATCATAACCCACCTAGACGAGGAGGGGAACGTCGTCTACCAGAGTCCCGCTACCGAGCGTATCATGGGACGCGACCCGAGCGAGCGTGTCGGGGAAAGCGCGCTGGAATACGTCCATCCCGACGACAAGGACCATCTCGTCGAGAAACTCGACGTTCTCATGTCCGACGACATCGACAAGATAGAGGTTGAGTTCAGGTCGAGACGTGAAGACGGCGAGTATATCTGGCTGGACACCATCGGAACCGACCAGCGCGACACGGAGTACGGCGGAATCATCGTCAACTCGCGCGACATCACGGAAAGGAAGAAGAACAAGCAGGAACTCGAAAGAAACCGCGAACTTCTGGGGCACGCCGAACGTATCTCCGACACAGGCGGCTGGGAGGTGGATGTCGAGACGGACGAACTACGGTGGACGGACGGGACACGTGAGATACATGAGGTGTCTGAAGGCTACAAACCAACGGTAGAAGACGCAGTCGAGTTCTACCATACAGACGACAGGGACGAGATAAGGCGCGCAGTCGAGATGTGCACCGAAGAGGGGAAGCCGTTCGACAAGGAACTCAGGCTGGTAACATCCGAGGACAGGCTCCGTTGGTGCAGGTCCCGAGGGGAGCCGGTGCGCAAGGACGGAGAGATAGTGAAGCTTAGAGGTGCGATACAGGACATCACGGACAGGAAGGAGAGGGAGCGCGAACTCAGAGAGAGAAAGGACCAGATAGACTTCTTCAACAGTCTACTGCGCCACGACATGCTCAACTCTATGACTGTCATCAACGGAAGCGTGGACATACTACTCGACGAACTTCCCGAGGGCGACGAAAAACACGAACTCGCAGAGCGCATAGACAAGCACAGCACGGGTATAGTTGACCTGACAGAGAGGGTTCGGTCGGTCCTGCGCCGCCTAACCGAAAACGGCTCGACAGAGATGTCCCCTGTCGATGTCACCGAAGTGGTGGAGGAGAGGGTCGAGGAACTAGAGGAGTCGTACGACGTGACGTGTAGCCTCAAAGCCTCCGACGACGTACGTGTCGAGGCTGACCTCTTCCTTGACCACGTCGTTGACAACCTTCTCGTCAACGCTGTGGAACACAACGACAAGGACGAGCCACGTGTCGAGGTTACCGTCGAAGGCGACGACGAGAAAGCCACGGTCCGTGTCGCGGACAACGGACCGGGTGTACCCGACGAGAAGAAGGATACGGTCTTCGAACAGGGAACGACGGGGAGGACGAGCGGCGGCGTGGGCTTCGGTCTGTACTACGTCGATGCGATGGTTTCGGAGTACGGCGGAGAGGTGAGCGTCGAGGACGGAGAGAACGGTGGTGCGGTCTTCGTAGTGGAGCTACCCAAAGCCGCGGAACACGGAGAAGGGACAGATGAAAAGAGGGACGGAGACGGTAACGGAGACGTGAAGTCGGGTGAGGTAGAGATGAACCTCGAAGCCGAAGGCTCCGAAGACAGAACCGACGTAGAAACCGACCACCGAAACGACGGAAAAAGAGACTCAACGGAAACAGATAAATGGAGGGGGACGGATACAGGGATAGGAGGTGGCTGACGTGGACTCAAACGGTGATTACATGCCGAGGGTGATGATAGTCGAGGACGAGGAGGACGTAGCCGATATGTTCCGTATGTGGCTGGAGGACGACTACGACGTGACAGTCGCACTCTCGGGCGCGGAAGCACTCGATACACTCGACGACGAGGACGTGGATGTCGTCCTACTCGACAGGCTCATGCCCGGTCTTTCGGGCGACGAGGTCCTCGAAAGGATAGTCGAGGAGGGCTTCGGATGCAGGGTCGCCATGGTGACCGCCGTCGAGCCTGACTTTGACATTGTGGAGATGGGTTTCGACGAGTACGTCACAAAGCCCTCGTCACCCGAGGAGTTACGCGGTACCGTCAAGGAACTTCTCGAACGCCGTAAGAGGTCACGTCAGCTTCAGGAGTACGCTTCGCTCCGTGTCAAACAAGCCGCGCTCAGAACGGAGAAAGAGTACGGGGAACTCGAAGACAGCGAAGAGTACGCAGGTCTTCTGTCTCGTATCGATGAGCTTGAGGGTTCGCTCGAAGACCTGAACAAGGACATGTCGGACACCGACTTCCGGACGGCTATACGCGACATAGAGGAAGAGCGTGGTAGTGACACGAACCTGTCAAGATAACGCTCCCGCGTCCACTCAGTCTTCGACGTACTTGGAAAGTCCCGCTGTTTCGACGGCTGTTCTCAGGTCACCGAAGACCTCTACGTAGCACGAGAACTCGGACGTGCTCGTACTCTCTTGTATCTCGTCTCTCGACGGAACCTCGCCGTTTCTCAGGTAGTAACGTTTGAGTTCGCCGACGAGTTCGTCCTCGGACGGTCTTTCTGTGTCCGTCTCGTCACCGTCTACGCGCATGGTATCGACTGCTTTCCAGACCGCACCGAACTCGTCCTCGTACTCCTCGACGGAACTCATCCAGTCCGAGGCTCTCACTTCCGTCTCGGTTGGCTTGCGTCCGTTCACGTTCGTGTACTTCTCCACCTCTTCTAGGAGTCTCTCGCGTTTCCTTCCGCTTCTCCTCCTCGTCTCCGCTTCCGCTCTCATTTTTTCGGGCAGTTCTATACCGACCGACGCGAGAGCCTCCTTCCACGTTCCGTACTCGTCTATTATCTCGTTGACCGAGTGTCCGCGCGCCCTGAGGTCGGCTGGCGTAGGTACACCTACGACGCGCCCTGCGTTTCTGAGAATGAGTCTTTGGTGTTCGTCGAGGTCGTCTTCCGTAGTTTCCTCGTCGTCCCCTTCCGTCCCCTCTGTGTCCGCGTCTTCGTCCGTGTCGCGTACCTCCTCTCTCGTAGATTCAAGGTCCGGCTCGGCGTCCTCCGGAGGTCTGCGTGGCTCTCCTTCTATGCCCGCTTCCTCCAGCGCGTCCCTCCAAGAGCCGAATCTGTCGGAGTAGAGAGCAGGGCTGAACCTGCCGTGCTTTCCCATGTCGATGGTACGCGGCGGCACACCGAGTTCGTCGTGTAAGAGCCTTAGTTCCTCCAGAAGCGCGTCCTCAACGGTGTCGGCGGTGTCTTCGTCAGTTACCATGTCTCGCGCTCACAGTCACTTCGTCTTCAGCATCACCCTGCGTCGGTTTTCGTCGCCGGGAACGTCGTCCAGAAGCTCGTAGTCGTAAGACGTGCTACTTATCAGGTCGAGTACGTTTGAGTGTCCCACGCTGATGACGTAACTTTCCCCGTGCTCCATGCTGTCTATGCCGACCGCGCCATGCTCCCGTAGGTCGTCGATGTACTTCCCGACGCCGTCTTGCATGGTTCCGTCTTCGACGGTCTTCTGTTCAGCCATTGTGCCATAATCAGGGCGCAGACAGATAAGTCTAACCTGTCTCTGCCTCAGCCTCCACAGGTTCCGGTAGTTCGTACTCGACGCCCGTCATAGACTCCGAAACCTCCCAGAGACGGCGTGCGTCGTCCCCGTCGTAAGACGACTCCGACGACTTCTGCCGCTCCGGACTTCCGCGCATACGCATGAAACCGCCCGGTCCGTAGTACTCGCCGCCCTCGGCGTCGGGTGATGTCGCGGCGTAGAGCGTCGGAAGCGCGCCAGCATCCGCCGACTGCGCGAAAATCTTGTTCGCTGTGGTCATCATCACCTTACGCACCTTCGAACCCGACATCTCTGGTCCGCGCCTCTGGAGGTTGGTGTCGGCGTAGCCGGGATGCACGCCGAGGCTCCGAATGTCTGAACCTGCTTCCTTCAGGCGTCTGTCGAGTTCGTACGCGAAAAGGAGGTTGGCTAACTTCGACTGGGAGTACGCGCTCCACTTGTCGTAGGACTCTTCGCCGTGCAGGTCGTCGAAATCCATCTCGCCGCGCGTGTGCAGGTCGCTCGAAACGCAAACGATACGTCCGTCATCGGCGATAAGGTCGAGCAGAAGCCCCGTGAGCGCGAAATGTCCCAGATGGTTGACACCGAACTGCGTCTCGAAGCCGTCTTCGGTCTCGCGCCGTGGTATCGCCATCACGCCAGCGTTGTTGACGAGAACGTCTATCTCCTCTTCGTCGTTCATCCGTTTGGCGAAATCCCTCACCGAAGCGAGCGACGCCAAGTCGAGTTCCTTGACAACGAGTTCGCCGTAATCGACTTCGCTCCGTATTTCGCCGACAGCGTCCTCGCCGCGCTCTGTGCTCCTGCACGCCATCACGACCTCCGCGCCTTTCCGCGCCAACGCCTTTGTCGCCTCGAATCCGATGCCGCTGTTCGCCCCCGTCACGACGAACCGACGCCCCGTCTGGTCAGGTATGTTTTCCGTCGTCCAGCCCATGAGGTTGGGTTTGGTCTCATAGGGACTTGATGGTGTCGGTCAGGATATTATTTCGGGCTGGTGGATGTTGATGTAGAGAGTTCTATCCTGTAGACTCTTTTTTTCGCGCCCACCAGAACGGTTCTGATGTAAACACTATGCCCTCTTCAGGAATTGAGATCATAAACAGACGTTGTATTTGGCGCGTCTTGTTGCCGATTGTAGAGTGAAATTCGGCATCACAACGGAACCAGAAGAATTCCTTTTCTGGATACTCTTCTTCACGGCTTTGTAGCTCACTCGAAATCAAGTCAAACATAATTTTCGTACGTTCGGATGGATCGAGGAACAACCCATGTTTTCGCCAGTCGCCAGCCGATCCGTCGTATATCTTGACTTCATCCGGGAGTGCTTCGTAGGGGATATTTTCATTCAAGATAGGAGAGTCGGTATTAGTATTGCTGAATGAGGACAGTGAGAGACGGACAACACCTTCAATTGGGACTTCTCCGATGTTCTCAAATATGATGTACTCTTTATGACTGTCAGTATCTTTCTCGTGGTAGATAGAGAGTCGCGGGGTGTACTGTAGTTCCATGATATCAGCTTGTTGCTCTTGGAGATTAGCTTGATCACGCGAAATTTCTACCTGCTCCGCCTGAGAAATGGCGACTATTATGTATACAGTAATGAGTACGATGGTGAAGATAGCGTTCACAAAGAGACTAGTCACCTCAAGCTGATCCTCAAATGTAGAGCTCCACTGTCCTGCTAAATAATATATTAGAAACGCAATCAGAGCCAGTCCAAAGACGATTATTAGAAGTTTCTGATATACTCGCTCATCTGGATTACCGCGATCATTCATGGGTATAGTATGACTTATCTGATCCTTAAGTTGTTGGCATACGTTTCCCACGATAATTTGAGGAAAGGAACAATAGAGACGAATAAAAAGTATCCGATCTTTGGTTTCATCTACAACTGGGAACACTTCCTATCGCTGTCCAAAACCCCGACGTCTTGCGATTCCCGCGAATTGAGTCGTATCGGTATTAGGCACCTTGTTCACCTCGGGTAAGCAAGTCGAGAAAAACCACAGGACAGCAACCTGATTTTTTGCTCCGTCGGGGATTTGAACGCGGTCGCTCCCACAGGTCGCTCACTGTTCAAATCCCGCTCTGTGCGCTTTTCACTCGCTCACAAAAGTTCGCTCGTTTCGATGCTCCGTCGGGGATTTGAACCCCGGTCATCGGCTCGAAAGGCCGAAATGATTGGCCGGACTACACCAACGGAGCCTATTGTAGACTCGTCACGAACACCGCATAAGGGTTGCGTTTTCTCGCCCTTACCGCGGAGAGAAGCCGCAACGTATAACGACTCCGAAACGCTTGTGCAGACATGAAGGTAGCAGTCTTAGGAGGAACCGGAAAGTTCGGCGGCGGGCTCGCGGCGCGTCTCGCGGAAGCCGGTCACGAAGTCGTCGT
Source organism: Halobacteriales archaeon (assembly GCA_034522195.1). GTDB lineage: Archaea > Halobacteriota > Halobacteria > Halobacteriales > Halorutilaceae > Halorutilus. Next base: position 563,308 of record JAXHLL010000006.1, on the reverse strand, counting down.
AGGAAGCCGAAAGGCTGAGAAAGCGCAGGGTGCCGCAGAGAAGTACGCCGACAAGTCCGACGCTGAGGTGGACGGCGCGTCGAACGCAGACGCCGCCGCGGGCACCGACGTTGCGGTTCTCGGTGTACCGCCGCAACACGCCGCCGAGACGGCGCGCTCTGTTCTCGACGGCTACGAAGGCGTCGTCGTCACGCCCGTTGTGGGTATGTCGCGCGAGGAAGGTGACTTCGTCTACACACCGCCCGAAGAAGGCTCGTCGGCGGAGGAGATACGCGGCGCGCTCGACGACGAGGTGCCGCTCGCTGGCGCGTTCCACAACCTCGCCGCCGGGAAGCTTGCCGACCTAAGCGTCGAGATAGAGGCGGACGTCGCGGTCTTCGGCGACGACGAGGCGAAGGAGACGACGTCGCAACTCGTCGAAGATGTCGGTGCGCGTCCGCTCGACGTCGGCGGCTTCGGCGTCGCGGAGCAGGTCGAATCTTTGACACCTCTTCTTGTCAACGTCGGGACCAAGAACGGCATCAAAGACGCTGGCGTGCGTTTCGTCTGAGATTCCGCCGCTGTCGCTTCTCAGCCCTCCATCGTCATGACTTCGTCCGCACGAATTCTCAGAATAACTCGCTCGGTCTTTATCGGCATCGGATACTCGTCTTCTCCCATGTATCTCTGTGTGAGTACGTCGATGTGTTCCCGCGCACCCTCGGTCGTTATCTCCTCCACCTCACCGATGACCGACAGGTTCCGGTAAGGGTTGTCGGGGTCTACCATGCTCACGCCCACGGACGGGTTGTTGGAGACGTTGCGCTCCTTCCTACGACCGCGTTCTGTGTTGACCAATATCCTGTCGTCTTCCTCGTCGTAGTCTATCCAGACCGGTGTGACGTGCGGCAGTCCTTCCTCCGTCAAAGTCGCAACGTGGGCGAACGTCTTCTTCTCGAACAGGTCGTGGAACTTTTCGGGTATGGATGCCATAAGGCTGATTCAGACTCAGACGACTTATCTTTGGTGCTCACGCTGAGATACTGTTCGGATAAAACCGAGAAAATGAGACACGGAAGTAGTCGAAGTCGGCTAAAGTTCGCTCTCGTGCAGAACCGCGCTCCTGTCTATCTCCCGCACGCTGTCCCTGCCCGCGAGACCCATCGTGAGGTCGAAGTCGGCAAGGATGTTTTCGAGTACGTGTTCGACGCCTTCCTGACCGCCGAGCGCGAGTCCGTAGACGAACGGTCGTCCTAATAGACACGCGTCGGCACCGAGAGCGAGCGCGCGGAAGACGTCCGAACCGCGCCTTATGCCGGAGTCGAAAGTGACTGTCGTCTCTTCGTCCATTTCTTCGACAGCATCGATGACATCCGGCAGGGCTTCTAACGCGGTTATCGAGCCATCGACCTGCCGCCCTCCGTGCGTCGAGACACCGACGCCGTCCGCGCCCGCTTCGACCGCGAGACGTGCGTCGTCGGGGTGAAGGACGCCCTTGACGTGGACCGGCAGGTCGGTGTTCTCGAAGATGAAAGACAGGTCGTCCCATGTCAGCGACGAGTCTCCGAAGACTTCTAAGAATTCCTCCACCGCTGTCTCGGGGTTCTCTTCGGGCGGTTCGTCGAGCCTTTCGCGGAAAGCCGGGTCGGAGATGTAGTTGGCGACACCTTCGCCTTCCAAGAACGGATAGTAGCCGCGCTCGACAAGGCGTTCGCGCCAGCCAAGTATGGGCGCGTCTACTGTCAGGACGATTCCGTCGTATCCCGACTCCTCGGCGCGGTTCAGGAAGGAACGCGCAACGTTCTCGTCCGAGGACCAGTAGAACTGGAAGTACTTGGGCGTGTCGCCGAGAGCGTCCGCGACATCCTCCATAGGCGTCGATGAGAGCGAGGAGAGCACGAAAGGAACGTCGAGTTCGCGCGCCGCACGCGCAGTCGCAAGTTCGCCCTCGTCGTGTACGAGCGTCTGTACGCCGAGCGGTGTTACCATGAGCGGGAACTCTATTTCTTGCCCCAAGAACTCTGTCGAGAGGTCACGGTCCTCGACGCCTTGGAGCATGCGCGGTATGATGCGCCACTCCGAGAAGTCCTGCTCGCGTCGGAACGTCGTCTCGGAACCCGCGCCGCCGTGTATGTACGCGCGCGCTTCGTCCGTCATGGCGGCGTGCGCCTCCTCGCGCAGGTCCTCGTAGCTCACGGGGAGGTCTGGTGGCTCGTCCTCCAACATCCCTTTGCGGTAGATACGGTTCAGAACGTCGTCGCCGAATCGCATATCTGCACGTTGTAGGGGATGCTCATAGTCTCTGCGGGAGAGGCGTGTCAAGTTTTATACGCGCGTCTCTCCAACCCCTGAACCATGTCGCTCGACGAAAGACTATCGAACGAAGACTTCGACGTGTCGGTAAGCGACGACGGCGCGGTACTGCGCGCGACCATTGACCGCCCCGACAAGGGAAACTCGATGAACCGGAACGTCATGGAAGGTCTGAACGGCGTTCTGGACGCCGCGGACGAAGAAGACGAAGCCCGCGTCGTCGTCCTGCGTGGCGCGGACGGCAAGTTCTGCTCCGGCGGCGACCTGAGCGAGATGTCGCAGCTAATCGACGCGTCGGCGCAGGAGTACCGCGAGCACATGTCGAGCATCTCCGGGGTGATGGGGAAGATGCGCCGCACGGACGCGCTCGTCGTCGTCGCTGTCGAAGGCTACTGCCTCGCCGGCGGCATGGGTATCGCGGCTTCCGCGGACTTCGTCGTCTCAGCGGACGACGCGACCTTTGGGACGCCCGAGATGGACAGCGGTCTCTTCCCGATGCAGGTCATGGCTCCCATAATGCGGACGGTACACGAGAAGAAAGGGCTGTGGATGCTGTTCACGGGCGAGAAGATAGACGCGGAGGAGGCTGAGCGCGTCGGTCTTCTGACGCAGGTGTACGACGCCGACTCGTTTGACGACGAGTTGGACGCGCTCGTCGACACGCTCGTCAACTCCAGCCCGACGGCGATATCGATGGGCAAGGAAGCCTACTACAACCACCTCGACAAGAACTTCGACGACCAACTCGCGTATCTCAAGGAGATGTTCGCGCTCCTCACGATGAGCGACGACACGCGTGAAGGTATGGAGGCGCGTATGATGGACAGAGACCCGGAATGGAAGATAAGGTAAAGTAAGACGAAGTGACAAGGTGACACCATGACAGACGACTCAGACATAGGCACCCACATGGGTGTCAAGACCCAGCGTACAGTACGCGGAAACGACCCCGACAAGGCGATAATCTCCGTCTCGATGACGGGCGCGATGACGCTCCGAAGCAGGTGTCCGACGGTGCCTTACACGCCCCAAGAAATCGCTGAACAGGCGCAGGAGGCGCGCGAGGCAGGCGCGGCGGCGGCACACATACACGCGAGGACGGAGAACGGAAGCCCGACGTACGACACGCAGATTTATCAGGAGATATACGACGAGGTGAGGGACCACACCGACATACTCATAAACTTCTCGACGGGCGCGCTCCACGAACCGCTCGAATCGCGTATCGAGTACGTCAAGGAAGTCGGACCCGACATCGCCGCGCTCAACATGGGTTCGATGAACTACGCAAGGTGGTCGGACAACCAAGAAGACTACGCCTACAACATGGTCTTCGAGAATCCGCTCAACGAAATCGAAGATATGGTGAAAGCGATGAACGAGGCTGGCGTCAAGCCCGAACTCGAATGCTTCGACACGGGACATATCGGAAGCATACGTCCCCTGCTCAAGCAGGGCATACTCGAACACCCTATAAATTTCTCGGTCATCATGGGTATCGTCGGCGGCATCCCACCGACGGTCAACAACTTGATGAATCAGGTGCGCCAGCTACCCGACGACGCAAACTGGCAGGTCATCGGCATCGGCTACCCGACACAGTGGCCCCTGATAGGCGCGGCACTCTCGATGGGCGGCAACGTCCGCGTCGGAGTTGAGGATAACTACTACCTCGACGAGGACACCAAGGCGTCGAACGCCGAACTCGTCGAGAGGGCGGCGCGTATGGCGCGCGACGTGGACCGCGAACCCGCGACGCCCGACGAAGCCGCCGAAATCATGGAGTTCGAGCCTAACAGCCGGTAAGCTTCTTGCGTTTCCCGCGTTCAGACCAGCCTACCCGTCAGCGACGCCACGGACGCCACAGCCACGACGACGTGCATCACCATCAGGACGACGACGGCGGGGACGGTAGCCGCGGGTTCCGCCTGTAGCAGGAAGATGTCCGGGACGAACGAAAGGACGAGGACGACGACAGCGACGACGACGAACGTCCTGTCGGGCGTCTCCGAGAACCTGTCCACGACGGCGTACGCGACCGTCGCGCCGACCGCACCGAGCGCGGAGAAAAGCGCGACAGGTCCGACGTTCAGCGGTTCGAACTGCTGTACCAAGTCGCCGACGAGCACCGCCTGTAACACGACGAGGTTGACGACGACTGACAGAACGACCGCGATTGCCCCACGTTTAGCCAGTTCTCTGGTTTCGATAGCCACTCCTTTGGTTTCGAACATAGGGATGCACTACGAAACGTGTACTTATCAATCTAACTCCGGCGCGCGCTACGCAGGTCTTTTATGCCTTCAAGTCGTAGTCGTCCCGATGCCGGAAGAAGTACTTTTCAAGACCGAAGCGACTGTATCGAGGGACGAAATCGCGGACGCGCTCGCCGACGCCGCCGAGCAGGTTCGTTCGGGGACAGTGACGCTCGAAAGCGCGACCGACGAACAGACTGTCGAACTCCCCGCGGAGCCGACTTTCGAGATGGAACTCGAACGCATCACTGACTCGGAGACGGGCGAGGAGTACTACGAACTCGAATACGAGATGTCGTGGACGGAGTGAGGGACGCGGGAGGTTGAGCGTGGACGACGAGACGGTTCCTGCGGAGTACGTCGAACACGTTGAGGACGAGATGGATGTGCGCGAAATCGTGAAGGTGATGTGCGAACTCCACGACGACTCGAAGGTGCCCGAGGAACTCGTCGTCGAGGTCGCTGACTGCGTTGGGATGGAGCGCGACTACGTGACGCGGCAGATACGCGAGTACGTCAGCACGGTCGAAATAGTCGAACTCGAAGACGGATACCTGCAGGACCGCGCGCGGTTCGACGCGAGTTTCGAGTAAGCGGCGCGGAGAAACCGCCGACAGTTACTTAACCTACATCCGCAACTTTGCATCCATGTCACTCGGAGAGACGCTATCGACGACCGACGTTTTCGCCGACGACCTTTTCGAAGGAGAGCGCGTACTCGTCACCGGCGGCGGGACGGGCATAGGAGAACTTATCGCGCTCGCCTTTGCCGACCACGGTGCCGATGTCGCAATAGCGAGCAGAAACATGGACCACCTCGAACCCGTCGCGGAGGAAATCGAGGAGCGCGGCGTCGAGGCGTGCGCGACGACCGTAGACATACGCGACCGCGACGAGGTGGACGAGATGCGCGACACGGTCGTCGACGAACTAGGCGGTATCGACGTACTGGTGAACAACGCCGGAGCGAACTTTCTGTGCCCTGCTGAACAGATGTCGGAGAACGGCTGGCGCGCGGTCGTCGGGACGGTTCTCGACGGCACCGCGTACTGCTCGTTCAGCGTCGGCGAGCACATGATAGACAACGACGGCGGAAGCATAATCTCGATGGGTGCTTCGAACTCCGTCGAGGGCGCGCCGTATCACGCACATTCGGGCGCGGGGAAAGCAGGTCTTCACAACCTGATGCAGAGCCTCGCCGCCGAGTGGGCGGACCACGGCATCCGGTGTAACACAGTCGCGCCGGGCATCATTCTCACTGAGGCGATAGACGAGATTCTGCCCGAAGAGTACCGCGAACAGGTCGTCGACCACCTCGCTGCAGACCGTCTCGGTGTCGCCGAGGACTGCGTGCCTGTCGTTCTGTTTCTTGCTTCCGACGCCGCCGCGTACGTGACCGGCTCTTACTATCAGGTCGACGGCGGTCAGTTGGTCGCGCCGTCGCCTATGTAGCTATCCGAGTTCTTCGAGCTTGCTGACAGTTTTTGCGTAGAAACTCGTCGAGCAGTACCAGCCTGCGTCGACCATGCCGTCGAGAATTTCGCGCGCTTCGTCGTCTTTGAGTTCGTCCTGCTTCACAGCACTGAGAAGAAGAAAAGCCGTGCCTCGGACTTCGATACCTTCTGCGTTGGCTACCGTACGCCCACGTCTCTCGTCCATGACCGCTGTCGCGTCTCTCTCGTCCGTGAGTGCGAGAACGCTCACATCAGCGTCGCTCAGACCCGGCGCGTCCGTGAGGCGTTCGTACGTTTCGTTTTCGGTTGCCTCGACGACGTTCAGGTCGTATCTCTCGACGCGTCGTGCGTCGGACGCACCCGCTTTTTTGCCGCGTGTCACGACCTCGTCGTAGACCCTCCGCGTCGTAACGACGTCGAAGCTGTCGAGGACTTCGAGCGCGTCCGCTTTGCCGAGATAGATGAGCGGTGTCGCGTCGAGGACGTACACGCCTAAACAGCCTCCAAGTCCTCCTCGGCGTCGGCAACCCAGACGCTGTCCTCTTTCTCGACGTACTCGGCGAAGCTCCACACGTCGGTGCCCGCCATCTCAGCGGCGCGCGAGAACGAGAGTTCGCCGTCTTCGAGGAGCGAGAGCGCGCGCTCGCGTCTCCAGTCGTCGAGACCTTCGGAGAGTAGCTTACGCACCGCGACGCTTCTCTCCAGACCTTCCTCTTCGACGTACTCGTCGAGTTCGTCTTCGAGTTCGTCGGACAGCCTCGCCGATACGGTTCCCATGTGTATACATAGTATTTTTAGTATACAATAGTCTTCGGGTACCCGATGAGAACGCCCCCGACTCAGAACAACACGGTACCGTGATGCCTGTCTATCTCCTCGCGCTCCTTCGTCTCCAAGACACGGAACCTCGATTCCAACTGTTCGCGCAGGTCGCCCGCGGGTACGAGTTCGTCCACTTCCATCTGACTCGCCTGCTGGCGTATGTCGATGTACTTCTCGTACTCCTCTATGAACCATTCGGGAACATCGTCTGTCGTCTCTATCTGGTCGCCCATGAGAGCATACGCCGCCGCCTCGGGACCCATGACGGCTATTTCTGTCGAAGGCAGAGCGAGAACCTCGTCGGGACCGAAGGAGGGACCAGCCATGGCGTAGATTCCCGCGCCGTACGCCTTCCGCGTGAGCACCGATATCTTAGGTACCTCGGCGTTCGATGTGGCGTAGATGAACTTGCGTCCCTTGCGTAGCACACCCTGCTTCTCGACGCGTGTTCCGACCATGAACCCCGGCGTGTCGCAGAGGTAGAGGAGCGGAACGTTGTAGGCGTCGCACGTCCAGACGAACCCCGACGCCTTGTCGGCGGCGGGCGGGAATATCGCGCCTCCGTTGACGTTGGGCTGGTTCGCCACGACGCCGACCGGACGTCCTGCGATACGTCCTAGTCCCGTCACGATTTCCGTGCCGTACTCGGGCTTTAGCTCCTGCCACGAACCACGGTCCACGAGGCGTTTTATCACCTCGTTCACGTCGTACTCCTTCTGCGACTTCTCGGGGATGACCGCGTCGAGTCCCTTCGGGTTGAGTTCGGGCTGTTTCGGCTCCGCGCGCGGCGGCTTCTGACGGAAGTTCTGTGGCAGGTAGTCGAGAACCTGTTTCGTCTTCTCGACGGCTTCCTCCTCGTCCTGCACCACGATGTCCGCGCTTCCCGAGTGCTTCGCGTGCACGTCCGCGCCGCCTAACTCCTGCATGTCCACGTCCTCGCCTATCATTGCGCGGACGATACGCGCGCTCGCTATCGCCATCGAACCCATCTCCTCGACCATTATGAGGTAGTCACAGAAGACGGGCGTGTACGCGCTCCCCGCGATGTCGGGTCCGTACAGAACGCCTATCTGGGGCACCTTGCCCGAAAGGCGGCACTGGTTGTAGAACATCTTACCGCCCTTGTACCGGTCTGCGTGAGTGTCGCCGGGTTCGCGCTCCTCACGGTTGAGACGCGCGCCCGCCGAGTCGATGAGGCGCACTAGCGGAACGCCCAACCGCATCGCTTTCTCTTGGATGCGCAGAATCTTCTCGACGCCGTCCTGTCCGAGCGTCCCCGCCTTTATGGTGTAGTCGTTCGCAGTGAAAGCAGACGCGCCGTCCGTCTATCTTGCCGACTCCCGTTATCACGCCGTCGGCGGGAAGTTCTCCGTCCTCGGCGAAACCGGCGAAGGTTCCGTCCTCAAACTCTATTTCGTCGAAGAGGAGGTCGAGACGCTCGCGCACGAATAGCTTGTCGAGGTCGTCGAGCATCTCCTGTTTGTCTTCTTTCCTGCCTTCAATTATCCCCTTTATCTCCCCGCGTATACGTTCCTCGCGCTCCGTGACGACGACGCCCTCGTCGTCCCAGTCGTCCTTCTCGCCCGCGGACGCGACGGTTGAGCCGTCCTCCGATACCATCTCGACGGGCTTTCCGAGGTGTTGTGAGACAGCCGCGACGACGGCGCGTGCCATCTCCTCGTCGTCGGCGTCTTCGACGTGTATCTTCATGTCCCTGTAACTGTGGGGGACGCGTAATAAGGTTTTACCGGTTCGGTGTGTGAAACGACGTACGTCAGAAGAAACCGGGTATCTCGGAGTGCCGTCCACGGCTGTCTCGACCTCCACCGTCTCGTCAGGCGAGCACGACGTCGAGGTAGAGCATGATGACGACGCCAGCCATCGTGCCAAGGGTTGCGACGCGCTCGTGTCCACCTGTGTGTGTCTCGGGTATGATTTCGTCGCTTATGACGTAGAGCATGCCGCCCGCCGCGAAACCCATTGCGTACGGCAGTATCGGCTGTGAGACGGAGACTGCGTACGCGCCGACGAGGACGAGAGGTATCTCGACGAGACCTGCGCGCACGCCCGTGAGAGCGGCGTAAAACTTCTTCTCGAAGCCCGCGTTTACCGCGGCGACGGAGACAGCGAAGCCTTCTGGTATGTTCTGTATGCCGATTGCGAGCATGAGGGCGACAGCGTTCGCGTAGTCGCCCGAACCGAAGCCGACGCCGACTGCGAGTCCCTCGGGCATGTTGTGGAGGGTGATTGCGACGATGAAGAGGATGACGCCACCGACCTTCGACGGGTCAACGCCGTCGGGTGTCTTCGTCTGGTCGGCGCGCCTCCTTCCCGTCACTAAGAAGTGGACGTGCGGCACCCAACGGTCGGCGCGGTCGAGGAGAACGACGCCTAAGACGATTCCGACTACGACGGGCACAGGGTCGCCGCCCGCCGCTTCGATACCGGGGAGTATGAGACTCGTGAAGCCCGACGGCGAGCATGACACCCGCCGCGAAGCCGAGCATCGTGTCGAGCCACCGCTCCGACGGGTTTCGCCAGACGAGAACGAGCGTCGCGCCGAGCAGGTTCATGAAGGCGATGAAGACACCTGCGACGAGAGCCAGTGTGAGCGTGTCGTCACCGACGAGTTCGACGAACGTTTCGGCTGTCATTTCCTCCCAAAGATGTGCGTCTTCTACAAGAGGATACCGGTCGTTTCGGGATAAAAAGTCATGTGGGTGTACCCCCAAGAGCGTCCATGGAGTACACCACACTCGGCTCCACCGGCGTAGAGGTATCGCGTATCTGTCTCGGATGCATGAGCTTCGGCTCGCCCGAATGGCGTCCTTGGGTTCTCGAACAGGACGAGTCGATGCCAATTCTGGAGCGCGCGCTCGACTTGGGCGTCAACTTCTTCGACACCGCCAACATGTACTCGCACGGCGAGAGCGAGCGTATCTTGGGCGAGGCACTCGACGGACACTGGGACGACGTTTTTGTCGGCACGAAGTGCTACTTCGAGATAGACGGACGGAGGCAGTCGTCGGGTCTCTCGCGGAAGACCATACAACAGGAACTCGACGCGTCGCTCGAAAGGCTTGGAACGGACACCGTAGACCTGCAGTCAACATGCACCGGTGGGACTACGACACGCCCATCGAGGAGACGTTGCGCGCCTTCGATGACGCAGTAAGGCGCGGAAAGACGCGTTACGTCGGTGCTTCGTCGATGTGGGCGCGTCAGTTCGCGCGTGCCTTACACAAGAGCGACGAACTCGGTCTGGACCGTTTCGCGACGATGCAGAACCATTACAACGCTGTCTACCGCGAGGAGGAGCGCGAGGTTCTGCCCATCTGCGAGCGCGAGGACATCGGCGTCGTTCCTTGGTCACCCCTCGCACGCGGCTATCTCGCACGCCCTCACCGCGAGATAGACGCGACGGAGCGCGGCGAGACGGAGGAGCATATGTACGAGCATCCGTACCGCGAGGGCGGAGGAAAGGGAATAAACGAGCGTGTCGAGGAGGTCGCCGAGGACGAGGGATTGAGCATGGCGCAGGTCGCTTTAGCGTGGGTGATGTCGAAGGACGCTGTGGACGCGCCGATTATCGGTGTCACGAGCATCGAGCATCTCGAACAGGCTGTCGAGGCGACCGAGATTTCGCTTTCGGACAGCGACATCGAGTACATAGAGGAGCCTTACGAACCCGTCGAAGTTTCGGGGCACTGGTAGGTCCGTCAACGTGCCTCTTTAGACAGGTTCCGGGTCAGGTTTATGTCCGCTCCGTTCAAGTAGGTTCCATGGACTACGGAATAACTTCCATCGAAGACGTACCGAGCGTGGACCTGAGCGACGCGGTCGAGGGTATGGACGCCGAGGTTCGGCGCGTGCAGACCGAACTCGGCACCGACAATATGGTGACCAACGTCTGGGAGTTCGACGAAGGCGACGCTATGGTCCACCACTACCACGACGAGCAGGAGGAACTCTACTACGTCATCGAAGGCGAGTTCAGGCTGAAGGTCGGCGACGCAGGTGATCCGGAGGAGCGTACTGTCGAAGAAGGCGACATCTTCGCATTCGCCCCCGACGTGGGACGTGGCTACGTCTGCGTCAGCGAAGAAGGTACGATGCTCACGGTAGGCGCGCCTAACGTCGTGGACATCGACCCGGAGAAGTACACGCCTTCGAAGAAGCTTAGAGTTCGCTAGTCGCCCGCTTCGGACGCTCCGCCGTCTGTCGCCGCGCCCGCAGGAGGTTCGGGCGGCGGCGAGACACGTATGTCTTCGCCCTGTTCCATGTGTTCCTTGACGACACGCGCGTACGGGTTGGGCATGACCTTGACGAACTTGCCGAAGTAGTCGTCCCAGTTTTCGAGAACCTCGCGCGCCTTCTCGCTGTCCGTGTATTCTAAGTGGTTCTCAACCATCCTCCGCACAAGTTTCTCGTCGCGGTCGTCGGTCGGTTCGACGTGTACCATCTCGTCGTTGAGACGCACGTCCTCGAAGTCTCCGGCTTCGTCGAGGACATAAGCCTCGCCGCCCGACATTCCCGCGCCGAAGTTCCGTCCTGTCTCGCCTAAGACGACGGCGACGCCGCCTGTCATGTACTCGCATCCGTGGTCGCCGACACCTTCGACGACCGTCTTGACGCCGCTGTTCCTTACTGCGAAACGCTCACCAGCGACGCCGTTGAAGTACGCCTCGCCGTCGGTCGCGCCGTAGAGCGCGACGTTTCCGATTATGATGTTTTCGTCCTCGACGAAGCCTGCGTCGTCGGGGGTTTCGACGACCAACTTTCCGCCCGAGAGACCCTTACCGACGTAGTCGTTTGCGTCGCCTGTGACGTGCATCGTCATTCCGTTGACCGCGAACGCGCCGAACGACTGTCCTGCGGAGCCTTCGAACTTAAGCTTCACAGTATCGTCTGCCAGTCCATCTTCGCCGTGCGCCTTTGCGATTTCGCTACTCAGCATCGCGCCTGTCGTCCTGTCACGGTTACGTATCTCACGCGAAACCTCGATGGGTTCGCCGTCCTCGATAGCGCGTCTCGCCGCGCCGATGAGTTCGTGGTCTATCTTGTCGTCGAGCCTGTGGTTCTGCTCGCGCGTCTTGTAAGGGTCGTCGTCGGAGTCGGGCTTCCGAAGGAGACGCGAAAGGTCGATACCGGACGCCTTTGGGTGGTCAACCTCGCGCTGTCCGAGCGCGTCAACCTCGCCTATCATCTCGTCCATCGTACGGAAGCCGAGTTCCGCCATGTACTCGCGTACCTCCTGAGCCATGAACTCCATGTAGTTGACGACGTGTTCGACCTCTCCTCGGAACAGTTGGCGGCGTTCCTCGTCCTGCGTCGCTATACCTGTCGGGCACTTGTTCGTGTGGCACTTCCGTACCATCACACAGCCTTCGGAGACGAGTGCCGACGTGCCGAAGCCGTACTCCTCCGCACCGAGGAGCGCGGCGACGACGATGTCGCGTCCCGTCTTCATGCCGCCGTCTACACGGACGCGTATACGTGAGCGCAGGTCGTTCTCCATCAGGACCTGATGTGCCTCGGCGATTCCGAGTTCCCACGGAAGACCGGCGGACTGTATCGACGTGCGCGGCGACGCGCCCGTTCCGCCCGCGTGACCGCTTATGAGCACCGAGTCTGCGCGCGCCTTCGATACACCCGCGGCGATGATACCGACTCCGTCCTCGGCGACGAGTTTGACGTGCACGTCCGCGTCGGGGTTGGAGCACTTCAGGTCGTGTATGAGTTGCGCGAGGTCCTCGATGGAGTATATGTCGTGCTGTGGCGGCGGCGATATGAGCGCGACACCCGGTGTGGTGTGGCGCGTGCTCGCTATCGTCTCGTTGACCTTGTGACCGGGCAGGTGTCCGCCCTCGCCGGGCTTCGAACCCTGCGCCATCTTGATTTCGATATGCTCGGCGTCGTTGAGGTACGAGACGGTGACGCCGAAACGTCCGCTCGCAACCTGCTTTATCTTGGAGCGTCGTTCCGTACCGAACCTCTCGACGGGTTCGCCGCCTTCACCTGAACCCGACTTCGCGCCGATACGGTTCATCGCTTCGGCGAGCGTCTCGTGAGCCTCCTTCGAGAGCGAACCGAACGACATCGAACCCGTGAAGAACCTCTTTACGATGTCCTCTGCGGGTTCGACCTCCTCGACGGGCACGCGTTCGCGGTCTGATTCGAGTTCCAAGAGACCGCGGAGTTCGTGCAGGTTCTCGTTCTCGTGGTTCATCGTCCGCGAGAACTCCTTGTACGTCTCGTAGTCGTCCTCGCGTACAGCCGCCTGTAGCTTGCGAACCGTGCCCGAACGCCATGCGTGGAACTCGCCGTTCCGCGTCCACTCGATTTCTCCTCCGGGGTCGAGTTCTTCTTCGTCCTGTTCGAAGCCGAAGTCGTGCCTCTCCAGAAGGTCGTTCTCGACGCCTTCGACGCCGATGCCTTCCGTCCTCGCCGTCGTGCCGTAGAAGTACTCGTCAACGAAGTCGCTCTTGAGACCGACCGCCTCGAATATCTGCGCGCCCTTGTACGACTCTAGCGTCGAGATACCCATCTTCGACATGACCTTGAGTATGCCGTCTTCGACAGCCTCGACGTACCTATCGACAGCCTCGTCGGGCGTCGCTGTCGGCTCCTCCTCACGCCAGCTTTCGGTAAGACGGAGTTCGCCTTTGTGCCCGAACTCGGCTATCGTCTCGTAAGCGAGGTACGGGTTGACTGCGTCGGCACCGTATCCGATGAGCGTACAGAAGTGGTGGACGAGGAACGGCTGTCCCGATTCGAGCACGATACCCGCGTCGGTACGCGTCCCTTCGCGTATCAGATGGTGGTGGACGCCTCCGACGGCTAAGAGCGACGGTATGGGGACGCGGTTCTCGTCGGTCGCGCGGTCCGAAAGGACGATGATTTCGTAGCCCTCTTCGACGGCTTCGCTCGCATCGGCGCGCACGTCCTCGACAGCCTCTTCAAGCGTTTTCTCCCCCTTCTCGTACGTTATGTCGAGCGTCGTCGCCCGTATACCGTTCTCGTCCATCGAGACGAGAGCGTCGAACTCCTCGTTCGAAAGAACGGGCGACTCTAACTTGACCTGTCCGCAGTGCTCGGGTGTCTCGCCGAGCATGTTGCGCTGTCTGCCGATATGGCTTTCGAGCGAGGTCACGAGGTCCTCGCGCAGATGGTCGATTGGCGGGTTCGAGACCTGCGCGAAAAGCTGTTTGAAATAGGTGAACAGCGTCTTGTTCCGGTCCGAAAGAGCCGAGAGAGGCGTGTCGTCGCCCATCGAACCTACAGGGTCGTGTCCCTCGACAGACATCGGCTTGAACATCTTCTCCAGCAAGTCTTCCGTGTAGCCGAAAGCGCGGTGGTACGCCGACACATCGTCGCGCACCTCGTCCTCGCCCGGAGCGCTCGGGTCGTGTGGCGCGAACTCGTCGAGACGCACCCTGTTTTCGTTGAGCCACTCGCCGTACTTATCGTCGGTGAGTTCGTCGAAGACCTCCTCGTCCGGGACTATACGTCCCTCGTCGGGGTCTGCGTAGAACATCTGTCCGGGCTGAAGCCTGCCCTTCTCCTTGACCTCGTCGGGCGACGTCTCAAGCACGCCCGTCTCGCTCGCCATGATGAGCCTGTCGTCCTCGGTGACTGTGTACCGACACGGACGCAGACCGTTCCTGTCGAGGACAGCACCGACGCTGTGTCCGTCGGTGAAGGCGACGAGGGCGGGACCGTCCCAAGGCTCCATTATTGTCGAGTGGTAGTCGTACCAGTCCCTGCGGTCGTCGTCCATCGTCTCGTCCTTGTCCCACGCCTCCGGAATCAGCATACGAAGCGCGTGAGGCAGTTCGCGTCCGCCCTCGACCAAGAGTTCGAGAACGTTGTCCACGACTGCGGTGTCGCTCTGGTCCTCCTTCGTGACGGGCTTGAGTTTCTCGACGTCGAACTCGTCGCTCTCCAAGTCCGCTTCGCGCGTCGACATCCAGTTGAGGTTCCCGCGGAGCGTGTTTATCTCGCCGTTGTGTATGATGTTCCTGAACGGATGCGCCAACTCCCACGAACCGAGCGTGTTTGTCGAGAAACGTGAGTGGACGAGCGCGAGCGAAGTTTCGACGCGTTCGTCGCTCAGGTCCTTGAAGTAGGTCCGTACCTGCGCGTTCGTCAGAAGACCTTTGTAGACGACCTTGCGCCTGTCGAGAGAGCAGACGTAGAAACGGTCGTGTACGTCGCCAGCGCGTTTCTCGATTACGCGCCGTAGGACGTAGAGCGCGGAGTCGAGTTCGTCTCCCGTAACGTCTTCCCCGTGCGTGACGAAGACCTGCCGGATATCCGGCTCCATCTCCAGTGCTGTCTCACCCAGTCCGTCGTTGTCGGTCGGCACGTCGCGCCAAGCGACGACCTCGAAGCCCTCGTCGCTAACGGCGTCCTCGACAGTCTCGACGACCGCTTCGCGCGCCTCGTCGTCCTGTGGCAGGAAGACCTGCCCGACGCCGTAGTCGTCGAAGCCAAGTCCGCGTTCGTCTATCTCGTCCACGACCTCGGCGAAGAAGGCGTGGGGCTTCTGTATCAGAATCCCCGCGCCGTCTCCCGTGTTCTCCTCGGCACCGCGCGCTCCGCGATGGTCGAGGTTCTCGACTATCTCCAGACCGTCCTCTACGACTTCGTGGCTCTTCTCTCCCGACATCTCCATCAGTACGCCTACGCCGCAGTTCGACCGTTCGCGTGCGTTTATTCCCTTCCTTTCTGTGTGTCTCATGTGTTCACCTGCTCGGTTTCCCAACCGCCCCACGGAGTCTGTCATTATAATTTGTGTGAGGCGTGGTAACTATTCACATGCCTAGAGGGGGTTCGTGACCATAAAAAGATTTTTATTATACGGAATCCTAATAATTGAACTTCCTGTTTAGACGGCGGTCGATGCGGGTTACGCGCTACGTTCGCGCCGACCACGGAAAGACATGCCTGTACCGCCGTCGGAAAACACGACGTTCGCGGTGACGGTCAACGCGCCCGCGGTTCGTCACTGATGCACTCGAACTCCCTGCACGCGTAGCAGACCACCTCGCAGGGGTCCACGTAGCCCGAGATGTCGCGCGCGTAGACGAAGTTCCCGCACCTGCGGCATCTTGTTCCGTTCATCATGTCTATCTCCCCCTTTTCGTTATCTGTTATTATTTATCATGGGAGTTAATAAGCTTAACGCCCGGTTCTGCCACAGCTCTGTTCGAATGACGTACCAGAACGTCTTTTCTCGTTTGGACGGTAGAGGATGTATGAGACGACGTGAACTTCTCCGCGTTTCGGCTTTCGTCGGCGCGGGCACTCTTACGGGTTGCCTGAACAGTTCCGGCGACGGGGAGCCCTCGGACGTTCCCGGAGCCGTGGACCTTTCGGGCGGGAAGTCCGACGACCGGGGCGGTATGGTGATAGGCGACCACGGAGGACCGAACGGACAGGTGTTCTACACGGACAACTCGCCCGAGGGACGCGACAACCCGGCTTGGTTCCACACGCTCGTCTTCGGTCTCTTCCCGTACCACTTCGAACGCCTGAACCGGGGCTGGGAAGCCGAAGCCGTCTACGTCACCGACTACTCGACTGTCGAACTGTCGCTCTCCGAGAACGAGGAACGCCCACTCTTACCTTCGCCCACCGCACCCGACACGTTCGCTGATGCCACGGAACTCACGTACGTCGCAGAGAGCACCGCTCTGGGCGGCATGGGTCCCGCGCTTCCACCGTTCTCCGACGAGGCTGATGCGGAGGAGTTCGCTGACGAGTACGGCGGTCGGACTGTCGCGTACGACGAAATCGACAGGCAGTTTATCGAGTCTCTCCGTCTGAACGCGCCGGGGCGTGACGGTACGGACTGAACAGACATCTGTGTTTTTGTCATGCGCACGTCTGACTAAGATACCATATCGAGCGCAAGAAATTAATAGTAGGATTCCTGTTAACCGACATGGACATCGAAAAAGCACTAAAAACAGGCTTTGAAAAGACACAACAAAAGAACGGGCTGATTCTGATAGCGGTTTTCTTTGTAATCAGCCTCGTATCGACGATAGCGTCGCAGAGTCAGGCGGCACAGGCGATGGAGCGGTTCGGACAGTTCTTCGACCAGATGCCGTCCGAGTTCCAAGAGACGCCTTTCGGAGACATCGCAGGAGGCGGACCGTTGGCGTTCGACCTGCCGTCGTCCCTCATTTCGCTGATGAACCTTGGCTCTTCGATAGCGTACATCGTCGCCGCAATCGTCGCTTACCGTGTCTTCGCGTCGGACGTACGTGACAAGATACCGTCGGAGACTTACAGCGGTCTTCTGATGCCGACGATAAACGGTATCATCGGCGGCATACTCTTCGCCATCCTTGTCGTCATCGGTCTCATCCTGCTCATCGTGCCGGGAATATACCTACTCGTCGCGCTGTACTTCTTCCTGATATTCATAGCCCTTGAAGACGACAACTTCATCGAGGCACTGCAGTCGAGTTGGGGTCTGACGAGAGGACGCCGTCTATCCGTCTTCCTGCTGTTCGTCGCGCTCTTGGTCGTCGGAATCGTCGTGGCAATCATCGGCGGAATAGCAGGTGCTCTCGTAGGTACGGCTTCAGCCCAACTCGGTGCGATTGTGGGTCTGGCTATCAACGCGGCGTTCACGGTCTTCATCTTCGGTGCTATCGTGGATGCCTACTACCAGCTACGTGAGGAAAAGCCTGAGGCAACAGCATAAAGCCGTGACCGCCGTCTAAACACCGTACAGTTCGCCGTACTTCTCCTCCGCGTAATCCACGAAGTAAGAGGCGCGTAACTCGTCGCCCGTCGCGCGCTCGATGAGTTCGTCCGTCTCGTACCTCTTTCCGTGCGTGTGTATCTCGTCGCGTAGCCAGTCGCGCAGAGGGTCGAAGTTACCGTCGCGTACCTTCTCGTCAAGGTCGAACTCGTCGCGCACCGCCGCGTCGAGTTGCGCCGCGAGCACGCTACCGAGCGTGTACGTCGGGAAGTAGCCGAAAGAACCGTGCGACCAGTGTATGTCCTGTAGCGCGCCTTCGGCGTCGGTGTCAGGACGGAAGCCGAGGTACTCCTCGTTCTTCTCGTTCCAGACCTGTGGTATCTCGTCGACCTCCAAGTCGCCTTCTATGAGGTCGCGCTCGACCTCGAAACGCAGGAGGATGTGCGAGTGGTACGTGAGTTCGTCCGCCTCGACACGTATCGGGTTGCGCTCCTCGACGGTGTTCGCTGACTCGTAGGCGCGCTGTGGCGTTATATCCGCGCCGGTCGCTTCGTTGAAACGTTCGGCGAAGAACTCCCAGAAAGCGCGCGTTCTTCCGACGTGGTTCTCCCAGAGACGCGACTGCGACTCGTGCACCGTCAGGTCGCGCGCCTCCCCGAGCGGTGTTCCATACTCGTCGTCGGGAAGACCGAGCGTGTAGGTCGCGTGCCCGAACTCGTGGACGGTGCTCGTGAGAGCGTCCAAGGGGTCTTCGCCGAAACGCGTCGTGACGCGCGCGTCGAACTGTGTGCCGGACGAGAATGGGTGGGGTGCGACATCCAACCGCCCGCGTTCCCAGTCGTAGCCGAGAGCGTCGAGCGCGTCGCGTACCATGCGCTCCTGTGCCTTCTCGTCGGCGTCGATTCCTTCGAGGCTCTCGTACGAGACATCGGACGCGAGAACGTCGTCGACGAGAGGCACGAGTTCTTCGCGTAGCGTTCCGAGGACGCGCTCCGCTGTGTCGAGACCGAGATACGGCTCGAACTCCTCGAACAGAGCCTCGTAACGCGGAACGTCCGGGTTGACGTAATCGGCGTACTCGCGGCGCAGTTCGACCAGCCTTTCGAGAGTCGGCGCGAACTCGTCGAAGTTGTCTTTCTTCTTTGCGCGCGTCCAGACAGGATGCGCCTCGCTCGTCGCCGTCGAGATTTCCTCGACGAGTTCGTTGGGTACGCGGTCTGCGCGCTCGTATCCGCGTCTCACCTCGCGCACCACGGCTTCCTCGCGTCCGTCCGAAGGCTCCGTCGCGTCCAACAGCTTCTCCGTCTCGTCGTCCGTCAGCAGGTCGTGGCTCACCGACGACAGCGTCGCCAACTGCTGAGACCGCGCGGGCGTGCCGCCTTCGGGCATCATGACCTCTTGGTCCCAGCGCAGGACACCCGCGGCGTTACCGATGTTCGATATCTTTCTCACGCGCTCTACGAGTTCGTCGTAGCTCATACGCGCGGTAGGTTCTAAAGCCTATTCACTCCGGCGGTCTATTTATAATAATGATTGTAGTAGCAGCATACCAACACGAAGATTTTACTTGATGAATCTCCAACCTATCAGTTCAAGGTGACTCACACCTGATGAACGAAAACGAACTCGTTTGGCGGATTGCCGGCGGCTCCGGCGACGGCATAGACTCGACCGGGAGTAACTTTACGAAGTCGCTGATGAGGGCGGGTCTAAACGTCACGACGCACCGGCATTACCCGTCGCGTATCCGTGGCGGGCACACCTACTTCGAGGTGCGCGCGTCTCCAAAAGACATCAAGGCGCGCGCCGACGAGTACAACGTCCTCCTCGCGCTCGGCGACTCGTTCGCGCGCGCTCCCGATGAGGAGGCTGTCTACGGCAACGAGGAGATAAAGCCGCTGACCGAGAACTTAGACGACCTTGCGGAGGGCGGCGTCATTATCTACGACACGGGAGTGATAGACGTAGAGGACATCCCGGAGTTCGACAAGCGCGCCGAGGAGAACGACTGGCACGTCGTTCCGCTCAACCTGCGCGAAATCGCAAAGGAACACGGGCGCGAGGTCATGCGCAACACCGCTGGCGTGGGCGCGACTGTCGCGCTCGTGGACGGCGTGACGCTCGAAGACATAGAGGACGTGATGTCGGACGCGATGGGCGGCGACATGCTCAAAGCCAACATCGATATACTGCATTACACCCACGACAAGGTCGCCGAGGAGTTCGACACAGACACGGGCGTCGTCGTTCCCAAAGGCGAACACGACGAGGAGCAGGTTCTCGTCGGCGGTAGCCACGGAATCGCGTACGCCGCGCTCGACGAGGGCTGTCGTTTCATCTCGGGCTATCCGATGACGCCTTGGACGGATGTCTTCGCCATAATGTCTCAGTTGCTTCCCGAGTTCGACGGTGTGGCAGAACAGGTCGAGGACGAAATCGCCGCGGCGGCGATGGCGATAGGCGCGTCCCACACAGGTGCGAAGGCTATGTCGGGTTCGTCGGGCGGCGGATTCGCGCTCATGAGCGAACCCCTTGGCATGGCTGAGGCGACGGAGACGCCCGTCGTTCTCGTCGAGGCGATGCGCGGTGGTCCTTCGACAGGGCTCCCCACGAAGACGGAACAGAGCGACTTAGAACACGTTCTGTTCACGTCACAGGGCGACGCGATGCGTGTCGTCTTCGCGCCCGGCGACGTGGAGGAAGCGTACGAACAGACGCGCACCGCGTTCCGTATCGCGTACGAGTACAACCTACCCGCGATAATCCTGTACGACAAGAAGCTTTCGGGCGGTATCACCAACGTACCCGCCTCGTTCTTTGACCGCGAACCCAACCCGGACCAAGGCGCGACGCTCACCGAAGACGAGATACAGGAGTTCAAGCGCGAGGGCGACCAAGACTACCCGCGGTTCAGGTACGACGCGGAGAAAGGCGTTCCGCCGCGCCCCATACCGGGGCAGAAGGACGGACGGTTCAAGACGAGCGGAAACGAGCACGACGAGTACGGATACATAAGTGAGGACCCCGATAACCGCGTCACACAGATGGACCGCCGCCTCTCACGCTTTGACCACATACGCGACGAACTCGACGAGAAGGACCATCAGGCGGTCTACGGCGCGTCCGTCGAGGACGCCGAGTACGGTATCCTTTCATTCGGTAGCAACAAGGGTGCCATAGAGGAAGCCGCCGACCGTCTCGAAGAAGCGGGGCACTCGGTCGGCGCGATGAACGTCAGCGACCTCGTCCCCTTCGACGCGGAGACCGTCGCCGATTTCATCGAAGGAGTCGACCACGTCTTCGTCGTCGAGAACAACGCGACTGCGCAGTTACGCCACCACGTACAGCGCGAACTCGGGGGCTACGGCGACGACCTGACAAGCATACTCAAGTACGACGGAAACCCGTTCCGTCCCGCCGAAATCGTTGATGCTTTCGAGTCCGCCGTCGAAGGCGGCGTCGAGACTTCGTACAACGTAAAGATACAGCACGAGGTGTCGCGCAAGGGACGCAACACGGAAACCGTCAAGAGGACAGGAACCGTAGAAGGTAAGGGAGACTAAATCACATGAGCGCATTCACCGCGATTGGCGACGAGGAAGAGGTTTCGTCAGATGACTACACACCCGGACTCGAACCGCAGGCGACGTGGTGCCCGGGATGCGGCGACTTCAGCGTCCTAAAGGCGTTGAAGCAGGGTCTCGCCGAACTCGGAAAGAACCCCGACGAGGTGCAGTTGATGACAGGCATCGGGTGCTCCGGAAAGCTCTCGTCGTACTTCGAGAGCTACGGATTCCACACGATACACGGGCGTCCGCTACCCGTCGCGCGCGCGTCGAAGCTAATAAACCCCGAGTTAGAAGTCATCGCCGCCGGAGGAGACGGCGACGGATACGGCATCGGCGGGAATCACTTCATGCACACCGCGCGCGAGAACCACGACATGACGTACATCGTCTTCAACAACGAGGTCTTCGGGCTTACGAAGGGACAGCCATCGCCCACGTCGCCCAAGGGACACAAGTCGAAGATGACGCCCCACGGAAACGCGAAGGCACCTATACGTCCGATGTCGATGGCACTGTCCGCCGGAGCGACGTACGTCGCGCGCACCGCCGCCACAAACCCGCGTCAGGCGAAGGAAATCGTGAAGGAGGCTGTCGAGCACGACGGATTCGCCCACATCGACTTCCTGACTCAGTGCCCGACGTGGAACAAGGACGCCAAGCAGTACGTGCCGTACATCGACATACAGGACTCCGACGACCACGAAGACTTCGAGCTAGACGACATGCGCTCCGCTTGGGAGGCGATGCGCGAGACCGAGGAGAGCCTGTACGAAGGTAAGGTGCTCACAGGACGGTACTACCAAGACGAACGCAGACCGTCGTATCAGGAGGAGAAGATGGAGCGCGGCGACATGCCGGAAGAACCTATCGCCGAGCAGTACTTCGACGAGTCGCACGACTGGAAGCGGTCGTACGACATCATAGACAAGCACAAGTAGAACCGCTATACATCCCGCGTCTCTACGAAGATATCCGGAGTTTCTCGACCGCGCCCCTTATCTTTTTGTTCCGTGCGATGGAAATGCGCCCGTGAAACTCCCAAGAGCATCCGAGCCGCACCCCGAGGTACAGGCGTTCTTAGAGATGTACGAGGCACTCGACGTACCGTCGTTCGACGAACTGCCGCCCGAGGAGGTGCGCCGGATGACCGAGGAGATGCGCGCGGGGATGGGTCCGAACATCGAGATGGATGTCGAGGACGAGAAAGTCGAAGGACCGAACGGTGAAGTTCCCGTGCGCCTCTACGAACCCGACGCGACTGCGGGTGACGAAAGACCGCACATCCTCTACATGCACGGCGGCGGCTGGGTTATCGGTAGCGTCGAGACACACGACGGCGTCTGCCGTAAACTCGCCGACGAAACCGGCTATCCGGTGGCGAGCGTCGACTACGGTCTCGCGCCCGAACATCCGTTTCCGGAAGGTCTGGAAGACTGCTACGCTGTTCTCGAATGGGTGGCGGAAAAAACGACAGAACTGAACGCCGACAGCATCGTCGTCGCGGGCGACTCGGCGGGCGGAAACTTAGCGACAGCGACCGCCCTTCTCGCGCGTGACAGGGACGGTCCCGAAATCGCGTACCAACTCCTCGTCTACCCTTCGACGGGCAGGGCGGAGGAGACACCTGCGTACGACGAGAACTCGGAGGGCTACTTCCTCAGAAGGGACGACATGGAGTGGTTCCGAGACCGGTACTTCGCCGACGAAATCGACCGCGGGAACGTCTACGCGCGTCCGCGTCTCGCCGACGACCTGTCCGACCTGCCGCCCGCGACGGTCGTGACGGCAGGATACGACCCGTTGCGCGACGACGGCGGCGCGTACGCGGAACGCCTCGAAGACGCGGGGGTGTCGGTCAGCCATCACCACTACGATGACGTTATACACGGCTTCTTCAGCATGATAGCCGAACCAGCGGACTTAGAACGCGCTCACGAGGCACACGAAGCAGTCGCGGAAGACCTGCGCGCCTTCTTCGCTGACGGATAGCTATCTTTCCAGACCTAAGTCCTGCGACATCGAGTTTCCTGCGCGCGGGACGCCCTTCGCCGTAAGCGTCTCGCCGTTGACGAAAGAAGCGGCGGGACTCGCCAAGAACTGCACGGCGTCGGCGATTTCTTCCGCGTGACCGATGCGCCTGTCGACCTTCTCGCGCGGCGGCATGTCTTCGCTCTGTATGCCGAGAGTCTCCGCGACGCCGGGCGTCTGTATCAGACCGGGCGCGACGCAGTTGACACACACACCGTCGTCCGCCCACTCGACGGCGAGCGTCTCCGTGAGACGTATTATCGCCGCCTTTGACGCGCTGTAGTGACTCTCGCCCGGGGCGGCGTGCTGTCCGTTGACGCTCGAAATGTTGATGATAGAGCCACCGTCGCCCTCGCGCATCACCTCGCCCGCCGCCTGCGAGCAGTGTACGACGCTGTGCAGGTTTAGGTCTACGATGGTCTTCCAGCCGTTCTCCGAGATATCCTCGAAGTTGGCGACGAACTCGCCGCCCGCGTTGTTCACCAAGATGTCGATACCGCCGAACTCGTCAACGGTCGCTTCGACGAACTCCTCGACGCGTTCACGTTCTCTTACGTCGCACTCGAAGGCGAGTGCGTTTCCCCCCTCGGCGTCGTTTATCTCGTCGGCGACAGGTCCGACGCGGTCCATCGAACGCGAACATATCGCAACGTCCGCGCCGCTTCCAGCGAGCGTCTCGGCTATCGACCTGCCGATTCCTTGGCTCGCACCTGTCACAATCGCTGTTCTGTCTTCGACTCCGTAGTCGGGTTTGCGCATGCCTCTATCTGTGGCTCCAGCGACATAACTCCGTGTGCTTCGTCGGCGGCGTCATCCGTCTCACTCCTTTTCTTCCTCACAGAATGCGTTCGTGTTAATACCGCCGTCATTTTTATAACAACAACAATCCTTGTCTAACCCTGTCAAAGAACAACATAACTATGGAAAAAGATACTTCACGACGCGCCCTTCTCGCCGCAATTTTGGGTGCAGGCGCGGGCGGTTCCGCACTCTACGCTTCCGACATACTCGACTCGTTCGCGCCTCTGAGCGGGAGAGCGTGGCGCGGAAGCCGCGGTTCCGTTCCCGACACAGTCTCAAGCCCACACGGCGAAGCGACCGTGACGTACGACGAGTACCACGTTCCGCACGTCGAGGCGGAGACGGAGGAAGCGGCTTACTACGCCGTCGGATTCATACAGGCGGCTGACCGTCTGTTTCAGATGGACCTCGTGAGAAGGCTTATGGACGGCAGGCTTTCCGAAGTCGTCGGCGAGCAGACCGTAGAGTCGGACATATTCCACACGAAGATGGACTTCAGAGGCGCGACTGAGGCGTCGAGGGAGGCGGCGTCAGGTACCCGTGCCGAGACCGTCGGGGAAGCATACGCCGACGGCGTCAACGAGTATATCGAGACAGGACCGGAGCCTCTGGAGTTCGGGCTTCTTGGCTACGAAGCCGACGATTGGTCGGTAATAGACACCCTCCTCGTCGGTGCGCAGATATCGTGGGGGCTAACGGGTAGCTTCAACGACCTCAGAAAGACGGTTCTGAGGGACGAACTCGACGCGGAGACGTTCGAGAGGCTGTACGACACGCCCCTTGACCACGGCGCGCCGATAATCCGTGAGCGCGAAGCGACGACCGGGACTGCGGAGGGTGTCGAGACGACCGAGACAGTCGCTTCCTCCGGGACGGCGCGGCGCGTCGAACCCGAGATGGTTGACTGGCTCGCGCAACACGAACCGCCCCCACTCTGGGGTTCGAACCACTGGGCTGTCGGGGGTGAGCATACCGAGAGCGGCGCGCCAATATTCGCTTACGACCCACATCTGTCTTTGATGATTCCGCCCGTCTGGTACGAGCAACATGTCACCGTCGGCGATGTGGACGTGCGCGGTGCGACCTTCCCCGGTATACCCTTCGCAATCGTCGGACAGAACGCCCACGGTGCGTGGGGATTTACAAACTCGGGCGCGGATGTCATGGACCTCTACACCTACGAAACCGACGACGAGATGGAGCGTTACCGTTACGACGGCGAGTGGCGCGACTTCGAGACGGAGACGCGTACCGTCGAGGTTGCGGGCGGTGAAGACCGCGAAATCGAGGTAAAGAAGACGGTCCACGGAGCGTTCGTGGACCGCGAGATAGGCGGCGAGACGCACCACGTCGGTGTCTCGTGGACGGGTATGACGGGCACACGTGAGTCCGTCGCTGTCTACGAGTTCGGCAGGACGACCGGCATGGACGACTACGTTGAGGCTCTCAGGGACATGGACGTTCCGACGCAGAACGTCGTCTACGCCGACACAGACGGCAACGTTCTCTACAAGCTAACCGGCAGGATACCGATAAGACGCGACGAAGACGACGAAATCGCACGCGGCGACCGTGTCCTCGACGGTTCGGCGGGCGAGTTAGAGTGGGACGGCTTCGAGCCTTTCGGTCAGTCTTCTTGGGATGGATTCATACCTTTCGAGGAGAAGCGGGGCGTCGTCAATCCGGGATACGTCGCAACCGCGAACCAGCGTATCGTCGATAACCCTACGTACCCTATCGGATACGAGTACGCTTCTGGGTTCCGAGGTGCGCGTATCTACGAACGTCTCGACGAACGTGTCGAGAGCGGAGAACCCGTCGACCCCGACTTCATGAAAGACGTTCAGCGCGACACGCTCGACATACGTGCGCGTATCCTCGTTCCCGCGGTACTCGAAGCGCGCGACGCTATGCCCGACTCCGCCGAACCTTGGCTTGACGCCATGGGGGACTGGGACTTCAGGATGGAACGCGACTCCGAAGCCGCACTCGCGTTCAGCCGTTTCTACGACGCTTTCAGAAGGCTGACGTGGCAGGACGACTTCGACGAGATGGGTCTGGACGGCGAAAGCTGGTGGCCTCAGGAATGGGTTCTCGTCAACCTGCCGCCCGACGACGACTTCTTCGACGGCGACCGTGCGTCGGTCATGGCTGACGCTATGGAGGAGGCGGTAAACGAAATCGACGAAGAAGGATGGGAGACCTACGGTGACTACAACGTCACCTCGATAGACCACGAGTTCGGTGGGCAGGTTCCCGCGCTAAACTACCCGCGTTACCCGACAGACGGCACAGCGTTCACCGTGAGAAACTTCCACGACGGCGCGTCGGCAGGGAGTAGCTGGCGTCAGGTTTCGCCGATGGACGACGACGTCGAATCGTCGTCTATCATACCGGGCGGTCAGTCCGCCTCCTACTTCTCCGAACATTACGACGACCAGCTTCGCATGTGGGCTGACGACGAGTACAAGCCGATGCTGTTCGAGACGCCCGATAGCGACGATACGATAGAGTTCCGAGGTGAGGACGATGAGTAAGGAGAAGAAAACAGAAAGCGGAACAGAAAATGAGACGGAGCCACAGCAGGAGACAGAAACCGAGACGGACGAAGCCGGACCGCGTTATACCGAAGACGACGTGCCGCCTGCCGGAGCAGGAAGCTGGACACCTACGTTTCTCGCCGAGGTGCGCGGAAAGCCGAAACAGCGCGGTGTTCTTCTCATCGTCGACGCGCTCGTCGGCGTCGGCTTCGCGTGGTTCCACTGGTTCGGTCTTTTCGTCGCTGGCGCGCTCGTCGGCTTGGTCAGCGAAACCGTACCGCGTGCCCTCTTCGCGGGTTTCGTCGTCGGCGTTCTTGTGCTCGTCCTCCATGTCGGCGTGAGTCCCGTCATGGACGCGGGTGAGTTCTTCGCCCTCTCGCCGCCTTCTTACGTCGCTATCGCCGCCGCGCTTCTCATGCCTCTCTGGGGTTCGCTGATACGCGGGGTGGTCTGAATGGAAAGAGAGGACTCCGACTTCACGAGCGAAGACGTGCGTTGCTCGGGATGGCTCTACCGTCCCGACGACGAGGACGACGAAACTCCTGTTGTCGTTATGGCACACGGCTTCGGCGGCGAACGCAGTTTTCGCCTCCCTGCGTACGCTGAACGTTTCGCTGAGCGCAGCATGGCGGCGTTCGTCTTCGACTACCGCAGTTTCGGCGACAGCGAAGGCGAACCCCGCCAACTCATAAGCCCCAAGAGACACGTACAGGACTGGCTCTCAGCCGTCGAACACGTCGAATCGCTCGGATACGACGGTATCGCTCTCTGGGGTTCGTCTTTCAGCGGCGGGCATGTCGTTGCGACAGCGGCGCGCACCGACGCAGAAATCTCCGCACTCGTCGCGCAGGTACCTTTCACAGACGGACAGGCGAACACACTACATCTCGTCCGTAAGAAGGGCTTGGGATACGGCGTCCGTGCCGTCGTCTCAGGGCTACGCGACCAGACGAGAAGACTGACAGGGCGCGCGCCCTACTACGTCCCCATCACGAACGACCCCGGCAAGTTCGGCGTCCTCAACACGCCGGGCGCGAAGGAGGGCTTCGAGGCTATCGTTCCGGAGGGGCACGAGATGGACAACCGGTGTCCGGCGCGTATACTCGTGACAGTCGGTACCTACCGCCCCATCAAGGAGGCGTCGAAGGTGGACTGTCCTGCCTTCGTCATGAAGGCGGAGAACGACCTCGTCGTGCCGACTAAGCCGATAGAGAAGCTAATTGAGAGACTCGATGCCGACGCGCTCAGGCTCGAATGCGGACATTTCGACCCGTACTTAGGCGAGACTTTCGAGCGCGTCGTTGAGGAGGAAGCCGACTTCTTGGAAGACCGTCTTCTGTGAACGTGTGTAGTGCCCACGGTTTCCAGCGTGCGTGCGAAAAAGATATCAGAGCCGGAACTTAGATTATGTAGGTCGTCTGTATGGGAACGAAAGAAGTATCGAAAGCCGTCGGCTACCTGCCCATCACCGTCGTCGGCTTCGCCGTCATCACCGGATGGCTACACGCGAGTAGCGTCGGTTACTTTCCCGACGGATACTCCGTCGCCGACCTGCTCCACCCGATGGCGTACGTAGGTAGCCTGTTCTTCCACGCCGACTGGGCGCACTACAGAGGCAACATGCTTTTCTTCCTCCCTTTCGGACTCGTCCTGACGTGGCTCACGACCAACAGGCACGTGCTTCTCGTAATGCTCGTCTCCCATCTTCTTGCGAGCGTCTCAGTCGTCGTAGCGTTCCTCACACTCGGCGTCGCCATGTTCGGCGTCGGAAGTAGCCTCGCAGTCTTCGGAATCATGGGTGCGACTGTCGTCGCCGCCGCGGGCGCGCTGAGGGACAGGAGAGGCATGTCGAACTCAGTCGTCGGCTACGCTCTCGTTCTCGTGACTGTCTTCTACTTCCTGAACGTCTTCGTCCATCTTGGACACGCCTTCGGTCTCCTTTTCGGCGCGCTCGTCGAGTCGGCGTACGTCCTGAGCGGCGATGAAGACGGCATGGATAACGTCGGCGACGAGTACACGCCGGTCCTCGAACGCCGTGGATGAACGGAGTCAGAGTTATCCGTAGCCGCCGCCGAAAATCTGTATGATACGTACCGAGGACGGCGACGTTCTCGCAAACGAACACGGTGTGGCGGACAGTTTCGTCTCGCGCGCGCTCGGTGTCATGTTCCGACGCTCGTTCCCCGGCGAAGCCCTAGTCTTCGAGTTTTCACGAGAGAAACGTGTCGGCATACACACCGTCTTCGTTTTCTTCTCCATCGATGTCGTCTTTCTCGACGAGAATGGCGTTGTCGTCTCCAAGAAGACGCTACGTCCTTGGCTCGGCTACGCTTCCGAAAGAGCGGCGAAGGTGGTAGAGATGCCAGCGGGCGCGTCCGAGGGAGTCGAGGAGGGCGACCGTCTCGTCATAGACTGACCTCGACGGTCGGTGTTCCCAAGAAAGCCGTCTGGTATCCCACATGGCGCGATACCTGAGGCGGCGTCACGACATCGACACGTACTGTGTCGCCTTCCTGTGCTTCATAATCCGCGCTCATCTTCGCGCCGTAGTGGTAGCCTCGTGCGTCAACCGTCGGGACGAGCGAGTCGTCTAAGACAGTCTCGCCGTCGCGCTCAACGGTCGCTTCGATACTCATCAACGGAAGTGCGTGTCTGTTGTGAGGCGTCAGGGCGTGCACGGCGAGATAACCGTCGTCGTTCTCGAACGTAAAGAGCGTGTCGTCGTCAGCACGAACCTCCGCTGTGTCTTCGATACTTCTTCCGCCCATCTTCATCATAGGCTCGACAGCACCGGACTCACCCCATCTCTCCTCGTCGAACTCCTCGCACTCGATGCTGTTGCGGTCGTCGAGCGAGTACTCGAACTCGACCTCAGCCGTCTCGGTTCCGCCGTCGAACCTACCTTCGAGAGGTCCTGCGAGACGCGCGTCGGGTTTGCCGAGCGTCAACTGTGCGACGTACTCGCCGTCTCCGTCGAGAGAGACGTTGTCGCCGAGATGGAAACCCATCGTCTGCGACACCA
Source organism: Halobacteriales archaeon (assembly GCA_034522195.1). GTDB lineage: Archaea > Halobacteriota > Halobacteria > Halobacteriales > Halorutilaceae > Halorutilus. Next base: position 533,805 of record JAXHLL010000006.1, on the reverse strand, counting down.
TGAGCCACGGACTGCGCTCGAAGACGTTCTCGCCGTCGCGGAGTATCCTCAGCGACGCGCCCGTTCCTACGGGTAGGGGCACGCCAGTCTCTGAGTCGCGCACCGTTGCCATCACGTGCACCGTTTCGTCGTCCGCGGGTTCGACGCGCTCTGTGCGCGTTCCGTTCACGGTCCAGAACCTGTGCGTGTACGTGTACGAGAACGAGACTTCGTAAGCACCTGCTGTGTCGCTACCGAGCATCTTCATCTCCTCCCTGTGCGTCGGAAGGTAGACTCGGTCCGGCGGGTCTTCGACAGACTCGCTGACTTGACACGCAGGCTGTGTTCCGGACAGACTCGACACGCATCCCGAAAGCAGAGGCGTGCCAGCCACGAGCAGAAAGCTCCGTCTCTTCATAATTCCAACTACGCCGACGGTGAGTTATAAGGTTGTGGTGCGCACCTCGAATATAATCAAATAATAAAACAAGATTATAGTAGGGCGCGAACGACGTTCGGACATGGCTTTCAGCGACGAACTCTTAGAAGAAGGCAGCGAAATCTGGGCGGCACAGAAGGAGCATCCTTTCGTCGTCGAACTTGCGCGCGGCGAACTCGACGAGGACGTTTTCCTACACTGGGTGAAGCAGGATTACCGTTACCTCCTCGACTACGCACGCGTCTTCGCAGTCGGGGGTGCGAGAGCGCGCGACGAGGAGACGATGACGCACCTCATGGGTGTGGCGCACACCATACTCGACTACGAGATGGATTTGCACCGCGAATTCGCTGACGACTACGGCTTGACACCCGAGGACCTCGAAGCCGTCGAGAAGGCACCGACGTGTGTCGCGTACACCAACTTTCTTCTGAGAACCGCCTACGAAGGCTCGCTCGCCGAAATCGCGGCGGCGATATACCCTTGCGGGCAGGGCTACCTCGACGTCGCGTGCCACATGGATGAACTCGCCGACGAGGAGGATGTTGGCGAGCACCGCTACACGCCTTTCGTCGAGAAGTACACGAGCGAGGAGTTCGTCGATGCGGTGGGATGGATGACCGAGTTCGTGGACGAATGCGCCGAAAGGTATCCGGGCGAGCACGAAGCGATGCTCGACGCTTTCGTGACGAGCGCGCGTCTGGAGCACGCCTTCTGGGAGATGTGTTACACTCAGGAGGGCTGGGACGTATGAGCTTTACAGAAGACCTCCGCGACGCGAGCGACTGGGAGGACGCTACGCGCCACCGTTTCGTCGAGGAGTACCGCGACGGAACGCTTGAAGACGACGCCTTTCGTAGCTACCTCGTAGACGACTACGCGTTTCTGGAGATGGGCGCACGTGTCACCGCGCTCGCTGTCGCCGACGCACCGACGATGGACGAGATGGGGTACCTCGCAGACCAACTCGGCGTTCTGACAGGCGGCGAGAACGACTACTTCCTCCGCGCATTCGATGAACTCGGAGTTTCGGAAGACGAGTACGAGAAGCCTGACCTGCGTCCCACGACGGAGGCTTTCAACGACTTCATGTTGCGTGTCGCGCACCAGTACGGATACGAGGAGACGCTCGCTGTCGTCACCGCCGCAGAATGGGTCTACCTCGACTGGTGCGAGTACGTCGAAGGCGGCGACTACGACCGCTGGTACTTAGACGAGTGGGTTGAGATACACGTCGTCGAGGAGTTCGCTGAGTACACCGACTGGCTCCGTGCCCAACTCGACGAGCGCGGACCCGAACTTTCGCCGCGGCGCGAGGAGCGCGTCGCTGAACTCTTCGAGCGAACCGTTGACTTAGAAGCGCGTTTCTTCGATGCTGTCTACGACTGATAATATCGTCGTTCCATCACATTCATACCGTGGTAAGACGTACTCCGAGTATGGTCAACAGGGACCCGTCGGAGGTAGACGACGACATCATCCCGGAAACGGAGAAGCCGGTGGACAGGGAGACGTACGACAACCTTCTCGTAGGGGTATACTCGACCGACGAGGAAGGCGTCTGGAAGTTGGAAGTCCGCGACTGGGCGAACCGTGTCGTGGAGGCGACGGTGTACGAGAAGGAACGCGAAGACGAGGACGAGGAAGGAGGCGTCCGGTTCGCGCCGCTCGACACGCCCGACGAGATGACCGACGAGGCGTACCTCAGGGAGATAATGAGCCAGCGCGTCGAGGGCATCGAAGAGGAGCGTCGCGCCGTCGAAAGTAAATAACAGCACATATAACACGCGGTTCACCATCATAAACAGGTACAGATGAGTCAGGACAGACGCGTTGAGTCGTACGACAGAGGGCGTATCGAGGATGTCGGTAGGGCGAAGGACTGGGCTTTTCACAAGCCCGGTATGTGGGCATTCTACCTGCACCGCTTTACAGGTCTCGTGCTCTCGTTCTACCTTGTAATGCATCTTATGGTGCTCGGAACGGGATTCTGGATAGGGCACGACGCCTACACGAACCTGTTACATAGCCTCGAAAGCGTCTTCATCGTGAAGGTGCTTGAGGTAGGGCTTTTCGCGGCGTTCGTCTTCCACGCCCTCAACGGCATACGCATAGTGATGTTCGACATGACGGTCGGGTTGAACATACAGGAACAGCTTTTCTACCTGAGCATCGCGCTTAGCTTCGCGATAGTGATGGTGGGCGTTCCGTTCTTCCTACTATAACCATGAGCACGAAAAAATCAAACACGGCAAGCACGAACTGGTTCCTCCAGCGCGTCACAGGTGTCGGTCTTGTAGTCCTTCTGGGCTTCCACTTCGCTGTAGAGCACTTCATCGTGGGCGCGGAAAACATAGACGCCGGAAACACGGTGGACAGAATCACACGTGGCACGATAAGCGGCGACCACGTGCTGGGACAGATAACCCTCAATCTCCCTGCATTCCTTTATCAAGCTATCGCCGTCCTCCTCCTCGGCTTCTCCGTCTACCACGGCATGTACGGCGTCTACAACATTCTGATGGAGCAGGACTCTCTCAGGTCTTACCGCAAGCCGATAAAGTACTTCTTCATAATCTTCAGCATCGCGCTCTTCGTTCAGGGCATACTCATCTTCCTCGCCTTCTTCGAGCCTTTCTGGACTGTGTACGAACCGAGTAACGTCGCAAGGTAACTAACAATGGCAACAACAGAACAGACACAGAAAACCGACGCGGCACAGACAGCTGAGTCAGAGACAGCTACGCTCGACGTTTTCAGGTACGTGCCGGAGGAGGACGATAAGCCGCACACGGAGACGTACGAGGTGGAGACGTTTGAAGGGATGACCGTCCTCGACGCACTCATAAAGATACGCGACGAGCAGGATCCTTCGCTGACGGTGCGCCACTCGTGCCGTATGGCGCGTTGCGGAAGCGACGCAGTCTACATAAACGGGACGCAGAGGCTCGCTTGTAACACTCAGATAAGCGAACTCCGTCAGCCGATAGAGGTCGAACCCCTGCCACGGTTCGACGTTATACGTGACCTCGTGGTCGAGATGAACGAGTTCTACGACCGCATGGAGAGCGTCGAACCTTGGTTCCAGCCCGACCACGAACCAGAGACGGGAGACGAGTACCTTCAGACGCCCGAGAACAGGCGCAACATCGACACCGTACTCGACTGCATCTGGTGCGGCGCGTGCACGTCGTCTTGTTCGCCCGCTGGCACAGACTCCGACTTCCCCGGACCGGCGGCACTCGCAAAGGCGTACAGGTTCTACAAGGACGAGCGCGAGGGCGAGGAGACTCGTCGGCGCAGGCTGGAGATGCTCGAAAACTCCCACGGAATCTACCGTTGCCACACCCAGTTCAACTGCACCGAGGTCTGTCCGAAGGGCATCTCGCCCACGGAGGCGATTATGGAGATGTCGCGTGACGCAATCAAGGAGAAGCTGAGGTTCTGGAGGTAACAGAGAATGAAAAAACACGACGTACTCATAGTCGGCGCGGGTGGCGCGGGTCTGCGTGCCGCCGTCTCAGCGCACGAAGCGGGCGCGGACGTTGCGATGGTGACGAAGCTTCATCCTGTGCGTTCGCACACGGGCGCGGCGGAGGGTGGCATAAACGCCGCTCTCAAGGACGAGGACGACTGGAAGGACCACGCCTACGACACCGTGAAAGGAAGCGACTACGTCGGCGACCAGGACGCCATAGAGACGATGACGGAGGAGGCGCCGAACGAAGTCATCCGTCTGGAGAACATGGGAATGGCGTTCTCGCGCACGGAGAACGGACGCGTCGCACAGCGCGCCTTCGGCGGTCTTTCGTTCCCGCGCACCACCTACGCGAGCGATAAGACGGGGCACATGCTCCTACACACGATGTACGAGCAGGTGATGAAGCGCGGCGTGACCGTCTACGACGAGTATTTCGTCACGAACGTCGTCCGCGAGAACGGCAAGTGCCACGGCGTCGTAGCCGTCGATATACAGACAGGAAACGTCGAGGGCTTCGTCGGAGGCGCGACGGTTCTTGCGACGGGCGGCGCGGGACAGGTGTTTGAGCACACGACGAACGCCGTCGCCTGCACAGGAGACGGCATGAGTATGGCGTACCGCGCTGGCGTGCCGATGGAGGACATGGAGTTCGTCCAGTTCCACCCGACGACGCTACCCTCAACGGGCATCCTGATTACCGAAGGATGCCGTGGTGAGGGCGGCGAACTCTACAACAACAAGGGCGAGCGTTTCATGTACGAGTACGGTTACGCCGCCAACGACGGCGAACTCGCCTCGCGCGACGTGGTGTCGCGCGCCGAACTCACCGAGGTTCAGGAAGGACGCGGCTTCGAGGACGGATGCGTCCACCTCGACCTGACACACTTCGGCGAGGAGAAGATAGAGGAACGCCTGTCGCAGATAAACGAACTCGCGCGCGACTTCGAGGACGTAGACCCCGTCACGGAACCCATCCCGGTCAAGCCCGGTCAGCACTACATGATGGGCGGTATCGCTTGCGACCCCAACGGCGCGACCGAACTCGACGGTCTCTACGCCGTCGGCGAGACGGCGTGCGTCTCGGTCCACGGCGCGAACCGCTTAGGCGGAAACGCGCTCTTAGAACTCGTCGTCTTCGGCAGAATTTCGGGGACACACGCCGCAAACAACCACCTCACGAACGTCTCGACGAGCGCGGTCGAAGACGCCGTCGCTGACGAACGCGCGCGTATCGACGACCTGATGAGCGGCGGAAAGGAGCATCAGTCGGAGATAAGGCAGGACGTTCAGGACATCATGACGGGCGAGGTCAACGTCTTCCGTGCCGAGGACGGTCTCGAACGCGCGCTCGAAGTCCTGAACGACGCGAAGGAGCGTTACGAGGATGTCGATATCGAGGACACGTCGAAGACGTTCAACACCGACCTGATACAGGCTCTCGAACTCCGTTCCATCATAGACTGCGCAGAAGCCATCACGATAGGCGCGCTCGAACGCACCGAGTCGCGTGGCGCGCACTGGAGGTACGAGCATCAGGAACGCGACGACGAGAACTGGCTGAAGCACACGTACGTCTACCACACGGAAGACGGACCGCAGGTCGAGTACGAGGACGTGGAGATAAAGGAGTACAAGCCGAAGGCGCGGTCGTACTAATCTGATTCCCGAGGTCGCTATATCGCCTATCTTTCTGAAAAGATAGATACGTTCTTAGTCAGAGGAACTAACCAGCCTCCAAAGGAAAACTACAATCTCCATCGAAGCCTCTAAATCCATAACCGTTGTACAACCGTGTGATGCTCGGTCACTTGCTTTTCATCGCGGTGCCGGAGTTCTTCAGCGGGGTCACGAAACGCCGGTACGTCAAACGTATCCACGACGAGAACCTCAAGAGGCTGAGGAACGGCGAACCTATCTATCTGCCCGACGCAGGAGAGTACGAGGAAAGCCTATCCGGTCGCACGCAGGAGTACCACGAATACATAAAGGACGAGATTCGAAGACACGGCGATATGACACGAACTACGGACTCGGGAGCGGAGATGTACCGTCTGCCTGACGATGTCCGCCGCGACGTCACGGAGCTAACCGAGAAAACTTCGGAGAAGCTCAAACGACAGAACAGGAAGGTCTACATCGCCACTTTCGTCATCGGTGTCCTCGTCTTTGGACCTCTCATAAGCTTCATGTCGCTCATTCTGTGAGCAAATGACGGCGTTCAGGTGAGCCGTTTTCTCAGGATTGAGCGGGGATATTGAACTTCGGTCGCTCCCGTAGGTCGCTCACTAGTTCAAATCCCCATTCTCACTCCGCTCACTCGCTAACAGGATTCGCTTGTTCGATACGTTCCGACGGGGATTTGAACCCCGGTCCCGGGCTCCGCAAGCCCGGAGGATAGTCCACTACCCTATCGGAACTCGTTCTACTGTTGTGCGAGAGTTCTCAAAAGGATACCGAATTTATGCCCCCGTCACGTACTCCGTCCGTGACAGTATACATAGACGGCTCGACGGGCGAGGGTGGTGGACAGGTCGTGCGTACGTCGCTCGCTCTCGCGGCTGTGCGCGGTGAACGTCTCGTAATCGAGAACGTCCGTGCGAACCGCGACGAACCCGGTCTGAAGGCGCAACACCTCGCCGCCGTCCGGTCTCTCGCTGTGCTGACGGATGCGACGGTAGAGGGCGACGAACACGGTTCGGAGAGTGTCGTCTTCGAACCCGACAGTCCACGGGGCGGAGAGTACGACGTTGAGGTGGGCACAGCAGGTGCGACGATGCTCGTTGCACATGCCGTCCTTCCCGCCGCCCTGCGTGCCGACGGAGACGTGCGTTTTCGTATCCGAGGCGGGACGCACGTACGGTGGAGTCCGACGTTCGAACATTTCGAGCGTGTCTTTCTGCCTCTCCTTCGCGACGCCGGTGCCGAAGCGTCCGTCGAACTCGTGATGCGCGGACATTATCCGCAGGGGGGCGGCGAGATAGTTCTCGATGTTTCGCCGTCCTCGTCATCTCTATCGCCCGTCGAACCGCGCCGCGCTGAACTCGAACACGTCGAAGGCGTCTCGCACGTGTGCGGACTTCCGGAGCATATCGTCGAGAGGCAGGCTGAGTCGGCGCGCGAGGAACTTGCGGAACTCGACGTTCCGGTCGAAATTGACGAGGTACACGTCGAAGAAGACGCGCCTTCGAAAGGAACGGCGGTGACGCTCGTAGCGTACGCGGGCACCCGTCTCGGAGGAAGCGCGTTGGGGGAGCGCGGCAAGCCCGCCGAGGAAGTCGGTGCGGAGGCGGGAGAGGAACTCATCTCCGCCGTCGAATCGGGCGCGGACGTGGACGAGTACACGGCGGACCAACTCGTGCCGTACGTCGCTCTCGCTGGCGGAAGTTACGACGCGCCGCGGGTTACGTCGCATCTGAAGACGAACGTCGAGATAACGTCGAAGTTCGCCGACGTATCGCTTGACGGGACGCGTGTCTCTTCCTCCGGTGAAGGTGTGACGCAAGATAGTTAGGCGACGACGACGAACCGCCGGTAATGAAAGACCTGTTCCTCCGTGCTGTCCGCGGCGAGCGCACGGAACGTCCGCCCGTCTGGATGATGCGCCAAGCCGGACGTTACCTTCCGGAGTACCGCGAGGTAAGGAAGGAGTACACGTTCCGTGAGGCTATAGAGACGCCCGAAGTCGCGGAGCGCGTCTCTCTCCAGCCCTACGAGCGTTTCTCGCCCGACGGCGTCGTGATGTACTCCGACATACTCGTCACGCTCGAACCTCTCGGTTTCGACTACCACATAGAGTCGGGCGTCGGACCAGTCGTCGAAAACCACGTCGAGGCTCCGGAGGATGTCGACAGAGAGTGCGGAGACGTGCGCGAACAACTCTCCTTCGTCGGCGAGCTTCTGGAACGTCTCTCGTCACGTCTCGGCGACGATGCTGTCACCATCGGATTCGCGGGCGGTCCATTCACCGTCGCCTCGTACGTCTTCGACGGCGACGGACGCGACGGAGTCCGGCGTTTCCGGGCGCGTCATCCCGATGCGTTCGACGAACTCCTGCGAGCCTTCGCGGACGTGACGCGCGAATATCTCGTCTATCAGCAGGAAAGCGGTGCCGATGTCCTCCAACTCTTCGACACGTGGGCTGGCGTCCTGCCGCCCGAAGAGTACCGCGAGCACGTGCTTCCTCTGCATCAGGAGATACTTGACGCAGTAGACGTACCGACGATACTGTTCGTCCGTAACCCCAACATTGACCTTATGCGCGAGAGCGGCGCGGATGTTCTTTCGCTCGACTGGACAGTCGATATGCGTGAGGCTCGCGAAGAACTCGGCGACACACCCGTACAGGGAAACTTAGACCCGTCTTACCTTCTCGGTTCGCGCGAGACGGTGAGGCACGAGACAGAGCGCGTTATCGAGAAGGCTGGCGACTCCGGACACGTACTCAACCTCGGACACGGCGTGATGCGCGAAACGCCCGTCGAGAACGTCGCCGAGTTCTTCGAGACGGCTAAACGCGTCGAGCGGTAAGCAGGCGACGCATCTTTGTTTCGAGGGTCACAAGAACGGTTATGGAGCTACATCTCATCGACAGAGGAGGTTTTCACGCAGACCTCAACTTCGGTCTCGACGCCGAGACAGTAGCGACGCGCACGGAACCGTCACCCGAACTCAGACGCGAGTACTTCCCCGTCTGGAACCTCGTTATCGACCATCCCGATGCGACGGTGCTCTGGGACACGGGTTCGCACCCTGAAGCGGGCGACGGCTACTGGGACGAAGAACTCTTCGATGCCTTCGCGCACGAGGACGCCGACGAACGCGACCTCCGAACCGCGCTTGACGAGGTCGGCTTCGCGGTCGAAGACATCGACGCTGTCGTCCAGTCGCACCTGCACATCGACCACGCAGGAGGTCTACACAACTTCGAAGGAACCGACGTGCCCGTCTACGTCCACAGACGCGAACTCGAACACGCGTACCTGTGCGCGAAGACCGGAACAGGGGACGCGGGATACCTTGCCGCTGACTTCGACCGCGACCTGAACTGGCGCGTTGTCCACGGCGACAGACAGCTTCTTCCCGGTGTTGACCTCCTCCATCTTCCCGGACATACACCGGGACTCTTGGGCGCACATATCGAACGCGGCGGCGAAGAAGAGAACGGCGGAGGCGAAGACGACGTTCTAATCGCGGGTGACGTAGCCTTTGTGTCAGAGAACTACGACGAAGGACGAGAGATGAGCGCGAGTTTGGTACACGACTCGCGAGCTTGGCGAGAGAGTCGCCGCAGACTAACCGACATCGAACGCAGGACAGACGCGACCGTACTGTACGGACACGACCCTGAGCAGTTCGACGACATGCCACGCAGGCTCTGAGAAAAGACCGACGTTCAGACCTCTTCGACGGTAATCTGCCTGCCGGCATCGACTGCGTCTTCGAGTGCCTCGGCGATTTCGCTACCGCGCGAAACCTTTATGTCGCCCTGCCGTCCGACAGTTGCCGTAAACAGGTACTCGCCGTCGGCGGAGACTTCGACAGTCTCGCCCTCCATTCCGTCGAGTTCCATGATGACATGGCGCGACGTGACCTGCACGTCGGTTGCGACGCCACCGGCGACAGCACCTCCTCCACTGCCCGCGCCGCCGCCAACCATCTCGTCTGGACGTTCTTCGTGCGACTTGACCTCTATGTCGATTCCGAGCCTGTTCTCTATCTCGGTTATCGTCGCGCCGTTCTTTCCGATGACGAACGGTATGTCGTCCTCGTCCACGTAGATTATCGCCTGTCCGTCGTCTACGAGTTCGACGTCGACGTATCCGCGTGCGACCTCGCCGATTTCGCGCTGTATCTCCTTGCGCACGAGGTTCCACGCGCTTCCCTGCTTTTCGCTACCTCTTGCCTCGCCCTCTCCGACGGGCATCACGACGACCTGACGGTTGTACGAGTATATTTCGTACTCTATCTCCTCCGTCTCGAAGTTGGAGACCTGTATGACGGGACGTGCAAGGTCCTCCTCTACGAGTCCTTCGGGAACCTTGACGACGCTTTCGAGGTCGTATACGCGCTCGACCGCGCCGTCCTCGATATGTACCACTGTATCGACGACCTGCGGTATCATACCGAGTTCGACACGTCCGACGAGACGCTGTACGGAGTCGATTGCGCGTGTTGCGTGCACAACACCGACCATGCCGACACCCGCGAGACGCATGTCTGCAAAGACCTCGAAGTCTTCAGTCTTGCGTACCTCGTCGTAGACGGTGTAGTCGGGACGTACCATCAGGAGAACGTCGGCGGTGTTCTCCATGCTACCTTCTAACTTCGAGTACTGCGTAACTTCGGGGCTAACCTGTAGGTCACGCGGTGACTCCATCGTCTTGACGGCGTACTCGTGGTCGTTGAGGAAGTCGGCAACTGCTTGCGCGAAGGTCGTCTTTCCCGCACCCGGCGAACCTGCGATGAGCATGCCGCGCTGTTTCTCTAAGAGACGTTGCTTGAGTTCGTCGCTCATCCGGTAGTCCTCGATGTCCACCTTCGCAACCGGACGCACAGCCGTAATCTCGTGACCGTTCGAGAAAGGTGGACGTGCGATTGCGATACGCATACTCCGTATCTGGACGATGGTCATGCCGTCGCGTTCAACCTCGATGAATCCCTCGTCGCTCCTGTTGGTGACCTCTATTATCTCCTGCGCCATCCGCCGCACCTCGTAGCCTTCAAGCTTGCGGTCGCGTATCTTACGGAAACGCATCTCGCCTATCTCGCCGCGTTTCGCCTTAGGCTCTACACCTTCCTTGAGGTGCACCGACATCGTGTCCTCGTTGAAGTACTGCTCCACCTCCAACTCGCCGAACTCCGGCTCCTCGGGTCGGAGGTAGATGACTTCGAGACCTTTCGCCTTCGCAATCTCGCTCTGGACGCCGTCCGAAGTGACGAAAGTTGCCTCGTGCTCGACGGCGAGCGCGCGTATGACGGCGTCGATTTCGCCGCCCTTCGCCATCTTGACCTGCTCCAGCGTCGGACGCAGACCTTCGTATTCGAGGACTATATGCCCCGTCTTGGCGAGTTCGCTGAGCTTCTTCAGCTCCTCGATGCCGTTGTGTCCCGTCTCGCGTCCTTTGTTCGCCTGCGATTCAAGTTCGGCGACTACCGACTCGGGCACTATGACCTTCGCGCCCTTGAAGTCACCTTCCTCTATCTTCTGTGTGATACGACCGTCTACCACGACGCTCGTGTCTGGAACTATCTTCATCTCGCTCAGACAAGAACGTCGTCGAACTCGCCTTCGTCTATGCGGCGAGCCGCTTCACGAGGGTCTTCGCCCTCTATCTTTACACCGAGGCAGACACACGAACCCGCTATCTCCTTCGCGGCGTTCTTCGTGTCGTACGAGAGGAGGTCGTCCGCCTTCATCTCCGCTACCTTCTTGAGTTCCTCGGCGGTCATCTCCGCCACGAACTCCGCCTGCGGGCGTCCGCTTCCCGTGTCGAAGCCGAGTTCGTCCTTGATGAGCGCGGACGTCGGCGGTAGACCGACCTCTATCTCGTACTCGCCGTCCTCTATGGTGACCGTGACGGGCACCTCCGTGCCTTCGAAGTCGGCGGTTTCCTCGTTTATCGCGCCGACGACCTCGCCGACATCTATCTTGGTAGGTCCAAGGGCGGGTCCGAGCGGCGGTCCAGCCGTCGCCTTACCTCCTTCGACCAGAAGCTCTATCGTTTCAGCCATGTCTGAGAATGCGCCGTTCGCGTATTAAGGATTGTGAAAACACGGGCTACCGTCTCAGTTACCTTCTTTGTTATCGGTTTTGATAATAACGCAGGAAGGAATAATACCGAGCCATGCCTAACACCTAAACCGCAGGAGTTCATAATGGGGGCGGAACAGCGGTTCGTGAAGGACACGGGGTGAGGTTCACACAAAAGTGAGATACGAACTCGGTCTGTCACAGATAGACGAACTCTTGGGGGGCGTACCTGAGGGTACGAATCTGCTCGTAAAAGGAACCTCGGTCTCCGGCAGGGATGACTTCGTGCGCGCGGTCGTCACCCAAGGTATCGGAAATGATAACAGTACCGTCTACGTGACGACAGACCGGTCCGCGGACGAGATACTCGAAACCTATTCGTGCGACAACGACAGGCTCGGTGTCGTTGACTGTGTGACGAAGAGTCGAGGCGTTGAGGAGCCGGAGGAGACTGAGACGGTCAAGTTCGCAAGTTCGCCGAGCGACATGACGGGAGTCGGTGTAAAGGTCTCCACGCTCCTCGAAAGGATTCGTGACAGACGTGGTATCGAAGGCAACCGGGTTCTCGTCGAGTCGGTATCGACCTTGCTCATGTACTCGAATCTCGAAACCGTCTTCCGTTTCCTGCACGTCTTCACGGGACGTATCAGAAGCATAGACGGTATCGGCATCTTCGTTATCGACTCCGAAATGCACGACGAGAAGGACTACCACACCTTACGCCAGCTATTCGACGGCGTCGTGGAGGTGGAGTCCGAAGACGGAGAAACGCGTGTCCGTATCGTGGGTCTGATGGAGGAGCCTACTGAATGGATTCGGCTGACCGACGACGCCGATTAACGCTTGTCCTCCGTATACCGCCGTCTCAGCAGATAGCCCGCGGTAACGAGACCTGTCAACGCTGAGGGTACTCCCATTCCCGGCAAACCCTCCCCGTCTGTTTCGCCACCCGTCGTTTCGTTGTTCCCTGTCTCGTTGCCGTTTTTCTCTGTTTCGTCGTCTCTGTCTCCAGTTTCTCTATCTCCGTTATCGTCGCCTTCGTTAGTCATATTGCCGTCGGGACTCCCCTCACGGAACCGTACCCCGTGATGCCCCAGTGTCCCGTGTTTGACACGTGTGTCCTCGCTCGAACCCGATTCTGTGTCCAACGCGTACACGTTTCCGTCGGCGGAGCCGAAGTAGACTGTGCCGTCGAAGACAGTCGGCGACGATTTCACGCTTCTGTCCGTCTCGAAACGCCAACTCTCGTCTCCCGTCTCGGCGTCTACTGCGTGGAGGTTGTTGTTACGAGAGCCGACGTATACTGTGCTGTCTCCCGGTTCCGACGTATCCTCCGTGCTGTCCGCGTAGGTTGGTGAAGAAAAGACGTTGTCGCCCGCCTCGAAGTTCCAGAGTTCTTCACCCGTCTCCGTGTCTAACGCGTACAGTCGCCTTACTATAGAGCCGAAATAAACGGTACCGTCGGCTACGGTCGGCGACGAGTCTACGCTACCCGGGTTACCGAACCGCCAGAGTTCGTCGCCTGTCTCGGCATCGAGAGCGTAGAGTTTGGTGTCCCGTGAGCCGAAGTAGACGGTTCCGTCGGCAACTGTGGGCGACGATGAAACGGGACGGTTGGTCTCGAACCGCCAGAGTTCGTCGCCCGTCTCGGCATCGAGAGCGTAGAGGTGTTTATCACGGGAGCCGACGTAGACGGTTCCGTCGGATACGGTCGGTGAGGAGTAGACCCTCTCTTCCGTTTCGAACCGCCAGTGCTCTTCGCCCGTCCCGGCGTCGAGGGCGTAGAGATTACCGTTACCGGAACCGACGTAGACGGCACCGTTTGTCGAACCTGTCGGTGAGACTTCGGCTGTCGTCGGCGACGACTCCACGCCAAGGGACACCCTGTACCGCTACCGCCAGGAGTTCGTCACCCGTCTTTCCTGCGTCAAGAGCGTACTGTCACCGTCAAGGGAGCCGAAGCAAGACCACCGCGTCCTGCCAGGGTTCGAACAGCCTTCGGAAGTTCTCTCGGGGAACTCTGCGACAGTCGGCGAAGAAAAGACGGAGCCTTCCGTCTCGAACCGCCAGAGTTCGTCGCCCGTTTCTGCGTCCAGTGCGTACATGCTGTTGTCGTTGGAGCCGACGTAGACGGTACCGTCGGCTACGGTCGGCGACGAGTTCACGCTGTTACCTGTTTCGAACCGCCAGAGTAACCTGCCGTCGTTTTCCTGCGCGGTAGCGGGTTCGTAGCTTCGTCGCGCCACAGCCGAAGCTGTACCGACGGAAGCTAAGAAGCGGACGAAATGCCGTCGTGTCGGCGTAGAAAGGCTCGAAGCCTGCCGTCTTATCTCGTCTTCCGGTGCCTCGGGCATGAGGGTTCAAGTAATCGAGGAGTAATATAGATGACGGCTACGTTTTCCAGCACGCGCAAATCTCCGATTTGTGACCGTTCGTCAGGCTTTGCCTGACGTGCAGCGATCAGTACGCTCCGCGTCCCATGACGGTTCGGGAACTCGACACTTTCTTGAGTCAGCAGGAATCAAAGATTCCTGCGATGCGAAAAACTCCGCAAGTTTTTCAGCACACACGAGACTCTTCGATTCTCGGGACGGGCCGGGGGGGATTTGAACTGCGGTCACTCGTTCGTTACACTCACTCGTTCACTATTCAAACCCTCCCGGTCCTCAGTCGCCCGCAAAACTCGCTCCTTGCGGGCCGGGAGGGATTTGAACCCTCGGTCACCTGGTTAAGAGCCAGGTGCTTTAACCGGACTAAGCTACCGGCCCACGTGTATTCGTGAGACACGGCGCGTCTAATACGTTGTGATTCAGAAGACTCATATGGCAAGCGTTCCAATTCTGTTATACATGTCAGAAATGGAAACCGTCGGAGCCGAACCCGACGAACTCGCCGCCCTGAAGCTTCTTGGTCTCGAAGGCGGCGTCGAGGCGGGCGCGAAGGTTTCGTGCAACGAACTTGCCTCGCGGATGGACACGAGCGACCAGACGGCGTCGCGCCGCCTACAGGCTCTCGAAGAGGACGGTCTGGTCGAGCGCGAGATGCTCTCCGACGGTCAGTGGGTCGAGGTCACGGACGTAGGCGTCGCTGTTCCTGCGAACGCGAGATCACGCGACTACCGACGCAGCATCCCAGGGCGACGAGACGGTCGAACTCGTCGGCGAAGTTGTGAGCGGCATGGGCGAAGGAAAGTACTACATCTCTCTCGACGGGTACGTGGAGCAGTTCGTCGAGCGTCTCGGCTACGAGCCGTTTCCGGGGACGCTCAACCTTTCGCTCGACGACGAGAGTACGCGACGGCGTGCGGCTCTCGAAAACGCCGACGGCACGCTGATAGAGGAGTGGGAGAACGAGGACCGCACGTTCGGTGCTGTGACGTGCTACGACGCAACCATCGACGGTGTGGACGCACATGTGATACGTCCGCACAGGTCACACTACCCCGAGGACACGCTCGAAGTAATCGCTCCCGTGAAGCTACGTGACGAACTCGGACTCGACTACGGCGACGAACTTCTCGTGGAGGTGAGCCTTGAATGAGCAGGACTGGAATGAAGAACGCTCTCGACGACCTGCGTGACGGCAGACCCATTCTTGTCCACGACTTCGACGACCGCGAGGACGAGGTCGACATGGTCTACGCCGCAAGCGAGATTACGCACGAGGAGGTCGCACGCCTCCGGAACGACGCGGGTGGTCTAATCTGCGTCGCCGTACATCCCGACGCCGCACGCGCACTCGGTCTCGGATACCTCGGAGACGCCCTCGCGGAAGCGGGCGACGAACGTCTCGTCGACGCAGAACTCGACTACGACGACCGCTCGTCTTTCTCGACGTGGGTAAATCACCGTTCGACACGGACAGGCGTGACCGACAGCGACCGCGCGAAGACGATACGCCGTGTCTCCGACGCAGTCGAGACGGTTCTCGCGGGCGGCGCGTTCGACTTCCCCTCGGAGTTCCGCGCGCCGGGGCACGTCGCCGTCTTGAGGGCGCACGACGACATCCTCGACGGAAGACGCGGGCATACCGAGATGAGCGTCGCTCTCGCCGAAGAAGCGGGTATCGTGCCCGCGACGGTCGTCTGTGAGATGCTCGACGACGAGACTGGCGGCGCGATTACGCTCGAAGACGCGCGAAAGTACGCGGAGGAGAACGACCTCGTACTCCTGCGCGGCGAGGAACTCGCAAAGCTGACGCACTGAGTGGGAGAAAATGCGTGTCGCTGTCGCAGGTGCGGGTCTCTCGGGTCTCGTAGCCGCACTCGAGCTTTCCGAGGATGGACACGACGTTACCGTCTACGAGAGAGGCGACGAGGTCGGCGGGCGTGTCCGTTCGACGCGGCGCGACGGATACGTCTTCGACCGTGGCTTTCAGGTGCTGTTCACCGCCTACCCCGAGGCGCGCCGCTACCTCGACTACGACGCGCTCAACCCCCGCGCCTACAACCCGGGTGCGCGCATAGCGTCCGACAGAGGCGTCTCAACGCTCACAGACCCTCTGCGGGACCCGAAGGATGCGCTAGGCGCGCTGGCGAACCGTGACGTGACCTTCGCAGACAAGATACGCGTACTGCGTCTGCGCGCCGAACTCCGCGGAAAGACGCGCGACGAAATCTTCGCGGGCGACGACGAGGACGAGACGACACGCGAGTACCTCCGCCGACGCGGCTTTTCGTCGCGTTTCGTCTCGCGTTTCGCAGAGCCTTTCTACGGCGGTATCACGCTCGACAGGTCGCTCGGCACGTCGAAACGCGTCTTCGAGTTCACGTTTTCGTGCCTCGCTTCCGGAAAGACGGTCGTTCCTGCGCGCGGAATGGGCGAGATACCGAAGCAGTTGGCGGAGAAGGCGCGTGAAGCGGGCGCGAAAACCGAGACGGAGACGCGCGTCGAGGGCGTGACGGCGAAGGGCGGAGGGGATGGGGGAGTTGTCGAACTCGAAACAGACGCGACGGAGGTGTACGACGCCGTCGTCGTCGCAACCGACCCGCACGAAGCCGAACGTCTCACCGGCGTTGGTACGCCCGACGGCGGAAAAGGATGTACGACGCAGTACTACGCGCTTGAGTCGCGGCTTGAGGTCGGGAAGAAAATCGTTCTGAACGCCGACCAGCGCGACGACGAACCAAATCAGGTCATCCCTGTCTCGAACGTCGCGCCCGAACAGTCGCCCGAGGGCACGCATCTCGTCAGCGCGACGTGGCTCGAAGCGCGTGACGACGCCGATACGCTCGCCGAAGGTACACGAAACGCGCTTTCGCGGTGGGGCTTTGACGCAGACGTAGAGCCTGTCCAGACCGAAACCGTCGGCTTCGCCCAGTTCGGACAGTCACCCGGCGTACACGAGACGTTACCGTCGAACGACGCGCCCGAAGGAAACGTTTTCTTGGCGGGCGACTACACACACGACTCGTCGATAAACGGCGCGATGCTGAGCGGGAGGCGCGCAGCCGAACTCGTCGAATCAGTCCTCTAAGAGTTCGCGCGTCCTGCGGTGCCTGTGCCTGAACATCATGTACGCGTTGACCCGGAAGAAAGGCGAACCGGCGCGTCCGAGCATCCAGAGAGGAAGCGCGTACTCGACACGGTCGCGCATCAAAGTTCTGTCGTCGCCTCGCGCCTCGAACGTGTGGGTGTGCTTCCATTTCTTGAACGGTCCGTCGGACATCTCGTCGACGAAGTAGGCTTCGTCTCCTTCGCGTCCGCGCTCGGTTATCACGGATGTCCAAGAGACACGCGGGAAGACACCGAGCGGCTTGAGAGAGACGTCCACGGACGCGCCTCCCTCCAGTATCTCGGGGTCGTTCTCGCCGTCGGG
This sequence comes from Halobacteriales archaeon, assembly GCA_034522195.1. Classification (GTDB taxonomy): domain Archaea; phylum Halobacteriota; class Halobacteria; order Halobacteriales; family Halorutilaceae; genus Halorutilus. The sequence goes on along the minus strand of JAXHLL010000006.1, from coordinate 516,339 downwards.
TCCCGTCGTCGCTTCGACGGTGAGGCGCATCCATCCGGGCGTGAGTTCGGTCAGACCGACGATGCGCGAATGGAAGTCCCACACGTCGTCCAAGGGGGCGTCCACGACGCTCTCGTACTCGAAGACGGGCATACGCAGGATACGCGCGGAGGACGCAAAAGGGCGTCGTAAACGCGTCACACAGCCGGAAGGTTTTACGTAACGCGCGTTCACCGTCTTTCCGAAGGATGAAGACACACGTCGTCCCTGTCGGCTTCGACTACGACCGTCTTATCGCACCTCTCGTGCGCGACAAGGTGGACGTAGACCGTGCTATCCTTCTGGAAGGCGACCGTGGCTCCGCCGACGTGGCGCGCCGCCTGCGCGAGGACTTCGCCTCGCTCTTCGACGCAGAGACGCGGACGGTCGAACTCGACGATGTCTATGACTACGACGCGCTCTACGCCCTCGCTTACGGCGTTCTGAGAGACGAACTCGACGAGGGGAACGTCGTCCGTATCAACGTGAGCGCTATGCCGCGCACCGTCTCTTTCGCGTTCACGAACGCCGCGCAACAGGTTGTCGTCGAGTACGAGGGTGAGAAGGGCGAGAAGACGGGCGAAGAGTCACGAAACGAGGACGGAGACGTAGACGCGAACGAGGACGACACAGCGCGTAACAGCATACTCGCGTACTACACCGCGCCGGAACGGTACTTAGAAACCGAACTCGCCGAGGAAATCGACCGCGCCGTCCGTCTGATGCGACGCCTGAAGGACGAAGGACTTACCGACGACGTGGAGCGCGAACTTGACGAGAGGTACTCGCACGCCAACCAACTCCTGCGCGAGTTCAACGAACGCGGAACGACGGCAGGTGCGCGCGAGTTCGACGGCTCGCACCTCATCGAGATGCCGATAACGCCGCCGTCCGACCTCAAGGAGTTCGAGCGAACCCTCCTGCGTACGCTCGCTGACGAGGGCGTCGTGGGTTCCGTCAGCGAACTCGCGGAGCGCGTCGCAGAACGCGCCGGACGCGAGAACACAGACTCGTTCCGTTCGAAGGTAATCTACGACGTTCGCTCTCTCCGCGAGAAAGGGTACGTCGAGCAGTCTGAGCGCGGACGGAGTCACGAGACGCGTCTTTCGCACTTAGGCAGGCTCTGGGTGCGTGCGCACGTCGGAAATGCAGGGGCGAAGAAGGGGGGCGACGGATGAGCGACGAAGTCTTCAGCCCCAACGTCGAACGCCTGACGGGCGGCATGCTCGTCGTATCGCAGAGCGCGGCGACGCTCGTCCTCGGCGGTACGGGCGTGGGCGCGGGATTCGTGCGTCTCGGTGTCGCCGTCCTCTTTCTCCTGCTGGGAACGGTGCTACTCACGAAGAAGGAGACAGCGAAAGGCGGCGCGCTCGTCGGTGTCGTCGTCGCTCTCGCGTGGTCGGCGTACGCGGGATACACGGCGGGCGCGGAAGCCGTCGCGCTCCAGGTTCCGGTTCTCGCTCTTGTGGGTGCTGTTCTCGCGTACCACTCGTCGGTACGCGAAGGCGAAGGAAAGCAGAAGGCTTAGAGGTCGAGCATCTCGCCCGCCACCACGTCGCGCGTGCACCCCGCTCGTACCCTCGCCTATCTGGTATATCTTGGTGTGCCTGTACTGACGCTCGACCGGATAGTCACGCGTGTAGCCGTTTCCGCCGTGTATCTGTACGGCGTCGCTTGCGACCTCCTCGGCAATCTCACTCGCGTATAGCTTCGCCATGCTTGCGAGTTTGGTGGGTTTTTCGCCGTCGTCGACCCGCGCCGCGGCGTCGTACGTGAGGCGTCGGGCGTTCTCGTACTTGACACCCATGTCGGCGAGTTTGTGCTGTATCGCCTGGAACTTCGAAATCTTGCGTCCGAACTGCTCGCGGTCGCCCGCGTAGTCGAGCGAATGGTCGAGACATCCCCGCGCGATACCGAGTGCCTGCGCGGCGATACCGACGCGCTCGTTCTCGAAGAACTCCATTAGCTGGTAGAAGCCGTAGTTTTCGGTTCCGACGAGGTTCTCCTCGGGTACACGGACGCCGTCGTAACGCACCTGCGCCGTCTCCGAGGCGTTCCAGCCCATCTTGTGAATCTCGCTCTCGACCTCCCAGCCGTCGCGGTCCGTCTCGACTATGATGGCGGAGATTCCGGCGTGCCCGCTGTCCTCGTCGCCCGTCCGGCACATCGTGAGCGCGTAGTCGGCGATGGTGCCGTGCGTCAGGAACGTCTTGACGCCGTCGATGACGTACTCGTCGCCCTCCTTCCGCGCAGTCGTCTCGATGCTCGCGGCGTCGCTCCCATGCGCCGGTTCGGTGTTCGCCATCGCGCCGATGAGTTCGCCCTCCGCGACGCCCCTTAGGATCCACTCCTTCTGCTCCTCCGTCCCGAACTCGGCTATCATGTTCGACCCGAACTGCGTGCCTATCGCGGCGAGCATCCCGGCGTCGACGCTCGCAACCTCCTCGCACATTATAGCCGTCTCGACGCTCCCCATCCCCGCGCCGCCGTACTCCTCGGGGATGCCACGTGCCGACCAGACCCGCGTCGACGGCTTCCTCCCAGACATCCCGGGGCCATTCCTCCGACTCCTCGGCTTCGCGTGCGCGTGGCGCGACCTCGTTCTCTGCGAACTCGCGCGCCGTCTTCCGAACCGCCTCTTGTTCTTCGGTGAACGAAAAGTCTACCATGGCTGACATTCGTGGGTAGGCGGCAAAGGGGTTTCGGGTGTTGTGGAGTCGTTGGAGGATGGAATAGGACCACCAATAAAAATAAAAAGCTTACATGAGATTTCAAAGTAATGTCAGTTTCACTTCCGTTACGCGCTTCGCGGTCGCCAAGCTACGCGCTGACAGTAATTGTACCAGGATTACTATCTGCTTCAGTGCTTCTTTTAATTTTGGTTGGGTATATGTACGGCTTTGAGGAGACACAAAGATTAGTGTGGAATAGTGTAGAGGAGGGTTCCGTATCAATAGGAGAAATAGTAGCCGTTTCTATACCAACACTCTTCGTGTTGTCGGTATTTTTAGGTGAAATAGCCAATTCGTTTCGTAGAAAAGTACCTTTAGAGTTTAGGATGATGATAGCACAGGAACGAAGAGAAGGACTTGGAGAAAGAATGAGTGTTGGTGAGCGCGTGTTAGCTGATCCGCTGACAATATATTTATATACGATAAGAATATACTTAAGTCCGATCATATATTTAGGAGATGAGCTTTCAGATAGGTCTCTGCTGACTCCAATGACCTCGGAGATACATAATCGCGTTAAGAGAATATATGAGTTTGACGACGAATACACATCATATTTTACGCTTGGTCAGAGAAAACAAATACGCGATTTGGTTAAGGGAGGTTTTATTCCCGAACTATGCAGGGTGACAATGATAGAAGAATCCAGTTTAGACGCATCTAGAGACACACATATACAATTGTATGAGAGATTTCTGAGTTATATGAGCGGAGATGAAAGTGAAAAGACTAAGCGACGAAGAAGAACATATATTTTTAGGCAAAATCTTAAGTGGGCGATTGGGTTTATAGTGGTTGGATTGATTCTAATTGCTATATATCACTTTATATCGATAGTATCCGCCCGGATGAATCCTACATATATCGTGAACTCTCCGTGGAGTGGATTCACGAATATGATCTTGGTTTTTATTTTTGTTTTACTTACTTATGTAAGTATAGCCGTTGGAGGATATGTGACGTATTTTTTAGTTGACGCATTCTTCAAACGAGCAGGAGTGGAATATATGCGGTCATTGGTAGCGGATTTTCATATGAAACGGAGAGAAGAGGATCCGTTATATTCAGTCGAAGACTAGTTTTAGATACGTATAGTATATATGCTGAATAATATGACAACATACCCCACAAAGAAACCACCAAAGTGCGCCACAAGATTCACAACCGTACCGCCCTGCGCCGGGTTCGCGGGGAACAGAATGACGGGTGAAATCAGAAACAGCAGGACAGCGTAGATTACGAGCGCCTGTTTCGGGATGCTCCAACCGGCGAAAGCCTGCCACACGTCAGCGTCTAACCTCCAGACGACAGGGAACAGTACAGAACGCCGACGGCGAAGGCGAACAACGCCGTCGGGTCGGTCGATCCACGGAGCAAGAACAGAATGACGCCTAAGCTTGCGAGAAACAGACCCATCGACTCGTAGACTCTCACCTTCTCGGACAGGTTCTCGCGCAGGAAGACGAAGACAGCGACAGGAAGAAAGCCGACGAACGCCGACGCCAAGCCCGAAAAGCCGCGCGTCGAGGCGTCGCCCGCCTCCGGACCGACGAGGTACAGGTCGAGCGCCGAGACGGGGAAGGGGACGACCAAGAGGACGAGCGCGAATCCGACGTAGAACGTCCGGCGCGCGTCGGCGTAGACAAGAAGAAGGTACACGAGAGCGACGGCGACGAGATAGACGCCGACGTTTCCGGCTAGGTGCGCCCAGTCGGCGTGTACGAAGTGCGTCGTGTAGACCTGCACGACGCCGGGCGAACCGTAGTTGAGGACGAGAGCGTCGCGTGCCGATTCGGGAAGGAGTTGTACGACTACGAGAACCGCGGGTACAGAAAGGATGAAGGCGAGGTCAACTGCCTCGACACGCTCCTTGACGGCGGACACGTTCACGCAAAGAGGTGCGGGCGAGGCGGAATAAATCTGTGCCCGCCCGCTCCGGATACCCGAGCCGACACCTCCAAAATGCCCCCTGCGGAACCCTTATTTTCCGTGGTGCTTTGACCGGATATGGCACCGGAAGACGAGGAATCCGACGACTCCGAGCGACCTAACATCATCCTCATCGTCGGGGACGACCACGCCGTTCGTGGACTAAGTTGCTACGGGGGGCGTATCATGGAGACGCCGAACCTCGACCGTATCGCCGACGAGGGCGTCAAGTTCGAAAACTGCTTCGTCACGAACTCAGTCTGCTCCGCGAGTCGGGCTTCGATGCTCACCGGAAAGTACAGCCACAAAAACGGCGTCAAGAAGAACGTCTTCTTGGGGCGCCAGCGTCGGTTCGACGGCTCTCAGATGACCGCGCCGAAACAGCTTCAGAACGCCGGCTATACGACAATACATCTCGGCAAGTGGCACCTAGGGGGACATCCGAGGGGCTTCGACTGCTGGAAACGTCTTCCCGCACAGGGACGGTACACCAACCCGACGTTCTTAGAGAAGCCCAAAAAGAGGTGGCGCCCCAAGCGCACCCGCGAAGACGGGTACGTGACCGACCTTCTCACAGACGAGACCATCGACGCTATCGAAGAGCACGCCGACGACGACCCCTTCTACCTCCAGTGCTGGCACAAAGCACCGCACAGGAAGTGGGTTCCTGAGAAGCGTCACGAGAGCCTGTTCGAGGGCGAAACCCTACCACCTCCACCTACCTTCGACGACGACTACCACAGCCGATCGAGCGCGGCGAAACGTGCGCGGATGCGTATCGCGGACATGCCCGACTGGCGACACGAACAGCCCAAGGGACTCACCGACGAGGAGCGAAAGCACTGGAACTACCAGCGGTACATAAAGAACTACCTGCGGACCGTCAAAGCCCTGGACGAGAGCGTCGGTCGCCTTCTCGACTACCTCGACGAAGAAGGTCTCGCCGAAGACACGCTCGTCGTCTACACGAGCGACAACGGCTTCTTCTTGGTGAGCACGGCTACTACGACAAGCGTTTCATGTACGAGGAGTCGATACGCATCCCGCTCCTGATGCGGTACCCCGCGATGGTCGATTCGGGAACTACCGAGGAGCGAAACGTCCGTAACATCGACTTCGCACCCACGTTCATGGACCTCGCCGGAATCGACGTTCCGGAGGAGGTTCAGGGGCGGAGCCTGCGTCCCCTCCTGACACAGCAGGACGACCCGGACTGGAACGAGCCTCTGTACTACCACTACTACGAGTATCCCCTGCCCCACCGCGTGCACCGCAACTACGGGATACGCACCGACCGGTACAAGCTCATCTACTACTACCGTATCGACGAATGGGAGCTTTTCGACCTCCAGAAAGACCCCCACGAGCTACAGAACGTCGTTGACGACGACCGCTACGCCGACGTGGTTAGTAGGCTGAAGGACGAGATTCGCGCGCGCCGAGACCAGTACGACGACGAGACGGGGAAGCCCGTTCCGGAGTAGTTCGCGCCCGCACGGTCGGGCAGGACACGAACCGACAAGCGGCTCAGGCACGCACGGACGTGCCTCAACCGACGCTTACAGTTCCTCAACCTCGGCGTCGCCCACCTCCTCGCGCAGTGTTTCGATTGCGTTCTTCGCGTCGGTCTTTCTGGCGTATCCTTCGCCGCTGTCCGCCATGATGTTTCCGTTCCTGTGCCTCAGCCTCCACCGCCATTCGTCGGCTTTGTCCTTGTAGAGTTCGAACTTTAGCATCGTATCACTCCGTTCTTGTTTGTGCGTATCTCGACCGTTGTTTCTCTATCACAGTCTGCCGCTTCTCCTTCGCTGTCTCGGACATCATGTCCTCGCTCCAACTCATACCGTCGTCAGTCTCGACCTCGACGGATTCGACGCCAGACAGCGCGCCGACGCGTTCCTCGATTTCGTCGATAAAGTACGAACCATGTGACACGCTGGCGTCGTGAGGCGCATCTCGACGATGACTTCGTCGTCTTCGACTTCGACGGACTCCACGAGACCCATCTCAACGATATCGAGGTCCGAACCCGTCGCGGCGGAGCAAGGGTCCACGATGTCGCGGAGGGCGTCCCTGATTTCGCCGCTTGGTCTGCCTTCGGTCGCCGTCACCCTACCACCTCGAAGGGCGTCGTTGAGTACGGTTCAGCGAGTTCGGTGTCTCCGTCGCCTTTCATCGTCGCGTCCTTCAGTTCGTCCAAGTCGAAGTTGTGCGCCTCGGCTAAGTTCTCGCCGACCATCTTCTTCTTGTCCTCCTCCGTAATCGTGTACTTCCCTTGCTCCGACTCCATCTCGGGGAAGTCGATTTCCCAGAAGGATTCTAAGAGGAGACGCGGATGATACTGCGGCGTCCCGCTCCCCCAGAGCACCTTTTCGACGGCATCCTTTCCGCCCGCCCACAGCATATCCTCCATCGTCTCGACGAACGAGTCGGGGTTTGTCGCGGCTTCCATGTCCGTTATCTCAAGATTTACGTAGACGTTGTCGTGCTCGGCTATCTGCAACCCTACTTCCTCCGCGAACAGGAAGCCGCCGTGTACGATTTCGAAGTTGATTTCGGGGAACGAATCTGCGGCTTCCTCAACGTCCTCCACCCTGTACGAGTCCATAGGGACGTTGCCGAACGGCACAGCCTTGTGTACAGCGATAACGTCCAAGCCTAGTTCGACGGCGTGCTCCCAGAGAGGGAAAGCCTGCGAAGGGTCGTCCATCTTGAAGCCTTGGTGCCCTTCGTCGGTCCAGTACGACGGGTACACTTTGACGCCGTGCGCGTCGAAGGTCTCGACCTGACGCGTCAGTTCCGCTTTCGGGTCGTCCATTCCGATGATGTCGAGACTCGCAAAAAGAGCCGCCCTGTCGGGGTTCTGCCTCTTGAACTCCTCAGCCTTCTCCAGCGAAGTAAGCCCGTCCTCGAATATGGTTATCGACTGGGGATGGAAGACTGCGAAATCGACCTGACTCTCCCTAAACAGCATGTCCGTCGTGACTTTTGGTGCCCAGTCCGTGAGAAACGTCTCTTCCGTGCGCTCGTACTCGTCGGGCATCGCCCTCTCCGCGCCAAGCATCAGGTTTATGACGGGGTCTGCGTACCGCTCTATCGCGTAGTTCGACGGATGGAGGTTGTACGCATGCGTGACGGCGTCCGCGACGAAAACGTCGTCGAGTTCTGAGGCTCCCGTCTCCATGGTATTCTCTAACACGCGCTGTGGGTTAAATCTTCGTAGGTATCTAACGTCCTTTCCCGACGACGAACCGGAAGGTCAGGGAAAATCTTTTTTGACCGGATTTTGATCTGTTCCTGTGTCACCGTTCGCACCTCTTCAGTATCTGATGGTACTCGAACTGGCTATAGCTACAGTCTGGGTTCTCGTGTCAGTCTGGGTGTACTGGGACGCAAAGAGAAGCGATAATGACAGTCCGCTTCTCTGGGCGGGTTTTGTCTTCCTTACCGCTGTGTTCGGCTTCTACCCGCTCGGGTTAGTTCTCGGCACCTTTGCCCCCATGCTCAGCCTGTATATCTACATTCTCCAAGAGCGTCGTAGAAAGAGGAGGGAGAGAGAACGGAGTAGTTACGGAGAAACGAGGCTGAACCGGTGAAGGCAGAGAACAGCCTTTTGCCACGCTCGCACGAAGAGCCACCATGAGGTACGAAGAACGTGAAGAAGCCGTCTGGCTCACCTTCGACCGCCCCGAGAAGGCGAACGCTCTCGCACCCGAGACGCTCGACGAGTTCGAGAAGCTACTCGGACGCGCCGAAGACGACGACGTTCGTGCGGTTGTCCTTACGGGCGCAGGCGAGAAGTTCTCTGCGGGCGCGGACGTGGACGCTCTCGCCGCCGCAGACGAGGACGAGGCGCGCGGCTTCGCCGAGTCTCTCGCGGAAGTCCTGCGTAGAATCGAGACGCTCGAAATACCCGTAATCGCGGCGGTCAACGGCGACGCGTACGGCGCGGGCTTCGAGACGGTCGTCGCTTCCGACTTAGCCGTCGCTGTCGAGGACGCACGTCACTGTCTCCCCGCGACGCACCTCGGTCTGACGCCGCCTCTCACGCCGGAGCGAGTCGAGGCGGTCGGCGGAAGGAAACGTGCCTCCGAGATTGCTCTTACGGGCGAACCGATAGACGCAGAGACGGCGGAGAGTTGGGGCGTCGTCAACCGCGCCGTCTCCGCCGACGAACTTGAAGATACAGTCGAAGGCTTCGTCACGTCCATCGCCAAGGCTGACCGCGAAGCGACACGTGTCACAAAGGAACGTATCGTCTCGGCGGACGAAACGACAGACAACACGACTACGGAGCGTTTTGCTTCCGACGAGGCACGCGACAGATTCCGCGACGCATCTGAACGGTAACGTCGTAATAACACTAAGAGGACAAGGCTTTTGTTACTTCCCCGGAATCCTCAGTCATGGCGACAGGTATCGAAATCGGCTTGCTCGTGCTCGTGGCTCTCGTTTTAGTCGGTGTCTATCTTGCGATGAAGGTCATAAAGCCGCTCATCTACAACGCGATAATAGGTCTCGTGCTACTCGCTGTCATAAACTTCCTCGACATACCGATTCTCCCCGAGGTCGAGATTGGTGTTCTCGCAATCGCCGTAATCGCGCTCGGTGGCATACCGGGCGTCATCCTCGTCCTGCTACTCGCTTTCTTAGATGTCGCTTTCACACCGGGTGTTGTCGTCGCACCTCTCGTCGTGGCATAGACTTCCGGTACTCCGAGTCGGTTTTTTAATAAGACGCCGTTGACTATCTCCACGTATGTCAAACGGAGACTCGGACCTCCGCCTACCCGACGACGACGAGGTACTCGGCGTAGTAGAGTCGATGCTCGGCGCGAACCGTCTCAAGGTTCGGTGCATGGACGGCGAGACACGTACGGCGCGCATACCCGGACGGATGAAGAAACGCGTCTGGATAAACGAGGACGACGTGGTCATAGTCGAACCGTGGGACTGGCAGGACGAGAAGGCTGACGTGAAGTGGCGTTACGACAGTCAGGAGGCGGACCAACTCAGGCGCGAGGGGTACCTGTAGCGCGGTTCAGTTTGGCTAACGATAGATTCAAGTGGGTAGGCGGCTGAACGTATACCGGAGGTAACCGTCTTTGGAGATCTCTGGCAAACTACTGTGTCTGGTAAGTTCCCGCGTCGAGCGGCGAAACGGCTCTTACGTCGTGGAGATTCCCGAGAGCGAGATAGAGGAGGGCGACCTGAGCGAAGGCGACGTCTACCGTGTCGGTATACTCGGCGACGAGATGAAGAAGAAATCCAAGCAAGGGTCAGAGGGCGGCACCCAGTTACAGCCGCCCGTCGAGGAAGGCGAGATACGGTACGTCGAAATTGAGGACCTTGGAAAGCAGGGGGACGGTATAGCACGCGTCGAACGCGGCTACGTCATAATCGTACCCGACGCTGAGGTCGGCGACCGCGTCAAGGTCGAGGTTGACGAGGTGAAGGAGAACTTCGCTGTCGGCGAGGTTCTCGAAGAAGACGCGTTCGAGTAAACAAAAACCGGTTACGTTTTGTGCCCCGGTTTCCACGGATAGAGTAAGCCGGGGTAGTCTAGCTCGGTAAGGCGCCTGCCTCGAGAGCAGGTGGGCGAGAGCCCACAGGGGTTCAAATCCCCTCCCCGGCGTGGCTTTTGGATTTGAACCAGAGAGCGGCTTGCCGCGACCGTGGTTCACAATATCCCTCCCCGGCGTCGTACGTTTCTATCAGGATGGGACAACACGGTATACGCTACCGCCGCCCAGAACGTACATCTCGCCGTCTCCGTCGCGTCCGAACGAGAGAATCCTGCCGAGTCGATTCGATGCGTCTTCGGTCAGTTCGACGTACTCCAGAGACCACCTGTCTTCGTTTTCTCCTTCTTCATCTTCCGGCGGGACGCCGACGAATAGACGACCTTGCGGCTGTAAATCTCCGAAGACGTATCTTCCTTCCAACAACGGAACTTCGGAGCCACGGTAGACGTAGCCGCCTATGACAGAGACGCCGGTTATGTCTCCGCCGGAGTGTGGATATTCGAGGATAGGGTCAACGAGCGGTTCACCGCCGCGAACTTCGTCGGGCGTCGAAGTCGGACAGTCGGAAGCGTTGTAGCAGTGTACGCCCTCGCGTACGTTCCAGCCGTAGTTGCCGCCTTTCTCGACGATGTTTATCTCCTCGTACCTGTTCTGTCCCACGTCGGCGACATACAGGTCGCCGTCGTCGAACGAGATACGCCACGGGTTGCGCAGTCCCCAAGCGTAGTACTCGTCCAAGCCTTCGCGTCCGACGAGCGGGTTGTCGTCGGGTACCGCGTAGTTCCTTCCGTCGTCTGTGTCGTCCACGTCGATTCTGAGCATGCTACCGAGAAGGTTCTCGGTCACGTTCTGACCGTTCCCGCCTTCATTTGCGTCGTACCAGTCTTCGACGTGTCCTCTTCCCGTGTCGCCACCCGAACCGCCGTCGCCGACAGGGACGTAGAGATAGCCGTCGGGTCCGAAAGCTATGTCGCCAGCGTTGTGGTTTCCTTGCGGCTGTGGAATCTCCAGTACTGTCCGCTCGGAGTCGGTGTCTGCTTGCGTCAGGTCGTCGTTCGCCTCAAACTCCGACAGGACGAAGGTGTGGCTGTAGTTGTCGGGCGTTTCTTGGCGAGACGCGGCACTGTAACGCACGAACAGGCGTCCGTTCTCGGCGAAGTTCGGGTGCGGCTCGATTCCAAGGAGACCGCGTTCGCCGCCCAAGACGACGCTATCGCTGATGTCCAAGAGAGGCTCTTCGCGCAGACTGTCGGCTTCTGTGTCGTAGACGAGTATCCTGCCCGGACGCTCTGCGACGTACCCCACTTCCTCCTCGGGAACGAAGACGAGGTCGATAGGCGATTCGAGACCGTCGGCGACCGTCTCCAAGCCGACTGTTCCGAGCGGCTCTGTCGTTGTTCCTGTGTCGTCACCATCTCCTCCGACGCATCCCGTCACTGCGGACGCGGTTCCCGCGCCGAGCGCGGCGAGAACGCGTCTGCGTGTCAGACTTACCATCGTCCGCGAAGTTAAGACGGGATAGGTCATTAAGCTTGTCTAGTGTGCGATGCTCATCCGCCCGAGACAGTACGCATAACCTCGACCTCATCGGCGTCCACCTTCGCGTCCTCGGGCACGGGGCGTCCGTCGACGACGACAACCGCGGCTTCGGGGTTCTCGCCTATCTCGTCCAAGAGACGTGCGTAGGTCGCGCCGTCGGGCAGTTCTACCTCGTGCGTCTCGCCGTTCATGACGCGTGCTGTGAGCTTCATACGTCCCCTAAACGGCGCGTCGGCGTAAGACCACCGAACGTGCTTCTGCGTCAGATAGCAAGTTAATTACATTAGGCAGTCCTAAACACACGGTAAGATGAGCAAGGTCGTAACGTCGAGCGTCCTCGAAATCGACGGCGTGACAAAGAAGTTCGACGGCGAGTCCGCTGTCGAAGACCTGTCACTCGAAGTCCGTAACGGGGAGTTCATGGCTCTCTTAGGTCCTTCCGGATGCGGAAAGACGACGACGTTACGGCTTATCGCGGGCTTGGAGAATCCAGACGATGGCAGGGTGCGCATCGCGGGCGACGAGGTAGCGGGCAACGGAAAGACTGTCAAGCCCGAGAAACGCGACGTCGGTCTCGTCTTTCAGGAGTTCGCGCTCTTTCCACATATGACGGTCGAGGAGAACATAGCGTTCGGTCTCGAAAACGGCGACGAGGGACGCGTCGAGGAGATGCTCGACCTCGTCGGTCTGGAGGGGCACCGCAGGAAGAAGCCCGGCAAGCTTTCTGGAGGACAGCGACAACGTGTCGCGCTCGCACGCTCGCTCGCACCCGAACCCGACGTTCTTCTCCTCGACGAGCCTTTCTCAAACTTAGATGTCGGTCTGCGCGTACGGATGCGCGAGGAGGTACGCCGCATCGTAAAGGAGGCTGGTGTCACGACCGTCGCAGTGACACACGACCAAGAGGAGGCACTCTCCATCAGCGACCGCGTCGGCGTGATGCGCGCCGGAAGGCTCGAACAGGTCGGTCGTCCTGAGGAGGTCTTCCAGACGCCCGAGTCGCGTTTCGTCGCCGACTTCTTGGGACACGCGAGCTTCGTATCGGGCGAGGTACACGAGGACGGCGTAGATACGCCTCTCGGCAGAATCGGCATCGTTGACGCCGAAGGTCTGACGCCCGCGTACGAGGGTGCCGAAATCGACCTCCTTGTGCGTCCCGACGACGCGACGGCGTGCCCACCAGAAGATGACAACGAACCCGACGGCAAGATTATACACCGCAGGTACGACGGTCCTTCTTTTACCTACCGCGTCGAACTCGAAAACGGCGACACGGTGCACTGCGCGCACAACCACACCGAGAGCTTCGACGTGGGCGACTCCGTCGATGTGCGTCTGGAACTTGACCATCCTCTCGCTTGGTATCCTGCGGAAGAGACAGCAGACTGAACTAACTAACGAACCTTTCGTTTTCCGTCTCGTAACGTCAGGCTTATAGGGGCAAATCGGGAAGTCACAGTTACCATGGGAAAGAAACCGGGAAGCATGTACCGGGACATCGACGACACCGCCTACACCCGGCGCGAGTACATCTCCGGGGTACCCGGCTCCAAGATTACCCAGTTCGACATGGGTGACCTCAAAGCCGACCTCGAGGAGTACCCCGTCGTCGTCTCTCTGGCGGCGGGAGAGGCGTGCCAGATACGTCACTCGGCACTCGAAAGCGCGCGTGTCGCCGCGAACCGGAACATGATAAAGCAACTCGGAGAAGAGAACTACAAGATGAAGCTACGCGTCCATCCGCACCACGTCCTGCGCGAGAACAAGCAGGCGACGGGCGCGGGCGCGGACCGCGTTTCGGACGGAATGCGCCTCTCGTTTGGCAAGCCCGTCGGAACGGCGGCGCGCGTCTCTAACGGACAGAAGATATTTACGGCGCGTGTCGAGGCGAACAACGAGGCGTTCGCAGTCGCAAAGGACTCTCTGCGACGCGCTTACACGAAGATTCCGTGCCCCGCGGATGTCGTCGTCGAGGACGACGGCGGTTTGGTCGGGTAAGTCCGGCGCGTTCTGCCGAGCAGAGACCTTTCTTCATCACAGGATAAGCAGCCCTTAACGCTCGCCAATAGAATGTAATAACCTGTAATATCCTGAATGCACCCGTAATATCTCGTAGTATTTTCGGAACCCCTTGAACTATCATACGGTATTTTGAAGTAGGAAATATAATTGTTGGGGAGAGGGATATGAGCACCGAAAGCCTCGGAAGAAACGGGAAAACGGTCGTCGCCGTCGGTGCCCTGGTTCTGTTGACGCTCTCAGGAACGGCGGGAACAGTTACGGCGGATAGCCCACCTGCCGGCACTATAATGGATCAGACGCCCGGCGAAGTTGAGATAGTGGTTGTTGTCCTGAGGGACGCTGAATCAATCTCGATTGGGGCACCGAACGGTAACCAGTCAATAAAAATCTATCGAGGTGATCTTCCGTCGGGTACGACGTTTACTGTAGCAGAGACACCAGAGAACAGAACAGTATCGGCAGAGAACTACTTTACTACAGGAGCCACAAAGACGGAAGAACAGACGTGCTGGATAAGTCACGGTGGCATAGAACTCGAAGATGGCATCAGGGTGAACGAGAGCGTCGATATACCGTGCGACGGCGGAGAGATAGCCGGTCCGCAGAATCTTGAGTCCATCGGGAGGTCCGGCGACGCTGTTCTCATCGAACCCGGGGAAAAGATAGAGTACCAGAACGGAACGTACGGGGTACTTGTCGAAGTTGACGGTGAGAAGAGGGTACATACTGCTTTCACGGTCGGATCCGGCGGTCCTAGTTACGAGGGTCCCCACACCAGTAACACTCTCTACGCTATCATCGGTATTATGGCTGCGGTGGCGTCGTTAGTTATGATATTCCTGTTAATAGCGGCTGTGTTATGGGAGGGCTTTACAGAATGAGATGGAAGATACAGGACATGAGAAACAACTTGACGGAAATTACGTTATCATGGACGGTATCAACCTGTCGCAGGAGGTGGGCATAATATGAACAACAAGCAGAAGCTCTTCGTCGGTGTCTTTGTGGTAGTTTTATTGGCGGTCGGAGTCGGTTGGTTCGTGGGAACGGACGAGCCTTTCTGTTCGACGGTTACGTACGACGGAGAAGGTACGGAAGAGAACCCGTACGAAGTGGGGGACGTACGCCAGCTACAGTGCATTGAGGAGCAGTCTCTCTACGCTAACTACGTTCAGGTATCGGATATCGACGCCTCCGAAACGTCAGGATTCACGCCGATAGGAGAAGGAGACCCGGAATTTACCGGAAGGTTTGACGGGCAGGGCTACAACATAACAAACCTAACAATCAATCGGAGAGGCTGGTATGTCGGGCTGTTTGGTTGGGTAGGTGTGTCCGGTGAAGTAAGGAACGTCTCCCTCGTGGATGTCGATATTACCGGCGGAAATGGTGTAGGAAGCCTGGTTGGGTCTAACGAAGGCATGGTATCTAATCGTCATCCGCGTCAGGATCGGTAGAGGGCTCCAGCTACGTGGGTGGTCTCGTTGGGAAGAATAGACAAGCAAGTACGGTTGAGAATTCATACGCGTCAGTATCAGTAGACGGGGGCGGCAGCGTAGGTGGTCTTGTGGGTACTACTGACGCTGGACAGATTACTGAGTCATACGCGACGGGTTCTGTGGACGGAGGGGGTAGAGTAGGAGGTCTCGTTGGACTAAGTAGTCATAATAGTATAGTTACTCAGTCATACGCGAATGGTTCGGTAGAAGGCAACGAAAGAGTAGGAGGTCTTGTCGGAAGCAACGAGAATAGTGGCAGGATTAAGCAGTCATACGCGAATGGCTCGGTAGATGGAGACAAAAGTGTGGGAGGTCTCGTCGGGTTCGGCTCAGGAGGCACGGTTACTAAATCATACGCGATGGGGTCGGTACGCGGCTACAGACGAGTAGGTGGTATCATCGGATACAATAAAAAAGGCACGACCAGTGAGTCCACGATTAGTGAGTCGTACGCGACAGCAGAGGTAGGGGGTAGAGCGATTAGTGAGGGGTCAACAGGGTCGGTAGGAGGCAGAGGAAAGGTAAGTGGTCTCGCCGGAAAAAACACAGGCACGGTTGGTGATTCGTACTGGGACATAGAAACGACGGAACAGTCCACGTCAGCAGGAGGCACAGGACTAAACACATCAGAGATGACCGGCTCCGCCGCGCGCGAGAACATGACCGGTTTCGACTTCAACAACACTTGGGTGAGTAGACCGGACGACTATCCCATGCTCGCTTGGCAGGCTGAGGCAGACACAAGCGACTAAACCCGAGACAGCGTTGCTCCCGGCACAGAGATGCTTTGCCATCCGACTTCATGCTGATGGAAATCACGTCTGACACGTCACCGAAAGTCGGGCAAGCTTTTTCGCAGTCCCCTTCCAAAGCTAAGTCGATGGTAGAGAACCTGATAGACGATATCATCAGCAGGTTGGACCTTTCGCTCTGGTTCGCGCTCGTCGGCTTCTTTGTTCTTTTCGGCGAGGCTTTCATACCCGGTGGGGCGTTGATGGTCGTGGGCACAGGACTCTTAGCCGCGGGTGCGACGGGTCTCCTCTTCGGCATAAACTCGCTCCTGCCTCTCACCGTCCTGACAGCCGTATACGGAACCATCGCATTCGCGGGCTTCAAACATATCGATGTCTACGGCGAACGCGGCGAACAGACGAGCGGCGCGGACTCGCTCAGGGGAGACTTGGGCGTCGTCAAGGAGACGGTGACCGCCGACGACGGACGCGTTAAGCTAAAGTCGGGCGGATTCGACCCGTTCTACCTCGCCCGGTCGGCGTCTGGAAAGACGATTCCCGAGGGTACGACCGTCCGTGTCGTCAACCCGCGCGGCGGTAACGTCCTTGAGGTCGAGCCTGTCGATGAGGCGGGCGGTGTCGGAGACACCGAAGAAGCAACCGCGGGCGACGTAGGCGACGAGACACCACCAGATAAATAACGTCCCCGTCCGAATACCGTCCGATGTTAGGCTTCGCACTACAGGTAGTACCGGGTATACCGAACGTCTTGGTCGTGATAGCACTCGTTCTGGTGCTAATCGCGCTGTGGCAGTCGGTCGAAATCGTACAGGCTTACGAACGCCGCGCACTCACGGTCTTTGGCGAGTACCGACGCCTCCTCGAACCGGGGATAAACTTCGTTCCGCCGTTTGTCAACAACACGTACGCCTTCGACATGCGTACACAGACGGTCGATGTGCCGCGTCAAGAGGCGATTACGCGCGACAACTCGCCCGTGACCTGCGACGCCGTCGTCTACATGAAGGTCAATAACGCCAAAAAAGCGTTTCTCGAAGTCGACAACTACAAGAACGCCGTCTCGAACTTAGCGCAGACGACGCTCCGTTCCGTGATAGGTGACATGGAGTTAGACGATACGCTCAACAAGAGACAGGAGATAAACGCGGCGTATCCGTCAAGAACTCGACGAGGCGACAGACGCGTGGGGCATACGTGTCGAGAGCGTCGAAGTTCGTGAAGTCAACCCGAGCAAGGACGTGCAACAAGCGATGGAGCAACAGACGAGTGCCGAGCGGCGCAGGCGTGCGATGATTCTCGAAGCGCAGGGTGAACGCAGAAGCGCGGTCGAGAAGGCGCAGGGAGACAAGCAGTCGAACATCATACGCGCGCAGGGTGAGAAGCAGAGCCAGATTCTGGAGGCGCAGGGTGACGCAATCTCGACAGTCCTCCGTGCGAAGTCCGCCGAATCGATGGGCGAGCGCGCGATAATCGAGAAAGGCATGGAGACGCTCGAAAAGGTCGGCGAGGGCGAGTCGAACACGTTCGTCCTACCGCAGGAACTCACGTCGCTCGTCTCGCGTTACGGAAAGCATCTCACGGGAAGCGACGTTTCGCTCGGCGATGGTAAACTCGACTCGCTCGACTTCGACGACGAGACGCGCGAACTCATAGGGCTGGACGATATAGAGGAGATTCTCGGGCAGATAGACAAGGAAGCCGAACTCGACGTCAAGAAGATGGAGGAACAGGCGCAGGCTGTCAAGGAGGGCGAGGCTTCCGCCGACATAAAGGACCCCGACGAGGTCGTGGACGAGATGGACGACGAGTTCAATCCCGAGGAGACTAAGGAGAACTTCAACCCCGACGAGATGAAGGAGGGCTTCGAAGCCGACGAAGGTGACGAAGAGGGAAGCAACTGAACCGGCGACAACAGCTAAACTTTTACCCTGCCTGTCCGTAAACCGCGTACTCAATGTCTGCCGAGAACGTCGAGATAAAGGAACGCTGGGAGGAGTTCTACAGACGGTACTACAAGAACGAGATTGGCAAGATAGCGCAGGGGGAAAAGAAGTCTCTGGTGGTCGATTACGCCGACGTAGAGCAGTACGACCCCGACCTCGCGGACGACCTTTCGTTGCATCCCGAGGAGTTCCGCGACGCCGCGGGGGACGCGCTCGCCGACTTCGACATCGCCGCCGACGTATCGCTGGAGTCCGCGCGTGTCCGTTTCTCAAACTTCCGTCCAAAGACGGGTATACGCGAGATACGTTCGGACGACGTGAACAAGCTGATTGCGGTCGAAGGTATCGTGCGTAAGGCGACCGAGGTGCGTCCGAAGGTTCTCGACGCGGCTTTCGAATGTCAACGTTGCGGCACTCTCACGAACGTCGAACAGACGGGACAGGAGTTCTCTGAGCCGCATCAGTGCCGAGGATGTGAGCGACAAGGTCCTTTCCGTCTCTTAGAAGACCAGAGCCAGTTCGTTGACGCGCAGAAGCTCAGGGTGCAGGAATCACCCGAAGGTCTCCGCGGAGGACAGACGCCGCAGAAGATAGATGTCAACATCGAGGGCGACATCACGGGCGTCGTCTCGCCCGGCGACCGTGTGACGGCGATGGGCGTCCTGCGCGCGATACCCGACGACGGCTCGACGACGTTCGAGGTCTTTATCGAAGGCATCAACGTCGAGATAGAGGACCAGGACTTCGAGGACTTCGAGATTACGGAGGACGACGAGGAGGCGATACGTGAGATAGCGTCTTCGCCAAATCTGTACGAGAAGATACTCGACTCCATCGCGCCGTCGATATACGGCTACGACAAGGAGAAGCTAGCGATGGTTCTCCAACTCTTCTCGGGTGTCACGAAGGCGCTACCCGACGGCACACGCATACGCGGCGACATGCATATCCTTCTGGTCGGAGATCCGGGTACTGCGAAGTGCCTCAAGGGCGACACGAAGGTGACGCTCGGCGACGGTTCGCGCGCCGAGATACGCGATGTCGTCGAGGAGAACCTGAACGACCCGAAGCCGGTAGACGACGGCGTCTACGACGAGGTGGAGTTCGAGGTTCCGTCTCTCATGGAAGACGGCACCGTCGAGAACGCGAGGGCGACCAAAGTCTGGAAGCGCGACACACCCGAGCGCATGTATCGCGTCCGTACGGAGAGCGGGCGCGAACTCGAAGTCACGCCGACGCATCCGCTTTTCGTACAGTCGGAAGGCGGCTTCGAGGCTGTGCGCGCAGAACACCTCAACGAGGGAGAGTTCGTAGCCGCGCCGCGGCGTCTTGACACGGAAAGCGACGATAGTCTGGAGAAGAACTACCGCCGCTCCGAGGCGAACAACGCCGTGAGGCTCGAACTCCCCGAGAGATGGACGCCGTCTCTCGCGCGTATCGTCGGTTATATCGTCGGTGAGGGATACGTAAAGCTCGAAGACGACAACACAGGGTACGTCTCGGTGACCAACAACGACCGCGAGGTTCTCGACGACGTGAAGGATGCTCTCGACGCGTTGGGTCTGAACTACTTCGAGCGCGCACCGTACGACGGAAAGGACGCACACGAGGTAATCTGTACGTCGAGCGAATTTGTCACGTTCCTACGGAACCTCGAACCCGCGCTCCTGCGCGGTTCGGCGGAGCAACGCGTCCCCGACGCCATGCAGCGTGCGAGCGCGGAAGTGCGGAGAGCGTTCGTCGAGGCATACTTCGAGGGCGAAGCGACAGTCTCCGACAAGGAACGCGAGATAACCGTCGCGTCCATGAGCCGTGAACTCTTAGAAGATGTTCAGTCGCTCTTGGTCTCGCTCGGTGTCTCGTCCCGGATAAGCGACGAAAAGAACGGCAGTTACCGTCTGCGTGTCAGCGGCGGTGACTTCGTGAGGTACGTCGATGAAGTCGGCTTCGTGACAGAACGCAAGTCAGCGGCGGCGCGTAGCTTCGACAGCGTGCCCGAGAACACGAACACAGACGTGATACCGAACGTCGGCGGAACGCTGAAACGAGTCAGAAGAAAGCTCGCGCTCACACAGTTCGACTGCGGCGTTCCACGTTCTACCTACCAGCACTACGAGCGTGGCGACCGCAACCCGAGCAGGTCTTCGTTACGCGAGGTCGTGGGGGCGTTCGAGGCGAGACTCGAAGAACTCCGTGAACTGCGACGGAAAGTCGTCGAAGGCGAATGGCGCGACGTGGAGCGTGCGCGCGAAGAACTCGGTATTTCGCAGAAGAGGCTTGCCGCAGGAACCGACGTGACACAGACGGCGATAAGCTACTACGAGCGCGAGGACGCTGTACCCGACGGAGGAACCGTCAGGGGAATGAAGGAGGTCGTTCTCGAACGTCTCGACGACGCTCTTTCCGCCGCAGAAGACGTTCACGCGCTCCGAAACCTCGTTGAGAGCGACGTGGGCTGGGAAAGGATAGAGTCGATAGAGGCTGTCGAGCCGGATTACGAACACGTCTACGACCTCGAAGTCGAAGGGACGCACAGCTACGTCAGCGAAGGCGTCGTATCGCACAACTCACAGCTTCTTCAGTACGCACAGAAAATCTCGCCCCGTGGCATCTACACGAGCGGCAAGGGTGCGACCTCTGCGGGACTGTGCGTCGCTGGCGACACGGAGATACACACGGAAGACGGTCCCCGAGAGATACGCGAGGTCGTCAAGGAGAAGATCCCCGAGAGAGTTGAAGCGGAGACGGTAGCGGACGCCGACGTGAGCGTCTACACCTACGACACGGACGAGCGACGGATGAGGCTCGAAGACGCGTCGGTCGTCTGGAGGATGCCCGAACGCGACTGCCGCGAGATAGAGACGGAGAGCGGCGATACTCTGGAGGCGTCCGTCAACACGCCCGTGCTCACCTGTGACGACGAAGGTGTGCTCTGGAAACCGGTGAGCGAGGTGGGGGCGGGTGACCTCGTCGCCTCGCCCGAGCATGCAGCCGACGGCGGTGCCGTCGCGGACACGTACGACGAAGAGAAGCGTGCCGAACGCTAGTTCACCGCTCCGGTGGGAACGCGTCGTCCGCGCCGAGAACATCGGTCGAAAGGAGGTCTTCGATCTGACCGTACCCGAGACACACAACTTCGTCGCCAACGGGGTCGTGACGCACAACACCGCCGCCGCTGTACAGGACGACTTCGGCGACGGCAAGTGGACGCTCGAAGCGGGCGCGTTGGTTCTTGCCGACAAGGGCATTGCGTGTGTTGACGAGGTGGATAAGATGGATAGCAACGACCGCAGTGCCCTCCACGAAGCACTCGAACAACAGCAGGTCTCCATCGCAAAGGCGGGCATAAACGCGACTCTCAAGTCGCGGTGTTCGCTCTTAGGCGCGGCGAACCCCAAGTACGGCAGGTTCGACCAGTACGAAGGCATCGCGGAGCAGATAAACCTCGAACCCGCGCTCATATCGCGTTTCGACCTCATCTTCACGGTTACCGACAACCCCGACGAGGAGGAGGACTCGAACATAGCACAGCATATCCTCCAGACAAACTACGCGGGCGAAATCGCGGCGTCGGGCGAGGACCCCGGCGACGAGACGCACGACATCGAACCCGATATCGAACCCGAACTCCTGCGTAAGTACATCGCGTACGCGCGCCGTGAGTGCAGACCTACGATGACAGACGATGCGCGACAGCGCATAGAGGACTTCTACGTCGACCTGCGCGCCCAAGGCGGCGACGGAGACGCCGTTCCCGTTACGGCGCGCAAACTTGAAGCTCTCGTACGTCTCTCTGAGGCGAGCGCGCGCATGCGCATCAGCGACAAGGTTGAGGTGCGCGACGCCGAACGCGCAATCGACGTTACGACGGCGTCGCTCGACCAAGTGGGGCGCGACCCCGAGACGGGCGAGTTCGACATCGACGTGATAGAGTCGGGTACTTCGCAGACACAGCGCGACCGCATAAAGGGAATAAAGGAGATAATACAGACGATAAGCGACGACAGCGACGACGGCAAGGCTCCCATGGACGAGATAATAGAACTCGCGGAGGAACACGGCATGGAGTCTGAGAAGGCGCACGACGAAATCGACTCGCTCAGAAGGCGCGGCGAACTCATAGAGCCTGAGAAGGACCACTTCAGGCTGGTGTAGCTAAACGTCGTCCTCCGACAGGTCCGGTTCGTGTCAGGTAAGTGTGTGTCCTGTTCCGTCGCGTCATCTCAGACGACGCCCGTCTCCTCGACTGCGTTCTCTGCGGCGTCGCGCGTTACACCTGTCAGGACGGTGTACCTTTCGGGACGTATCTCTTCTGTCCGAACGAGAGCCTCGACGACCTCGTCGCGCGAGAAGCCGAGTCCTTCTGCTGTCGTCGGCGCGCCTATGGTTTCGAGCGCGTCACGTATCTCGTGCCAGTCGCCACCGTGGAGGTACATCGTGATGATGGAGCCTACACCGCACTGTTCGCCATGGAGCGCGCGTTCGTCGTCCATCCTGTCGAGAGCGTGCGAGAACTTGTGTTCGCCGCCGCTCGCGGGGCGCGAAGAACCTGCGATGGACATAGCGACGCCCGAAGAGACGAGAGCCTTGACGACGACCCACGCGCTCTCCTCGAAGCCCGGACGTATCGAGTCGGCGTTCTCAACCAGAATCTCGGCGGTCATTTCGCTCAGCGCGCCCGCGTACCTGCTGTAGTAGGCGTTCTGGAGGCGGTGGGCGAGACGCCAGTCAAGAACGGCGGTGTAGTTCGAGATTATGTCGGCGCACCCGCTCGCTGTGAGGCGAAACGGCGCGTCCGCAAGGACACCCGTGTCGGCTACGACGCCGAGCGGCGCGCTTGCCTCGACAGAATGGCGCGTGTCGCCGTCGGGTATCGACGCACGCGACGACGTGATACCGTCGTGCGAAGCCGCTGTTGGCACGCTGACGTAAGGAACGTCTATCTCCTCCGCCGCGACCTTCGCCGTGTCTATCGGAACGCCGCCGCCCACACCGAGCAGAACGTCCGTGTCGGCTTCGCGCGCCACAGTCACAGCCTTCTCGACGACGTCGAAGCCAGCCTTCTCCACGACGACCGTCTCGACCTCCAGACCGTCGTCGGCTACGTGTTCGGCGACGGCGTCTCCCGCGACACGTCTTGTCGTCGGTGATGTCACGACGAGAGCGCTCTCGAAGCCGAGACGCGTCTCCAGAACGTCGGGCACCTCTCTCAGAACGTCATGTCCGACGACGACGTTACGTGGCAGATTTATCCATTTCGACTTCCCGAACCCGTCTGTCATTTCGTTGACAAACGGATGTGCCGGATTTAAGAGTACCGCATCCGGTCACCACGAAAGGCATATGCGCCTCCGCGAATTAACTCTGCACACATGTCATCAGAATCAACCCAGATTACACTTATCGGTTCATCGCTTGCTGAGGTCGGACAGGAGTTCGTCTACCAGGGCGAGACGGAGGCTTGCGAAGACTGTCCTCACAGGGAGACGTGTCTAAACCTCGAAGAGGACGTGCGTTACCGCGTAATGGACGTGCGCGAAGGCGGTCAGGAACTCGACTGTGCCATACACAAAGGCGGTGTGCGTGCGGTCGATGTCGCCGAGTCGCCCCGTTCTTGCACAGGTTCCTTCGAGAAAGGCTTTCGAAGGCTCCAACATCACGATAGAGGGGGACGCCTGCGACAAGACCGACTGCCCCGCCTACAAGTTCTGCGTACCTGACGGCTTCGACTTCGGCGAGTCATACAGTATAAACGAGGTCGTGGGCGACAACCCGGTTGACTGCCACTACGACAGGTCGCTCTCTCTCGTGGAGTTGGAGAAGGACTGAGCTATAGCTCGGGTCCGCGTTTATTCTCCTTCATCTCCTCCAGCCTCTTCCTGTAGTAGTAGACGACGACGACAGCCGCGACGAAGAGGACGACGACGACCACCGCGAAGATAGCTGGGTATCCCTCGCGGTAGTACTCGACGTTGACGTACGTGCCGCGTTCGAGTTCGTCCCACCGGAGGACGAGGGGGTTCTCGGACACGACCTCGTATCCCGGAGGTGAGATACGTCCTAAGAAGAAGTTGCGTGCGTCGGTTCCGTCGGGGAGGTGTACTCTGACGCTTCCGGCTACGGGTGACGGATGTGCGAACTCGCCCGCACGTTTCTCCGCTATGTAAGCCAGCCGTCCTTCGCTCTCGGGGAGCGTTACGACCGTTCTGTCGCCCGACATGTCCACGTTTTCGTCGCTTATCTCCGTAACATCGCCGCTGTTGCTTCTGAACTCGACTCCCGCGACCTGCACCGGATTGTCGCCGCCGAACGGGTCGCGTTGCCATATCTCGAACTCGTCGTCCTCGAATACGTCAACACGCACTACGGCGGTGAACGTGTTGTCGCCGAAGAAGTACGTCGTGTCGTCGGTGGTGTTCCAACGCTCGCTGTGATCGACATCCCCGTCCTGTGGGAGCGGAGAGACGCATCCTGCGAGGAGTGCGACGCCGACGAGCGCGAGGACGAGTGCTAAACGACCACGCATTTCATCTCGCCCTCCAAGAAACGTCCTACGCTTGCGAGCAGACCCGGCGGGTCCGTACCCGGCGCGCAGACGACGCTCTGCTCCAGAAGCCCGAGACGTTCGACAGTCACGATGTCATTCGCGTGTCCCGCGCGGTTTACCGTGGCGCGCACCTCGGCGCGCGTACACGAGTTGACGTTCAGTCTGCCTGTCTCGCCCTTCCGCCACGACCAGAGTTTATCGACCTGTTCGTCGGATAGACGCGGCGTTTCGCCCGCGACGACTTCGAGAGGCGTGTGCTGTACAAGACCGTACCTCTCGCGCAACGCCGACGCGTCGCCTTTACCGAGGTCTTCGAGGCTCTCGGGCGGCACGACAACATCGACACCGATATCGACGACGAAGCCTTCGTCGCCCCAGCCTTCGAGCGTGCCTAAATACGTCTCGCCCTCGACGGGTTCGGTCGTGTACTCTCCGAACTCCTCGACGAGGACTGCGACTGCCGCCTCCGCGTCTTCGCCCACACCGCTCACCTCCGGACGGTCATCGTCGCGCAGACGCACCTCGTGCTTGAAGTCGAGTTCCGAAACACGGTCAGCGATAACACCGCGCGCCGAGTCGAGTGCGCGTTCACGTGCCTCGCCGCCGACGTATATCTTCGAGTTTAGGACGACACGCATCCCTATATCTTCTCCAGCTCTTCTTCGAGTTCCTCGTGCCGAACCACCATCGCCTCGACGAGTTCGTCGTTCTCCATCGGTTCGAGAGGCGAGCCGCACTCGGGACAGTTGAACGAGAGGTCCATAGCCTCCTCGAACTCGAAACGTATGCCGTCTATGTCGCAGATGTAGAACTCGTTCTGTATCTCGTACTCGATACGTTCGTCCAGCGTGTCCCTGAGCTTCTTCATCTCTTTGTTGAGCTTTTCGGGTATGTTGTCGTACTCGAAGCTCCAGAGGTAGGTGTACCAGCCGGACTCCTCGTCCCTGTCCCTGCGGTACGACGCGAGGTCGTTCTCGTAGAGTATGAACAGCGTACGGCGCACTATCTTGGGGTCGAGGTCGAGCTTCTCCGCGAGGTCCTCGTCAACTATCTCGTCCTCGACGGGATTCATCGCAACCGGCATTCCCTCCGCGCCGACGACCTCCGCAAGGTATGCCTGTACCACGTCATCGCTCAGAAGCTCTCTAAAATCACTCATTAAGTTGGCGTACGCGGATGACGAGCATAAAATCTTCGACCTAACGCAAAGCTTTTTATTCCGACGGAACGATTTTCCCGACAAGATGAACTGTAGAGTAGTAGTCGAAGCCGCGGTACCGGTCTACGATGTCGAAACCGAAGACGAGGCGATTAGGATAGCGATAAGCAAGATAGGGGAGATGCTGAATCCCGACCTCAACTACGTCGAGATAAACACGGGGACGCGCACGTCACCGAGCGGCGAGGAACTCGAACCCGCTTTCATCGCCGCCGACGAAGGTCTCGTCGCGCTCGAACTTGAGATGAAGGTCTTCAACATCGAGAGCGAGGAGCACGCGACACGCGTCGCGCGCAAGGAGATAGGTCAGAGGCTGTCCGACATCCCGCTCTCGGTCATAGAGGTCGAGGAGATAGAGGAGGAGGTCGAAGAGTCGGAGGGCGAGTTCGACGACCTACAGGACGAGTACGACGAAGACCTCGACGACGAGGAACTCGAAGAGATAGGCGCGGAGGTCGAGGACCTCGACGACGACGAGGACCTCCCCGAGCTGGACGACATACTGTAGTCCGAGGACAGAACAACGAACACCGGATGGAGGTCGATAACCGCGACTGGGGACGCCCGAACCCCGTCGATTACGTCCCTGTCGCGGGTGTTCTTTACCGTTGCTACTGGTGCGTCATAGCGGAGCGTGGACACCGTGCCGAACGCACGGAACCGTGGAGGAAAGCTG
Source organism: Halobacteriales archaeon (assembly GCA_034522195.1). Taxonomy (GTDB): domain Archaea; phylum Halobacteriota; class Halobacteria; order Halobacteriales; family Halorutilaceae; genus Halorutilus. The sequence continues at coordinate 489,939 of JAXHLL010000006.1, read as the reverse complement.
TCCGCGGCGAGTACGGACGCCTCTTTGTCGCGCTCGCGTTCACCTTCGCGCTCGGTGTCTTCGTCGGTCTCGGGGGCACGGACGTAGAAGCCACACGCGCGCTCGTTCCCGCTCTCACCGTCGCGCTCACGGGCGTCTTCGTCCACCGAGTGCTTTCGCTCGCGGGCGTTTTCTGAAACGTGCCGACCGTCCCACGAAAGAAAACTGTTTTTACCCGCCGGCGACGACTGAAACGTATGAATGTAGGCGTCTTAGGAGCGACCGGGAACGTAGGGCAGAGGTTCATACAGCTACTCGACGACCATCCGTGGTTCGAGATAGGCGCGCTCACGGCGAGCGCGGACAGCGCGGGCGAGACCTACGCCGAAGCCGCGGCGTGGGGACTTCCCGACGAGATGCCCGACAGCGTGGCGGACACGACGGTGCGCGAAACCGCACCCGACTCAGTGAATGACGACGTCGAACTCGTCTTCAGCGCGCTCCCTTCGAGCGTTGCGAAGGAGGTCGAACCCGAGTTCGCCGAGGAAGGATATATCGTCGCCTCGAACGCGGGATGGGCGCGTATGGAGGACGACGTGCCGCTAGTCGTACCCGAAATCAACCCCGACCACCTCGGTCTTCTCGAAGTCCAACGTGACGAACGTGGCTGGGACGGCGGCATAATCAAGAACCCCAACTGCTCCGCAATCACGATGACGCCGACGCTCGGCGCGCTCCATCCGCTCGGTCTGAACGAGGTCACCGTCGCCACGCTCCAAGCCGTCAGCGGCGCGGGCTACATGGGCGTCACGAGCATGGAGATACTCGACAACGTCCTGCCGTATATCGGAAGCGAGGAGTGGAAGATGGAGAACGAACCCCGCAAGATACTCGGAGAGTTCGACGGCGCGCGTATCGACGACGCAGAACTCGACATCTCGGCGTCTTGCAACCGCGTACCGACCGTGGACGGACATCTCGAAAACGTCTGGTGCGTCTTCGACGACGATGTCGGCGCGGACGACGCAAAAGAAGCCATGCGCGACTTCACGACTCTTGACCTTCCGACCGCACCCGACCACACAATCGTCGTCCGTGAGGAGAAAGACCGCCCGCAACCCCGTCTCGACAGGAACGCGGGTGGCGGCATGTCCATCGTCGCAGGACGTGTCCGTGACGACGGCGAAGACCGTCTCAAGTACTCGTGTCTCTCCCACAACACCGTCCGCGGCGCGGCGGGCGCGAGCGTCCTCAACGCCGAACTCGTAGCCGAAAGGTACCTGTAGTTTCTGTATCTCGAATTATCCTCTTTGTTATCAATCTTGAAAATAGCACGACCGGAAAAACCTACATATAAAGCTTTCCCCTGATTCGCCGTTAACTTAATTACGGACCAAGAGAAACCCCCAAACGGAGGTAAGAAACATGGTAAGAGAAGACGGTAAGAGAAACTTCGCGCTGAGGGAGGGTGGAGAAGAAACAAGTGTGTTCAGCGGCAACACGCCGCGACAGGCGGCTTTGAAGGCGGCGAGGCGTCTGGAAGCCAAGTCGAGCGAGAGCAAGGCTAAGAGCAACGCAGAAGAGATACGTCTGCGTGAGAAGGGGACGGACAAGGTACACAAGTACGAAGCTTGGTCGTGGGAGGACGAGGCTCCGGCTGACTCGCCCGACTGGATGCCCGACGAGATTACGGAGGCGAACGTCTCCAAGAAGGGTATCGAACACCTCGACGAGTAAGCAGGTAAATCTCAGATTTTCGTTTCTGCTGTGAATGTGTTTAGCGACGCACACGCACCGAACGTCGAAAGAGGAAAGTCGCCCGAAGACGACAGTCTAGTATGAGGATAGTTCTCGACTACGGCGGAACCGTTGTCGATAGGGTGGACGACGGTGAGTACGCCGGCTTTTTCGGAGATGGCGCGGTCAGGTATCCGGCTTATGTCGCCTACAGAGCGTTTGAGGCGGGCATAATCGAGACGGAGGACGAGTACGTACGTGTTCTCTCCCTGCTTTCGGGCGAGACGGAGGAAGACTGCAGGACGTATCTCGAAGAGAGAAAGCGCGCTGTCGTTCTGCCCGACGAACGCGAGGTGGCGTTGCGCAGACTCGACAACGAACACTCACTCGCGCTCTTCACCGACCAAGTACGCGTCTGGATAGAGGAGACTCTCGACCGTTTCGGTATCGCGTCGCTGTTCGACGACATCGTGGTTTCGAGCGACTTGGGGCGCACCAAGCCGCATCCCGAGGGCTACGTCGCAGTCCGTGACGGCTACGAGACGGACGACGTCGTCATGGTGAGCGACGAACTCAACGACGACCTTCTGATGGCTGACTACTTCGGCATGGAGACGGTCTGGGTTGAGAACGACTACGAGAAAGTGCATTTCGAACCCGACTACCGTGTCAGCGACCTTTCGGAGGTGCCCGATATTCTATGAGCCGAGGTATCTGGAGGCACGGATACGACTATATGCCCGACGCCGAGCCTGTTACGATGGACGAAGGCGGCACGCCTTTGGTGGACGCGCCACGTCTTGCAGACGAGTACGGTGTCGATGGTCTACTGTTCAAGGACGAGTCACGCAACCCGACGGGGAGCGTCGAGGACCGCGGCGCGTCTGTCAGCGTCTCCGCCGCATGCGAAGAAGGCGTCGAACGCGTCTCTCTCTACGCGCCGGGTAACGCCGCTGTTGCTGTCGCCGCCTACGCCTCGCGCGCCGGTATCGGTTCGAAGGCTTACGTCCCTTCGCGCGCTCGGTTCGATGTAAAGGCGTCCGTGAACGTCCACGGCGGCGACATGAAGGTCGTGCGCGGAAACTTAGACGACGCGCGAGAGGCGGCGCGCCAAGACGACGGATACTCGCTATCCGCGAGCGAGACGCCTTACCGGCGTGTGGGAGCGCGGACGGTCGCCGACGAAATCGAGAAAGCCGAACCCGACGCAGTTGTCTGTCCCGTCGGAAGCGGCACGACGTACCTCGGTCTCAGCGACGGTCTTTCGGACGACATCGACCTGCACGCCGCGCAACCGGAAGGATGCGCAACGCTTCTGGACGACGTAGAGACGCCCGACACGGTCATCGGCGAACTCGAAGACCCTTCGCCGCCTGAAATCGACGTTCTACGCGAGACTGTCGAGGAAAACGGACGTGCGGTCGGTGTCACCGACGGCGAAGCACTTGACGCCTGCCTCGCCGCCGCGCGCGAAGGCGTGTCGCTTGCACCGTCGGGCGGCGTCGCGCTTGCGGCTCTCGACAGCCTCGAAGTCTCGGAAACGGATACTGTCGTCGTCCTCAATCCTTCGTCGGCGCGTCTCTTCGCAGACGCCCTCCGCAACAGGATGGTCTACCACGGCGAGTAACTTGACCGACAATATTAAAACGAGTCCGTCCGTTAGCCGTCGTATGGGAAAAGTACTCGGTATGAACCTGACCGACATGCGGGTCATGGGAGACGACGGAACCGAACTCGGAGAACTGCGCAACATCACTTGTAACCTCGAAACAGGCAAACTCGGCGACTTGGTCGTCGAACCGACCGAGAAGGCGCGTAACAGATACGAGGTACGTAACGACGGACACGTCTACATACCGACACAGCGTCTCTCGGCGGTCAAGGACTACATCGTCGTAAAACGCTGAGCAGGAGCCGAGAGAGATTCGAGCTTGATAGTCATAGACTCCTCTTTCTTCATAGAGCACCGTTCTCTTTCTCCGGACGATGAGGCGGTCACTCTTCCCGAGGTGCGCGACGAACTCGAAGACACGTCGCGTTTCAGGTTCGACGCGGCGGTGGGTGAGGGCATGCGTCTCGAAACGCCGTCCGACGAATCGGTACGCGAGGTGCGCGAGACGGCGCGCGAGACGGGTGACGCTTCCGTCCTGAGCGAAACCGACGTGCGTCTCGTTGCTCTTGCTTACGAGGAAGACGCGACTCTCGTCACGGACGACTACGCGATGCAGAACGTCGCTTCGCGCCTCGGTGTCGAAACACGCGGCGCGGGCAAGGACGGCATCGAGGAGGAGCGCGACTGGCGTTACCAGTGTGTCGGATGCGGACGCGTCTACGACGAGAAGAAACGGTGCGAGGTATGCGGGAGCGAGACGACGCGGAAGAACCCTTCTTAGACTATCTCGGAAGCGACACGTATCGCGTCTGCGGGTTCGGGACCGAGCGGAGAACCCACGACGACCGTATCGACACCCGTCTCGTAGAGTTCTTCGACGCGCTCTGCGCATTCATCGGGTGTTCCCCACACGGAGAAAGCATCGAGCATCGCGTCGCTGACCTTGGCGAAAGCCTCCGAGAACTCTCCGCGTTCGACGTGTTCCCCTATTTCCTCCGCGAGTTCGGCGTCGATACCGTGGCGTTCGAGGACGGGCGGCGGCGACGCCGAGGCGATAAACGCGACGGGCTGACGCGCAACCTTCTTCGCTGACTCGCGGTCTTCGCTGACAGAGAAAGACGTGTAGGCGACTATTTCGGCGTCAGTCTCGCCTATCTGTTCCAACGACCACTCGAAATCGTCGGGGTGTGACGCGTTGATGAGTATCCCGTCGCCGTGGTCCGAAGCCATACGGAGCATGTTGGGACCCTGCGCGCCGACGTAGATGGGCACGACGCGCGTCTCGTAGTTTAGCTTCGCGTCCTTCGCAAGACCTTCCACCGTCACCTTATCGCCGCCTAAGAGAGCACGTGTGAGTTTCACAGCGTCGAGAACCTCGTACAGCGGCGACTCACGTTCTATTTCGAGCGCGGCGAGCGTGTTAGGGTCGCCCGGACCTATACCGAGACGCGCACGACCGTCGCTGTACTCGTCCAATGTCGCTATCGCGTTCGCCGTGTAAGCGGGATGTGCGTAGTACGGGTTCGTGATTCCCGGACCGATGCTCACTCTCTCGGTCGCGCCCGCGACGGCAGTCAGCGCGACGAACGGGTTGCGGTTGTTGTAGTGGTCCGTCACCCAGACGCCTTCGAAGTCTTCCTCCTCCGCGACACGAGCGAGGTTCACGATTTCCTCGACAGGCTGGTCCGCCACGAGTTCGATGTCAGCCATACAACGCCCTCCTTCGACCTGCCTTCTCTCCTTTTTCCATGGCGTAGAGACGGGGGCGTTCCCCTTAACTTCTCCGAGAAATCAGAAAGCGTACCTCGTCAGTCAATGCGCATCAAGCTGTCTCCTTCGGTTTCAGCGACTCGTCGCTCGCGTCCTCGAAAGCTTCCGTGTTCTCTCGACGCACTTCACGTATCTCTTCTGTGTTTTCGTAGTAGTATGAGAGTGCTTCGTATACCTCGGAGAGCGAAACACCGAGCTGGTCGGAGACGTACGCAGGCGTGTATCCTCCTTCAATTACCTTTTCGGCGATGTGCCGAACACCTACACGAGTACCTTCTATACGTGGCTCACCGCCCAGAACGTCCTCGTCTCTCGTAATCGTCATATACCCGATACACGACGCGCTCGTTATAGCTTTTCTACGGAAAGAGTGTATTAGCCTTCCACGACGGTTGAGACACGCGCGTTCGCCTTGACGCGTAGACCGTCACCGCCTACGACGAGCGGGAGACGCGGAAGTTCGGCGACACGTACCGTCGGATGGAACGCGCCGCGTTCCAAGAGCGCGGTGCGTGTCCTTACCGTCACGGCTTCGTCGGCGTTGAGCGTCTCGTTGTGCTCGAAGACGTACGTTCCCGATTCGAGGTTCCACCAGCCGTAGTCATCGTCTTCGTTGCGTTTCTCCGTTTCGACGGGCGTCAGTTCTGCTTCTTCGAGTTCGCCGCCGCCGAAGTCAACGCGTCCAGCTTCTTCGACGGCGTAGATTTCCGCGACGGTCAGGTCGAAGCCTGCGTCGGTGCGTTGCGTCTCTTCGTGTACCGTGTCGTCTATTTCCATGTTAGGTCGCAAGAACGCCCGCCTATTCAGGCTTACGCGCTACGGTCACGATAGCGTCGTCTTCGACGTACTCCGAACCCATGAGCGTGTGCTCTATCTCCGTCCATCCCGCCTCTTCGAACATCCGCGTCGCCTCCTCTTCGTCGTAGAACAGCATGACGGAGTCCGCAAGCGTGCCCATGATACGGTTCGACGGACGCCGCGGACCGACGACTAAGACGCGTCCGCCCGGTTTTGTGACGCGCCGCGCCTCACGGAGAGCATCGACAGGCGTGGGCCAGTACTCGATGGAGCCTGACGACCAGACGGCGTCGAAAGAGGCGTCGGCGTAAGGCAGATTCTCGGCGTCGCCGCGGACGAAGTTGACGCCGCGTAGTTCGTCCTTCTCGCGTGCCTTCTCCAACTGGTGAACGCTCTGGTCGAGAGCCTCGACGTGCGGCGTGTGCTCCAACAGCCCTTCGGTTGCGAAGCCCGTGCCGCACCCCACGTCGAGAACGCGGTCGCGCTCCTTGACGCCCAGAAGGTCGACGCAGTCGTCGCGCATGCTCTCGTTCCAGAAGACGGGGTTGACGCGGTCGTAGACCTTGGAGAGATAACGGTAGAAGGTGCGGGCGCGCGACTTGTTATCCAGCAAACCCATACAAAGGCTACGCTTTGCGCGTCCTAATATCTTGCTTTACCGTGCCACTCGTTACCGCATCGACAGGTTTAAAATCGGAATCGCCAAGTCCTACGTATGGGATTCAAAGTATCCATCGTAGGCGCGGGCGGCACCGTCGGCGCGATGGCGGGCTACAACGTCGCCCTCTCCGGCATCGCCGACGAAGTCGTCTACGTCGACATAGCGGAGGACGTGGCAGTAGGACAGGCGCACGACACGATGCACGGTATCGCTTACGACTCGCAGACAGACGTCTACTACGGCGAATACGAGGACACCGAGGACAGCGACGTAGTGGTCGTCACGGCGGGCAAGCCGCGCGAACCCGGAATGTCGCGTCTCGACCTCGCGGACGCAAACCGTGACATAATCGCGGGCATCGTCGAGAGCTTCGAGGAGCACGCGCCCGACGCTGTCTCGGTACTCACCACGAACCCGATGGACGTTCTCAACCACCATCTGTACAGCGTGAGCGACAGACCGCGCGAGAAATGCATCGGTTTCGCAGGAAGGCTCGACTCGGCGCGGTTCCGCTACGTTCTCGCGGAGGAGTTCGGCGTGCCGACGACGAGCGTCGATGCGTCTATCATAGGCGAGCACGGTGACTCGCAGGTTCCGGTCTTCTCGAAGGTGCGTGTCGACGGAAAGGAGCCTGAGTTCGACGCCGACGAGCGCGACAAAATCACCGAAGCGTTGACACAGAGCGCGATGAACGTCATAGAGAAGAAGGGCGCGACGGAGTTCGGTCCGGGACGCGGTGTTGCGCACGTCGTCGAAGCCATCGCGCGCGACACGGGCGAGGTCATACCGTCGAGCATCGTCTTAGACGGCGAGTACGGACACGACGACGTTTCCATCGGCGTGCCCGCGAAGATAGGACGCGACGGCGCGGAGGTCGTCGAGTGGGAGCTTTCGGAACGCGAGCAGGAGATGCTCGACGAGTCGGCGGAGAAGCTATACGAACACCAGCATTAATCAGTTCTTCTTCGAAAGCTGGGCGACGTTCCCGACGACATCGTCGGGATACTCCTCTGCAATCTTCGTCAGAGTCTCCTGACCGCGTTCGCTGACTTCGTCGTCCTCGTCGCTCAGCGACTCGACTATCTGTGGTATGTACTCGCGCGCCTCTTCGACGTACTCTTCCGTGAACTCATGAATCACTATCGAGGCGTACCTTCTGACGTCGTCGGGTCCGTCGGTCAGCCTTTCGGCGACTCTGTCCGTCATCTTCATAGCCATGTCAGGGTACTCACGTATGGCGTACCGGAGGGATTCCTCGGCGTAGATATTTGGCTCCTCCTTGTCGCTTTCGAGCATCTGCAGAACGACGATTTCGGTGAAGTCCACGTCCACGTCTCCGTTCTTCGCGGCGTCGAGAGCACGCCCTTCGCCTGTCGAAGCGGCTGACGACTCTGTTCCTCCATCGGTCGGTGTAGTTGCTTTAGGTTCTTCTTCTTCCATTTCTTCTTCCTCGTCTTCGGTTTCGTCTTCTCCTTCGTAATCTTTTTCGTCCTGTTCGGTTTCTTCTCCCGCGTCTTCGTCCGTCGAGTGCCGTTCACGTATCTCCGCGACTGCCTCGTCCGCCTCTGGCAGGTCCATCGATTCTAACCTTTCGACAACATCCTCGGAGCCGACCTTTCCGAGCGCGGACAGAGCGGCACGTTTTGCCCAGCTGTCGTCTATACTGAGCGCGTCAAGGAGCTTTTCTTCGTGGTCCTTCAGAATCTTCGGCTCTTCCTTCGCAAGCCGCTCAAGTTCGTCGGCTGCGTCGGCACTCTTCTCAGGGTCGTCGTCGTCAAGAGCCTCTATCACGTCCCCCGGCGACATAGTCTCCCCGCTCCTGTCCTTCATGTGAACTGCGGCGTCGTCGAGACGCTCGTCCATCTTTTCGTCGTCCCCGCCTGTTATCTTCTTTGTCAGGTTGTCGAGGTCGTCTTCACCCATGTAGCTTCACCAAGTGTCGTATAAATGCTCCGATAGATAATAAACCTTGGTACGAAAAGACGCCTCAACATCACTCCTCAGTAGACTTCTCAATCTGTCTGCGCGCTATGAGATACGTACGTCCTGCGAACAAGAACGCGACAGCCGATACGGCGAGAGAAGCCCATACGAACCGTGACGTACCGCGGAAGAACGCAAGAAGGAGACCGAACGCGAGTGCTATAGGCCCGATGTTGAGAAGGATGATGAGCTTCCAGAAACGCGTCTCGAAGCCGTCGGGTAGGTCGGTGCGCCTTCTTCCCATCGACTCAAACTTGCGCACCAGCCTGTTTGTTGCTTGTGGTTCATGCTCTCTGCGTCCCCAAATGGAAACTTCCATATACGGCGTTCGTCAACTCTTGAACAGTAATCATGGCGGCTCAACGCGACAAGGTGCTGAAAGACATAAAAGACGCAGAGCAGGAAGCCGACAGGATAGTCGAAGAGGCACGCAAAGAAGCCGACGAGACGCTCGCAGAAGCGCGTCGGGAGGCGCGGGAGATAGTCGAGGAAGCCGAGGAAGAAGCGAGTCAGGTTAGCGACGAGATAATCGAAGAAGAGAGAGAGGAGATAGAGACGGAGACGGAGAAGATACTCGAAGAAGGACAAGAAGCCGTCGAGGAACTCCGCGAGAAGGCGGAGGCGAACCACGACGAGGCTCTCGAATACGTCGTCGAACGGTTCAGGGAGGAGGTAGATGCTCAGACCTAAGAGGATGAGCCGTGTCTCGGTCGCGGGCTCCAAGGCTGTCTTGGAGGACGTGGTCGAGGAGCTACACCGTCTCAACCTCGTGCACGTCACAGACTACGACGGAAGCTGGGATGGTTTCGAAAACGGAAGCCCTATGGAGGGTGGAGAGGAGGTAAGCGGCAAGCTCGTTCAGGTACGCGCCGTCATGAACACCCTCGACGTTGACGAGAACGAGTACGACGAGTCGGAGGGACAGGGATTCGAGACACGTGACGAACTTCACGAAAAGCTCGCAGATGTGCGGGAAAGCGCGAACGAACTCGAAGACGAGCGCAACGAGGTTCGCGATTCCCTCCGCGAGGCGCGTGAGAAACGCAGGACTCTCAAACCCTTCGTAGAACTTGGCATCGACCTCGACCTTCTGAGCGGATACGAGGAAATCGACGTACGTGTCGGTGTCGGAGACGCCGACGATGTGCGCCGAACACTCGAAGAAGCCGAAGGGGAAGAGTACGAGGTCTTCGGGGGCGACGGCGTCGTCGCTGTGGCTTCGCGCGACATCGACCTCGCCGACGCGCTCGTCGGCGTCAGTTTCTCCGAGATAGACGTTCCCGACGAGGAAGGTGCCCCAGCGAAGATACTCGACGAGGTTGAGGAACGCATCGAACGTCTGGAGGACGAACTCGAAGAGTTACAGACGCGCGCCGAGGAGATGCGTGACGAGCACGCAAGCTTCCTCCTCGCCGCGGAAGAAGAGCTTTCGATAGAGGCGCAGAAAGCGGACGCGCCGCTCCGTTTCGCCACCACGACGAACTCTTTCTACGCCGAGGGATGGATTCCGTCGGAAAGTTACACGCAGATGGTGGACCGTCTGCAGGAAGTCGTCGGAGACAGGGTCGATTTGCGCGAGTTGGAGACGGTCGAGTACGACGACGACGGACATCCTGAGGAGGACTCCGAGGAAGAGGAGGAGAAACCTCCTGTCGTACAGGACAACTCAGAGGTGGTGAAGCCCTTCGAACTCCTCGTAAACACCGTAAACCGTCCGAAGTACTCCGAACTCGACCCGACGCTCATCGTCTTCCTGACCTTCCCGTTCGCCTTCGGATTCATGATAGGCGACATGGGATACGGTCTCATCTACGTCGTAATGGGTTTCGGTCTGTACAAGGCGTTCGACTCGGGCGCGCTAAAGACGCTCGGCATGATAGGCATATGGGCGGGTGCGTTCACGGTTCTGTTCGGTTATCTGTACGGCGAGGCGTTCGGTCTGGCATCTCGACGTGGTAATCGAGCCACCACTGCTCTCGTCGTTCGACAAAGGCATACACGCCGCGGATATCGCTCTGACGTGGCTCACGGTGAGCCTTCTCTTCGGCATCCTGCACCTGAACGTCGGATACATCTTCGGCTTCGTGAACCATCTGAGCCACAGCGTCAAGGACGCTGTGTTGGAGGACGGTTCGTGGATAATGGTGCTCAACGGTTTCTTCGTCTGGGTATTCAGCGTCCACGGAGCAGGTTCGAAGCCTGACTTCCTCGTCGGTGGAGGCTCAGTCCTCAACTCCAACGAGATGTTCGCGCTCGGCTTCTCAGGCTTCCCTGCCGAGGTCGGTCTCGCCGGTCTGGCTGTCGCCGGTGTGGGTGCTGTGATGGTCGTCTACGCCGAGGGCATAATAGGTGCGATAGAGATGCCGACCAACGCGTTCGGTCACGTTCTTTCGTACCTGCGTATAATGGCTGTCCTACTCGCAAAGGCAGGCATGGCTTTCGTCGTCAACCTTCTCGTCTTCGGCGCGTACGAACACGACGGCGAGACACACTTCATGCTTCCGAGCATCGCAGGCGGTCCCGCGGAACACGCCGGAGAGGTTGTCTTCCCGGGACTGGTGTGGATGGGCGAAGGTGTCTTCGTCGCTGTGGCACTTCTTGGAGCCGTTCTCATCTTTGCGATAGGTCACGTCGTCGTACTCCTGCTCGGTATTACCGCGGCGGGAATCCAGATGGTGCGTCTTGAGTATGTCGAATTCTTTGGGAAGTTTTATGAAGGCGGCGGGGACAAATTCGAACCGTTCGGAAAGCAGAGAAAGTACACAAAGGAAGGTAAATAAAAATGGTAATTGAACTAATCGACCCGGTGGTAGCACAGCAGGCGGCACAGATGTCTCCAGAGGCGGCTCAGAACGTAGCCGAAGCAAACGCTAACGGTATGGCGAAAGCGGCGGCGGCACTCGGCGTTGGAATAGCCGCACTCGGTGCAGGTATCGCGGAGCGCGGAATAGGTTCCGCCGCAGTCGGTGCGATGGCAGAAGACCCCGGCATGTTCGGTAGAGGTCTTCTGATGACGGTGCTTCCCGAGACGCTCGTCATATTCGCCATCGTCGTCATATTCCTGGTGCCGTAAAGCCCCCCGAAACACTCTCATCATGGGACTCGAAACAGTAGTAGACGACATAAAAGACGAAGCGCGCACGCGTGCGGAAGAGATAGTACAGGAAGCCGAGGAGGAGGCGGAGGAGATACTTGAAGAAGCACGCGGGGAATCCGAGAGCATCAAGCAAGAAGAGCGTGAGTCGGCTGAGAAACGCGCCGAGGAGCTCCGCGAGCAGGAGATTTCGAGCGCGAAGTTAGAGGCGCGTAAGATGAGGTCGAGGGAACAACGCGACCTTCTCGCCGAACTCCGTGCCGACGTAAGCGAAGAACTCGCAGGTACCGAGGAAGGACGCGAGGAGATGACACGAAACCTCCTTGAAGGAGCCATCGAAGAACTCGGCGAGGACACAGGCACGGTCTACTCCTCCGAAGGAGACGAGGAACTCGTCGAGGGCATCCTTGACGACTACGGTGGCTTCGAGTACGGCGGAACGACCGAGGTACTCGGCGGTGTGGTCGTCGAAGCGTCGGACGGCGACGTACGTGTCAACAACAGCTTCGACTCGGTGCTAGAGACAGTATGGAGCGGCTCGCTTAAGGAGGTATCCGAACGGCTTCTGGGTGAAACGTAGCCATGGACCTGAGGAAGTTCGGTATAGGGAGCGAAGGAACGTCCAACTACGAGTACGTAGGTGCGCGTGTCCGTGCCCGTAAAGCGAAGCTCTTCGACGAGGACGACTACAGAAAGCTCGTACGTATGTCTCCAAACGAGATAGCGCGTTACATGGAGGAGAACGAGTACGGGCAGGAGATGAACCGGCTGGGTGCGCGACACGAGGGCGTTGACCTAATCGAGTACGCGCTCTACGACAACATGGCGCGAAACTTCTCCGACATCGTGCGGTGGTCGGAGGGTTCGTTACACGATACGGTCGTGGACTACCTCCGTAAGTACGATGCTTGGAACATAAAGACAGTTCTGCGTGGCGTCTACACCGACGCGACGCCCGACGAGATACACGCTGACCTGATACCCGCAGGAGAACTTGACGAGAGCCTTCTCGAATCACTCGCCGAAAGAGACGACGTTAAGACGGTCGTCGAGGAGCTATCGACGACGGCTTTCGGCGACGCTCTCGAAGAAGCACTACGCGACTTCGAGGACATGGGCGTACTGCTCCCGCTCGAAAACGCCGTGGACAGGACCTTCTACGAAGGACTCGTGAGAGGCGAAGAAGAAGGAACCGAAGGTCCGAAAGGCGTCTATCAGGAGTTCCTCCGCGCTGAAATCGACATACTCAACGTCCGTAACGCGCTCCGTGCCGCGGGAAGTGAGAAGGTCGATGTAGGCGAGTACTACATAGAGGGAGGTAAGCTTTTCACGGCGGACGAACTCCGCAGGCTCGTCGGAAACCGCGAAGAACTCGTGAACGCACTCCGTGAGTCGGAGTACGGCGACGACTTGGAAGAGGCGATGGAAGCTCTCGAAGAGACGGGAAGCCTCGTCGAGTTCGACCGCGCCCTTGAAGAGGTTCTTATGGGTTTCGCGGTCAGCATGAAGAACCAGTACCCCAACTCTGTCGCGCCCGTAATCTCGTACATCCTGTCGAAGGAGCGCGAGGTTCAGAACATACGCGGCATAGCACGCGGAAAAGAAGCAGGTCTCAGCGTCGAAGAGATAGAGGAGGAGGTCGTTATATGAGACGAACAGAGTCCGAGGTGTTCGAGATATGAGAATCGCTGTCGTAGGCGCGCCGAGCTTCACGACGGGCTTCAGGCTCGCGGGCATAGACGAGTTCCGCGAGGTGCGCGACGAGAACAAGGACGACGACCTTGACGAAGCAGTCGAGGACGTTCTCGGAATGGACGACATCGGTATTGTCGTCATGCACCAAGACGACCTCGACTACCTTTCGCGCGGTGTGCGTGAGGACGCGGAGACGAGTGTCGAGCCGGTCGTCGTCATGCTTGGCGGTGAAGGCGAGGGACAGCTACGCGATAAGATAAAACGTGCCATAGGTATCGACCTAATGGAGTAAAACATGAGCAAGGCAGAAACACAGGAGACAGAGGACGAGGGACGTATCACGAACGTGAGCGGTCCCGTTGTCGAGGCGAAAGGTCTCGACGCACGGATGAACGACGTGGTACGTGTCGGTGAGGAAGAGCTGATGGGCGAGGTCATCGAAATCGAGGGAGAAGTGACGACGATACAGGTCTACGAGGAGACGAGCGGAATATCGCCCGGAGAGCCGATATACACGACGGGCGCGCCGCTGAGCGTCGAACTAGGTCCGGGCATTCTGGACTCGATATACGACGGTGTACAGCGTCCGCTCGACATACTCGAAGAGGAGATGGGCGACTTCTTAGACCGTGGTGTTGACGCGCCCGGTATCGACCTTGAAAAGAAGTGGGACTTTACGCCCGAGGTAGAGGAGGGCGACGAGGTGAGCGAGGGCGACATTATCGGTACCGTACCCGAGACGGAGAGCATCGAACACAAGGTGATGGTTCCTCCGGATGTGGAAGGAACCGTTTCGGAGGTCAACGAGGGCGAGTACACCGTAGAAGAGACAGTTCTTGTCTTGGAGGACGGCACCGAAATCTCGATGCTTCAGGAGTGGCCTGTGAGGAAGGCGCGTCCGGTCGAGAGGAAACAGACACCGCGGACGCCGCTCCAGACAGGTCAGCGTATTCTGGACACTCTGTTCCCGATAGCGAAGGGCGGTACGGCGGCGATTCCCGGACCGTTCGGTAGCGGAAAGACGGTCACACAGCACCAACTGGCGAAGTGGTCCGACGCAGACATCGTCGTCTACGTCGGATGCGGCGAACGCGGCAACGAGATGACGGAGGTCATAGACGACTTCCCCGAACTCGAAGACCCGAAGACAGGCAAGCCGCTGATGTCGCGCACGTCTCTCATCGCCAACACGTCGAACATGCCTGTCGCGGCGCGCGAGTCGTGTATTTACACGGGTATCACGCTCGCCGAGTACTACCGCGACATGGGTTACGATGTCGCTCTGATGGCTGATTCCACATCGCGGTGGGCGGAGGCGATGCGTGAGATTTCGTCACGTCTCGAAGAGATGCCCGGCGAGGAAGGCTACCCCGCGTACCTCGCGGCGGCACTCGCAGAGTTCTACGAACGCGGCGGACGTGTCGAGACGCTCGGCGGATACGACGGCTCCATAAGCGTCATCGGCGCGGTTTCGCCGCCCGGCGGCGACTTCTCGGAGCCTGTCACACAGAACACGCTACGTATCGTCAAATGCTTCTGGGCGCTCGATGCCGACTTAGCCGAGAGACGCCACTTCCCTGCGATAAACTGGAACGACTCGTACTCCCTCTACAAGACACAGTTAGACCCGTTCTTCGCCGACGAAGTCGAGGAGGGCTGGGCGGAGACGCGTCAGTGGGCTGTCGGCGTTCTCGACGAGGAGACCGACCTTCAGGAAGTCGTGCAACTCGTCGGCAAGGACGCTCTCCCAGAGGACCAGCAGTTGACGCTCGAAGTCGCACGTTACATACGCGAGGTCTTCCTCCAGCAGGACGCGTTCCACGACGTGGACACGTACTGCGACCTCGGCAAGCAGTTCGAGATGCTCCGTCTCATACGCAAGTTCAACGACCTCGCGTTCGAAGCACTCGACGCGGGTGTGACTGTTGAAGAGATACAGGACGTGGACTCGGCACCGCGGATGTTCAACATACCGACGGAGGCGGACTGGGAGCCGCTCGCCGAGGAGATAGACGAAGGACTCGACGAGGAGTTCGGTGAGCTATCATGACGGAAATGAGCCTGAACCCACGAACGGAGGTATTCCAAAGATGAAAGAGTACAAAACGATAACAGAGATAAGCGGACCGCTCGTCTTCGTGGAGGTTGACGAACCGGTCGGGTACGACGAGATTGTCGAGATAAAGCTGTCCGACGGCTCCACGAAACGCGGACAGGTGCTCGAATCCGGCGAGGAAATCGTAAGCCTTCAGGTCTTCGAGGGCACGGACGAACTCGACCGCAGTTCGAGCGTCCGTTTCCTGGGCGAGACGATGAAGATGCCCGTTACCGAAGACCTTCTAGGACGTGTCCTTTCGGGACGCGGTGAGCCGATAGACGGCGGAGCCGAAATCGTTCCCGAAGACCGCCGTGACATCATAGGCGCGGCGATAAATCCTCATGCGCGCGAGTACCCCGACGAGTTCATACAGACGGGTGTTTCTGCTATCGACGGCATGAACACTCTCGTCCGCGGTCAGAAACTTCCAATCTTCTCGGGGAGCGGTCTGCCGCACAACGAACTCGCGCTTCAGATAGCGCGCCAAGCCGACGTACGCGACGACATAGGCGCGGAAGAAGACGCCGAGACGAAGGACGAGGAGTTCGCAGTCATATTCGGCGCGATGGGTATAACACAGGAGGAGGCGAACGAGTTCCTTGAGGAGTTCGAACGTACTGGCGCGCTTGAACGTTCGGTCGTCTTCCAGAACCTCGCCGACGACCCTGCTGTCGAACGTATCGTCACGCCGCGTCTCGCTCTCACGACTGCGGAGTACCTCGCATTCGACAAAGGATACCACGTGCTGGTTATCCTGACGGACATGACCAACTACTGCGAGGCACTCCGCGAAATCGGCGCGGCGCGCGAGGAGGTTCCGGGACGCCGCGGATATCCGGGATACATGTACACCGACCTCGCGAACCTCTACGAGCGCGCGGGACGTATCGAGGGCAAGGAAGGCTCTGTGACGCAGATTCCGATTCTGACGATGCCGGGCGACGACGACACGCACCCGATTCCCGACCTGACCGGTTACATCACGGAAGGTCAGATATACATAGACCGCCGTCTCGAATCCGAGGGACGTGAACCACCTGTCAACGTCCTGCCTTCGCTCTCGCGTCTCATGGACGACGGTATAGGCGAGGGATACACGCGCGAGGACCACGAGGACGTTGCGAACCAGCTTTACGCCGCTTACGCCGAGGGTAACGACCTGCGCGACCTTGTCAACATCGTCGGACGTGAGGCTCTGTCGGAGCGCGACAACAAGTTCCTCGACTTCGCCGACGCCTTCGAGAGCGAACTCGTGGACCAAGGATGGAACACCAACCGCACCATAGAGGAGACGCTCGGTATCTCATGGGACCTACTCTCGACGCTTCCCAAGAGAGAAATGAAACGCATCGACGACGAATTCGTCGAGAAGTACTACGTCGGCGACGAGGAGGAGAAGGAGGAAGCCGAGGCGGCGGCTTAATACACAGGAGTCTAACACACAACAATGGCGATAGAAGACGAGGTAAAGCCGACGCGCAAGGACCTGATGGAGATAAAGGACCGTATCGGGCTTTCGGAGCAGGGGCACGAGACTCTCGAAAAGAAACGCGACGGTCTCATCATGGAGTTCATGGAGATTCTTGAGGAGTCGCAGGACGTACGCGAGCATCTCGAAGACGACTACGATGCGGCTCAGAAGAAGATAAACAAGGCGCGCGCACTCGACGGAGACGTTGCGGTACGCGGCGCGGCTTCGGCACTCGCCGAGACACCTCAGATAACCCTCGAATCGAAGAACATCATGGGTGTCGTCGTGCCTCAGATAGAGGGAAGTAAGGTTCGCAAGGACGTGGGCGAACGCGGATACAGCCTCTTGGACACGAGCGCGCGTATCGACGAGGCGGCGGAGACGTACGAACAGCTGATAGAGACAATCATCATTGCGGCGGAGATAGAGACGGCGATGAAGAAGATGCTCGACGAAATCGAAAAGACGAAGAGGCGCGTCAACGCTCTGGAGTTCAAGCTCATACCGGAACTGAAGGACGCGCAGGAGTTCATAGAGCTACGTCTTGAGGAGATGGAGCGCGAGGAAATCTTCCGTCTCAAGAAAATCAAGGAGAAGAAGGAGCAGGAGGAGCGCGAGGAGCGCGCGGCGATGTACGAGAGGGAACTGGAGCACACAGACGAAGAAGCCGGAGCCAGAACGGACGACTGAGCAGACGGGCGTGGGGTCGAGTTGTAGAACCTGTAAGACGTTTTTTATCATCAACTCCCGGGTTGGTTAGGATAACGTATACCGGCGAAAGACCAGCATCCTTCGGACATCTTTTATGTCATCGCTCCTGTTTGCAGGTCAAGGATGGTAACGAGACTGCTCCCGGATACGGTGGAGGGAAGAAAACTATGGCTGTTCGTGCTACTAATACTCATATCCGTAATAAGTCTGATAGCCCTGTCGGAGGTCTTCTGGACCATCTTCCTTGCGGCTGTCTTCGCATACGTGCTCTACCCCGTGAAAGAGAGGGTCGGCAGAGGACGTCTTTCGGACAGGCAGTCCGCGGCGATAGTCACCATGTTCGCATTCCTCCTGCTTATCACGCTCGTCCTGCCCGTGTTTTTCGTTCTGTTCCGGAGGAGACAGAGGCTGATAGGCTTCATTTCGAGTCTGCCCGAGGAGATAACTGTGGAGGTCTCCGAGTTTACTTACACGTATCCTACATCACAGATAGTGGCTCTGGCAAGAGACTGGATAACGTCCGCGGCTGTGAGTCTGGCGAGTAGTCTCCCGTCACTGTCACTGAAGGCGTTCCTCTTCGTCTTCCTCCTCTACGCTATACTGAAACACCCGAGGTCGGTTGAGAGGAAGATGACAGCGATTCTGCCGGACTCGTCCGCGAACATCCTTTACAGCTACCACGACAGGATAAAGAAGACCTTGGTGGGCATATTCGCGGTACAGACGATTACGTCGTTCGTGACCTTCATGATGGCTCTTCCCGTATTCTACTTCCTTGGGTACGACGCCTTCATGTCCCTCGCTCTGATTGCGGGGGCTCTGCAGTTCATACCTATCCTTGGTCCTTCTATACTCATACTCGCTCTGGTCGCGCTGGAACTCTCAGCCGGCTTCGTGTTCAAAGCCGCCGTAATCTTCGTGTTCGGCATAGTCGTCATAGGATTCCTGCCCGACGCCTACCTGAGACCCCTGTTCGCGGACAGAACCACCGGCTTGCCTCCGAGCCTCTACTTCATAGGTTTCGCGGGCGGCGCGCTGACCTTAGGCGCCATCGGTGTCCTCGTGGGTCCCCTGATAATAGCGGTGCTTCTGGAGACCACTGAACTCATTACCGAATGAAGGACAGCGTCACTCTATGGTCTCGCTGAGACTCGACATCGGTGTCGCCCCTGCCACGATAGCCCCGGTGGCGATTATCGCGGCTGAGAGAACGACGAAGTCCCCGCTCGGGGAGTAGCCAGCAAGCCCTGCACCAACCTGTACGATGAACACCGTGATGAAGAAGCTCACGATAGCGAACACCAACAGCACGATAGACGCTATTATGCTACCTACCAACGCGCCGAACGAGTCGAGTACGCCCATTCTTTTACACCCGTCGAGATATTTTCGGAAGATGCTGTATATAATTTTCGGTCGCCGTCAAAGCGACCCTTGGAAAATGATTCTGTCAGAACTTGAACCACGAACCCGTGGCTGAGCCTAAAGAACCTTCGCGCCCTCGTCGCAGACTTCTGTAATAGCATCGAACTCCCCGAGTGCTTCGTCGTTTCCTCCAGCGACGCCGAAAGCCGTCTCGCCCAACATCGCCATGCTCGCCTTCCCGCCAGCAGAGCGTACTTCGCCGACTTCGTCCTGTACTCTCTCCGTCGCAAGCCCGGATTCGAGAGCGAACTCCCACGAAAGGTCGATGAGTTTCTCAACGCTCGGTGACTTCAGAAGACCGTCGAGTGCCGACTCTCCAGCCTTGTTTACGCGTTCCATCGCTTCGTCGTCTCCGAGAACGTCGGATGTGTCGAGCTTTCCGACGACCGTGTAGCCGACGCGTGGGTCTTCGACCTCTATCTCGCCGAAAAGACCGATTTCGGGCGCGCCGGGTTCGATGCGCGTCACGACGCCGCCGAGCGACTGTGGAACCACGTCTCCGAGTCCGGTTCCTGCGAGAACGTCGGCGACGTGTGCTGCCGCCGCCATCTGTTCGCGTTCCTGCCCTAACGAGAACTCTTCGTTGACCGCGAGCGCGACAGCGAGCGCGGACGCTCCGCTGACACCGAATCCGCATCCTACGGGCACGTCCGTCTCTATCTCGACACGCGCCGTTACGTCACACATGCCCAAGACACGCTCCACTGCGTCGAACTCGACCGTCTCGCCGTCGAGTGCCACGGACGCTTTGTCCGACTTTTCGACCTCCACGGTAACACCGTCCTCCATGACGATACCCGCGCCGCGCGAACCCGTGTCGAGCGCGTCGTCTCTTTCGACTGCGGCGAAGAAGCCTGTGATATGTCCGGGTGCGAACGCTCGTGTCAAGGCTACGGTGCGAGCCTCTGCCTGTCACGCGGGAACAGGACGACCTCGCGGACGTTTTCGATGTCGAGCATCGTGACGAGGAGGCGTTCCAGACCGAGTCCCCATCCCGAATGTGGCGGCATTCCGTATCGGAAGGCGCGGAGGTAGTACTCGAACTCCTCGGGTTCGAGACCTTGTGCGGCGATTTCATCGCGCAGACGGTCGTGTCTGTGCTCGCGCTGACCACCGCTCATGAGTTCCATGCGTGGATGCATCATGTCGTAAGCGCGCGCCGTCTCGTCGCCCTTCATGACGTAGAAAGGCTTCGCGTCGGCGGGCCAGTCGGTGACGAAGTAGTGTTCGCCCACTGCCTCGCCGAGAGCGTGCTCCGCCTCCGTCGTCAGGTCGTCGCCCCATTCGAGCGTGTGGTCGATACCCTCGGCGTTCGCGAGTTCGATAGCCTCGTCGTAGGTCAGGTACTCGAAAGGCGTCTCTGGTACTTCCAGGTCGACACCGATAGCGTCGAGTTGGTCCTGACACTCGTCGTGGACGCGTTCGTACGCGGCGACGGTAACGTCC
The DNA here is from genome assembly GCA_034522195.1 of Halobacteriales archaeon. Classification (GTDB taxonomy): domain Archaea; phylum Halobacteriota; class Halobacteria; order Halobacteriales; family Halorutilaceae; genus Halorutilus. The sequence goes on along the minus strand of JAXHLL010000006.1, from coordinate 469,459 downwards.
TGACAGAACTCCATCGCCTCTTTGTCATCCACGAACGCGCTTTCGAAGTCGATGCTCGTCGCCTCATTGAGATGGCGGGGTGTGTTGTGCTCCTCGGCGCGGAATATAGGACCGATTTCGAAGACGCGCTCCAGACCGCTTCCGACCATCATCTGCTTGAACAGTTGGGGCGACTGGTTCATGAACGCCTCGCGCTCGAAGTATGAGATAGGGAAGAGGTCGGTGCCGCCTTCCGTCGCCGTGGCAACGATTTTAGGCGTGTTTATCTCTGTCGCGCCCATCTCGCGGAACTTCTCGCGCAGAGCGTCCTGAACCTCGCCGCGTATTTCGAATATCGCCTTCACTTCCTCCTTGCGCAGGTCGAGCGTCCTGTTGTCAAGACGTGTCGGAAGTTCTGCGTCTACCTTTCCCGAAGGGTCGAGCGGAAGTTCGGGTTCCGCGGCGTTCAGAACCTCGATTTCGGTCGGCACTATCTCGACGCCCGTCGGTGCGCGCTCCTCCTCCTCAACACGCCCTTCGACTGTGACGACGCTCTCGCGTCCGAGTTCTGTGCCGCGCTCGACGAGTTCGTCGTCTACGGAGTCGTCTAACTTTATCTGTATCTTGCCGGACTTGTCGCGCACGATGACGAAGGCGATGCCTCCTAGGTCGCGTACCTCGTGAACCCAGCCCTTGACGAGTGCGTCTTCGCCGGGTTCGACTTCGGCGGTGTAGCTTCTTTCCATACTTCTAACGGTCGCTCTCACCCTTCATATCTTCCGGTTCTAACCTTTCCTCCACGGAGCGCGCGTGTTCTTCGAGACCTTCGGCGCGCGCGAGCGTCGTCACCGTCTCGGCGAGTTTCTCGATACCATTACGCGAAAGACGCTGGTACGTCGTCGTCTTCACGAAGTCGTCTACGCTCAGACCGCCGTACAGGCGCGCGCCACCCGCCGTCGGAAGGACGTGATTCGTACCTGTCGCGTAGTCGCCCGCCGCGACTGGTGTGTGTGTTCCTAAGAAGACCGAACCCGCGTTGCGTATCCGGCTCAAGACGGCGTCGTCGTCGCTCGTGACGATGCTCAGGTGTTCGGGCGCGTACTCGTTCGTGAACTCAACGCAAGCGTCGAGGTCACCGACGAGTATCTCGCACGTCGCTGACTTCATGGTCTCTCCGCGCTCCGCTTCTTCTATCCTCTTCTCCATCTCGTCAACGACTTCGTCCGCGAGTTCTTCGTCGGTCGCAGTCAGAACCGCCGAGGCGTCGGCGTCGTGCTCAGTCTGTGCGAGCATGTCCGACGCGACGTGTCGCGGATTCGCCGTCTCGTCCGCCACGACGAGTATCTCGCTCGGTCCCGCGGGGAACTCAATGCGCGCCGCTTCATCGTCACGTACCTGCCTCTTCGCCTCCGTGACGTAGACGTTCCCCGGTCCGACGATGGCATCGCACGCTTCGACCGTCTCGGTGCCGTACGCCATCGCTGAAATCGCCTGCGCGCCGCCGACGCGGTAGACTGCGTCCGCGCCTGCGACATTGAGTGCGGCAAGGGTGGCGTCGGGAACAGACGGCGGCGTGCAGGCGACTACATTTTCGACGCCCGCGACACGCGCGGGCACGACGGTCATCAGAGCGGTCGAAGGATATGCCGCGCCGCCTCCGGGTACGTACGCACCCGCCGAACTGAGCGGAACGAAACGCCGTCCAACCTCGACACCGTCTTCCGTTTCGCTCCAGTCGTCGCGTACCTGTTTCTCGTGGAAGTCGCGTATACGTTCGGCGGCGTGTTCGATAGCTTCGAAGACTTCGTCGTCGCACGACTCGCGTGCCTCGCGTATCTCGTCCTCTTCGACGCGTATGCTGTCGACCTCCACGCCGTCGAAACGGCGCGTGAACTCACGCAGAGCGTCGTCTCCCTCGTCGCGTACGCGCTCAACGATTGGACGCACGTCGTCCGCAACGTCGGCGTCAGCGGAACGGTCGGTTATCTCGGTGCGTTCGTCGTCCGAGAGGGAGGCGATGCGTCGCGGCTTCATAACCACGGACTCCCTCGTGCCGTGCTGTCTGTCATACTGTTCGGTTGTAGCGACTTTCTAATAACCCTGACGACGCCGCGGTATCCGTCCGTCTACCTACCCGCCCGTCCGTCTACCGACAGCATTAGGCGTCGCCCTCCGACTGCCCGGGTTCGCCGACAGCCTCTCTCGGCAGGTTTGCGTACAGACCTTCTTTGAGTTCGGTAGGGCTGTCGAACCCGTCGTCCTCCATCTCCGAGACGACGGTCTCGACTTTTGTCTCTCCGTCGGCGAGCAACAGCGTAACGTCGCCGAGTTGTTCGAGTACCTCTTCGTTCGTAACCGGGTATTCGAGGTCTTCGAGCAGTTCTCCGACCTCGCTGAGCTTCACTCCCCCCATACTACCGAAAACGCACGGTTCGGTATTAACGGTGACGACCGTCGGGGATTTAACCGTCGAGAACGTATCTCAGGCATGCGCTCCGTTCTCATCTATGACGGCGACTGCGTCTACTGCTCGGGCGCGGCGAAGGCTCTGCGTCGTCTCGGCGATGTAAGCTCGATACCTTGGGAACACGAGACTGCGCAACGTTTCCTCGAAGACCAGTTCGGCGAGGTTCCTTTTGCGATGTTCCTCGTCGACATCGACGCTGGTGTCGTCTACGCAGGACGTTCGTCAGCGAAGGAACTCTCCGACCGCGCAGGAATGCCGTCTTTAGCGAGCGACATCGTTTCGGCGGAGTACGACACCATCTCGAAGGTCGTCGGCGTCGCGTCGCGGAGAGAGCGCGAACCCGACGACTACCACAGCGTCTACGACCTGCGTGAAAGAGCGCGCGACTCCGCCGGGGAACTCGCCAACGCGGCTGGAACGGTTCCCGGCTCCGAGGTCGCGTAGCTGTCCTCAGAGACTGTCGTCCGACCAGAGGTCTAAGTCGGTCACATCGGGGTCGTGCTCGCGCTCGACGCGCCCTTCGAGTTCGCGGACGTAGACCTCGCCCGCGAACGCCGTCGCCGAGTCTAAGTGTCCGCCGACTGTACTGCCGTCCTCGCGTGTCAGAAGGACGTGTGTGTGGGCGAAACGTTCGCCGTCGAGGAACGAGACGTTGCCGACAGCCATCGCAACCTCGAAAGGCTCGTCGAACTCCTTAGGCAGGTACTCCTTCGTGTCTTGGTCGTAGAACCAGATGGTCGCGTCTTTGCACGCGCCCATGCCGTTGAACCACGCTGCGTCGATTTCCTCTTCGTCGGCGAACTCCTCTATCTGCGCGCGCCAGTCGCGTCCGTTTTCGAGACGGACGAGGTACTCGCGTTCGCCCTCGAACTGTCTGTAACGCATGCTCGTGTCCATACTCAAGAACATGTCGTGCGTAGCAAAAAAATACTGGTTCTCGTGAGACAGACGACCGCAGAACCCCGTTATTTTATATGATGTGAGATAGCATTCATTCCATGGATTGTAAGAGAATAGCTCTGGTGGCTGGATTGGTAGTCGTGCTTTCGGCAGTCTTCGTTGGAACGGCGGCGGCGCAATCAGCACCCGACTGTTCGACGGTGACGTACAGCACGGACACGGACGGCGCTCTCTTGGTTGAAAACGTAGACCAGTTACAGTGCATGAACGAGAGCCTTAGCGAGGACTACCGGCTCGCCAACGACATAGATGCGAGCGGGACGAGCGCGTGGAACAGCGGTCAGGGATTCGACCCCGTGGGACCTGACACGAGCACACCCTTCACGGGAACTCTCGACGGCGACGGTCACGTCGTCACAGGACTGTCGATAAGCAGAAGCACTGATTATCTTGGTCTGTTCGGTGCAACCGACCAAGCGACTGTACGCGACCTTGGTATCGAAGATGTCAACATCACGGACGAGACAGCCGACACAGTGGGTGCTTTGGCGGGCTGGACGAACAGAACCGAAGTTCGTAACACGCACGCGACAGGCACTGTCTCCGTCAGCTGTTGTGCGGGTGGTTTAGTCGGCGAGGCGAACGTAGCCTCCGGTTCTTCCGTCGGCAACGTCTTCGAGGACGTATACTCGGAAGTCAAAGTAGAAGCACCGAACTGCTGTGCGGGCGGTCTCTTCGGCTGGTTCGAAGGAGGCAGTATACAAGACTCGTACGCGACGGGTAACGTTGACGCTGAGAACTGCTGTGCTGGAGGTCTGTCGGGATGGATAGAGAACCTATGAAAGCTTCAGTTCGACGGTCGAAAACTCGTACGCGACCGGCGATATCAACGCTCGGGATTGCTGTGGGGGCGGTTTGGCAGGCTGGATAGAGGACGACACCACGGTCAGTAACTCGTACGCCGAGGGGGATGTCTACTCCGAGTTCTGTTGTTCAGGTGGGTTCGCAGGATGGGTATATTACGGCGCGGAAGTCCACGACTCTTACGCGACGGGCGATGTCACCGAACTGGGATGTTGCGGGGGCGGCTTCCTCGGCGGTATCTGGGATGGTTCCGTCACCGGCTCGTTCTCAACGGGAGATGTGCAGGGAGAGGATGAGTATATCGGCGGATTCGCAGGTGATATAGACAATGAAGGCTCTGGCGTCGTTTCGCGTAACATAGCGACGGGCGACGTGACGGCGAGCAATGGCGTATGGGTTGGGGGATTCGCAGGCTCCATCGGCGAGCTTTATACGTCGAATGTTACCGAATCAGCCGCGACAGGAAACGTTGAATCCACGGACGACATAGTTGGTGGCTTCGTCGGAAACATGGAAAAGGGTGAAGTCAACAAGTCATACGCTCGTGGAGACGTGACTGGAAACGACACCGTCGGCGGCTTCGCCGGGTTAATTCAAGATGGTACTATCGACGAAACGTACTCTGTCGGCGTGCCGACTGCTACGGGTGCGGGTGCGACTGATGTGGGTGGATTCGTCGGCAGAGACGACACTACAGTTACGACAGGCATCTCTTCTACAAGCTCCGAAACCAACGAGCGCGGAATCGGTGATAACGCAGACTTCCCCGGTTCAACGGATAGACCGCCAATACCGAAACAAAGGAAGACAGTAACTACGCGCATAACTGACACAGGCACGACGATACAGGCAAACGGTCCGATAACCGATTCGTACTGGGACGAAGAAGCGTCGGGAACGAGCGACTCGGACGGAGGCGCGCCGCTTTCCACGTCGCAGATGACAGGAAGCAACGCGCCGACGAACATGCTCGGATTTGACTTCACGAGCACGTGGGAGACGGTCAGAAACGACTACCCGATACTCCAAAACTCGCCAGACCTGTCGATTCTCGATGATTCGTGTACCCCGCGCCGTAGCCTGAGCCGCGGACAGGAGGATAACGAATGTCCGCACGACCGTGAACTCCGACGGGGTCAGACACGCGGAGACATTGACCGTGGATTCGACAGAGGAACCTCCAGACGCGACCGTGGGCGCGACAGCACACGCAGAGATAGAAGTCGGTAGCCGTACATAGCTGTACTCCGTTCTGTTTAGAGCGTACCGCAACCACAAAGAGGTATCCGCGAAACTTCGACGTGTGGAAACGAAGACGCGTTTCAGGCTGATATACTTCTCCTACTTCGCCGCTCTGAGCGGCTTCGGCACCTTCCGTAACGTCTTCCTCGAAGACATAGGAATGACCGGCTTCCAGATGGGGATTATCGGAGCGATTATTACGGTCGCCGCGACCGGCGCACAGCCCTTCTGGGGATTCGTGACCGACTGGAAGGGCGCGCAACGCGAGGTCCTTCTCGTCTGCGCCTTCGTCACGGGTGTCGCCGTCCTAGCGTACCCGGCAGGTCCGTTCTTCGAGGCGACGTTCTTCGTGATACTCGTCGGAACGTTCGTCTATGCCGTCTTCTACGCGCCAATATCGCCCATCACGGACTCGCTCGCACTCTCGACGGGTGTCGCTTACGGCAGACTGCGTGCCTTCGGAAGCGTCGCCTTCGGTGTAGGAAGCCTCGGCTACGGATTCCTCATCGCCGAACTCGGAAGCGCGCTCATCTTTTACGTCTACTCCGTCGGCATGGTCGCGCTTATTCTTGTGGCTTGGGGTATTCCCAAACGCGAGGCGAACCCGATGGGCGTACTTGGACGTGACGCAGTCCGTCTCATCACCGACCGGGACTTCATTCTTCTCTTCACGTCGGCGTTCTTCGTCGGTATGACTCTACTCGCCGGAAACGACTTCTTCTCGGTCTATATACGCGATGTCGGAGGCACGGATGCCATGACGGGAGTGGGATGGTTCGTACTCACGACCGTCGAAGCCGTAGCATTCATCTACCTCTTCCGTCTCACGACACGTTACAAGTACCTGCTCGTCCTTGGCGCGTTCCTCTATGCTGTCAAGTACGCCGTCTACTTCTCGGTGTCGTCTCCTTACCTCGTCGTCGTCTCGCACCTTGTCACCGGCGTTTCATTCGCCGCTTTCTATCTCGCCGCGGTCAGCCTTGCCGACTCGATATCGCCCAAAACCCTCTCGTCTACGGCGCAAACCCTCCTCTGGTCCGCGACTTTCGGTGTCGGCGCGGGCGCGGGACAACTGCTTGCGGGAAGCCTCGTCGATGCTGTCGGTGTGCAGTCGATGTACGGCGTCCTCGCGCTCATCGCTATGGGTGGGAGCGTGGTCGCGCTCTTCGTCCGGTCGGACGCGCGTGGTGACCGTATGGATTCTGCTGGACAGTTCGAGAGGTTCTCGCGGTAGAGGCATCTCGTTGTGGATTCCCGTTGTAGAGTCATCGTTTTCGCGTTTTTTCGTATCCAAAAGATTATACTTCCGGCGGATTACGTGTTCAAGCATGCCAGCAGAAGGAGCCATATTCAGTCTTCTTGTGGGTGGAGAAGGTCAGATGTCGCAGGGTGCCCAGGGAGGTTCGGTCGGTCCTAGTGGCATGGGCGTCGGGATGCAGAACCAAGGAGACGTTGACGAGGCTTTACGTTCGGCGACGGCGGGTTTCGACGAAGACATCCGGCAACGCGTCGAGCGACTCGCCGACGAAAACGACAGCGACGGTCTCCGTAAGGTCGTGTCCGACTGGAGTAAAGTCGCCGAAGACCTCGACGGCTACGAGGACGGTTTCGATGACGAAGAAGACGTAGTGGACTGGGCTGTCGGAGAGATGACGGCAGGCGTGGAGTTGGACGAGCAGGATGAGAAGAAGCTACGTGAAGCAGTCGCGGAGGAGTACGCAGACGCTGTCTTGGAGTTCCGGAACCATGTAGCGGGCGACAAGAATCTGGAGCGCGCCTTACGGATGAGCACGAGGAAGGACGCTGTCCGTAGACTCGAAGGTATAGCCGACTGTTTCAGGAGGCTCTCGGGAAGAAGACCGTACGCTGTATACGAACTCACCGACGACGGACTTATTCCGGGACACGAAGACGCCTTCGACGAACCCGAGACCGCGGCTGAACATTACGAGAAGGCTGTCGAAGAGAACCCCGACGACGCCGAGGCACACAACAACTACGCGGTTCTGCTACACACGAGACTCGGCGAAACAGAGACGGCTGTCGAGCATTACCGGAGGGCTATCGAACTGTATCCACGGCTAGCCGAGGCGCGGTACAGTTACGGTGTTCTTCTTCTTAACGACGGAAAGACAGAGGAGGCGAAGGAGCATCTCGAAACTTCGGTGAGCATATGGATGGACAGGGAGGAGTTCCGTGGCGCGGTACATGCTATGAGAAGGCTCGTTGAGGCTTGTCTCAAAACCGGAGACGAGGACGCCATCGTCGAGTACACCGAGTCAGCTCTGAAGATACTGAACACCGTACCGGAGAACGCGGTGGACAACTCGGACGAGGAAAGGCGGTGGTTCGGAACCGTACGTATGCTTACGAGGTCCGAAGACGTGAAGACACAGGACCTGCACGGAAGCGCGCTTCTGAACGTGGAGGCTGAGAAGACCGAGGAAGCGGTCGAACTTTTCGAGAAGGCTTGGGAGAGGCACGAGAGACACGAAAAGGAGTCGGAGATAGGCGAGTACCGAGCGTCTGTTGCGGCGGGTGTCGCGTTAGCCGCGTATCTTGTGGCATACGACGACCTCGAAACCTCGTGGACCGCCAACGAGGTAACCGCGCGCGTCGAAGCTGACGACCTCCACGAGGCACCGAGGGCGGTGTACGACCGTATCGCCGACACCGGCGATGGTTCGGACTCGGAAGACCTGAGACGGCTGAGCGAGGAGTACGAGAAGGACGATCAGAGCCTCGCGGCTACGGAGGCACGTGCTTTTGCGTCCCTTCTCGAAAAGATAGAAGGACGTGCGAAGTAACGCGCGGTAAAGACACGTTCCGCCCCCAAGGTTATTATCGTCGTCGTCCAACAAACCCGCATGGATGTTTTCGTCACGGGCGGTTCGGGATTCATCGGAACACATCTCCTCGAACGTCTCGAAGAAGAGGAGAGCGTCGGTGATGTGCGCGCACTCGCACGCTCCGACGAGTCGGCGCGTACCGTCGAGGCGTGCGGCGCGACAGCCGTCCGTGGTGACCTCGGGGACGTGGAAGCGATGAGTTCGGGCATGGAGGGATGTGATACAGTCTTCCATCTCGCCGCGAAAGCCGACCGGTGGGGGGCGCGTGAGGAGTTCGTCGAGGTGAACGTACGCGGAACCGAGAACGCCGTCGAAGCAGCGCGCGAGGCTGGAGTCGACACTCTTGTTCACACGAGCACAGAAGCAGTACTCTCCGACGGAAGTCCTTTACGCGACGTGGACGAGACGGAGCCGTACCCCGAAAATCCTGTCGGCCTGTATCCTGAGACGAAGGGCGAAGCAGAGAGATACGTCCTTGACGCGAACGACGAAGAACTCACGACGGTCGCCGTCCGTCCGCGTTTCGTCTGGGGACCACGAGACGAGACTCTCCTTCCGGAGTTCGTCGAAGCAATCGAGTCGGGACGGTACTTCTGGTTCGACGGCGGACGGTATCCTACTTCAACATCCCACGTCTACAACGTCGTCGAAGGTCATCTCCTCGCCGCCGAAAACGGCGACGGCGGCGAAGCGTACTTCGTGGCGGACGACGGAACCGTCGAGTTCCGCGAGTTTATCACAGAACTCGTCCGCACGCGTGGTGTCGAACCGCCGGACAGGTCGGTACCGTCATGGTTTGCCAAGCCTACAGCGTCGGTGCTCGGAACCGTCTGGCGCGCTCTCGGACGTTCGAGTCCGCCTCCGCTCGACAAGGTGACGCTCGCTATCATCGGACACGAGGTTACCGTGGACGACACGAAGGCGCGTGAGGAACTTGGCTACGAACCCGTCGTGACGCGCGAGGAGGGGCTTGAGGAGCTACGGAACTGCGATTCGAAGGAGTTTGCCGTTGTGTGATACATGTCAGCGAAGGTTTCAGTCCCTTCCTCGGGTTTTCTACTTCTGAGACCCCGCCTACTGGCAGTTCTCGCTACAGGGGGCTATCGGTTTCAATCCCTCGTTCGGGTTTTCTGGTTCTGAGACTCATCTACGAGACGAGCGACGACAGTTTTGCTTCCGGTTTCAATCCCTCGTTCGGGTTTTCTACTTCTGAGACCCAGCGAGGTCGCCCGTATCAATCGGTGGATAGTCGCGTTTCAATCCCTTGTTCGGGTTTTCTACTTCTGAGACGTCTGCGTCTCCATCGGATTGACACCGCATCCGTCGTGTTTCAATCCCTTGTTCGGGTTTTCTACTTCTGAGACCGCCCGACACTTCGAGGTCGCAGTCCGACGGCACCGTGTTTCAATCCCTTGTTCGGGTTTTCTACTTCTGAGACACGGCACGGCATTCGCATTCGGTACAGAGAGGATTCTGTTTCAATCCCTTGTTCGGGTTTTCTACTTCTGAGACATCAGGAACTCGTCCGTCTCTGTATTCTCGACACCGTTTCAATCCCTACCTCGGGTTTTCTGATTCTGAGACCGTCGATTAGTTCCGCGTCGTCGCCCGCGACGACCAGTTTCAATCCCTTCCTCGGGTTTTCTGATTCTGAGACCGGTCCTGTTGAAACTGCTTCCAGATTCGCCGGAGGGTTTCAATCCCTTCCTCGGGTTTTCTGATTCTGAGACTTTATCCCGGCTACGACCGGAATCACGGCGCGGATGTTTCAATCCCTTCCTCGGGTTTTCTGATTCTGAGACGTCCCGTTCGTCGTGCCTGATTCGCCGGGAAGGACGTTTCAATCCCTTCCTCGGGTTTTCTGATTCTGAGACATTCGTCGATGAAGTCCTGCTGTTGAGTCGACGAGATGTTTCAATCCCTTCCTCGGGTTTTCTGATTCTGAGACATTCCTATGAGTCTGCCGGCGAATATGTCGTCTCGCTGTTTCAATCCCTTCCTCGGGTTTTCTGATTCTGAGACGTCGTACTTATACGGAGGTTCAGGTATTCCAGAAACGTTTCAATCCCTTCCTCGGGTTTTCTGATTCTGAGACGAGGCGGTCGTGGTACGACGATAAACGTCGATGGTTCGGTTTCAATCCCTTCCTCGGGTTTTCTGATTCTGAGACAGCCCGAGCGAGACGAAGATATTGGCTGTCTCGTCGGTTTCAATCCCTTCCTCGGGTTTTCTGATTCTGAGACACCAGTTACGACATCGCCGGGGACCGCACCAGTCATGGTTTCAATCCCTTCCTCGGGTTTTCTGATTCTGAGACACGCAACTCGACGACGTTCGACGCGCTCGAAAATAGTTTCAATCCCTTCCTCGGGTTTTCTGATTCTGAGACGCGTGTTCTCCGTCGCCGCCGCCGCCGGGTACGCCGGTTTCAATCCCTTCCTCGGGTTTTCTGATTCTGAGACAAAAGTCTTTTCTTCAATCAGGCAAAACGAGAAAAGTTTCAATCCCTTCCTCGGGTTTTCTGATTCTGAGACGTCCATTGAGGCGCGGCGTGAACGCCGAGTATGTGACGTTTCAATCCCTTCCTCGGGTTTTCTGATTCTGAGACACGAGTTGCCGAGTTGACTACATAAGTGCCGTTAACGTTTCAATCCCTTCCTCGGGTTTTCTGATTCTGAGACCCGCGCGACAAAGACGCACAGGAAGACACAGAATGTTTCAATCCCTTCCTCGGGTTTTCTGATTCTGAGACCCTTCTCCGATGTTGAACGTCATGGCTATCTTCTCGTTTCAATCCCTTCCTCGGGTTTTCTGATTCTGAGACCGCCGATCTTCCGCTCGTCCGTTGAGCCGGACATCGGTTTCAATCCCTTCCTCGGGTTTTCTGATTCTGAGACCGGTCCTTTGACGGACTTCATTCTCACGATAGGCGTTTCAATCCCTTCCTCGGGTTTTCTGATTCTGAGACGCGACTTCAAGACGCCCTCGTCTTCGAGCTTCTGCGTTTCAATCCCTTCCTCGGGTTTTCTGATTCTGAGACCTCGCGGAGCTGTGCGCGCACGACAGGGAGAGCGATGTTTCAATCCCTTCCTCGGGTTTTCTGATTCTGAGACAGAATCTTGAGTCCCAAACGAAGTCCCTGACGATAGGTTTCAATCCCTTCCTCGGGTTTTCTGATTCTGAGACCGTCGCTGTGCTTCTCGGCTGTCGGTTCGTCGAGTTCGTTTCAATCCCTTCCTCGGGTTTTCTGATTCTGAGACGAGGACTGCGGCACCGACGGCTACGGCACCGAGAAGTTTCAATCCCTTCCTCGGGTTTTCTGATTCTGAGACACGACGCGGGTTTTCGTCGAGACAGGAATCGGATTAGGTTTCAATCCCTTCCTCGGGTTTTCTGATTCTGAGACTCCTGATTATGATTATATTCCTGAAACTACTGGGATGTTTCAATCCCTTCCTCGGGTTTTCTGATTCTGAGACACAGTCCTATCGGCTTCGGAGCGGGTCTAATACGATGTTTCAATCCCTTCCTCGGGTTTTCTGATTCTGAGACGTGACGCTCTCGTCACGTGATTCGTACGAACGGTTCGTTTCAATCCCTTCCTCGGGTTTTCTGATTCTGAGACTCGATGAGGTCCTCGACGTGCCGGTCGTCGCACTTGAGTTTCAATCCCTTCCTCGGGTTTTCTGATTCTGAGACAAGTACAAGCCGGTGGTAGCGACGCAAACACGTTCGTTTCAATCCCTTCCTCGGGTTTTCTGATTCTGAGACCCGAACCATAACGATAGGCGGGATATATGCAGTTAAAGTTTCAATCCCTTCCTCGGGTTTTCTGATTCTGAGACTCCTAAGTCCAAGAGCGTTTCGTCAAGTTCCTGCTCGTTTCAATCCCTTCCTCGGGTTTTCTGATTCTGAGACCTGTATTCTTCTGGAGTTCCGTTGGTAGTACACTCGGTTTCAATCCCTTCCTCGGGTTTTCTGATTCTGAGACCAGAGTTAGTGAGTGATGAGAGAGATGATAAACCAGTTTCAATCCCTTCCTCGGGTTTTCTGATTCTGAGACCTCTATGGTAGCTGGGATTACAGACGGAGACACCTGTTTCAATCCCTTCCTCGGGTTTTCTGATTCTGAGACGCGAGGAGGTACAGACGTGGACCGGGTACGAGAACGGTTTCAATCCCTTCCTCGGGTTTTCTGATTCTGAGACCGTCCAGTTCACGTGGTCGCCTTCCTTTATCTCCTCGTTTCAATCCCTTCCTCGGGTTTTCTGATTCTGAGACCGTCCAGTTCACGTGGTCGCCTTCCTTTATCTCCTCGTTTCAATCCCTTCCTCGGGTTTTCTGATTCTGAGACCGTGACCCATGGCACAGGGGTTAATACTGTGCCCCTGTTTCAATCCCTTCCTCGGGTTTTCTGATTCTGAGACGACTACGCCCTCGATACTACGGAGGTCTCCGAGTGGTTTCAATCCCTTCCTCGGGTTTTCTGATTCTGAGACCGTTCCGGCGCGCGTTCCTTGTCGCCCGTGTCGAATGTTTCAATCCCTTCCTCGGGTTTTCTGATTCTGAGACTCACGGATCTCGTCGGCTAGGGCGAGCACCAGCTCGTTTCAATCCCTTCCTCGGGTTTTCTGATTCTGAGACGAGTCTACCATTCCGTAGACACGCAGGATGAAGCGGTTTCAATCCCTTCCTCGGGTTTTCTGATTCTGAGACATAACGGTTCGCGCCGACGACGACGGTTATCAAGTGATGTTTCAATCCCTTCCTCGGGTTTTCTGATTCTGAGACACTTGAAGCCTCAGGCAGAGACTAAGGGTAAATGGTTTCAATCCCTTCCTCGGGTTTTCTGATTCTGAGACCTGGATAAAGTAGTTCAAGCCGTCGAAGCTCAGAACGGTTTCAATCCCTTCCTCGGGTTTTCTGATTCTGAGACGTTTTCGCCAGTCATGTTTTAGTTCTCCACGGACAGTTTCAATCCCTTCCTCGGGTTTTCTGATTCTGAGACCAGCCAGTTCCCGAAGGACAGCGTTCCGGGGCGCGTGTTTCAATCCCTTCCTCGGGTTTTCTGATTCTGAGACCTGTCCTCGGTGCCGTCGTCGCCGTACGCTATCTCATCGTTTCAATCCCTTCCTCGGGTTTTCTGATTCTGAGACTCCGCGACGGCACCAGTGATGTCGGCTCGGCTGCCGTTTCAATCCCTTCCTCGGGTTTTCTGATTCTGAGACCGCGGAAGCGCATCCGTCAAGCGGAGGAGCTTCTCGTTTCAATCCCTTCCTCGGGTTTTCTGATTCTGAGACATGGAGAAAGAGGTAGAACGAAGATGTCTGACACAGTTTCAATCCCTTCCTCGGGTTTTCTGATTCTGAGACCCCGCTATCGACATACCCATGCTCACCATGTTTGCTGTTTCAATCCCTTCCTCGGGTTTTCTGATTCTGAGACGCGACCGAATCACCTCGTCAATTCGGCTTCAAAATCGTTTCAATCCCTTCCTCGGGTTTTCTGATTCTGAGACTCTGCGCGCCGATAGACGCCGACCTCAGTATCAACGTTTCAATCCCTTCCTCGGGTTTTCTGATTCTGAGACCTTCATACGTTCTACCTCCTGCAGGACGGCTCACATGGTTTCAATCCCTTCCTCGGGTTTTCTGATTCTGAGACCGCCGCCGACGACGGTTCCGAGGAGCCCGAACGCGGCGTTTCAATCCCTTCCTCGGGTTTTCTGATTCTGAGACAGCGCGCCTTCTGAGACGTTTCTCGTGTCTGGGAAGTTTCAATCCCTTCCTCGGGTTTTCTGATTCTGAGACTCGCCCGCCGTGACGTGCTCAACGACGACGGCGAGTTTCAATCCCTTCCTCGGGTTTTCTGATTCTGAGACCCTCGCGTATCTCGACTCTTATAACGTGTCGCTCGGTTTCAATCCCTTCCTCGGGTTTTCTGATTCTGAGACCTCCATCGACGGCGTCGTCACTCTCTAACTCCTCTAAGTTTCAATCCCTTCCTCGGGTTTTCTGATTCTGAGACGAGTCCCGGCTCGTGGTCTATCTCTATCCAGAGTGCGTTTCAATCCCTTCCTCGGGTTTTCTGATTCTGAGACCAAACCGAACTCTCGTAGACGCGGCACGGTCAACGTCGTTTCAATCCCTTCCTCGGGTTTTCTGATTCTGAGACTTCCGCTTCCATCACGTCCTCCTCGTCAAGTGGTTCGTTTCAATCCCTTCCTCGGGTTTTCTGATTCTGAGACTCGCAGAGTTCGCCGATGACGAGGGCGGCGTATTCCCCGTTTCAATCCCTTCCTCGGGTTTTCTGATTCTGAGACCTGCGTGTCTTCTCCGGCGTTCTCGACCGTGATTTCGTTTCAATCCCTTCCTCGGGTTTTCTGATTCTGAGACCCGTCGAAGCGGGCGGCGCGTCCGACAGTACTACCGTGTTTCAATCCCTTCCTCGGGTTTTCTGATTCTGAGACTCCGTGCGTATCTCGAAGAGAATGTCGACACGGGCGTTTCAATCCCTTCCTCGGGTTTTCTGATTCTGAGACGTAGTCGCGCTCTTGATAGTATTCCCACGGCTCTTCCGTTTCAATCCCTTCCTCGGGTTTTCTGATTCTGAGACTTCTTTCGTTCGTGCTCATTTTTTGCGTGGTATAGTTTCAATCCCTTCCTCGGGTTTTCTGATTCTGAGACGCCGCCGATGACGGGCAAGACGAAAGTCAGGATGGAGTTTCAATCCCTTCCTCGGGTTTTCTGATTCTGAGACTCTTGCGCTTGTTGTCTGCCGATTCGAGGATGATGCGTTTCAATCCCTTCCTCGGGTTTTCTGATTCTGAGACACATTCGTAGCTTACTGCGCGCGCCCATTATTCACGGTTTCAATCCCTTCCTCGGGTTTTCTGATTCTGAGACATCGCCGTCGGCGCGGGCGAAACTGACGCGACGGTTTCAATCCCTTCCTCGGGTTTTCTGATTCTGAGACCCTCGGCATGGTTCCACACTTCCGACTTCGACCGGTTTCAATCCCTTCCTCGGGTTTTCTGATTCTGAGACGCGCGTCTTCGGTGGCGAGGAGGTGCTCGTCGTCGGTTTCAATCCCTTCCTCGGGTTTTCTGATTCTGAGACACGAGTGTGGAGGTCGAGCAGTAATGCCCGACCAAAGTTTCAATCCCTTCCTCGGGTTTTCTGATTCTGAGACCTCGAATCACTCGCCAAGGACTTCGCCGACAGGTTCGTTTCAATCCCTTCCTCGGGTTTTCTGATTCTGAGACTCGCTTCAAGGACTGGTATCAGAGGCTCATAGGTGACAGTTTCAATCCCTTCCTCGGGTTTTCTGATTCTGAGACGGTTGGAGATTCAGCAGTTTCGTTGCGGTACGACTCTGTTTCAATCCCTTCCTCGGGTTTTCTGATTCTGAGACCCACCGGATGCGGCGACAGTCACTTCGACACTATCTGCGTTTCAATCCCTTCCTCGGGTTTTCTGATTCTGAGACCGTCTTCAAATGGCTCGGTCCCGACGACGAAGACACGTTTCAATCCCTTCCTCGGGTTTTCTGATTCTGAGACCCGTGAAGCCGAGCGCGTTCATCAGTTTTCGAAGAGGTTTCAATCCCTTCCTCGGGTTTTCTGATTCTGAGACGAATCGTTCGACGAGGTAGCGACGGTCGGGGAACTCGTTTCAATCCCTTCCTCGGGTTTTCTGATTCTGAGACCCTTTCGAGGTAATCGGCAGTCTTGTCCGAGTTGTGTTTCAATCCCTTCCTCGGGTTTTCTGATTCTGAGACTTCTTACCTCTTACACAGCCCTCGAGCCTCTAGCTCTGTTTCAATCCCTTCCTCGGGTTTTCTGATTCTGAGACGTTAGGGGTTCGTCCGTCGTTATCTTCGTTCGGTAGGTTTCAATCCCTTCCTCGGGTTTTCTGATTCTGAGACCGGGACAGGAACGCTTAGGCGACGAACCCGATTGTTTCAATCCCTTCCTCGGGTTTTCTGATTCTGAGACGTATCCACGATGTACGGCGGTCTGCGGGCAACCACGGTTTCAATCCCTTCCTCGGGTTTTCTGATTCTGAGACTCGTTACGGCTTCGTTTACGCTTTCTGCCGTATCCTGTTTCAATCCCTTCCTCGGGTTTTCTGATTCTGAGACCCGCGACGACCGAAGCCTTGACGAGATTCCGAGCGTGTTTCAATCCCTTCCTCGGGTTTTCTGATTCTGAGACCTCCGTAGATTTGGTCGTCGGTGGGTACGTGCTTAAGTTTCAATCCCTTCCTCGGGTTTTCTGATTCTGAGACGTAAGAGTACCGGACGAAGTAAAGAGCGAACTAGACGTTTCAATCCCTTCCTCGGGTTTTCTGATTCTGAGACATGGAATACGAAGCACCGAACTACGACGGCGACATGTTTCAATCCCTTCCTCGGGTTTTCTGATTCTGAGACCTACCAACTCGGAACGATACACACGGGTTCTTACGTTTCAATCCCTTCCTCGGGTTTTCTGATTCTGAGACCTGGTTCATCCCCGCGGTTATCGTGTTTCTCTTTACGTTTCAATCCCTTCCTCGGGTTTTCTGATTCTGAGACTCCCGAAAAGGAGGTCGAGAACTGATGGGAAGTTCCGTTTCAATCCCTTCCTCGGGTTTTCTGATTCTGAGACCAGAGTTCCGTTAAGAACTTCTCCGTCAGGAAGCTTGTTTCAATCCCTTCCTCGGGTTTTCTGATTCTGAGACTCGAGGATACAGCGGGCGACGCATCAACGAAGATCGTTTCAATCCCTTCCTCGGGTTTTCTGATTCTGAGACTCGCTAACGGGTCCGATGCTATCCAGTAGTAGATACGTTTCAATCCCTTCCTCGGGTTTTCTGATTCTGAGACGCGCGGATAACCCCGCCGCGTTACTCGGTCTCTCAGTTTCAATCCCTTCCTCGGGTTTTCTGATTCTGAGACGGGACGGGGATACGATTCTACTCGCTCGACAAATCGTTTCAATCCCTTCCTCGGGTTTTCTGATTCTGAGACCGAGACAGAGTTAGCATCGACAGAGACAGAGAGAGGTTTCAATCCCTTCCTCGGGTTTTCTGATTCTGAGACATTACGTTCTCGTCTGCGACGAAGGGACGGTCGAGAACGTTTCAATCCCTTCCTCGGGTTTTCTGATTCTGAGACACCGCGGACTCCAATCGACGACCTTCGGGACGCTATGGTTTCAATCCCTTCCTCGGGTTTTCTGATTCTGAGACCTTAAGCAGGCGTGGGATATCTTAGTCGGGTCTGCTGTTTCAATCCCTTCCTCGGGTTTTCTGATTCTGAGACTCGGAGGGGACGCCGCCGCCACCGCCATCCGTCGGTTTCAATCCCTTCCTCGGGTTTTCTGATTCTGAGACACCAGATTGTCCCATTCGGCATGAGCATCCGACATGTTTCAATCCCTTCCTCGGGTTTTCTGATTCTGAGACACGTCGCGCTCATCGTCGCGGTCGTGCTTGTCGTCGGTTTCAATCCCTTCCTCGGGTTTTCTGATTCTGAGACCTTATAACTTTACACCAGATGTAAAGATACTGTTAGTTTCAATCCCTTCCTCGGGTTTTCTGATTCTGAGACCCTCATAGCACCGCGTATATTTGACTCAGAAACACCGTTTCAATCCCTTCCTCGGGTTTTCTGATTCTGAGACCTGAGGTTCAGGCTGGATGGTACTGCTAATGACGTAGTTTCAATCCCTTCCTCGGGTTTTCTGATTCTGAGACATGAGTCCACTCTGCTGCTGGCTGAGGTTATTGGTGTTTCAATCCCTTCCTCGGGTTTTCTGATTCTGAGACCTTTTGATGTAATCTACTTATGGTAACAGGGGCGAAAGTTTCAATCCCTTCCTCGGGTTTTCTGATTCTGAGACAGCACCCCAAAAACCGGTCTATAACCCTATAATTCTTTCTCATGGGCGCATATTGACGGTTCAGTTCACGGAGGGGGGCTGTACACCGAGTATAAAACAGTCCATGAATCGGCCTGTCAGATTACGTTCGACGCCTCACCTTCGGACTCTTCGCCTATCTCCGTGATGCTGTCGGTACAGTTGGCGCACAGCTGGTAGATACGGACACGGTCTCCGTCGTCGAGCAGGTCTTCGAGCCTGTCTTTGAGTTCGACGCGTTCGGTTCGCGTTACGTCGAGTTCGAAGACGCTGTACTGCTTCCACGCGCCGTAGCTTTCGAGCGTTCGGTAGACGCGCCTACGCGTCGAGTCGTCCGAAACGTCGTACGCTATAGCGAGTCTCATGTTTCGTTCCTCTGTTTACCGTTTGAACCTGAGTGCGTGGTACTCTTCCATCTCGCCGACTATCATCTTACGTAGGAGTATTGCCTGCATCCGCACCGCCTTCCTGCGCGAGACCTTGTACTCGAAGTGCGGGTGCGTGAACTCCTCCTGCAGGTAGTCGTCCCACTTCTCGAAGTACGTCTTGATTGAGTCTTCCTTGAGCTTGTTGTCCTTGCGGAAGTCGTCGTGTGTCAGCGTGCCGCGGTTGACGAGACGGACGGCGAACGCGTCGCAGAAGATAGGGCGGAACTCCTCCTGTAGGTCGAGCGCGAGAGACGGACGCCCGTGCCTGTCGGCGTGCATCACGCCTAAGAACGGGTCGAGGTTGTACTGTCTCAGCGCGCTGATGCACTCGTTCTTCGCCATCGTATACGTCAGCGACATCAATGAGTTGATGTGGTCCTCGGGCGGTCTGCGCGAACGCGTCTCGAACGTCCAGCCGCTCGTCAGCGTGCCGTCTAAGAGGTTGAAGTACTCCTCAGCGGCTTCTCCTTCGGTGCCACGTACCTCGTTCAGGTGACGCGCGTTGGGCAGGCGCGCCTGAATGTCTTCGAGCTTCCCCGTACCTTTGACGCCCTTTCTGTGTAGAAGCGTGCGCGAGTTGCGTATCTTCGCGTCCACGATAGCGCGCGCTATGGCTAACTTCTCGTCGTCGTCAAGCGCGTACTGTTTTCTTCGGACTTCTGCGATGGTGTTCTTCTGCGGGACGAAAGAGCCGCGGTACTTTCCGTTCTGGCTGAAGTAGTTGAGCACGATTCCGTGCTCGTTCGCTTTGCGGACGAAAGGCGTCGTGAAGTTGACGTTTCCGAAGATGTTTACGGTGTCTACCTTCTCGACGGGGAACGCGCCGAGTTCGCCCTCGTCACCGTCCACGTCCCAGACTACGACGCGTCCGCCGTCTACGCGTACCTGTGAGCCTTGTTTCGTCACGTAGACGACCGAGTCGTCGAATAGCTGTTCGGCGGCTTTCATCGTGGTTTCGGTGTCGGTCATTGTGTTTCACCCAGCATCTTGGATTCCTCGGGCATGCAGTACTCGCGGCACGAGCACTTCTCGCACTTGGACGGGTTGTCGGTGAAGGGGGGCACGTTATCGACGGTCATGTCGAGAATCACGTCAACAATCTCCTTGACCTGCTCCCTGTGCCAGTCTTTGATACGCACGGCGTGACGCTGTCTGTTCGACTCGGTGTAAATGTATCCGACGTTGACGCTACCCGGCACGTTGTCCTCCAACAGCACACAGTAAGCCGCTAACTGGAGTTCGTCGCTCTCGAAGTAACTGCCGCTCTCCGCGCGTTTTCGTTCGACAGGCGTCAGCGTGTCGTTCTCGTCGAGAACGTCTATTTTTCCGTGTAGACGGTGTTTCTCCGAGCGCAGATACATCTCCTCAGTCCAGCCACCGCGACGGGACTTATTTCTGTGATTCACCGAGCCTTCGGTAAGTTCATAGTTTTCCCCGATGGTGTCGAAGAACTTGATGTAGTAGTGACGACGGGGACAGTAGACGAACTGATTTATCTCGCCAACCTGTACGAGTTCGTCGCGTTTCAGTCCCATGACCAGTCTTTTTTCTTGTTCTTTTCCTCTTCTCTGTCCTGTACGAGGCAGTGCATGAAGAGTGCGGTAGTTCCAAAGGTTATGCTATCACCGTCAAATGGATACACGAAGAAGAAATCGCCGAACCCATACTGCGCTTCGTTCATTGACGGTCTACCGGGGAAGGCATACACAAGACGTTCCACGTCACTCAGTTCCTCCCGCAGGTAATCTAGTCCCTTTATTCGTGGGGTGTCATTGTTTTCGACCCGAACGCTTAGACCGCTCAACATCCTCGGCTTCCGTTCTTTGTCAGTTGAGTTAACCATCTGGTAGAAGCTCTGATTCTCTGATTTGAATGAGACGCTACGTCCTCCATACTCCTCGGAGTCGTCTGAAGATACCTTTCCGAAGAAGTCGCAGAATCCAACCGAGTAATCCCGGTACGCTTCGTAGAACTGGGATTCTTCTTCCGACAAACGTGAACGGAACTCGGGCGGCTGATAGAACTCCACTTTGCCCCACTTCAGCAGATGTAGCATGTTGTAAAGCTTCATCTCACCCGCCTCGTGGTCTCGAACCATAACCTGAAGACCAGAACTGCGGTACGTCTTCAGTTCTTCAATGAGTCTATTGGAGGTAGCTTTGTGGAGTCTTTCGAGGTCATCTTTATCGAAGGTTCTCCCGTACGGCTCGTAGTAGTGACGCTCGATTCTCGTTAACCCACTACTGCGTACATCCTCCGCCTCGTCAGAAGTGACATTTTCGACTCGTTCTTGAACATGATGGTAGGCTTCTATATCACTCCATCTCGTGGAGTACGAAGACAGGTCTACTTCGTCGTCGAAGACTTGCCTGACGCTACTTTCGAACTTGGAACGCGACACCAGTTCTCCGCTGTCAAGTTCGGATTCTACCTTTGCTCTGACATGACCGGGAACGTAACACCATGCTTCGTGTGGCTCGTCCCTGTCGTCGAGTTTTCGGAGACGACCGAGACGCTGTACCAGCTTCGAAGCGTTAGAGGCTGAGAAAACCAGACGTTCGGGCTGGAAGTCAAGACCGACCTCAACAGCGGCGTTACTAACGAGAACGTCGAAGCTCTTTATTTTCTCTCTCGCTTCCTCGTCGTTAAATCCGGTTATTCGGTGAACCTCGCCGTCTATTCTCTCGCTGAGTTCTCGATAAACCTCGTCCACTTCGTGTACGCCGTCGAGCATCACCACCGTCTGCTCCTCACGGCAGAACTCAACGAACTCCTCGACGTTCTCCTCGCCGAGTAGTTCGTCGGCTGTCTGGAAAGTTCGAGTCTCCCGCAGTTCAAGATTTACCCGCGGCATGACGCCTCTGTGACGCTCATCAGCTTCCGACAGGGGGACAGCACCAGCGCGTATTGAGTGCGCTTCCTCGCGTATGTCTTCCTGTATCCTCTCTTTGACGCTTCTGTAGGTTCTGGACTCATCGGGTGTCGCGCTTAGGAAGTAGAACCGGTTGGCTCTCGAATACTCGTCCGAAAGCTCGTTTATTTCGTCTACGAGGAAAAGTAGCAAGTCACGCTGTCTAACGTCAGCGAGATGGAACTCGTCGAAGACCAACATGCCGAACCGGTTCGGAAGCCCGGTTACGTCTCTGTGCCGATACATGTCTCTACGTATCAGCGTGAATATGTCGGGGTTCGTGAGTGCGACTGTGACACGGTTCTTTCCCAGAGATTCGTCGAGTTTTCGGCGTAGTGCCTGCCCCTTCGTATCGGCACTTCGTGACCTGTCGCGCCACTCTGCGACGGACTCCCCCGTCACCTCCACAATATTCGCACCCGGATATTTCGATTCCACGAGTTCGCGTGCCGTGTCAAGCTGGTCGGCTATCAACGCGTTGGTCGGAAAAACCGCTATCGTGTCTATACCTTCGTCAAGCGCGGGCTTCAGCCACGAGTACGTCTTACCGCTACCCGTTGGACTTGTATTGACTGCGAAGAATTCGTCCTCGGTCTTGATAACTTCCTGCGCGTCGGCTTGGTGGTCGTACGGCTCAAAGCCGAGATATCCACCGTCAACGCGTGGAACAGCGACGCCGTCGAGCCTCATCATCTTTTCCTCCCCAAGAAGGTGAGGTCCACAGGCAACTTTGCGTTAGGTCTGTCTTCGCGCGGTATCGACAGGTAGTCGTCGTCGTATTTGGCTTGAAGGATTATCGGCGTCGGACGCATCTTCTTCGACACCACGTTACTCATGGGCGTGTTGTCGTAGTCGTTCACTCCGAAAGGATGGTTGGCTGTGAACTCGCCCGAGGACCGGCGCGCCTCAACCACTCTTGTACCAACACGAACCTTACCGCGTTTCTTGCCGAGACGTGCGTACTCGGGTATCCGTTCAGCAATCTCGTTCGCGTCCGACGCCTTCGGAAGTACATAGAAGCGGAACTCGTTCCCGTGAGAGAACCTGCGCTCACTTCCGAACTTGGGTAGGTTCAAGCCGCTCTGCGGGTCGTCCTCGGCTGAGTAGTTTATCGTGGCGTAGTCGTCACCACGTGCGTTGTAGAACGCCGTCGAGTAGTTCGGCTGTTCAACGGGCGCGGCGGGGGTTATGTAGAGTTCTTCTGCGACATCGTCGGTGTCTTCTATGTAGGTCGGTCGGAACTCCGTGTCCACGTACCTGCCACCCGCGAAGCCGAGCGCGTAGTACAGAGCCGTGTTGAGTATGTACTCCGAAGTATCGACTAACCGTCCCACCTCACGCGACGCGAAGCCAACGCGTCCCTGTGTAGTCAGACGTGCCTCGACAACGTTCATGACTCTGTGACCGATTCGATGAACTCCTTCGCGTTGTCCTGCTGTGTTTCGAGTACCTCATCTATGTTTTCGGTAGCTGTTTCCTTTAGCGACTCCACATCTTCGTCCGAAAGACGCTCCGCATTTAGGCTTTCTGACAGGCTGGCATACTCCTCACTCAGGAAACCACGTGCCGCGTCAGGGTCGAGCGAGTTCGCGTGCACCACGTCTTCGATGCTTCCTTCGCTCTCCGCAAACCGGTGAACAAGAGCCTTCGAGAGTTCAAGGTTCGCGGGACCTTCCTCGCTCCCGACGTAGATGTCGACCACGTGGTTCTTGACACGCCCAAGACGCGACGTGGCGGCTCCGTATCTCTTGTTTTGGAGCGTTATACCGAGAGCGAATACCACCTCTTCGGGTGTCGCGTCGCGGAGGGTGACGACGGACGGGAAAAGAGTTCCCGGCTCGAAGAAGTCCGGCTCACGAACCGCGGCTGTGGCTTCCTTGGCGTAGTCGTCGCCCGGAGCGTTCTGGAACTTCTCATCTATCACAGCGGTAGAGTCACGTACTGTGTAAGCCGTGTCGTACAGGACGCGCGACGTGACGCTGATAGCTTCGTCGCCCTCGCTTGCCGCGCTTCCGTATAGCACGCTCTCGGGGCTGTACTGGTTCATCCGGTTGACGCTCATCGTGTCCTCTATGCCAAGAATATCGCGCTGCATCGACTTGCCGTAGCGTCGGTCACTACCCGTCTGCTTCCGCATAAACATCAGACCCGGCGAGTACTCTACCGACTCGTCGCCGTCGGACACCGCGACTGTAGCTACATCGGCGTCCTGTCCGTTTGTCGTAAAGACAGCGTGGCTCTCTAGCTCGCGCAACAGAACGATGCTTGTGTAGTTGTTCCGCGGCGAGTTCGTGAGTTCGTCAACTGTACCTCTGTCAAGTGCGTCGGTTATTGATACCATTATTGGGGACTTGTCTGTTCGGTTTCTTGTTCTTCTGCCTGTTCGCCGTCTTCATCTTCGTTCCTGTCCTCGCGCCACAGCTTGAGCGTTGCGGCGTAGAATCCGTCGGCGAGGTTGTTCGACATCCGCTTGAGACGGCTCGGATTGCCGTCGCAGACGCCGTAGAGAACCTCCTCCACGAAGTAGTCAGCGTATCTCTCGGCACGTTCTTCTACCGTGCCACCGTGCTCTGACTTCTCTTCGCTGACTATGTACACCTGTTCGCCCCTGCCGACCATCTTCTGTATCCTACCCGAGACGTACAGCTTAGCGTCGTCCTCTGACGGGCGCGCGGAACTCATCTCTGTTATCGCCTTGACGCTCTCTCGGAAGACACGCTCGACAGCGTACGCCTTGAAAGAGGTGGGGCGCGCAACGTCGTAGGCACGTCTTGCGAGTTCGTCGATTATGTCGCTCGTTTCCTGAGTCATTCTATCTTAACTCCTGTTGTTGTATCGAGATACTTCGCCTCGTCCATCAGGTTCCACGCTATGCGGGAACCCTCATCTGGGTTGTTCTGTGCTATGCGCTTGAGCAGATACGAACCGGGGAGAAGCTTGTTACGCGTCGCACGCAGGTACTTCGGAAACAGCGAGTCCTTGCGCTCGGTCGCGTAGCCGAGGCTGATTAGCGCGCTCGCCGTTCGGAGCGTGTCCTGTAGCTCCGTGAGACGCACGCTTTCGCCGTAGAACCGGGATGTCTGTGACAGTCCCGCTCCTATGCGCGCCATCTCGTCGAAGTCGCGTGCTCTCAGGTCGGGGACGGGGTTGGAACTGACGTAGACACGGAGACCGGTGAACCCAGCAACTGCGAGCGCGACGAAGATACCGAAGAACTCGAACTCGGTTTGGTTCTCGCTCTGTTTGTAGTAAGCCATCTCGAAGGAGCCGAAGCCATCGTCGAAGCCCTGCATCATGCTTTCGACCATGTTGCGCCCGCCGTCCTCGTTGAAGCTGAGGTTTTCGAGGACCTCGGTGTACTCTTCCTCGCCGTACTTTGACTCGAACAACGCTTCGGCGAGTCTTCCGACACGGACGCGCGCGTCGTCGTCGTACCTGTTCATCATCGCGCGTGTCATCTCCCACGACATCGGCGTGAAGAAGTAGTCGGGAACGAAGTGGAAGAAGAGACGGTCAGGTTCGCGCCAGTTCGAGCCGGTTTCGCGTAGAGAGAACTCTATACGCATCGGAACGGAGATTAGCAGGTTCTCGGGTTTCGATGCCCCGACACGCGTGTGGTTTGAGAAACCAGCTTGGAGCGTCGTCAGAGACTTCTTCGCCTCCATCTCGCTCTTGTTCATCCCTGTCGTCGTCCGATTCGTGAGCCAGCCTATCTTACCGCCTCTCTTCGATGTGTACTGGTCGAAGGTGTCGTCTATCTCTGCGTCATAGTCCGGTGACTTCCCTTCTACAACGAGTATGTCGGAAATGTAAGCCGTAAGTTCGTCGCGTATGTCGCTCACGAACGCCTCAGCTATCGAGTCCCAGCCATCTAGTCCCGACAGATTTTCGACGAGCAGGTCGCCGACAGCGTCGCCGAAGTCGCTAGCCGATAGCTTCTTTGCCGTTACGCCGTTCACCTCTCTGTCCAAAAGCTCTTGTGCGATACCGTACGAGTAATCGAACTTTCCTCCCGCAGTAAGTTCGTCGTGCGTCTCCTCGTCTATCTCAGCCAGCTTTTCAAGGAAGGCGTCCGAAACTCCAAAGACCTCCGCTGTCGCTTGTATCTCGTCCTCTACGTCAAGTTCCGGAATTATCGTCTTCTTGATTCCGCCCACAAGACGAGCGACACCTATTAACTGACGCGTCTCGTCGAGTTCGACGCCGAGTGCTTCGCCAGCTTCCTGTATCGAACTTACCATCGAGTCGGTCGGGGCGTTGTCCACGTTACCGTCAGCCGCGGCTTTGTGAGCGAGCGCGTGGACGACGCTTTCCGGACCTGCGTAGAAGAAGTCCTCGTCGGACGGAGAGTAGTATCCAAGGTTGTAGACCGTGTTGATGTTCTCGGCGAGTTCGACGGCGTTAGCATACGAGCGGTGCGAGTTGCGAACCTTCTCGGTGAAAGTCTCGTAAACATCTTCCACGAAACTCTCGTCTACCTCGGGTTTCTCGTCGCCCTTGCTGACGTAGACACATCCGTCTTGATATATTGCGACAACCTCGTATCCATAGTCCGAAAGAAGGTCGGCAACTGCGGCGTTGAGGAGGTTCGTGAGCACACCCGTCGTTTCGTCAAGGCTGTGGTAGCCGAGGTCTAAACTCTCGTAGAAAACGTCGTCGAAAGCGGCGACACTACGGTCACTCACAGCCTCCTCCGGTGTCGGACTGCTTGCGAACGAGTCGGCGAGCCTGACGTAGTACTTCCTCTCTTTCCAAGCAAGCGTCTCCTTCCCTGTCTTCGCGTTCCACGTGTCATGGTGGGCGCACGCGCAAGACCAGAGGTCTTCTATGGTCGCACTATCGGCGAAGTCAAGCAGGTCAGTATCCTCTGCAAACTCCTCAACCACTTCGCGCGGTATATCGAACTCCTCCTCGGGGTTGTAGTCCTCGTCGTAAATCGTCTTGTGCAGGTCGTGCGCGACGAACATCGCCACTACATCGCGGAGGTCGTCGGGCGAAAGGACACGGTCATCCAAATTGTCGGCTACCTGATTGAGATGCAGGAGAAAGAAGACACCGTTCCGGACGTGGTTGAGCAGAGACTGGTCTGTGTTCCCAAACTCAACCGTCTTCGCACCCTCGAAACCCCAGCCGAGGTCGATGAGTCTGCCGTCTACGTTTCTGAGATAGTCGAGAGCTATCTCGTCGTGCTCGTCCGTGTCTTCTTCCTCTTTCTCAAACTCTTCTATGTACTCGCCAGCGTTCTGGATTACAGGATTTTGTTCAGTCATGCTGTATGTCTCGTTCGGTTTTCAAAGACCAATCTAATCCTTGCGACAGTCTCCCCTCTCCAACCTTCAGTAAACTCGTACACGGCGTCATAGTCTTCGCCGTCTTCTAGGCAATCAAGGTCAGTTACGAACGGCTTTAATCCGTATGGCGTCTCCATTTTTCCTGCATACTCTGGCTTAATTGGATCACCTCCTACCTTGTTCAGCTGTGTGATTCGTATCTGGCTGAATTCGATGTCCGGTTCTGAGTGTTTTGATGGCATGAACGAACCCACGAACTGTCGGTTAATAAAAGTTAGCATACTTTGTACCCTAACAACCCATTGAGATTCCTCCGACAAGTTCATTAGTTGCGCTGGACAAGAAAACTCTGTAAACCCGCGGCAGAGGGATTGAAACGTTAGAGTTCGCAAGTAAGCATCCAGAAAACCCATCTTAGGGATTCCGTTTCTCATTCTCTTACCCCCACGTCCACACTCCCACACCCACGCGCGACAGCACTCCCCACGCCGCTATACTCCCCGAACAGAGCCAACGCCGTAACAGCGTTCCTCACGTCCTCGGGCGCGCCACCCACGAACTCGTACGTACACTCGCCCGTGAAGCCCTGCCTGAAGATAGGCTGAGGCTCGCCGTTGTTCTGCACCCTGTTCACCATCACGCTGTGCGTGTACAGCGACCGCATCTCGGGCTTCTCGATTACGTTCGTCCCCACCTCGTCTCTCGTAAGGTCGAACTCCAGCGCGTCCGGAGCGACGGCGTTCCACTTCCCCAGAAGCGACGAAAAGACCGCGGTACGGTGAGGGAACATCGTCGTAACGTCCGAGCCGCCGTACTTGATGCACGTCGGTGTCTCGAACGAGAACCGCAGAGACGGGTCGTCGTACGAGTCCGCCTCGTCCACGAGCGCGTCGAATCCGCGTTCGTCGCTCCTGAACTCCTCGACGGTCAGCGTCCCTTCGCCGACCTCCAGTTCCCCGTCTCCGAGCACGAGAGGCTCGACCATCGCCTCGAAGACAGCGTCCTCCTCGGGGTCGGTCACCCCCACACCGAAGTCGTATGTTTCGTTACATACCAGACGCTTGTGGTAGTCGCGTTCCGACCGACGGAACTCTCCCGAAAGTCCCGAGACGCTCACCGACGAGAACCCCGAGTCGTGGACGCGCGCGCTCGTCTCCTCGTCAGCGTCGCGCATACGCGCCAACAGCGACGAGTAAAGCGCGTATCCGTCGGAGTTCTCGACATGAAAACCGTCGGTCGGTCTTGCTGTGACTTCGACGCGTCTGGGCATGCGGAAGACACACGGACGCGCCCATCATAAAGTTTGTCCCCGCCCTCTTTCGATTCGATGAAAACAGAACGTTTGTCTTCCGCTCGGATGAAAGCCTCCGACGCAGTACTTATGTATTACTGGCACGTACCGTTTTCCAGAATGAGCACGAAGGAAACAGAGGAACCCGATGTCTTCCGACTTGACGAGGATGTGTTCGAGAGGGCGTTGGAAGACATAGAGAAAAACCCTGAGCTGTACGACTCATTCTCCGGGTAAACGTCTACAGAACTCCTTTGAAGTAGCTCAGACGTAGCCCTTCATTTCTTCAACAGCTTCTTCGACAAACTTCTCGCTGAGACGCCCCTGTCTGTTGTCACCAACCCATCCGTGTTTCAGCGTCGCTGGATTCCACGGCACTACGTAACTGTTCCGCGGACCGCCGCCGGTCACCCAGTCCAAGTCGTCTATCTTCACAGCGATATCGCGCTTTGTCGTTGTCAGAGAAAGAGCGATGTACTCCTCGTCGCTGAACGGATGTGCATCCGTGTTGATAACAAGCCAAGGACGCGGGTTTGGCTCGCCGAGTTCCGAACGCATCGAGAGCTTGAAGAAGTCGGGTGCCCAGACCACGTCGCCGCGGCTAAAGACCCTGTTCGACATCCTCCTCCGCGTGCTCCGCCCACTCGCTCAGGTCTTCCGTGCCGAGTTCGTCGTTGAGAGCCTGCGTGCTTGCGAGCATCGCCGAGACTCCGGCGAGCCTGTCGTCCCTCTCCAGCGTCCAGTACTTGCCCTTGTGGCGCACGATATCTTTCTCTTCGAGGCGGGAAAGGATGACTCCCACGCTGTTCTCGGGTACATCGACGTTTTCCTCTATCTCCTTCGGCGTGAACGCCTTCTTGCTGTTTTTGAGCAGGAACTCGACAACCTCCCATTTGTTGGTGTCCCTGTCTATTTCGAGAGCGTCGTCGGGTGCCTCCTCGAACTCGTCTACTTCTATCGGCATCACGTTATAGTACGTTATCAGAAGTTAATAAGTGTTGGTAGACGTTAACCAACCACCGAAGGGTCGGTCGTGAGTCCGCGGTGCTCTTCAACGGTCTCTCGACGCTCCTTCTCTATCTCTCTCATCTCGGCAGGGTTGTCGTGGTAGTACGCGAGCGCGCGGTACACGTCCGCGATGTCGAGGTCGTATCTATCGGCGACGGAGCGCGGTTCGAGACCTCTGTCCTCGACACACTCCTTGATGAAGAGGACACCGAGACGCGTCCCGTCTATACGCGGCTCACCGCCGAGTACGTCGTCGTCATGGACGATACGGTCGATTTTTTGCTCCATCAGACCGGGATACGTGGCTAACTTCCATAAGGATTCCCCTGCTTGAAGAAGTCGGGTGCCCAGACCACGTCGCCGCGGCTAAAGACACTCTTGAAGTCCTCCTCCACGTGTCCTGCCCACTCGCTCATATCTTCCACGCCAAGTTCATCGTCCGTCTCCGAGTCGCTCCAAGTTCGGAGTCCTGCGAAACAGGGTTATTGTTACGATAATGATTACCGCGACGAATGAATTGTCGGGTTCGGTGAGTAAGACGGACACGACAAGGAAGGCGCGACGCACGACGGACCGACGAGACACGCGCGGAACACGTTTTTCGCTCACACGAAAACGGTATGCGCCTGCGTTACGATGAACACTCATGACAACGTTCGTCTCGACACTCGGCTTCAACACGTCACACCTTCAGAGTCTTATCGTCGGCGAGGACGTTGACGACGGCGACCATCTCGTGCTTGTGCGTCCCGACGACGACGACCAGCGCGGTAAAGGAGCGGTACAAGATATCGAAGGTCTCGTCGGCATGATAGACCAAGAAATCACGACAGAGCTTCTGAAGTTCGACCCCGACGACTTCG
This sequence comes from Halobacteriales archaeon, assembly GCA_034522195.1. Taxonomy (GTDB): domain Archaea; phylum Halobacteriota; class Halobacteria; order Halobacteriales; family Halorutilaceae; genus Halorutilus. The sequence continues at coordinate 439,462 of JAXHLL010000006.1, read as the reverse complement.
AGGGCACGACGACGGCTCTCGCCGACTTTCTCGACGACACGGACGACGAACTCGTCGTCAACCTCGCTGGCGGAGACCGCGCGCTCGTTCTCGCGCTGAGCGTCGCCACGATGTCCACCACCGCCGACCTGAGGTCAACCTACATACGTTCCGACGTTACTCAGGAGTCGCATGAGGTACAGCTACCCACGGTGCGACCAAAACTCAACGACCGCGACCGTGAGGTTCTGAAGTACGTCGTCGAAAACGGTCCGGTAAGCAACACGCGTATAGCCGTTGCGACGGGTAAGTCTGACACAACCGTCCACCGGAGCGTGAACGAAAATCTGGAGGAGATGGGTTATGTGGAGGTCAGAGACGATGGTGGAAAAAACTCAGTCCGTGCTACCTTCGTAGGGGAACTAATCTATAACCGCCTTAGATGACCAGTTTCATCGACTGTTTTATACTCGGTTTATAGCCTAGGTTGATGAGAACCGGCTTGTATCTACTCGGCTGAGAAAGCTTTATTTTGCTATAGGCATGATTCTGGGGTGCCGTCTCAGAAGTAGAAAACCCGAACAAGGGATTGAAACCACGGTTCTTAGGCGAGTAGTCCACCGCGAACCGGCTGTCTCAGAAGTAGAAAACCCGAACAAGGGATTGAAACTCCCCGACGAGCACAACATCGTCACCGACGACAAGGTCTCAGAAGTAGAAAACCCGAACAAGGGATTGAAACCGACCGGCGGTGCGTCTCTGCTCAACCGGATAGCCGGGTCTCAGAAGTAGAAAACCCGAACAAGGGATTGAAACCAGGTTCAGGTTCCGAACCCATCTCTGTATAAAAATCGTCTCAGAAGTAGAAAACCCGAACAAGGGATTGAAACTCGTGTTCTTCGACGCGCCTTAGCCTCCTGTATATAGTCTCAGAAGTAGAAAACCCGAACAAGGGATTGAAACCGCACTTTTCACGCATGAGCATGGCGGCGACGAGTCCGAGTCTCAGAAGTAGAAAACCCGAACAAGGGATTGAAACCGTCCGACGCGGCGTCAGGGTCACGAACGCCGTCCGTGTCTCAGAAGTAGAAAACCCGAACAAGGGATTGAAACCATATAAAGTCCTCGACGCTTCGGATGACTTTCGCGGTCTCAGAAGTAGAAAACCCGAACAAGGGATTGAAACCAAAACACCCGCGAACGGCACGTGCGAGAGTCTACAGTCTCAGAAGTAGAAAACCCGAACAAGGGATTGAAACGTTCATCGGTCTGCCTCCACGGTGAACGCCGCCCACGTCTCAGAAGTAGAAAACCCGAACAAGGGATTGAAACCAAGGATACAGTTCAGGGGCGTCAAGACCTCGTCGCGTGTCTCAGAAGTAGAAAACCCGAACAAGGGATTGAAACTACACGAGGGTTCCCAGAACGAACGCGGACGGCGAAGTCTCAGAAGTAGAAAACCCGAACAAGGGATTGAAACGAGGACGCCACTGAAGCACTTCAGGCGGCGGCTTCGTCTCAGAAGTAGAAAACCCGAACAAGGGATTGAAACTGTCGCTGACTTAGGCTTCGGTTCGGCACACGTGGACGCGCGTCTCAGAAGTAGAAAACCCGAACAAGGGATTGAAACGAACTTTCACCCTACCCGCCTCCTCTAGAGTGAGTCTCAGAAGTAGAAAACCCGAACAAGGGATTGAAACCCACGTGCCGCCGATAACTTGGTAGCGGGCTGGCGTGTCTCAGAAGTAGAAAACCCGAACAAGGGATTGAAACACAAGTCACAGGCGGCAACGAAAGGCGGGCGTCGACGTCTCAGAAGTAGAAAACCCGAACAAGGGATTGAAACCCGTTCGGACATTCGCCCGCTGACGCGGACGGACGTGTCTCAGAAGTAGAAAACCCGAACAAGGGATTGAAACCTGTGTCTTTCTCGGTCATCTGTGGTCTTTACTCCAGGTCTCAGAAGTAGAAAACCCGAACAAGGGATTGAAACGATAACTGGAGCAGTCACCGTGAGGCTATGATGTTAGGTCTCAGAAGTAGAAAACCCGAACAAGGGATTGAAACTAAATCCACAAGGAGCCGAACGATACGGTTATAGTGTCTCAGAAGTAGAAAACCCGAACAAGGGATTGAAACTCTCATCAGGAGACTACCGAGCGTCAGCCGACGAAGGTCTCAGAAGTAGAAAACCCGAACAAGGGATTGAAACTGCCTCATTCTCCGTTCCGAAGACAGTGTAGACCTGTCTCAGAAGTAGAAAACCCGAACAAGGGATTGAAACTGCCGCGCTGGTACGACGACGAACGCGGCATGATTCGTCTCAGAAGTAGAAAACCCGAACAAGGGATTGAAACGGATTTCCTCCTGCGCCGTCAGCAGGCACTTTCACGAGTCTCAGAAGTAGAAAACCCGAACAAGGGATTGAAACCGTTCTCGAACCCCTCTATCACGAAGTATGGGTCACGTCTCAGAAGTAGAAAACCCGAACAAGGGATTGAAACTGAACGTCTCTGTCATGGAGGTTGTCGTCGGCGACATGGTCTCAGAAGTAGAAAACCCGAACAAGGGATTGAAACGCTCGCGCGGTCGCCGCGCTGTCGCCCGAGTCAGAGGGTCTCAGAAGTAGAAAACCCGAACAAGGGATTGAAACGCGGTGGAAGCGGGCTTCAACGAAACCGCCGTCCTGTCTCAGAAGTAGAAAACCCGAACAAGGGATTGAAACGAGGGACAGGACGGCGACGTGGAGGCGGCGCAGGATGGTCTCAGAAGTAGAAAACCCGAACAAGGGATTGAAACGCGTCGTGTCGTCGGAATAGCCGGTCAATAACCCCCAGTCTCAGAAGTAGAAAACCCGAACAAGGGATTGAAACCCAGATGGCTGAGATAGCCGAGATGGTGGGGCGCGAGTCTCAGAAGTAGAAAACCCGAACAAGGGATTGAAACTCGTCCGTCGAACTGTCGTCCGTCGAACCGTCATCAGGTCTCAGAAGTAGAAAACCCGAACAAGGGATTGAAACTTGGATATCTACTACGGCGGTTCTATGAGGTCGAGCGTCTCAGAAGTAGAAAACCCGAACAAGGGATTGAAACTGACACCCTCGCCGCGCGCGCCGCAGACAACTTCGTGTCTCAGAAGTAGAAAACCCGAACAAGGGATTGAAACCTTCGGAGAGATTCACAACTTCACCGCGACGGACAAGTCTCAGAATCAGAAAACCCGAGGAAGGGATTGAAACGATGTCATACTCGCCCGTGTCCGGGTCCTTGACCACGTCTCAGAATCAGAAAACCCGAGGAAGGGATTGAAACCGACGGATGGAAGCACAGACGCGGAGAGCAGGGGCGGTCTCAGAATCAGAAAACCCGAGGAAGGGATTGAAACCGACGGATGGAAGCACAGACGCGGAGAGCAGGGGCGGTCTCAGAATCAGAAAACCCGAGGAAGGGATTGAAACAGCGCGCACTACGTATCGCACGCAAGAGACCGAGACTGTCTCAGAATCAGAAAACCCGAGGAAGGGATTGAAACAGGTCTACAGACACGTCCTGCGCGGAGTCATTGCTGGTCTCAGAATCAGAAAACCCGAGGAAGGGATTGAAACTCGAATCCGCACTACACGAAGCCGTGAGACGCGCGCGTCTCAGAATCAGAAAACCCGAGGAAGGGATTGAAACACTCGGTTTCATGTCTCCATAGGGTTGCAAGAAGCCGTCTCAGAATCAGAAAACCCGAGGAAGGGATTGAAACTGTGGCACCTGCTCCATACTATCCACCAGGTACTGTGTCTCAGAATCAGAAAACCCGAGGAAGGGATTGAAACTACGGCGAAGGAAGCACTCGTGGAGTTCGGACAGGGCGTCTCAGAATCAGAAAACCCGAGGAAGGGATTGAAACACGGTCACGCTCGACGTACCACCGTATAGCCTCGCGTCTCAGAAGTAGAAAACCCGAACGAGGGATTGAAACACCACCTCCTGCTCTCGCCGCGGCGAGTCTCTCCTCTGTCTCAGAAGTAGAAAACCCGAACGAGGGATTGAAACGGTTATACTTATTTAAAAACGTACTTTTAAATCCCAAAGAGGTCTGTAAGGACAAACCATAACAGTAAGCGGCGTTAAGATGTCCCCGATGAGAGATAAGGAGAAAGACGCCGTTGGAGAAAACGACAGTCCAAATCAGATCTCAAAACCCGATTATCATATGGAGAACCACACCGCGTGTCAAACATGTGGGTGGACGAAAAACGCTCTTGTAGGAAATGGCAAATGCTATAAGTACGTGTTTTACGGAATCGAATCGCACAGATGCGTCCAGATGACGCCCGTCGTCACCTGCAACGAACGCTGCGTCTTCTGCTGGCGCGACCACGAGGGGCATGCTTGGGAGGTTGACGCCGAGTGGGACGACCCCGAAGCCGTCGTTGACGCGAGCATCGAACTCCAGCGCAAGCTCCTCAACGGCTACAAGGGCAACGACGACGTGCCGCCCGAGCGTTTCGACGAGGCGATGAAGCCGAGACACGTCGCAATATCGCTCGACGGCGAACCGACGCTCTACCCCTACCTTCCTGAACTAATCGACGAGTTCCACGACCGCGGACTCACGACCTTCCTCGTCTCGAACGGAACCAACCCTGACGTTATCGCCGAGTGTGAACCCACACAGACATACATCAGCGTTGACGCACCCGACCGCCGCACGTTCGACCGTGTGGTGCGCGCACTCGACGACGACGCGTGGGACTCGCTCATGGAGACGCTCGACGTTGTCTCCGAAACAGACGGACGCACCGTCATCCGCACGACGCTCATAAACGGCTGGAACATGGATGATGCGGAGGACTACGCACGCATCTTTGAGCGCGCCTCGCCCGACTTCATCGAACTCAAGGCGTACATGCACGTCGGACACTCGCGCGCGCGTCTCGACCGCGACGCAATGCCGGAACACGAGGACGTTCTGGAGTTTACGGAGAAGGTACAGGAACACCTCGACGGCTACGACACGCTCAAGGGCGTGCCGCGTTCGCTCGTGACTCTGCTCGCAAATGACGAAGACACGTGGGTCGAAAAGCTGAAGAAGGAGTCGGAGTTCTGGTCCGAAAAGCCGTACGCAGACGCTTAGTCGTCCGCACCTACGGCGTCCCTGATACGTTCCTCACGTCGCTTGGCTACCGTCGGAACGAAGGGAGCTTCACGTTTCAGGGCGTCCATCTCCTCGCGGATGCCGTCCTCGTCTACGTGTACCTCCTCGACGTTCTCTCTTCGCCTGTTTCTGCCACGAACGTCGGGGACGATTGGTGCGTCTTCTTCGGTCATCTCTTGTTCCGTTTTAGTCCACGTACTACCTCATTATAAACGTTTCTCATCATTTTACATGTTGAATTCTTCAGGCATCCGTACATCTTTACTGGATGTTCGTTTAGATAATCCGGACGTTTGTTTATCGACACCCGCCCGAAACGAACCGACGCGGATATGTGTCGCCGTCACCCAGTCCGGATGTGTCCGACGACAGGCGGATAATCGGCGTCACGACCGTCTCGCACGCCACGGTGCACACCTACGAACTCTCGATACCCATACTCATGGTGGTATGGCTCGCCGAGTTCGACGTGTCGCCCGCAGTCCTCGGTGTCGTTGTCGGTGCGGGGTACGCGCTTTTCGGAATCGGCGCGCTACCCGGCGGCGTCTTAGCCGACAAGATAGGCTCGCGCCCCCTCATACTCTTCTGCCTCGTCGGTATGTCCGGCGGCTTTATTGCCATGAGCCTCATACCGGGACTCGTCGGCGTCACGGTCGGTCTTCTTGTCTGGGGTGCGGCGGCGAGCGTCTACCATCCTGCCGGTCTTTCGCTCATCTCGCGCGGCGTCGAGAAACGCGGACGCGCGCTCGGCTACCACGGCGCGGCAGGCAACGTCGGCATAGGCTTCGGACCTTTCGTCACCGCTGTCCTCCTCGTCTTCGTTGACTGGCGCGTCGTCGCCGCGCTTCTCGCGCTCCCCGCTCTCGTCGTCGCTGTCTTCACACTCCGTCTCGGCTTCGAGGAACCCGCAGTCGCCGACGGCGGCGAAACCGGCGCTGGCTTCGTCAGAGAGTCGCGCGCGCTCTTCGCCTCGGCGTTCGCAGTCGCCTTCGTCGTCGCTATGGCGTCGGGTCTCTACTACCGCGGTATTCTAACGTTCCTTCCTGAGATACTCGGCGACGTAATCGCCTTCGACCCCGGCTTCGGGTTCGACTTCGAGGCTTCGCGGTACGTCTACTCCGCGCTCCTCGCCGTCGGTGTCGCGGGGCAGTACACGGGCGGAAGGCTCGCCGAGAAAAACACAGAACTCCGTATGGCTCTCGGCTACGGCATGCTCGCCGTAATCGCGCTCGCCTTCATCCTCGTCCTCGACGCGCCCGTCGCGCTCGTCGTCGTCTCGCTCGTACTCGGCTTCTTCCTGTTCGTCGTCCAGCCGCTGTACCAGAACACGATAGCGCGGCACACGCCGGAGAACGCGCGCGGCGTCTCGTACGGCTACACCTACTTGGGCGTCTTCGGTATAGGCGCGCTCGGCGCGACGATAGCGGGTGCGGTCCTGACATACTCGACCGAAGGCGTCCTCTTCGTCGTCCTCGCGCTTATCGCCGCTCTCGGTTCTGGCGCGGCGGCGTACTTAGTCGTCACCGACCGAGATTAGCGCGTACGCCTCGAAGAACCCGGACGCTGACCAAAATTTTTTTAACCGCAGTCCGCTTTTATTCCGAAGATGCCGGTCGGCAAAGTCAAGTTCTACCACAGCGAGAAGGGTTACGGCTTCATAGAGACGGACGAGGAAGACGAGGACGTGTTCTTCCACGTCACGGAGGTCGGGGGCTTCACGCCCGAGGAAGACGACGAGGTAGAGTTCGAGATAGAGGAGGGCGACCAAGGACCACGCGCGGTGAACGTCGAGATGGTCTGAGAACCCCTTTCCTTCTTTTCTCCGTCGTTATTCGGACAGCCACGCTTCCGCGAAACTACCACCTATCCCGCCCTTCCTCCACCTCCTCCCATATCTGGTCGGTCGCGTAGTCGCCCATGTTCCTCAGACGACGGACCTGTGGCATGTTTAGTATCGTCCGCACGAGCGAAGACGCACCTAAGAGACCCATGAAGCCGAGAATGACGGCGAAGACGAGTTCGCCCTCCGACCACTGACTGAAAGCGAAGAAGAAGAACCCAAGGCTGAATCCCGCCTCTATCTTCGCCTCTATCAGCGATATCGTGTCGTCCACCTTCTGGAGCCGCGCATCGACCGCATGTAATGCTTGGTTCGCCTCCTGCACAGCCTTGTTCGCCTCGTCCTCGACTTCCTCTACGCGTTCGAGCGTCTCCTCCACGTCCGTGATGAGGTTCTCGGCGTTCTTGAGTGCGTTCACGAAGCCTTCGTCGCCGAGAAGTCCCACCATCTGCCTGACGTTGTCTATGTCCGAGCGCATGCCACGAAAGAGAGGCGCAAGCCGTATCCGTCTTTCGGCGGTTCGTGTTCCGACTGTCTCCGCGAAGCTTGATAATCCCGGAAGTTCAAAACCAGACATGGTCAAGAAAGGAAGTCTGAGCCTCCTGAAACACGCGAACAAACTCGGTCCGTTCAAGGACCCCTTCGCGCTCTTCGTCTTCTCGATAGGCGTCGAGAAGTACTTCCACGAGCACCGTCCTAAGGACTTCCCGCGTGTCAGCACGCGCGGACATATCGACACCTGCCGCGTCCGTGCTACGTCGCTTACACCCGAGGGGCGTGTAGGAGGCGCGCTCGGCGTGCCGAAGAGGTGGTTCCTTGAGGACGGACACGACGAGACGGACTACGGGACTGTCGGGGAGATACCGGGCTTCACAGGCGAAGACGAACCACCCGACGAAGTCGTGGTATTTGTTCACGGCTGGCTTTCGAACGAGGAAGCCGCGCTCGGACGTATGTCTCTCCTCCGTTACAGCCTCGAAAAGAACGGCTACAAGCACCCCGTCGTCGGATTCACTTGGGACACCGACCAGACGGTTGTGGAGTGGGAGTCCGGTAAGATAGTCGCAAGATGGAACGGTCCTAAGCTGGCGCGGTTCACAGCCGACTACGCGAAGCGAAATCCTGACACGAAGATACGGTACGTCTCAAACTCGCTGGGTTCACAGCCCGTCTTCGAGGCTCTCCGGACACTCGACGACGCAGGCTACGAAGACATCGTCGAGTCGGCGTCTATCATGGGCGGAACAGTTCCGAGCGGTTCGGTCACCCTTGACGGCAGGTACGGCGACGGTATACAGAACGCCGTCGGCGACGTGTACAGCTACAGGACGCCGGGCGACGTTACGCTCTGCACGTACTACGAGATGGCAGAAGGAACCTCCGCGGTCGGCTGTGAGGGTGCTAAGGGCGAGACGCACGAAAGCTACCACGACCGGTGTGTCGGTTACGTCCCCGACCATTTCTCCTTCATGCTTCCTACCATGGGATGCATCGAAGAGGTCGTACGCGACTTCGGTGTCGAACCTCCCGAGTCGTTGAAAGACGCGGACGTGACAAAGAATCTGAAGGCATTCAGGGACGTGAGCGCGGTCGAGAACGGAACGGGTAACGACGGTGATGGGGGATACAGAATAGACTTGGACCTCGACGAAACGTAGATTTGTAGCGGTTTCTGTCCTTCCTCTTCTGCTTCAGTCCTTGCTTCCGACCAGTTCGGAGCCACCGCCTCTGTCGCCGCCGGACGTAACCGTTTCGTCAACGAGAACAACGAGAACCGCGACGATTATCGCGGCTACTATCGAGACGGGGAGCGATATGCTCTCGACTCCGAGGAAGTCCCCGAAGAACGTCCTCAGCTCTATGAAGATGGGCACGGTGAAAGCCATCACTATCAGTATCTTCAGGTGCCTTTTCATGTCAGTACCTCCAAGATTACCGTGACTGGTATGCCTTCGCTACCCTCGAACAGACCTTGCGAAGCGATGTATCCGATGGGTAGCGCGTAAGCGAGTATCACCAGAAGTATCGCTATCGCGGTCCAGAGCTTGAAGTTGTCGAGGACACGCGGCGCGTTCTCGGGTCCCGAGAGGGGAGCGGGAAGTTCGTCGTCGATTACGTTGCCACCCTCAGCGGAAACCTTCGTACCGAGCCACGTCCGTACGACGACGTACAGGAACATGAACAGCGAGAGCGTCAGAAGCACACCGCCGAGTGCTATCTGTGAATCGATTTCGGCGACCGTACCGAACGCGGGTTCGTAGTCGAAGCCCTCGTACATCGGCTCCGAGGTACGGCGTGGCATACCGAAAAGCCCCGCGCGGTGCATCGCGTTCGACATGAACGTCATGCCGATGAACCATAGGTAGGGCTGTACGGCGGCTATCTTGGTTCCAGCGAGTGGCTTGCCCGTCAACTGGGGCAGAACCCAGTACGAAGCCGCCATGATGGTAAGTGCCGTAGCGGTTCCGACGGTCAGATGGAAATGTCCCGGAATCCAGATGGTGTTGTGGATGAGGTAGTTGATGTTCATGCCCGCGTTTATCATGCCGCTGAAGCCGCCTGCCGCGAACATGATTCCAGCGAGAGCCATGCCCGAGAAAGCGGGTTTGCCCCACGGCAGGGAACGGAGCCAGCCGAAGTAGCCCGTGCCGCCGCGCTGGCGCGCACCGTGTTCGATACTCGCCACGACCGTGAAAGCCGTGAGGAGCGAAGGCAGGAGTAAGAACATCGTGTTCGTCATAGCGACGAACTTGAAGCCTTCCGGTATGCCGGGGTCAACGTACTGGTGGTGTATGCCGGTCGGTACGGAGAGTATGAGGAAGAGTATGAAGACGACACGCGCCAACGGGTCGCTGAAGAGGCGTCCGCCCGAAAGCTTCGGAAGGACGGCGTACCACATCATGTAGGCTGGCATCAGCCAGAAGTAGACGACGGGATGTCCGAAGTACCAGAACAGGGTGCGCGTCAGAAGAGGGTTGACCTCGCTGACGAGTCCGAGCGACAACGGTATGAGGAAGACGAGAACCTCAACGGCGACGCCGACCGTCGTTATGTACCACATAAGCGTCGTCGTCAGCACCATGAACGTCATCAGCGGCACGCGCTCGCCCGAGTTCTCCGACTTCCATTCCCACCAAGTCGAGAACCAGTCGTATCCTGCTATCCACGTGCCGACGATAAACAGGACCAGACCTATGTAGAACAGCGGATGCGCCTCCAGCGGTGAGTAGAACGTGTAAAGAACGTCGGAGTTCGTAGGCACCGAGTCGCTGAACCCGCCGAGTATTGCGACAGCGGTCATGACGGTGCCAAGGAGCATCGAACCCGCCCATAGCTTCGTGATACGCGGGTTGCCGAGCGGCTTGTCGAGGCTCTTGACGACAGCCCACGTAAATATACCGACGAGGTAGAGTATCGTGAAGAAGATGGCAAGGAAGACGCCGTGGCTCGTCAGTACGGTGTAGTAGGAGCCGTCGGTCACGTCGCCTATGAAACGCAGGTATCCTGTGCGGTGGAGTGCCTGTATCAGACCGCCGATACCGCCGAGACCAAGGAAGACGAACGCCGACGCCATCATGACACGCGTCACCTTAGCCTCGAACGGATAACGGTCTACGAACGTAGCCATCAGCTGTCACCTCCTTCGTCACCGCCTGACTGCATCTCTTCCCATTCGTCCTCTGGATGTACGATTACCATAGCCTCCATGTCCTGATGTCCCGAGCCACAGTACTCGTTACAGATAACACCGTGCTCGCCGGGTTCGTCGAACTCAACGGTTATCTCGGATATCTGTCCGGGTATCACCATCGTGTTGACGTTAGTACCGACTATCTGGTAGCCGTGGACAACGTCGGAGGACGTTATGTAGAACGTTACAGTGCTGTCTTCGGGAACCTCGACCGTGTTCGGCAGGAAGACAAACTGGATTGCTCTCATGTACACCTCGTACTCGTTCTCACCTACCTGTTCGACACGCGGTTCGCCGAACCTGTCGTCGTCGTTCACCTCGTCAGGATCTATGGTGCCTCCCGAGTCGTCTACCATATCGACGCCGGTTATCGCGCTCACGTACGCCACGGTGGAGATGAAGAAGACGATAAGCACAAGCGACGCGACGAGCCAGCCTTTCTCGTACTTATGTATGTCCATCTAGCCCACCACCGTCGGTCCGCCGTCGAGGAACTCTACCTGCCACATGAGTATCCACATCACGACGAGTATCACGAAGTACAGCGCTATCAACGCGAGCGTACCAACCGGGTCGAATTCGTCGTGTCCTATCTCTCGCTCGTTTGATTCAGTTCCCATATTATATCCCCACTTTTGCAGTAGAGACGATACGCATATGGCTTTTCCGGAATTCTGAACGCACACGAAACTGTTTTTTACGCCGACTCATCGGTTCGGGGTATGTATCCGTGTACCATACCGTCATCTCCGAACATATTCGGGGCAATCCGGATGTCCGCGTGGAGACGATTCTGTACATGAAAGAGACACGGAGAGCCACCGTCGAAGGGGAGGACGGAGACGTGAAACACCTCTTCGACGTGCCACGGTGTTTGAGGCTCAGACTCGCGGAGGGTGAGGAGCGACCGGAACACAGCCATCCCGGAAATGAGATACTTCTGTTCGTCCACGAAGGCGTGCTCGAAATGCGGCTCGACGGCGAACCGCACCTTGTCGAGGAAGGTGAAGCCATCCGTTTCTCCGGCGAGCGCGAGATATCGCCACACGCCGTCGAGGATACCGTCGCAGTTCTCGTCTTCGTCGAGACGGACGCACCGTAAGCTTGTCGTCTCTCGGACTGTAGACGTACCATGGAAACCGCGAAGGTCGAGAAACTCCGTGTCTATCCCGTCAAGAGCCTCGGATGCGTCTGTGTGACAGAAGCCAAGGTTCTCGACGGAGGCACGCTTGTGCGCGACAGAGAGTTCGCGGTCTTCGACGGAGACGGGGATGTCGTCAACGGCAAACGGACGCCTCTCGTTCATCGCCCCGATGTGAGACTCCAAGACGACGTGCCTGTCGTCTCCTTCCCTGACGGCGAAGAGGTTAACGTCGCCGACGAACGCGACCGTGCCGAACGTCTTCTCGGCGACTTCTTCGACGTGGACGCGACGGTACGCCGGGACGGCTCTCTCGGATACGTCGATAGACGCGAAATGGGTCCGTCGGTCGTCAGCACGGCGACGGTTCGGGAGTTCGCTTCTTGGTTCGACATAACTGTCGAAAGCGCGCGCCGTCGTCTCCGCGCGAACGTCGAGGTTTCCGGCGTCCCTGCGTTCTGGGAGGACCGTTTCGTCGGCGAAGACGCGCCTTCGTTCGACGTAGGAGGCGTCGGTTTCGAAGGTGTGACTCCGTGCGGGCGGTGCGTCGTTCCGGCACGCAACCCCGACACGGGCGAGGAAACCGAGGGGTTCCGCAGAACGTTCATCGAGAAACGCCGCGAGACGTTCCCTGAATGGGCGGACGAAGACGCATTCGACCATCCCTATACGCTCATGATAATCGCGCGTGTTCCCGAGGAAGAGCGCGGCGGAAAGGTCAGCGTCGGCGACCGGATTCGTGTTGTCTGATGGTTCAGACCGAGCGAACGGTGTCGAGTATCTCGTCGTAGTCGGGTTCGTTCGTCGGGTCGTCGGCTACCCATTCGTACGCGACAACTCCGCTCTCGTCAAGGACGAAGACGGCGCGGTTTGCGACGCCGTGCAAACCCAGCTCTGGCAGGTCTATCACGACGCCGTAGTCGCGTATCGCGCCGCGACCTGTGTCGCTCACGAGGTCGAACTCCATCCCGTGTTCTTCGCGGAACGCACCGAGGCAGAACGGTGAGTCGGCGCTGAGACCCAAGAGCGTCGCGCCCGCGTCGTCGAACTCGCCGAGGCGTTCCTGTAACGCAACCATCTCGTTGGTGCACGGCGGAGTGAACGCGCCGGGGAAGAACGCGAGCACGACTGGTCCGTCACCGAGTACGTCGTTGAGTTCGAACGTCTCGTGGTCGCTCGTTCCGTACGTTGCTGTGATACCGGGTGCTGTGTCTCCTTCTGAGAGCATCATAGTATGTAGTTCCTCGCAACGAAAAAGATTAGCCCCGAACACCGACGGTAGCTCAGACTGTTCGGGTCCCGTCGAACTCCTTCGGCTTGTCTCTTTCGCAGTTCACACCGGACCAATTCTTACCCCGAATATGTTCACAACACATATCCGGTTTCGTCCTCTATCCTGTACAACTTGCCAAGGGCTAAACTCGAAGTCGAGATACCCGAAGGGATATGGGTACGCGACGTATCGACGGCACATCCGGACGCCGTCTTCCGCGTCTTATCCGCTCTCGCAGGCGACGACTACGGCGTGGGCATAATCGAGATAGAAGGAAACGACGCTCTCACGGATATTCTCGAAGAGATGGACGAACATCCTACGCTCGCCGACACAGAAGTTCTCTGGGAGAACGGAGAGGAAGCGTTGTTGCAGATACGGACGCACACGCCTCTCATCCTTCGCGAGGCGTACAGTTCGGGCGTACCCGTCGAGATGCCTTTCGAGATAACCGACGGCACAGGAACGTGGGAACTGACAGTACAGCGCGAGAACCTATCGCGTCTGAGCGAGAAGTTCGACTCGGCAGGGATACACCACAGGATAGAGTACGTCCGTGACTTGGAGTCCGAGAAGGTTCTCACGGAGAAACAGCGCGAGGTCGCGGAGAAGGCGCGCGAGATGGGCTACTACGACACGCCGCGCGAGGCGTCGTTGTCGGAGGTCGCCGACGAACTCGGCGTTGCGAAATCGACATGTAGCGAGATACTTCACCGTGCCGAGGAGAAGGTCATGAAGAAGTTCCTCGGATAGCCGTCTCGACGAACACACGCGCCGGTGTTATCCGTCGCGGTAACGAAGAGGGACGTATGCACGGAAAGACAGCAGTAATCGCTGGAGTAGGTCCCGGTCTCGGTGAGTCTCTTGCGACGCGTTTCGCCGAAGAAGGTTACTCCGTCGGTCTGTTCGCACGGTCGGCGGACTACCTGTCGGAACTGGAGGAAAGCATCGAGGCGGATGGAGGCGACGCGCTCGCCGTGCCGACCGACATAACTTCGCAGGAGGAGGTCTCGGCAGGATTCGAGGAGGTCCGCGACGAGTTCGGCGGCGTAGACGTTCTCGTAAACCACGCGAGCGCGGCTTCGTGGAAAGGTCTGCGCGACTCCTCACTCGGAGGGTTCGAGAATGCTTGGCGCGTCGCCGCGTACGGCGGCTTTCTGTGCTCGAAACACGCAGTCGAGGACATGGTTGGCGACGACAAAGGCGGAACCATCATCTTCACAGGCGCGACATCGGCGGTGCGCGGACGTGGCGGCGCGGTAGGCTTCAGTAGCGCGAAGTTCGCCGTACGCGGTCTCGCGGAGTCGATGGCGCGCGAACTAGGACCGGAGGGCGTGCACGTCGCACATGTCGTGATAGACGGCATGATAGACACACAGCGCGTACGCGAACGTTTCCCCGAAGCCGACGAAGACGGACTTCTCAACCCCGACGAAATCGCCGACTCCTACGTCCATCTCGTCGAGCAGGACAGGAGCGCGTGGACGCTCGAACTTGACCTGCGACCGCACGTTGAGGAGTTCTGAATCCGAAGTTACATACGTAGTAGATTCGTAGGTTTTGGTATGGTAACCCCAAGACAAGCCACGCTCGTGGCACTTCTGGCACTCGTCCCGACAGCGGGGTACGCCTTCTGGAGTCCCGAGTCCACGCCGTACCTCGCCGTGGTAAACACGGTGCTCATAACAGCCGCGGTTTACTTCATGCTGTCACCTGCGGAGGGTAATGAGAACGCCGTCCCTGCGTGATTCCGGGGAAGTCGCGGTGGTATTTTCGGTAGAGTGTGCTGACGTAGGCAGGAAGAAAACAGCAAGCATCTGAACCAAGATGGAAGAAGAATGCCGTCTGTGCGACCTGCCCGCGAACCGAACACGTGTCGAGAGGGACGGCAACGTCTTCTGCTGTCGTGGCTGTGCGGAGGTGTACGAGACGCTCGGTGACGTGGACCTCGAAGAGAGAAACGACACAGACGTTGATGAAGAAGAAGTCCCCGAAGGCTGTGAGACTGCTTTTCTCCACGTTGACGGAATGCACTGCACGGCTTGCGAGATATTCGTCGAGAACACGGCGGAGAGACACGACGGCGTCGAATCCGTCTCGGCGAGTTACCCGACAGAGACCGTGCGTTTAGGCTACGACGACGAGAAGGTCGGTGAGGAAGACCTTCCGGATGTCGTGTCGGGCGCGGGCTACACGGCGAGCCACAAGTACGACGAGGAAGCACGGAAAGAGGCGCGCAGAGAGAACGTCGGACGCCTTCTCGTCGGCGGCTTCTTCGGTATGATGGCTATGGTCTGGTACGTCTTCTTCCTGTACCCGACCTACTTCGGCTACGACCCTCTGTTCACTCTCTCGGGCGTCGAAGGCGTCTTCCTGTTCGGCAAGATACTCGTCTCGGCTACCGTCGTTCTGTTCTACACCGGCGCGCCCATCCTGCGCGGCGCGTACGTCAGTCTCCGCGCACGACAGCCCAACATGGACCTCCTTGTCGCACTCGCCGCTCTGAGCGCGTACACGTACAGCACGGTCGCGCTCGGATTCGGACGCACCGACCTCTACTACGACGTGACTATCGCTGTGATTCTCGTCGTCTCTGTCGGTGGATACTACGAGAGACGCGTCAAACGGAACGCTCTCGGAACCCTCGCCGACCTTACAGAGGTACGTGTCGAGGAAGCACGGCGCGAAAACGGCACGGTCGTCAAGGTCGAGGAAGTCGAGAAAGGCGACCGTCTACTCGTACGCGCTGGCGAGCGTGTGCCCGCCGACGGCTTCGTCGTCGAAGGAACGGCTTACGTAGACGAGTCGGTCGTGACCGGAGAATCAGAGCCTAGGAAGAGAAAAGAAGGCGACTACGTAGTCGGCGGCTCCGTCGTGACCGACGACGCGGTCGTAGTCGAGGCTGAGGGCGACGGTGGCGAAGGCGCGCTCGACAGGCTGACGAACCTTCTCTGGGACCTACAGAGCACCGAGACAGGCATACAGCGTCTCGCGGACAGGCTGGCGACGGTGTTCGTACCTCTCGTTCTCGTCGTCGCGTCCGTCGCGCTCATCTTTCGTCTCGCTTCGGGTGCGGATGTCGAAAAAGCCGCGCTTACAGCACTCACCGTCCTCATCGTTTCGTGCCCTTGCGCGCTCGGTCTTGCGACGCCCCTTGCTGTCGCTTCGGGTGTGCGTACCGCTGTCGAGAACGGCATCGTCGTCTCCGACGACACGGTCTTCGAACGCGTCCGTGACGTCGATACGGTGGTCTTCGACAAGACGGGGACGCTAACAACGGGAAAGCTGGAGGTCGTCGGAGTCGAAGGCGACGAAGATGTGCTCGAACGCGCTTCCGCTGTCGAGCGTTTCTCGGCGCATCCCGTCGCAGAGGCTGTCGTACGTGCAGGCGAATCGATGGAATCGTCTGAAGAGTCAGAGTTGGTCGCGGACGGCGGGATAGGCGCGAGCACGGCTGAGTTCAAGGAACACGAGAAAGGTGTCGAAGGTGTCGTCGAAGGTGACCGTGTTCTCGTTGGCGCGCCCTCTCTGTTCGAGGACGAGGGATGGAGCCTCGGAGACGTGCGCGACGAAACCGAAGACGCCGAAAGTAGAGGACGTGCAGTCGTCGTAGGCTGGTCGGGTGAGGCACGCGGCGTTCTCACTGTGGCTGAGAAGCCCCGCGAGAACTGGCACGATGTCGTAAAGAAGGTCTCTGACGAGGGCAAACGCGTCGTCGTGCTCACGGGGGATGAGGGCGAGTCCGCGCGCCGTTTCGCGGACGCCGAAGGGGTTGACGAGGTTTTCGAGGGCGTCCCGCCCGAGGCGAAGGCAGAGACGGTGAGACGTCTCTGTGGTGAAGGTGCGACGGCGATGGTGGGCGACGGAACGAACGACGCGCCCGCTCTCGCGGAGGCGGACCTCGGTATAGCGATGGGTGGCGGCACCGCGCTCGCTTCCGACGCAGGTGACATGACGGTGCTGGACGACGACCTGTCGAAGATAGAAACCGTCATAGACATCTCGAACGCGACGAGAACGAGAACCAGACAGAACATCGGCTGGGCGTTCCTCTACAACACGGTCGCTGTACCGCTCGCCGTCACAGGTCTTCTGAATCCACTCCTCGCCGCTCTCGCAATGGCTACGAGCAGTCTGCTTGTCACCATGAACTCGTCACGGCGTCTTCTGTAGTAGGGACCGGACGCGAGGGTTAGGCGTCCGGAGGTGGTACGGTGGAAAGGCTAACGTCGCGCTTCCGTCTCTTCTTTCGTTAAGCCGCTGATTCGACGGCTTGCGTCCGCCCCTCCGTATCTTTGTAAGTGTTCCAAGAACATAAATCTGTGCCAACATATAGGTCTTATCTGGTTAACAACAATATATAGTGGTTAACTGTGCACATATGGTGGTCGTCTGTGACGTATTTCTTGTACACGTCCGAATCCACGGGGACTTTTACAGGCGGACAGCCGTATTCGTCAGATACAAACGCGTGCATCACCCGTCTCGTGTATGCGACGCGGCGACAGGGTTGTCTCCTATATCTCCGACCTGATAGTCAAAAGACCGGGGTACGTCGTCGCTGTCTTTCTTATCGCTACCGTCGTCTTCGCTGTCGGGACGACCGCCGTCTCGACCGACTCGGGAACGGAGCAGTTCACGGAGGACCTACCCGAGTTCGACGCCATCGAACGTGTGAGCGACGAGTTCGGACCCACGTTCAGCGTCAGCCGTGGGAGTACACAGCTTATACAGACGGGCGAGAACGTCGTTTCGAAGAAAGGTCTTCTGCGTATGCTCAGGACGATGGAGGAGTTGGAGGAGAACCGCGACCTGCGCGTCGAATCGACGGCGTCGGTCGCGGCTCTTGTTGCTCAGGAACTCGACCCGACAGCGACGACATCAGAGCGACAGGTCGAGGTTCTTGAGGGGGCGACGACACCGGAGGTACGCGAAGCGGTACGCGAACTCACCAACGAACAGCGTTTCAGGGGGCTTGTGAGCAACGACCTAAACGAACGCGACCCGTCGGCGTCCGCGACTATCGGTACTGTGACGCACAACATCGAGGTCAGCACAAGCGGCGGTCCCGGTGGTAGCGGTGGTGCGATGACCTCGGTACAGCGGCAGGTGGAGTTCACCGTGGATGCGCAGGACGGCGACATACGTGTCTTCGGTCAGGGTATAGTGGACGACGAGTTCAACCGTATCATAGGCGACTCGCTCTCCATCGTCATCCCAGCGGCGATACTCCTCATCGTCCTCTTCCTCATCGTCGCATACCGGGACCCTTTCGACCTGTTCCTCGCAGTCGTCGCGCTTTTCATGGCGGTCATCTGGACGCTCGGATTCATGGGTATCGCACGCATACCTTTCAACGAGAACCTCGTCGCTCTTCCGCCCATACTGCTTGCTGTCGGCATAGACTTCAGCATACACTCCGTAAACAGGTACCGCGAGGAACGTACGTCGGGCGAGAGCATCGAGAACTCGATGACGACGGCGAGCAACCAACTCGCAGTCGCGTTCTTCATTGTGGCGGGTACGACTGCGATAGGCTTCGGCGCGAACCTTGCTAGCGCGCTACCGCCGATACGGTCTTTCGGCACCGTCGCCGCCGTCGCCATCTTCTTCGTCCTCCTCATCTTCGGCGTCTTCTTCCCTTCAGCGAAGGTTCTCTCCGACCGTTTCCGTGACCGGCACAATCTTCCCGAGTTCGGTAGCGCGCCTCTCGGTGCCGAACGCTCTATCCTTGGACGTATCCTTCCGCTCACGGTTCGCGCCGTCAGACCCGCGCCCGCAGTCGCTCTCGTCATTTTTCTGGTCATAGCCGGGGGTTCTGCTTACTACGCGACGGGCGTCGATACGACGTTCTCGCAGGAGGACTTCCTGCCGCCCGAGGAACAGCCGGACTACATCGAAAGCCTCCCCGAGCCTTTCGCACCCGGAGAGTACACGGTCGTGCGTGAAATCAACTTCTTAGAAGACAACTTCGAGTCGGGTTCGGACGACCAAGTGCAGATGTATCTGCAGGGACGTATGACCGACCCGGGCGCGCTCGAAAGCATAAAAGCCGCTGGCGAAGACCCTCCCCCGACCTTCGTGGACGAGGGACGCGAAGCGCGTTACGAGAGCGTCCTTACCGCCGTCGATACTCTCGCTGAGGAGAACGACGAGTTCGCGGCTTTCGTGCGCAGAAACGACGCGAACGGAAACGGTGTCCCCGAAAAGAACCTCGACGAACTCTACGACAGGCTTCTGTCTTCAGACGTTGAAGGCATGACCTTACAGTATCTCGCGGAGGACCGCAGGAGCGCGGTCGTCGTCTACGATGTCGAGGGCGACGCCGACGACGCCGAGGTTACGCAGGACGCACGGCGTGTCGCCGACAAACACCGTCTTGAAGCGGTACCAACGGGACAGATAGTTCTGTTTCAGGCTGTGAGCAGTATGATACTCGAAGACGCCGCACGTAGCCTTATTCTTGCTCTCGTGCTGTCGCTGACGTTTCTAATCGCGCTATACGGCTACATCGAAGGACGACCGTGGCTCGGCGTCGTTAACGTCATACCCGTCTTGGTCGCAGTCTCGCTGTTGGGAGGTTCGATGCGCGCCCTGAACATACCGTTCAACGCGATTACAGCTACGATACTCGCAATCACAATCGGTCTCGGAATCGACTACACGGTGCACACGACGCACAGGTTCATAGACGAGTACAGACGCGGCGAGGACGCTTACGAAGCCATCGTCGTCACCCTCCGTGGCACGGGAGGCGCGCTCACCGGAAGCATGCTCACCACCTCGACGGGCACGGCGGTTCTTATCTTCGCAATCATACCCATCATAGGTCAGTTCGGCGTCCTGACGGCGATGAGCGTCTTCTACGCGTACCTGACATCGATAATTGTCCTCCCGCCCGCGTTACTCATCTGGGCGCGTTTCTTCGGCTGAACGCCGTCTCATGTAGAAACCGCCTCCGACGAGGACGAGAACGACAGCCAAGCCCGTTCCGTAGACACGTAGTGCCGCGCTCTGTCGTCTGTTCCAGCCGGTCGTCAGGCGCGTTTCCTCGGCGGAGGAGCGTTCGTGTGTCGCCTCGACAGCGTCGCGTGCCTCTCCCGCCGACTCCGTGAACGCGCCTACTCTCTCGGTCGTTTCTTCGAGCGAGTCCGAAAGACGACGGAAAGGCGACGCGAGGTCGTCGCCGACACGTCGCACGTCTTCGAGTTCGTCGGCGATTCTGCCCGTCAGGTCGGCGGCTTCTGACAGGTCGTTCGATACCGCACCCGAAATCTCTTCCGCGTCTTCCAGACCTTCGGAAGCGTCTTCGAAAAGAGACGGGAGTTCGTCGTACTCCGCCTCGCCGTCCGCGCGCACCGACTCCGCCTCTTCTGCGATACGTGTCACGTCCTCGCCCACGTCGCCGACGCGCTCGTCCCAACGACGGAGTTCGTCACGCACCGTCCTGAGAGCCGATTCGATGCCGTCGAGTTGGGGAACCGCAGAGACAGCGATATCCCAGACGGACAGGGTCGCGACCTCCCTGCGTTTCGCTTCGTCAACCGCGACGAGTGCCGTCTCTACAGCGGAGAGCGGTGTCGAGATGACGGCACCCGCACGGTTCGCCGTCCGTCCCACGTCACGTAGGTTCTCCACGTCGGTGTCGTCCATCTCCTCAACCATGGCGACCTTCCAACCGTAAGCGCGTGCTACACGCCGTGCCTCTTCGGCGTCTCCCACACGTTCGCCGTCGGCGAAGAACTCGTGCCCTGATGCGTAAGGCAGTACGTTTCCGTACCTGTAAACTTCGTACGTCTCCCCGTCAACTGTCACGCTACCGACGTTCTCGAATCCCCTGTCGAGCGGAACCGTGTGGTCGTCGGGAGTGGCTTCGACGACAGTCGCTGTACCTAAAAGAAGGAGGACGGCGACGACCGCCAAGACACCGAAGACGGAGACACGGATGCTGTTCATTCTAACTCTAGGTTGAGTCCCAACAGTATGAGTGCAACGCCCACGAGCAGAAGCAAAGACGAGTTCACGAATGCTGTCGTCGTTATCCATTCGAGCACAACCCTGTAGTCCTCTCCCACAGACCTGACAACAGCACCGACGATACCGTCACCCGTCTCTGGCATATCGGGCAAGGTCAGTATGTTGTAGATACCTCCTACGACAGCCGTGACACCCACACCGATGACGACCGTTCTTACTGTCTTCTCCCGCATCTCATATCAAGCCTTCTTCCTCGTACCATCTTATCGTTTCGGGCATGCCTTCACGGAACGACGGATACTTCGGCTCGAAGCCCGTCTCCTTTATCTTCGTGTTGTCCATCCAGTAGTTGCCTTTGAGGTAGTAGAGCGCGTCCGCCTCTATCGGTGGTTCGGAATCGACAGCGTCGTAGACACGTTCTGCGGTGGCAACGACGGGACGCAGACCGACGAGACTTTTGTACGTCTCACATCCGACGGGTAGCCCGTAGACGTGCTTACCCATCATGCCCGCTACCTCCTTTATGAGACGACGCGCCGTGTACTCGGCTTCGTCGACGACGTTGTACGCCTCGCCCGCCTTGCCGTGCTTATCGACGTGCACGGCGGCGCGCACAACGTCCTCGACATGGACGATGGAGAACCTGTAGTCGCAGTGGAGGGCGTAGAACTTGAGAAGACCGTTTCCTATCGCAAGAAAGACCTGTCCCGCACCGTACGCGCTTCCCGGACCGTAGACCGCCGCAGGGCGTACGACCTTGACTTCGAACCCTTCTTCGTCGTGGTACTCCCATGCCTTCTTCTCCTGTAGCCACTTCGACAGGTCGTAGTTCGACTCGGGGTTCTTCGGATGTGTCTCGTCCGCAGGAACGAGGTCGTCGCGCGGCGCGCCGTAGACGCCGCAGGTGCTCCAGTGTACCATCGAGCCAACGCCCGCATCGACAGCCGCCTCGCAGAGATTTTCGGTGCCGCCGACGTTTACCTTCTCGAACGTCTCGCGCTCGACGAGCGACGAGTAACTGAACAAAGAAGCTGTGTGGAAGATAACGTCCACATCGCGGACCGCATCGTCGAGTTCGTCGCGCTCCGTCAGGTCGGCGGGGACGAACTCAACGCTCCCGTCCAGAACCGACGTGTCCGCGGTTTCGAGGTCGGTTCCGCGGACCTCGTAGCCCTCCTCAAGGAGCCTGTCGCACACCCTGCTACCGATAAATCCGCACGCGCCCGTTACAAGTGCCCGTTTTCCGGTCATCCAAGGTATATCCGTGCGCCCGAACAATTAAGCTGGTGTATCTTAGGGGATATACTCGAAAACCTGTGTCCCCCCGTCCGGCAGTTTAATACGTCGGGGCAACCAATATCAGATATGTCCTTGGTCGAAGTCAAGAACGCGAACGACCCGCAGTACCTCGACATGGAAGACCTGAAAGACAAGTCTGTCGAGGGACTCGACGAGATATACAGGAACGGGACGGCTCCGAACGTCACAGAACTCGAAGGCAGGTACGACGGGGTTGTGCTCGCCGGCGACCTACCTTTCATGGACAACCCTGCCACGGTCAGACTCGCAAACTCGTTCTGGCTGAGATGGGGTGGCAAGAAGTTCAACGTGGTTTCTGAGAACCTCGCGGAGGGTAGCAACTGGTTCGACCTCGGTCTTTTCGAGATAGACAGATACCGGTTCGAGGGCAGATTAGAGCCATCGACCTTCGGTAGCGGGGACTGCTACGTTCTCGACTACGATGTCTCCGGAAACCTCCCTCCTGTGAACAGGGTACACGACGAGGTTAAGAAACTCCGTGACGGTGTCTACCTCGGACGTACCTATATCGACACGGGTAACGGCATGATGTTCGTCTGTTACTTCGGAATAGAGAAGTCGTTCTCTTTCGACTGATTTTGGACTTTACCGTCAGCCGAGTATTCTCATCACGAGTTCGTAAGCAAAAAGTGCGACACCGGCGGCTACGAACAGAAGAAAGCTTATGAGCACTAGTAAGCCGACCGTACGTGTGACCGCGACATGACTCTCGTCTTCGTTTCGTCGCATATCCATGTCTCTGTGGTTGTCAGCAATAATGTTTCTGACCACTTCGCCGTCACATTTGTATTGAACTAAACCAGTAACTGTTAAGCATGGGAAACCTCGTCTCGGTAACAAGATGGCTACACCTGAAGCGACGGCGCGTTTCGAAGGTCCTGCGTACCGTAACTTCGAGACAGACGACGGCGACCTGCGTCTGTCCTCCGTCGGTATCGGTACGTATCTCGGAGACGCCGACGACGAGACGGACACGGCTTACGTGGATGCTCTGACGACAGCGTTCAACATGGAATGTAACGTCGTAGACACGGCGGTAAACTACAGAAACCAGAGGAGCGAACGCGTCGTAGGCGACGCTCTGCGCGCGACCGACCTCTCGCGCGACGAAATCTTCGTCGCAACCAAGGGAGGATACATACCGTTCGACGGCGATGTACCCGAAAACCCGAGCGCGTACATACGCGAAGAGTACGTCGAAACCGGTCTGGTGCCGCCCGAAGAGACAGTGCAGGCGAACTGTCTCGCGCCCGAGTTTCTGAGGTCGCAGGTGGAGCGGAGCCTCGAAAACCTCGATATCGACGCGCTCGACCTCTACTACGTCCACAACCCCGAGACGCATCTCCGCGAGGCGTCGCACGAGGAACTCGAAGGGCGTCTGAGACGCGCTTTCGGTGCACTCGAAGACGAGGTCGAAGCGGGACGTATCGACGCGTACGGCGTCGCTACTTGGAACGGTTTTCGTGTGCCGAGCGCGCGGAACGACCATCTCTCTATGGAACGCGTCGCCGAGGCGGCGCGTCGCGCGGGTGGCGAAGAAAACGCGCTCTCAGCGGTTCAGATACCTTTCAACGCAAAGATGACGAGCGCGGCGACGGTCGAGACGCAGGAAGTGGGCGGCGAAAGGATGTCGGCACTGGAGACAGCGCGCGAACTCGGGCTTTACGTCTTCACGAGCGCGTCTCTGATGCAGGGTACGCTTGCCGAGGAGCGCGTCGAAGGGGCGAACTACGGCGGAACGCCCGCGCAGGACGCTATCGAGTTCGCGCGGACGACCGACGGTGTCGGTACCGCGTTAGTCGGCACGTCAAGCGTCGAACACGTAGAGGAGAACCTTGGCTTGTTGCGGACGGACATGTAACGCGACTACTTTGGCTTCATTTGTCGTCCGATGTACGACAGTTTAGGGATATATCGGGCGAAATTATTTAACTAAGTGATGTTTACAGAAACCTCATGGACATCGACCGCTCGGACTCGCGCGAGCGTCACCTCCGGAAGGCGTCCGAGGAAGACCTGTTACACGTCTACGAGGTGACGGTCTGGGAGCCGCGTACTCCGGTCGACAAGCTATGCGCAGTTCCTTTCCGCTTTATTCCGAGATGGCTGGGACTTGTAGCTGTCTTCGCGGCTGTCGCACTCCTTTTGCTGTCTTTGACGGCTCTCGCCGTCTTGGAGGAGCCTGCTCTCGGCGGTTTCGTGGCTATCTCGGTGGTTCCCGCGCTGTTGCTTGCTTGGTACCTCTGGATGTCGGACCCGTACGAACGTATCACGGCTACTACGCTCGCATTGACCTACCTGCTCGGATGCATGATGGTCTCCGTAGCGGCGGTTGTCAACTCCGCAGGGCAGGATGCTTTCTTAGGCTTCACGTCTCTAGGCGTCTACCTGTTCTTTTTCCTGCTGGTCGCACCTGTCTAGGAACTGCTCAAGATGGTCGCAGTTGCACTCTACGGGTATCCGCGTCTGGGCAACGCCGTCGGTGGTGCGGTTCTGGGTGCGTTCGCGGGCTTGGGCTTCGCAACCGTTGAGAACTTCCTGTACCTCTCAGGCGTGCTACCCTTCAGCTACACCGAGCTTACGAGTACAGCAATGGCACGCGCTGGCGTGAGCGTCGGACACGTGCTCTGGTCGGCGACAGCCGGATACTACCTCGGTCTTGCAAAGGCTGTTCCTGAACACCACGGCGCGCTTATTCTCAAAGGTTTCCTCGTCGCCGTCCTCCTGCACGCGACGTACAACTCCATAACCGTGGCTTTCTTCGGTGTCGGAACGGGCGCCGTCACATCAAACACGTGGATATCTGCTGTTGAACTCGGCGAATCGGCACACGTCGTATTCATCCTCATCTTCTACGCTGGCATCGGTTACTACGTTCTCAAGAAGATAGAGCGACACAGAAGCGCGGTGCGCAGTCTACCCGGATTCGGTTAAACATACCTCGAACTGTGGCACGTATCCAAGCGCGACACCGTGCCAGCATGTTGAGGAGAGTCTGGGTTTTCTCGGCGACTCGGCGCGGTAAGACGACTAACGGTCTAGCTGTACCATATACGTCGAACTTGTCCCGTCGCTGAACTCCAAGCGAGTCGACGGTGTTCGTCCCGCTTGTCAGCGTAGTGTTCTGGAGGGGACATAAGGACAACTCTGATAAACAACCACCGACAGAACTATACAATGCCGTGCTTCAGAAAGGGATGTCAGATATTAATTGCTGTCACGTTGCTTGCGGTTCTCTTCACGGCTTCTGTGAGTATGTCGGTAGGTGCGGCAGAAGCCGACGCCGGTGAGACAACCTCCGAGGTACCCTGCGCCAACTTTACTTATTCGCCCGAGTCGCCCAACATAGGCGACACGGTGACATTCAGGGTGTCTCCGTTGAGTTCTCCGGTCTGTAAGGTACATTATGTGGAAGGATATATACGGAGTTACCTCTGGTACTTCGACGGATCTCCCGTGGCTAGCGACAGCGGCAGAAAGACCGAAAGGGTATACGAGGAGCCGGGTAACTACACCATCGCTCTCGTCGCAACCGACCACAGGGGTGTCCAAACCCGGTATGAACAGACTGTGAAGGTCACCGAGCTTAGACCTACGGCGGAGTTCTCGTACACACCCGACGAACCGAACGTAGGTCGGGAGGTGGGGTTCGACGCCTCTGACTCGTTCAACCCCGAAGGTGCTATAGACGAGTACAGATGGGAGATGGGCGACGGCACGACCAGAACCGGCAGGACGACGAGCCACACCTACGAGGAGTCCGGCGAGTACGATGTCGTGCTTACCGTAGAAGGCGACGACGGCAAGACGGCTCGGACGACGGATACTGTCGAAGTAGGAGACGTAACAGATCCGTTGACATCCGAGATACGGTTCGAGCGGTTACCGAACGCACTCACCGTTGGGGACGAGATAACCGTGGACGGGTCCGGGTCGCGGAGTCCACAGGGGGAGATACAGAGCTACATATGGGAGTTCGGTGACGGAACCGTCAAGCAGGGTGCCACGGCGAGCCATTCGTACACCGAACCCGGGACGTACGAACTGACGTTGGAGGTCAACGACGGCACAGAGACAGACAGTACGACAGAGGAGGTAACCGTCGTAGAGAACCCTATCGTGCCTGAGATAACCCACTCTCCACCGGAGGACCTGACAGAGGGCGACACCATATCCTTCGACGCGTCGGGTTCAAGCAGTACGGAAGGCAGTATAAACGAGTTCCGGTGGGACTTCGGTGACGGAACACAGGCGACGGGCGAGACTGTGGAACACTCCTACGAAGAGTTCGGCACGTACGAAGTCACAGTCGAGATATCTGCGGGGGATAAGACCGCGGAGGAGAGCATCACGCTGACAGTATCGCCCTCCGAGGAAGGTGAAGGTCTCAACGGCTTCGGCGTGGGTGTATCCGTGGTTGCTCTGGTCCTGACCGTTATCGTAGCCGGACGTTCGAGAAGAAACGACGGCTAAGTCAGGAAAGTTCCGACGTTCGTGCGCGTCGGAGAACTCGTTTTTAGCACGACATCCTAAGCATCTCCGCGCGTTCAGTTTCGCCGTAGCCGTCGGGACGAGCCGTCTGTTCGACGTAATCGAGGGAAACCTCCTTCACCGCCTCACCATACTCCTCGTGAGCGCGTCGGCAGAGGTAGTCGGCGAAAGCGTGATCCTCCGTCTCTCCCGCGAAACGGAGGCTGTTCATGTACCGGTGCCAGAGTGCCGTAGGGTACGTGTCACTCACATCGGGAGGTCGGTCGGTGCCTTCGACCTCGGCGAAGAGCGACATCCGAACCTCGTCGGACCCGACAGTCGTAGAGGCGACGTACCACCTGTCCTGTGGAGTCGAATCGACGATGAACATCGACCAGCTGTAATGGTCGGACAGGTCTATCTCGGAGTCCGAGCCGACGGAGTCGGGTACGGGAGCGTATCCGAGCGCGGCTACCTGCCAGAATGCCGTGAATAACAAAAAGAAGACGGCGACAGCGGGTGCGACGCGTTTCAGCCGTCCGACTGCGCGGCTACGTCCAGCCGGATTCTTTTCGTAGTTGTCGAGACGTTCGGTTACCGAAGGTGGCACGGACGGAAGGCGTCTCTCCAGAGCGTTCCAGACGCCGGAGGGCAGGAACGGAAGGAGTACCGCGACACCGATGAGCGGAAAGAGTCCGAGACGCATCGTGAGAAACATGCCGACATGTGCGACTGCGTAGGCGGCAACCGCGGCTGTACGCGTACGTCCCGTCGTGAGCACGAGGACGACCGAAACGCCGAGGAGCGTGAGCCAGAGCCAGTTCGTGGCGACGTGAAGAACTGTGTAGTCGGCGACGTAATCGCCGACGAAGACGGTGTAACGCCCCATACGCATAATATGTGCGACTGCGTCGCCCGTGAGCCAGAGACCGTCTGCGTGGAGTTTGAAAAAGAAGTTTGCCGTGTAGACAAGAACGGCGTGAAGGAGAAAGACAGCCGTACCAGCCGAAAAGACACCATCGTCGTGTCCTCCGTGTCCAGCCTTTCTGTGCGCATCGACCGACCATCTGCGTCCTAGAGGCATAAAGAGGCAGAAGAAAAGCGTCACGCGCAGAAGACGGTCGCCCGCGTTCAGGACGTAGTAGTTGCGCGCCTGTAGCGAGAGGAGGAGGACGAGCGAGACGGCGAGGACGAGTTTCGTGCGGTAGCCGACGAGGAGTGCGAGAGCGAAGACGGCGGCGACGCCGAAAAGGAAAGCCTGCGCAACGAAAGAACCAGAGAAGGTGTGTAGGGAGAACGCGGCGGGCGCGAAGAGTTCGACCTGCGTCTCGCGCGGCAGGACGCCCGCGTCGGTGTAGAATGCGGTGAGGTCGCGCGCTCTGATACCGAGGTCGGCGAGTATCAGAAGGGCAAGCGAGACACGGAGGACAGCGAGTGCGCGTGCGTCGGTACCCAGACGGCGTCTGAGAGCGTCCTTCGCGCCTTCCGAGAGGCGGCTTTCCATGCCCATGCCTATGTCGTGGCTTTAGCTCTTTCCGCCATATCTTTTCCGGCTGTCGTCAGAGCCTGCTCAGAATCTCCTCGCGGAACTCGTCCTCGTCTAGCGTCTCGACGCCGTGTTCCTCCGCATCCTCCTGCTTCGTCGCGCCCGGATTCTCGCCCACGACGAGGTAGTCGGTTTCGCCGCTGACCGACGACGTTACGTCCGCACCATGTCTCTCCAGAAGGTCTTCGAGTTCGTTGCGCGTGTAGCCCTCGACTCTCCCCGTGAAGACTATCTTTGTGCCTTTGAGCGTGTCTTCCGTCTCCTGTCTTTCGGGTTTGACGCCCCTGTCGAGAAGTTCCTCGACTACCTCGCGTCCTCTCCCGCTTCCACCGTCACCGAAGAATCCTGTTACGCTCTCGGCTACCTCAGGACCCACGTCTTCGACTTTGAGTAGTTCCGCCTCGTCGGCTTCGATGAGTTCGTCAAGGCTGAACTCGTCGGCGAGTTTGCGTGCGCGTTCCTTTCCGACACGGTGTATTCCGAGCGCGGTGAGAAACTCGGCGAGCGTAGCGTCCTTGCTCGCCTCTATCTCCTCGACAAGCTTCTTCGCCGACATCTCGCCGAATCCTTCGAGCGCGCTTAGGTCTTCGACCCTCAGGTCGTAGAGGTCGGGAAGCGACTCGACTATACCTTCTTCGACGAGCAACGAAACGACCTGCTCACCCATTCCGTCGATGTCCATCGCATCGCGCGAGGCGAAATGCTCCAGACGCCTCTTCAACTGGGCGGGGCACGCGACGCCGCCAGAACAGTAGTGATGTTCGCCGTCGCGTACGACCTCGGAGCCACAGACAGGGCACGTGTCGGGCATCATGAATCCGTTTACGTCGGCGTCTTTCCCCTCCTCGTCCTCTTCCTCGACGACACGCTTGACCTGCGGTATCACGTCGCCCGCACGCTCTATTTCGACCGTCGCACCTTCGCGCACCCCGAGTTCGCGCACCTGCTTCTGGTTGTGGAGCGACGCACGGCTCACCGTCACACCGTCGAGTTCGACGGGTTCGAGAAGCGCGACGGGCGTCAGCTTTCCCGTCCGTCCAACCTGCACGGCGATATCCGCGACGCGCGTCATGTCCGTCTTCGCCGGGAACTTGTACGCGAAAGACCAGCGTGGATGCGCCGAGGTTTCGCCGAGCGTCTCGCGTTTCGAGAAGTCGTCCACCTTCGCTATCACGCCGTCTACCTCGTAGCCGAGTTCTTCGCGTTCTTCGAGGAGTTCGTTCCTGTACTCGACAAAGGAGTCAATGTCGCCGACGAGTCTGTTCTTCTCGTTCACCCTGAAGTTGAGGCTCTCTAGGAGTTCGACCGCTTCTGTCTGCGTTCCGACCTCCGCCGTCGTCCGCATAACGTCGTAGACGTATATGTCGAGGGGACGTTCTGCGACGACAGAAGGGTCAAGACGCCGTATTGTTCCCACAGCGGCGTTGCGCGGGTTTGCGAAAGGTGTCTCTCCAAGTTCGACGCGCTCCTTGTTGAGTTCCTGAAAGCCGTCCTTCGGCATGTAGACCTCGCCTCGGAGGACGAGTTGTTCGGGCGCGCCGCGCAGGCGGAGAGGGACTGACTGCACTGTCCTGACGTTCTCCGTAACGTCCTCGCCGACGACACCGTCGCCGCGCGTCACGGCTGACGTTAGCGTCCCTTCGTCGTAGACGAGTTCTATCGAGAAGCCGTCGAACTTCGGCTCGACGTGGTAGTCTACGTCGCCGACATCTTCGCGCACCCTCTCGTCGAAGGCGCGCACTTCGTCTTCGTCCTCGGACGAGTCGATGCTCAGCATCTCTACGACGTGTTCGCGCGTCTCCAGTTCGTCGAGAGGTTCGCCGCCAACACGCTGTGTGGGCGAGCCTTCGTCGCTCAGACCGAATTTGTCTTCGAGCGTCTCCAGACGGTCGTAGAGGACGTCGTAGGTCTTGTCCGAAACGACAGGGTCGTTCTCGACGTAGTAACGGTAGTCGTGATATCCGACCGCCTCACGTAGCTTCTCGACCTGCTCGCGTGCCTCGTCCTCCGACATCTCGTCGATATCGTCGAACTCGGGTGCCTGCGGTTCGACGTATGGGTTGTCCTCGGGCTTCTCCATCGTGCCTCCTTAGTTCGTCAGGGTACTCTTATCTGACGTTTACGGCTTCGGTGACGGAAAAATAGATTTCTAATATAAACTGTTATTATATAGGAAGATTATTCATCGTACACCGATGATGAAGAATCTACAGCGAGCGGGCTTGGTGGTTCCGCTATGATAATCGGTGTACCGACAGAGACGGACGAAGGCGAGAGACGTGTCGCGTTAATTCCGCCCGTCGCAGAAACCCTCGTGAACGAAGGACACGAAGTCATCGTCGCCTCGGGTGCGGGCGAGGGTTCGGACTGGTTCGACGAGGACTACGAAGACGCGGGGTGCGAGATAGTTGACGACCGCGACGAGGTCTTTGAGAGGGCGGAGGTCGTCCTGCGCGTCAACGGTCTCGCAACATCTGAGGACGACACACCCGAGACGTACAGCGAGGGACAGATTGTCATAGGGCTTCTCGGACCGTACAGCCTCGAAGGAGATGCGGAGGCTCTCGCAGACAGGAATATCAGCGCGTTCGCGCTCGAACTCATGCCCCGTATCAGCCGTGCGCAGAGTATGGACGCTCTGTCTTCGATGGCGAGCATAGGCGGCTACAAGGCTACGATAATGGCGGCGGAAGAACTTCCCAAGATGTTCCCGATGGAGATGACCGCCGCGGGCACCGTCCAGCCAGCCGAAGTCTTCGTCATCGGCGCGGGTGTCGCAGGTCTGAAGGCGATTGCGACATCCGAACGTCTCGGTGCCTCGACACGAGGTCACGACGTGCGCTTAGAGGTCAAGAAGGAGGTAGAGAGCCTTGGCGCGGACTTCGTCGAACTCGAACTCCCGACCGAAGGTTCGGGCGACGACGAGGGCTACGCCGTAGAAATGGGCGAGGAGTTCTACGAAGAACAGCGTCGTCAGATGAAGCGTGTCGTTCCCGAGTCGGATGTTCTCATCACGACGGCGGCGATACCGGGCAGACCGGCACCCGAAATCGTTACAACCGAGATGATAGAGGAGATGGACGAGGGTTCGGTTGTCATCGACTTAGCGGCTGAGACGGGCGGCAACTGCGAACCCACGGTCGCCGACGAGGTGGTCGAAAACGACGGCGTCAAGGTGTTCGGACCTACCAACCTGCCGTCAAGGGTCTCGCACACGGCGAGCCAGCTTTACTCGAACAACATGAAGAGCTTCATCGACAACCTGACCGACGAAGGAGAACTCGACATGGACCTGGAGGACGAGATAGTTGATTCGACACTACTCACACACGACGGAGAGGTACGCAACCCGCATGTACGGGATAATGACAGCGACGGAGGCGACGAAGAAGAAGCCGAGGATGAGGAAGACGCCGAAGAGGAGGGTGACGATGAGTGACGACGCAGTACGTGCTGAGGGGGTGACCGCCTGATGTCCGGCTTCGAACTCATCGAAGGCGTGGTTCTCACCGCCGACGCAGGGGCGTCCGCGGAGCAGTTGATACAGTACCTGACGTTCTTCGTGCTCGCCGCCTTCTTAGGCTACTCCGTCATAACCAAGATACCCGCAAATCTCCACACGCCGCTCATGTCGGGCGCGAACGCCATCACAGGCATAACGCTCGTGGGTGCCGTCGTCGTCGCTGGCGAGGGCGAGACGATGCTTGCGACCGTTCTCGGCTTCGTCGCCGTCGTCATGGCGACGATAAACGTCGTCGGAGGCTACTTGGTGACGCACAGGATGCTCAAGGACTTCAGCGGAGGGGGTGGACGATGACCCTGCCGTTCACGCTTCCTGACCCCGCGCTCTCGCTCGCCTACCTCGTCGCGTCGATACTGTTCATACAGGGTCTGCGCGACATGACGCACCCGCGCACAGCCGTCAGGGGTAACCTGCTGTCTGCGGGAGGTATGCTCCTTGCCGTCGCCGTCACTCTCCTCTCCTTCGAGATAATCTCGCCCGCCGTCCTGCTCGGCGGACTCGTCGTGGGTTCGCTCGTGGGTGCCGTGATGGCTGCCAAGGTACAGATGACACAGATGCCTCAACTCGTCGGCGTCTTCAACGGATTCGGCGGCGGCGCGTCCGCCGTCGTCGCGGGCGCGGACCTGATACAGAAAGGCGGTGTTTTCTCGGTCGACGTGGGTCTCGCGGCGATATTCTCGGGGATAGTCGGCACCGTGACGCTTTTCGGTAGCATGGTCGCCGCGGGGAAGCTACACGGCGTGATATCCACCTCTGCCATCCGCTACAAGGGTGAACACTTCGTCAAGATACTTCTTCTCGTCGCCTCGCTCGCGGCGGGCGCGTACATGGTCGCACAGCCCGGCGCGATACCCGCGCTCGAAACGGCGTGGGTACCACCGTACTGGGTGATGGTTCTCTTAGCCGCCGTCCTCGGAATAACGCTTGTAATACCTATCGGCGGCGCCGACATGCCCGTCGTTATTGCGCTGCTCAATTCGTACTCGGGTCTCGCTGCGGCGGGCACGGGTTTCGTCATCGGCAACAGCGCCCTCATCATCGCGGGCACCCTTGTCGGTGCCGCGGGCGCGATACTCACCGTCATAATGTGCGAGTCGATGAACAGGTCGCTTACCAACGTCCTGTTCGGTGGATGGGGAGAAGACCCGTCCGAAGGCGAGGACATGGAGGACATCTACGAGGGTAACATAAAGGAAACGTCGCCCGTCGAGGTCGACATACTCCTCGACACAGCAGACCGCGTCGTCATCGTCCCCGGTTACGGAATGGCTGTCGCGCAGGCACAGCACGCCGTCGCCGAACTCGCCGAACTCCTCAAGGAGGACGGTAAGGAGGTCGAGTTCGGCATCCATCCGGTCGCGGGCAGGATGCCCGGACACATGAACGTCCTCCTCGCCGAGGCGGACGTGCCCTACGACATGATGAAGGAGTTGGAGGAAATCAACCCGACGTTCAAACAGACAGACGTGGTTATCGTGACGGGCGCGAACGACGTCGTCAACCCGAAGGCGAACGAGGACGAGGGAAGTCCCATCGCGGGCATGCCTGTCCTCAACGTCTCCGACGCACAGTCGGTCATCGTCAACAAGAGGAGCCTCAGCCCCGGCTTCTCCGGAATACCGAACCCGCTGTTTGCGAAGGACAACACGAGCATGCTGTTCGGCGACGGCAAGGAGATGATGCAGGAACTCGTCAACGAGTACAAGGAAAGTCGGTAAAGTACCCTACAAAAGTTAGTCTTCAGGATTTCTCTCTTTCGGGTCATATACTACACCACCATCATTAATTATTCTGCGGCTAGTAATGGACATGGATGCAACAGTATGAACTGACTGGATATAAGACACGAAGAGGAGAGGCTGATATAATTGAGCGAGTCGGTCTAAGTATCTTCCAGGATGAGGATGGAGAGATAGTTCTGAAATTGACGAGAATAGAATGGCAAAAAAGGGGGACACGCGACCGTGCGAAAGAAAGAGAAGAGGAATTTTACATTAGATTTCCTGATGTAGAGCAGTTGATAAAAATGACTGAGCAAATAGACGATTGGCTAAATTCAAAAAGCAAACCACGGTTATCTCGGGATATCCAACCAGTACAAGGAGAACACAAAATCACCTATCATGGGGGCTATCGTTTGCGTAGCAGAGGACCATACACGGAGACTGAGAACCATTCATCGTTCACATTATCTATCGATGACACTCACCTGCATCTTATGACGGAAACTGAGGATCATACTGGATTTAAGATACCAGCTGCCGAAACATACAAGGATGATATACCACAAGACAGCGAAAATATAGAGACTTTGGATAAGTTCCTCTACGATTTCTTTGTTATTGATTACGACGGTGAACCGCCCTCCGTGTTCGACGACAATCAGGATGATTTCAATAAATCATCGATTGACAAAATCGAATTGATATTCGATCGCTTTGAGAAAGTTGCGGGACAGTTGAAAGAGCGAAACCGGGATAAACCCACTCTGGAAATACAAGATGAATATGATGTTCAGTACCTTCACCATTCTCTTTTACGGGTTTATTTTGAGGATATCCGGGATGAGACTTATCTGAAACAGCATGCAGGAGTCAATCCAAGGATAGACTTTCTCATCGAAGAAGAAAGAATCGGGATTGAGACGAAGATTGCAAATCATAATCACGGGAAGAAGCGGATTAGAAACGAATTGGCTGAAGATAAAGAACAGTACAAATCAGACGAAATGTGCGACACACTTCTCTGTTTCATCTATGACCCAGACAAAGTGCTAAGCAATCCTGCTGAGATCGAAAAAGATCTCTCCGAAATGCATCCGGGTCTCGAAACTAGAGTAACAATAACTCCAGACTGAGCGCAGGCACTCTAATTTGGAAATCTTGTCCAAATGAAAAATCAATCACTTCACGTCGTCTCGCTCAACGAACGTCGCGGTCGCCTGCTCGCTCTCGACGGTCGCCTTCACGGTGACACGTCCGTCCTTCTCGCGTACCTTGTTCGCCTGTTGCGGTGTGAGGTCAACGCTCTCGGTCGTTCTGTACACCTCGCCCGGTGCGAGGGTTCCGAGGTTCCGGTTCTCGCCCCAGACAACGTTGTCGGAGTCGGTCGAGTCGCCCGCGTACAGACGGACGTATACGACTACGTCCTCGGCGGCGACGTTCATGTCGTTCCGCAGGGCTACGGTGGCTTCCCTGCACGTCTCTCCGCAGTCCTCCATGTTTTCGAGTTCGGGGACGAACGGCGGTTCCGCGCGCTCTGCGTTGGCTTGTAGGGTCGTGGTACCGGTACCCGTACTTCGGCGGTCCGTGTCGTCTCCGCTGTTGTCCACGCCGTCGCCGTCTCCGCCACCGCCGCCTCTGTGGCTGTCGCCGCCTTCGTCACCGTCGTCAGTCCCCTCGTCTCCACCCGTCTCGGTCTGGGTTCCGACATCGGTTTCTCCGTCGCCGTCTTCTTTTTCGTCAGCCGGTTCGTCGTTTTGGCTCTCCGTCTCTTCCGCGCCCCCGTCCGTACCGTCACCGTCGCGGTCGTCGTCCCCCGCGTCGTCGCTGTCCCCCGTCATATCGTCCGTTCGATCGTCTACGTCTCCCCCATCGCTACCGGTTTCGGAGACCTCGCCGAACGAGTACGTAGTCTCCGTCTCCGGCGGTTCGTCCAAGCCCGCCGTCGGGTTCTCTTCCAGCGGTCCCATCCCGGTAATGTACGCGTAGCCGACGCCCGCGACCAACGCGATTACCAGTACAGCCGCCACCCCGGTTTTGGTTTTGTCCATCGAGTCGGCAGTACGTTCCGAGGACGTAAATACTCTTTCCGGGTGTGTTAGCCGCGTTGGCAGTTTCGACTACGGAACGCCGCTCTCGGTCTGTGACACACTACTGCTTACTGACCCACGGTATCTTCGTCAACTTCTACCGGCTGAAGGACAGTTCCTTCGTCGACCTTGCGACACGTCAGTCGAACCGTGGAATCCGGTGTCGGTGTATAGACACGCGACGGTAGCCACGGGTGCGTCCGCGTTTTCCCGTCTCCGACGGCGCGTCGTAAATGGATATGAACGTCCCCATGGACGGCGGATGGACCTGCCTCTGAGGCGTGTGAGGCGTGAAGGTATTTACCTCCGTCCGCCCTAGACAGTCGTATGCCGAACACGACGGACGACGAACTGAGCTTCTGGGGATGGGGCTACTCGCGCAAGATGCCCAGCGAAGAAGACCGGCGCGAACTCGCCAATATGGTCGAGACGTACCTCGGATTTCCCGAGCGTCCGATGCTCGATACCCCGACTCTGGAAGACGTGCGCATACCGTCCTCTTCGGTCGAACCGCCTTTCGCCTTCTGCACGACCGACTACGGTTCGCGCGCCCACCACACATACGGCAAGGGCTACCGCGACCTCGTGCGCGGCTTTCACGGCGACTTCTCGTCAGCACCTGACGCTGTCGCACGTCCCGAGAGAGAGGACGAGATAGCCGAACTTCTCACGTGGGCTTCTGAGAACAACGTCGCAGTCGTGCCGTTCGGCGGCGGAACTAGCGTCGTCGGCGGTGTCGAGTGCGAAGGAGACGGCTTCGCAGGCGTCGTCTCGCTCGACGTTCGAGCACTCGACGATGTCTTAGAGGTTGACCCTGTTTCGCGCTCGGCGCGTATACAGGCTGGCGCGACCGGACCGCGTCTGCAGGAGCAGTTGAAGGACGAGGGCATGCGTCTGCGCCACTACCCGCAGTCGTACGAGTTCTCGACTCTCGGCGGATGGCTTGCGACGCACGCAGGAGGACATTTTGCGACCGTCTACACCCACATAGACGACTTCGTCGAGAACGTCCGTATGGTGACGCCCGCCGGTACGGTAGAGACACGCCGTCTGCCTTCATCGGGTGCGGGACCCGACCCGAACGCTCTGCTCCTCGGTTCGGAGGGCGCGTTCGGCGTCTTCACGGAGGCATGGTTGCGCGTTCAGCCGCGTCCCGAGCACCGCGCGAAAGCAACGGTCGCTTTCGAGGAGTTCGAAGACGGTGTCGAGGCGACACGGCGAATCGCACAGGCACGCCTGTATCCGGCGAACTGCCGTCTTCTCGACCGAAACGAGGCGATACTCAACCAGATAGGCGGCACGAACCTCTTAGTTCTCGGCTTCGAGTCCACCGACTCGCCCGTTGACGACGACCTAGAACGCGCCGTCGAAATAGCGGAGGAGGCGGGCGGCGAGGTGCGCGAAAAGAGCGTGAACGAAGAAGAGAGACGGACGAAGACCGCGAGGAGACAACCGAGGGCGACTGGCGGCAGTCCTTCTTCGACGCACCGTACATGTTCAACGGTCTCGTGAGCGTCGGCGTCTTGGTAGACACGTTCGAGACTGCGGTTACATGGGACGGCTTCTACGACCTGCACGACGCCGTACAGACGGAAGTCATGGAAACTATGGAGGACGTATGTGGCGACGGCTTCCTTTCGTGCCGTTTCACGCACGTCTACGAGAACGGACCCGCGCCTTACTACACCTTCCTCGCGCCAGCCGAAGTCGGAAACGAACTCGAACAGTGGCGCGCCGTCAAGAGCTCGGCTTCCGACGTTCTCGAAGAACACGGAGCGACTATAACACACCACCACGCGGTCGGTCGTACGCACAAGCCTTGGTACCGAAACGAGACTCCCGACGAGTTCCGAGACGCACTGCGCGCGACGAAGGAAGTTCTCGACCCTGCTGGAGTCATGAACCCCGGCGTTCTCATCGACGAGACGGACGGATAGCACCAAGATTTAACCCGAACCGCACCGACTCTTTTCCATGCCCACCGTCCTCGACACGTACCTAGAGAACAGACATATAATACAGCCCAACCAGACCAACAACTTAGACACGGCGCACGGAGGCGTCGTCATGAGCCTGATGGACAACGTCGGAGCGATGAGCGCGATGCGTTTTGCTTCGGAGGCGTGCGTCACGGCTAGCGTAGACAGTATCGACTTCCTTCAGCCGGTCCCACGCGGCGCGA
Source organism: Halobacteriales archaeon (assembly GCA_034522195.1). Lineage (GTDB taxonomy): Archaea > Halobacteriota > Halobacteria > Halobacteriales > Halorutilaceae > Halorutilus. The sequence goes on along the minus strand of JAXHLL010000006.1, from coordinate 401,560 downwards.
TTGCCGTCGTCGAGTCATGGGTTTACGACGCAGGACGGACGAGCGTACAGGTACGTCTCAGGGTGGACAAGGAGGACGCACAGACGGGCGAAAGACAGCGCACGACGGACTCTTCTTTCACATTTGTCGCCGTTGACGAGTCAGGAAGCCCTACTGAGGTTCCGTCGTTGGAGGTTGAGACGGAGCGCGGCGAGGAGTTGCGCAGGCTTGGTCTCGAAGAGGGCTGACCGTTATGCCGCCTGCTGTATCCTCTCCATTATCCTGACCTGCATCTCGGCGTCGGTCGCTTCGATGTAGTCGCGCCTGAACTCGTCGCTGAACTTCTCCTCGCCTATCGTCTCGTAGAACGACTCGATGTAGTTCAACGATTCGTCTATCACGTCGGGCAGGTCGATTTCGAGCGGGTTGGGGACGTATATCTTCTGCGTCGCCTTCGGAGCGACGACCTTCTCGTAGTGCCGGACGTGCGGTTCGTAGGTCTCGGGAACTATTTCGGGTTCCTCCTCGGCGAGACGTTTCATCAGCCACCTGCCGTTGTTGATGTGGCGCGCCTCGTCCCTCTGTGTCTTCTCCATGCCCTCCTGAAACCCGGGCATTGCGTCCTTCTTTTCGAGCATCTGTCCGAGCGCGTTGTAGCCCGTCTCGGCGAGTTGCGATTCGACGATACCCATGTAGTGCATCGTCGCGTCGCCTAACTTGAAACGCAGTTCGCGCTGTGTCTCCTTGATGCTCGCGTCGCTACCGTCGCGTTTCGCTTTCTCGGCACGTCCGACGGCGTCGCGGAGTTCGCCCGACACCTTGTCGAGGCCATCTATCAGGTACTCTCTGAGTTCGGGTACCCAGAAGCTCTCGTCGAAGCCTCCGCTTTCGGTGTCCTGCGTGCCGAACACCTCGTCGAAGTACCTGCTGAAGAAGTCCACGTGCTTCGCCTCCTCCCAGAGATGTGTCGTGAGGTACATCTCCTCCTGAAGCGTGTCGAACGACGCGTCTTCGAGCGCGCCGACAGCCATCGGGTACGGCGCGAGGGTTTGGGTGACCGACTCCTCGCCCTCGTAGAACAGCGAACAGAGCTTCATGAACTGCTCGCGTTCGTCGTCGTCGAACTCCGTCCGCCAGTCTTGCTTGTCCTGCGTGAACTCTATCTCCTCGGGGTCCCACACACCGTGTTTCTTCGCCGCTCTGTACCACTCGAACGACGATTCGAGGTTGGAGTAGTCGAGTGCCATACACTCAGTACGCGCCGCTCCACCTAAAGCTTCTCGCCGACCTCAGACGTTCTTCAGAAACCTCTCCGCGGACTCCTCGCCCTCGTTGACGAGTCGGGAAAGAAACGCAGGGTCGCGGTCTAGCTTCGTTCGCCAGTCGAGTCTGCGTCTCTGAGGGAAACGGACGTGCCGTATCTCCGTGTACGTGAAGCTTTCGGGCAGGTAGCCCTTCTCTATCCATCGGTTGACGGATTCGAGGAAACGTATCTCCGCGCTGAGCGAGATATTCCCCGCGAGTTCGTTGCGCCGTCCGCCTATCTCCTCTAATGTTCTCGGTACGGTTGTGCGTTCGTGCGGATTTATCTGGACGAGCCATATCTCGTCGGGGTCCGGCACGTCCGGCTCCGCGAGAAAGTCCTTCAGAGGTGGGTTCTTCGAGAAAAGCCCGTCCCAGTAGTAACGACCGTCGACCTCGACTGCGTTAAAGATATGCGGCTCGGCGGCGGACGCCAAGACGGCGTCTGCGGATATACCGTCCTCCCTGAATATCTCGAAGCTCCCTGCGAGAACGTCTATCGCGCTAACGAGCAAGGCTGGCTCCGTACCGTCAAGGAGTTCGGGTATCTCGTCGAAGTCGACGTACTTTTCGAGGAGACGCCGGAGTTCGTTCTGTCCCCACCACGACGCGGGCGAGTACGCGGGGCTGACCTCGGGAAGCATGAAGCCCATACGTCGGAGTTCGATGTCCATACGGACGAGCGTGTTGGCTGTGCGGTGGGGCGGCGACGACGCCGAAAGGTCGTCCCAGAACCCCGAGAGAAGCGTCCTTGGCTCTTTTTCAGGGTGGATGAATCCGTACCAGCCGAGTAGCGCGCAGACCGCGCCGCCCGACGTGCCGCTCATGCCAACGAGGTTGTACCTCGGAGGAATGTCTTCGAGAAGTTGCCCGAGCACGCCCGCGGTGAAAGCCGTGTGGCTTCCACCCCCCTGACATGCGACCGCTACGTCTACCGTGTCCACTCTATCTTCTTCTCCCGTTTCGTTCTCGTTCACCGTACCGACGGTGTCCTTTCCGCTCTCGTCGCTCATTGTTCCCAACTCTGTCCTAATATCCTATTTAATCACCGCTGAATCCCAGACGGTGAGACTTCTCGGTGGAATTAAGCCTTCGGCTGGTGAAAGTCAACGACGCTGTGTAAGAAAATCGACAGCAGCGAATGAATGATGTATGGAGACGTAACCGAAGAGTGAGATATGATGGAGGACACCGACCCGGGAACTGAGATGGACGCCGACTCTGATACCCGTAACGCCGACACAGATACGGACTCCAATGAGTCTTCTTCTGGTCTTTTACAGCGTTTCCTCGACACCGTCGGACGTGTCGGCGAGTGGTTCTCGGAGTGGTCGCTGAAGTACATACCCGACCCCTACGCAATCGCAATAATCCTGACGTTCGTCACGTTCGCCGCCGTGCTCGGAATCGGCGAGAGTCCGACGGACGCGCTCGGTGCTTGGACAGACGGCATCTGGACTCTCCTGCCGTTCATGGCGACGCTCGCCTTTCTGCTCATGGCTGGCGACGCTATCGCAAAGTCTCCCGCCGTCACACGTGTCCTCGAACGTATCGCGGCAGTACCGTCGTCGCAGTTCACCGCTGTCGCTTTCACGGCGTTCGTTGCGATGGCCGCGGCTCTCATTTCGTGGGCACTCGGTCTTATTGTCGGTGCGACGATGGCGAAACGCGTCGGCTACGAGATGAAACAGAAGGACGTCAAGGTACACTACCCGCTTCTGGTAGCCGCGGGCTACACGAGTCTGATGGCGTACGGACACGGTCTCACGTCGTCAGCCGCGCTCATTATGGCTGACCCCGCGCTGATACCCTCTACATTCCCCGACTACACACTCGATGGCATACCGCTGTCACGGACGATAGGCAATCCTGCGAACATCGTTAGCGGTATTCTCGTCGTCGTCTTCGTTCCGCTCCTCATGGGTGCGATGCACCCGAACCGTGGTCCGGATATTATCGAACTCCCTGACTCGGTCGAGAAGGACATAGCCGAGGTCGTAGAGGAGATGGACAAGGAGAAAGAGCCAGAGCCTATGCATCCCGAGAAGCCGCTCCCCGGACGACTACGTGGACACTGGCGCGAACTCCGACACGGAGAAGGTCTGACGGTCGCCGACCGACTCAACAACTCGCGCGTCCTCGGGCTTGCGATAGCCTTCTTCCCCGCCTACTACTTCGTCGATGCCATATTTCTCTCGACAGGCAGTCTTTCGCTCGCGGGCGGACTCGCAGGGCTGACGCTCAACTCCATAAACGCCATCTTCCTGTTCGTCGCCATCGTCCTCTGGACAACGCCCATCCGTCTCGTAGAGCAGATGAAGGACAGCGTACAGACGATTTCGGGCATCATCTTCCAGTTTCCTTTCTACGCGGGTATCGCCGGACTTCTTACAGGCACAGGACTCGCAGAACTCCTCACGCGGTCGCTCGCCGACGTAGCGACGCCTCTGACTTGGCCCATACTCGGTATCGTCGTAGCGGGCATCACCAACATCTTCATCCCGTCGGGAGGCGGTCAGTGGGTTGCCCAAGGTCCGATTCTGCTCGAAACCACACGGGAACTCGGTCTGCCGCCCGAACTCGCCGTCATTATAGAGATGCTCGGCGACCAGCTTACGAACATGGTACAGCCGTTCTGGGCGATACCCCTTCTTGCGATTGCGAACCTGCGTGCGCGCGACATAATCGGCTACACGACGGTCGCCATGTTCCTAGGCTACGTTATCGTCGGCGCGACTCTCACGGTCTTCTTCGGTCTGGGCTGAAAAGACTCCGTAACGCAGGTTGTTTGTCCACCGACTACGTATCCCGGACATGTCAGTACGCGACGAGTTCGACGAATGGGCGCGCGAGGGACGAGACAGGGGCATGGAGAAGCGGCACTGGCACACGGCGAAGCACGTCCTCGCACGTATGCCTGTTGAAGAGGGAGACACGGTTCTCGACCTCGGTACGGGTTCGGGGTACGCTCTGCGCGCGCTACGCGAGACGAAGGACGCGGGACGCGGCTACGGCGTCGATGCTTCGTCCGAAATGCTCCGAAACGCGCGTTCTTACACAGACGACGACCGAATCGGCTTCCTCCGCGGCAGGTTCGGTGCTTTACCCTTCGACGACGACAGCGTAGACCACGTCTTCTCGATGGAGGCTTTCTACTACGCCGACGACATGCACGACGCGCTCGGCGAGATACAGCGCGTCCTGCGCTCAGGCGGGACTTTTTACTGCGCCGTCAACTTCTTCGAGGAGAGCGAGGAGACGCACGTGTGGCAGGAGAAGGTAGACGTTGAGATGACGCTTTGGAGCAGAGCGGAGTACCGCGAGGCGTTCCGCAAAGCGAATCTTCACGTCGCAGAACAGGACTGTATCGCCGACCGCGAGGTCGATATACCGCCCGAAGACGAGTTCCCGACCGAAGACTGGGAGACGCGCGAGGCGATGTACGACCGCTACCGAAGATGGGGGACGCTCCTAACCGTCGGCGTCGCGCCGTGACCGACACTCGGTCTAATCCTCCTCTCCGTCGTAGTCAAAGAGGTCTTCTATCCGACAGTCGAACTCGTCTGCGAGTTTGAAAGCGAGTTCGAGAGACGGGTCGTACTTTCCCGTCTCCACCGAGTTTATAGCCTGCCTGCTCACGTCCACGCGGTCGGCGAGTTCCTCCTGTGTTATCTCTTTCTTCGCTCTGTAAACCTTCAGCCTGTTCTCCATCGTTGTTACGGATGCGTCAGGGGGTGGTATGGTTTACGGGTTTCCCTTGACGGTTCATTCGGTGTCTGACCCGGGAACTCAGCACGCAGTTTTATACTTCCCCGTGCCGAAGTCGATGGTATGCGTAGGATACCTTTCGGTGTTCCGGGACTCGACAGAGACTTCGCAGGCGTTCCGCCGGGTAGTTTCGTTCTTCTCACGGGTGAGGTGGACTCGGGTGTTGACGAGTTCGCGTACACGAGCACGGCTATGATACAGATGGCGCGCGACGAACCCACGGTTTTCGGGAGGTACAACAGCAGGGTTGTCGAGCCCGAAGACGTGCCCAGTTCGGTGCACTACATAACACTCGAACGTCACCAGAGCCTGATAACCGACAAGATGGAGGCGGTTCTCGGCGGACAGCAGTACGATGTCCTGATGGACAACACGGAGTTCATCGACATAACAGACGAGTTCTTCGAGAACATGTCGCTCTCGCTCCCCATCGAAACCGACGAACCTGACCGCAGGTACACGGAGATTCTCGAAGATATTGCCGAGTACCTCGAAGAGAACGCTGTGGACGACATAGTCGTCATCGACTCTCTCACGTCTCTTTTCAAGATGACCGAGTTCGGACTCAGAAGAAAGGACGTGATAGCCTTCTTAACTTGGCTCGCGGACGCTTCACGTGAGTGGGGTGGTATGGTCTACATAATCAACCACACGAGACCTGTCAATGTACGTGACGACCCCGTTCTCGCCTCCACGCCTGACGGCATCATGTACTTCAGCGTCAGCGACATAGGCGGCGGGTTCCACAGGCAGATGTACATGGGTTCTTTCCGCGGCACGCTGAGCAGTTCGCAGGACAGGATAAAGATTTACGACGCCCGCATCTCCAGCAGTGGCTTCGAGGTGAGCACGGTAAACGAAGTTATATAACACCGCTGTCGGCGCGACGCGTTTATGATGCTGTGCGACCTCCTGTACATAATGACCGAAGAGGTCCTGTTCAAGTCAGAAACCGACCAGAGTAGAGAGGAGATAGCCGAATATCTGCGTGCGGTCGCGGACAGCCTCGAAGCCGGTAAGCCGATTACGCTCAGGTCAGGGGAAGAGGAAGTCACGCTGGACCCGCCAGCACGTCCGACTTTCGAGGTAAAAGCAGAGCGCGAAGGTCCGGAGAGCGCGATGGACGAGAGGAGCGTTGAGTTCGAGATAGAGTGGTACGTCGGCGACGAGGACAACGGTGGTGGCGGCGCGCTCGAAATAGAGTAGACGACCGAACCGTCTCAGTCGGCGGAAAGCTTATGATACTGACATGTATCTTGAGAACATGATAGTCGTACACGCGACAGTCCCGGTGGACCCCGAAAAACACGACGAAGCTATCGAGTCGGCGAAGTCGGTGGCGGAGAAGTCACGCGACGAAGACGGTATCGTCGAGTACCGTGTCGCTGTCGATGCCGACGACGAGAACCTGCTACGTTTCTTTGAGCAGTACGAGGACGAAGCGGCGTTCGGCGCGCACGCGTCTTCGGACCATTTCGCCGAGTTTGTGGCTACGCTACCCGAGTTTCTCAATGGTGAAGCTAACCTCAAACGTTTCGAAGTGTCGGAAGCCACCGAGATGAATCTGTAGGTCTGCGCACGACTGTCCGAACTGTGACAGACGGCGGTGTACATCTCCTGCCGAACCGTCTGCATGGAGTAATTACTTTCTAACTATTCTCGGACACCGCTCTGTCCACGGGTTCGTCGGGCAGCATATCGTTGAGTTCCCGCGGCGCGCCGAGACGCGCCTCCGTGTCCTCCCCGTCGCGTACCTGTGTCTTCCCTCTGTGTACGGCAATCTTGTCGTTGAGATGCAGGTCTATCGCCTCCAAGAGCGCGTCTGCTTCGAGCGGCTGTCCTAGACGCTGTAACTCCTCCACCTCTGCGTCGGGCGGGACGTTGAAGACGCGTTGCGTGATTATAGGACCTTGGTCAAGGTCGGTCGTGACGTAGTGCGCCGTCACACCGGCGACACGTACGCCTTCCTCAATAGCCTGCATGTACGCCTCCGCGCCGGGGAACGACGGTAGAAGCGACGGATGGACGTTGATTATTCGTTTCTCGTACCGGAAGACAACGTCGGGGCTGAGTATGCGCATGTACCGCGCGAGCACGACAAGGTCTATCTCGTACTCCTCAAGAAGTTCGAGTATACGTCCCTCGTCGGGAGTGCCCTTCTCGTCGCCAACGTCGTGGAAAGGTACGTCGTGGTCGTCGGCGAGCGGTTTTAGTTCGGAATGGTTTCCGATGACGACACTTACTTCGGCGTCGAGTTCGTCCTTCTCCTCCGCTTCGAATATGGCTTCGAGGCAGTGCGACTCCTTGGTTACGAGGACAGCCATACGCCGCGCCTCGCGGTCCGATGGGAAACGGACGCGTACATCGACGCCCAGTTCGTCTCCGAGTTCGTCGAGGTCCTGTCTGAGCTTCTCGCGCGTACAGACCATCTCCGACGTATCGACGCGCATCGTCATCCTGAAGACGTCGTCGCGTACGGCTTGGTCGAGGTCCTCTATGTTTATGCCACGCTCGAAAAGGAGGTTCGTGACACCTGCGATAAGCCCTGTGTCGTCCTCCCCGACGACGGTTATCTCGGTGTACTCCTGCGTCACGCGCACCGCCTCCTCTGTCCTTTTTTCCGTCTCATCTCTCACCTGCACGTCGGTTCTTTTCGGACAAAAGCCTATGGCTTCTCTCCCCTGAGTAGTTCTCCACGGCTTAGTTTACCGGTTAGTTTAAACCGGCGCGTCGTGTACGTGCGTGTGATGAGCGTAGAAGGCACCGACGGAAAAGACAAGGAAGCCGAGGGGACCGAAGGCGTGGGTTCAGTCTCAGGCAATCAGGCTTCCATACCCGCGGAGGTGCGGAGAGCCGCGGATATAGAGGACGGCGACAGGATACGCTGGTGCTGGAAGGACGGCGAGGTACACGTCGAAGTTCTGAGACAGCGCGAAGGCGTCCTACCCGACGGCTTCGACGGCTTCGAGCCTGAGAAAGCGTCGTTACACCACGACGAGGTCGGTCTTGTGCTTTCGGGGGAGAGGGACGCCGGAGAGGAATAGATGCAGAAGACACTCATCGACACGGTCGTCCTCTACGGGGCTTTGAACCGGCGTGACGAACACCATGGGGCGGCTTTGTCGATTTTTGAGAAGATGGACAACGGCAACTTGCCTGTCGGTGTAGTTCTCGACCTCGTCTACGCCGAGACATTCAACGCTCTTACGCGTTCTCTGAGCCACGAAGACTGCCTTGAAGCCGCCGAAGTTCTGGAGAGAAGCGCAGGTTTCCGTGTCGAGCGTATCAACCGTGACGTATGGAGAGCGAGCCACGGCGTCTACGAGGAGAACGCGCATCTGTCCTTCGTCGATTCCGTTCTCGTAGCCTACGCACGCGAAAGTAACGTCGAGTACATCTACTCCTTCGACACGGGGTTCGACTCGGTCGAGGGTGTAAACAGACTCAAGACGGCTGTGAACCCTTACTCGCCGTCCGGTTAGTGCCCGAAAGCTTAATTCGGCTTCGACACTCAGACACCCCGTGGCGAAAACTGAAGAGGCAGAGAAGCCTCTCGAAAAACTCCGCGACGAGATGCGTCTCACTTTCGAGTCTCAGGTCGAACGCCTGCGCGAGATAGACAACAAGGCGATAGAGATTCTGAAGGCGAACCTCCTGCTCATCGGTATCTTCGTGACAGGCATCTCGATACTCGTCCAGACGGGTGTCGAATTCGGCTCCTTCATCAACGTCTTTACTGTGTTCGCCGGACTCCTTCTCCTCCTCTCAACCGCTCTCGCAGGCGTTACTTACACGTCGTCGAACATACGTGGCGGCGTCGACACGCAGGCTCTCGAAAAGACGTTAGACGCCGAATACACCGACGAAGAGTTCGCCGAGGCGCTCGCTTCGAGTTACGGCAGATGGATAGAGTACAACGCGGGCGTGATAGCCGTCAACGACATACTCGTAACGGTCACCGTCCTCTTGGTCATAGACGCTCTCGTCTACCTCGTCGCGGGCATAGTCGCCGGTGTGTTCGTCCCTCCGCTCGCCGTCTCCGTCGTCGGCTTCGTAGTCCTGACCGTCTTCGTGGTGTTGGTGACACGCCTCATCTACAACATGGACCACATAGAGACGCCGGGTTCCGAGGAGCCGACTTTCCGCGGCGCGCGTGTTTCGAAGGGCGCGACACGGAGTCAGGGGATGGTCGCTCTACGGCAGATGCTGAGTTCGAAGGAGGAGCGGGACAGGGACGAGCAGACCGACGACGTGTAGCCGAACAAAGATGCAGACGACCGAGGGGTCGCGCCCGTAAGTATAACGTTCTTCAGTCTGTAGAAACCGCGATGAACGTGACCGAGACACCGGAGTTTGAGAACGAACAGACCGTACACACGCATACACAGAACGGGACACTCGAAGAGTTCCACGCCTCGTACGACGCCGCCGTCGAGAAGGTCAGAAAAGGACTCGGCGACACTCATCCGCTCCGTATAGACGGCGACAGCGTCGAGACGGACGAGACTTTCACCGTCACGTGTCCCGGCGACACAGACCTCGTTATCGGTGAGTTCGCTTCGGGCGGTGAGAGCGACGTGGAGCATGCCGTCCGCTCAGCGTCGGAGGCGTTCGACGGCTGGCACAATACAGGATGGAGGAAACGCGCCGAAGTGGTGCATGACGCCGCCGACGAGCTACGCGAGCGCAAGTACGAACTCGCTGTGACGCTCACCTTCGAGAACGGCAAGGACAGGATGGAGGCGATGGCTGAGACTGATGAGGCGATAGACTTCTTGGAGTTCTACGCTCGCGAACTCGAAAGGAACGAGGGGTACGCGAAGGACACGGGCGAACCGACGCCTGAGCAGAACTGCGCAAACGTCCTGCGCCCTTACGGCGTCTTCGGCGTCGTCTCCCCTTTCAACTTCCCTCTCGCTATCTACGCCGGAATGACAACGGGCGCGTTAGCGATGGGCAACACGGTCGTCACGAAGCCCGCTTCCGACACGCCGCTCGTGGCGCACAAGGTCGTCGACGCTCTCGACGACGCAGGGATGCCCGACGGTGTCCTAAACCTCGTGACCGGAGGCGGTCGTGCTGTCGGCGAACCGCTCGTAGAACACGAAGACGTCGCAGGCTTCGTCTTCACGGGTTCGCGCGAGGTCGGTCTCGAACTAGAGAGGAAGTTCCGCGAGCGCGGCAAGCGCGGACCTGTCGTCGCCGAACTCGGCGGAAAGAACCCTGTCGTCGTCACCGCGGAGGCGGACCTCGAAAAAGCCGTTGAGGGCGTCAAGATGGGCGCGTTCAGCTTCGCGGGTCAGAAATGTTCGGCGACTTCGCGCGTCTACGTCCAAGAGACCGTCTTCGACGCCTTCGTCGAACGTCTCGTCAAGGAGACCGACGAGATACCCTTCATGCGTCCCGAGGAGCGCGGCGCGGTAGTCGCGCCCGTCATAGACGAAACGGCACTCGAAAGGTACGAAAGAATCTGCGACGTGGCGCGCGAGGAAGGAAACGTGCTCACGGGCGGAGAGGTCGTCGACGTGTCGGAACACGATATGCCCGAAGGACGTTATGTGAAGCCGACTGTCGTCGTCGACGTACCGCACGAGCACGAACTCGCGCGCGAGGAGCACTTCCTCCCCTTCGTGACCGTCCACCCTGTCGCGGACCTCAACGAAGGCATACACAAGTCGAACGACAGCGACTACGGTCTTTGCGCGGGTCTTTTCACCGAAGACGGCGACGAGGCGGATGAGTGGCTCGACCGAATCGAGTCGGGCATGTGCTACGTCAACAGGGCACGGAGCGCGACGACGGGCGCGCTCGTCGGTGTGCAACCCTTCGGCGGCTGGAAACATTCGGGTACGACGGGCAAGTTCGCCGGTGGCTACCACTACCTACAGCAGTTCGCGCGCGAGCAGACGCGCACGGTCGTCGGAGATGTTTATCCGTTAGAGAGGTGATATCATGGACAGGGACAGCACGGAACCCGAAGTCGAAGGCATACCCGGAGAGCGGGCGAAACTGTGGGTGGAGTACCACGACGCGCACGCCGCTAAGAGCACCTCGGCGTACGGATTCGTCTGGGATACAACAGCCGAAGCGGCAGGACCTTTCTGCACCGACGCCGACGGAAACGTCCTTATGGACTTCACTAGCCACGTCGCTTCGACGCCTCTGGGGTACAACAACCCACGGATGCGCGAGAAGCTGGAGGAGTTCGGATTCACAACGCCGACGAAGATAGCCGGACACAGCTTCTACGCGGGTTCGTCGTCCGCACCCGAGGACGCCGACGTTCCCGGACCGTCGCATCTCATGGACCGTCTGACCGACCTTACGGCGGACTACGGACTCGACACAGTCTTCCTCTCGAACACGGGCGCGGAGGCTGTCGAGAACGCCATAAAAATCTGCTACGACCACACCGGAGGCGCGAAACATGGTATCACGTTTCAGGGTGCTTTCCACGGCAGGACGCTCGGAGCGCTCTCGCTCAACCGCTCGAAGGCGGCGCACCGACGCGGCTACCCGGAGGTCGCGGGCGTCTTAGACTTCCCTTACTGCGACGACAGGACATGCGAGCCTTCGACGTGCTCGTGCGGATTTTTCCCAGAGAGCGACACGGCGGACGGAGACACAGCCTCGCAGTTGCGCGACGCACTCGGCTCCGGAGGCTACACAGACCCCGACGACGTTGCGTACATCGTCCTCGAACCCGTTCAGGGTGAGAGCGGCTACCGTTTCCCGAGCGACGCATTCGCCGACGAGGTACAGTCAGTCTGCGACGAACACGACATACTCTTAGTTGCCGACGAGGTTCAGACGGGTATCGGACGCACGGGCGAGTGGTGGGGATGCGACCACTACGCGTTCGAGCCGGACGTTATCACGAGCGCGAAGGCACTGCAGGTCGGCGCGACCGTCTCGCGGCGCGAGGTCTTTCCCGACGAGAAGTCGCGTATATCGTCTACGTGGGGCGCGGGCGACCTTGTCGCTTGCGCGCAGGGCGTCGCCACTATAGAGGCTATCAAGGAGGAGAACCTTCTGAAAAACGCGCGGGAGCGCGGTGAGGAGCTGAAGAAACTTTTACGAGAGGAGACGGAGGACATCGACGCCGTGACCGACGTGCGCGGAAAAGGTCTAATGATAGCTGTCGAACTCGACTCGAAGGAGTGTCTCAAAACGACGGTGCGTTCAGCACTCGAAAACGGTCTTCTTACGCTCGGATGCGGCGTGAGCACGTTACGCCTCCTGCCGCCTCTCGACGTGACGGAGCGCGAGATAGAGATGGGCGCGCGTCTGCTCATCGACGCCGTCGAACAGGCGTCGGAGGAAGCCGGAGACTGTTCGCCGACCGACCCGACGTGAGACGGTTTACCCTTTGCTCGCGTCGTCTCTATCTTCGCCGTCACCCGAAAGCAGACCTCCGAGAATCTCGTTTATGTCCTCCCCTCCGGTTTCTCCGGGGAGTATGTCGCCGAGCGCGCCGCCGAAACAGCCGACCGTCCAGACGACGCTGATACGTGAGAGGGCGACGACAGGCTCAGACCATTCGACGCGTCCCCAGAGCGTCATCGTGAAGGTAGACGTGATAAAGGCTATGACGAGAACGCCGAGGAGGCGTCTGGGCACGACACCGAAGAGAGGCTTGTGTACACGCACGTCGCGTATGTCAGCCCAGTATAGCAGCGCGCCTGTCAGGAAGACGGCGAAGACGGCGTTTCCGAGTAAGAAGACGGGCAAGCCGCCGGGTGTCGATTCTAAGAAGTGCGCGCCTATCTCCTCGACTCCACCTTCGACGAGGAGGGGGACGGTGAAAAGTATGCTTCCGACGAACGCCTGCGCCATGTCGCGCGTCGTGTAATTCTCTATCGCACCTGTGATGGGGAGGCTTTCGACCATACTTATGGCGTGGCGCACCTCCCTCTGTTCGTCGGGGTCATCGACGGTGTTTTCGAGTTCTCCGAGGTGCTCCAGAACCGCGTCGATGTTCGTTGTGTCGGATGACGGTGACCTCGGCGAATCGTCTTCTGTCATATCACAACGTAGCGATGTTGTGTAAAAAAACTATCCCAACGCCCCGATTAAACCAACTTCACGATTAAACTAACTTCTCAACCGAACCAACACCCTGACTAAACCAACGTCTCGACTGAACCAAATTCCCGATTAAACTAACTTCCTGACTAAGATTCCGTCCAGCTAACTAAAATACTGTCCAACTACAGTTCAGTCAGAGACGAGGAAGTTACTCTTCCTCTCCTACGTCCGTAGTTCCTTCCTCCGTCACGTCCTCGCGCTCAGTTATCGGCGCGCCTGTGAGGTTCTTACGGACGCTTTCGAGACCTTGCTTCGCCTTCTGCTTCGTCGAGTAACCTTCGCCGGAGTCGGCGAGGATGTTGCCGTTCTGGTGTCGTAGGTGCCACCGCCACTCGCCCTTTTTGTCCTTGAACATCTCGAACTTCGCCTTGCTCATCGCGGGTTCTTCGGCAACCCTGTCCTCACGTTCCGAAACCTCCTCTTCGCGTCTTGTCACTTCCTCCTCGCGTCCTGTCACCTTACCTTCGCGTTCGAAGACCTCGTCCTCGCGTTCCTCTAATCTCGCTTGCCTGCTCTCGACTATCGAGGGCATGACGAGCGCGGCGAATCCGATTATCAACAGTCCGATGCCGTAGACACCGGTTATTATCGCCGAGTAGTCCGCCGCCTCGCTTCCGGACGCGACGTTCCAGTTGAACGGGTAGTAGACGACGAAAGCAACGAGCGCGGCGATACATACCAACGTCCCGAGTAGTGCGACGCGGTCAGCCGTCTTCTTTATCGGCAGACGGTAGACGACCCCGAGCATCAGGAGCGGCATACCTATACCGCCGAGTATCGCGGCTATCTGGCGTCTGTTGAACGCCGCCGACGAACGCGGTTCGGGCATCGTGCTGAACGCGAGTACGACGAGTCCTAGAAAGCCTAGCACCAATCCCAAAGCGAAAATCCAGTAACCGTGTGCCTCTTGGTCGGAACGCGGTTCGCCGAACCTCGACGCGTACGCGTCTACTAGAAATCCTCTGTCCTGTCTGGGTTTAACCTCTCTCTGTGTTGCCATAACTTACATTCTCCCGGTACCGGAACCGCTCTTGTTTATGCTATCCACGTACGCATCGTAGTCCGACGGACGTTCCGCTCTTTCGTCGGTGTCTATGTAACCTTCCGGATGGGTTACCAAGCTATACCCCTGGTTATCCCCGTTTATCCTCCAGCTCATAATACTCAAGTATATATGTATTTATACAGGGATATGTTTTATGCTTGGCTACTAATGGTCGAATGATTTCTCTTTAAACGGCAGTTCCGTTCTCAAACGCCAAACAGCGCGACGAAGACGGTTCAGAACGCGTCCGGGTCACGTCCCGTTCTACTCTTCGCCATCCGCGCCGCGCATCCTCGCTTCCCTCTCTGCTCTCTGAGCATCCGTCTCCAACGGCTGACTCAGGTAGTTTATAGGCGACAAGCCACCTGACAGGAGTGCGGCGGCTATCAGGAGCGCGGCTGAGAGCACGGTGAAGTCGTTGTTCGGATAGCCCGCAAGCGACGCGCCGTAATCGACGACGAACACCGTGAAGAAGAACGACACTATCGCCAGTATTATCATCACGATGAACGCAACTATGCCGCTTATCAAACCGCCGAGTGCGTCTGTTACTCCACCCATATTTAACGCAAAACCCCCTATGATTTATAGGTTGGGGTGGCGGTCAAATCATGACATGATGAACTGAACGAACTGTACGCGCAGTTGGTGTTTTTTGTCCTGTCGAGACACGCGGAACACATGCGCGTGATGTACAGTTTAGGCATGATTATCAAAGGTGGGTGTTTATGTACTCCGCGTTCGGTATTGTAACTTCATGGAAAGGAGTGGTATACTTGTACTGATAGGTGTTCTGGCGGTCCTTCTCGCGGGGGGAGTCGTCTCGGCACAGAGTCTGAGCGACGACGCACCGAGGGGGAACTGGGACACGTCGGCATCGACAGGTGAGATAATACTCGACGGAGAAAGCTACTACTCCGTCTTTCAGGGCGAGGAAGACATAGAGGGGTGGAGGAACGTGGACGGAGACGACGTGACCGGCGAAATACTGACCAGAACAACGGGCGGCGATGTTCTGGAACTCGGTCGGTCTGTGGACGAAGAGCAAGAACCCGGTAGGTACGAAAGTGACGACGGTGAGCTTACTGCCCGTGTTCTCTCTCCGCGCGTTTCACGGTTCAACCTGTACAACGGAAACGGTGTGAGGCTGTCGGCGGACTCGGGCGTAGGGCGCGACTCGCCCCTGTTGGTCGAGGCTGACTGGAACTTTGTCGAGGCGGAGGACATAGAGATTACCGTGAGGGACTCCGAAGGCGTGGAGATAACGCGTGAGGTTCTCACTACGAATCCCACGAGCGCGCAGGAGGACATCCTACCGAGTGGATTCTCCGGGTCTTTCCTGAACCGTGCCGTTCAGGGTTCGGGTTCAACGGGGTACTCGTCGGCTTACTGGCTCTTGGACCCCGACGAACTCCCGGCTGGGAGGAACGTTGTGCGTGTCGCGGGTGTGGAGAACCTCGACTTCGGCAGAGCGACCGACAGCATGACTATTTCTGTCGGTAGCCGGGACACGCCTTCGCTCTCCTTAGACACGACGACGGTTTCGCAGGGAGAGGGGATACAGTTCACCGTGACGGGTGGTGAGTCGGGCGACTACCACGCCGTCGCGGTTCCGATGAGAGACGTCAGGAGTACGAGCAACCCCAACGACGTCTTCCGTTACGTCGGTGACACTCTCGAAGTCGGAAGCACGGGCGACTACGCGTACGCTGTTGTGCGCGTCTCCAGCCGCGGCACGGCTATCGGAAGGCTTGACTCGACGCACCTCGAACGCGGCTCGGTCTCTGTCAGGCTGTACCGCGCGGGTTCGTCGGTCGGTAACGCGCGTGACCGTATCGGCGAACGCGAGGCTGACACGAGGAGCATCGACATCGAACGTAGCGAACTGAGGCACAGCCTCGGCGGTACGTACGTGACGGGGCAGAGCATCGACGTTTCGGGTACAGCGTCTCCGGGTGTGGACCGTGTCGCGATATATGTCCGTCACCGCGGTGACTGGGAGATACTCCCGCTCAACGGACGCGACACGACGACTGTGCGCTCCGACGGAACGTGGGTAGCGCGCAACGTCGTTCTCTCAGAGGAGGAGTACGGCGGACGCAACTTCAGGTTCCCCGGCACGTACAGCATCGCTGTCGTGGACGCTGGCGACCTGTCGAGTCCGCCACCGCGTACGATATCGTCGAGCGAGTTCGGACGCCTGACGAGTTCGCGCACAACGACACGCGTCAACGAGCCGAGTTTTGTCGCCGATATACGTTCCTACAATAGGGAGGTAGCACAGGGTGACCGTATCCTGTTCAGGGGTATTTCGACGGGTTCGCGTGATATCGTCGTCGGCTTCGTCGGCGACCGCGACGTACGTGCCGAGGTCGTCAGGACGACGAGCGGCAACGTCATAGACACGAACATCGACATAGGCGAGATGCGGCAGGGCGAAGTCACCGCTTTCGCCGTCTCTCCCGGACGTGACGGAGAGTTCGGTGACGGAAGCGCGACAGACGCCGACGGAAACACGGTCTCGATAACAACGCCGACACGTTTCCGCGACTACGTCCGCTCGTTCGACCGTGACGGAAGGACGCGCGCACAGCGGGTTAGCAGGATACGTGACGCTACGGTCGAACGCGCAGGAAGCGACGACCTGATACGGACGACGCAGTTCCGTGTCAGGGAACCGCGCACGACGGTAACCGACATCGTGCCGGGCGAACAGCCTCAGTTAGCCGGTATCGTCCCTATCGAGAGGGGCGAGTCGGTTCTCGTACGCGGAACGACCAACAGAAACCCCGACGACACGGACATAACCGTGGAGATAACCGACGGTCCGGATGTCGGCGAGTTCGACCTCGTGACGATACGCGACTGGTCGGGCGGTACGTGGTCGGCAACCTTCGGCACGTCCGGCGTCTCCACAGGAACCTACACGGTAGAGGTTGACGACGGCGACTCGACGGACAGACGGTCGTTCACGGTGGTCGAAGACCGCGAAGCCGAGTTAGAGGATGTAGAGACCCTCCGGCAACGTCTGGAGGAAATCACAACGGAACTCGACGCTCTCAGACAGGACAACAACCGTACGAGGGAACGTGTTGAGGAGCTTAGGCAGGAGCGCGACAGGCTACGTGAACAGGTTAACCGGACGGAGACGCCCGAAGACGGGGGTGACGACGATGATACCGACGGCGAGAACGGTGACGACGGAGGCGAAGGTATGCCCGGATTCACAGCAGTCGCCGCGCTCGTCGCTATCGTAGCTTTCGTCTACTTCGTGCGTAGAAGCATGTAGAATCTGTCTTTTATTAACAGTACGCCGCGCGCTCCCCCAGGGTGCGCGCACGTACCGTTTCGCAGAGGTCACAGTCGGTAGTTCGCCGTACGTTCCCCCCCATCTACGTGTCTTTGTCCCAGCCGTAGACTGCTGTCGGAGCGTCCCCATAACGCTCCGTTATACAGTACGTCCGTAGACGTATGTACCTATCCCCCAACTATATCAAGTTATTTATATACCCACACGAAAACTGCCGATAAAGAAGATGTTATGTCTACCTTAACCCAAATCTGAGTGAAAAACCGATGGATATTTTCGGGAAACTTTTAACCTATTCGAGGCTATGAATATACTTAGAGTGGGAAAAGATGGGAGTGATAATCGAGTTGACTGTGCCTTCTGAGGAGTTTGTTCTCGGAAGACTGCTACGTCTCGAACCGGGGATACGGATAAACTTAGAACAGATAGTTCCGTTAGGGGGCAAGAAGATGCCTTTCTGTTGGGTTTCGGGTGACTTTACGTCTTTCGAGGACAACATGAATGACAGGATTGGGTACAGCGTCGTCGTCACTGACGATGTGAACGGACGTAAGCTGTACCGTCTCGAATGGGACGAAGAAGACGAAATGATGGATGCTATAATCGACTCCGACGGAACCGTCTTAGAAGCCGAAGGAACCTACGAAAACTGGGAGTTCAGGATACGTTTCAACCGGCGTGAGGACATATCCCGTTTCCACGAGTACTGCGGAGAAAACGGTGTTCCGATAAAAGTAGGACGGATATACACACCTCTCGAAGTTACGGGGGACTCAGACAGTAGACTGACCGCGACACAGATGCAGACGCTCATCGACGCTTTCGAAGAGGGATACTTCGACATCCCGCGGAAGATAAGCCTCGAAGAGCTTTCGAACAAGTACGGCGTCTCCGACCAAGCCGTCTCGGAACGTCTGAGACGTGCGACATCCAGGCTCATAGAGTCGTCTCTCCTTGTCGAGGACAAACCGATGGCTGTGAGTCGAGGGGACGACTGAACGTCCATAGAGAGGTACGGACCGACTGACGGGGCGGAAGTAACGAAGGCGTAGGAGACACACGCTTACCGCGAACAACTTACTCCGCGTGACGCAGATGCAGAAGAAGCGCAAGACCGCCGAAAAAAGTAATACCGGCACAAGCAAACAAAGGCATGGTAGCTGTCGGCGGCTTCTCCATGACCTTTCTCGCCCTCGTTGTCGCCACCGTCTTCTTCGGAGGTGCGATAAGAGGCGTCGCAGGTTTCGGATACGAGATAGCAGGAAC
Organism: Halobacteriales archaeon; assembly: GCA_034522195.1. Taxonomy (GTDB): domain Archaea; phylum Halobacteriota; class Halobacteria; order Halobacteriales; family Halorutilaceae; genus Halorutilus. The sequence goes on along the minus strand of JAXHLL010000006.1, from coordinate 382,802 downwards.
CGCCGTACTGACGACGTTCCTTGACCCCTCCGAGGCGGTGGCTGTGATGATAATACCTCTGCTCACAGCGAGCGTCTCGCTCGTCGGAGAACTCGAAGCCTCGGAACTCAAGCCCTGCGTCGCACGCTTCTGGCTCTACATCCTCACAGCTGTCGTCGGAACCGTCCTCGGCATGGTCGCGCTCGGCGCGTTCCAAGTCGCACCGCTCAAACTCGGAATAGGCGTCGTCACGCTCGTGTATGTCGCCTCGAAGCAGGGGCTTTTCGACGTTCCCGGAATCGACCGCCTCAGGCAGGTCTGTTTCACCGAAGGAACAGTAACGAAAGCGAGTCTTGGCTTAGTCTCGGGCTTCCTCTTCGGCGCGACGAACGTCAGCGTTCAGGTCGTCGAGTACCTCGACAGCCTCGAACTTGACCGTTCGACCTTCGTCGGAGTTCTCTCGATGATACTCGTCGGTCTTTCGACAGCAAGAGTCGGCATCGCTTGGCTACTCAACCTGTACGGCTCCGTCGGTCTTTTCGCGGTCTCGGTCGTCGCCGCTCTTCCGGGTATCGTCGGCGTCCGCCTCGGCACCTCAGTACGGCGACGTCTGCCCGACAGACTCTGTGAGGTCACGGGCGCGTTCCTCTTAGCCGTCGTCGGAGTATGGCTCGTGCTCGTCGGAGCGGGCGGGGTGTGACAACAGGTTTAAGTCCCGAAAATGGGTATATCACCGTGACTGATATCATGAGTGACTGGACAGCAGTCGCGGCTATGCTCGTCGTCGCAACGGCGATACCTCTTTCGTTCGTGGCGCTGAGCAAGCTTCTGCGTCCGTCTGTTCCTGAGAAGCAGAAGTCGAAGACGTACGAGAGCGGAGAACAGCCGACGGGCGATACCCGACTGCGGTTCAACATACAGTACTACATGCTAGCTCTTATGTTCCTGATATTCGACATAGAGACGGTGCTAATCGTTCCGTGGGCTGTCGTCTTCGCCGACAGACCCGAGACGCTTCTGCCAGCCTTCGTCTTCATCTTCATACTGTTCATAGGCGTCGGATGGGCTTGGCGCAACGGCGGAATCGAGTGGCTGAAGCCGCAGACGACGCCCACGGAAACTACCGTCAAGGGTGAGACTTGATGTTAGACACGAGCAAGACACGTATAGCGGAAAGACGCGAGGGCGAAGTTGACCCGCGGATGAACTCGAAGCTGAGGGAGATGTTCGGCTCGCTTCCGATTGTTACGACGAGTCTCGATAAGGTTCTCAACTGGGCACGTGCTTCGAGCATGTTCCCTTTCCAGTTCGGCATCGCTTGTTGCTCGATAGAGATGATGCATACCGTCGCCATCAAGCACGACATGGACCGTTTCGGCGCGGGTGTCTTTCGCAACTCGCCGCGTCAGGCTGACCTGATGATTGTTCCCGGCACCATCAACGCGAAGCTCGCGCCGCGTGTCAAGAGGCTCTACGACCAGATACCTGAGCCGAAGTTCGTCGTCTCTATGGGTTCCTGCACAATCTCGGGTGGTCCGTTTCAGGAGGGCTACTGTGTCGTTAAGGGACTGGAGACTTTCGCGCCCGTCGATATACATGTCCCCGGATGCCCGCCGCGTCCCGAGGCTCTCCTTTACGGCGTCATGAAGATGCAGGAGAAGACGAAACGCGGCGAGTCTTCGCCCGTGACGGTCAAGCCGTACGAGATACGCGAACTCCAGGACTGGAACCGCGACGAGGTGGCGGACTTCTTTGAGGACGAACTCGACCCCGAGACGATGGTGATGAACTACACGCATTCGCCCGAACTCCGTGAGTCGGCGGAGGTTGAGGAGGGCGTAAACGAGACGACGCCCGCTTCCGTCGAGGAGGCTGACGACTAATGAGTGTGGTGACACGGAGACACGAGGAGATACAGGAGGCTGTCGAAGAAGAGCTACCCGACGCCGTCCTCGGCGTTGAGGAACACCACAACGCGCCCGCGATACTCGCGAACCCGTCTCGTGTGGACGATATCGTGCGTGTCCTGAAGCAGAACGGCTACAACCACCTCTCGTCCGTCTCCGCCGTCGAGTACGAGAACAGGTACGAGAGCGTCTACCACCTACGGCGTATCACGGAAAACCGTGAGGACTTCGAAGAGATAAACGTCGTTACGATGACAGACAAGGACGAACCTGCTGTAAAGACTGTCTCAGGTGTTTTCAAGGGCGCGAACTGGCACGAGCGCGAGGCTTACGACCTGATGGGCATAAGATACGACGGACATCCCAACCTGCTCCGCATCCTCCTGCCGGAGACATGGAAAGGGCATCCTTTGCGCGAAGAGTACGACGTTGACCAGCCACAGTACACGACGCTGGAGGCTCACGCCAACCCGATAGAGGAGCGTTACGAGGTTGAGGACAAGGGGGAACTCGACACGATGTTCGTCAACATCGGTCCTCACCATCCCGCGACGCACGGCGTTCTGCATCTCAAGACCGTCTTGGACGGCGAGGTTGTCGTTGATGTCGAACCCGACATCGGCTACCTGCATCGTTGCGAGGAGTACCTCTGCGAACGCCTCGACTACAAGTACCAGATAATGCCGTACCCCGACCGCTGGGACTACGTCAGCGCGGGCATGCTAAACGAGATGGCGTACGCGCGGTGTATCGAAGACCTCGCGGAGATCGAAGTGCCCGAGTACGCGCAGGTCGTGCGGACGCTCGCGCAGGAACTCTCGCGTATGGCGGCACATATGCTCGCCGTCGGCACCTTCGCACTCGACCTTTACGGCGAACTGAACGTCATCTTCATGTACGCCTTCAAGGACCGCGAGATTCTGCAGGAGATACTCGAAGACCTGTCCGGTCAGCGTCTGATGTTCAACTACCTCCGCTTAGGCGGCGTCGCGTACGACCTTCCGGAACCACGCGACGAATGGTTCGGAAAGATACGCGACTACCTCGACGACGTGCCCGAGAAGATGGAGGAGTACAGGACGATGATAGAGCGCAACGAACTCCTGATGAAACGCGCCCAAGGAACCGGTATACTCGAACCCGAACTTGCGAAGGAGTACGGCTGTACAGGACCCGTCCTGCGCGGAAGCGGCGTCGGATACGACGTGCGCGAGGTTGACCCGTACGGCTACTACGACGAACTCGACTGGGACGTTGTGACGTACGACGGATGCGACAACCTCTCGCGCGTCTTGGTGCGTCTCGGCGAGGTCGAACAGAGCGCGCGTATAGTCGAGCAGTGCCTCGGTATCCTCGAAGACTGGGACGGCGAGCGGGAGACACAGAGCAAGGTGCCGAGGAGCGTCAAGCCGCCCGAGGACACGGAGAACTACACCGCCGTCGAGGGCGCGAAAGGCGAACTCGGCATACATATTGTCAGCGACGGTACGGAGAAGCCGCACAGGTTCAAGATACGCTCGCCCTGCTTCTCCAATCTCTCCGTCTTCTCCGAACTCGCCGAAGGAGAGTACCTCGCCGACATGATAGCGACGCTCGGAAGCCTTGACTTGGTCTTCGGGGAGGTGGACCGGTAGTATGTCTGGCGCGGTTCCGGCAACGACGGCGACAACTTTCACAGAAACCGTCGCCGAACGCCTCGGCGTCGAACTCTCACCACTCGCCGAGTTCGGCGTCGCTCTCGCAGGTGCGGCTCTTCTCGCTTCCATCTTGCTCGGTGTCGTTGGTCTCTCCGCCGTCTGGCTAAAACGGAAACTAAACGCACGTTTCGGAGACCGTATCGCCGTCAACCGTGTCGGTCCTTTCGGTCTTTTCATACTTTTCGCAGACTCACTTAAACTTCTCTCGAAAGAAGTCGTCGTACCCGAAGGCACGGACAGGCTTTCTTACAAACTCGCACCGATACTTTCCGTCGTCGCTGTCCTAACCGCGTTCGCTTTCATACCTTTCGGGAGCGGTCTACAGGTCGCCGACCCCGAGACAGGTCTTATCTTCGCGCTCGCGTTCGCTTCGCTGAGCGCGATACCCATCGTGATGGCTGGGTACGGTAGCAACAACAAGTATTCTTTCATCGGCTTCGAGCGCGAGGTGGCGCAGGCTATAGCATACGAGATACCGCTCGTCGTCTCCGCAATCGCCGTCGTTCCTCTCGTCGCCTACTTCGGCGAAACATCGTCGCCGCTCAGGATGTCCGAGATAGTGACAGCACAGCAGGGACCGCTCCTCGGTATCGAAGGTCTGCCCGTCCCAAACTGGTTCCTGTTTGCGCAACCCGTCGCCGCTCTGCTCTTCCTTATCTCTATCTTCGCCGAGTTCTCGCGCAACCCGTTCGACCTTCCGGAAGCAGGAAGCGAACTCGTCGCAGGCTATCTCACCGAATACGGCGGCGTCAACTTCGTCCTTCTGTTCCTCGCCGAGTTCGCCGCAATCTTCTTCGGCGGCGCGCTCTTTACAACGCTGTTCCTCGGTGGAGGGTCGGGTCCACTCCTACCTGCCTTCGTCTGGTTCCTCGTCAAGATGATGGCGTTCTACTTCGTCGTTCAGTGGCTCCGCGCCACGATACCCCGCGTCCGTATCGACCAGTTGCTCGACCTCGGCTGGAAGTACCTTCTCGAACTAACGTTCCTCAACCTGCTTCTTACAGCAGGCGTACTCTGGATGGTGATAACATGATGGGAGTAATAAAATCGTTAGGCGTCACAGCAAAGCACGCGATAAAAGGAGACACGTTCACCGTCGAGTACCCCGACGAGTCGCCGGGTATCTCGCCGCGTTTCCGTGGGACGCACAAGTTCAGCCTCTCACGGTGCATCTGGTGCCGTATGTGCGAGAAGGTCTGTCCCAACGGAACCATTGACATAAAGATGAACGAGAAACGCGAGGGCGAAGAGTACAATCTAAATTTAGGGCAGTGCATCTACTGCCGCCTCTGCGAGGAGGTCTGTCCTGTCGATGCAATCATCCTTACACAGCACTTCGAACTCAACGCGGGGACGAAGGCTGAACTCGAATACAGCATGGAGGACCTGATGGACGTACCTTGGTACAAGGGCGTCGACCCGTTGGAGGCGCGCGAACCCGACCGTGCCGCGTGGATAGGTACGGGCGAGGAGGAGGACGTATGGGAGCCGGGGGGCGCGGAAGCAGAGGCGGATTAAATATATTCGTTGAAGCCGCTTACTCAGACCCAAACCGAAACTAAAAACAACATGTCCAACAATTCTCTGTTGATATGGTAGCCGAGTTAGCGGCGTTCGTTCTGTTCGCGTTCGTCACGGCGGGGGCGAGTCTGGGTGTGGTGCTCGTCAAGGACGTGTTCTACGACGCGCTCTTATTGGGGTTGGCACTCATAACCGTCGCCGCACACTTCGTGATGCTACGCGCCGAGTTCGTCGCGGGGATGCAGGTGCTCGTGTACGTCGGCGGCGTGCTGATACTCATAGTCTTCGCCGTCATGTTCATGCGTAGCACCGTCGAGGGCGAGGACGAGAAGACGACGGGGGTGGGACGGTGAAGTTCGAGCGACCTCGCGTCCTGCCCGCGCTCGTGGTCATCGGCTTCTTCACGCTCGTCGCGGTCGTGGTTCTCGGGACGCCCGAGATATCCACCGCGCCGGAGGGAATCGACTTCCCGACGACCGCCGACATAGGCGACGCCTTCTTCGGCGAGTTCCTCGGTGTCTTCGAGATAACAGCGGTTCTTCTCGTCGCGTCGCTCGTCGCAGGTGTCTACCTTGCTCTGCCCGAAAAGACGCGTCGGGAAGCAGTCAGGAATGCTGTCGAGGCGAAGCCGCGTGTCGAGGGCGACGACTTTGTTCGAGAGCAAGAGGAGGTGGACGATGGTTCCAACTGCGTTACTACGTCCTTCTGAGCGCGTTCGTCTTCGCCGTTGGGATGTACGGCGTCCTGACGCGCGAGAACGCCATCGTGGTTCTGATGTGTGTCGAACTCATGCTCAACGCAGGAAACATCAACCTCGTCGCTTTTGCCGCGGGCTTCGGCGACGTGGCGGGGCAGGCGTTCGTCCTCTTCGTCCTCGCGGTCGCCGCCGCCGAGGTCGCTGTCGGCTTGGGCATCTTCCTGCTCATCTACCGTGAACATGGAACCGTGAACGTCAGAAAACCCAGCTTCATGAGGTGGTAAAATGGTGGTCGAAACAGCCGCACCCCTGATTCCCGCCGTGCCGCTCGCCGCCTTCGCCGTGATTCTCTTAGGCGGTCTTCTCCCCAAAAAGAGCGGCTTCGGCGCGACGACCAGCACCGTAATCGGCACGCTCGGCGTCTTCGCCTCGCTCGTCCTTAGCGCGTACCTCGCCTTCGAGGTATGGGCGAACGAACTCGACGCCTTCATCGCCGTTGAGGCGGTCTGGGTCGATGGTATAGGCGAAGTGCCCGACCTGTCGGTCGGCGTTCTCGTCGACCCGCTCAGCGCGTTAATGGCTCTCATCGTCTCGCTTGTCGCGTTTCTGGTTCACGTCTTCTCGAAGTACTACATGAACGACGAGGGCGAGACAGGTCTTTCGAGGTACTACGCAGTCATGTCGCTGTTTACAGGAAGCATGCTCGCCTTCGTCTTCGCTTCGAACCTGCTGATGGCGTTCATATTTTTCGAACTCGTCGGTCTGTGCTCGTACCTCCTCATAGGCTTCTGGTACGAAAGACCGAGCGCGGCGAGCGCGGCGAAGAAGGCGTTCCTCGTAACGCGTTTCGGCGACTACTTCTTCTTGGTCGGTGTCGTCTTCGCGTTCGCGGGTTTCGGAACGTTCGCCTTCCACGGCGACGGTTCGCTGTTCGCTGTCGCCGAGAACGCGATATCCGAGAGCGAGATGGTCTTGGGTCTGTCCGCGGGGAACGCCGTAACCGTACTCGCACTACTCGTCTTGGGAGGCGTAATCGGAAAGAGCGCGCAGTTTCCTCTCCACACGTGGCTCCCTGACGCGATGGAAGGTCCGACGCCCGTCTCCGCTCTCATTCACGCCGCGACGATGGTCGCCGCAGGCGTCTACCTCGTCGCGCGTACGTTCGAACTCTATGCCCTCTCGCCGACGGCACTCTTAGTCGTCGCGTACGTCGGCGGATTCACGGCACTCTTCGCGGCGACGATGGCACTCGTGATGGACGATATAAAACAGGTTCTCGCCTACTCGACTATTTCGCAGTACGGCTACATGATGCTCGCTCTCGGTGCTGGCGGATACACAGCGGCGGTCTTCCATCTGATGAACCACGCCTTCTTCAAGGCTCTCCTGTTCTTAGGCGCGGGAAGCGTCATAATAGCGATGCACCACGAACAGGATATGTGGAAGATGGGTGGTCTGCGCAGGCGGATGCCCGTCACGTACTGGACCTTCCTAGCGGGTTCGCTCGCGCTCGCGGGTATCGCGCCTTTCAGTGGGTTCTGGAGCAAGGACGAAGCGTTGCTTTCGGCGTTCCGCAACGCTGTGAATGAGCCTCTTCTATGGGTGCCTTTCGGCTTCGCGCTTGTCGGCGTCGTCGTGACGGGTTTCTACACGTTCCGTATGGTCGCGCTCACCTTCCACGGAAGCCCGCGTACCGACGAAGCTGAACTCGTCGAAGAGGGAGGCTTTTCGGTTTACGTCCCGCTCGTCGTCCTCGGTCTTCTCGCCGTCCTCGCAGGATTCGTCAACGCAGAGCCTCTCGGGATACACGCCCTCTCCGACTTCTTGGGCGCGTCGTCGTTCTACGAAGCTGTCGCCGAGGGTGCGGGATATGTCGAGGAGTTCGAGACGAGTCTCGTCCTGTCGGGTGTCGCTTTCGTACTCGCACTCGTCGGCTCTGTAGCAGGATTCGGTATCTACGCTGGCAAGGAGGAGCCTCTGAAGAGGCACGGCGGTGCCGTGACGCGCGTCCTCGAAAAGAAGTACTACGTCGATAACGCGCAGGTCTGGTTAGCCGAAGGTTTCACGTACAGGCTTTCGAGGCTTCTCAACCTGTTCGACCTCGACATCGTAGACGGCGTCGTTAACGCAACGTCGAAGGTGTCGCTCGGTAGCGGCGACGCAGTACGGCGGATGCAGACCGGCGTAGTGGCGCACTACGTAGCCATAATCGTCCTCGGAACCGTCCTACTTGGCTTCATCGTCGGAGTCACAGGAGGGTGGTTCTGATGCGGTGGATAAGCCTCCTCGTCGTCCTACCGCTCGTCGCCGCTTTCGTGACGGTTGTCGTACACCGTCTCTCGGACGGTGGTGACACGAAGTACGTCGCGTTTCTGGCGTCGCTTGTACCGCTCAGTGCTTCGTTCTACGTCTGGCAGGTACCTTTCGAGCGCGCAGGAAACGCGCTGACGAACCCAGAACAGGCGCAACTCGTAGAACGAGTCCCATGGTTCGAGATAGCCGGGTACGAGGTCGAGTACCTCGTCGCCCTCGACGGAATTTCGATGACGCTCGTTCTCCTCACGACGCTTCTCACGACGACAGCAATAATGAGCGCGTGGTCTTCGATAGGCAAGCGTGAGGGCGCGTTCTACGCGCTCGTGCTGTTCCTCGAATCCGCGCTCTTAGGAGTCTTCGTCGCCTTCGACTTCTTCGTCTTCTACGTCTTCTGGGAAGCCGTACTCATCCCGATGTACTTCCTTATCGCAGTCTGGGGAGGCGAGCGGCGCAGGTATGCCGCGATGAAGTTCTTCGTCTACACCAACATCGCGTCGCTAATCATGTTCATCGGTGTGGTCGCGCTCTACCTCAACGCGAACGTCGCCGACACGAGCCTCATGTCGCTAACGGCGGCACTCGACGAGGGCGCGCTGACGGGCGCGTTCGGTCTGAGCGCGGGTACGTTGCGCGTCGCGGCTTTCGTCGCGCTGTTCGTCGGATTCGCCGTGAAGGTTCCTATCGTGCCTTTCCACACGTGGCTTCCTGACGCACATGTACAGGCACCCTCTCCCGTCTCCGTCCTTCTTGCAGGCGTCCTGCTGAAGATGGGAACGTACGCCCTCCTGCGTTTCAACTTCACTATGCTCCCTGATGTCGCCGCAACGTTCGCGCTACCCATCGCGGTCATCGGCGTCGTGAGCGTCATCTACGGCGCGCTCCTTGCGATGGCACAGACCGACCTGAAACGTATCGTCGCGTACTCGTCGATTTCGAGCATGGGTTACGTCATCGTCGGTCTGACAGCGTACACACAGTACGCTGTCGGCGGCGCGACTTTCCAGATGCTCTCGCACGGTCTGATAAGCGGACTTATGTTCATGGTAGTAGGCGTCGTCTACCACAAGACAGGAACACGCGAGGTCGGCGAACTCTCGGGCATGATAGGTCGCACGCCGCTCGTCGCGGGCGTCTTCGTCGCGTCCGCTTTCGCTTACATGGGTCTTCCGGGGATGTCGGGATTCCCCGCCGAACTCTTCGTCTTCATCGGAAGCATGTCGTCGGAGACGCTACCTTACGCGACGCTCGTCGTCCCTGTGGCGATGTTCGGAATCGTTCTCGTCGCCGGATACCTGCTATTCGCGATGCAACGTGTCCTGTTCGGCGAATTCCGCGTCGGAAAGAAGAGGCGTGCGACCGCCGCCGACGGCGGCGCGCACGACGTGACCGATGCTTCGCTCTCCGAGGCACTGCCGATGCTCGTACTCCTCGCAGTTATCGTCGCTCTCGGTTTACAGCCTGACATCGCGTACGACATGATAGAGACATCGACGGCTGGTGTCGTCGAACTCGTTGCTGGAGGTGGTAGCTGATGGTCGGGACGCTCACCGCCTACGCTCTCCTGCCGCTCGCGCCCGAAATAGCCGTGGCGGGAGCCGCTCTTCTGATTCTGACGCTCGACACGTTCTCGCGTGAGAAGCGGGGATTCGTCGCGCTCGCGCTCGGTTTGATTGGCGTCGCAGTAGCGTTCGGTGCGACCGTCTACCATCTCAGCGTCGGCACGGAGACGACACTGTTCGCGGACACTCTCGTCGTGGACGCATTCGCGCTGTTCTTCAACACAGCGATACTCGCCGTAACCGCTCTCGTCCTCGTCTCTTCGACGGAGTACATCGACAGATTCTATCCGGATGGGAAGGAGAACCTCACGGAGTTCGTGGTTCTCGTCCTGTTTGCGACGACCGGTATGCTCCTCATGGCGTCGGCGCGGTCGCTCGTGACCGCCTTCGTCGCTCTTGAACTCGCCGCTCTGCCGTCTTACGCTCTCGTCGGCTTTGCGAGGAAGAACGAGGCGAGCACGGAGGGCGCGATGAAGTACTTCCTCTTGGGCGCGCTTTCGAGCGCGGTACTCCTCTACGGAATCTCTCTTGTCTACGGCGCGACGGGGACGTTCGACCTGAACGGCGTCGCCGAATCGCTCGCGGAAGCGGAGACGTTCGGTCTCGCAGGAACAGGCGCGCTGTTGATACTCGTCGGCTTCGGATTCAAGGTTACAGCGTTTCCGTTCCACGTCTGGGCACCCGACGCGTACACGGGCGCGCCGACGCCCGTCTCTGCGTTCCTTTCGAGCGCGTCGAAGATAGCCGGATTCGTCCTCCTCTTCCGCGTCTTCACCGTCGCGTTCCCGACGACGCTCAACTGGCTCCTTGCCGTACAGATACTCGCCGTCGCCACGATGACCTACGGCAACTTCGCCGCGGCGGCGCAGACGAGCGTAAAGAGGATGCTTGCCTACTCGTCAATAGGACACGCGGGATACGTCCTCATTGCGCTCGCCGTCTTCTCGGGCGCGGACGCCGACTCGGCGTTCGCCCTCGGCGCGGGGATGTCGCATCTGTTCGTCTACGCTCTGATGAACACGGGCGCGTTCTTGGTCGTCGCTCTCGTGGACGACTACTGGGGCTTCGGCCACGAGTTCGAGGACTACGCAGGTATAGCAAGACAGGTTCCTGTCGTCAGCGTTGCTATGGCAATATTCATGCTCTCGCTCGCGGGTCTTCCGACGGGCGGCGGCTTCCTTTCCAAACTCGCCGTCTTCGCGGGCGCGGTCAACAGCGGATTCTGGTGGCTCGCGCTCTTAGGCGTCGTCAACTCCGCTCTTTCGCTCTACTACTACACACGTGTCCTCAGATGGATGTGGATAGAAGAACCGAACGAAGGGGCACCGACGATAGAAAAGAAGCCGGTCGGCATCTACACAGCGATATTCGTCGCCGCGGTAGGCACCGTCGTCCTGCTCTTCGCCTTCGGTCCCGTTCTTTCGACGGCGACTGAAGCGGCTGAGGCACTACTAGGATGAGCCTGAACGTCGAAACGGTGCGCGACGATGCATTCGCCTGCAACGTCTACCGCCTCGGCGACTGTCTCGTGGACGCGGGCGACGACGCCACATATCCGCCTCCGGCGGACGAGATAGATGCGGTCTGCCTCACGCACGCTCACGCCGACCATGCCGGCGCGCTCGCCGACTACGACGCACCCGTCTACGTACATCCCGCCGAGAAGGATGCCGAAACGGTCGCGGACGCTGTTGGTGACGTGCGGACTGTCGAGGAGGGCGACGAAGTCGAAATGAACGGCGCGCGGTTCGAGGTTCTCCACACGCCCGGGCACTCGCCCGGTAGCGTCTGTTACTGGTGCGCCGACGAAGGCGTCGTCTTCTCGGGCGACCTGCTGTTCGAAAACGGCGCGCCGGGACATGCGGACACGCCCGGCGGAGACGCCGACGCGCTGAGAGAGTCTCTCGAACGTCTCGGGTCGCTCGACGCGGTACGCGCGTATCCGGGGCACCGCGAGCCTTTCGACGAACTGAAACAGAAGGTAAGTATAGCGGTGAACCTCGTATGACGGACGAAGACCGAACCGAAGGCAAGGGTACGTACACCCTTCTGGTACGCGTCGAGGAGCCGATGACTGTCGAGGTCGGCGCGCTCGGCGACGTGCGTTTCGAGGACGCGCTCTACGCCTACACGGGAAGCGCGTTCGGCGCGGGCGGTCTGAAACGTATCGACAGGCACGCGCGCGTCGCATCGGGCGAAAACGACGCACGTCACTGGCACATCGACTATCTTCTCGGTGCGGAGGAGACGAAACTCGTCGGTGCGTTCGTGACTCCCGACGACGCGGAGCACAAGATATCACAAGCCATCGAAGGCGAAGCAGTACCGTGTTTCGGCGCGTCGGACTCTCCGTGCGACTCCCACCTCAAAACGACGACGCGCGACGCTGTCAAGGAGGCGTACGAAGGGCGCGAACACGGCTTCCGGCGTATAGGGTAAAGTTATTGGTATGGACTTCGTTTGGAAACATGATGGAAACGTCGTCGTCAAAGCCCAAGGTAAGGGAGTACATGACGAAGGATGTCGTTACGGTTCAGCCCGACGACACCGTCGGTGATGTGATGCATAAGATGATGAACGACGAATCACACTCGGGTTTTCCTGTGGTTGATTCGAGTTCGGGCAGAAACGGCGAACTTCTCGGTTTCGTGACAGCCAAACGTCTCTTGGGGCGTGACGAACTCGGACTTGTCGGCGACATAATGGCGACCAGATCTTGTCGTCGCGGAGCCGGAGATGCGTGTTGACGACGCCGCACGTGTCATACTCCGTTCGGGCATACAGAAGCTACCCGTCGTCGATGAGGACGGCATGCTCGTCGGTATAATCTCGAACTCGGACGTAATCAGGTCCCAGATAGAACGCGTCACGCCGAGCAAGGTCTGGAAGCTGATGCGGACGCTCGAATCGATACATGACATAGAGGTCGAGGAGGAACGCCGCGAAGTTCCGATAGGTATACTCATCCCGACACAGGAGAAGATATACGCCGACGAACTCGACGGACGCTCCTACGAACTCAAGCGCGGACTCGCCGAACCTCTCATCGTAGTCGAGAGGGGAGAAAACCTGATACTCGTGGACGGGCACCACCGTGTCATAGCCGCCGACCGTCTCGGTATCGAGAAGATGGACGCTTACGTAATTATCGTGGACAAGGATGTCGAACTCGGTCTCGAAAAGACAGCACGTGAAAGCGGTCTGGAGACGCTTGAGGACGTGAACGTCGTTGACTACGCACGCCATCCGCTTATTGAGGCAACGCGGTACAGAAGTGACGCCGATTCCAAAGAGGTTTAGATACACGCCTCACTTTCTGCCGCATGGAACTCGGAATCGAAGGAAACGCCGCTCTCGTCACTGCGTCGTCGAGCGGTCTCGGAAAGGCGTCGGCTGTGGCTCTCGCTCGCGAAGGTGTGAACGTCGTCGTCAACGGACGCGACGAAGAACGACTACGCGAAGGCGTCGAGGACGTGCGCGAATCGGCGAAGAAGGGCGCAGATGTAATCGGCGTGCGGGCGGACATCGCACAGAAGGACGACTTAGAACGTCTCGTCGAAAGAACGGTCGAAGAGTTCGGCGGAATAGACCACCTCGTCACGAGCGCGGGCGGTCCGCCGAGCGGTCCGTTCCTCGAAACCACAGACGAGGACTGGTACGAAGCATTCGACCTCTTAGTTATGAGCGTCGTCAGGACGGTGCGCGAAGCCGAACCACACCTCCGCGACGGCGGCGGTACGGTCGTCAACATAACATCGCGTAGCGTCAAGGAAGCAATCGACTCGCTCGTCCTCTCCAACTCCGTCCGTATGTCGGTCATCGGACTCGAAAAGACGCTCTCGAAGGAACTCGCGCCCGAGGTGCGCGCGAACGCCGTCCTCCCCGGGGCGCACGAGACTTCGCGTATAGAGGAACTCGTCGAACAGGCTGTCGAGCGAGGCGACTACGAAGACTACGACGATGGTCTCGAAGACTGGAGCGCGGGCGTGCCGCTCAGACGCGTCGGAGAACCGCAGGAACTCGGAGATGTCGTCGCGTTCCTGTCGTCGGAGCGTGCGAGTTATCTCAACGGCGTCGCCGTGCCGGTGGATGGCGGTGCGGGTGCGTCAAACCTCTGATGTTTAGGTTCAACTAACATCAATCTCTTCTATGGCAATTATTTTTCTATTATTGACAACTTAATCCGCACTATCCGCTACTGTCTTTGCTTAACCGGGAAACACGGCAGAGACAAAGGGAAAAGTTAAGACGCTGAGAACCGTCTGTTCTGATAGAATCTCAGGTGAACTCATGAGCACAGAAACAAAGGAGTGGAAGGAAGCACAGAAGCAGAGATTTGACCACCGCAACCCCGAGCGTTCAGTCTACAAATCCCCCGAGGGCCTCTCCGAGGAAGTTATACGCGAGATATCGGAGGAGAAGGACGAACCCGACTGGATGTTAGAACGACGACTTAAGTCGTTCAATCATTTCAAACGGAAGCCGATGCCGGACTGGGGACCGAGCCTTCACGAACTCAACATCGAGTCTATCGTCCCGTACCTCAAGGCGGACGAGACGACGGGCGAGGACGACTGGGAGGACGTGCCCGACGACATAAAGGACACGTTCGACAAGTTAGGCATCCCTGAAGCAGAGCAGGAAGCCCTCGGCGGCGTCGGCGCGCAGTACGAGTCGGAGGTCGTCTACCAGAACATGAAGGAGCAGTGGGAGGATAAAGGCGTCGTCTTCACCGACATAGACACGGCGATACAGGAGCACGAAGAGTTGGTTGAGGAGTACTTCATGACGAAATGTGTCCCGCCGTCGGACAACAAGTTCGCCGCCCTACACGGAGCGGTGCACTCGGGCGGAAGCTTCGTCTACATACCCGAGGGCGTCACGGTCGAGATGCCGATACAGGCGTACTTCCGTATGAACTCCGAGGGCATGGGACAGTTCGAGCACACTCTTATCATAGCCGAGGACGGCGCGGACGTGCATTACATCGAGGGATGTTCCGCGCCGATGTACTCGCGCCATAACCTACACTCCGGATGTGTCGAGGTCTTCGTCGGTGAGGACGCGTCCGTCCAGTACTCGACGGTCCAGAACTGGTCGAAGAACACGTACAACCTCAACACGAAGCGCGCTCTGGTCGAGAAGGACGGTAACATGGACTGGATTTCCGGCTCGATGGGGTCGAAGAAGACGATGCTCTACCCCATGACCGTACTGAAGGGCGAGGGTGCGTCCGACCGTCACATAACCATTGGATTCGCGGGCGAAGGACAGGACATCGACACGGGCGCGAAGGTTTCGCACCTTGCCCCGAACACGTCTTCGACAATCGAGTCGAAGTCGATAGCGATGGACGGCGGACGTACAAACTACCGCGGTCTTGTGCGCGTCTCAAAGGGCGCGAAGGGCGTCAAGAGTAGCGTAGACTGCGACGCGCTGATGCTCGATGAGAAATCGGTCAGCGACACGATGCCGTACGAGGAGATAAAGGAGAGCGACGTAGACATGGCGCACGAGGCGACCGTCGGAAGCATCGGAGACGAGGACATCTTCTACCTCCAGTCGCGCGGCATCGAGGAGGACGAGGCTATGCAGATGGTCGTGAGCGGATTCATAGAGCCTCTCGTTGAGGAACTCCCGCTCGAATACGCCGTCGAACTCAACAGGCTCGTCGAGTTAGAGATGGAAGGCTCGCTCGGATAACGCCAGCCCTATAACTTCTGCCGACCTATTCAGAAACAATGAGTACACAACAGATAGACGAGGAATTTGTAAGAGAGCTTTCGGACGAGCGTGACGAACCCGACTGGTTGCGGAAGCGACGTCTCGAAGCGTGGAGGTCGTACGAAGACCTTCCCGCACCCAACGTGATACAGACGCCGGGGAAGAGATGGACGAACCTCGACGACCTAGACGTACGCTCGCGTTCGCGCAGGACGGAGGAACGTGAAACACGGACAAGCATAGACGCTGACACACCCGACGGTGTGGTAGTTGCCGACTTAGAAGACGCAGTACACGAACACGAGGACGTTGTACGCGACCTTCTAATGCGCGAGGTTGTACCTTGGGACGAGAACCGTCTCTTAGCCGTGCACGCGGCATCGTGGCGAAGCGGTCTCTTCGTCTACGTCCCCGAAGGCGTCGAAGTGGACGACGTGATACGCACGACGACACAGGTAGACGAGGAAACGCGTTTCTCGCACACGCTCGTCGTCGCCGAGGACAACGCTACGGTGACGGTCGCCGAGTCGTTGGAAGGAGGACAAGAAGACGCGTACGTCTCGAACGTCGTAGAGGTCGTCGCAGGAGACGGCGCGGAGGTCAACTACGGCGCGCTCCAGAATCTTGACGAAGAAACGTATCAGTTCACCTCGAAACGCGGTATCGCAGGAAGGGACGCCTCCGTAAACTGGATAGACGGCTGTTTCGGTAGCGCGCTCACCAAATCGACCGTCTCGACGGTTATCGAGGGTGAAGGCTCCGACACGGCGAACTACGGTCTGTTCTTCGGAACGGGGAGCCAGCACTTCGACTTGGAGACGTGGACGCGCCACGACGCGCCGCACACGATGTGCGACATGTTCACACGCGGCGTCTTGGACGACCGCGCTGTGAGCGCGTACGAAGGCACCATAGAGGTCTCACAGCCTGCGTACGAGGTCGACGCATACCAGACGGAGAACGTGCTTCTCGTGAGCGACGAGGCGGAGGCGGACGCTTCACCGCGTCTCGAAATCGACAACCACAACGTCAAGTGCTCGCACGCCGCGACGATGGGTCAGGTGGACGACGAGGAGATGTTCTACATGACGAGTCGGGGTGTAGACGAGGAAGATGCTGAGAGCCTTATCATAGAAGGCTTCTTCGAACCCGTCTTCGGCGAACTGCCTTTCCCTGATTTAGAAGACGAGTTCCGCGAACTCGTGCGCGACAAGATGGGTGACCCAACCGAATGAGCGTCGAAAAAGCTTCTCCCTACAACGTCGATAAGGTGCGCGACGACTTCCCCGTCCTCGAAAGGACGGTGGAAGGGGAGAGGCTCGTCTACCTCGACAACGCGGCGACTTCGCAGAAGCCCGAGCGTGTCATAGACGCCGTCTGCGACTTCTACCGCAACCACAACGCCAACGTCCACCGTGGTCTTCACACGCTGAGTCAGGAGGCGAGTGAGGCGTACGAGGGTGCGCACGACAAGCTCGCGGAGTTCTTAGGCGCGGAAGGACGCGAGGAAATCGTCTTCACGTCGAACACGACAGACGGGATAAACACGGTCGCGTTCGGATGGGGTACGCGCAACGTCGAAGAAGGCGACAACATCGTGCTCACACAGATGGAGCACCACTCGTCGCTCGTTCCGTGGCAGAAGGTTGCCGAAGCGACGGGCGCGGAGCTACGTTTCATCGAAGTCGAGGACGGCGTGCTCAACATGAACGACGCCTACGACAAGATAGACGAAGACACATCAGCCGTCTCTGTCGTCCATATGTCGAACGTCTTCGGCACCGTCGTCCCCGTCGAGGAAATCATAGACCACGCACACGACCACGGCGCGCGTGTCCTCGTAGACGGTGCGCAGAGCGCGCCGCATCTGCCAGTCGATGTAGGAGAGATGGACGCAGACTTCTTCGTGACGAGCGGTCACAAGATGTGCGGACCGACAGGAAGCGGAGTCCTTTACGGAAAACGCGAACTTCTCGAAGAGACGGAGCCGTACAAGTACGGCGGAGAGATGATAAAGCTTGTCGAGTACGACGACGCGACATGGGCGGACCTGCCTTGGAAGTTCGAGGCTGGCACGCCGAACATAGCGCAGGGTATCGGTCTCGCGGAGGCGGTCGAGTACCTCGAAGACCTCGGAATGGAGAAGGTGCACGAGCACGAGAAGAAGGTCACGCGTTACGCTCTCGAACGTATGTGGGAGGACGACGAAGTAGAGGTCTACGGACCCCCACCCGAACACGAGGCGCGCGGAGGCGTCGTCTCGTTCAACGTAGCCGACGCACATCCGCACGACACGTCGCAGTTGCTGAGCGACGAGGGTATCGCTACGCGTTCGGGACACCACTGCGCACAGCCCCTGATGCGCGAGATGGGGCTTCCCGCGACGACACGCGCATCGTTCTACCTCTACAACACGTACGACGAGGTGGACGCGCTCATGGAAGGCATCGAAACCGTCAAGGAGGTCTTCGCGTGATACACGTTGAGAGAATGATAACAGTTCGACAAACGCAAAGGTGGTCAACTTGAGCCGTGACATGTACCGCGAACGGATACTCGACCACTACCGCAATCCGCACAACTACGGTACCATCGAAGACGCCGACGTGCACTACTCCGACGTAAACCCGTCGTGCGGCGACGAAATCGACATGTACGCCGTCGTGAACGAGGACGACGAGGTCGTGGACGTGAAGTTCGACGGACAGGGATGTGCCATAAGTCAGGCGAGCGCGTCGCTCCTCACCGAGAAGGTCAAGGGCATGACGCTCGGAGAGGTGCGCGACCTCGAAACCGACGACATCAAGGAGATGCTCGGTATCGAACTGTCGCCGGTCCGTGTCAAGTGCGCCGTGCTCGGTCTGAAGGTGCTCGAAGGCGGTATTGTGGAGTACAAGAAAGAGAACTGACTTAACGAAAGACGAACTAGGATACACAAATGTCAGAAAACACACTCGAAATACGGAACCTGCACGTGGAGGTAGAGGACGAGAAGATACTCAACGGCGTTGACCTCGAAATCTCGAAGGGCGAAATAGTCGCTCTCATGGGACCGAACGGAAGCGGAAAGTCGACGCTTGCGAAGGTTCTCATGGGACACCCCGCGTACGAGGTGACGGAGGGCGAGGCGTACTTCAAGGGCGAGAACGTCCTCGAACTCGAACCCAACGAGCGCGCCCACTTAGGTCTCTTCTTGGCGTTCCAGTACCCCAAGGAGATTACGGGCGTGACAGTCTCCAACTTCCTGCGCACAGCCATAAACGCAGGCATGGAGGAGGACGAAGAGATAGACCCCGTCGAGTTTCAGGAGATTCTGCACGAGAAGATGGAGCTACTTGACATCGACAAGGAGTTCGCCAACCGGTACGTCAACGAGGGATTCTCGGGCGGCGAGAAGAAACGTATGGAGGTGCTCCAGATGGCTGTGCTCGCTCCCGAAATCGCTCTCATCGACGAGGTGGACTCCGGTCTCGACATAGACGCGCTCAAGATAGTCGCACGCGGCATAAACGAACTCACGGGCAACGACATGGGCACGCTCCTCATCACGCACTACCAGCGCATTCTGGACTACGTCGAACCCGACACCGTCTGTGTCATGCTCGACGGTGAGGTGGCACAGACCGGTGGTCCCGAACTCGCTAAGAAGCTTGAGGACGAGGGCTACGACTGGGTGCGCGAAGAGGCTACAGCGTAGGGGAAACCGTGCCGGGGCGAGAAGCTTTCGATGAGACGGGAACGCTCGGCGTTGAGGAGGAGTACTTCGTCGTGGACGCCGAGACTCACGAACCCGTACCCGCCTCGGACATCCTCATCGACGACGCCGATATTCCCGCCGAACTCGAAGGTCACGTCGGCACAGAACTGTTCAAGTTCGTATTCGAGACGACGACCGACAAGACGGAGACTCTCGAAGGAGCGCGCGAAGAGATGGAGCGCAAACGCAACGCGCTCGTCGAACACGCGCGCGACCACGGATACGAGGTTCTTTCAGCTGGCTTACATCCTTCCGCACGTTGGGACAAGCACGAGCATGCCGAGGGACCGCGTTACAGACAGCAGTTAGACCGCATACGTTATCCTCAGCACCGCAACATCACGGCGGGGCTTCACGTCCACGTCGGAGTAGACGGTGCCGACAAGGCGGTTTACGTCGCCGACGAGGTACGCCGTTACCTGCCTCTACTCCTTGCTCTGAGCGCGAACTCGCCTTTCTGGTACGGACGCGACACAGGTCTTGCGAGCGCGCGTGCTGTCGTCTTCGAGAACCTCCCCAACACAGGAGTCCCGTCGCGTTTCGGCGACTGGGATACGTTCCGTTCTTTCGAGCGCAGGATGGTCGAGAGCGACAGCGTCGCCGACCGCGGCGAAATCTGGTGGGACGTGCGCCCCCACACCGAGTACGGCACGGTCGAGATACGTTCGCCCGACTCACAAGCAAGCCTCGGACGCGCCTTCGCGTTCGTCGCTCTGTGTCGCGCGCTCGTCCTCGAACTTGCCTCCCAGTACGGAGATGCGGAACCGACGAAACCGCGCCGCGAACTCCTCAACGAGAACAAGTGGCGTGCCTGTAGATACGGACAGAAAGCGTCCTTCATGCTTCACGATGGAGGAACGGCGAAGCTCGAAGACCGTTTTGATGACGTTCTCGAAGCCGTAGAAACGCCGTACGAGGACGAGATACGCGCGCTAACCGACAGGTCAGGTGCCGAGAGACAGCGGGAGGCGTACGAAAACGGCGGCATGGACGCGGTCCTCGAATCGATAGTTCTCGAAGACTGAGCCGTCTTTACCACGGAATTCTGTCGGACGGACTCCCATAAAAAGAAATATAAGCCTCAGAAGGCTATTCAAAACAGAATGACGGACGACGAAAGGGGACTCGGCGACGAGGCTGAAGGAAAGAAGAAACGAAAGGACAGACACGTCAGGATAGTGAAGAACGACGAAACGGCTCAGGAGGAAGCACGTGACCAAGCCAGCCGTGCTGTCGATAAGATACGGAAGGAAAGCCGCGGACGTGTAGAGGAAACAGCAGAGGACGCAAAGGAGACCGTCGAAGACACTATTCAGAAAGGTGTCGATTCGGTGGACAACAACCTCGTAGACCTTCTCTCGTCCTTCCTTGACACCGAGACACGTGCGAAGGTGTATCTTTACCTGCGAAAGCGCGGAGAGGCGACGAGCGAGGAGATTGCCGAGGACACCGGTCTGTATCCGAGCACCGTGCGCGAATGTCTTTCGGACCTGTATCAGGAGGGCGTCGTTGAGAGGCGCAAGAAACAGACACAGGGCGCGGGCAACAACCCGTATGTCTACCAAGCAGTCCAGCCGAGCGAACTAGCGCGGCGTTTCTCGGAGCGTGTGGAGAAACGTCTCAACCAGCTATTCAACCTCGACTCGTACCTCGGTGAGTCGCACAGCAGACGTGAACTCAAGTCGGACTGGTCGCCTTACAAGATAGTCATAGAGTCGGAGAACGAAACCGCGGAAGGAAACGAAGAGGAGACAGACAAACGCACGAAATGAAGGTTGCAGTCGGCGGGACTTTCGACCCAATACACGACGGACACCGCGCGCTTCTACGGAAGGCACTTGAACTCGGTGAAGACGGTGTCGTTGTAGGGCTAACCAGCGACGAACTCGCACCCAAGACGCGCCCCAAGCCGCGCGAGATACGCTCCTTCGAGAAAAGACGCGAAAACCTGCTCGAAGAACTCGAAAGCCTCGACAAAGAGAACGGATACGGGCGCGACTTCTCTGTAAGCAGGCTCGACGACCCGTACGGTGTGGCAAGCGAAGACCCTTCGTTCGACGGTCTCGTCGTCTCGCCGGAGACGGAAAACGGCGGCGAGAAGATAAACGAGATACGTGAGGAGCGCGGGTACGAGCCTCTCGAAATAGTCGTCGTTCCGCACGTAATCGCCGACGACGGCGAGCCTATCTCGTCCACACGTGTCGTCGACGGCGAGATTACGCCCGACGGCACGGTTCTGCGCGACGTGGACGCCGATACCTGAACGTTTTTTAGCCTCGTCTCCGACGTTCCATTATGGAAGACGAGAAAGAGAGGAGGCGCGAGATAGTAGAGATACTCGTCGAGAACGCACGACGGTCCACGGAAGACATAGCGCGTATGCTCGAAGCCGATACCGACGAAGTCAAGGACGAAATCGAGTCTCTCGAAGAAGAAGGCGTGCTACGCGGCTACACGGCTATCGTTGACTGGGAGAAACTCGACGACGACCGCGCCGAGGCTTACGTCGAAGTAAACGTATCTCTCGACCGCGAGACGAGCTACAACGACATAGCCGACCGTATCGCGCGTTTCCCCGAGGTCACGTCGCTCCATCTCGTGAGCGGAAACTACGACTTCGGTCTTGTGGTCGAGGGCAATTCGATGAACGAGGTCTCCAACTTCGTCAGCGAGAAGGTCGCGCCCGTCCCCGAGATTACACAGACGGTGACGCATTTCGTGATGGACGCGTACAAGGAGCGCGGATTCAGCATGGGGGACGGTGACGACGACGAACGTCTCTCGGTATCGCCATGACAGACGGCGGCGACGAAGACGGCGGCTGGAGCGGCGACATCGCGGAGCGCGTCGAAGCCGTGCCGCCGTCGGGCATCCGAAAGTTCTTCGAACTCGCCGAAGAGCAGGAGGACGTTATCTCGCTCGGCGTCGGCGAACCCGACTTCAGCGCGCCGTGGAGTGCTCTTGAGGCAGGTATAGTGTCGCTCGAAAACGGACGTACCTCCTACACTGCCAACCGTGGCAAGCGCGAGCTACGTGACGAAATCGCACGCGACTCACGCCGGTTCGGTCTCGAATACTCGCCCGACGACGAGATACTCGTCACGACGGGCGTAAGCGAGGGTGTTGACCTCGCGTTCCGCGCACTTTTCGACCCGGGCGATACCGTCGCCGTCGTACAGCCTGCGTACGTCTCGTACGTCCCCGGCGTTACTTTCGCGGGTGCGGAACCCCTTCCCGTCCCGACACGCGCAGAGGACGACTTTAAGCTGACCTACGACACGCTCGCCGAAGCAGGCGCGGAAGAAGCCGACGGTCTCGTCTACTGCTACCCCAACAACCCGACGGGTGCGGTTATGACGCGCGACGAACTCCGCGAAGTCGCCAAGTTCTGCTGTGAGAACGACCTCATCGTGCTCGCCGACGAAGTGTACGCAGACCTGACCTACGACACCGGCGGCGGCGACGAAGGAAAAGGAAGCGCGGAGCACGCCTCGATAGCGACGCTCGACGGAATGCGCGAGCGTACCGTCGTATTCAACGGCTTCTCGAAGGCGTACGCTATGACAGGCACACGTCTCGGATACGCTCTCGGTCCGTCCGACGCTATCGGTGCGATGAACCGCGTCCACCAGTACACGATGCTCTCCGCGCCAACGACGGCTCAGTACATGGCTATCGACGCTCTCCAGCGGTGCCGCGACGACGTGGAGGAGATGCGCCGTGCCTACAACCGACGCAGGAACCTCGTTCTTTCGCGTCTCGACGAAATCGGCATGGACTGCTTCGAGGCGAAGGGTGCGTTCTACGTCTTCCCCAAGGTGCCGGACGGGAACGACGACGAGTTCGCCGAAGGGCTTCTGGAGGAAGAGGAAGTCGCCGCTGTGCCCGGAAGCGTCTTCGGCGAAGGCGGCGAGGGACATCTGCGTATGTCGTACGCGACGGGAACGGACGAACTCAAGGAGGCGATGAAACGTATCGAGAGGTTTGTTGAGGAGAAGTACTGACCACGACTTACTGCCAGCTCCAACGCGCCTGAAGCTTACGCACGCCCAAGTCGAGCGTGAATCCGATTATGCCGATGACTATCATGACAGCCGGAATCTCCGCGTAGCTGAACTGCTGGCGAGCGTTGAGTATGAAGTAACCCATACCGGAGTTGACGCCGAGGTACTCGGCGGGGACGAGAAGTATCCAGAGCCAGCCTATCGAGAGGCGCAGACCCGAAAGCATGTCGGGGACGACACCCGGTATGACGACCTTCCGTATCTTGCTCCGTGTCGTTCCGCCGAGCGAGTCGGCGACCTTGAGCCAGTTCTCGTCTATCGTGTTTATGCCGTGCGCCGTGTTGAAGACGAGAGGCCAGACTCCGCCCATAAACATGATGAATATCGGCGCGGCGTGACCACCGCTCTCGAAGACGAGAAGCGCGACGGGGAACCAAGCGACGGGCGATATCATGCGTAGGAACTGGAAAGACACGGACGACAGACGCTCCGCAGTATCGAAGTAGCCGACGAGAACTCCGAGCGGAAGACCCACGACGAGCGAGAGAGCGAGCGCGCCGCCGAAACGCGTCATGCTCGCACGGATGTGCTGTGAGTAGAACTCGGGGTTGTTCAGCAGTCCTTGTTCAGCACAGGACATGGTGTTTATCCGACAGCCGGTCAGTGCGTTGAAAGCCTCAGCGGGCGCGAAGTTTGCGAGCACGCCCGTCGAGAAGTACGTTACGGCGTACCAGATGCCGAGCGTAACGGCTATCCCGACGAACGGCAACAAGCCGCGTGCCTCGGGTTCGGCGTCTAGCCAGCCTTCAGAACTCGATTGTTTCTTCCCTTTCGTAGCCATTTTCTTCCTCTATGTCGAACTCCGACGGTCCGCCCGCGGCTTCGAGCGACGACCGGACGGGTTCGTAGCTGACGAGGTCGTCGGCGGCGAAGCTCGGCTCCACGTCTTCGAGGAACGCCGCTTCGCCCTCGACCTCCGTATCCTTGATACGGCGGACGAGTTCCTCTGTGTACGAGCGGTACGGGTACGGGTAGAAGCCTATCCGCTCGTTGTCCCAGTCAGGATTCTTTATGGCTCCGTTGCCGTTTTCCTCGCCGTACTCTTCGAGGTCGTAATGGTTCATCGCACGGTTTATCTGGTTCTGCGGATAGTCGAGGAGACCCGAGCCGTCCGCGGAGAGGAGCGTCGCGGCTTCCCCGCGGTTCCCGCGTATCCAGGACTGCGCTTCGACGATTGAGTCCATCACGGAGCGCGACCATTCGGGGTTGTTTTCGAGTATCTCCTCGCGCATCACGACGACACAGCATGCGTGCTGTCTCCAGATGTCGCCCGTGAAACGGAGTATGTTTCCGCCGGATTCGATTTCGCCTATCGCGTTGAACGGCTCAGCGACGATGTAGCCGTCGGTGTTTTCGTTTGCGAGAGACGCTGGCATGTCGGGCGGCGGCTGTACGACGAGCGCGACTTCGTCGTCGTCGGGGTTCGTCTCGTCGAGGATTGGCGTCAGACCGTGTTCCTCGAAGCCCATCTGTAAGACGACGTTGTGTATCGAGTACCAGAACGGGACTGCGACACGTCCGCCGCCGAGGTCGCTCCAGCTTTCGATGCCGTCGCGTACGGTCAGCGCGGAGCCGTCGGTGTGGTCCCACGCGACGACCTGTACGTTTATCTCCTCGCTGTAACGCATCCAGACCGTCATCGGCATCAGGAAGTGTGCGATGTTGACGCTACCGCCGAAGAAAGCCTCCGCGAGTTCGCTCCATCCGCGGAACAGTTCGGGTTCCTCGGCTTCGACGCCGTTGTCCTCGAAATGCCCGTTTGCGTACGCCGTCAGGAGCGGCGATGCGTCCGTGATGGGTATGTAGCCGACCTTTGCGGTCGGCGTTCCTCCGCTGTCACCTCCGAGGCATCCCGAGAGCGCGCCCGCGCCGCCGGTTGCGGCGAGAGATGCCAAGCCGCTCTCCTTCATGAACTCGCGTCTCGAAACACCTTCTCTACATGCCTTCTCCGACGGGTTCTTCCAGCCGCCACCCGCTACCAGTCTCTGTGCGTCGCTTATCTCTGTGTCTTTGTCAGCCATCGATTTCCTCCTCGAAAAGCCGGAATACTTCGCGCTTCTTCTCGGAGAAGCCCGCGCTGTCCCTGTCTCTCTCGTCCCCTGTCTCGACTATCTTCCGTATGCCCTCGGATTCGGCACCCATGACAGCCACTCGGTCGCCGAGGTAGACGGCTTCCTCGATGTCGTGCGTCACGAAGACGGAAGCGACTTCGAAGTCCTCCATCAGGTCGAGGAGTTCGTTCTGTAGCTCCATCTTGGTGAGAGCATCGAGCGCGCTGAAAGGCTCGTCAAGAAGGAGTAGTTCGGGGTCGTTCGCGAGCGTACGCGCGAGCGAGACACGCTGTGCCATGCCGCCCGATAGTTCGGAAGGCTTCGCGTCCTCGAACTCCTCCAGACCTATCATACGTATCAGGTCATCGACGCGCTTTTCGTCGGCTTCTTCGCCACGCACGTCTGGACCGAACTCTATGTTCTCGCGTACGGTGCGCCACGGGTAGAGGTGGGGGTCCTGAAAGACGACGCCTCTGCGGTAGTCGGGACCGTCTACAGTCTCGCCGTCGAAGACAACGTCTCCGTCGGTCGGCTCTTCTAGACCTGCGATGAGGTGTAGGAGCGTCGTCTTTCCGCATCCCGAAGGACCTAAGAGACACAGAAGTTCGCCGTCTCTGACTTCGGCGTTCAGACTCTCGAAGACAGTCGTGTCACCGTACCTCTTCGTGAGGTCGCGTGCCTCAACGACTGCCTCCGCGGAAGCGTCTTCCGTCTTCGCCGTCTCCTGCGCCTTCGACATGCTCAGTCGTCCGAAGGCTTGACCTTGTCCTTCTCTTCGTCCTTGACGAGTGGTATTTCGTCGTCTTCCTCGACGTAGCCGTGCTCCTTCATCCACTCCGTCGTCTGTCCTATCCTCTCGTCGTCAGCCTCGCGCACGGGCAGGAAGTTGCGGAGTTCGAAGTCGTCGCGCATCCTGTCGAAGTTGATGTCCTCGAAAGCCTCGGGGTCCTCCTCGGCTTGTTCTTTGAGAAGGTCTATGTAGACATCGCGGTAGTGGTCGAGGTTGTTGTTTATGTCCTCGACAGCCTTGTTGAGCGCGTTCCTGAACGCCTGAACCGTCTCAGGGTCGGGGTCCTCGCGCGTCACGATGGCGGCTTTGCACGGACCGTCGAAGACCTCCTTGAGTTCCTCGTCGTACCTACCGAGCGTCACATAGGGTTCGAGGACTGCGATTGCGTCTACGTCTCCGTCCTTGACAGCGTCGAAACGCTCCTCAGCACTACCGACGTGCTCAAGAACGATGTCGTCCTCTTCGAAGCCCTCGTTTTCGAGCATCTCGCGCATCGAGTAGAACGAGGTCGCGTACTTGTTGATACCTATGGAGCGTCCGCGCAGGTCGTCGATGGTCTCGAACTCCGAGTCGGCGTTTGCGAATACGACGCGGTCCCACTCGCTGTACGACCCGATGATTTCGCGTCCCGTCTCCGAAGCCTGCTGTATCGCGTTCCACTCACAGACGCCGTGAGTCTCTCCGTCCTCGTCCAAGTCCTCCCACCAGTCTGCGTCGTATGCGTTCTCGCCCTCGTGGTCCTGCGTACCCGGCGCGAAGTAGTCGAGGTCGGGGTCGATGCCCTCTTCTTCGAAGTATCCGTTCTCTTCTGCTACGTCCTGTACAAGTTGCCACGTGAAGTATTCGTGGGTTACGTTTAGTGCCATCTCGCCTTTTCGTAGCACAGATAGGGGGTTAAGTACGGCGTTAGGGGCAATTATCGTTTTAGCGGCAAGTCTTGCGCGTACCTGCATGCGCGTTCGTACGCGACACACGCGCTCACGCGACGGTGCCCAGAAAACCGTCTACACCAACACGGAGGACATGCGCCTGCTTGATGCCGCCGAGGTATGCGTTTCTGTCGTCGCGCCCCGACGGTTCGGGGCTGAACGCGTCCTGCAGATCGTCGCGGAGGTAGTAATGTCCCGACGGCGTACGCTCGCTGATACGGAACGCCTCGTCGAGAAGTCCACCTTCACGCCCTTCGACCACGACGAGGTTGTCGTCAACTTCGCCCGTCGCCTCAAACCGTTTCGTGTGGGCATTTTCGGGATGCTCGCGTATCCGTTCACGCGCTTCGTCGTCGTCGAAGTTCTCGAAGTAGACAACCTCATCGACGACGAAGTAGCCGATGACGTATCTTTGCAGACCTTCAGCATCCTCGTTTCGGAGTCCCGTGTAGAACGCGACTGCGTCGCCTTCTTCGAGTCTCCGCAGACGTTCGACGTACGCCGGACGCCTCTCTCCGTAGGTAAGCGCGTCGAAGTTGGGGTCGTGGTGCACCGGGAAGTCCGCGAGTGCGTCGCCTTCGACAGCCACGTCTCCGCCTCCCGGATAGATTCTGCCGAGGTACTCCGCGGCGGTACTGTCACGTGTCGAAACGTCGGCGTAGGTACGCGTCTCGACCGTCTCTTCTCGTGCCGTCTCGGGTATGGGTATGTAGTCGAAGCCTCCGTCCTCGTAGAGATGCGGCGTCGGTTCGGCGTTCGTCGTGTCCGCGGCGACGCCCGACAGGACTATCATCCCTCGTATGTACGAGAACGGTTTTGAAATATCCCCTGTTTTTATGTTGACCTGTAGTATCGTGCTGTTCTTGGTTATATATTCCGACAATATATGATAAAGCCACAGAAAGACTTTAAGTGTACTCTATTTAGTTGGTCGTACCGATGCGGACGGAAAAAGTGTTAATACTGGGTGCGGTGACAGTCCTCGTTCTCGGTAGCATACTCGCGGTCGCGCTACCGACAGGAATGGACGAAGAGCCGCAACCGCCGGGGGAGGTATCCGTCACTGACATGGACCTCTCACTCGGGGAAGTGACGGGTGAGACGGTCGAGTTTGAAGTCGTGCCGCGGCTGTCGCACAGCGGCGGTGTGTCGGAGAACCTGACGGTCGTCGTACGCGCTACACGTACCAGCACGGAGTTGCTCGCCTCCGAGGAAGAGACCGAGGTAGGCAGGCTGGAAGGAAACGGCGAGACGGAGGTTGAGGTTCCCGTTGTCGTAGAGCGCGAGGGGGAGTACGTCTTCGATGTCGTCGTCTACAAGGATGACCGTCGGGTGAGCACGGCTTCGAGACGTATCGAGGGGGTTGGTTCGGTACAGCCCGAGTACGCGGAAAGCGGTATCGCGTTCTTCAGCTTCCCCCTACAGCCGTCCATCGAGTACAGCATCGGGTCGGTCGGCAGTGACGTGGAACTTCGGACGGCGAGCTACTTGGCGAACCGTGGTAACGACGCGGAGGAGGTATCACTCGCTGTCGAGGCACGCCAAGCCGATTCGATGATAGTCGCTGACAGGCAGGAGGTGTCGGTGACGATTCCCGCCGGTTCGGTTCAGAGGATTCCCGCCGAACTGAACGTCCCTGATGGGTACAACTACTACCTCGATGCGACGGCTTGGAAGGACGATAACATCGTGGCGACACACAGAAACGTGGCGAACCTCAGACCGAACGAGAACATAGAGGTGAACAGGGAAGAAGGCGGTGGCAGTCTGAGGGTAACTGACTTCGAGAGCGAGGAGCTACAGGACCAGTTAGAACAACAAGAGAGCACGGAGTCAGAGGAAGAGCGGGAGGAAGAGGCGGAGGGACAGCCCGGATTCACGGCTGTCGTGGTACTGTTCTCGCTCGTTGTTTTCGCAGTAGCAAGGAAGATAAAATGACCGACGAACTAATCTCCGGAAAGACAGAACAGAACGTACAGAAAGCAGTCCTCGCGACTCTGATACTGCTGGGAATCTACTTCACGGTCCGGTTCTACTGGAACGTCTTGGGTTTCATAGAGCTGTGGGCATCCGACGAGTTCGTTGACCTGTTTAAGGCGTTGTTCAACCTCATCGTCCTGCTACTCGTCGGTGCTGTCTTCGTCCGTCAGATGCGCGTACTACGTGAACGGAAGGAGGAGTGGGACTACGATACCCCGGACGGTAGCGAATCCGAAGACGTTGAACCGAATGAGGAAGCCGAGTCGGAGGATACTGAGGAAGGAGAGACGGACAGTGAAGATATGTCTACGGTGATGGACGAGGAAGGTACAGACGACGAAACCGTTGAAGATGATGGTGATTCCACCGAGACAGGTGACGAAAGCACGGAGAACGAGTTGGTTGACGACGACGTAGATGAGGATGACGACGAAGTTCCGTGGAAACAGTACGGGGATGTCGAATAGTAACTGACCTGTACGCCGACATGTCTTCTGTGTGGTAGCAAGCGTTTTAAAACGTGTACCCGTAATCGGTCATTATATGCACATACTCAACAGGCGGGTTGACCGATGACGTGGTGGGAGGAAGCCGTCTTCTACCAGATATACCCGAGAAGCTTCAATGACTCCGACGGCGACGGAGTCGGCGACATACAGGGTATCGTCGAGAAGGTTGATTACATAGACGAACTCGGCGTCGATGCTGTCTGGCTCAACCCCGTCTACGAGTCACCGCAGGTCGATTACGGCTACGACGTGAGTGACTACCGTGCGGTACACGACGAGTACGGCACGATGGAAGACTGGGAGGAACTTCTCAACGAACTCCACGACCGCGACATACGGCTAATCATGGACCTCGTTGCGAACCACACGTCGGACGAACACAGTTGGTTCATCAGGTCGCGCGACTCCGACGACGGCTACGAGGACTACTACGTCTGGAGGGAGGGCGAGGAGCGCGAGGGCGACGACGGCGTCGAACAGGTTCCGCCCAACAACTGGGAGGCGGCTTTCGGCGGTTCTGCGTGGAAGTACGACGCCGATAGAGCGGAGTACTACTTGCATCTTTTCCACGAGAAACAGCCCGACCTCAACTGGAGAAACCCCGACGTACGCGACGAAATCGCCGATGTCGTCGAATGGTGGCTCGGAAAGGGCGTCGATGGCTTCCGTATGGACGTAGTCAACCTCCTTTCGAAGCCCGACGACCTCCCCGACGGCAACCCCGAAAGCGACTGGGTAGGCTCCGAGCATTTCGTTGACGGACCGAGGATACACGAGTACGTCGGCGAACTTCAGGAACGCGCCTTCGAACCACACGACGCCGTGACGGTCGCCGAGATGCCCGACATCACCCCCGACAAGGCGGAGAGGTACGCAGAAGACGGCGTGGACATCGTGATACCTTTCGAGCACATGGAACTCGACCGTGGTGACACCGTCGATTGGTACACGACTGAAGTGGACCTCGTAGAACTCAAGAAGGTATTCTCGCGGTGGCAGGAAGCCGACTGCTGGACGTGCCTCTACTGGAACAACCACGACCAGCCGCGCGCAGTCTCGCGTTTCGGCGACGAGGGCGAGCACCGTGTCAAGTCGGCGAAGATGCTTGCGACGCTGACGTTCACCCACCGTGGGACGCCTTTTGTCTACCAAGGCGAGGAGATAGGTATGACGAACCCGGAGTTCGAGAGCTTCGACGAGATAAGGGACACTGGGACGCTGGAGAGGGCGAAGAAGGCGATGGAGAAAATCGGTGTCAAAGGCTTCGAGAACGTCCGCGACATCGTGAACTACTGGACGCGCGACAACGCACGGACGCCGATGCAGTGGAGTGGCGAGGACGGCGCGGGCTTCACCGAACCGGATGTCGAGCCGTGGATAAAGCTGACCACGAACTACGAGACTGTCAACGTCGAGACAGCGCGCGGAGACGACAACTCGGTTCTGAGCTACTACCGCGAACTCGTCGATACGCGCCACGAAAACCCGGTTCTCGTCCACGGCGACTACGAACTTCTGCTCGAAGACCACCCCGAAGTGTACGTCTACGAGAGGTCTCTGAGCGAGAGAGACGACGAGGAAGACACCGCCGGCGACACGGGGAGTGACCGTATGCTCGTGATGGTGAACTTCTTCGACGGCGAACCCCGTTTCAGCCTTCCCGACGGCTACGAAAAATCTCTCGAAGAGGTCATGGTAAGCAACTATGATGTTGCGGACGAAACGGACGCGGACACGACGTTCGAGCTACGCCCGTACGAGGCGCGTGTCTACAGGGTAAGATGACACGCCCGTCCGGTCGGTCGGAGACAGAAACCGCCGTCGTGGTCGATGTCGGTGCCACGCGCACAGAAGCAGGCTTCGGAGGCTGGAAAGAGCGTCCGGAACCTGCGCGTGTCGAAGACACACCCGACACGACCGACGAACTCGTCGGGACAGTTCGACGTCTCACCGATGAACTCATAGAGGAGGCACGCTCGTCCGGATGCGACGTTTCGGCTGTCGCCGTCGGCGTGCCGGGTCTGGTTGACAAAGAAGGAACCCTCGTGGACGCACCCCACACCTCCTTCGGGAACCTCGACCTGAGCGACGAACTGGACACCTGCGTCCCGGTCGCCGTTGAGAACGACGCCAACGCGCAGGCGTTAGGCTGTGCCGGAAACACGGAAGACCTGTTCTACGTCGCTCTCGGCACGGGCATAGGCGGTGCGCATGTAGTTTCGGGCGAAGTCGTCCGAGGTGCGAACGGCTTCGCGGGTGAGGTTGGGCATGTTCCGGTACCAGCGTCGGCGTCCGACCGTCCGTGCGCCTGCGGAAGACGTGGCTGTCTTGAGACCGTCGCGTCGGGCGAGTACCTCCGTGAAACGCTCGGAGACGCGTGGTGGGAGCGCGAACTGCATTCCGGCGAGCGGAGAGTCGTGAGACGCGCTGGCGAGGCTGTCGGCGAAGCAGTCTCCCTTCTCGCCGTCGTGAACGACCCCGAAACTTTTGTCGTGACAGGTAGCATGACGACGAGAGACGAGTTTATCGCGGGTATGAACCACGGCTGGAGCCATCCTTGGACCGACTGCTCTCTGAGGACATATGAGAAGACATGGCGGTTCGCGCGCGACGGTCTGACGAAGGTAGCGTGCCGTGCTGTGGACGGATGAGTCAGTCCATCGTATAGACGAGCCTTCGCCCGTCCTCGGAATCGACCCTGACATCGACAACCCCCTTCTCGGCGAGACGTTTGAGCGCGTCCCTCGTCGTGCTCGGATGCAGACGCGCCGACTCGCTTATCTCGCTTGCGTCCATAGCACCCTCGTGCTCTATCACCTTGGCGACGAGCTTCGCGCTCGGCGGCAGGTCTTCGAAGTTGGGTTCCGTCTCCTCTCGGTCATCCGACATCCGTCTGTCTGTTGCTTCTCCTTGGTAGTAAGACTGTTTTAACAGGCAAGTTTCGCCGAACCGGCAACAATCACCGTTAACGCTGTTATTGCCTCTTTCTACCTTTATTGCCGCTGTCGTCCTACTTAACACCCAACAACACATCTAACCACACATGGTTAGCACAGTCGAGGAGTGGAAGAACGAGAAGGACCCTGTCGAAATCAAGGAGACGATACTCAACGAGTACTCCGAGGAAGGATTCGACGCAATCGAGGGGAGCGAGGACGACAACTCCGACGAGTTCGAACGTCTCAAGTGGTACGGTCTCTATCAGCACAACGACAACTCGCCGGAGTACTTCATGCACCGCGTCAAGATTCCGAACGGAATCATGACCGCGGAGCAGGCGAAACGCGTTGGCAACGTCATCAAGGAGTACGCCGTCGGCGAGGAGGAGAACCCGCAGTTCGGACGCACCTTCTGCGACTTCACGACGCGTCAGTGCATACAGATACACTGGGTCGATATACGCGACATAAAGGACATCTGGGACGAGTGGGACGACGTTGGTCTGCCGACGTGCGCGACGGGCGCGTGCGGCGACGTTTTCCGCAACATCGTCGGATGTCCCGTCGCAGGTGTGGACAAGAACGAAGTCACCGACGCCTCTGGACTCGTCGACGACGTGGCTGAGTACTTCATGGAGTCCGACGACTTCACCAACCTGCCGCGCAAGTTCAAGGTATCC
This sequence comes from Halobacteriales archaeon, assembly GCA_034522195.1. GTDB lineage: Archaea > Halobacteriota > Halobacteria > Halobacteriales > Halorutilaceae > Halorutilus. The sequence continues at coordinate 349,703 of JAXHLL010000006.1, read as the reverse complement.
ATCACGGGTTGTAAGGAGGGATGCGGGCAGGGCGAGATAAACGACTTGGGCTTCCATCCCGCGACGAAGGAGATAGACGGCGAGACGGTCGAAGGATTCAACCTCAAGGCGGGCGGCGGTCTGGGACGCGGCGGAATCATGGCGAAGGACGCCGATGTCTTCGTTACGCCCGACGAACTCCCCGAGTTCACGCGCTCAGCGGCGGCGGTCTTCCGCGACCAAGGAAACCGCGAGCAACGCGCGAGGGCACGCCTCCGTTATCTTATCGAGGAGAAGGGGGTAGACTGGTTCGTAGAGCAGGTCGGCGAGGAGACCGACCTCGAACTCCGCGGCGCGGGCGACGACTTCCGCGACGAGGCGCGGTATAACGTCGGTGCGCACTACTGCGACCACGTCGGTATACACGAGCAGAAGGACGGCAGGTACTACGCGGGTCTGCAGGTCGTAACGGGACGCCTCAAGGCGGACTGGCTTGTAGAACTCGGTAGGCTCGCGGAGAAGTACGGCGACGGTACGCTCCGTCTCACACAGCGTCAGAACGTCGTTCTTACAGGCATCGAGGAGGACGACCTCGAAGAGTTCCGCGACGAACCGTTGCTCGACGACATTCCCGTAGACCCGTCGCCATTCAGACGCGGCGCGATATCCTGCACGGGCACCGAGTTCTGTAATCTTGCTCTGATAGAGACGAAGAACCGGATGGTTGACTGGATAAAACAGCTTGAGGAGAGCGTTGAGGTAGACTCGCCGCTACGCGTCCACCTCTCCGGCTGTAACGCCTCGTGCGCACAGCCGCAGATATCCGACATAGGCTTTCAGGGTAGCAAGACACGCAAGGATGGCGAGATAGTCGAGGCTGTCAACGTCGGCATAGGCGGCGGCTTGGGTCCGGACCCCGAGTTCATCGACTGGGTCGTGAAGGGTGTCGCGTGCGACGACGCCGTCGGCTTCGTCGCCGACATCATAGAGGAGTACAAGCAGGGGCACGATGACGGCGAGACGTTCCGCGACTACGTGCGTCGTGTTGGTACAGAGGAGGTGGCTGAGCGCGCCCGAAACGGCGAGGAGGCTGTCTGAATGGTATCGGAGCCACACGGCGGTACGCTCGTCGACCTCACGACGACACGCCCTGACGGAGCGGACGACCTGCCGCGTCTGCGTCTCACAGACGACGAGTACATGGATTTGGAGATGCTCGGAACGGGCGCGTACTCACCTCTCGACGGCTTCATGACGCGCGACGACTTCGACGCAGTTCTCGACGAAGCGCGCCTCGACGACGGCACACCGTGGAGCCTTCCTGTCGTTCTCTCGGCGGACAACGGTGTTCCGAACGAGAAGCACGCGCTCGTCCACGACGACGTTATCGTCGGTGCTGTCGATGTCGAGGAGACGTGGGAGTACGACGACGAACGCTGGGCACGCGAGGTTCTTGGAACGACCGACGACGACCATCCCGGCGTTCAGCGAGTGCGCTCGCTCGGCGAAACGCTCGTCGGCGGAAACGTCGAACTCTACGTCGAGTCCGAAGAGGCTGGATACGAACGCCGCTACACACCGCGAGAGTCGCGCGAAGAGTTCGAGGGACGCGGCTGGCGTTCTGTCGTCGGCTTCCAGACGCGCAACCCGCCTCATCGGGCGCACGAGTACCTGCAGAAATGCGCTCTCGAAACCGTGGATGGTCTGTTTGTCCAGCCGTTAGTCGGTAGCACGAAGGAAGGTGACGTCGACCCCGGTGTGCGGATGCGCGCCTACGACGCCTTGCTCGACGGCTACTACGCCGCCGAACGCGTCGTCTTGGGCACTCTCAAGACACCAATGCGTTACGCCGGACCGCGCGAGGCACTGTTCCACGCTCTCGTGCGTCAAAACTACGGCTGTACGCACTTCGTCATAGGGCGCGACCACGCCGGTGTCAAGGACTACTACGGCGGATACGACGCACACGACTTCCTGCTCGGGTTTGAGGACGAGATAGGCGTGACGCCGCTCTACTACGACTTCGCCTTCTACTGCCACGCCTGCGACGGCATGGCGACCGAGAAGACATGCGGACACGACGACGAGGTACGCGAGAACCCGAGCGGTACGTACATAAGACAGACGGCACGCGAGGGCGGCGAGGTGTCCGAAAAGCTGATGCGTCCCGAAGTCTGGGAGATAGTCCGCGAGGAACTCGTCGAGGAAGCGTCGGGAAGAGAAGCCGAGGCGAAGGCGCGGACTGCGGAGACGAGGACGGGAACGGGAGGTTCGTCGTGAGCGTTGAACTGCCCATCGCCGAGTACGAGGAACTCGACGCGCAGGAACGTCTGGAGCGCGCGCTCGAAGAGTACGACGATATCGTCGTCGCTTCCTCGTTCGGTCTGGAGGACGTCGCGGTACTCGATATGGTGTACGACAAAATCGGAGCGCGTCCGCCCGTCGTCTTCCTCGACACTCTCTACCACTTCGATGAGACGCTCGAACTCGTCGAGCGTTTCGAGGAGGAGTACGACCTTGACCTGCGTGTCTACAAGCCCGAGCAGGAGACGCGCGAGGAGTTCGAGCGCGAACACGGCGAAAAGCTCTGGGAGCGCGACGTCGAGAAGTTCCACGAACTCACGAAGCTGAGGCAGATAGACGAGGCACTCGAAGGGCGCGACGCTTGGGTGACAGGTATCAGACGCGAGCAGGCGGAGACGCGTGCGAACGCTGACGCGGTCGAATGGGACGAGGCGCACGGACTCGTCAAGGTCAACCCGCTCGTTGACTGGTCGCGCGACGAAGTATGGGCGTACGTCAAGGAGAACGACGTGCCGTACAACCCGCTCCACGACGAGGGCTACCTGTCGATAGGCGACGAGCCTCTGACCGAACCCGTTGGAGAAGGCGACGACGAGCGTGCGGGAAGATGGAGCGACAGCGAAAAGACGGAGTGCGGTCTGCATGCGCGGAACGAGAAGGACGAGGAGGAAGACGCATGACGACCGACGCCCTACTGATACTCGGTCACGGCTCCCACCTCAACCCCGGTTCGAGCGTGCCGGTCCACACGCACGCTGAATCTCTACGCGAACGCGGAATCTTCGACGAGGTACGCGCCGCCTTCTGGAAGGAGGAGCCTTCGTTCCGCGAGGTACTGCGCACGCTCGACGCCGAACGTGTCTACGCCGTGCCGTTCTTCATGGCTGAGGGCTACTTCGTGGACGAGGTGATACCGCGTGAGCTACGTCTGCCTCAAGAACGCGTCGTCTACACCGAACCCGTCGGGACGCATACGTCGATGACAGATGTAATCGAGGAAAGAGCGCGGTCGGTCTACGAGGGCGAAACGTGGGAAGATGTCGCGGTCGCGGTCGTGGGGCACGGCACCGAACGCAACCCGAAGAGCGCGGAGTCCGCACTCGAACACGTCGAAAGGCTACGCGACCGTGGAGGCTTCGCCGAGGTGAAGTCACTCTTCATGGACGAACCGCCGTACATCGAAAACGTAGCCGAACAGTTCGACTCAAACGAGGTCGTCGTCGTGCCGTTCTTCTCTTCGGACGGTTACCACACGCAGGAAGACATCCCGGCGGACATGGGAATCACGGACTCTGACGGGAACGACTACGACGTGCCCGCGGAGACGGACAGAAAGCGCGTCTGGTACACGGGTGCTGTCGGAACCGAACCCGGTGTTGCTGACGTAATCGTGGAGCGAGCGGAGGAAGCGCACAGGCAGGTGGAGGAGGTGGTTGCGTGAGCACGACTACGAGAACCGACCCTGAGAAAGGCGTGAGAGCCGCCGCCGAAAGCTGGTTCGTCGGGTGGGTCGACGAAGCGGAAACGCGGAGGTCGTGGGGCGAACTCGCCGTCACGGCGCGCGAGGACGGCTACGACGTGAGACACGAGGGTGACGTCAGGGTTCCCGCCGAAGAACTCGAAACGTACGACGACCCTTCGGACGCGCTGAACATCGCCAAGTTCGACGACGAGGGCGAGTACCGACCGATGCGCGGCGAGACGACCTTACCGACAGGATGGGTCTTTACGTCGCTTGACGCGGACGCTCTCGTCGAGGTCGTACGTCGCGTCTATCCCGCGAGCGTCGAGAACGCGTACCTCGAAAAGGAAGGCGCGCTCGATGTCACGCACTGGGAGGAGACTTCGGAGCGACAGACGGGCAGGTACGCCGATGTGGACGAACTCACGGGCGACGCTCTCCGAACCGCGACCGAAGCCTTCTGCGCGAGCAGGTGCGTAAAAAGGCGTGTGTGGGAGGAGTCGGAGAGCGAGACGATAGACTCGCCCACGGAAGGCGACTTCCCGTGCCGCGAGGCGTGTTCGCTCTTCGTCTCGGGTGCGCGCGAGTTCGTGAAGCAGGAAAGACAGGACGGCACATCTGTAGACTCGCGCGCAGAAGACACACCGCGGCGCGGCGACCTCGCCGACCCCGCGAACGAGTACAGGCTACGGTATAGGTCGAGACGGAAGGAGGCGAAAAATGTACGCTGACGCGGGCAGAGTGTACATCGTCGGCGCAGGACCCGGCGACCCCGAACTCATGACGCTCAAAGCACGCCGCGTCATAGATTCGGCGGACGTTGTCATGCACGACTCGCTCGTCGGGACGGGCATCCTGGAGACGCTCCCCGACGAAGCGGAGGTGGTCGGAGTCGGAAAGAACCCGAACGGAGAGCGGACGACGCAGGACGAGATAAACCGACGGATGGTAGAGGAGGCACGTGACGGGAACGTCGTCGCACGTCTCAAGTGCGGCGACCCTAACGTCTTCGGACGCGGAGGCGAGGAGACACAGCATCTCGCTTCGTGCGGCGTAGAGTTCGAGGTAGTACCGGGCATCACGAGCGCGATAGGTGTGCCGGGCGTCGAAGGCATACCGACGACACACCGCGAACACGCTTCGAGCCTTACCGTCGTCACGGGTCACGAGGACCCGACAAAGGACGAGAGCGCGCTCGACTGGAACGCGCTCGCTGGCAACGTGGACGCGGGAGGGACGCTCGTGATACTCATGGGTGTGCGCCGTCTCCCCGACAACGCAACAGCGTTGCGCGAGAACGGCGTTCCGGCTGATACTCCCGTCGCCATGGTCGAGCGCGGAACGCTCGAAGACTCGCGGACGGTCGTCTCGACCCTCGACGGCATCGTAGATGAGGCACGCGCCGTCGGTATAGAGCCACCCGCCGTCACAGTCGTCGGTGACGTGGTAGGCGTCCGAGACGACGTGTCCGAGTACCTCGTCGAATCGGGCGCGTCGAAGGTCGTGCGTGACGCCGAAGGAGACGGCGAAGCCAAGTTAGAGGTGGTGCAGGGTGACTGATGTTTTACGCGACCTGATGGGCGAAGTAGGTACGGGACCCAAGTCTGCTGACGACATGACGTACGAAGAGGCGCGCGACGCCATGCGTGCGATACTCGACGCCGAACCCGCGCGTACGACACTCGGCGCGTTTCTCCTCGCAAACCGCTGGAAGACGAACACGCCCGAGGAACTCGCCGCATTCACCGACGAAATCTGTGCGCGCGCAGAGTACGCGGTGCCGGACGCCGACCCTGTGGACTGCGGAGCAAACTACGACGGAAAGACGAAGACAGCGCTGTTGAGTGTCGGCGCGGGTATCGTCGCGGCGTCCGTCGGAACGCCTGTCATCGCGCACTCGGGCGACCGCACACCGATGAGCATGGGATGCGCGTACAAGCACGTCCTCGACGAACTCGGTGTGCGCACCGACATCACGCCAGAGGAGAGCGCGGAACTCGTGGACGAGACGGGCTTCGGCTTCTACTACCAGCCGCGTTTCTCGCCGGACATCGCTGACCTACACGACAGACGGAACGAGATGGGCGTAAGAACGTTCATCAACACCGTCGAGACTCTCGTCAACCCCGCCGACGCCGACGTACATCTCGGCTCTTTCTACCATCTCTCCTTCGCAAAACGTGTCTGCGACACGCTCGACAGGTCGGAGTACCACGATATCGACCGTGTCGTCATGTTCCAAGGACTCGAAGGCTACGACGAGATACGTCCCGGATACACGAAGGTGGCGGAGTGGGAAGACGGAGAGTTCGACGACTACGAGATAGAGACTGCGGAGTACGGCATGAACTTCGAGCGCGAGGACCTGCGCGTCGAAGACGTGCCACGCGACTCGGCGCGCATCACGGAAGAAGTTCTCTCCGGAGAGCGTGACGACCATTTCGCGGACGCAGTCGCACTCAACGCCGCGCTCCGCGTCTACGCGCGCCGTGACGCCGAGACGCTCGAAGACGCACTCGCGGAGGCGCGCGGGGTTCTGTACGACGGAAAGGCGGAGGAGACGCTCGACGCACTCCGCGAGGTGAGCGGACGATGACGGCACCTGACGTGGAGGAGAAGCCGTACAAGATTATCTTCGACGGCAAGGGATGCATAGGCTCGGGCAAGTGCGCCGAGGTTTCCGAGAACTGGGAGATGAGCATCGAAACCGGACTGGCGCGGGCGCGTTCGCACTACATAGACGAGGACGAACTCGAACACAACCTTGACGCTGTACGTGTCTGTCCCGCCCGGAACGGCGAAGGCGTCATCACCGTAATCGACCGTGAGACAGGCGAGGAAGTAGAGCCTTAGGCTTCGTGAACCGTCACGGACTCCAGAACTACGTCCTCCAGAGGACGGTCGTTGGCGTCGGTCTCAACCGCACCTATCTCACGCACGACATCCATGCCCTCGACAACCTGTCCGAAGACGGAGTGTCTGTCGTCTAGGTGAGGCGTAGCGTCGAGAGTTATGAAGAACTGAGAACCGTTCGTGTCCGGACCCGAGTTTGCCATCGAAACTACACCCGGTCCGTCGTGGCGGAGTTCATCGTGGAACTCGTCGTCGAACTCGTAGCCGGGACCGCCGCGCCCTGTACCCGTCGGGTCGCCCGTCTGTACCATGAAGCCGTCTATTACGCGGTGGAAAAGAACGTCGTCGTACAGCGGTTCGCCTTCGACTTCCTCTCCCGTCTCGGGGTCCTGCCATGTCTCCTCACCTGTCGCAAGACCGACGAAGTTCTCGACCGTCCGCTGTGCGCGTTCGTCGTAGAGTTCTACCTCAACGTCTCCCTTACTCGTGTGTAGAGTCGCTCTTAGTCGGTCACCGTCACGCCCACCGTCAGCCTCAACGCCTTCGCCTCCGTCCGTCATGGGTACTTCGCCGTCAGCACCGCTCTCGCCCACACATCCGGCAAGGAGTACTGCGACACAACCGCGCGCCGTCGTCAGAAACAGCCTTCTGTTCATACACACCGTGTGACAGCGGAGACGAAAACTGTGGCGGTCTGCGTGAACCGAATCCGAGGACAGTCTCGACCGGCGACCTGATATTATCAAGAAAGATAATGATAGCCAAAACCTCATATATGAGGATTACGACTTGTTGGTATGAGCACGGAAACCGTACTTCCGGATTCTGAGACGGTAGATTCGGAGAGTCTCGTGGGCGTCTTCTCCATCCTACTTGGGTCGTTCGTTGTGTTCATCGGAACTTTCGTCCTATTCGCCGCCTCTCCCGAGATACCTGCGGACCCTGTCTTCGTGGTTTCTCCCGTTGAGCCTGTCGAGGTAATAGCCAACATGGCTGTCGGAACTTCGATAATAACCGCAGGAGCACTGATGGCGATAACGAAGCTAGAAGAAGTATTCTGATTCGTCCAGCATCCGGCTCTCGCCAGAACCTATCATAATAAGGTAACCTGCGGAAAGCCCTATTATCAAGTACGGAACTCATAGGGACGTAACTACCGTACTAATTTATATGAGCATAGAGACTGCCTACAGCCGAAACGAAACGAAGAAAGAAGAGATAGAAGCCAACGTGTTCATCTTAGTCATCGGCTCGGTCGTCGTCTTCGCGGGTTCGTTGGTCCTGTTCGCCGCGTCTCCGACCATGTCAGTGGGACCGTTGTTCAGCGTGTCCGCCTTGGAGCCTGTTTCGGTGGTAGCTAACATGGCTGTCGGCGCGTCTATGATGGCTCTCGGGTCAGCCATCGCGGTACCTCAGCTCGATAACGTTCTGTAGTTCCGTCGCTGATTCTTTTACTTGGATAACTCTGTACGAAAACGATGGTTGACGAAAACGATGGTAGAGATGGGTTTCGGACTCCGTACTCACCGTGAGGCTATTATCATAAGGTCGTTGAGCATATCCCTAATTATGAAATACAGAACAGCAAGGGGGACACCGAACGTTATGTTATGTATGAGCACAGAAACATCCGCTCACAGAACCGAAGTCGGCACAGAAACGAGTATCGTTCCCGAAGACATATCGAACCTGATTCCCATCGTCCCCGTACTGACATGTGTCCTCGTGGTGTTCGGGGGTAGCCTGTTCATCCTTGGGGCGTCGCCCGCACCCGGAAGCATAGCATTCGGCGCGGTCGCTGTCACGATGGCAGGTGTCGCAGTAGGTGGATTCATAGCTGTCACGGTCATGTTAGCCGCACCTTTCGTAGCACCTCTCTCGAAGACGTCTTGAGAAGAAAGTAAAGATTCGTTAGGTCTTTCTACCACTCGCCGAACCGCGTCAGGTTCTCCAGTTCGGCTTCGTCGATGTTGTCCTCGTCGAAGACGCGTTTTGCTATCGACCTCTTGTGCACCTCGTCCGCGCCGTCCACGATACGGAACGACCGTACGTTCTCGTAGAAGTCGGCGAGGGGCAGGTCCTTGCCGATGCCGTTGCCTCCGCAAGCCTGTACGGCGGTGTCCACGGCGTCCTGCACGACGTTCGCGGCGTAGACCTTGCTCATCGCAACCTCGACGCGCGCTTGGTTGCCGCGCGCTATCTCCTTCGCTGCGTGGCGTACCATCGTTCTTACAGCGTGGAGACGCGTCTTCTGTTCGACGATGTCGTACCGCAGAGCCTGCTTGTCCGAAAGCTTCTCGCCGAAAGCCTCGCGCTCGTCCGTGTACGCGACAGCGATATCGAGCGCGCGGTCAGCCATGCCCGAGAAACGCATGCAGTGTGTGAGGCGCGCGGGACCGAGACGCTGTTGGGCGACCATGAAGCCCGCGTTCTCGCCTCCGAGAAGGTTCTTCTCGGGCACACGGACGTTGTCGTAACGCATCTCAGCGTGACTCACGCCGCTGTCGCCCATGTGCGGAACGTCACGTACGACCTCGACGCCGTCTGCGTCTCTCGGAACGAGGATGATGGAGCAACCCTGATACGGATGCGCGTCTTGGTCGGTGCGCGCCATGACGAGGTAGACGTCAGCCTCGACGCCCTGGGTCGTCCACCACTTGTGACCGTCTATCACCCACTCGTCGCCGTCCTTCTCAGCCGTCGTCCCTATCATCTTAGGGTCCGAACCCGCGCCCTGTGTCGGCTCTGTCATCGAGAAGCCCGAGGTTATCTCGTCGTCCACGAGCGGACGTAGCCACTTCTCCTTCTGCTCCTCCGTGCCGACGAGTTCGAGCGTGTGCATGTTGCCCTCGTCGGGCGCGTCCACACGGAGAGCCTTCGAGCCTAAGAGGCTCCTACCTGCTTCCTCGAACGTCGGAAGAACGTCACGCAGGTTGTATCCCTGACCGCCGTACTCCTCCTCTATCTGCGGCGCGTAGAGTCCGCGTTCGCGCGCTTCCTTCTGAAGCTCATCGACCACGTCGTCCATCTCACGGTCTTCGAGCATCTCGCGGTTCCTCAGCATCTCCCTCTCGCGCGGCAGAACCGACTCTTCCACGAACTCGCGTGTCTCGTCTGCGAGTTCCTTCGCTGTCTCGGAGTCATCGTACTCTAAGTTCATAATAACGCATCGTACTTGACGCCCGGCGTTTGTAAATACACGGGTTGGACAGCGACGGCGCGGTGTCGGATTCATGGGTTAGATTGATTGGTGAGGACGCCGAAGGTACGGGAAGGAGAAAGAAACAGATGCCAGAAGCGCAAGAACTCGTAGACGAAGGTGGTCTTCGAACTTTCCTCGCCGAACATCTCGGGGAGGAGGAGACTTTAGAGGTCGAGAGACACGACGAAGGACACTCGAACGAGACGCTTTTCGTAGACTGGGGTGACCACGAACTCGTCGTACGTCGCCCGCCACCCGGTGCGACGGCGGACACGGCGCACGACGTTCTTAGGGAGTACACCGCTATCCACGCTTTACAGGACACCGACGTGCCTGTGCCGCGTACCGTCGCGGCGTGCGACGACCACGACGTTATAGGGTGCGACTTCTACGTCATGGAACGTATCGAAGGCGACGTGATACGTTACAGCGAGCCGGAACGTTTCAAGAACCCTGAGGGGCGACGACATGTCGGCGAGGAGCTTATCGACGTTCTCGCGCAGATACACAACGTCGATTACGAGGAGGTCGGTCTGGGCGAGTTCGGAAAGCCTGAGGGATATACGCAGAGACAGGTCGACCGGTGGACGAAACAACTCGACTGGGCTTTCGACGAGACGGAGAGCGAGCGTGAGGTACCCGACCTGCACCGTGTCGGCGACTGGCTCGACGAAAACGCGCCACAGAAGCACGACCACACGCTTGTGCACGGAGACTACAAGCTAGACAACGTCATCTACGCGCCCGACGACGAACCGCGTATCGCAGGCGTATTGGACTGGGAGATGTGCACCTTAGGCGACCCACTCTGCGACTTGGGCTGGCTACTCTTCTTCTGGATGGACGAAAAGGACCCCGAGTCGAAGGTTATGCAGACCTTCGGCTCCAACTACCTCAGGAACGACGACTATCCAACGCGCGAGGAACTCGTCGAAAGGTACGTCAACTCGACGGGTTTCGAGGTCGAAAACCTCCGTTTCTACCGCACGCTCGCCGTCTACAAGATGTGCGCGCTCGGCGAGATGTTCTACGCCCGGTACCTCATGGGGCACAGCGACAGCAGTTTCCACGCCATGATGGGGGACGGAGTGCCTCTTCTCGCCGAGCAGGCTGTCAACGTAATCGAAGGAGAGCATCCGCTGTGAGAGGAGAACCCGATGTCTGAGACAGAACTGCGCGTCGTCGAACGTCTCGAAGAGATACCCGAACCCGTACCCGACGCGGAGTTTGTCGTCGTGGATGTCATCATCTCTTCGACGGCGGTAGTGCGCCTCTTGGAGGAGGGCGCGGAGTACGTCAGGACGTTTGGCGACGCCCAGGACGCGCTCGCGTTCAAGCGCGAAAACGACGCCGTCCTCGTCGGCGAACAGGCTGGCGCGCCTATCGACGGATTCGACCTTTCTCCCCTCCCCTCTGTCTTCAGCGAACACGACTTAGAAGGACGACCTGTCGGTATCATGACGACGAACGGCACACGCGCCGTCGAGAAGATAGGCAAGAAGGACGGCGTCTTCTTCGGGAGTACCGTCAACGCGGGTGCTGTCGCCGATGCACTCCGCGAACATGGAAGGGACGCGTGGATAGTCGCCGCGGGACGTTACGGCGAAACGACGCCCGAGGACACAGCGGGCGCGGAACTCATACGCGAGATGTACGAGAACGGCGGCGCGTCGGAGGAGCGCGCGGAGGAGTTCAGGAGTTCGATACGCGAATCCGGCACTGCATCTTGGATAGACGACTTAGGCTACTGGCACGAGATAGAGGCTCTGCTGGAGTTCAACGAGTCGGAGACGGTGCCGCGTATGCGTGACGGCGTGTTTGTGGATGAGAGCTAGAGGGCTACGCGACTTGGTTCTGGTAGTGCTGTATGAGCGAGCCAAGGTCGGACAGTCCGATATCGACTCCACCGACTTCTGCGTCTCCGGGGTTCGACTGATACTCCTGTATCGCGTTGCCTAAGTCGGCAAGCGAAAGGCCGTCTTCGTTGTCGTTTTGTGTGACTGATGTCCACAAGTCGTCCGAGACTCCTTCGACGGGCGAACCGCCAGTACCTCCATCAGAGCCAACAGTCACCGTCTCTACAACCGCGGAGTTGTCGCCGACCGTCCCGACGATTTCGTAGGTACCCTCCTGATATGTTATGGGAACCGGTTTTCCGTCCTCGAAAGACCCGATGTCCAACGAAGGATTGAAGCTCAGTACACCGCGCACGTCGAAGTGTCCGAGAACAGGGGTGTGGCACGGGTTGTTCTGACTGCTACTTATCGAGACACCGGCGATACTATACCCGTCGTGGAATGTCATACACTCGAACGTCTCCTCGGTTACTTCGTAGTTCCCTACTGCCAAGGTGTTCCCGAGAATGTTGTTAGCCTGCACGGAGTCGCTCAGGTCCGCTGGGTTGATGACGGTCGTGTCGAGGTCGGGTGAATCAGTGACGCGCACCGTGGTACCTTGTGCTATATTGACCGCCTCGGTAGACCTCGTTCCGTCGGGCGCGAAAAGCTGTAAGGTATCGAGGTTACCACGGTCTTCGACTTCGATGGAGAACGAATCCGCTCCTTTGGTTACGTTAAAGTCGGCGTTCGGTGTCGTGGACTGCGCCGCCGCTGTGACGGTCGTCGCTACGACAAGCACCCCGAGCAGTACCACGGCGAGAACACCTATAGTCAGCCTTACGTTTCTACTTTCAGTATCGAAACGCTCACTCTTGAACATGGTACTTGAAACAGAACGGTTATTTTTATATCTTTGTGTCGAGAACGGCGTTGTCATCGTATCACAGCCCTCTTTCTGGAGAAGTCTCGAAGAAATCATCTCGTGTATGTCGGTATAACTTCCCATCATAATCATGTGTCTTCGCGGGGTAAGAGGTATCGCTACGCGACTTGGTTCTGGTAGTGCTGTATGAGCGAACCGAGGTCGGACAGTCCGATATCGACACCACCTACATCAGCATCTCCGGGGTTCGCCTGATACTCCTGTATCGCGTTTCCGAGATCGGCGAGCGAAAGACCGTCTTCGTTGTCGTTCTGCGTTACCACAGCCCAGAGTCCGTCGGAAACTCCTTCAACGGGCGACGGCGGCACATCCGCGAGACTAAACGTCGCGGAACTCTGGTCCACATCCGAACCTCCGATGTTTCCTCCGTTCGCCGCTGTTATCGTTCCTGTGTCGCCTTCAGAACCACCTGTCACGTTGACTCTGAGCGTGTAGGTCGAAGTCTCGCTGTCTATGTCGATGAACTCCACGCTCGTCTCCGTCTGCTCTCCTACATTGTCTCCCGCATCATCAACCACCGACAGTTCAACATCGACGTCGCTCGACTCGACCGCTACCTCTCCGACGCTCGAATCCGTCATCGTCACGTCAAACTCAAACTCCCCATCCGGCTGGGTCGTGTCGGGAGCATCTATCACCACAGGAGGTGCTTCCTCCACCGTCACCGTCTGTGTCGTCGTGTCTGTCTCTCCGTCGTCGTCCTCCACCGTCAGTTCGACCGTGTACGTCCCCGAACCGCTGTACGTATGCGTTACTGCCTCTCCCGTCGCCGTCGCTGTGTTCCCGTCTCCGAAGTCCCAGTCGTACCTCTGTATGTTCCCGTCCGAGTCACTCGAACCCGACGCGTCGAACGTTACACTGTCCGACGTATCCGGCGACGATGGCGAATACGTGAAACTCGCTTGCGGGGGCAGGCTCTCCATACCGGGCTGTGTCGGTCCGTTCTCCGCGAAAACGTTGTGATGCCCGAGTGTCCCCTGTAGGACACGCGAACCCGCGCTTGACTTCGTGTGATCCGTGTTTATAGCGTACAGATTGTTGTTATCGGCACCGACATAGACGGTACCGTCCACAACGGTGGGCGATGACGAAACTCCGCGGAAGGAACCGCCCGTCTGGAAGTCCCAGTTTTGTTGTCCTGTTTCGGCGTCCAAGGAGTACAGGTTTCCGTTCGCCGACCCGACGTAGACCGTGCCGCTGGCTACCGTCGGCGAAGAGGCTACCGACCCGCTGTTCTCGAAACCCCACTCCTTCGTCCCATCCGAGGCGTCCAGAGCGTAAACGTTGTCTCGGAGTACTGCGTTCTCGCCGAAGTAGACAGTGCCGTCAACAACCGTCGGTGACGAAGTTACGCTTGCGGCTGTCTGGAAACTCCAATCTCCCTGTCCAGTCTCTGCGTCCACGGCATAGAGCCTCGGCGGCGTAGACGTTGCGGTTTCGTCCAGGGTACCAACGTAGACCGTACCGTCCGCGATAGTCGGCGACGAGATTACTATGTTGCCGGTTCCGAACTCCCACTGCTTGCTCCCGTCCGAGGCGTCCAGCGCGTACAGTTTTCTGTCCTTGGAGCCTACGTAGACCGTTCCGTCAAAGACAGTCGGCGATGACTCCACGATACCTCCCGTCTGAAACCTCCACTCCTCCTGTCCTGTTTCGGCGTCCACGGCGTACACGACACCGTTGAACGCGCCGACGTATACCATTCCATCTACAACTGTCGGAGAAGAATCGACGACGAGGGCATCCGTCGTGTAGTTCCATTCCATCTCACCCGTCTCAGCATCCACGGCGTACAGATTACCGTCTCCGGAGCCTACGTAGACGGTACCATCAACTACCGTAGGAGAGGAATGTATACAGCAACCGGTTTGGAAGACCCATTCTTCCTGCCCAGTCTCAGCGTCCACAGAGTAAAGGTTGTTGTCGATGGAGCCGACGTATGCCGTACCATCAACCACCGTCGGCGACGATTCTATATCGAATCCCGTCTCGTAGCTCCACTTTTCGGTACCAGCTTCCTGTGCGGCAACGGTACCAAAACCGAAGGCGGAAAGCCCGAGAACGACCATGACTACGACGAACAGCGCGAATTTAAATCTCTTTCCCATCCTAAGCAGAATAACCGTTAACTCAGTTATATCTTTGGGTAACGAAAGCTATGGATCTTACTCGTGGTCAACCTCGTCCCTATTACACGACTTCGTTCTGATAGTACTGTATGAGCGCGCCTAGGTCGGCGAGCGTTATGCTTACGCCGTCAACGTCGGCGTCCGACGGATTCGCCTGATACTCCTGTATCGCGTTTCCGAGGTCGGTTAACGACAGTCCGTCGCTCCCGTCGTTCGCCGTCACCGCAGTCCAGAGTTCGTCCGAGACACTATCGACAGGCGAGCCACCCGTCCCTACGTCGCCCTCCTCTTCGACCGTCACGCCCCTCGTGGCTGTGTCGTCGTCGGTGCTGACCTCCGCAGTATACGAACCGGCGTCTCCGTCACTGGTAGTCCATTCGAGCGTCTCAGTCGTCGAACTACCGCCCGACAGAGTCACCGAGGTCGTATCGCGCACAGTACTTGCGACGGTCAACGAAACCGTCTGTGTCTCCGTCTCGTCGCCCGTGTTCTCTACCGTCGTGTCTACCGTCAGCGTTTCGCCCTCCGACACGGGCGAGTTGGTGCTGTCTATGCTTACCTTGAAGTTCGCGGGGTCAGGGTCGTCTTCGCTCTGCCACACGAGTACCGGATAGTCGCCCGAAACCGTGTCCCACGTATCCGTGAAGTCGAATCCACCCATGTTACTCGTTGCAGCAGAGCCGGTCATCTCCGAGGTATTTAGTCCTGTTCCGCCATCCGACGTAGACTGTCCGGTCGTATTCATATCCCAGTACGAGTCGTTAACCGTTCCATCTTCATTGCTCCCAACGAGCCCTCCGATAGAACTGTTCCCCATAACAGCACCCGTCGCATATGTACGGTCCACGGTACCGTCGCGATGGTGTCCGACGAGTCCGCCGACTCGATCGCCGGTTGCGTCAACATTACCGGTCGCATACGACGTATCTACCGTCCCGCCGCCGTCGAAAACACCGACAACTCCAACAAGCCCGCCTACGTTATCGTTTCCCGTAACCTCCCCAGAAGCCGATGACTCCGATACTACACCCGGGTAGATGACGCCTCCTACAAGACCACCCACGCCGCTGTCGCCCGTAACATCACCAGAAGCCGACGAGTCCGAAACAGTGCCGCCGTTGTTCATCCCCGCGAGTCCGCCTACGATACTATCGCCTGTGACCTCAGCGGAAGCCGACGACTTCGATACCGTGCCGCCGGTGTTCGTCCCCACAAGTCCGCCAACTTCTGAGAAGCGGTAAGGTGTGTCAGGACCGGTACTCGTGATGCTCCCGGAAGACGACGAATGTGTAACAGTTCCTTCGTTGAGTCCGACGAGTCCGCCTACGTGGATGTTACCGACGATGTTTACGTCTTTGACGGAGATATCCGTTACCGTGCCGGGGGTACCGACTTCGGCGAACAGACCGACATAGTCCTCGTCTTGGCGGTTGATAGTCAGGTCGGTAATTTCGTGTCCGGCACCTTCGAACGTCCCTGTGAAGGATGTTCCTTCGTGGGACGCCTCTCCTATGGGCGCGAATCCATCGCCGCCGTTCCACAGCAGTGTCTCTGAAGCGTCTATGTCCGAGACAACTTCGTAGTTGAGGTTTAGTCCTTGATTCTCGATACACTGTAACCGGTATACATCCGATACCTCGAGCGGGTTCGCCGACGAACCGTCGCCGTTGTACGTTACCGTCGAACAGTCGGGTGCCGACTGTGCCGTTGTGGTCCCTGCCGCCACTGACACGAAGAGCACCAGAGCGATAGACACGCCGACAGCCACTCTTCTGGTTCTCGTTCTTCGGTTACTTGAGAAGCTTGTGTTAACCATGCGCTCATCTTCGGAAGTGTCTGTAATAAATCCTCCTGAGGTTCGGAAGGCACCACACGACGGATTTGTGTGCCCACAACCTATACCTCGCGCGTCCCCTAAAACGACCATGTTCGAGGACTCAACACTAATCGATTTGAGCGTCGGCATCGAAGACGGCGTCGTAAGCGAACCCAACCCTGCGACGATAGAACGTATGAACCACCGCGAGGGAGCGGAGAGACTCGCCGAAAACCTGCGTGCGATGAGACACGACGTCGAGGCGGAAGACTTCCCCGAAGGCGACGCTCTCGCGTGGGAGGAGGTTCACGCTGTCACGCACACTGCGACGCACATGGACGCCCCCTTCCATTACGGCGCGGAGTCGGGCGGCGAACCCGCGCGCACAATCGACGACGTGCCTCTCTCGTGGTGCTGTGGCGACGCTGTCGTCCTCGATATGCGTCACTTAGACGCTGGCGACGAGATAACTGTCGATGACGTGAAAGGCGCACTCGACGAACTCGGATGCGACGACGGATTCGACGAGAGCATCGTCCTCCTACAGACGGGCGCGGACGAACTCTGGGGCGAAGCCGAATACCTGACGGAGTTCCCGGGAATGGGACGCGAAGCGACGTTATGGCTCGTCGAGCGCGGTGTGCGTGTCATAGGTACGGACGCATACGGCTTCGACAAGCCTTTCGACGAGATGGGACGACGTTTCGAGGAGACGGGCGACTCGGACGAACTCTGGCCCGCACACCTTGCAGGAAGGGAGAAAGAGTACTGCCAGATAGAGAAGATGGCGAACTTAGACGCCCTGCCGCGCAAGACCGATATACCTCTTTTCGCCTTCCCCGTCGTTGTCGAGAACGCGAGCGCGGGATGGGTGCGTCCCGTCGCTGTTTTCGACGACGCGTAGGCGGCGAAGACGCTTTGGAGGACGAGAACGAGGTACAGACATGAAGCTAGCGACTTTTGAGGTAGAGACGGCGGCAGGCAGAAAAAGACGTGTCGGTGTGAAGCGCGACGGTACCGAGCAACTCGTCGACGTCACGTCCGCGTACGCCGCGTCTCTTGCGGCGTCGGGCGAGGACGACCCTGTCGCCGTCGCCGAGACGCACGCACCGAGCGAGATGCGTACGTTCCTCGAACGCGGCGACCGCGCGCTCGGTGCGGCACGCGAGGCTCTCGAACACGCCGAAGACGCCGGAGGCGACGAACGCGGTTTGGAGGGCGGAAGGCTCGTCTTCTCGCTCGATGATGTCGACCTCCTGCCACCCTTACCGCGCCCGAACACGCTCCGCGACTTCATGGTCTTCGAGGAGCACGTCAGAAACAGCATGGGCGAAGACCCTCCTGACGTATGGTACGACATACCCATCTACTACAAGGGCAACCCGAATCCTGACGTGACCTACGGACCGGGCGACGAAGTTCCGTATCCGGATTACTCCGAAAGTCTCGACTACGAACTCGAAGTCGCTGTCGTAATCGGAAAGAAGGGACGTGAAATATCCGCCGACGAAGCCGAAGATTACATCGCGGGATACACCGTCTTCAACGACTTCAGCGCGCGCGACAAGCAGTTGGAGGAGATGCAGGGACGTTTAGGACCCGCAAAGGGCAAGGACTTCGCCAACGCCTTCGGACCGTCCCTCGTCACACCCGACTCCTTCGAGGTCGAGGCGGCGGGCATGACCGCGGAGGTCAACGGAGATACGTGGTCCGAGGGCACAGTCGGCGAGATGTACCACCCGTTCGCGGATATCATCGAGTACGTCTCGGGGAATGAGACTCTCTATCCCGGCGACGTTCTCGGAAGCGGTACTGTCGGCGAAGGATGCGGTCTGGAGTTAGGAAGGTTCTTGAACGAGGGCGACACCGTCGCGCTAACCGTCGAAGGCATAGGGACGCTCGAAAACACGGTCGTCTGACGTATCGGACAGGAATCTAGTAGCCGTCAGTCGGCGGTATACATCCTTCGAGCGCGTCCTCGTCTTCGAGTTCGTACTTTATCGTTCCTTCTTCGTCGTCCCTGTACGACGAGACGACGCCGTGTCTCTCCATGTGCTCCAGATGTGCGTACGACTCGCCCGGACCGTGCAGGATATGTATGCCTTCGAGTTCGCCGAACAGATGAGCACCCATCTCCCACGCGTCGCACGCGCCTTCTTCGCTCAGAACATCGACAACGCGCGCCGACCTCTCGCGGTGGTGCTCGATGATTTCGACTGCGCGCGCCGTCGGTTCGTCGATAGGTGCGCGGTGTCCGGGATACGCGCGGTCGAAGTCGCGGTCGGCGAGACGGAACAGTGTCTCGACGTACCTTTCGAGAGGCTTTTCTACACGCACGTCCGCGCCGCCGACGTTGGGCGTGTAGACGGGCAGGACGGCGTCGCCCGTGAAGACCTCGTTCTCGTCACTCATGGCGAAGGATGTCAGCCCTGCGGTGTGTCCGGGCGAATGAATGGCTTCGAGTTCGACTCCCGCGGCTTCGAACGTATCGCCGTCTTCGAGCCTTTCGACATCGGGCGGCACACCCTGTATCGTCGAGTTCGACGTTATGAATGCGAGAAGGGTCTCCTTCTTGTCGTCGGGCATGCCCCAGTCTTCGAGCGCGCTTCTCTGTTGCTCCTCCATCGCGTCGCGCGTCGCCTCGTCCTGTTCCACGAGAGGAGCGTCCTCCTCGTGTACGTGCACCGACGCACCGCTCTCCTCCTGAACGTACCCCGCCAAACCGGTATGGTCTGCGTGCCAGTGCGTCAGGAATACGTGGTCGATATCGCCGACCGCCGCGCCGCATCCTTCGAGCTTCTCCTCGAACTGTCTCTTCACGTCGGGGGTCGAGACGCCCGTATCGACGAGTGCCGTCTCACCGTCGCCTTCGAGAAGGTAGAACGAGTTACTTCCCTCAAACTCGTGGTTCTCAAGCTGTAGACGTTTCACGCGGAAGATACGTCTTTACTGTTATTATCTTTTGCCACTTTCCGGCGACAGCCGAACCACGGGGAGTCCGGAACTCAGAAACAGACGTTCGTCTCGTGCTCCCCGTCGTACGACTCGGGCGGACAGCTGTCGAGCATGTTGGGACTCCTGTCGTCGTAGAACTTCCTGCCTACGTACTCGTCGCCGAGATAGCACATCACCGACTCGTATATCTCGGTGCTCGTCTCGTACGTACGTGTCTCGTCCCGTTCCAACGCTTCGGTCATACATTTTCCGTCCCCTGACGGACAGTCTATCTCCCCGCCGTTGAGCTTCTCGACGGCTGTGTCGTGTTCTACGGGCGTCTCCACTTCGCTGTCTATGTACTCCTTTATCTCTGAGAGTCTCATCTTATCTATCCCCTTTTACGGAGTCAAGTGCACAAAAGCGACACGTATTAATAAACGTTGTCGTAAATATTCCACTAATTATGCCTTGTTTTTGTAAAATTTCTATGGACGTTCGTCAGACATGCGTCGGACATTTCCGCGACACACGTAGAAGGCGGCGACCTTCGTCGAGGTTCAGTAAACCTCGTCGAGGAAACCCAGAAGCTTCTCGTTCGTGAACCCGCGGTTCTCGTCGTTCGACGAGTGCCCCGCCTCGGGAACGACCTCAAGGCGTCCGTCTGGCATCTGTTCGACCGTCTCGCGTCCGCGCTCGACAGGTATTGAGGTGTCCTCTTCGCCGTGGAGCGCGAGAACGGGCACTTCGATTTCGTCCATGCGGTCGGTGATGTCGTCGCGGTGGAGCCACGAACGTACCTCGTTTACGACGGACATGGGAGGATACGAGAGCCAGCGTTCGACCCATGACTCGACGAGTTCTGGGTTTTGGTCGCGCGTCGTGTCGCCAAAGAGTATGTCCGCCGAAGTCCGCGCGAGTCCTTCGGGTACTTCGTCGCTGTCCTCTATCTGCGAAACCATGGCGTCGTAGGTCTGTATCTGCGCATCCTCGTGGGTACCAGCCATCGAATCGACGAGGACGAGACCGTCGAGTCTGTCTTGATGTTCGAGCGCGAAACGGAGACCCATGAATCCGCCCAGCGACATGCCGACGAGGACGCACGAATCGACGCCGATGTTGTCTAAGAGTGCGTCGCAGTCGCCGACCACGTCGTACAGGTCATAAGCGGGTTCGTAGTACTCCGTCCGCGCGCGGAGGTTGTACGCGACGGCATGGTAGCCTGCGTCTGCGACAGCCTCGATTTGGGAGTCGAACATCGTGCGGTCCATCAGGGTTCCGTGTGCGAAGACGACGGTCGGCGCGTCGTCGTCGCCCTCCTCGCGGTAGATGTCTGTTCGGTTTCTGTACGCTCTGCGTGCTAAGGTGTCTTCTTCGGGCATTCTGTTCTTCTATTGTTCTCTACCGTATTAGTTCGTGCGCCGGTTCCGTCGCTCTGTGGACGACAGTTTCGTTCTTTGCCGGTACCGCCGACGGTATTTACGCGCGGTACGAAGGGGAGGTTATGAGCGCGGAAGAAGGGGAACGCCTCGAATCGTACCGCACCGCAGACGAAAAGCTCGTCGTGTACGACTCGGGGTCGCCGTGTGCGTTCGTCGCTTCGGACACGGCGGTAGATGTTGAGGAGATGCGCTAAAGACTCGGCTCGTCCGCGAAGCGTTCGTCGTCGAGCCATTCTCCTTCGCCCTCACCGAACCAGACGAGCCAGTAGAGTCCCGCTTCGGGGCATTTCGAAGCGTGCTGGACGAGCCTTCCTTCTTCGAGCGCGCCGTCGAACTTGTGTGTATGCTCGTCGTCGCAGAGAGGGCACGGACGCACGACGGCGTCGCCACCGACGCGTCTTCCGTCCTCGCGTCCCACCTCCAGAACAGTGTCTTCGTCCAGTTCTTCGAGCGCGTCTTCGCGCGTCTCGACGCCGTGGTACTCGGTGAGCGCGTCTAAGTGTGCGTCGGAGAGTTCTTCGGGCGGTACGATGCACGAGTAGGTCATGCTCACCGCCTTACTCGTACTCCTCGCGGAGTTCACGCGCCGCCTGCGACATATTTTCGAGTTTTCCGAAGGCGACTTCGCGCGGCAGAAGCTTTACGCCGCAGTCGGGGTTGACCCAGACCTGTTCGGGGTCAACAAACTCGAATGCGTTTTCGATGTTCTCCTTAATCTCTTCGACCGACTCGACATCGCGGTCGTGGATGTCGACACATCCGAATCCGATTTCCTTGTCGAAGTCGTGTTCCGCGAACTCTTCGACGTGGGCGAAGTCTTGGTTGACGAACTCCAGCGAGAACTGGTCTACGGGGATGTCGAGCATGCGCGGGTATATCGCGCCGTAGTCGCCGTAACAGACGTGCATTATCTGACGCTCGACGTTCTCGTGCTCCTCCTTCGTCACGCCGTCTACGACCTTCTCGGTCGCCTCGACGACTAAGTCGATATCATCGGGACGTACCGAGAGCGCGGGTTCGTCTATCTGTATGTACCGCGCTCCTGCGTCCGCCAGACTTTTGATTTCGTCGTTGACGATTTCGGCGAGGCGCATGATGAGTTCGCGCTTGTCGCCGTAGACCTCGTCGAAAGACCAGTCGTAGAGCGTGTACGGTCCCGTGATGGGAACCTTGATGCCGTGCCCTTCGCTCTTCGCCTTCTGCGTGAACTCGAACTCGTCGACGAGCATCGGTTCGGGGTCGCCGAGCTCCTCCACGACGCTCGGCTTCTCGAAGTAGTTGTTACCCCAGACGCGCACCGGTCCGTTGAACTCGTAGCCGGGTATGCGGTGCGCGAAGTACTCGACCATCTCCTCTCTGCGCATCTCGCCGTCTCCGAGTATGTCGATTCCTGCGCGTTCGTGTTCGTCCACGACGACGCGTGCGGCGTCGTCCATAGCCTCTTCGAGTCTTTCGTCGCTGAAGTCGCCCTCCTCGTTGAGCTTTCTTACTCTGTTGAGCCACTTGGGCTTGGGGTGGCTTCCGATTACCGTCGTCGGGAAAAGTTTGTCATGTACCTGTGTCTGTGTCATTATGCCTCCACCTCCTCTGCCGCTTCACCGAGACGTTGTACCTTGTCCTTCATGACCGTCCAAGGAAGGAAGTCGAGTCCGGCGGACGGCGATACGTACGTCGGCTCGGGTTCGGCGTGTTCGAGAACCGCCTCGACAGTACCGACGAGTTCGTCTACGGATTCGAGGCGCGTGTTACGCGCGTTCATGCATCCGACGGCGAGCGCGCCGTCCGCACCGTACTCCTCGACGGCACCGATGTTCTCCTCGCCCGAAACGAGGTCGATTCCCACACCGTCGGCGATGTCTAATAGGCGCGGGTAGGCGTCGGTTATCTCGCCGAAGTACGTCGTGACGATTACGTCGGCGTCGACGCCTTCGAGAGAGCGTTCGATAGTCTCGATTCCGTCGTCTATATCGACGCCCTCGTCGTTGACGCCTGTGAGAGACGGTTCGTCCAACTGTATCGTCTCGGCACCGGCGTCCGCGAGCGCGCGGAGTTCCTCGTTGACCACATCCGCGAACGCGCCGCGATAAGCGTCGTCGGAGTCGTAATGTTTGTTCTTCGAGAGGCGCGCGAGCGAGTACGCGCCAGCCATGACGGGCTTCACGTCGTTCGACGCGATTCCGACGGCGTCCTCGTACTGTCCGACCGTAATCTCGCCGGAGTGCGCGAGTTCGTCCACGACCTTCGGCTTGCGGTAGAACCTGTTGTTGTCGTAGAAACGTTTTATGCCGCCCATCTCGATTCCGTCGATGCTCGTTGTCGGGAACGCGATTATGTCGTCCCACGAAAGCTGTCCTTCGGTCACGAGTTCGATTCCCGCGCCTTCCTGTATCTCGATAACGTCGGAGCGTCCCTCGTGGAACACGTCCTCGACCTTCTCCTCTGCCTCCGGTCCCATGTCCTGTTTCTGGTAGCCCTGTACCTCCTTGAGCGTCTCTATGAGGTAGTCGGGTCGCGGGAAGTAGCCCGCTGTCGTCGAAACTACGTCTGTCATCTCCCAATCGTATTACGTCGGGGCATAAACGCCTTTCTTTTTATTACGTGAGGGCATAGAGCTATAGATTTCACGGTGTCAGTTCATTATCCCATATGGATTAATAAGGACTAGCAACAGCTTTTTGTATCAGATTCCCATTATACATCTGTCATGGATACCGGAAAACCAGCAAAAGGTACAGAGGAACCATCTGGCGTGTTAGATAAGCTAAAAAACACATGGGAACGTATGAGAGCGGGGGCAGAAATTGATATTGAACCGCATGGTTTTCCGATTGATATTGTGACGCCACGAAATGATTTAAATGCACAACTCAAGGTTCCGACGAAGAAAGAAGGAGCCACAATAAGCAAAAGTGGCTGGGAGATTGGAGAAGGTACCCTTTCACGAACCACTTCCAGTGGGACGATTGAAGAAGAGTCATACGAAGATATCGTCACACGTCTTCGTATTAAAGAGAATAATATTGAACTCGGCGTTCTTTTAAGTGAAGATGTTGATTCGGATAAATTACAAATCATAAATAAGTACTCAAGTACAGGCACTGACCCCAAACGAAAAATTCGAATTGGTATGGGTGAAATCACGGACGTACGTGAGGATACTTTTAATCAAGGTAGCTCTACTAAACAAAAACCAGGTCTTTCGTTTGAAACTGCCGACGATGTCTATCAACTAGGATTCTTCGCAAATACAGGACTGCTTTCGAAATCGACTAATTTTAACGAGGAATGGATACCGGATGTTGTTGAGCAAATCCGATCTCGTTCTAATCAGGAAGAAGCACAAGAATCACAAAACATTGATGATCAAGATTCCGACGCTATTGATAAAATTGAGCGGTTGAAAAAACTCCACGAAGAGGGTGTGCTATCTGACTCTGAATTCGAAGAAAAGAAAGCAGATTTGCTTGACGACGTATAATATCGGTCAACCAATATCCATTTTTCCGACTACGTAGGTTACTCTCTGCCATGACCTATAGACGCACCGGCACGCCCGCCCTGTCGAGTTCCTCCTTGACCTCACCGACGGTGTACTCGTCGAAATGAAAGATGGACGCCGCGAGCGCGGCACTCGCCTCCGTCTCCTCGAAAGCCTCTATCATGTGTCCCGGGTTGCCCGCGCCGCCCGACGCGATGACGGGAATCGAGACGTTCTCGCTGACGGCGCGCGTCACCGGCAGGTCGTAGCCGTCCTTTGTGCCGTCGCCGCGCATGCTGGTAAGAAGGATTTCGCCCGCTCCGCGCTCCTCGACCTCCTGCGCCCACGCGACGGCGTCGACGCCCGTGGGTTCGCGCCCGCCGTAGACGACAGCCTCGAACCACGTTTCTGTTCCGTCCACGTCGAAGTAGTGCTCGCCCTCGTCGTTCGTGTTGTGCCGCGCGTCAATTGCGACGACGACGCACTGCGAACCGAAGGCGCGCGCGGCGCGGTTCACGAGTTCGGGGTCCTCGATTGCGGCGGTGTTCATGCTCGTCTTGTCGGCACCGGCGCGCAGGGTTTCGCGTATGTCCTCGACCGACGATATTCCGCCTCCGACGGTGAGAGGGATGAAGACCTCGTCGGCGGTCCGGCGCACGACATCAAGCATCGTCTCTCTGCCTTCCGAGGACGCCGTGATGTCTAAGAAGACGAGTTCGTCCGCGCCCTGTTCGTTGTACTTCTTTGCGAGTTCGACAGGGTCGCCAGCGTAGCGCAGTTCCTCGAACTGTTCGCCCTTGACTACGTCGGCGTTTCCTTCGTCGTCTAACGTCACGTCGAGGCAGGGTATGATACGGGAGGCGAGCATCTGTCTCTGCAGAGGCACCGCACGAACAAAAGAGAAGCGTATTCAGACAGGAGACTCGAACAAGCGCGAACCGCAGTCCGTACACGAAACAGCCGCGACCTCGCGCGTCGAACAGCACGACTCGACGGTTTCGGAGCCGAACTCGGGTTCGCCGCCGCAGTTGGGGCACCTATCGAGGAAGATACGCAGACCTGTGAGGAAACGGCTTCTGTCCTGAGTCGGCAGTTCTGCCCATCCGTCGTACGTCTCCAAGAGGACTCTTCCAGCCGCGAGGTCGGCTTCGTAAGCGGCTTCCGACTCCCAGACGCCGACCGTCGTTCCTTCCGCGCGTGCCCGGAAGCCGTTTTCGTACTCCTCGAAGTCAATACCAGCGTGTTCGACCTCCAGCAGTTCGAAGAGTCCGTCGCGCTCGCTCTCCGCCGCACGCTCCATCTCGTCGTACCATGCTTCCCGAAACCCGTCCGTGAGACACAGGTCGTCGCCTGTCTCGCACTCTTCGAGCGCGTCAGCCTCGACGAGTTCGGTCTCTGGGTCGAAATCTCTGGAGGGGTCGTTCCCACGGAAACGCGTCTGTGTCGTGGTCCGTGTCGTAGTTTCAGATGTGGGTCCTGTCGCAGGTTTCGGCTCTTTCCCGAATGCTCTCAACAGCCACGGCGGGAAGTAACGTTTTGTCAGTTCGGGCGTTCCGGGGACGAGGTATCCGCGGAGGTATATCGCTGTCGCGCTGAGACCGAAGAAGGCGAGTCCCGCGCCGACGCCGGACGTAGTCGAGACGAACGTGGCGAAAAGAACGCCGACAGCCGTACCAGCGAAGAGCGCGATAACGGTGTTGACGGCTGTGCAAGGCAGACAGCGGTTTTCTCCCGTGTACTCGGGCTGTCTGAGGGTTTCTATGATACTGCTCGTCATACTATCTGCTTTGTCTCCGTGGATATGAAGTTTTCCCGGTCAGAGGATTATCTTGTCTCGTCCAGACCCGACACAACCTCCCGAAGTAACTGTGACTCGACCTTCCTGAGATGGTGACCGACGGTCGAAACCGCTACGCCGAGTTCTTCCGCGATGTCCTTGTACTCCACGCCCTTCGACTCGTCGTAGTATCCGATTTCTACCGCCGTCCGTAACACCTCCTGTTGGCGCGGAGTCAAAACCGAAAGAATGTCGCGTCTCCGTGGTCTGTAGTCGCCTTTCCGGAGTACCGTTATGTCCACTGCGGTATGTTCGACTGAAGAGACCATCTGGAGGTCCTCTTCGACACCGACGAGCGTAAGGATGAGTTCGTCGTGTATAGTCACACGGAACGGGTAGTCGATTATGACACGGTACGAGTACAGAGTGTCTACGAGAGCGTTGACGATGTCACGTGGGTTCCAGACGACGTAGGCGAACACAGAACCCTCTATCTCCTCGGCCTTGTATTCAAGCGCCTTCGGTACCTTGTCCAAGTCCTCACGGACTGCAGGTACGTCCCCGCTCTCGTACTCGTAGAGCATGCCAAGTCGGTCATCTCCGACGGGTTTGAGTCCATGAACCGCCGTCACCATAGGCTTCCCGTTCTTTATCTCCTCGTAGTCGTGGAATATCTGTGCGTCGGTATCGACTTTGAGTTTGTAGGATCTCATATTTAATTTGGCGGATATGTTGGGAATTCGGACCGGTGTCTCTCCGAACCTGTTTGTCGTTTTCTGATAAGACGTTCGCACGGGATATATGTGTTCGCCCGATAAGAGTTTCTGAGGGGTAGCGTACAGCGTGAACCTGTCTTACTATCCCGAACGGTTAGACCAGTGTGTCGTAACTTCCTCGTGAAGACGCACGCATCCGATATCGGGACCCGACGTGGAGCCGCCGCACCCCTTGAGTTCGCCGTCGAGGTATCTCTCGATACGACGACCGTCGGCGTTCTCGTCGCCGGGTGCGTCGTACTCTATCTCGTAGACCACCACGCCATCGTCTGCGGAACAGTCGTGTTCGGGCGCGGGAGCGGACGTGTTGTGCGTTTCTGCGTTAACGCGGTACGTCGTCACGTCGGCACGCTCGGGAGAGACGAGACGTATCTCCGCCGAGACGACGGCACGTGGCGACGTGCCGTTTACCGTCCCCGTCCACGTGCCGTCCGTCGAACTGCTCGCCACCTTCCTCACGTCGTCTTGACAGCCCGAACGGACGACCTCGACCGACTCGATCTTGGGTTCGGGCGGCTCTCAGTCTCCGCCCGGAAATCCGACGACGAGCGCGGCTGAGAGAAACAGAAAAACGGCTCCGACAGCGACAGCCGCCAAGACCTTCTTCTCCATACGGAATCTTCGGAAGCCCAAGTCAATAGTTCTTTACATCCGCCGCCCGGTTTCGGTTCCGCCTCCGTCACATGCCCGCGTCCGTCCGTGTCCGAGACTCAGAGAAGACCCGCGCGCTGGAGGAGCATGAAGTCGTCCGTGTCGAGGGTCTCGCCCTCCTTGAACTTCTCGTAGACCTCGCGCGCCTCCTCCTTCGCCGCTTCCTTCTTCTCCTCGCGTTCGGTCTGCCTCTCCGACTTCTCCTGCTTGTCGAGCTTGCGCAGACGTTTCTGGACGGTCACGAAGTTCTCGTGCATCTCGTCGGCGGCTTCCTGAACCTCCACGAACTTGTCGTGGACTTCGTCCGCCTCGTCGCGCACCTCGTCCGCCTTACGGTACGCCTCAATCATCTTGTCGTGGTGCTCCTGTGCCTTGTCCGCGAACTCGATGACCTTGTTGTGGTACTCGCTCGCCTTGTTGCGCGCCTTCTTCGCCTCCTCGGTAAGCTCCTGAACCTCGTCGTCGTCGTCAAGCTTGTTCTTACGTTCGTTGTACTTCTCGCGTAGCTCCTCTATCTCCTCGATTATCTCCTTCTCCTCGTCCGGCTCAAGAACCTCTGTCTGCTGTTTGAACTCAAGGTCCTCTATCTGCTCCTCAAGCTCGTCGAGAGACTCGCCGTCCTGTAGCTTCAGCTCCTTCTTCTTCTTGTCTACTTCGTCGAAAACCTCGTTCGCCTTCGCGTTGAGTTCGTCACGCTTGTCCTTCAGTTCCTGCACTTTCTCGTTGAGTTCGTCGCGTCTCTCGCGGTGCTTCTGCGCCACATCGACGACCTCCCGCGTCTTGTCGTTTAGCTCGTTTCTCTTCGAAGCCTTCTCGCTCGCCTCGGAGTTTAGCTCGTTGCGTTTGTCACGCAGTTTCCCCGCGAGTTCGATAAGGCTGTCTTTGTTCTGTTCTTCTATGCTCTCTTCGTCTACGTCTAGTTCGTCCGGTATCTGTATCTCTGTGCTCATTCTATCTTAACACTCCTTTCTTTTCTAGTATCGGTTCCATCTGCTGGAAATCCCTACGGTCGACGCTCACGTCGGCGGCTTCACGGACAACGGGCTTGGGGTCGAATCCGACTGCGCAGGCACCGACGCGCATCATCGGCACGTCGTTCGAACCGTCGCCGACGACGAGTATGCGCTTCTCGTCATAGCCTTCATCGCGCGCGTACGACGACGCAGGACCTCCCCCTTATCGTCGTCAACGAGTTCGCCTTCGACTTCGCCGGTCAGTACGCCGTCGCGCGAGACGAGACGGTTCGCACGTATATGTTTCGCACCAATTGCCTTGGCGACAGGCTCCGCCGCGGGGTAGAACCCTCCAGAGAAGACTGCGATGTCGATGCCGATACGCTTGCAGACCTCGACCGCGTTCGGCGTCGTCGGAAGAGAACGCAGCGCGTCGTTTGCCTCCTCGACGGTCATTCCTTCGAGAAGTGCGACACGACGCCGGAGGGACTCTCCGAAGTCGAGTTCGCCGCGCATCGCTTCTTCCGTAACACGTTCGACTTCCTCCTCGACGCCCGCGGCGCGCGCAAGCGCGACTATCCCCTCTCCGTCCACGAGTGTCGAGTCAAGGTCGAAGACAACCAGTTCGAAGTTCCCGTTGTTCATTAACTATGCCGCCGCCTGTACGCGTTTCCGCTCTGACCTAACCTACCCACCATGCAGGCTTAAAAGTTTCGTATCCGAGTGTCCTTGAAAGTAGTTGACATGGTTAATCAAGGAATCCCGGCAAGTACGAGGAGTTTGAGGTTGGAGAAAGACTCTACTTCGCCGTCCTCGCAGGATATCTCGAAGAGTTCGCGTGCCTGTTCAGGATTCCCGATTGGCGGCTCCCGAAGCAACGTCTCGACACGCTCGCGGTTCTCCTCCGGCGTGTCGAGGCTTTCTATCCATGTCTCGTAGTCAAGGTTCTTCTTCACGACGCTGGCTTCGTGTACCTCAAAGCCCGCCTCGTCCAGCCACCGTTCCCACTCGCCGACGGTGTACGAGCGGACGTGCGTCGGGTCGCGTGTGCGTTCGACCTCGTTCAGGAAGGCGTCGAGTTCGTCGTCGTCGGGTGCTACGTTGTCCTCGAAGGCGAAGACGCCGTCGGGCGACAGGACACGGCGAACCTCTTCGAGGAAAGCACGCGGGTTCGGGAAGTGGTGCGCGGCTATACGGCAGGTAACGGCGTCGAAGGAGGAAGAGACGAACGGCAGTTCCTCGGCGTCAGCGACGACACCCTCCACATCGTACCGCGAAACCGCCGTCCGCACCATCTCGGGCGATATGTCCGTCGCGCAGACGAGCGTTTCCTCACCGACCGCCTCGCCCACAGCACCCGCCGTGTGTCCCGCGCCCGTCGCAACGTCTAAGACGCGGTCGGGTTCCGACTCCGACACCCAGTCCCTCAGGGTTTCGAGGTCGTCGCCCATCCTGTGTGCCGGACTTTCGGCGTAAGAGAATGAGTTTTCGCCGAACGACTCCGCGGTTCGGCTTTTGTGGTTGTCGTCGTTACGGTCTCTGTCAGCCATCTTCTTCGAGAATTTCCTCGAAAGACTCGACTACGACACGCCGCGCATCCTCTCCTTCGGTCGTCCAGTGTCGCGCGAAGTCGAGCATCGTGTCGAAGACGTCGGGCTTGCATCCCGCGGCGCGTGGGTGTCCGCCTCCGCCGAGAAGGCGTGCGACCTCGTGGCAACGTTCGAAGCCTTCGCTTCCACGTAGAGACGTGCCTCCTTCTGGCTTGACGATTACAGCGGCGTCGGAACCCTGTTCACGCAGAGACTCCGCGACCTCGTTCTGCGAGCATCTTCCGTACGTGTGTGCGAACGTGACACCCGCGATATCGACGGTTTCTGCGCGTTCGACGGCGAGGTCTATGAGTTTCCCTTTCTCCTCACGTTTCTCCTCCAAGAAGCCGTGGTACTCGTCGTTCAAGTCAGGTCCTTCGGAGACCGCCTCCAAGTATTCGTCGGAGTCGAGGTAGACGCTCAGGTCGGCGAGGTCGTCCGAACGCGGGTCGTCACGTATCCAGAGGTCATGGTCACGTGTCACGGCGACGAGTTCGCGCGTCTGTTCGTCGAAGTCGTACCCCATCTTCTCGAACTGTTGGAGCGTCACGTCGGCGGAACAGACCTCGTCACTCTCGCCGACGGCGATGTCGACGCCGAGTTCCTCGATAGCCTCGCGCACATCTTCGTCCCACTGGTGATGGTCGTACCAGTACACTGCCTCGGCTTTCTCAACGAC
This sequence comes from Halobacteriales archaeon, assembly GCA_034522195.1. Taxonomy (GTDB): domain Archaea; phylum Halobacteriota; class Halobacteria; order Halobacteriales; family Halorutilaceae; genus Halorutilus. Next base: position 318,898 of record JAXHLL010000006.1, on the reverse strand, counting down.
AGCTTCGAGGTCTTCGAGCGAAACATCGGGGTCGGGGCAGATATCGACGACGTAGACTGTCGCGTCGTCGTCGAGGAACTCGGCGAGCCTTTCGAGCGCGTCTTCTAAGTAGTTTGGCGACGCCGTCGCGTAGCCTAAGTCGTCGTGAACCTGTCTTCCGAGAACGACCGCACCGAGACCGTCGCCGTCACCGTCGACGAGCATTACCGCAGAGTGTCCCGAGACGCTCTCCTCAAACTCGGCGCGTCTGTGTTCCTCGCGGTAGGATTCGGGTACGAAGAAGCCTTTGTTCGGGAGGAGGGAGCGTTCTTCGAGCGTAAGATGCTCGTCGTCTATGATAGAGTCGTCCATTATACGTCGCGCGCCTCCACTACCTGTTCACCCTCTATCGAAGGCGGATAGACGCCGCGCTCAAGAACGAGGTCAGTCTCGGGACGTGCCATACACGTCAGGATGTATCTCTGCTTCTCCGTCTCCGTAAGACAACGCGCACCCGGCTGTTTTACCTCGCCCTCGACAAGACGTGCGACACACGCGAGACACATACCGACGCGGCACGAGTACTCCTGTGCTAGTCCCTTCTCGATGCAGGCGTTGAGAATCGTCTGTCGCTCAGATACTTCTATCGTCTCATCCCTACCCACGAACTCGACTGTGTGCTTCTCCTCGGTCATTACCAGAGCGACGGGTGCTACGGTGAAAACTCTTTACTCTTTGTCCGGTTCTCGTTTCCTGCCGGTTAAGAAAACGCTCTTTTATGGACTCGGCGGGATTTGAACCCGCGGCCTCTTCCTTGCGAAGGAAGCGATCTACCCCTGATCTACGAGCCCGCAGTAGGGCGTAAGAAACGCGCCCTAATTCGTTTTGTGTTTCCGCTCTCTAGTTCTCTAGCTCTATCTCTATCGAGACATCCTCGGGAACCTGTACACGCATAAGCTGTCGCAGGGTCCTTTCGTCGGCGTCGAGGTCTATGAGACGTTTGTGGACACGTAGCTCCCAGTGCTCCCACGTAGCCGAACCTTCGCCGTCGGGCGACTTGCGCACCGGTATTTCGAGGTTCTTCGTCGGGAGCGGCACGGGTCCCGAGAAGTTGACGCCGGTGCGCTCGGCGATTTCCTTGATGCGGCTCGTGATACTTTCGAGGTCGTCGGGGCTCGTGCCTGACAGACGTACGCGTGCCGTCTGCATTATCGCTCTTCTACTTCGAGGACCTTACCCGCCGCGATGGTCTGACCCATGTCACGGATGGCGAAGCTCCCGAGCTGGGGGATTTCGCCCGCCGGCTCGATGGAGAGCGGCTTCTGGGGGCGAACCGTGACTATAGCGGCGTCGCCAGCCTGTATGTAGTCGGGATTCTCCTCCTCGACATCGCCGCTCGACGGGTCGAGCTTCTGGTCGATGCTCTCGATGGTACACGCGACCTGCGCCGTGTGGGCGTGGAAGACGGGTGTGTAGCCCGCTGTGATGACGCTCGGGTGCTGCATCACGACTATCTGCGCCTTGAACGTCTCGGCGACTGTCGGGGGTCCGCTAGGCAGGTCCGCAGAACGTCGCCCCTGCGGATGTCGTCCTGACCGACGCCGCGGACGTTGAATCCGACGTTGTCTCCGGGTCCCGCGTAGTCAACCTCCTCGTGGTGCATCTCTATCGTCTTGACTTCGCCGCCTACGTCGGAGGGCTGGAAGCTGACGTTGTCGCCGGGGTTCATCTCGCCTGTCTCGATACGTCCGACGGGGACCGTACCGATACCCGAGATGGAGTAGACATCCTGAATCGGGAGACGGAGCGGGAGGTCAGTCGGCTCGGTCGGCTCTTCGAGCGCGTTGAGTGCTTGGAGGAGCGTCTCGCCGTCGTACCAGCCCGTGTTGTCGCTCGCCTCTGAGACGTTGTCGCCCTCGAAGGCGGAGACAGGAATAAACTTCACATCGTCCGCGCTGATGTTGACGCTCTTAAGGAGCTGTTCGATTTCCTCGACGGTGTCGTTGAAGTCACCCTCGTCGTAGTCAACCGTATCCATCTTGTTGACCGCGACGATGAGTTCGTTGATACCGAGCGTCTTCGCGAGGAAGACGTGCTCCTTCGTCTGGGGCTGTACGCCGTCCTGTACATCGACGACGAGAACTGCGTTGTCAGCCTGCGAAGCGCCCGTGATCATGTTCTTCACAAAGTCGCGGTGCCCCGGCGCGTCGATGATGGTGAAGTAGTACTCGTCGGTGTCGAAACGCTGGTGCGCGATGTCGATTGTGACGCCGCGTTCACGCTCCTCGTCGAGTGAATCCATGACGTAAGCGAACTCGAATCCGCTCTTGCCCTTCTCTTCGGCTTCTTCTCTGTACTGTTCTATAACATGCTCGGGGACGTTCTCCGTCTCGAACAGGAGTCGTCCTACGAGCGTGCTCTTTCCGTGGTCTACGTGGCCTATAACAGCCAAGTTCATGTGGGGTTTGTCGTCTGCCATTCTTACACCTCTTTCTCCTGAGTAGACTACTGTTTGAGTCGAACGCTTATTAACGATTACGGAAACGCGCTGTGACAGCGCGTTTCCTAATGAGAGAACTCTGCGAGTTCTCGTAATTACGGAAAGACGCCGGTGGCGTCTTTCCTCATTAGCGGAAGTCAGGCTTCCCGTAATTACGGAAAACGCCTGTCGGCGTTCCCGCGTAAAGCAAAACTAATTTATCTCGTACGCCGAATACCCTCTGAAGCATGATATCCATACTTCTCCTTGTAGGGATTCTCATGGCGGTCTTCGTCGGATTTAACATAGGCGGTTCGTCGACGGGTATCGCTTGGGGACCGGCGGTCGGCGCGAACGTACTGAGCAAGACTGCCGCGGCGGCTATAATGTCTGTGTTCTTCCTTATCGGAGGTTGGACCATCGGACGCAACGTAATCCAGACTCTCGGAGGGCGTATAGTACCGCAGGAGGAGTTTACCCTTGTGGCAGGCATTGCCGTTCTGTTCTTCATAGGTCTCGGTATGCTGATTGCCAACCTCTTCGGGGTCCCCGTACCTACTTCGATGGTCGCAACCGGTGCCATAGCCGGTCTGGGTGCCGCTGTCGGTGCTCTGGACTGGGAGGTGCTCGGGCGTATCTTCATGTGGTGGATGATGACGCCCGCTATCGCTTTCTGGATAGGTATGGTCGTAGGACGGTATCTCTATCCGCACCTAGACACTTACTTCTATCTGCGTCAGTCTCGCGGACCGCTTCTGGAACTCGATAGGTCGGGAATGCTTCCGAAGCCTGTGAAAGGACCGAACACGACGACGCGGGAACTCGCGGGTGCGGGAGTTATCATCGCTATTGGATGTTACATGTCGTTCAGCGCGGGAGCGAGCAACGCCGCTAACGCAGTCGCACCGCTCGTCGGCGGCGGCGAGCTTCCGGAGAGTCCCGCGATACTCATCGCCGCTTTCGCTGTAGCTCTCGGCGGCTTCACGATAGCACGGCGTACGATGGAGTCCGTAGGAAACGAACTAACCGAACTGCCCCTTCTGGGCGCGCTCATCGTCGCTATCGTCGCTTCGACGATAACGACTTTCTTGTCATGGGCAGGTATCCCTATCTCGCTCGTAATGGCGACTGTCATGACAATCGTCGGTCTCGGATGGGGGCGCGCGACGCGCACGACGACGGCTCTCGAATACGCGCGTGGTGAGGGTGATGTCGAGCTTTCGATATCGGCTCTCACAGATGAGACGCCCGACGAAGTTCCTGCGATGGGTGAAGAGAAGCCGTCCGACATCATCTCTGAAAGGGATTTAGTCAATCCCCGTGCTATCGGGCGGTTCGTCACTATGTGGATAATCGGTCCAACGGTCGCCGCCGGTATGTCGTACTTCTTCTTCATCTATGCACCGTTCATCTAGTTTGTCTCTCCGACGAGAGTGACCGGAACGTCCGTGTGCCTCGCCACTTTTTCGGCTGCACTCCCGAGCAGGATGCGCGACAGTCCTGTTTCGCCCTGCCTACCCATGACTACGGCGTCTACTTCTTCCTCCTCCGCGTACTCGATTATCTTCTTCGACGGCTTTCCCCGCCTGATTTCTGTGACTATCTCGTGTCCTTCCTCGTCGGCTATCTCGCGCGCGTCTTCAAGCACCGTCTCCGCCAGCTTCTCTCTGTCCTCGTACCACATGTTCCACCACGATGCCTTCGCGCCTTTCCTGCCGCCCTTTCCGACGGGGTCGATTACGTGCAGAACGACTACCTCGGCGTCGTCATATGTCCGTAACGCGAGCCTAAGTGCCTCATCCGCCTGTTCGGAGCCGTCGTATGGTACGAGTACCTTCATGGCTCGTGTACGGACGCGGTTGGCATGAACCTGACGCGCCGAAGACGTGAACCGAACCTCTTTCGGACGCGCGGCGCGTACGTCGGTTATGTTCACGGGTATCGTAGAGGAGACGGGACGTATCTTAGGCGTCGAAGAGAACGACGACGGCGTCCGCCTGCGCGTCGGCGCGTCTTTCGTCCCCGAACGCGGCGCGTCTGTCGCGGTCAACGGCGCGTGCCTCACAGCCGAGCGCGCCGACAACGAAGGATTCGAGGTCTTCGTCTCGGAGGAAACCCTGAAGAAGACGTGGCTCGGCGAACTGGAAGAAGGAGAGGACGTAAACATTGAACGTGCGATGCCCGCCGACGGGCGGTTCGACGGTCATATCGTACAGGGGCACGTCGATACGACGACGCGCGTCGCCGAGGTGCGTCAGGTCGGCGAGGACTGGGAGTACACTTTCGAAGTCCCCGAAGGATACGAGCGGTACGTCGTCGAAAAAGGCTCTGTTACAATTGATGGTATCTCTCTCACGGTCGCGGAACTGAACGACGGCAGTTTCACAGTCGCTATCATTCCCGAGACGTACGAGGTCACCAACCTGTCTGACAAAGATGCAGGAGACCTCGTCAACTTCGAGGCGGATATCGTCGCAAAGTACGTCGAGAGCACTCTCGGCGCGGATGTTGTCGAAAAACTTGGCGGTCAGTAGACCGTAACGTAGTGACCGTCGGGGTCGCGCAGACGTATGCCGTTCCGCGTCGTCTCGGAGGCGAGCGCGTCTTTTTCGACAGCCCCGACGGCTTCGGCTACGTCGTCGACCTCGAAGCCGACGTCCATATGCACGCCACCCTGACCGTCGGCGATTCCGAGTTGCGGCTCCCAGAGTTCGATGTCGAAGCCGCCCGCGTCGAGTCGGACACGTTCGCGGTCGTCGCCGCGACTCGTCACCGTCGCGCCGAGAGAGGTGTAGAACTCGGTTGCGCGCCCTAAATCCTCGACCTCGAAGACTACCTCGAAGACGCCGACGATGCCGTCGCCCGAGGCGTCCGACTCGCCTATCTCGACGCAGTGATTGTCGTGGTCGTAGAAGTAGAGCGAAGAGTAAGAGCCGAAGTCGCGCTCCTCTATTACGTTGACGCGTTCCTTCCACGCTTCGTACTCGTCGCGCGGTGTCGAAAAGGCGTAGTGCACATGGGTACCGCCGCGTGGCACTGTGCTCGGCACACGCAGAACAACCTCTGTCATACCAGCCGAGAGGACGCAGTCTGTCTCCGACTCGCGCACGACTTCTAGACCAAGAGTATCGGCGTAGAATCTACGCGCACGTTCGAGGTACTTGACTTCGAGCGAGAGCCAGCCTAGTTTCATACGTCCACCTCGACGACCTCGACTTCGAGCGCGCCGTCCTCTGCTTCGACGAGCATCATCGTCGCGAGGTCTGCGGGAGGTGCGCCCGTACAGCTACCGGGGTTCAGGAGACGCACGCCGCCGTGTGTTGTGTCCATGACTTCGTGGGTGTGACCGCAGACGCCCACAGCGTCCTCCCTGGATTCGTCGCGTACTGTTTCGGCTACGCGGTCCTCGTATCCGAACGGCGCGCCCGTTCCGTGTGTAACGACAAACTCGACTCCGCCGGCGACGAACGTGTCGGTGCGTGGCAAACCCGACACGCTGTCCATGTTCCCGCGTACGGAGACGAGCTTTCCCGTCGCGTCGAACTCTTCGTACGCCTCTTCGGACGTGAAGTCGCCCGCGTGCGCCGTCATGTCCGCGTCCTCGCACGCGTTCAGCACTCTGTCGGGTATCTCGTCGGCGCGTCCCGGAACGTGGCTGTCGCTCACAACTGCTACCTGCATGGGACGGTCTACGCGCGCCCACGGTAAGAGTCTTGCCCGCGCGACTACGAGACTGCGCATGGAGAAAGCCGACGTAGTAACAGTCTTCCTGCGCGACCCGTGTACGGGCGACGTTCTTCTACTTCGCAGGAGCGACGAGACGGGCTCTTACACGGAAAGATGGGGTGCGGTTTCGGGCTACGTCGAGGACGAAACAGACGACACCGAGGAGGACGCGCGCCGCGAGATACGCGAGGAGACGGGTATGCGCGAAGACGACGTTACGTTCGTACGACACAGCGAACCGTTCGTCGTGCGTGACGAAGAACTCGAACGCGAGTGGCACGTCCACCCCTTCCTTTTCGACACATGGACGCGTGAAGTCGATACGAACTACGAGACGACGCAGACGGACTGGTGCTCCCCGACCGAACTCCTGCGGCGCGAAACCGTACCGCGCCTCTGGGACTCGTACGCCGCCGTCGCGCCGTCGGTCGAAACTGTCGAGGGAGACGACGAACACGGCTCGGCATACGTCGCGGCGCGCGCACTCGAAGTTCTGCGCGACACCGCCGCTACCGATTCGTACGAAGAAACACGCGAGACAGCGCGCGAACTCGTCGAGGCGCGTCCTTCGATGTCTGTCGTCGGTAACAGGGTTGCGCGTGCCGCAGGCGGCGACACAGCGGAAGAGATAGAAACAGATGCTCACGCCGCCATAGAGCGTGCCAAAGAAGCCGACGTACGTGCGGCGGAGAACGCCGCCGGACGTGGTGAACCGAGAAAGGTCGTCACCCTATCGCGCTCTGGGACCGTCGCACACGCGCTCGCCGGACTGTCGCCCGACGAGACGGTAGTCGCCGAGTCTCTCCCCGGCGGCGAGGGTGTCGTCTTCGCTGAGGAACTCACCGAGGAACACGGCGTTCCGACACGCATCGTCCCCGACTCATGTGTCGCGCGCGAGACACGGGACGCCGACGCCGTTGTTGTGGGTGCCGACGCCGTCCTTCCGGACGCGACGGTTGTCAACAAGGTGGGGAGTTTCGCCGCCGCGCTCGCGGCGCGTCACCACGGCGTCCCCACCTTCGTCGTCGCCTCCGCCGACAAGATTGTCCCTGACGGAGACGAAGAAGCCGCTTACGAGAACGAGTACGTCGAGGTGTGCGGCTCGCGCGTCGCCGTCTTCGAACGCGTTCCGTCGGTTTTCGTCGAACTCGTCACCGAGGACAGCTCTTTTTCGAGAAAAGACGTGCGGGAGCGCGCCGAGGAACACGCGCGTCTTCGTGCGCGTCTCTACGACGGCTGAGTACGGTACGGTTCAGAAAGCCATCCCGACGCCGAACAGCACCGCGAAAACCGCCAGCAGTTTACCCGTCCTTTCGAGCGCAGGGTTGAGCGCGTCGCCGTCGGTGCGCGTTAGAACCGTCCGTGTCACGAGCACAGCGTACGGCAGAGTCACGAGCGGCGCGAGTACCGTCGGCGAGAAGCCGTATCTGAGCCAGAGCACGGGCGGCACGAGATACGCGAGCGCGAGCAGAGAGACGTACTGCACGCGGCTCCAACGGTAGCCGAGACGGACGGCGAGCGTGCGTTTGCCAGCCGCGCGGTCGGTCTCCATGTCGCGTACGTTGTTGACGACCAGAACGTTCGTCGAGATACCCGCCATCGCCAGACTCGCAACCATAGCCTCGGCGGGGACCGTGTCGGGAGGCACCGTCAGGGGGAACGGTGAACCGACGAGAACGTCGACAGCCTGAACGTAGTACGTCCCTGTAACGGCAACGACTCCGAAGAAAAAGAAGACGAAGATGTCCCCGAGTCCGTGGTAGCCGAGAGGATACGGACCGCCCGTGTACGCGACACCGCTGAGGATACCGAGGACGCCGACGGCAAGAATCGGAAGACCGCCGACGTAAGCTATGTACAGACCGACGAGTATCGCAGAGCCGAAGGCGACCGCCGCGCCCAACCTCACCTTCTCGGGCGCGACGAGCCCCGACTGCGTGACTCTCGTGAATCCCTCGCGGTCGTCGGTGTCCGCGCCTTTGACGGCGTCGTAGTAGTCGTTCGTGAGGTTCGTGCCTGATCTGTATCAGGAGCGCGCCGACGAGTGCTGCGACGGCGGGGAAGGGGGAGAAAACGCCGTTTCGGACCGCCAGACCTGCGCCGACGATAACGGGTGCCGCTCCCGCAGGAAGCGTCTGCGGACGTATCGCCATCACCCAGACTTTGACGCGGGACGGCTCGGCGGTAGTCATGGAATGTTTTTACTCCGGCATGCCTGTAAGGCTACGGATACGAACCGTCGGAACTACGACTCCGACTTCTGTTTTTCATATTAGACCTATGCTCTCGGCGACCGTCCGAAGGAAGACGACAGCCATGCCGATAACGAGCAGATAGCCGACGACCGCGACGACGTTCTTCAGGCGCGAGTTTGTGAACCTGCCCACCTCGTCCCTGTCGTTAAGAAGGACGAGACCAACCGCGCCGAAGTACGGAAGAGCGATGACGGAGAAAGCCTGCGCAAGAACGATGGTGTCGAGCGGCGACGTTCCGACTATCCGGGGCAGGAAGCCGGCGGACCATCCTGCGAGGGTGAGGACGGAAGCGGTGAGTTTGACGGGAGTGCCGTCGAAAGACGCGTCGTAGCCGAGTCCGTCGGAAAGCAGGACGCCGCCGATGAGCGCGTTTGCGACGAGCGACGAGAACGACGCGGCGAAGAGACCGACTCCGAACAGTACGAAGGCGTACTCGCCTGCGAAGGGTTCGAGTTGGGTGGCGAGCGTCGCGGGTGTGATATCGCCCGCGATATCGGGGTCGAGAACAGTCGCGGCGGTCAGGAGCACGAGCATGCCCAAGATACCGAGCACAGCCATCGCCGCGACGGCGTCGAACCCGGCGAGACGTGTGTCGTCTTCCAGATATCCCTTCTCACCGACGAGGTAAGACTGGTAGACGGCACCGTACATGCTGAAGTAGGTCGCCATCATGACGAGAACCAGAAAGGCGGTTCCGTCGGGGAGCGACGGAACGAGACCGCTCGCCGCGGAACCTGCGTCGAGACCCGCTAGAGCGAGCGAACCCGCGAAGCCGACGAGCATCACAGCGACGAGAACGAGTATCAGCTTTTCGAGCCAGCGGTACAGGTCGCGGAGCCAGATGAAGCCAATCCCGACTGCGACGAGTGCGGTTCCCCAAAGCGCGGCTGAGACGCCCGTCAGAAGCTCCATGCCCACCCCGACACCCAGCACGTTGCCCGTCTGGTATCCCATCGCCGTCGCGGCACCGACGACACCGCCTAAGACCGCCGCGGGGACGCCGTACCTGTCACGTACCGCCGACCAGAGCGTCGCGTCCGAAGCGATACCGAAACGAGCGAACATCTCGACGTACACGGCGGCGAACACTCCCGCAACGGGGAACACCCACAGGAGTTGGTAGCCGTGAACCGCGCCCGCTATCGAGTAGACGACGACGGTGCCGGGTCCGATTATCGCCGCCGCGAGAACGAAAGCGGGACCTACGCGGCGGAGTGCTGACCAAGAGAATGACGTTTCTCCGATGGAACGTAGCGACATCTTCGTCTTTACGTCGTTTTTCGGAGGAAATTAAACTGCCGAAACCGTCTCACTCGGTCCGCGCGCTACACCTCGTCAAGCGTCTTCTGCACCTTCTCGACGCCGACGGCACGCGCGAGAACATCGTACCCTGCACGGTTTTGGCGTCCGTCCGACTCCGCGATGAGCCTCGACACTATGAACTCGGGCGTCGACCTGCCGACGGTGCCGAAACGCGGCTGGTAGTCGACCTTCAGTTCGAGGTCGTCGTCGAGACCTTCGGCGAATATACCGTCTACGCGTGCCTCGTCCGGAAGCGGCTCCAGGTCGTCGGCGAGATGCGTGACGAAGACACCGACTGCGTCGCGTTCGACCGTGAGCGTCACCAGACCGTGGAGGAGGTCCGCCGCGCTTCCCGGTTCGGTTATCGCCTCGAACTCGTCCACGAGCATCAGAGCGTCGCCTTCTTCGGTAAGCGGCGGAACTACTGAACGTAATGTCGATTCTAGCACACCGGCGTTGAAGCTCGAATGTCTACGGTGGAAGACGATGTCATCGAAGACGGAGACGTGTGCCTCCTCGACAGCGACGGGCACGCCCATCTGTGCCAGCAGGACGACCTCGCACATCGTCTCCAAGAGAGTCGTCTTACCGCCGCTGTTCGCGCCCGTCAGAACGGCGACTTCGCCTTCAGCGATACCGTCGTCGCGTCCGACGGAGTAATCGACCGGCTGAACCTCCTCGCCGCGCGATTCGAGAGCGAGGTTGCGCGCGCCGCGCACCGAGACACCCCTTTCGACGTACTCGGGACGGCGTAGGTCGTGTGCTTCGGCGAAACGTGCGAGAGAAAGGAGGAAGGCGACTTCGCGCACCGCCGCGCTTGCCTCGTCCACCGCCTCGCGGTTCTCCTCGACGCGTCCGCGCAGTTCCTCGGCGACTTCCTCCTCGCGTTCCTCGACTTCGTCACGCAGAGAGTCAAGGAGAGCGCGTAACGAACCCGTAACGAAGTCGGTGGCGTCAAGCGCGTCTTCTTCGAGAGCCTTCTGAGCGCGGTCGTAGGTTACGTCCGCCTCCGCGACGATGTGGTCCACGAAAGCCTCGCGTAGTTCGTCGGCATCGGCGACACCGCCGCTGAGACGTTCTGCGAGGTCGAAGGCTTCCTCTTCGAGAGCGCGAACGGCTTCGAGACGCTCGCGAAGGGCGTCGAGTTCCTCGTCCGCACCTTCGGCAACGCCTCCGTCTTCAAGATGTTTCAGCGCGCCGAGCGCGTCGTTCAGCGCGTCCTCGTCGAGTACCGCGAGTTCGTCGAACTCGTCTCCCGCGCCCGCCTCGCGTAGACGGAGTGCAGTCTCTACTCTCGCACGTTCAGTCTCATCGTAACCGTCGAACGCTTCGAAGACGTTGTCGCCGAGTCTTCCGAGCGCGCCGACCGCGCCCCATACGCGCTCCAGACGTTCCTCGGCGTCAGCGCGTTCCGTGAAAGGCGTCATGACGCTCACACGGTCGCCTGCCTCGTCGGTGACTGCGTGCTCGCCCATCCTTTCCAGAAGCGACTTGTAGACATCGCGCGCGTCACGTGTCGCGAGAACGTCGAGTCCCTCGCCGCCCTTGGCGCGCCGTACGATACGTGTCGCTCTTCCGCGCGGAAGACCTGCGTCCACGAGCGCGCGCACGTCGCTCTTCTCTATCGCATCCACGGCGGCTTCTTCACCGAGTTCGTCGGCGAGCAGGTCGCGCGTCTTGGGACCGACGCCCCAGTAGTCCTCCAGCTTCATGGACGAAACAACCCGCGCGTCGTCTTAACGGTTGAGGGTACGGCGCGTGGCAGTTTCGCACGTTCGTAGAACGGCACGATTCGGCGACGCTCTTTTGCGGGACGCACACGTACTTCGTCCATGCCTGTAACCAGCGACGACGAGATACATGAGGTACTCTCGAAGAAACGCGTCGCAGTCGTCGGGTGCTCCACAACACCCGGAAAGGCGGCGCACGAGGTGCCGAAGTACCTCCTCGACCACGGCTACGACGTTATCCCGGTCAACCCGTACGCCGACGAGGTGTTCGGGCGCGAGGCGTACGACTCGCTCGCTGATGTGCCCGGCGAAATCGACATAGTAAACGTCTTCAGACCGAGCGAAGAACTCGAAGGAATCGTTGACGCGGTTCTCGAACGCGGCGGCATAGACGTTCTCTGGACGCAGTTGGGAATCAAAGACCGCGAGGAGACCGACCGTGCGGAGGAAGCGGGCGTGAGCGTCGTTGAAGACATGTGTATGAAGGTCGAACACAGGCGTCTTGTGTAAACATGAGCATGAAGATAGAGATGGAGAGATGCCCCGTCCGACCATGAAGATAGGCGTCGAACGCGAGATGGACGCACGTCCTAAAGACGTGTGGAAAGTCCTCGTAGACACGCGCAGGTGGACGGACTGGGGACCATCAGTCACCGACGTGGAGTCTTCGGACAGATACATCCGGCGCGGCACGACGGGCAAGATAAAGACTCCTGTCGGACTCTGGCTACCTTTCGAGGTCACCGAGTACAAGGAGGGAAAGTACTGGGCGTGGGACGTGGCGCGTGTCGGCGCGACGGGTCACCGTGTCGAACCTGTCGCGGGAGGGACACGCGTCACCTTCGAGGTACCCGTCTACGCCGTCGGGTACGCGCCTGTCTGTCGTCGCACGCTCGACAGAATTGAGGAACTCGTCACGCCGTAAGCTAAAGCTTTATCCTGACGGCGGGGCAGTATTCCGTCATGGGAATAGACGAGGACTCTCTCGAATACCACAGGCGTCCACCGCCCGGTAAGATACGTATATCCACGACGAAGCCGACACAGACACAGCGCGACATAAGTCTCGCGTACTCGCCCGGCGTCGCCGCGCCGTGCAGAGAGATAGACGAGAACCCCGACGAGGCGTACACGTACACAGCCAAGGCGAACCTCGTCGGCGTCGTCTCTAACGGTAGCGCGGTGCTTGGTCTTGGCGACATAGGCGCGCAGGCTTCGAAGCCTGTCATGGAGGGCAAAGGCGTCCTGTTCAAACGTTTCGCTGACATAGACGTCTTCGACATAGAACTCGACTTGGACGACCCTGATGAGATAGTCAGGACCGTAGACGCTATGGAGCCAACCTTCGGCGGCATCAACCTCGAAGACATAAAGGCACCTGAGTGCTTCGAGATAGAGGAACGTCTACGCGAACTTATGGACGTGCCCGTCTTCCACGACGACCAGCACGGTACGGCGATTATCTCCGGCGCGGCTCTGCTCAACGCGTGCGAGATAGCCGAGAAGGAACTGAGCGAAATAGAGGTCGTGTTCTCGGGCGCGGGTGCGTCGGCGGTCGCTTGCGCCGAGTTCTACGTCTCATTAGGCGTCGAGCGCGACAACATCGTCATGTGCGACTCGTCCGGTATCATCACCGAACGCCGCGCACGCGAAGACAACCTCAACGAGTACAAGAAACGTTTCGCGTCCGACGTACCCGACGGCGACCTCGCGGACGCTATGGAAGGCGCGGATGTTTTCGTCGGTCTCTCGGTCGGCGGCATAGTCTCGCAGGAGATGGTGCGCTCGATGGCGTCGAACCCAATCGTCTTTGCGATGGCGAACCCCGACCCAGAAATCGGATACGACGAAGCGAAGGATGCGCGCGACGACACCGTCATAGCCGCGACGGGGCGGTCCGACTACCCGAATCAGGTCAACAACGTCTTAGGCTTTCCTTTCATCTTCCGTGGCGCGCTCGACGTGCGCGCGAGGGAGATAAACGAGGAGATGAAGGTCGCGGCGGCGAACGCTCTCGCGGAACTCTCGAAGGAGGACGTCCCCGACGCCGTCGTCAAGGCGTACGGCGACGAACCCCTACAGTTCGGTCCCGACTACATCATACCCAAGCCGCTCGACCCTCGTGTACTGTTCCGTGTCGCGCCCGCGGTCGCACGCGCCGCTGTCGAGAGCGGTGCGGCGCGTATCGAACTCGACCTCGACGAGTACGTCGAGAGCCTCGAAGCGCGTCTCGGCAAGTCGCGCGAGATGATGCGTGTCGTTCTCAACAAGGCTAAGAGCGAACCCAAGCGCGTCGCTCTTTCGAACGGAGAGAACGAGAAGATGATACGCGCCGCGTACCAGATGCAGGACCAAGATATCGCCGAGCCGATAATAATCGGGGACAGAAGACGTATCATACAGAAAGCGGCGGACCTCGGGCTGAACTTCGAACCCGAAATAGTTGACCCCGGCGAGGGCAACTATGACCGTTACGCCGACACGCTCTACAGGAAACGGAGGCGTAAGGGCGTCACGCGTGGTGAGGCGCACGACCTTCTGAGAGACAGCAACTACTTCGGGAGCGTCATGGTCGAGTGCGGAGACGCAGACGCGCTTCTGACAGGTCTGAGCCACCATTATCCGAGCGCGTTACGTCCGCCGCTCGAAGTCATCGGCACAGCGGACGACGCCGAACACGCCGCGGGCGTCTACCTCCTGACCTTCGAGAACCGTGTCGTCTTCGTCGCCGACGCGACGGTCAATCTCAGCCCCGACGCAGACGCGCTCGCCGAGATTGCCGAACACACAGCGGAACTTGCGCGCAGGTTCAACGTCGAACCGCGTGTTGCTATGCTGTCGTACTCCAACTTCGGGAGCGTCGAGAACAAGTCCACGCGTGCATCGCGCGACGCCGCACGAAAGCTACGCGAGCAAGGCGTCGATTTCGAGGTGGACGGTGAAATGCAGGCTGACACGGCTCTCGTGGACGACATACTCGAAGGCACGTACGACTTCGCCGAACTGAGCGAACCCGCGAACGTTCTCATCTTTCCGAACCTCGAAGCGGGAAACATCGGCTACAAGCTTCTCCAACGTCTCGGAGGCGCGGAAGCGATAGGTCCGATGCTCGTCGGCATGGACAAGCCTGTCCACGTCCTACAGCGCGGCGACGAGGTCAAGGATATTGTGAACCTTGCCGGAGTAGCAGTCGTAGACGCACAGAGCGAGGACTGACTCCCGTCCGTTTCCGAGGCGTATGTTGAGCACGGAGAGCCGGAAAGAGCGTGTACGTAAAATAATACCACCCGCAGTCGCAGTAACCGGAGGGGTTTACATTCTTCTCGCGCCGAGCGAGCCGCTCGTTCTCAGTCTCTTTCTAAAGGCTCTGCCGATGTTTCTGATAATCGCGTACGCTGTTCTCCTTCTGCCCGACGACGGTTTACGTGTCCAGTATCTCGTAGTCGGAGGTCTCATCTTCTGCGTCGTTGGTGACGTGACACTTCACTGGTTCGTGGTCGGTCTGACAGCGTTCCTCGTAGGTCACGTCTTCTACGCCGTCGGTTTTTTCACACGTGCGCGTGTCACCCGACTCGGACTCGTCTCTTCGGTGCCGTTCGCTGTCTATGCATTGGTAGTCGGAACCTTCCTGATAACCGCGCTCCTTGGCGACGGAGACACGGAACTCGTCGTCCCGGTAGCCGTCTATCTCGCTGTGGTAACTACAATGGCATGGTCGGCTGTGCTGACAGGGAACCGACGCGCCGTCGCGGGAAGTCTTCTGTTCGTCGCCTCCGACACGGTACTCTCGTGGAACATGTTCGTCGAGCCTCTGCCGTTCTCGGGTGCCATCGTCATGGTTACCTACTACTCTGCGCAGTACCTCATCGCTTCGAGCGTGGAACGGTTCGGCTGACGGAACTCTGCACGTTCCCGACCGGTTTTTATGTTGTTCTCCCCTCTCTCCGGTAATGCTACCCATAGACCTCGCTGAGATAGAACCCGACGACATAGGCGAAAAACAGACGACGTTGGAGATGAATCACGACGAAGCTATCGAACACGTACGCGAGACGTGCGAGGATGTGGGCTTCGGCGTGCCTGTCGAGTTCTCGCCGTCAGAACTCCTGAACGAGAAGGTGGGCGCGGACCGCGACCCTTACTACGTCTTAGGCGCGTGTAACCCGTCGATGGCGAACCGCGCGCTTGACGAGACGTTACGGATGGGCGCGCTCTTCCCCTGCAACATGGTCATCTGGCAGGAGGAGCCAGGTGTCCAGCGCGTCTACCATCTCTCGATAATGAAGGTAGCGCGCCTTGTAGGCGTCGCACCCGACAACGACGCTTGGCAGGGAATCGTCGATGACACCGGCGAACTCGTTGAGGAGTTCTTCGAGAAGGTCTAACGCTAACGGGTAAACTTCTCGACTACCTCCGTAGTCGTGTATACATCGACAGAATCCTGTTCTCCGAGTTCGGCGTCGTCGGTCCAGAGGTCCGCGTCGAGACTCAGAGCGAGAGCTATGTAAGGAGCGTCCTTTTCGTCGGGAGACACCTTCCGGGCTTCGGTCATTTCGTCCGCGAATGCCTCTCTCGGTACAGTCTCTATACGGCTCCGTAGAACCTCCACAAATCTTTCGAACTCCTCGTCCGTGCGGTGTGTCTTTTCGGTCAGGATTTCGCGGTACTTTTCGAACTCTTCGAAGAGGGACTCCGGAGCGTAGAGGGCGAAGTCGTCTCTCAGAAGCAACTCGGCTGTCTTGCTGTCGCGTATAGCCGCCGAGAAAATGACGTTGGCGTCAACTACGAACTTCATTCTCGGCTTCTTCGTACCGTTCGGCTAACTCCTCGTTCAGCCGTCTTCCTAGCTTCACGGCTTCCTCTTCCGTAAGGTCGCTCTCTTTCTTGAACTCCTCCAGAAACCGGAGTTCTTCGAGCTTCTCGTCTATCGACTGACGCGCTACCTCGCTCCAGTTTATTTCGGGAAACTCCTCCATCTCGTCCTTCATCTCCTCGGGGACGGAGAGTGTTATGCTTACCATATGTGCTATACGTCTGTTACGTTGATATACGTAACGGACGTAAAGGCGGCGCGGACGGTGCGAGCTAAGCGAACTCCTCCGGACTGTACTCGTCGCTCTCTCCGACGGGCGGCGACGTTCTGCCCCACTCGGCGCGCGCGGCTTCGGAGTCGAGCGTCCTCTGCTCGCTCCAGCCGTCTTCTTCCTTGACACGGTAGGTGACCTGTACCGACGAGAGCGACGAGTGTGCGACGTACCTCGAAGTGTCGTCGGGTGTCATGTACGCCGCCTTCTTCCAGTCGGTTTCTTCGTCCGCCTCTACCCAGATGTCCAACTTGACGCCCTCGCCCTTGGCGTGTATCTTCCATTTCCCGGGACGGTTCTCCGTCGTCTCGTTCGCCGTCGGACCGACGAGATGTTTCAACCTGTTGAGCATATGCGTCTCGCCGTCGCGCCGGAAACAGAGAGACGTGTTGTCCTCGGCGTTCAGAGCCTCGATACACGCAGTACGGTCACCGAAGCTGTTGCAGTGGAGCCACGACCAGCTTTCGGGTGCCGACTCACCGACAGTATGTCCCTGATGTCCGGGCGCGTCGTCGAAATCGTACGTTTCTCCGTCCACTTCGAGGGTTCCGTCCATGCGCACCGACTCGTTCGCGCTCCAGTGCCTTCCCGAACCGAGGTACTCCTCAGCCATGTCGGTCAGCTTCTCGCTCCTGAGAGGCGTGAAGACGACGTCATCGGGTTCGTACTCGAACCTCCAAGAAACTTCCGCGCCGTCTATTTCGAGCGCGCCCTGCGCGGACGACGTGGTGAGACGCGCGTCGTCGCCCCCGCCGCTGAACGAGAGCGCGAAAGGTTCGTCGAACACAGCCTCGGAGAGCGCGTAACTCCGCGTGCCGAAGAAGTCGTCTTCCGTGCCCGTCAGACCTGCCCAGAGACGCGCTTCTTGATGACCGCTCTCGGTCGAAAGGAGCGTGTACCTGTACCAGAACGCGGCGTCACCGTCCTTGTCTGTAACGAGGCTGTACCAGACTTCACGTCCGCGCTCTCCCTTTTCGAGGTGCCATTTGAGATGCGGCGCGTTGGCTTCTTCGGCATCCATGACCGCATATCGACCGCGCGGCGTTTAAAGATTGGCGGCTGTCCTACTACACGCCGTCTTCTACCTGCCACTCTATCTCGAACTCGACAGTTATCTCCTCTTCACCGTCCTCGGACTCGTGTTCGACCTTGACTTCGAAGACGGCTTTCTCGGGGGTTTCGAACGTCACTTCGTCGTCTCCCGAAACGAGCGTCACCTCGCCGTGACGGAGGTTCTCGGCGACCTGTTCGAGATAGTCGGCTATCCTCTCACGCGGATGCATGCTCTCGGTTTCGAAAAGAGTCTCCTCCATACGCGGGCATATGTACCCCACCCATATCAACCTGTCCGCGTACCGCGTAAGGCTGAACCGTCCTCGGCACTATTTCGTATCATGGAAACAGTCCGTATTAGCCTCCGCGGCGTCAACGCGTACCTCGTAACCGAGGGTATGGGGGAAGAACCATCGGTTACGCTCGTGGACGCTGGATGGAGATGGAGCGCGTCATCTGTTCGGCGCGCTGTCGAGGACGCCGGATACGCGCTCGAAGACGTTGAACGAGTCCTCGTCACGCATTACGACATCGACCACGTGGGCGGTCTGGCACGTCTCGCTAGCGCAGGTCTCGACGCGCCCGTGTACGCCGGAGAGCCGGACGCTTCGTTTCTCGACGGCGACGAGAAACCATCTATACGGAACCACAAAGGAGCATTCCAACGTCTTTTCGGACTCGGTTCTCGGTGTCCGTTACACGTCGAACGTGTCGAAGACGGCGACGATGTCGCGGGCTTTGAGGTACGCGCTGTCCCGGGACACACGCCGGGACATGTGGTATACATACGTGACGACTCCGCCTTCTTAGGCGACGCTGTCCGTGAGAAGAACGGCTCGCTCGAACTCATTCCTTCGTTCATGTCGTACGACACGGAACAGGCGCGCGAGAGCGTAGCCAAGCTCGCAGAGGACTTCGAAGCCGAAAAAGCGTACGTCGGACACGGGAAACCTGTCGGCAACGCTAGCGAGAGACTTCGTGCTCTCGTCAGGGCGTGATATATTCGCCCAGCCAGCCCTCGGTTATCTGAACGAGGACGGTCGCAAAACTCGTCTCCGAGCTCCAGACGGCTGTCTCCTTCCTGATGTCGGAAAGCTCACCGTCGCCGAGTACTGTCAGAAGCACCGTGTTGGAGTCCACCATTATGAAACGTCCGCCACGGTCCTCACGGACAGCCTTTTCGGGTGTTTTTACACACATAATGCCTTCGGCGTCCTCGAAACGCTGTAGAAACTCCTCGTCGCTACTCATTACATAAACGTCCAGTTCGTCCGCGAGGCTGACGAGTCTGTCCTCCATCGAACTTCTCACTAGTTCGCCGTCGGTGGTTATGAATATCACCCTGTCGTCGGCTTGGCTTAGTAGGTCGTCTATACGCGAGTCTATCGTGTCGCGCCCTTTGACGGTCCAGAAGTCCTCCCTTTCCTCGTCTTTGCGCGGTGATTCGTCACGTGCTCCTTCGAGGTAGTCGAACGCGACATCCTGTTTCTTCTCGAAACGTTCCTGAAGACGTTCGCGCGCCTCTTTGAGCGTGACGGGACGGTACTCCATCGGCTTGGACTGCTGTATCTCGACGAGCCCACGTTCCTCCAATGTCTCTGCCGCGCCGTATACCTGTGACCTAGGCACGTCGGTGAGTCTGTATACGTCACGCGCCGTGCCGACACCCAGACGCTGTAACGCTATGAAGACCTTCGCCTCATACTCGGAGAGTCCAAGGCTTTTGAGCGATTCGACAGCATCCTCTTCGTCGGTATCCATCTGTTCACCGAATGTCGGCGTGTCGGTATACTTCTTGTGGTTGTACGGATACGTTTCAGAGTGTACGGCGTGCGACCGTCTGGTAGAGTGCTGACGCGCTTATGATGAACAGGTAGAGTATTGCCCACCAATCTATCCCGACAGAGCTTATCACGGGCGCGCCTGTCATGTGTGCGAACATGGTCGCCAGCCCTATCAGACTTAGTGCGAGGTAGTACTCGCTCCAAGATATCTGTAAGCCGCTTCTTGGAACGACTTCCATGTAGACAGCGACATCGCGGAAGCTTTCGTCAAGTGAAACCTCTTTCGTGTCGGTGTCGTAGCTGACGATGTTGAGGTCGTCCATCTTCGGAAGATGCGTCTGATGGAGCGAAACGTAGACTGTCTTACGTGCGTCCTTCGGAGGCGGTGACTCTCCTGTCTCGTGCTCCGCGATGTACTCGGCGATATCGTTGACCTCAATGTTGTCGTCGCTGTCCCTAAGGAACTGTATCGCAAGGCGACGCCTCTCGCTACTCAGGATTTCGAATACTACCGTCTCATCGAGTCGGTTACCTTCTTTTTCGTCTCCCATCCACGAAAGACGACAGGTTAAGACGATACTTAACTTTTCCTTTCAACGCACGAGAACAGCTACACCCGTTTCGAAGTCGCGCATCTCCACGGCGGAGAGTTCGGCGCGCCCCGTCGTCACGAACTCGTCGTCAGGTCCAGTTACGAGTACCTCGTCGCGTGCTCGTACCTCGTCGTCTACATTCACGACGAACTTAGCGAAGCCGTTGCGTCCGTCGCGCAGGAAAGAGACGCTCTCTTCGCCGAACTCGACGCGCATACGCGGCGGTTCGAGTGCTGAATGCAAGCGCACGCCGCCTTCGTCGCTCAAAGTTAAGCGTCCGTCCGTCTTGAGAGTCGCCAGACGGTCGCCGTGAAGAAGGACTTGTGAGACACGTCCCGTGCGCGAAAGCTTGAACTCCACGCTGTCGGGGAAGAGCGCGTCGCCCGTGTCGCGCCCGAACTGGTAGTCAGCGACACGGCGTATCTTCGTGAGGTTGTCGGACACGGTTCGTGTAGGCGACGGGTTGACAACCTTTTTTCGGCTTTCGCGCGAAGGTCGGGTATGCTAACATCCGAACGTATGGCTGTGGTGGACAGGAACGCGATGGCACTCGGCGTACCTCCTGAGCAACTCATGGAGAACGCGGGTTCAGCACTTGCGCGCGAAGCAGGACGCGACGAACCCGACGACGTACTCGTTCTCGCTGGAACCGGGAACAACGGCGGCGACGCTCTCGTCGCATCGCGTTTCTTGGAGAGCGAGGCGGGCGTTACGACCGTTCTTCTCGGACGCGCTTCGAACATACGGACCGACGAAGCGCGTGCGAACTGGGAGGCTCTCGAAGCATCCGACGCCAGTCTCGTTGAACTACGTGACTCGACAGGGTTCGAAGACATAGACTTCGACGCCGACGTTGTCGTTGATGGCGTGCTCGGCGTCGGTGTGACGGGCGCGCTACGCGAACCCGTCGCTTCTGCGGTCGAACACGTCAATGATTCGGACACCCGCGTCGTTTCGGCGGACGTTCCGACGGGCGTAAATCCGGACGCAGAAGAGACGTCGGGCGATTTCGTCGAAGCCGACTCCGTCGTCGCTTTCCACGACGTTAAGCCCGTACATCCATCGCTCGGTGCGCGCGTCGTCGTCGCAGACATCGGAATTCCGGACGCCTCGGAGGAGTTCGTCGGCGAAGGTGACCTTACGCTTCTGCGCCGTGACCCAACCTCGCACAAGGGCGACCACGGAAAGGTCGTCGTCGTCGGCGGTGGTCCTTACACGGGCGCGCCCGCTCTCACCGCGCTAGCCGCACTTCGCGCAGGCGCGGACCTCGCTAAGGTCGTCGCTCCCGAAACCGCCGCGGAGACCGTCGCGTCCTTCTCACCTGACCTCATCACACGACCGCTCGAAGGCGACCTTCTGAAACCCGAGCACGTCGAGGATGTCGCCGACGAAGCCGAAGACGCCGACGTGACCGTCGTAGGTCCGGGCTTAGGTGCCGACGAAGGAACGCTCCGCGCCGTCCGCGAACTCCTGCCGCGACTCGACCACGCTGTCGTTGACGCGGACGCACTACGTGAAATCGACGCCGTAAGTGACGACGCAGAGATTATCGCAACGCCGCACGCGGGCGAGTTAGCGCGGCACGTTGACGAAGTTCCGGAGGACTGGCGCGAGAGGCGCGGTGTCGTCCGCGATTTCGCGCGCGACAAAGGCATCGTGACGCTTCTCAAAGGGCACTACGACGTAGTTTCGGACGGCGAAAAGACACGCGTCTCACGCACAGGAAACCCCGGTATGACTGTTGGAGGTACAGGCGACGTTCTCGCGGGTGTCTGCGCGTCTCTCTCTGCGCGCCTCGGTGCCTTCGACGCCGCTTGTATCGGTGTTTTCGCAAACGGACGCGCGGGCGACGCCGTCGTAGAGGAGCGGGGATACGGCATGACGGCGACCGACCTCGTCGAAGCGGTCCCGGGTGCTCTGAAGACGAAGTAGTTTAGTTCGTCGCGTCGCATCCTCCACCATGACAGTAAGGATAGCAGGGCTATCGTCGGGCGAGGGTGACTTGCTACTCTCGCTGAACGAACGCGCCGAAAAGAGTGCTCTCGACGCCGAACTCGCCGTCGTTCTGAGCGACCGTGATACTCCCGCGCTCGACAAAGCGCGCGACGCGGGTGTCGATGCGCGGAAGATAGAACGCGAAGGCGAAAAACACGAACACGAGGAACGTATCGCGGACGCGATACGCGGTGCGAACGCCGACTTGGTCGCGCTCGACGGCTACATGCCAATTCTGTCGGACGACTTCGTCGAGGAGTTCAGGAACCGCGTCGTCTCGTCGCATCCTTCGCTCCTTCCGTCATTCAACACGACGAATCCGTGGGAGTCCGCTCTCGAAGCGGGCGTCGAGGTCACGGGTGCGACCGTCCACTTCGTCGCGGAGGAGATAGGCGGCGGTCCGATACTCGCACAGGAACCCGTGCGTGTACGTCCCGACGACGACCGAGACTCGCTCCGCGAACGTGTGCGGCGTGCCGAACTCTCGGCGTACGGGCGCGCAGTAAGGCTGTTTCCGGACGTTACCGTCGAGAACGGACGCGTCGTACGTCCCGACGAGGACGCGCTCGGCGAGGGGCGCGTCGAAGCCTACGACAAGGCGGCGTCGCTCCGTTACGGCGAGAACCCGCATCAGGACGCCGCGTTCTACCGCGAAGGCGGCTTCAAAGGTGCGTCGGTCGGCAACGCGGAGGAGGTCGGCGCGGGAGGAAAGAGCATGTCGTTCAACAACTACAATGACGCAGACGCCGCGCTTTCGGCGGTGCGCGAGTTCGACGAACCCGCCGCTGTCGTCGTCAAGCACACAAATCCATGCGGCGTCGCAGTCGCCGACAGTATCGCCGAGGCGTACGACGACTCGCTCGCTACGGACGAGATGAGTGCTTTCGGCGGCATAGTCGCGCTCAACCGTGAATGCGACGAGACGACTGCGGAAGCCATCACAGACTCGTTCAAGGAGGTCGTCGTCGCACCGTCTTTCACCGACGACGCGCTCGAAACGCTACACGAAAAACAGAACCTGCGCGTCCTGCGCACCGGCGCGCTCGAAGGTGAACGTGACGGCTGGACGACGAAGAGCGTCGAAGGCGGCTTACTCGTACAGGAGCGCGACGACCTGAGGGTGACACGCGACGACCTCGACATCGTGACCGAAGCCGAACCTACGGAAGACCAGTTGGACGCGATGCTGTTCGGCTACACCGTCGTAAAGCACGTAAAGTCGAACGCCATCGTTCTCGCGCGCGAGACTGAGACTGTCGGTGTGGGCGCGGGACAGATGTCGCGCGTTGACGCCGTGCGCCTTGCGTGCGACAAAGCCGAAAAGCCCGTCGAAGGCTCGGTACTCGCGTCGGACGCCTTCTTCCCTTTCCGTGACAACATCGACCTAGCCGCCGAAAAGGGCGTCTCCGCCATCGTACAGCCCGGAGGTTCGAAACGCGACGACGAGGTCATCGAGGCGTGCGACGAGCACGGTATTCCGATGGCATTCACGGGCGCGCGGTGTTTTAAGCACTGACTACGCGACGTCGGCTCTCTCGAAGACGACCGCCGCTAACCAGACGAAGGCGACCGTAATGAGAACGAGGACCAGCGTATCGGTCATGTTTATTTCTCCGTCTATGAGGACGCTGTTGGGGTCGAAGTACCGTGGTATCATAGGCAGGCTTATCCATTCGTAGTCGGTGTCGCGTGTCACGGCTTCGAGTATGTACATGCCGGCGATTCCGCCGAAACCTATGACCTGTGCGCGCTGTTCGTCGGTGACCAGCGTCGAAACCAAGAGACCGAATCCGACGCATGCGAGCAGGTAGACCGTTCCGACGGCGTGCAGGACAGCAAGATTGGCTATGTCTATCGACTCCTCTATCCATGTAACGGAGACGACGACCGTTACGAAAGTAAGGAGACTGACGACGACCGTATCCGGAACCGCCGAAAGGAACTTTTCGACGACGATACGTCTTCGGCGAACAGGGTTCATCAGCGTGAGTTCGATGCTTCCTCGGTCTACCTCGCCGGCGACGAAGCTTGCGGAGGCGTACGCGAAGTACGCGCCGACTATGAGCATCCACGTCATCCGGTATATCTCGATTATGAGAAAGCCCTCTATCGTGTTCACTGCGACATCGCCGCCAAGCGCGGCTGTGAGAGCGTCGGGGAGTTCTTCGACGTAGCTCTCGAAACCTTCTGCCTCCTGTATCGACGGGAACATGGCGACGACGAGTGCGACCAAGCCAGCCATCACGACACCGACAACGACGGCGCGTCTCGCACGTCGCCGTGCCTCGAAGCGCGCTGTCTCAATCATAGTAATGCATGAATACTTCTTCGAGCGTCGTCTCGCGCACAGACATATCGACGACCTCGTGTCTGGCTATCCGTTTCAGCAAGGCGTCGTAGTTACCCGTCGCCACCATACTGACACGTGTCTCGCCGCCTTCGACCGGTGGCTCCTCGTCTATCTCGTCGACGCCTTCCATCTCGTACTCCGAGACACCGACGGAGTCAGCGAACTCTATAGTAAGAACCTTTCCGCTCATCGAGATTACCTCGTCGATGTCCTCGGTTCCCACCATCTCGCCGTCGCGTATCACACCGACGCGGTCGGCTATCTTCTCGACCTCGCTGAGTATGTGTGACGAGAAGAAAATCGTCTTGCCGTTGTCCGCCTCTTCGAGAAGGAAGTCGTAGACCTCACCCTGCATCGAAGGGTCGAGACCGCTCGTGGGTTCGTCCATGAAGACGAGTTCGGGGTCGTGCATGAACGCCTGCACAAGAGCAAGTTTCTGCTTGTTGCCCGTCGAGTACTCGCCTATCTCGCGTCCCAGAGGCGGTGTAAACAGTGACGCGAGTTCGTCGCGCCTCTCTCCGCCGCGCATCGACTCGAAGTAGTCGAGCACTGTGTCGCCCGTCAGACTCTCGTGGAACGTGAACTCGGAGGGCACGTATCCGACGTGTCTCTTTACCCCGACGAGTTCGTCGCTGTCAAGCACGTCGCGCCCCAGAAGACGTATATCACCAGAGTCGGGTTTGAGAAAGCCGAGCAGGAGACGTATCGTCGTGCTTTTTCCCGCGCCGTTCGGACCGAGGAAGCCGAAGATTTCACCGTCGTACACGTCGAAAGACACGTCTTCGTTCCCTTTCACATCGCCGTAGTACTTCGTGAGGTTGCGTACGACGATGTCGGCGTCCGCGCTGGTCTTCGTAACTCCGGCGTCGACATCCGTCTCCGACATCTCAGTCACCTCTCCGTGCGACGAAGTCCTTGCCGTACACCCACCAGCCGAGACCTAGGAGGAGGACGAGGACGACGACCCCCAAAAGGGCGTCTTCAAAAGGCACTGCCGACTCGTCGGCGACTACTTCGACGGGTGCGACGCCCGTCGCGGTGCGCGTCTCACCCGCGATATCGGTGAACCCGAAGGTGAACCTGACGGGGTAGGCGCGCGGCGTCGCGTCGGAGTCGGTGGAAACGTCGAACTCGACAGTCGCCGTCTCGCCGGGCGACAGTTCGCCGACGAAGGCGTCTCCGCTCTCTATCTCTGCCGGTTCGTCGGAGACTGCGACTGCGGTGACGTTCCTGACTGCTTCGTCCATTCCGTTCTCGACCTCGAACTCGACGGTTTCGTCGTCGCCCTGTGTCACAGTAGCGTCCACGCCGCGCACCCTGAACTCGTCCCTGTGTTCGGCGACAGACGCGACGGCGCGGACGCGACGCGCTTCGTACTCGTCACCGTCGCGTGTGTACTCGGGGACGAAGACGAGTTCCTTGTCGGACGAGACGCCCGACGGAACACCGACGCGCAGAGTGAAGTCGCGCGCTTCTCCCGGTCCGAGGTCTCCGACAGCGACCGCTGTCTCGCGTGGAACGACGTTCGCGTCGCCGACGTGCCGTAGAACCACGTCCTCAACCTCTTCGCCCCCCGTGTTGACGAGTTCGCCGGAGAGCCAGCCGACAGTACCTGAACGCAGACCGCTCGAAACGTCGCGCATCTCGAAACGTTGCTCCGTGTCAGGAGTGAACGAAGGTGTAAGCGTCCTCGACTCTCGCACGATGCCTTTCTCGTCCTTGTACCTCACCGTCGCCCTCAGCGACTGTCTTCTGACGTTGGCGTCGCGGCTGAACCGCAGAGGAAATCCGACTTCCACCGCCGTGTCAGAGTCCACGTCTCCGACCGACGCCGTTATCTCTGAAGCACCGTTCTCAAAGCTCACGGTACCAGTCGGCGAACTTAGTGTCACGACGGCGTCACGCGCATCGACAGAGCCGTGGTTGAGTAACGTCACTGTGGCGTCGCCTTTCTCGCCGATACGTGCGTCCGTCACAGCACCCACTGAACGGAAACGGGCGTCCCTTCCAACCTCGACCGAGAGACTCTCCGTCCGTGTCCGTGTGGTGTCCCTGAATCTGTTCGTGCCACCGTAATCCACCATCCGCGTGTAGCTGTACTTGACATTTGCTGATATACGGTAGTCCCCTTCCTCAATCTCCTCGTCCACATCTAACACGACAGTGTACGGTCCTTTCTCGCCGGTCTGGAGGCTACCCACGGGTATCCTTCCGGACACGACCTCTATATCGTCGTTTCTGCTGGTGAACTCGACCGTTGTCGAGCGTGCTGTCGTAACTCGGTCCACGTACTCGGCGGGACCTGACCTCTGCACGTCGCCTTCGTTGAGAAGATGGAACTCGACCTCGTTCGATTCCCCGGGTACAACCTCGCTCTCCGGAATGACTATCTCGATATCCGGGCTTCCTATTACCTGACCTGACGGTGTCTCGACTACCTGACCTGAAAAATCAGCTCCTCCGGCTGTCCCAACGCAGACGACCGACAGGAGCACCAAAAATACCGTTAGGAGAACGGCGTGTTTTAACATCTCTTTTAGGTTACGTTTATGGATACATGAGTCTTGTTCCGTGCTCGTCCCCACACGGCGACGGCTAGCGTCACGCTTAACAGAGCCACACGCATACCTCCGGCAGATGGATTCACGCGAGGCTGTCGAGTACCTCGAAGACCTCAGACGTTTCGGTGTCAAGGAAGGCTTCGACCGTACCCTGCGTCTCTTAGACGCGCTCGGGAACCCGCACGATGAACTCCGTACAGTCACCGTCGGCGGGACGAACGGCAAGGGAAGCGTAGCGCGCACGCTCGAATCGTGCCTGCGACACGACGGACGCTCGACAGGTCTCTACACTTCTCCGCACATGCACCGTCTCGGGGAGCGCGTACGTGTAGACGGCGAGGAGACGCGCCGTAAACGTATACGCAACTTCGTCGAGCGCGCCCGTCCGACTGTAGAGGAGATGATTTCGGAGGGCGACGCACCCACCTTCTTCGAGACGACGACGGCGATGGCTTTCGACGAGTTCGCACGACGTGACGTGGACATTGCTGTCCTCGAAGTTGGTATGGGTGGACGGTTAGACACGACACGCGTCGCGGACAGCGACCTCTCAGCCGTTACATCTGTCGCGCTCGAACACACCGACGTTCTCGGCGAGACGGTCGAGGAGATAGCCTGGGAAATCGCGCACGTCATACCCGACAGCGGCGTCTGTGTCACCGCCGTCGAAAAAGAAGCACTCGAAGTTGTCGGTTCTGTTGCTGAAGACCGCGCTACCACGCTCCGTGTGGTCGGCGACGGCGTGCGCGTAGAAAGCAAAGGGCGCGAGAGTCTCGAACAAAGGCTAACCGTCGAAGCTAATGAAACGTACGACCTCCGCACGCCTCTGTTGGGCGAACATCAGGCGCGCAACGTCGCAGTCGCAGTCACGCTCGCCGAGGAACTCGACGTTTCTTCCGAAGCTATCGAGAAAGGCGTGCGCCGCGCCGACTGGCAGGGGCGTTTCGAGGTAGTCGAGAAAGAACCTCTCGTCGTCTTGGACGCCGCACACAACCCCTCAGCGATGGACGCACTCGTCTCGACGCTGGAAGACTTCGACTACGACGAACTCCGCATCGTCTTCGGCGCGATGTCGGACAAGGACAACGTCGGCATGGCGACACGTCTCACCGAAGAATGCGAAACGTCGCACGTCTACGCCGTTGAGCCATCGAAGGCGCGTGCTGAGGACGACGAAGCTCTCGCTGTCCTTTTCGAGTCACAGGGCGTCGAAGCGTCCGCGGAAGACAGCGTAGTCGGTGGTGTCGGTAAAGCACTCGCTGACGCGTCGGAGGACGACGCCGTCGTCGTCACGGGTTCGCTCTGGACGGTCGGTGAGGCGCGGCGTCTCTGGACGGACGGAACAACAACAGCGTCGTATACGAACCACGACGAAGCGGCGCGTTACTTCCGAAACGCCGAACTCGACGCCCACGACACACCTGCGCGCACCGTCCGTCTGCATGACCTGACACGCGACGAGGCACTCGCTCTCGAACGTGTCGCATCGGAGGTCGGTGCGCAGGTGTCAGTCTCGTCTTACGCGCCAGACATGTACGTCGATGCTGTCCTGACCGCCACACCCGACGAGTACCGCGAACTCCATGACGAAGGCGTCGTACGCAAGCCGTACAACGAGGCGTTCGGTTCGGCGTCGCGAACAAAGGTGATGGGAATACTCAACGTCACGCCCGACTCTTTTTACGACGGCGGAAGGCACGATGTTGTCGAAGACGCCGTCGAGCGCGCCTACGAGATGGACGAAGCAGGCGCGGATATAATCGATGTTGGCGGTGAATCAACACGTCCGGGTGCCGAACCCGTTCCCGTCGAAGAGGAACTCGAACGCGTCCTTCCGGTCGTCGAACGTATCGCAGACGACATGACCGTCTCGGTCGATACACGGAAGCCGGAAATAGCAAGGCGCGCTCTCGAAGCAGGCGCGGATATACTCAACGACGTAACAGGACTTGCCGACCCCGAGACGCGTCACGTCGCTGGCGAAGCAGACTGCCGTGTCGTCGTCATGGACTCCGTAAACGTTCCCGTCGAACCGTCCGCAGACACCTACTACGACGACGTTGTGACCGACGTAGCGCGCCGTCTCTCGGAGCGTGTTCTGCGCGCACGACGCTCCGGTATCGACGCCTCGGATATAATCGTCGACCCCGGTGTCGGCTTCGGAAAGGGCGCGGAAGGAGACCTCGAACTCCTGCGCCGCGCCGACGAAATCGCGTCGCTCGGATACCCCGTCCTGTACGGCTGTTCGCGCAAGTCGTTCTTGGAAAAGGCGACGGGCGCGTCGAAGGAGGAACGCCTTGCCCCGAGCGTTTCGGCGCACTTCTACGCGGTTCTCCGGGGCGCGGAGTACGTACGCGTGCACGACGTGGAGGAGACGGTGCGCGCTCTACGTCTCGCCGAAGCCCTACAGGAAGACGCCTGAGTTCAACAGTTCTATCAGGAGCGTGACGGTCAAGACGCTGGCGAGTGTCGTCGTCAGAACCGCGGTCGCCGTGTAGTCGGTGTCTCCACCGAACTCGACCGTCAGTATCACGGTCGAGACGGCGACCGGCGTCGAGGACTCCAGAACGACTACGCGCGCAACGTCGGGATTCGTGAAGCCGAACGCAAGCACGACGGGCACGGCGACGATGGGTGCGACGACGAGACGTAAGACGTTCGCAAGAGCAACGTCACGCACCGCGCCGGATGTGGTCGAGCGCGCCAACTGCACGCCGAGGACGATGAGCATTATCGGTATCGACGAATCACCGACGAGACGGAGCGTCTCGAAAGCCGACGAACCGCCGCCTTCGAAACCGACGAAGTTCACGGCGACGCCCGCGACGACTGCGTAGACGAGCGGCAGGCGCGCGACACGTTTCACGGCACCGAGTGAAGAACCCGCGGCGTCGCGCGACGCGACGTAGACGCCGACCGTGTAGAGCATGACCGTAGAACCAACGACGTACAGAACAGCCGTTGTCCTACCCACCGAAGGAAAAGCGAAGACGGAGAGCGGTATGCCGTAGTTCGCCGTGTTCGGGAACGTCCCCGCGAGCACGAGACCGTTTCTGTTTCCCGCGCCGTTCGACGCGAAGACAGCGACGCCTTCCGACACAGCCCACATGACGAATGTCATCATGACTGCGACGAGAACGATACGTGTACCCTCACCGCCACCTATCTCTGTCGTCGCCAAGCTATGGAATACGAGAGCCGGTATGAGGACGTATACGGTGACCGTAGAGAGAGGCTTTGGCTCTACGTCGGTATAGACGCCGAGAACGTAGCCGACGCCCGCTACGGCGAGCACAGGCAGGACTGCCTGAGTGAATGCGGAGAGAAGAGACAAGCTTCAGAAGTCAGACGTACATCGTCTTCTCGCTCGTCTCCTCGGAGTCCTCGCGTACCTTGTCGTAGGCGTCGAGGAAGTCGCCCATATCGACCGTCGTCTCGCGGCTACGTATCGAGAACATGCCTGCTTCTGTACAGACAGCCTTCACGTCGGCACCGCTCATGTCGTCGGTGATACGTGCGAGACGCTCGAAGTCCACGTCGTCGGCGACGTTCATCTTGCGCGAATGTATACGGAATATCTGCTCGCGTCCCTCCTCGTTCGGAAGCGGAACTTCGATGAGCCTGTCGAACCTCCCGGGGCGGAGAATAGCACGGTCGAGCATGTCGAACCTGTTCGTCGCGGCGATAATCTTCACGTCGCCGCGCCCCTCGAAGCCGTCCATCTCCGAAAGTAACTGCATCATCGTGCGCTGTACCTCGGCGTCGCCGCTCGTCTTGCTGTCGGTGCGTTTCGACGCGACAGCGTCGATTTCGTCTATGAAGACGACGCTCGGTGCCTTCTGCCGCGCCACCTCGAAGAGGTCACGGACGAGACGCGCGCCTTCGCCGATGAACTTGTGTACGAGTTCGCTACCCGCCATCTTTATGAACGTCGCCTCAGTCTGACGCGCCGCCGCCTTCGCAAGCATCGTCTTGCCCGTTCCGGGCGGTCCGTGGAGCAGAACGCCGGAAGGCGGGTCGATGCCCGTGTCATCGAAAAGTTCGGGGTCCGTAAGAGGCAGTTCGATGGTCTCGCGCACCTCCTTTATCTGTTCCTCCAGGCCTCCAATGTCCTCGTAAGTCGTCTCGGGCTTCTCCGTAACCTCCATGACACGCGCCCGCACGTCCGTCGAGTCCGTGAGCGTCTTGACGATGGAAAGAGAGTTGTTGACAGCCACACGGTCGCCCGGCTCTATGTCCTCGCGCATCTCGTCGGTCACTTCTGTCAGAGCCTCCTGATTGTTGCCGTGCTGGCGCACCACGACTCCGTCACCGGTGACCTCCTGAACGGTCGCTATGAAAAGAGGCGACTTCTTCAGCTTCTCGTTCTCGTGTTTGAGTCGCTCTATCTTCTGCTGATACTTGTTCTTCTCGGCGTTTGCGTCTAAGAGCTTGTCACGTACCCTCTCGTTCTCGTTTCTGAGCTTCTCGACCCTCTCCCGAAGCTCGTTAATCTCGTCCTGCGTCGAAGAGTCGTCGATAGGCGAGTCAACGTCGTCCGATATGTCGGTCATCCTAGTACGGATTGTACCTCCTATTAAAAATGGGTTTGGGTTGAGGCAGTCTGTTCACATAGCGTCCGGCGTCTCGACACCGATGAGACCGAGAGACCGTTCGATTGCGACGCGAGACGCGGCGACGAGAGCGAGACGCGCGCCTTCCTTCTCTTCGTCGGCATCCAACACGGGACATTCGCGGTAGAACTCGTTAAACGTCTCGGCGAGTTCGCGCGAGTAGGTGGCGAGTCTGTGCGGTGCGAGTTCGTCCGCGGCGTCCTCCACGACAGCCGAGAGTTCGCCTATCTTGCGCAGGAGAGCGCGTTCTTCGGGCATCGCAAGCGCGCTCGCGTCGGGCACTGCTTCCGCGTCCGACTTCTCCTGAATCCCGGAAGCACGCGCACCGACGTACTGGACGTAAGGCGCGTGCTGTCCGTCGAAGTTCAACGCTTCTTCCCAGTCGAACGTGATTGGCTTCTCGGGCTGGCGTGCCACGATGTCGTACCGCACCGCGCCGATACCGACAGCCTCTGCGGTTTCTTCTACCTGTTCGACATCCCTGTCACGTTCGCCCGCACGTTTCTCGATTTCGTCGCGCGCCCTCTCGACGGCTTCGTCGAGCAAGTCGTCCATGTTGACTACGGTGCCTTCGCGCGTGCTCATCTTTCCGTCGGGTAGGTTGACGTAGGAGTAGAAGATGGATTCAGGGTCGCGGTCCTGTCCGAGAACGTCAAGTGCCGATGAAAGCTGTTCGGACTGGAGTTTGTGGTCCTCGCCTAAGACGTTTATCGCGCGGTCGCATCTCTCGAACTTGTCGAGGTGGTAGGCTAAGTCGCGTGTCGTGTAGAGAGAGGTTCCGTCACTACGGAGGAAGACGAGTTCCTTCTCGATGCCGAAGTCCGAGAGGTCGATTGCGTAGGCGTCGTCTTCTTCGTAGCTCCTCGCGTCGGCTTTGAGCCTATCGGCGACATCATCGACGCTACCGTCGAGAACGAACCTGCTCTCACGTACGAAGCCGTCGTACGACGCACCGAGGCGTTCGAGGCTCTCCAACTGACCTTCGAGACACCTATCGACCGCCTTGCCGACGAGTTTGAGTGCCGTCTCGTCGCCGTCTTCGAGCGCGCGCAGGAGTTTGTCTATCTCCTTCTCGGCATGCTCCGCCTCCTTTTCGCCGTGTTCGCCTTCGAGAACCTCGTTTGCGCGTCGGTAGTAGCGCACCACGTCGTGGTCGGGTTTGTCGCGTTCTCCTTCGATGTCGGCGACTTCGTCCTCGTTGAACTCTTCATGTGCCCATGTGATGGTAGCAACCTGTCGCCCCATGTCGTTGACGTAGTACTCGACCGTAACGTCGTACCCTGCTTTGCGCAGGAGGCGCGCGAGAGAGTCGCCGAGAATCGGGTTGCGCGCCCTTCCGACGTGCAGTGGTCCGGTCGGGTTCGCCGACGTGTGCTCCAGAAGTATCTTTGCGTCTTTTTCCGGTAACGTCGGATAATCCTCGTCCTGCGCGTTTTCGAGGACACGCTCGAAGTAGGCATCGCTCGCACGGAAGTTGACGTACGGTCCCTGTGTCTCGACAGCGTCCACGAGTTCGTAAGCCTCCGTATCGACGGCTTCGGCTATCTCCTCCGCTATCTGTGTCGGGTTCCCTCCGTCCGCGAGCTTGAAAGCGACGGAAGAGGCTATGTCAGCGTCAACTCCGTCGGGTGGCTCCTCCAGCGATAATCCTTCGGAGCCGTACCCGGTTGCATCGAGGGCGTCGGAGAGCGCGTTTTCCACCTGTCTCCGGAGTTCGACCAGCATGGAGGGTGGTACGCGTAACCGCGGTTAAATCCTGTCGAAAACAGTCTCACGCTTTAACTAAAATACGCCTTTTAGTCTACGTTAATTATATCCCCTTGCCCGACGTAAGTCTGTGCGTATGACAAACGTCAGGAAGATAACCATAGCGTTCGTGCTCGGCGGCTTGCTCGCTGTTGGAGCGTTCGCCGCGATGGGTGGAGTAACCGCGGACAACCACGAACCTGAGGCACAGAACCCGAACGAACATATCACGGTAACAGCGAGCGGTTCGGCGGACGCGGAAGCCGACACCGCCGAAATAACGCTTGCCGTTGAGGCGCGAAACGACGACCCTTCGACAGCGCGTCAGGAGGTCGCTGACGGCGCGTCGAGCATGCGCGCCGCTCTGATGGGCATGGGCATCTCGGAGGACGACATACAGAGCACGGGATACACGTTACGCGAAGCGTCGTCCTTCGAGAGGAGAGAGAACGACGTGCCGCGCCACTACGCGCGCCACACGTTCCGTGTGACGGTAGACGACACAGGACGCGCCGGTGAGGTGATAGACACCGCTGTCGGGAACGGTGCGACGAGCGTTTCGGGTATGAGTTTCACGGTTTCGGACGAACGCAGAATCCAACTCAAGCAGGACGCGCTCGAAACCGCTATGGACAACGCGCGGTCGCAGGCTGACGCCGTCGCTGACGCGGGCGACATCACTGTGACAGGCGTCCGTTCCGTCTCGACGGTAGACACGGGCTTCTCGCCTGTACGCGTCGAGCGTGAGCAGTTAGAGGCGGCGGACGACGCCGGAACGACAGTATCACCCGGACCTGTCGAGATAGACGCGCAGGTAGAGGTCGTCTACGGCGTTTCGTCTTAGATGCCTGTGTTGTAACGCAGAATACCTGCGACGCCACCGAACGCGTCGCGTAGCTGTTCGCCCTCCTCGAAGTCGCTCGAAATGAAAGCCACGTCTGTGCTCATCTGTTCCGCGAGTTCGATGAGTTCATCGACGACATCTTCGACATCTTCGGTTTCGGTTTCGGCTCCGCACTCGGGACAGTCGGGTGGCGAAACTTCGGTTTTACCTTCGAACGTTTCTTCGGTCGTCGCGCCACAGTCGGGACAGACGAAGGAAGCGCGTTTCCTGCGTAGGTCCTCGGAGAGCAGGAGGGTATCGACCGCGCCAGCCTCAAGATTCTTCCGGACGTTCCCCTCTCCGTATGCCGCGAGTTCGCCACCACGTAGCTCGTCGAAGAAGTTCGACATCCTCCTCTTGTCCTTCATCACTTCGAGGTCAGCGAGACGGTCCTGTGCGGCATCGACGATTTCGTACAGACCGCTCTCGTCGGTGTACGAAACGTCGAACTTATCGACGATTTTCTGCTGTAGCTCGTGGTGGAGGTAGTCGCCGTCTATGAACTCCTCCTTGGTGGGCGAAGGACCACCGACGAGCACGCCGTCGATTTCGTCCTTCTTGGGAACGAAAACCTCGTTCGCCATCTCGGCGACCTCCTTGTAGAACTTGTCTATGGCTTCGCGCCGGAGGCGGGCGAAACGCTGTGCGGACTGACCTCCTTTCTTCTGTTTTCCGGGGACGAGGCTCGTCGCATTCGCCACGGGTTCGACACGCTTGCCCTGCAACCAGCCGACGTTCGCCTCGCGTCTGTCGAGCACGATAAGCCCGTACAGCGACTTGTCGCGAAGCATATCCTTGAGCGGCTCCGTCTCGAAGTTCGAGTCGCAGTGGTAGATATAGCTCTCGACGGACTGAGGCGGGTTTTCGAGGACGATGGTCTCCATCTCAGTCTTGTCGCCCTTGGCGTCAACCGCGCCCGAGAAGATGACCATACCGTTCTCCGGCGTCTTTTTGTACCCCTTGAGACGCGACTGTATCGACGAGAGAGCATCCTGCACGTTGGTGCGCGTCTGCTTGCTCTTTATGTTCGACGCCTCGCTGTGCTCCTGACGGACGTGCGCAACCACGTCGCTCAGCATCTTGTCGGGCGGTATGTAGATTGTCACTAGCTGTGTTCCCGAACCTTCGAGGTCGTCGAGCCTCTCGACGATACGTTGTAGCTCGTACCTCTTCGAGTCGTCTTGGGTCACTACAGGAGAAACGCCCGTCGTACTAATGTATCCTTTCATACGACTTGGAGGGCACACGACCTAATCGGTAAGGTTCAAACGTTCCGCTTCTCTATTCCGTGCATGGAAAACGACGCGGGAAGGGACAGTACGAAGGCGAGCGTAGCGATGACCGCTCTGAAGGTGTTGGTCGCAGTCGTCTTCGTCGCGGGCATGACTTTCGCTCTGGTCGTCGGATACGCACATTTCGACGACGGTTCGGAGACGCCGCAGTTCGAGAAAGTCGAAGGAGAGGAGTTTCGTTTCGAGGTTGTCAACGACTGGGAGAACCCCGGTCCGAGCGACGACTACAACCGCTCCGAGATAGAGCGTCTCGTCTTCGAGTACACGAACGAGGAGCGCGCCGCCGAAGGTCTCGACGAACTCGAATACACGGACGAGTTCGTCGAGATTGCGAGGAGCCACAGCGAGGACATGGCGAACAACGGGTATGTTGGGCACGTCGATTCGCAGGGACATGACTTCGAAGAGAGGATGGAGTTCGATAACGGGCTTGACGGGCGGGTATGCGTACCCGCCGAAGAGAGAGAACGGCTTGACGAACTGGCAGACGGAGGAGGCTGGAGCCTCGATAGTTCGCCGAACACAGGCGAGAACGCAGGAGCGACCTTCTACGAGACGGAGGTCAACGACGAACGGACGGGCGAGACCGTAGTGAACGAGAACGAGGACGACATAGCGCGGATGCTCGTGAACGACTGGATGGCGTCGCCCGCGCACAGGGAAAACATACTCAGCGAGGACTGGAACGCGATATCTGTCGGCGTCTACGTCAGCGAAGGAAAGACGGTCTTCGCCACTCAGGTTTTCTGCGGAGTACAGGTTTAACGGCTCCAGTAGACGGTATCTAAAACAGCATAGTTTCTTCTCAAAAACACGACGGTACTCCAAGCCACCGAACCGCCTTCCCGAAGAGGGTATGCTTGTCGTCTTGGACCGCTCCGGTTGTTGATGGCGGTAGTTACGGTGGTCGGTATCGCTCCCATCCGGGGTCGGTAGCGGTGTTCGTCAGAGCCTCCGCCACAGATATACCGTCGTGCCTCCAAGACATTCCATGGAGACCGCGGAAAGGATAGACAAAGCAGTAAGACCGACGCTCAAGGCACTCGACGCCGTGGTTTCGTTGATAGACCGAGCGAAGGAGACGAGCGTACCTCTCAAAGGCTCGGTCTGGAACGTTGCGACTTCGAGGATTATCGGCTTGGAGAGGTTCGATGCTTCGGCGCGCGACCTGCGCCGCGAACTCAGGGAGTGGCAGGAAGAGTCGAAGAACCTCGAAAGGAGTCTGCGGGAACTCGAAACCGCGCTCGAAGAAGCCGACGAAGGGGATACGGACTACGAATTAATCGTTGAGGAGTTCGAGGAGGCTATGCGGTCGATGGAGGCTCTCGACGAGAAGTCTTCGAGAGTCGAGTCGAAGCTACGCGACGCTTCGGAGAGGAGCGCGAAGATAGCAAAGAAGGCGGGCGACCTACCCGTTCTCGGAAGCGACATACAGGAGCGTTTCGACGTTCTGAGCCGACGCCTGTCACAGACAGCCGACGAGGTCGTCCGTGTCAACAGGAAGCCGTCGGACGTTCTGGACGTGCGTCCTGTGCCCGATTCCGAATAAGCCCGCGTGGTACTTCAGTCGTCGTCTATCAGGCTGAAGTAAGGACGTAGCATGTAGACGGCAGGTAAGAAGAACAGAAGACCGAAGCCGAAGAGGGCGTAAGGATGCGCGGGCATCGACTTCTCGATGAACGAGTTCGACGGTTCCGACGGCGTGTAGTAGACGGTTATGGTTTCGCCCTCTTCGTACTCCTCGACGATGTCCTCCGCCCAGAACTGTGAGTCCACGCGTCTGCCCGAACCTGCTTTGTAGTTCGAGTTACGGTACTCCTCGCCGTCCACGGTGTATCTGTACTGTATCACAGGGTAGTAGTCATTGCCTACCCTGTCGGGATTGACGCTTTCGCCTATGCTGACCGACTCGACAGTCGCTTCGGTCGTCTCTGCTCCGGAGAGCGTCGACGCGTTGCTGACGAACATCCCAGTCCCTAACAGCATGAAAAGCACGCCTATCGCCACCGCGAGAGCGAGCGCGCCGGGTCCGTTCGTCTCTATGAGTGCCATGAGTTCTTGTTAACCCGTACAGACATAAATCCTGTCCCGAGAGGCTGAAGTCAGGAACAGGACGGACGTGCCGGTGCAGTCGGTACTGCGCAGTACAATTATATCCGGCTCCTCAGACCCTGAATACCCTTCACGATGAAGTCACCAAAGAAGCCTCTGTACAGCGTAATCAGGGTTTCAGCGGCGAAAACCACGGCGAGTATACCAGCTGAGTACGAGACGTAGATACGGTTCTCCTGCGCGGATATGATGGACAGGTAGACGAGTCCGAGTATCACCGCACCTGCGAGTTTGAACTCCAGTATCCCTATCCGGATATCTATCTCGTCGAGTTTGTCCTCGACCTCCATCAGTGTCTCCCTCGCGTCGTTCTCTACCTCCTCGACGTGCTCTAACTTCCGGTCTACCCTGTCCATCCTCTCGTCGATGTCCTGCTTGATGTTGTCGATATTGAACAGTCCTACCTGTAACGAGTCTCTGACATCCTCGGCGATGCTCTTGTCCTTGTCCTCCCTCTCTATGCCTATCCGTTTCATGAGTTTGTCTAATCCTCCGTTCATGTCAGGTGGGCTGAGAAACACTGTTTCTTACGTCCACGAATACCGCCGAACGGGTTTTTCTCGGGTTCACGAAGAAGATGTCTCTGCATCCTGTATTACCGGTGTCGTTGGTTCCCATGTCTACCATAACGTTACTCGGCACAATTAGTTTACGGCGTTTCTGACGGGGGCGACACGTCGACGCATCGGTAAGCCGTTATCAACATCGATATGCCTACCGAGCACGTAACCGGAACATGGGGAAAAAAAGCACGGGGAAGACAACCCGCCGTGGCTTCCTCGCTGTCACCGGTTTCGTCGTATCGGGATGTCTCAGCGGCACCAGAACCGAACACGAGCCTGTCGGGTTGGACGACGGAAGCACGTGCGACATGTGCGGCATGGTTATACAGGACCATCCCGGTCCCGTGGCGCAGACCTACTACGCGGGCGACGTTCCCGAAGGACGCGACGGACCTGCGAAGTTCTGCTCCGTCTCCGACATGTACAGGTACCATTACGAGGAGATTGCCGACCGTGACATCCCCGTCGCGGCGCAGTTCGTCACCGACTACTCGTCTGTCGATTACACCGTGGACAACGAGGGCTACATCTCGTCGCACCCCGAGCGCGAGGCTTTCGCACACACCGACGACGTTCTCTACGCTGTCGCTACGGGCGTCTTGGGCGCGATGGGTCCCGCGATAGTGCCTTTCTCCTCGACCGACGAGGCAAGCACGTTCGCCGAGGAACGCGGCGGAGACACGCTCCAGCCCGGCTCGATAAACGCGCAGATACTCGCACAGTTGACGCAGTAGGTACGCGAGACGCGCTACTTCGGTACGCTTTTTGCCGTCGTTATAATCGATAGAACTGCTTATGAACCGAGGAGAAGTCAGTCTGGAATGGACTTCGGTGTTCGTCCTTCTGCCTTTCGTCGTCTTCGGTATCTTGCTTCTGCTTCTGGAGTTCTCGTTCGTTCCTCCCTTTCTGGTGGCGATGACCGCCTTCTTCTGTTTCGGTGTTGGAATACCGATAGCCGTTATCTACGTCGTGAACGAAAAGGTCGGGGCGGAGGAGTAGGGTTTCGACACGTAGCAGGGAAATGATTTTTACCGTCGCTGTCTGAACTACAAAGAGTGACAGAAACCTGCCGATACTTCGACTCGGAGGAGTGGAACGAACGCCTCAAACGGCACGGAGATGATGATATCCCCGAAGACTGCCCTCACGACGTAGAAGAAGACGGGCTGTGCATTTTCCATTTACCCGTGGATAAAAAGGACGACAAAAAAACGAAGGAAGAGTTTCTGAAAAAAGTACAAGAGGGCGGCGAGGAAGCTAAATATTTCGTCGGTGCGAAGTTTGGGGAACTAAATCTTGCGTATGAGATTCTTGAGTCCGAAGATGATAACCACCCTATCGACCTTCGTTTCGCTGGTATGAAAAAATTGGATATGAATAACGCTAGGGTGGATCAAGAGTGGCGTATGGATCATTCAATAATAATCGGAGAATCCGATTTCAAGGACGTGGACTTCAGAGGTAGTTCTCACTTCACGGGTGCCGAGTTTAAGAAGAATTGTGTGTTCACACACGCAGAATTTGGTAGTTATTCCGACTTCACTAAAGCGAGATTCAAAGGAGAATCCAACTTCATGGGCACGGATTTTGAATGGATGTCTGACTTTACTGGCGTGATTTTTGAGGGGGACTCCAACTTTGGGCACACGAAGTTTGAGGGCCTATCTTACTTCACCCATGCGGAATTTGAAAATGAGTCACACTTTGGGAGTGCTGAATTTAAAGAAGATATTGATTTTGACAACGTTGTTTTCCAAGGGCAGTCTAAATTCAAGAACGTAAAGTTCGAGCAGGATGCTTTTTTTAGAGAAGCTAGATTCAAAGAAGAAGTTGACTTTACCAAGACGAGGTTTAGAAGTTGGTCTGATTTTAGTGGTGCAGAACTTGAAGGGAAGTCCGATTTCAAGTATACAGAATTTGCAAGCATATCCTTTCCCTATGACGTGGATTTCAAAGGAGATACGAAGTTTAACAACGCAGAGTTCGGGTATTACACTGACTTCAGTAACGCAAAATTTGCAGGGGATGCTGACTTTGGAGGTGCAGTATTCGGAAGGATAACTAATTTTGTGGATACGGAGTTCAGAAAAGAATCGGAGTTTACGGGTACGAAATTCGGAAGAGTAGCTGACTTTAGTAGTGTGGAATTCGGAGGGTCTGCTGAGTTTAATATCGCAGAGTTCGAAGGAAGCTCTATCTTCAGTAACGCAGAATTTAGTGAAGAAGCATCATTTGGCGAGTCCACGCTAGGGGGCGTGAGCTTTGAGGAAACAGTAGCAAGCGTGATTGAGTTGGAGGATGCTACTATACAAGAAGGCGAGATTCAACAACCTGAGGACGGTTCGGCTTTCTATGATTTAACAGGAGCGACATTCTGTGACGTTACTATCCGGGCAGAAAACTCCAACCACGACCTATTTGACCATTTCAAATTCTACAGAACCGATTTCGACGGCTTTGATTTCACTGAGTACAAGGAAGACCTCTTGTCAAATTCTCGAATCCACGAGTTCGTACCAGATGACGAAAGTGAGGGTGAAGATGATCAAATCGATGAGTTGGAAGCTACGTATCTCAAAGCCAAGGATGGAGCCAAGAAAGTCGGTGACCACGAACTCGCGTCGAAATTCTTCATCAAAGAGATGCAGTACCGCAGAGAGAAGTACAAAGACGAAATTGAGAACGAGGATTTGGACTGGAAACACAGAGCGAAACTCGAATTCGACAGAGGAATCAACTGGCTCTACGAGAAGACCTCGGGCTACGGTGAGAAACCCATTAGAGTTATTCTCACATCGCTCTCCGTAGTTGTCCTGTTCACGTTTCTGTATCCGATTGTCGGCATCAGACAGACCGGTGACGGAGCCGCGCGACTCCTTAGCTATGCCTCCGCGTCTGCTCCTGCTGAGTATCTAGATGTCATCGCACACAGCTTCTACTTTAGTTCCGTCACCTTCACAACCCTCGGATACGGCGACATGTACCCCGTTGGACTAAGCCGTATACTTTCGACGGTACAGTCCGCTACCGGCGCGCTACTCATCGCGCTTCTCATCTTCGTCTTTGGACGGAGCGTGAAGTGGTAAAACTAATTGACGGTAAGTTCGCGCTCTACGCGTACGTCTCCTCCAAGTACTCCACAATATCATCGCTCTCGGGCATTCCATCCACACCGTGCTCCTCGTCAACGAGCACCGGCACGCCGGTCTGCCCGCTGACTTTCTTCACCTCGTCGCGTTTCGAATGGCTCGAAGGAACCATGACCGACTCGTACTCCAAGCCGAGTCCGTCTAGCTTTTTCCTGACCTTTGCGCAGTACGGACAGCCGTCGAGTTCGTACAGTTTTAGCGACATATACTGAATAGCAACCGTAGGCTGTTGAATCTACCGGGGAAGTGCAGTTTCGGGACGGACTGCGTTCTCAGTCGCCCGCGACTTCGACGTTCGTGAGTTCCTCGATTCCGGGTATGTCTTCGCCCGCGTCCACTATCTGTTGCATCCTCTCCATATGCTTCTCGGTCGCGTACTCCTCGACAATCTCTGGTGCGAGACCAGGTATGTGTTCGTAGTGGTCCTCCTCGGGCGCGACTATGCCCTTGACGATTTCGACGAGTTCCATGACGGTGTCCTGTATCAGAGCGGGTTCGACCTCTCCCTCAGAGACGTACTTCTTCAGCTTGTACATGCCGTAGCCGACGTGTCTGCCCTCGTCGGCGCGTATGTTGTCGAAGCCCTCGGTAAGCCCCGGAAGGTAGGGCATCTCGGGCACGGCGTCGTTGTCGCCGTAGAGCGAGTGCATGGCGAAGTAGCCTGACTGCGCGGCTATACCCTCGATGACGAGGTGGTAGTGGCATATCGCCTTCGCAACCGTCTCGGGTGACTGGTCCGTGGCGCACTTCTCGACGGCGGCTTCTGTGCGCTCGAAAAGCTCGGAGTAGTTGTCTATGTACTCCTGCGTCGTGTACCCTTCCTCTAAGTTCGTGGGGTAGGTACGCTCTATCCCGAGTTCGTCCTCTACCTCGTGTATGACCTCTCTCCAGTACCTGTCGAAGTGGTACGTGTGTTTCGCCTCCTCGTACAGATGCGTGGTTATGAACATCTGGTCCTCTATCTGCGGTATACCCATCGCAAGAGGCGCGAGGTCGTCGGTCACGGCTTCCTCGCCAAGCTGGAACGCTCTCAGTCCGCCCTTGAGCCTGTCGAAGGCATCCATTCCGTAGTCGTCCACCATTCCGACTATGCGCTCAGGGTCCTTGCTGAGGTCTATCTCAGACGGGTTCCAGTGTCGGTACATCGCGTTCTCGAAGTACCTCACCGGCTTCGAACCCAGCTCTATCTGCATGTCACGGTCTAGTTCTAACTGGTCCATACCTAAGACATATGTACGTGTAAAAAGGTTATAAACCTGTTGGTAGTAAGATAATAACACCTTATGGCGAAGGGTTCGTTCGGCATACAGAGCCGAGACACGCGCCCGAAGGGACGCGTCTTCACAGACCAAGGCTCAGCTTCAGAGCTTCATCAACCTTCGTCATCGTAGGCTCGTCAAGGCTTCCGACGACCGAATGAATCCGTCTTTCTACTGAGACGACACGTATCTGGTCAAGACGTACCGACGAGTCCTTCTCGAAAGGCGAGTCCGCCTCCTCGACGAGAACCTCGAAAGGGTACCCTCTGTGGGTTCCGGTCGCGGGGGCGACGATGGTTGTGCTGGAGTTCATGTTGCCGACATCGTTCTGCACCACTACCGCCGGTCTGGTCTTCTTCATTTCGTGACCCTCCGCAGGGTCAAGTCTTACCACGACAACATCACCACGACGAACCGTAGGTTCGTCGCTCATCCGTCGAGTTCTTTCCACGCTTCGTCGGACACCTCTTCCCATTCCTCCGAGAGTGAATCCGCACTCTCGGAAGCATCGAGGTAAGCCTCAGCGAGTTCCTCCTCGTCGGGACGGTCGGATTCGACCTCGACGACAGCGACTGTAACGCGTTTGTTCGCGTACTCCGTGCCGAGGTAGATACGTCCACGGTCGTCTGTTTCGCTCGTCTGGAGTTCGTCGGCGTCCACTTTCATGTG
The DNA here is from genome assembly GCA_034522195.1 of Halobacteriales archaeon. Taxonomy (GTDB): domain Archaea; phylum Halobacteriota; class Halobacteria; order Halobacteriales; family Halorutilaceae; genus Halorutilus. The sequence continues at coordinate 275,721 of JAXHLL010000006.1, read as the reverse complement.
ACATGTTACGAACCGCAAACGGATGAATATTGCCCACTATAGCCCATTATTGGCGGAAGGAGAGTTGAGTAATATTGAGTTTCTGCTACACGAACTCCAGTTCCTCCGCGTCGTACGTGTACAGACGGATGTCGTTGTCGTCACAGTAGTCGGCTAAGTTCGAGTCAGGTATACCGTCGTTGAACTGACCTTCGAAGGCTACAGACACCTCATCCCCGTTTCTGCTTACGACGACTGCCGTATCAGGGTCGTCGTGGTCAGCCTTCACCAGCCGGTCACCGACGACGAAAGGATTCTCGGAGATTTCGAGGTTCGTGTGCTTGTACGTGTAGAGCTTGATGTCTTGGTCGTCGCAGTACGAAGCTAGCTTTGCCGGATGGTATCCTCGCCAGTCGCCCGGTCCGCAGTTCATCGGTTCTGCATATGCGACGTTTATCGCCTCACCTTCGAAGGTCTGTCCGTGGACGTTGCCCTCTTTCTCGGGCGGCAGAACCTCGACGACGATACCCGGCTCGCGGCTCGAACCGTCATTCTTGACGACGCGGTCGCCGTGTTCGAACGGGTTCGTGGGACGCTGGTTCATATGCGCTGTATTCGGTCCTAGGTCGATGAGTTCGTTCATCCGACGCGCTGTGAGATGGTCCAACCGGCTCGGGTTTTCGGCGTCGTACTCGTCGTCTGCTTCGACCTTCGATTTAAGCGTCTCGACACGCGACCACCCGAGAAGCATCAGTGCGTCCTCATTGTCGCGGTGCCACGACATCACGATGATGTCATCGTCAGGGTCGTTATCAAGTAGCTTGCGAGGAAGGAACGCGGAAACATCGCGTGAGGTCTTTACGTCTACCTCGTAGCCAAAGACCTCGAAGTCGTAAGCAGAGAAGCTTTCCTGATTGCAACGTCGTATCGCATCTTCGTTCATCCAGTCCCACATCTCGACAGGCAGGTATTCGCGGCAGAAGCATTCGAACGCGAGTTCGCCCAAGTTGCCGATACGTTTTACGTCGAGGTCGTCCGCGCCCTGTATCACGGCTTGGTGGTGGGCGCGTTCGCGGTCTATCTCGCTGGGGGTGTAACGGTACATAGACTATCCCTGTTCGCGGAAGACAAGAAGGTATGGGACGGAATATAGTTTTAGTCCGTCGGCTCAGCGACTGCGCGCTCGGGCGCGACTCGGTCGTACCGTACGATGCTGTCGTACTCTTCTAAGGGCGTCGTGTCTCGCTCGTCCTCCACGATACCGCGCGTGTCGTGTGTCTCGAAACGGTCGCGGATGAACCACTCTGCGACGAGCTTTTCGCGTGCGTCGTCCGCCTCCTCCAGACGCCATTCGGCGCGCTCCAAGAGGCAGACAGCGGCTGTGACGTCGTAGATGAAGTCGGCGAGTTGCTTCGCTTCGTGCTGTGCGATATCGGGTTCGACGCTCTCCATCGCGTCGAAGGCGTCGGAGAGAGCGTCGAGTTCTTCGCGCACCGTCGCAACCGTCTCGTCTAAGCGTGGGTCGTCTATTTTGTCGAGGCGTCCGTCGAACTCTTCGACGAAGGCGCGGTGCGCCAACTCGGAAGCCATCGACCTGAGAACGTCGAGTGCCATGATGTTCGACGCGCCCTCCCAGATAGGCGTGACCTGTGCGTTCCTCAGGAGGCGCGGATGGACAAACTCCTCTACGTAGCCGTCGCCGCCCTTTATCTCCATCGCGTACGACGCGTTATCGACAGCCATACGCGCCGTCTTGTACTTGACCACGGGCGTGAGTATGCGCATGAGACGGTAGGCGTGTTCGTCCGTCTCTCCGGCGCGTTCCGCCTCCTCGCGCCGACCGAACTGCTCGACAGCCTCGAACGTCGCCTCCACCGCGGCTTCGTGTCTGACCGTCATATCGACCATGTCACGCTTCATGAGAGGCTGGTTCTTCAGCTTCTTTCCGAACGCATCGCGGTTTGCGACGTGTATCCTGCTTTCGAGTAACGCGCGCCCCGAAACGCTCCCGATGGCGTTGTACAGACGCTCCATGTTGAGCATCTCGGACATGTACTTGAAGCCTTCCTCCGTCTCGCCGAGCAAGTAGGCTTCCGCGCCCTCAAAGACTACTTCGCCCGTCGGAACGCTCTTCGTGCCTAGCTTGTCCTTCAGGCGGCGGTAGAGGAAGTCGTTCGGCTCCCCGTTCCGCTTCTCGTTCGGCACCATGAAGAGCGAAAGTCCTTCCGTGCCTTCCGGCGCGTCAGGACGACGCGCTAGGACGAGCGCGGCACCCGAGTCGATGTTGGAACAGAACCACTTCTCGCCCGTGAGTTCGTAGACGCCCTCTTCGCCCGTCGGTTCGGCGACGGTGTCGTTCGCTCCGACGTCGCTTCCGCCCTGCTTTTCGGTAAGGAACATCGCACCCGTCTCAAGGTCGTCGTAGTCGCGCGCCGTCAGAGCGTCGTAGTACTCGTCGAGGCTTCCGTCGTCGAACTTTTCGAGGAGGAGCGCGGCACCGCCCGTCATCGCCGCGGGGCATCCGAGTCCGGTACTCGACGAGTACTCCATGAGGTAGAACCGCGCGAAGTGCTCGACATGCGAGACTGTATCGTCTCGTCCCGGCGGTGCCTCGAAAAGGTCGGCGATGAGACCGCTCTCGTAGACGAGTTTCTCGTTTTCGAGGTGCTTCGGGTGGTAGTTGACCTTGTTGACGCGCTCGCCGTTCCTGTCGTACGTCCGGAGTTTTGGTGGGTTGTCGGCGACGACATCGGCGTTCGGCGAAACCTGTCTGCCCACCGTCTCACCGAACGAGGAGAGCCGTTCTTCCAAGTCCTCGTCAAGACCGACACGACGCTCGACAGTCCTGCGTATCGCCGGGTCAAGTTCCCAGTAGTTACAGTCCTGACCGCGCTCGTACTCGGAGTAGTCGATTGGGGTTTCCATGGCACGTACATCGTGCTCAACGGAAAATAAGGTTCGGGTGGGTGGTATTTCAAAATACTGAAACAGGACGCAAAATACTAAAACACACACACCGTAACCGAAGACATGCCGACGAGCCACGAAGAAAAAATGAGGCGTATACGCGATGTAGCCATGACGGTGCGCGAGCCAAGAAACGCACAGAAAATCGCCGACTCCGCGGGTGTCGCGCCCAACACGGCACGCAAGTATCTGCGTCAGATGGTGGAGACCAACAGGCTCGTCGCCGTCGAACGTGGAAGAGAGACGCTGTACTACCCCGACCCCACGACACAGCGTTTCGACCAGATACGCGACCTGATAGAGGAGAACACGAAGCAGGAACTCGTCGAGGAACTCGACGCGGTAGAGTCGCGGATAGAGTCGTGGAAGGAAGAGTACGGCGTCGGTTCACCCGACGGACTCCGTGCTTCCATCTCGGAGGAATCAGAGGACGAACGCAAATCGAGGATACGCGACGCCGAGGACTGGGAGTACTTCGAACACCAGTCGGAGATGATAGGGCACGCGGTCATGCTCTACGACGCCGTCGAAAAAGACGTGTCGGAGTACGAGAGCCTCAAAGTCGATGCGTGACACGGAAAGCCGGAACCGTAACCACCTCGACAGGTACGAGATACACAAGCGCGTCAGGGACAGACTACGGCGTACCGAGGGCGTTGTCGAGGTGCGCGCCGAACCCAGCAGCATGCGCCCGACGCGTGTGCGTGCCGTTCTGGACACCGAGACGTTCTTGGGGCAGGAGTACGAGCGCGAGAGAGCCGAACTGGAGGTCGAGTGGCGTCCGCGCTCCGAACGCGACGCGTTCCGCGTACAGTATAACGAACCCGGGTCGCCGTGGTCGTGCGGCTGGCACCAAGACGACGACCACGAGGAGTTAGGTCCGTGCCACTTTCAGGTCGATCACGCTGACTGGGAAGAAGGCTACCACGAACCCGGCGGGGTCGAAGACACGAACCCGATGGCTGTCATCGAAAAGTGTCTGAAGGAACTCAGAGAGAGGGTGCCGAATCTGCCGGAGAGGGTACGCGAAGACTGAGTTCAGTCGCCGCCGCTGTCGAACTTGTAATCTTCGACCTCGTGCGGGTCGAAACCGAGTTCTTCGAGGAACTTCTTGAAATCGCGCTCGGCACTCTCGGCGTCGACCTGCCTGTCGCTCGCGTGGTCGGCGAGAGCGTCGATGTCGTCCGGCACGTCGTTCTCGTGCACGATGCGGTGGTTGACGAGGTCAGCGATACGCCGTATGGGAGACGTGAAGTGCCCGTAGATGTCGAAGTTGAGCGCGTAGTGCCCGCCGAAGGGGTCCGACATGTACTTCGCGCGCGGCATGACGAACAGTACGGCACGCTGTATCTTCCGCAGGTCGCGCTCGCTCGCGTTCTCTATCGCCTCGTTGACGGCGACTCTCGGCTCGTCCCACTTGTCGGCGGGTATCGAAACGTCGTCTATGTCCTGTATCTCCTGAAGCGCGTCGCTCCACTGGTCAGGCGTCGGTTGCGGATGTACGCGGTACATCGCCTCGACGCCGCGGTTCCACATGAGTTCCTGTGTGACCGCCTTGTTCGCCTTTAGCATGCACTCCTCGACGATTGTGTGTGCCCTATCGCGCGCCGGGTTGAGGACGAGAGAGCCGTCCGCCTTACGCGTCTCGTGTAGCCCTTCGGCGAGTTCGTAGGAGGTGCGCAGGCTCTCCGCTACGTCGTCGGATACGTCGGAGTCGTCGCCTTCCAAGACGCTCTCAGCCTCGGAGTAGGTCAGCCTGCGGTCGCTCTCTATGACGCTCTTGTAGATATCGACGTTCTCGAAAGAGTAGTTCTCGTTGATGAGCATCTCGACCGAGTGTGCAAAACGCTCCTCGTTGGGGACGAGCGAACAGACCGTCTCGGCGAGGTCAGACGGGAGCATATGAACCGTATGCCCCGGGAAGTAGACGGTCGAAGCGCGCCTCTTCGCCTCCTGATAAAGTTCGGTGTCGGGCGTGACGTAGTGCGAGACGTCTGCGATGTGCACCCAGAGGCGCCATCCGTCGCTCGTCTCGTTTATGGTTATCGCGTCGTCGAAGTCCTGCGCCCGCTTCGGGTCGCACGTGAACGTCGTGAGCGCGCGCAGATCGACGCGTTCGTCGTCGCCGCCTTCCTCGATTTCGTCGCGGAATCCGTCGGTGATACGTTCGACCTCCTGACGCGCCTGTTTCGGGAACTGCTTGGGTATGTCATACTCCTCTAAGATTTCTTCGAGGCGGTTCTCGATGCGCTCGCGCGTCTCGGCGTCGAGTTTTTTGTCGGTTTCCTCCTCCGGTTCGTCTTCCGTCTCTTCTGCTTCAGCCTCGGCTTCGGCTTCTTCGCTCATTACGTGAGAGTCGCGCGAGAGCGTAAAAGGGTTTGCGGAGGGTTCGGCATCGGTCATATCCGCACTTAACGCGACCGAGACGTTCCTTGCTCTGAACGGTCACAGGTTCGAGTACGGTGACGAGGTGAGGGTTCTGTTGCGCGACTTCGCAACCGAGGGAGAGGTCAACATGGACCATGTCGTTCGGTACATCGAAGAGGCGACGACAGATAGATAAGCTTAGAGGGGTTAGATAGAGTATGTTGGAAGTAGAAAAGAAGGACGGAGACGAGGACGAAGAGGACCCTCCCGTCGAAGTATCACGCAGACTGCGCGAGGAGAACCGCGAGATATACGACAAGCTCGCCGACGAGTAGGGGTCCCTGTCTTTCCGCTCCCTCATCTACCCGAAGGTTCCGAAAACTCGGAACACCGAAGACGGGATACGTCTCGAAGCCTACGGTAGAACGACCACAACGTATGACAGGCGAGGACGTGAACGATGTCGGAGGGCGGATAACTGAAGTCAATCTCGATGTAGACGACGTTATCCGGACAAACATGGAGTTCTTCAGAGACGACGACGCCGAGTACGAGGACGCGCATGCCTACACACATCTCGACACCCGTCGGAGGATAAAGCTCGGAAAAGGAAAACGGAAAGACATGTCGAAGGTAATCGAGGACTTTCCGACGGAAGAAGCACTTGCGTCGCAGTCTGCTCTCTGGATGCGTGCGATGGTCGGACTCCATTTCTTCCCGGACGCTAACCACAGAACAGCGATGGCTACCCTCAGAGGCATGATGAAGGACAACGGGATAGAGCCATTCCGACCCTTCGTAGAAGTCAAGGAGAGATCCGTCGAAGTTCTCGGAGTTTCGAAGGAACTGAGACGCGGTACGGATGTCGACATGTCGAACTACTACGAGAAAGACCGTCTGTACGAGGTATGGCTGGAGTACTTCGAAGAGGTGGTGTGACCGTCGGAGGGGCTACTCGTCGGTGTCGGCGGCGAGAGCCTCATATAGTTCCTCGTTCTCCTCGATGTCCTCGCGTATGAGGTCCATCATAGACTTCTCCCGCTCGTCCTGCTTGCTCATGTTAGTTGGAATAGGCGTTTGTCAGGTATAAGGCTGACCCTCCACCTTTTTACTTCGTCGGGTGGGTCCGCCACCCGACTCGCAAAAAGCTGGACCAAAAAGAACGCTCGTTCGTCGCTACGTTCCTCACTCGCGGTCAGTCGCTCACAGCTTCTTCGACGATTTCGATTTCCTCGTCCGTCAGCCCGTACAGGTCGTAGACGATTTCGTCGATGAGCGCGTCGGTGCGCTCTATCTTGTCGTCAAGTTCGTCGGCGCGCGCCTTCACGTCGGTGTACCTGTCGAGGTCGTCGCGTGTCGCGTCAACGTCGGGGAGCGTGAGTGCCTTGAGCCTGTCCACGAGCGAGTTGCTCTTTGTCGCTGTCTCGCGGAAGCCCGCGAACCCGCCCGCCTCCTCGACCGCGACGGGGACGAACTCGCGGACGAGCGCCTCCTCCGCGTCGTCCAAGCCGACGAACTCCATCACGTCGTGGAACCCGGTTTCGGTGTACCCCCAGCGGTCGGTCTCGTGCTCGTCCTCGTTCTCGGGTTTGTACCGCGCCGTCGCGCGGAGGACGAGCCTTCCGTCCCTGTCCTCCACCTCGACCTCCCCGATGCGCGCGTTTTCGAGTTCGTCGGCGGTCCGCGCGAGCGGCGTGTCGGAGACGCCCGAGACGGGCATGTACAGGTCGCCTAAGGTCGCGCCTTCGAGTGTTTCGGGGAGTCCGTCGTCGGCGGAGACTCCGAGGTATTCGAGTAAAGAGAGGTTGAGCGCGGCGCGGTCCTGTTTGAGCGTCGTCATGCGCTCCGCGAGTTCGGCTAAGAAGTCGTGCGCCACATCGTCCTCGTCGGGTTTCGGCGCGGGCGCGTCGCCGGTCAGGTAGGCTTCGTAGTCGTCCACGAGCGAGGAGACGCGCGATACTGATTCGGCTTCAGAGGCATCAAGAACCATTCGATAGATGGGAAGATTTGCCACATCGTCGGGGTTCATTTTTGGGAATTTGTCCTTCTTGGCGTTCGGTGATGTATTGAGATTGTACCATCCAAGAAGGCTCGAATTAACGATAGCGAGCAAGCACTTTCCAGACAGCCTACAGTCTGAAGTCACCGCCGGGATTACGCTATGTCCGTAATAATACTCCTCCTCAGTGTACGTCGCAATAACACGGTTGACACCGCCCGTTACTTCGCGGAAGAGCAGACGAGGTTCTGTAAAGTATTTTTTCTCCCGAGGTGCAGCCAGCCAATCGCCGTAACTCAGCCATTCACCACCCCAACCCATGTGGTATCTCGAAACATCCTGACCGTCCAACCATTTTCCATATGTTTCGTCCTCTTTCTCCTTGGAGTGATACGCACGATTCTCGATTATTTCTCTATCTTGCCCTGCATAGCTATCGTAAGGTGTTATCCCCTGAGAGATGTCAGCAAGTTCTCCGAGGTTATCCGACACAGATTCTACTTTAGAGATTAGGTCTCTTGATGTTGGCTCCGTATCGTAATCGATTTTCAAGTTGGAGTTTTCGGAGAACACCGATTGATCCACTTCATATTCGATTTCCCAATCGCCTCTATTCAGATTAGTTAGCCTATCCTCAATAGTTCCTGCTTCGTTCACCACCCGTATTTCCGTTTTCCCCGTCGGTTCCTCTTTACTGAAAGTGAGTATCATCGTCTCAACGACTGCGTCCGGAAAAACATCGCCAACATCTACTATTCCCCGCAGTTGTGTGTCAGATAGCATCAAATCCCGCAAGGCTTGGTTGTATTCTAATTTCGTCCATACGATAGGTATGATGTAGCCTGACAGCCCACCACGTCGAAGATTGCTAATGCTCTTTTCCAAAAAGAATGTATAGCTGTCATACTCCAAGCCAGCGGAAATATAGTTCTTTCCGAGATATTCTTGGTACTCCTTCGGTAAATCAATACCGTAAGGAGGATTCCCAATAACAGCGTCGAAGCCCGGATTTTCCTTCTCCTCGCCGTCTGTGTCGTAGAAGACCTCGGGGAACTCAAGCCGCCAGTGGAAAAACTCCTTCTCCTCAGCGAGACGTTGCGCCTCGGCAAACCAGTCCTTCTCCTCTACCGCCGCCCACTCGTCTTCGTCCTCCAAGGCGCGCGCCATGCGTTCGTAAACCCCGCCCGGCGGGTCGACGCCGAACTCCTCGGCGGTCTTGACGTTCGCAATCGCTTCGAGACGCCGACGGAGGACGTTGCGCTCGAACTCGTCGTACTTCTCCTCCATCTCCTTGATGTCGGCGAGGTCTTGGTTCTCGATTGCGATGAAGTCCGAATAGATACGCATCAAGTCTTCGACGGTGCCCCTGCGCGTCACGCCGAACTCCGTGAGCGTCGAGTTTGGACCGTCGTTGTCGCCGCCCGTCGTTTCGAGTTCGTCTATCTCCTCGACGTTCGAACCCACGAGCGAGTCGCCCGTCTTGAGGTGGTGGTCCAAGAAGGCGAGGGGCTGGCGCGCCGCGAGCGTCCGTAACCAGAGCGAGACCTTCGAGAGTTCGACGGCGAGCGAGTTCTTATCGACGCCGTAGATGCATTTCTGCGCGACCTGCCGGCGCGCCCAGTTTATGTCGCGCTCCTCCGCGACCGTCTTCTCGCCAGCGCGCTCGTCCTGTCTCTGCTGTGCGTTGATTATCTCGCGCGCCAGATAATCGACGGCGTTCACAAGAAAGTGTCCGCTACCCATCGCGGGGTCGAGAATCTTCATCTCGAAGACGCGCTCCGCGAAGTCGTCCGCAAAGCTCTCCTCGGTGCTCTCCGCAACGAGGCTCTCGCGCACGTCGTCCACTAAGGGACCGAGCGTTTCCTCGACGATGTACTCGACGACGTACTCGGGTGTGTAGTACGAACCCGTCGCCTTCCGCTCGCCGGAGTCGGTCGAGAGGTAGACGTCGCCCGCCTGTACCTCTACATCCACGTCCTCGTCGGCGTCGTCCTCCACGACGACGTACTCGCCGTCCTCCACACGCATAGGCGCGTCTGCGACGTTGACACGGTATTCAAGGAGACCTTCGTAGATGCTACCGAGATGGCGCACGTCGAGCGACGAGTAATCGACGAACGTCTTTCCGCCGTTGACCGAACTTCGTGTGAGAAGGTCAAGGACACGCGCGACGTACCAATCGCCAGCCACGTGCTCGTCCAAGAACCGCGCCTCGTCGCTGTCCGTCTCGTCGGGGTTAGTGCGGAAAAGACCGCCGTTGTACGCGGGTATGAAAAGTTCGTCCTCGGGAATACCGCGCGACCTGCTACCTTGGTCGATAAGTCTGAACAGGCTGTCGAGGCGGTTCCAGAGATTGTCTTCCCAAGCGAGGTAATGCGTTCCGGAGTCGTCTAAGTTCTCCGTAACCTCCTGCTTCAGCGTGTTGAGGCTGTAGTTCTCGGCGTAAATCTCGTCACCGCGCGGCAGGAGTTCGCGCCCCTCGCTCTCCGCGTAGAGAACGAAGATGAGCCTGTAGAGGTAGATGAGCGACGAGTCGTGTATCAAATCGAGGTCTTCCTCGCCTAAGTCGTCGTTGTACTCAAGGAAGCCCTCGGACAGAACACGTATAGCCTCGTAGATGTTGTCGCGCAGGTCCTCGCCCAAGTCCTGCGCGAAGACGTTACTTCCGTCGTAAACGTCGTCAAGGAAGCAGTCGCCGCCCGCGTCCGCGACGAAAGCCTCGCGCCGGAAGAACAGGTAGAAGTACCTGAACTCCTTTAGGGCGTCGCCGTCTTCTTCCTCACGCTCGCGTTCCTCCTCGACGGCATCGAGAACCGCGGGCAGGTCGATTTCGTAGTACGAGTCGAGCCTGTGGCTCATCGGACCGTAGTAGAGACGCCATTTCTCGCCGTTCGTCAGGACAGCCCAGTCGGGCGGCGTCTCCTGCAGGTAGTAATGTATCTGGTAGCTCGGGTTCTCGAAGTCGCGCCTGTGCTCGCCGCGCGTGTCTAGCTTCCGCCCCCACCGCTTGGCGTCCGCGACCGCGACGGCGTTCTCGTAGAAGTCGCCGCCCTCGTCGCGCCTCTCGAAAGCTTCGTCTATCTCGTCCTCCGTCTCGAAGAAGCCGTAGTCAGGACGCCTCTGCGTCGTATCGACCGTCTCCTCTATCTCGAAGTAAACGCCGAGAGCGTCGAACACCTTGCGTATGAAGTTCCTCTCCAACTGCGCCTCGTTGTAGCCCTCGACACGGTCACGGTTGCTTTCGAGGAGCGACTTCACGGATTCGTACGCCTCGCGCACCTCCTCGTCGTCCACCGACTTCCAAGGCTCCCTCTCGGGCAACTGCTCGTCCAAGTAGTGGTTCGAGAACAGGTCGCGGTTGGTGCGGTAGGGCGCGGAACGCAGATGTGTCACGGATACAGACGTACAGTACCCCCTACCGTATAACAGTTTCCGGTACGTCGGATGTACGTCGGACGAACGACACGAACGCCGGTGTTTTTGAACGGAGAACACGTACCCGAGACGGATGAAAGAAGAAACGGCGCGCGTACAGGTTCAGGTCTTCGGCGCGGGAAGCTTGGGCACGCTATTGGGCGCGCTTCTGTCGCGCGCCGGTGTTGATACACACCTCGTCGCCCGCGAACGCGTTGTAGAAGCCTTTGAGGACGGCGTGCGCGTCGAAGGAACCGAGAACTTCGTCGCTCGTCCTTCCATCTCCACAGAACCGCGTCCTGCCGAAGTCACGCTCGTGACCGTAAAGAGCTACGACACGCCCGAAGCCGCCGACGCGCTCGCTTCGGTCGTCTCGGCGGACGACACCGTCGTCTCGCTCCAGAACGGCATGTGCAACGAGGAAGTTCTGGACGAAGCACTCGAAGCGACCGTCTTAGGCGGAACGACGACGTACGGCGCGAACCTACGCCTGCGCGACGGTTTCATAGAGTACACGGGACGCGGCGAAGTCGTCGTCGGAGACTACCGCGGCGACGCGTCACCCAAAGCCGAAAGCGTCGCAGAAACACTCGCACCCCTGAACGCGCGCTACACCGACGAGATGGACGCCGCGCTCTGGGAGAAACTCGCCGTCAACTGCGCCATAAACCCCGTGACGGCACTCACACGTCTCAAGAACGGCGAAGCCGCCGAACGCGCGCCCGAAGTCATGCGCGCCGCGGCACGTGAAACCGCAGAGGTAGCACACGAAAACGGCGTCCGCGTCGAAGGAGCACCCGAACGCGCCTTAGAAGTCGCACGCGCAACCGCCGAGAACGAATCGAGCACCCTGCAGGACGTTCGCGCGGGACGCAGGACGGAGATAGACGCGCTCAACGGCTACGTCGTCCGAACGGCAGAAGACGTGGATGTGCCGACCAACGCAACGCTCCTCTCGCTCGTGCGCGCTCTTAGTAGAACGAAATAGTTTTCATCTTTGTCGGACACGGTTACGACGGTGAACTGTCTTGAAGATGCTTTCCTATCAGGGGGTGCGCTTTGTCCGAGTCTGAGGAACGTACAGGGGTGCTCGTTCCCGTCGCGGACACCTCCACGGCGGACGAGACCGTCAGGTACGCCGTCGAGACGTACGGGGACGCGGAACTTCATTTTGTCTCCGTGGTTTCGAGCTTTCGGAGGCGTGGGGACAGAAGGGAGGAAGCTGAGAGCCTCTTAGAGAAGGCGCGCATATGGGCTGAGGAGACCAACCCCGACGCTTCCGTCCGGTTCGAGGTTCTGGAGACGAAAAGCTACCTCTTCGGACCGGCGGAACACGCAGAAATCTTCGCCGAGTACGCAGAGCAAAACGGCGTCGGACGCGTCGTACTCGACCCTGAATACAGGGTGAGCGCGACCTCTCCTACCCTTCAGCCCCTGAGCGACGAGATACGCGGCTACGACCTATTGCTCGAAAGGGCACCTATCGAACGCCCTACACGCCGTCCGTCTCTACTGACACGCGGCGGTGCTTCGAGGCTCGCAACGTTGTTTATCCTCTCGTACGGATTCTACCTCGCTCTCGGTTCGTTTTCGACGTTCGACATCGTGACCGGAGGTGTAACGGCGGCTGTCGTCGCGGTGACTCTGGAACACGTCTCGTTCCAGACATCGCCGACCGCGCGTCGTATCCCCGGACTCTTCCTACGTCTTTTCGTCTACGTACCGTACCTCGTCTCGCAGATAGTCGTAGCCAACTTTCAGGTCGCGTACGTCGTACTCCATCCCGACCTGCCCATAGACCCGTCGGTCGAGGAGTTCGAAGCGGCTGTCTGGGGCGGTGCCGCGGTCACGACGCTCGCAAACAGCATAACGCTCACGCCCGGAACGCTCACGGTCGAGGCGGACGGAAGGCATCTACAAGTCCACGCTCTCACGAAGACGGCGCGTGAGGACCTTCTTGAAGGCTCTCTCGAAAGGGCGGTGCGTTTCGTCTTCTACGGCAGGGAGGCTATGGACTACCTGAAGCCGAAGGAGAGAAGAGGTGAACAGAATGATTAGCGTCGAGTCCACCCTGATAGGTGCCGCCGCTGCTGTCACAGTTCTCGCGGTCGTCGTTCTCTACCGTGTCGTCCGTGGACCGACTGTACAGGACCGTATCATAGCTATCAACGTCTTAGGGACGAGCACAGTCGTAATAATTGCGTTCGTCGCCGGCGCGCTCGACAGACCGTTCTTCTTGGACATAGCAATCGTCTACGCGCTCCTAAACTTCCTGATATCGATAGCCGCGGCAAAGCTCACGATAGACAGAGGTGAGGTACTTTGAACGGTACAGTCGTTCAGGTTACGGTTCTCGTACTCGCCCTCGGAAGCATCTTCTTCACGCTCGTCGCCGCCGTCGGCATAATACGCCTACCCGACCTGTACACGCGCGCTCACGCTTCGAGCAAGGCGGACACGCTGGGCGCGGGCTTCGGTCTCGCCGCTGTCGCAGTCTCGTTCGGCTTCAGCAGTGCCACGCTGAAGATTGCCTTTCTCATAGCCTTCGTCTACCTCACGAACCCGACAGCGGCGCACGCGATTTCACGCGCCGCCTACGACCAAGGCGTCGAGCCGTGGAAGAAGGACGACGAGGAAGGCGGAGGTGAGACAGCTTGACGCTCGCTCTTGAACTCGCTCTCGTCGTCTTCGTCGTCACAACAGCCGTCGCAACCGCGCTTCTGCGCGACGTTCTCGCCTCCATCGTCGTCTTCGCCGCGTTCAGCCTCGGAATCTCGATAATATGGGTTCTCCTGCAGGCACCCGACGTAGCGCTCACAGAAGCCGCAGTCGGTGCTGGTGTAATGAGTGTTCTCCTGCTCGTGACGGTTGCGAGAACCGCACGTTCACCCGACGACACGCCCTTGGTGTCGGTGAACCTAAAGGCGTTAGGCGTTGTTCTCGTCCTCGTCCTCGTACTGGCTTCGACGCTTCCCGCGCTTCCGCCCGTCGGCGACGCGGGCGCGCCTACTCTCCAAGAGACGAACCAAGGCGGAACGACTCCGTACGGACACTACGTCGAGAACGCGTACGACGAGACGGGCGTCGAGAACGCTGTCACCGCCGTCTTAGTCTTCTACCGTGGTTTCGACACGTTCGGAGAAGCAGTCGTCGTCTTCTCCGCCGTAGTGGGCGCGCTGATACTGTTCGGCGGAGGCATGAGGAGGGAGACAGAATGATACCCAGACCTTACTTCGAGAGTCCGATAGTGATGACGACCGTACGTCTTATCGCCCCGTTCACTCTGACGTACGGCATCTTCGTAACGCTACACGGCGCGGGTTCACCCGGCGGCGGTTTTCAGGGCGGTGTCGTCATCACCTCGGTCGTAATCATGATAGCTTTCGCCTTCGGCGTCGGACCGACGCTCGACTGGACAGACGAACGTGTCGTTGCGGGACTGTTTGGCGGCGGTGTCCTCGCCTTCGGCGCGGTCACGCTCGTCACAATACCATTAGAAGGAAGCGTGCTACGCGTCGATGCATTTCCGATACAGACGAAGTACGTCATAGAGGCTGTCGAGGTCTTCATCGGTGCCATCGTCGCGGGTGTCGTCACTTCGCTCTTCTTCCTCCTGTCGCGCGGGGGTGAAGAAGAATGACGGATGTCGCCGAGTTCCTGCTGACGCAGTACTACCACGTCGTCTTCGTACTGCTCCTAGGTATCGGAGTCTACACCATGATAGACTCGAACAACCTCGTGAAGAAGGTGATAGGTCTCAACGTCTTTCAGGTGTCCGTTTTCCTCCTTCTCGTCTCCGCGGGGTACCTCAAAGGCTCGGAACCCGCCATCATACACGACGGCGGAGGACCTTACGTCAACCCGCTACCGCACGTCCTCATACTTACGGCGATAGTCGTCGGTGTGTCGCTCACCGCGCTCGCTCTCGCGCTCGTAGTCCGCGTGTATCAGGAGTACGGGACGCTCAACGAGGAGCATCTTCAGGAGGTGATGTCGGATGACTGACGCGCTCCTCGGTGTCGTGATAGCCGTGCCGGTCGTCGCTTCCGTCGTCCCCCTCATCGCCTCTTTCTGGAAGGACGAGATAGGCTGGTACGTCGCTCTCGCCGCGCTTGCCGTGAACGCCTTCGTCGTCGCCGAGATAGTAAGAGGCTTCGTCGCCGAAGGCAGACTGAGCCACGAGGTCGGCGGTGTCTCCGTACCCTACGGCATAGAACTCGCGCTCGACGGTCTCTCGGCACCCGTTCTCGTCCTCGTCGCACTCGTCTCGCTCGGGACGCTCGCGTACACACGGAGCGCGGGACCGCGTTCGAACTCGTTCTACAGCGGCTACCTGCTCCTTACGGCAGGTCTGATAGGCGTCACAGTCACCGGCGACGTCTTCAACCTGTACGTCTTCATAGAGATAACCGGTCTCGCCGCGTACGCTCTGATAGCCAGCGGCGGCGACGGGAAGTCGGCGTACGCCGCGCTCAAGTACCTCATCGCGGGTACAGTAGGCGCGTCGCTCTACCTCATAGGCATCGCTTACGCCTTCGTCGCAACGGGAACGCTCAACATGGCTGACCTTTCGGCGCGTCTAGCGGAGGTAGGACACAGCGACACACTCGTTCTGACCTCTTTCGCCTTCGTCGTAGCAGGACTCGGCGTCAAGGTCGCTCTGTTCCCGCTCCATACGTGGCAACCCGACGCCTACTCGTCGGCACCCTACGGCGTCGCGGCGTACGTCTCCGCGCTCGTCTCGACAGTCTCGGCGTACGCTCTCGGACGCCTCGTTCTGACCGTCTACACGCCCGAGTTCCTGAGCGCGAACCCCGTTGTTTCGTCAGGTCTCGTCTACTTCGGCGCGCTCAGCATAGTCGCGGGTAGCGTCCTTGCCGTCCTGCAGACAGACGTTCGGCGTCTCCTCGCCTACTCGTCCGTCTCGCAGTTCGGACTGGTGGTCGTTGCCTTTGGGATAGCGAACCAGACATCCGTCTTCGGAGGCGTTGTGACGCTCTTCGGACACGCTGTCGTGAAAGGCTCCCTGTTCTTCGCGGCGGGCATTTTCGCGTACAGGCTCGGTGTGACGAAACTCGACGACTACGAAGGTCTGGCGCGCCGTGTACCATACACCGGAGCGGCGTTCGCTGTTCTCGCGCTCACACTCGTCGGCGTTCCGCCCGCGGTCGGATTCGTCGGCAAGTGGTACGTCGCTCTCGGTGCCGTGCGCGCCGGCGAGACAGGCGTCGCGGTAGTAATCTTCGCAAGCACGCTTCTGACGCTGATGTACGTCGCACGTCTCGTAGACAGGATGTACTACGGCACGGCTGAGACGCAGACGTCCGAAACAGCGGTCGCCGTCGGCGGTACGGGCGGCGTGCGCGTGACACGCGGAATGGTCGCGCTCGTCGTTCTCGCCGCCGTTACCGTTGTCGTCCTCGGTCCTGTCGCATCGACGGTACAGGAGACGCTCGCTCTCGGGGAGGTGTTGAACGCTTGACCGAGGTCGAGTCCTTACGTCCGCTTCTCGCGGTCGCCGTCTCGGCTTTCGCAGTCTTCGGAATACTCGCCGCACACAGACGCCCGAACCTGCGCGAAGGAGTGACACTCGTCGCCGCCGTATGCAAGTTCGGTGTCGTGGCGAGCATGGTTCCCGGTGTACTCGACGGAACCGTCTACGTCACACGTCTCGGCGACGTGGTCGCCGGCGTGCCTTTCGTCCTCCGCGCAGACCCGCTCGGTCTCCTCTTCGCTCTCCTCGCGTCGTTCCTCTGGATACCGACGAGCCTGTACAGCATCGGCTACATGCGTGGTCTTGACGAGAGCAACCAGACGCGTTACTTCGCCGCCTTCGCGGGTTCGCTGAGCGCGACGATGGGTATAGCGTTCGCGTCGAACTTAGTCGTCCTCTTCGTCTTCTACGAACTCCTTACGGTCGCAACCTATCCGCTCGTCGCACACGACGAGGACGAAGAGGCGCGTGCCGCGGGGCGCAAGTACCTCACGTACACGTTCGGCGGCGGCGTCGCCGTTCTCGCGGGCACGGTGCTCGTCTACGTCGCCGCGGGTACGGTCGGCTTCTCCGCGGGCGGTATCGAAGGTCTGACGACCGGGACGAGCACCAACGTCGCGCGCCTCGCTTTCGCCCTCTTAGCGGGTGGATTCGCAGTCAAAGCCGCCGTCATGCCCCTACACTCGTGGCTCCCGGACGCGATGGTCGCACCGACGCCCGTCTCAGGTCTCCTGCACGCAGTCGCGGTCGTCAAGTCGGGTGCGTTCGGCGTCTCGCGTGTCGTCTTGGACGTTTTCGGTCCCGACGCCGTCGCGGAGATAGGTACGGGCGTCCCGCTCGCCGCGCTCGCCGCTTTCACGTTCATCGCGGCGTCGATTATCGCGTTGCGCAAAGACAACCTGAAACGACGTCTCGCCTACTCGACGATAGCACAGCTTTCGTACATCGTCATGGGTCTCGCGCTCCTGACGCCTACAGCACTCGTGGGTGGTCTCCTCCACATCCCCGCGCACGCCTTCATGAAGTTAACCCTCTTCTTCTGCGCCGGCGCGATACACGTCGAGACGCACACAGACGACATCAGCGAGATGGCAGGAATCGGCGAGCGCATGCCGCTCACGATGTCGGCTTTCGGCGTCGCCTCGCTCGGCATGGCAGGCATACCGCTCTTGGCGGGCTTCGTGAGCAAGTGGTACCTCTTGGTCGGTAGCTTCGACGCAGGACACGCAGTCTTCGCGTTCGCCCTCCTCCTCTCGGGAGTCCTCAACATCGCCTACTTCTGGCCCATAGTCTACCAAGCGTTCTTCGAGACGCGCGAAGAGAGCGACGAGAAGCCTCTCGTTGACGCAGAACTCGGCGGACACTGGGGCAAAGTGCCCGACCACTACACGCCGCGTGCGACGATGGCGGACGGAGGTAGCGAAGACGACGTTCACGGGGACGACCACGGCGAACACGGCGACGGATACTGGGTGCGCGCAGGCTGGCGCGGCGGCGAAACGTCGCCTTTCGTTCTCGTCCCGATACTCGCCGTCTGCGCGTGCGCAGTCGCTCTCGGCGTCGCACCCGCGACGGTCTACTTCCTCCGTGTAGTGCGTCTTATCGTCGAGAACGTCACGGGGGTGGTCGTGTGACGACGACCGCCGGCGTGCCCATCGACCTCCTGACGACCGTGCCGCCCGCTTTCGTCGTCTTAGCCGTCGCGCTGTTGATACCGTTCGTGCCGCGCCGCGTCGGGCACGCGCTCGGGTTCGTCGCTTCGCTCGCCGTCGTTCCTTGGGCACTCGCCCTGCGCTCTTCGCCGGGAACGTACGCCGAGACGGCTTTCATGGGCTTCAAAGTCGTCCTTCTCAACATCGACGACTTCTCGGTGCTCATGGCTGTCATATTCGGCGGCTTCGGTGCTGTCGCTGTCGCCTACTCGTACTACGTCGGCGCGTCACGCCTCCAGACGGCGTTCGCCGTCTCGTACGTCGGCACCTCAATCGGTGCTGTGCTCGTAGGCGACTGGCTCACGCTCGTCTTCTTCTGGGAACTCATGGCGATCACAAGTACCTTACTTGTCTGGCACTACGGCGGAAAGGCTGTCCGCGCCGGCTACCGTTACGCGCTCTTACACGGCGCGGGCGGTTCGCTTCTGATGTCCGCCGTCGTTCTGAACTATGTGCAGAGAGGGGCGGAGGGCTTCGTCTTCACGGGCGACGGAATGGCGTCCGGTCTCCCCGCCGTACTCGCCGCTCTCGGAATCGGCGTCAACGTCGGCTTCATCGGTCTCCACGCTTGGATACCCGACACCTACCCGCGTCCGCACATCGGCGCGTCCGTCTTCCTCTGCGCCTTCACGACGAAGGCAGGAGTCTACGGACTCTACCGCGCCTTCCCCGACGGAAACGTCGCAGTCGCCTACATGGGGGCGGCGATGACCGTCTACGGCGTCGTCTACGCCCTCCTTCAGACCGACATGCGACGCCTTCTCTCGTACCACATACAGGCGCAGGTCGGCTACATGGTCGCCGGAATCGGGATGACGAGCGCGCTTGCGACGGCGGGCGGCTTCGCACACGTCTTCAACCACATACTGTACAAAGGTCTGCTGTTCATGACCGCGGGCGTCATCGTCTACCGGACGGGCGAGAACAGCCTAAAGAAGCTAGGCGGTCTCTGGCGACGCACGCCCGTCGTCTTCGTCGCTTTCACAGTCGCCGCGCTCTCCATTTCGGGATTCCCGGGATTCAACGGCTTCGTCAGCAAAGGCATGATAACGAGCGCGGCGCACGACACGCACATCTACGTCGTGGGCGGAGAGGACATTCTCTGGTGGCTCATGATGGTAGGTGCTGTCGGCACGTTCATGTCGTTCGTAAAGTTCGGATACTACGCATTCTTCCACGGCGACTACGACGGCGACCTGCGCGACGGTAACTTAGGACAGAAGGCCGCCGTCTCGTCGCTCGCCGTCGCTTGTTTCGCGCTCGGCGTCGCGCCCGGTCTTCTGTTCGGCATCCTGCCCCTCTCCGGCGAGTGGACATCACACCCGTTCACAGTGAGCCATATCGCAGAAGGTCTCGTCCTCGCGCTCCTCGGCGTTGTCGGCTTCTACGTCGCACGCGGCGCGATAAACCGTATAGGCGTCGCACCCGACGTGGACGCGGCGTACAACCCAGCCGTCTTCTACGGTACGCGCGTCACGGCACGCGCGACGACGGGAGGTTACGCCCTCGTGGACTCCGGTGCCGTAAGTCTCGCACATGTCTCCGCTTGGGTGGTCAACGAACCGCGCGACGCAGTCGAGCGCGTTCTTCCGAGCGAGGCACACGGCTGGTACGACGAGCGTGTCGCAAACACGCCGGGCGAGACGGGACTCCGCGTAGGAATAGGCGAGACGGTTCTCGTTATCTCACTCGTTCTCACGGCTATCATCTTCGTCGTTCTGCTCTGAGCTACGACGAACGGTCGAGTTCGCTCCTCAGGTCGCCGAACGTCAGAATACGCTCCGAGTAAGCGTTGTGCTGGTGTATGCTCTCCTCGTTCGTCTGTGTCATCGTCACCACAGCGTCGTCGGGGAGGTCGAACTCGGCGACGACGTTCTTCGCCATCTCGCGCACAACGTCCTCGACGAAACGCGCGTTTCTGTGCATCTCCTTTGTCATATGGTGCTCATCGGGACGTTTCGCCAAGTTGTAGACGCGCGAGGACATCGAGTCGCGCGCCACCTCAATGATACGGTCAAGTGAGACGTGCACGTCGTCGTCCGCCTCTATTTCGAGGTACGACTTCGAACGCTGGTTGTGCGCCGCCTGCGGTATATCGTCCATGAACTCGTCTATCTTGTCCTCTTCGAGACCGAGTTCGCGTAGCTTGTCGCCCGCGTCCTTCGCCATCATGCCCTGAGCGCACGGACACGCCGTCGTTCCTGTTACCTCCGCGCCTATCGACTTACGTACGCCGTCGCCGTTCGCTACCGCACTCGCGTGCACGTCCGCGAAGCCCTGCGTCTCCTTTTTGCTCACTGGCGTTTCGTCACGGTACATGTACTCGGCGTCCATCTCGACCTCGGCACGTGTCGTGTAGTCATGCCTGTCCAAGAGACGGCGCGCTATCTCGGCGCAGAGGTCCTCCATGCGCACCACGGGTTCGCGTGTCAGATCGTCGAGAACCTCGTTCGTCACCTCCATGTTCCGGCTCATGTCGATGCCTTTACGGCTCGAAGGAAGGTCGACGTAGACGTTGAACTCCGCGGTAAAGACCAGCGGACGGTCGTCCTTACGCGACACCATTACAAGCTTCTTTACGTCGGTAACGCCGACACGTTTGAGACCGACCTGCACGTCGGGCTTCGTCGCCTGTACGTCCGGAAGGGTGTCCTGACTCATCACTTCTTTTACGCTCTGAGACATAATAGGACTGGTGCTTCGGGTTGATTAACAGGCTCCATGTAAGACTCATACTAACGGTTAAGTAGCGTCGCCGACCGTTGTTCGGTATGAAGACAGAAGAAGCCGACTTGGTCGTCGTCGGCGGAGGCACGGGCGGCTGTTTCGCCGCCGCTTCAGCCGCATCTGAAGGTCTCGATGTTGTCCTCCTCGAAAGGAAGTCGCGCGAGGACGGCGGACACATCGCGTGCGGCGACGCCATCAAAGGCGCGGGTAGCCTTCCCAACGTAATCGACCGCGACTACGTCGCCGACGAGTCTTTCACGAATCAGGAGGTTCGGCGTGGCATCTTCGAGGCTGACGACGAGACCATCGAGATTCCGCTGCCCGTGACGGGCAAGGTCATGGACAGAAAGCGGTACGGCGAAGTCATACTCGAAGAGGCGGAACGTGCGGGCGCGGAAGTCGTCTACGACACCGTCGCGCAGGGTGTCGTACAGAACGGAAAGGTTGAGGGCGTCCGTGCCATCCGGAAAGGCGAACGCGTCGAGTACCGCGCCCCTGTCACGGTCGACGCCGCAGGCGCGCTGTCTGTGTTACAGGACGACGCAGACCTGTCCGGCGCGACCTTCGACACGAACGTCAAGTTCACGCAGTTCTGTTCGGCGTACCGCGAGATAATCGAGGTGGACGAACCCGTCGAATGGAGCGACGCTCTCGTCTTCAAGCCCGCCGAGCAGTTGGGATATATCTGGTACTTCCCGCGCACCCCGACGGAGATAAACGTCGGCTTGGGCTTCCAGATGACGGAGGAGCCGATGAAGCTCGTCGATGCACTCAGACGCGACGTACAGAACCGCGACGAGTTCGTGAACGCACGCGTCGTGGACAAGTTAGGCGCGGCACTCCCGACGCGCAGACCGTACGACTCGGCAGTCGCGCCGGGATTCGTCGCGGTAGGAGACGCCGCGGGGCACGTCAACCCGACGACTGGCGGCGGCATTCCGGGCGCGGCGAAGTCGGGTGCGTGGGCTGGCGAAATCGCCGCGGACGCAGTCGTGGAGGAGGACGTTTCCGAGGACGCGCTCTGGGAGTACAACGAACGCGTGATGCACGGATTCGGCAAGAAGTTCGCCGCGACCGACCTCTACAACATCTTCGGGACGGCGCACGGCGTCGAAGAACTCACCGGTCTAGTAAAGCCGTTGCCCGGTCAGCAGTTGGTGGACGCTCTCGGCGAGGGTAACGTCTCAATGTCGTTGGGGCTGAAGATAAAGACGCTTGTCAAGACGTTTGGATACTGGGGTCTCCTGCGCGAACTCTACGGTGTCCACAAGAAGACGGAGGAGATTAAGGAGACGTACGCTTCGTATCCTTCAATAGACGGCTTCGACGCGTGGAAGGAAGAGCGCGACGCTCTGATGGACGAGGTTTACGAGATAACCGGTGCGTCGCCTAAGTACTAGTCAACACTCACGGAGTCGTCCCCCACCCGTTGCCAGAAGTTGTACATGGCGTACTTTATCTTGTCGGCGTCAACGTTGACGAACTCGTCGCGTTCCTCGGGCGGAAAGGCGTCGCGTACGCCGTACCTTCCCATGTCCTTGTCGTCACGGTACCGTGCGTCGGCGAGTATCCGTACGCCGTAGTCGTCGGGCGAGCGTACGACGCGTCCGAGCGCCTGACGCGTCTTTCGCACCGTCGGTGCCTCGACGGCGTACTTCCATCCGTCGCCGAACTCGTCGTCGTACGCGTTCTCGACTGCGCGTTTCCTGTCGCTCAGGTACGGGTAGCCGACACCGACGACGACGGCGGTGCGTGCGACATCGTCGGGGAAATCGACGCCTTCGGTGAGGGTTCCCCAGAGATAGGTTAGGACGGCTTTCCTTCCGTCGTCTTCGAGCGACCGGCGTATGCTTCTCGCCGACTCGCCGACGCGGTCGAGAAGGAGTTCCGCGTCGGTGTCGAGGCGTTCGTGGTACCGTTCCGCCTCCGAGAAAGAAGGGAAGAAGACGAGGACGTTTCCCGCACTATGGTCGATTACGTCTTCGAGAAATCCCTCTATCGTCGCCGTCACGTTCGGGTCGTCGCGTTTGCTCGAAAACAGCGCGGGCACATCGGCGACGAACGTCTCGCGCCTCTCCTCGGGGAAGTGCATGCCGTAAGCAAGTTCTACCGGGTCGTCGAGTCCCAAGACGCGCGAGAAGACGTCGAAAGGACGCAGTGTCGCGCTCATGAGCACAGAGGCGTGTAGCGAGTCGAAGAGCGGTCCTGTAACCTCGTTCGGTAAGCAGGTATACAGTTCTGCGCGTGCATCGACGCTTTCGTCGCTCTCGCGGTCGGAACGCCGCACGCCCGCGACGGGGAAGTAACCCTCTTCGTCTGCGTTCTTCAGGTACGTGTCGAGGAACGAGAAGACGGAGAGGGCGGCACAGTCACGCCGCGTGTCTGCGTCCCCCGACTTGTACTCGCGCTCGTAGCGTGCGTCGATACGCGAAGCGATTTCGACGCCCGAACGGACGAGACGGCGTGTTTCGTCCTCCTCGTACCGCAGGTTCTCGAAGAAGGCGTCCGTCAGGTCGTCGCGCTCGGCGTCGTTCTCGACGGTCACGTCTTGCCAGTCTCTGCCGAGTCTTTCCGCCTCGCCGAACTCCAGCGAGCCTTCGGTGACGTAGGTCAACGCTTCGCGGAAAGCCGCGAGAACCTCGCGTTCTTCGTCGGTTTCCTCGCCTTCTTCGGCGAGTTCGAGTTCCGCGCGCTCCAACGTCTCGCGTCCAAGTGTGCGCGAAGAGTGTTCGCGTGCCGCGTCTTCTAAGTTGTGCGCCTCGTCGAAGACTGCGATAACCTCGTCGGGGTTCGCGTCGAGCCATCCGAAGAAGTAGTCGCGTATCTCCGGGGAGAGGAGGTGGTGGTAGTTGCATATCACGAGGTCCACATCGTCCATCGACTCCTTGAGGAGTTCGTATCCGCAGAAACCACAGCCTTCGGCGCGGTCGTAGACCTCGTCGGGTTCGCGCACGTCGGCGTCGAGCCAACGCATGAAGTCGGCGTTGTTACGTGTCAGGTTCTCGTGGAAATGGTCGCAAGAGTTCTCGCGGAGCGCGGCTATAGACTCTTCGAGCGCGGCGCGCTGTTCCTCCTCCTCCGCTGTGGTCGACTCCCCTCCGAGTTCGTCGAGTTCCCCCTCCGCCTCGACTAAGTCGTAAGTGTTCTCGCGCAGAGCCTGACACTCCTCGTAGCCCACGTCGATATGGCACATCTTCGACTTGCCCCGAAAGACCGCAACGCTAACATCCTGTATCTGCTTGATTTCGCGCGCCTCCTCGACGAACTGGCGCATCTGCTGGTGGACGCTCGTCGTTATTACGACTGTACGGTCCTCGCGACGTGCGTGTTCGAGCGCGGGGACGAGCGCGGAGAGTGTCTTTCCGGTTCCACACGCACCCTCGAAGACGACGTCACGTCCTTCGTCCACGGCGTCCCCGATGCGCGACATCGCTTCCGACTGGTTCGGATACGGCGTCTCCTTCGGGAAGTAGTCGTCGTACCTCTGGTCTGGCTCCACTTTCAGTTTCGGCTTGCTTCCGCGCGGCTAAGTGTCTTTCCGCTTGTCACTAACTTTCGTCGTCGCTGGCTTCGGGCGACTCTCGCGCCACCGTATCGAGCCACGTCTCGTTCTTTTTGCGTCGTTCCTCGCGGCGTTCTGCGCGTCGCTCGGCGAGCGACTCCTGTAGCCTCTCGCGTGCCTTCTCACGTATCATCTCCGCGTCTTCGAAGCCCATGTCAACCGCACGTGCTTCGTCGTTACGCAGACCTGACGAACCCGCTGTGTCGAGCGTTACGGTTGCGAGTCGCCACCGGCGTTGTAGCACTGTCGAGGACTCTATGACGTTCTGCACGCGGTAGTACGGCAGTATCACCGTCGTCCGGTTCCAGAAGCCGTTGCGTGTTGCGGCGTAGCCGTCGCCGAGGTAGTAGCCGCGGTTGCACCACTTGAGATGCGCCGCGACAGGAACCAGAGGAAGCGCGAGGAGAGGCAGGTACCAGTCGGGCGGCGACACGAAGATGTCGGCGACGTACAGAACCCCTGCAAGCGCGCCAAGTATGAGCGTGTACCTGATTGCGTACCTGCGTCTCGCCCTCTTCGGTGGGAGCGTGAACTCGGGGTTCTCCACGTCACCTATCCTGACGGCGAGGTCCATAACACGGTCTATCTTTGCGAAGGGCACAGCCGTTTCGGAGCCTTGTTGACGCGACTGTGTAGGTGAGTAGCCTGCCGTCTCGACGCCGAGAGTCGAGTAGTCGAAACGACGTTTGAGGACGTTCTCGTCGAGCGTAAACGTCTGTATCTTGTCCAACGGTATCGAACCGCTGTAACGGTTGAAAAGACCGCGTTCGTAGCCGAGCGTGTCGTCGATACGTGTCAGTACGAAGCCGTAGTACCGCGAGAAACTCGTTCCGAAGCCTATTATCCAGAGAACGAGCGCGACCAAAAGCCCGAGAACGGCTATGGGGAGTGCGGCGATGGTGACCGAGATACCTTCGAGAACACCGAGCCTTTCGGGCGGAACGAAAGACAGAACAAAGAAAGCGAAAGCGACGAGACGGAAGTCTATGGAGAACGTGCTCAGGAGAAGAAGCTCTCTTCCGGATATCTCGTAAAGTTTCTTACTCCTGTCTTCTTCCTCCTCCAACTCTACGGTTTCTTCGCCCGAAAGCTCCTTCTTGCGACGCCGAACGTCGCGCTGTATCTCGCGCGCCTTCTCGGCACCGACGTAACGTAGCATAGCCTCGCTCTGGTCCCCTCCCGCGGTTTCTATGTTGACCTGTGCTATACCGATGAGTCTGTGTATAACGTTCTCAGTAACATCGACGTTCTGGACACGTCTGAGCGGTATCTCACGGTTTCTGCGCGAGATTACACCCGACCTTATGTCGAACGTGTCGCCCGTTATCTCGTACTCGAAACGTCTGTAGTAGGCTACCTGCCAGACGAGCACGACGACGAAGCCGACTACTACGGCGACCACGCCTATGAGAACGACCGAAATCTCCTCGGACGCACCCGTCCCTCCGAAGAAGAAGAGGAAGACGAGGAAACTGATACGTCCTAGCTGGCGGAGGGTTCTGTAAAGAATCGATACCGGATGTAGCTTCGACGGTTCGACTGTGCTCATGCTATACCGCGTCCTCTATCGACTCCTCGTTCTCTATTGCGAGTTCACGTAGCTTTTCCCTTAGTTCGTCGGCGCGCTCCGGTGTGAGTCCGGGTATGCTTACGTCGGCACCCCTCGAACCCGCCGTGTATATGACGAGGGTTGCGAGACCTGTCGCGCGTTCGACCGGACCGCGACGCGAGTCTATGTGCTGTATCCTAACAAAAGGAACGACCTTCTTGACACGGACGAGGACGCCGTGCTCTATGTAGACGGCGTCGTCCTGTACCTCGAAGCCCCAGTTTCTGTAACGCAGTAACTGGTAGACGCCGAGGAGGACGAGAACTGCCGTTGCTATGATGAGGGTGACCGGTACGTCGGTGTCGAGACGCATAACCTCGACAGCACCGGAAACGGAGCCGACGACAGCCGCAGTCACGACGGCTACGAAGAGCCAGACGTTCCTTATCCGCGGGTTGAGTGCCTCCATAACCCAAAGAACGTGAACAAACACTTGTCTCTGTTGGATTGATTTTAAGCGAACCGGGATGAACACGTGTGCCTCAACCTTTGCCGCGGTTGCTTATCTCACCGAAGACGACAAGCGCGAAGACACCGACAACGAAGACCGCGTTTACGACGAGCGACGCTGTCTCGTCGGCGATATACGCCGAAGCGACGGTGCTACCAAGGAGTAGCCCGACGAGGTATGTCAAGACAGGATTAGCGCGTCCTATCTTCGTTTTCATCTTTGCGTCCCTTTTCTGACCCTGTTCTGTACCGATACCGTTCCGTGCGACATGAGTTTTGATTGTGTCTCCGGAACATATTCTTTCCGCGACGTGGTCTGCCCCGTACATCTTATTACGGTGGCGCGACAACTACTGTACAGGTGTAAGACAATATTGAACGCCGTAGAAACTGAAGGTCTGACGAAGAAGTACGGCAACCTGACGGCACTCGACGGTCTGACGCTCGAAGTCGAAGAAGGCGAGCTTTTCGGTCTCTTGGGTCCGAACGGTGCGGGCAAGAGTAGCACCATCGAGATACTGACGGGGCAGACTAAGCCGACGAGCGGTAGCGCGCGTGTGATGGGGGTTGACCCGACGCAAAACCCCGTCGAGGCGCGTTCGCGGATGGGCGTACTGCCCGAACGCGAGGACCCTCCAAGCTTTCTGACGCCGCGTGAGTACTTCGACTTCGTGGGCGACGTGCGCGGAGTCGAACTTGACGGAAAGGTCGATGAGTGGGCGGAACGTCTCGGATTCGCCGACAAGTTAGACGCGATAAGCATGGACCTGTCGCGCGGTCAGAAACAGAAGGTG
The DNA here is from genome assembly GCA_034522195.1 of Halobacteriales archaeon. Classification (GTDB taxonomy): domain Archaea; phylum Halobacteriota; class Halobacteria; order Halobacteriales; family Halorutilaceae; genus Halorutilus. The sequence goes on along the minus strand of JAXHLL010000006.1, from coordinate 248,647 downwards.
ATGTTCGCGCAGGCTTTCGCACACGAACCCGAACTTGTCTTCATAGACGAGCCGTTGACGAACCTCGACCCTGTGGTGCAGGAGCGTGTGAAGGAGTTCGTCGTCGAGTACAACGAGAAAGGAAACACGGTCTTCCTTTCGACGCACGATATCACGGTCGCTGAGGAGATATGCACACGTGTCGGCATCATACAGAAAGGCAAGCTAATCGCCGAGAAGGACGTAGAGGAAGTCAAACGGAACGGTTCGAGGCTCATAGACGAGTTCATGGAAGAGGTCGAAGCCTGATGCCCGGTCTTTTCGGTCCCATGATGAAGGAGGAGTGGCGTCTCCACTCGCGCCTGTTCGGTGGCTGGAGCTTCGGTGCGTTCCCGCTCGTCGTCTTCGTCATCGCTGTCGCGGCGTACGTCGGTGTGCTCGCGTCGGGGTTCAGTTATACAGAACTCGAACGCGGTGTGCAGTACGTTCGTCTCTCTGGGGCTGAGCGTCGGAAGCGTCGGATTCGTTTCGCGTGACGCTGTCGATAACCTGCTCGGCGAGTCGAACCTTCTGGTCTTCTCGTCGCGCACGCTCCCCGTCTCTCAACGCCGCTCCGTCTCCGTCTTCGTCGTAAAAGACCTCGTCTACTACTCTTTTCTGTACCTCACGCCTCTCGTAGCCGCGCTCTTACCCGTCGCCTACGTCTTCGACGCGTCCGTGTCGGTCGGAAGCATCGCACTCGTATGGACAGCAGTAAACGCGTCCTTCGCGCTCGGAGTCGGTGTCTCTTTCTTCTCAGCCGCGTTACACACGAGAAGCCGCGCACTACTCGCGGGTACGGTCGGAGTCGTGGTTCTCGGTGCGGTATACGCGGGCAGGGACGCACTCGCGTACACACCCCTCGCTTTCTACGAGTCGCCGTCTCTCACGACCGCTGTAATCGCTTTCGTGCCGGTCGCTTTCCTTGCTGTTGCGGGTGTCTTCTTGCTCCAGCCTGAGCGCGCGAGCAGTACGCGCTCCTACCGCGACGTGTATCCGCGTCTCCGCAGTCTGCTACGCGGCGAAGGTCTTACCGCGAAGATGGTCTTGGACGTGACACGGAGTAGCGGAGGCGTCTGGAAAATCTTCTTCTCCGTCGGAATCCTTTTCGGCGTCTTCGTCTTCCTCGTCCTCTACGTCGACATAGTCTCGGCAATCGTCGCCGCGCCCGGACTCGCTTTCGCCGTCCTTTTGGGCATCTCGACCGTCTCCGTCTACCACTGGGTCAACCGTTTCGACACGCTCGAAGACTACACGTCGCTCCCGATAGACGCAGACGATGTTCTGCGCGCAAAAGCTGTGACTTTCGCCGTCATCGCGCTACCCGTCGCGTACGCCTACCTCGTCGTAGGAGTCGTCATGTTCTTCGACGAAGGAAGCCTGTTGGAGGTCGCGCTCGGCGTCGTCGTCCTGCCGCTCGTCGTCGCTTACGTCTTCGGCGTAACTTCGTACCTGACGGGTCTCGACCCGAACGAACTCCTACTAAACAGCAAGCTCTTCAGCGTCTTCACCGCGGCTATCTCAGCCGTCGCGGTTCCACTCTTCGTCGCATCCATCGCGTACCTGCGTTTCCCGACCGAGTCGGCGGTCTTCGCCGTCGTCTTTTCGGCAGTCTCAGCCGTCGTCGGCTTTTTCCTCTACGGACGCGCCAAGCGGAAATGGGTTTAGGACGGGGACTGTCGCGCACCGAGAGCGGAGATTCGCCGCGAACTCCGTCTAAAGAGTTAAGTTTCTCGCCGACGTAAACTAGGTAAGATTCTGCGATGCCAGAACATCTCAAGATACCTGACGACCGTATAGGAGTTCTGATAGGAACCGAGGGAAAGACGAAGAGCCGTATCGAGGACCTCGCCGAGGTCTCGATAGAGGTCGACTCCGAGAGCGGTGCTGTTTCAGTCACACGCGGTGAGGACGCAGACCCGGTAAGGTCGCTCAAAGGTCCGCGTATCGTGAAGGCGATAGCGCGTGGCTTCCCGCCCGAGAGCGCGTTGCGCCTCCTCGAAGACGTGGACGGCGACGAAAAGATGATGATTTACGAGTCGATAGACATCGACGCGGCGACGGGAAGCGACTCCGAGAGGCGCGCCAAGAAAGGACGCCTGATAGGCAGGAACGGACGCACGCGTGAACTCATGGAAGAACTGACGGGCGCGGAGGTCCGCATATACGGAAAGACGTTCGGCGCGATAGGAACGCCACAGCAGGTCGACGTTGCGATGACCGCCGCCGAGATGCTGTTGGACGGCGCGCCCCACGGCACCGTCTACTCGTACATGGAGGACAAGAGGAACGAGATGAAGCGGTCGGGTATAGAGTACGTCCGCAAGGACGAAGCTTACTGAGTCTTAGCGTCTTCTACGTTCTTCTCGCCCTCAAACTCAGTTATCGTCTTCCGCCACTCTTCCGGAACCGGAGACGGCGTGCCTTCCTCGTCTACGACGACCTGAACGCTCTCCGCCGTCGCCGATATCTCTCCCGAAGCCTCGACGACGAACTCCGTCGTCATGCTCTTGCCGCCTATACGCGGGACGCGTATCCAGACCTTCACTTCGTCTTCCGCCGTAATCGAGCGTTCGTAGTCTATCTCCACGTGCGCTAAGACGAAGCTGAGTTCTTCGGTGGCAAGGTCGAGAACGTCGGCATAGTAGTTCGTGCGTGCGTGTTCGAGGTAGGTCGCGTAGACAGCGTTGTTGACGTGCCCCACAGGGTCGAGGTCTCTGTAACGTACGTCGATGTCGACGGCGTAACGGTATCCTTCCATCGGCGGTACTGTGCGCGTCGTTCGGTAAACCGTTACGGTATTACGGACAGCGTCCGTCGTTCGGGCATGAAGATATACACACGCAGAGGCGACGACGGGCGCACCGACCTGCGTAGCGGCGAACGTGTCTCGAAGGCTTCGAGACGTATAGAGGCGTACGGTAACGTCGATGAGGCGAACGCGCGCGTCGGCAGAGCGGTGACAGTTCTCGACGAAGACCACGAAGACATGCACGAAACGCTCGCCGAGGCTCAGAACGTCCTTTTCAAGGCACAAGCGGACCTCGCAAACACGGACAAGGAAGAAGATGACCCGCGTGTCACGGAGGACGATGTCGAGAGCGTCGAGGAAGCGATAGACGAGTACGAGGAGGAACTCGAACCTCTGGAAAGTTTCGTTCTGCCGGGCGGCACACCTGCGGGCGCGGCACTCCACGAGGCGCGCACCGTCGTACGTCGTGCCGAGCGGCGTGTCGTCGCACTCGACGAGGAGGAGGGCGACACAGGAGAGGTACAGGACTACCTAAACAGGCTCTCCGACCTGCTTTTCGTCATGGCGCGCGTCGCGAACGCACGCGCCGGAGTCGAAGAAGAGTCGCCGACCTACTGACCAGCGACCTATGTCCCTGTCTCCGTTTCCGTCTCTTCTTCCCTTCCGACAGTCTCCTCAACCTCGCTGTGCACGAGAACCGCACCGACAAGTGCGAGCACAGCACCGAAGGTGAACGGCACGACGAAGCCGAACGCGACAAGAAAGCCCGACGAGAGAGGACCGACGGCTACGCCGAAGCCGAAAGCCATCGTCAGCACGGCGAGCTTCGAAGCCGTGTCTCCACGCGCTAGGTCGCCCGCGAGTGCGAGCGCGGGTGCGAAGACGAAGGTTCCTGCTACGCCCTGCGCGAAACGCGCGACGAACATCTCGGTCGATGTGGACACGATGCCCTGAACGAACGTCGTCGGTGCGAGCAGGACAAGACCAAGCACTATGAACCTCTTACGTCCGTAGCTGTCGCTCTTACGACCGACTGAGGTCTGAAAGAGTATGAACGGAAGGAGGAGGGCGGAGAACTGGAGACCGAACGCCGTCGCACCTTGGTCGAGGCGTGCGTTTATCTCGACCTGAAGCGTTGCGAACAGGGCGACGCCGATAGCCATGAACAGGGTCGCAAGACCTAGCGTGAAGACGGCGTCCAGACCTCCGTCTTCGCCACGTACGCGGAACTTGACCCTGCGACGCGCCTCCGCCTGCGGTTCAGGGTCGTGTATCAGGACGGCTACACAGAGGTAGCTAAGCGCGGCACCCAGAGCGGCGATGTAGAACGCCGCCGAGAATCCGTCTACGGTGACGACCCCGAGGCTGTACGGTCCCGCGTTGACTATCGCACCCGCGACGATAGGTCCCGCGGCGAAGCCGACGAGTCTGAACGTGTTGTATGTGCCTATGTTGCCGCCGCGTGTCGCCATCGTCGAGTACTCGCTCACGAGCGCGACTGCGGCGGGTACGATGAGCGCGCCTGCGAAGCCTTGGAGCGCGCGGACGACGAAAAGACCGGGATAGGTGTCGGCGAAGACGTACGCCGCGTTTGCGACGGTCAGGACGGCGAGTCCTGCGAGCACGAACAGCTTACGTCTCTGGAGGCTGTCCGATAGCGCGCCCGAGAACGGCTGTACGAAACTGCTGACGAAGCCCGCGAGCGACAGGACGACGCCGGTTATCATGAGTTCGTCCATGCCCAAGAAGCCCGACGAGCCTATCTCGGTCGCTATGTAGAGCGGCAGTACGATTATGATAAACGAGTTTCCGACGGACTCGGCTAACTGTGCGAGCGAGAGCGTTATGACGCGTCTGTCCGGCTTCGTTTCTTCGTTCAAGCTATCATGCCAAGAAGACGTGACGCGGGCGGTCATCAAGTATCTCGCGTCCCCAGTCTACGGTATCGCGGAAGGCGTCGCTACGGAAGAACTCCATAGCGTCCTCCTTCGCACCCCACCGGCTGGAAATGAACATGTCGTTCTCGTCGTCTACGTTCGCAAGAAGACGTGACTCGATATGTCCATCCATGTCCGCGAGATGGTCCCCGACATCCCCGAACTTCTCGACGAACTCTTCGCGGTAGTCAGGCTTGACGGTGTAGAACATACCCATCGTTCCGAAGCCTTCGTCATCATTACCCGCACGCTTCACGACGCCCGGCAGGTCCGACAGAAAGCCGCTCGCTGTGTCGGCGGCGTCCTGTGTGTCCCAGATGCTGACGACCGCTGTGTGTGCGTCTCCGTCTTCCACGTCGCCGTACACCGCCGTCTTGACGTGCGTGTCGTAGTGCTCGAAGTTTCCGCGCAGACCGTCCACCTCCTCACCGAGCGCTTCTGCGTCCTCCTCGGAGAAGAGGACGACGGCGTAAACGTCCTCGCCGTGCGGCTTGCCCGCGTAGACGCCCTCCTCGTCGAGCGTCTCGCGCACCGATTCGCCCACGCCCGTCGCTTCCTTATCGCCCTCGTCCGCAGGGACACGTTCGCCAGAGACGTACGTCTCTAAGTCGGAAGGACGCATACGTATGCCCGTGTAGAAAGGACCAAACTCGCTGTAGTCGGCGCTCGCCTCGTCGAAACGCATCTCGTAGACGATGCCCTTTGCGTGTTTCATGTCGTCCGTGAAGAGGTCGACGCCCCACTCCCAGTCGTCCATTCCGATAGAGCCTGAGATAAGCTGTTTTATCTTCCCCGCGTACTTCTCGCCCGACTCGCGGTGCTCGTGCATCATCTCGTTTCTGTGCTCGCGCGTCGTCTTGTACCAGTTCTGTTCGGGTGCGCGCTTCCGGCTCATCGGGTAGAAAGAGACGTAACTCTTGTCGGGTATCTCGGGGAAGAGCTTCGAACGCGCGTAGCCGCTAAGGTCGTCGTTTCCGACATCCTCGTTCGTGTAGCCGCCGACCTCCGTCACGGAGACGTGCGACGCCGTTTCGTCGGTGAAGTCGGCGAGGCGCGTACGCTCGAAACTGCGTTCGACTGCGTCGATTTCTTCGAGAGTCGGACGGACGTGAAGAAACATCAGGTCCGCCTTGTCGCCGACGACCGTATATATCGCCGTGTCACCTTTCTCTGCGTCGCCCACGTCTTCGAGGAACTCGACCGCCTCGTCCAAAGCGTCCTCCTGTGTACGTCCGTCAGCCGAGTTCCAGCCCTTCCAGTCGAACTTTCGCATGTCGTGTAGAAGGTACCATCCCTCGGCTTTGTCGCGCGGTTCTGTCATGTCCGAAAAAGGCGTTTACGGGCTATAACCCTGACGAACTCGGACTCCAGTCACGGAACGTTTCATGCGTCACAGTCACGGCTCACGAGTTCGTCCTCGTACGTCTTTTCGGGTTCCTCGACAGGGTCGGGTTGCCAGACATCGTAGACCGTGACGTTTATCGGTCTGCTGTCGTAGTGCTTCTCGCCCCTCTCGCAGAGGAAGACAGCAAGACGTTCGACACGCTCCCTGTCGTCCTCGAAGGTCGAGTGCGTCAGGTACTTGCGCCACCGCGTGTTGGGGTAAGAGCCTCCGGCGTCGGGCGGTCTGTCGAGTTCCTCGTCCGTAAGATGGAGAAGGTCGACCCTGTCGCCGGATTCGAGGGTTGCCGGAGCGACGAACCAGTCGTCGGAACTCGGCGGGTTGGGCGCGAAAAGCGTTCCAGCTCTCGCGAACAGGGTCTGCGACGTCTTCGATTTCCTCGGGCACGTCGCCGTATCCTGCGTAATCGACCTGCCACATGACGCTCGTTAGGAGAACGATACCGACGAAGACGGGCGCGGTGTCAGAGACGACACCGCGGATACGTTTCGGTGTGAGCGGCTCGGACTCCGCCCAGAGGAGTGACGAGAGGCGACGCGCACGTTCTTCGCTCACGCCGAAACGCCGTGTCATATACTCAACGCGGTCCCAGAAGACGGGCGGCAGGAAGAGCGTGAGAACGGTGACTGCGATGAGCGGGAAGATACCCAACTGCATCGTCAGGAACATGCCTGTGTGCGCGACGATAAACGCACCTGCGAAGAGGAAACGTAGCCACCACGTCAGGAGGACGAGAAGAACCGAAGCGGTGAGGAGCACGAGCCAAGCCCAGTTGAAGAAGACGAGGAGTTCGGTAAATTCGCCGCCACCCATGTGGTTCCCAAGAAGGACGGTGTACTTGTCGGTGCTCAGCACGTCGGCGACAGCCTCGCCGTTCGTCCAAGCATCGCTTCCTAACTTCGAAAGTCCGTTCACGGTGTATATCATGACGGCGTAGAGCAAAGCCGAACCGCCTGCAATGTTCTCGAAGCGGTTGGTGTCGGGCATTCCGTGGTTCAACGAGTCGAGGGACCACCGCGCGCCGAGAGGCAGGAAGACGCCGAAGAAGAGGTACCAACGGAGCATGCTGTCACCGGCGTTGAGGACGTACGGGTTGTACTCCTGTAACGACGTGACGAGAACGAAAGACGCGAGCGTCGCAAAACGCGTCCTGTATCCGACGACGAGAAGGAGAGCGAAAAGCGCGGTCAGCGCGAAGAGGAACGCCTGAAAACGCACACCGCCCAAGAGAAAGTGTACCGAGAGCGACGAGAGTGGGTCGGAAGCCAGATAAGACGACGGTAGCACGCCTTCATCCGTGTAGAAAGCGACGAAGTCGAAGGAGCGCGTGAGAATATCAACGAGTATGACGACACCGAGACCGACGCGGAAGACGGCGAGCGCGCGCCTGTCCACAGCAAGACGGCGCGCTATGCCGTCCTGTGCGCGTCCGGCGAGACGTTTCGCGCGTTTTGATACCCCCATGTCTTTTTCTACCATAGTTACCCGTTCCGTGTCGTCCTTTCTTTACATATCCTTTCAAGGATGCCTGTATATCTCTTGCGCTACGAGCAGTCGTGCTTCAGGAGTTCGACGCGGTCTTCGTCGCCAGTTCCGTCCAGAACCACCTCGCGCTCGACGTAGTAGACACCCACAGAAAGGACCTCGCCTTCCTCTTCCGACACCGAATCGCAGACGTACTCCGCGAAAGCACGTTTCTGTGTCTCGGACGAGTATCTCATCTCCGACAGATAGCGGTACCAGAGTATCGTCGGGTAGGCGTCTGCGAGGTCGAGCGGCGCGTCCCATTCGACGGACGTGCGGTGAATGCCGTCGATAGTTTCGCCCGACCTGAGTTCGACAGGCACGACGTACCAGCCGTCGGTCTGAGGCGGCGTCGGCGAGTACATCTTCCACGCGTAGTTCTCGGGATGCGCGCCCACAGAGTCACCGGGTGCTTCTACGTAGCCGAGTGCCGCACCCTGCCAGAACAGAACCGTGACGAGAATAACGACGGCGGTGGCGGAAGCCCCACGCCGTAGCGCGCGACGGGCACTTTCGGGGGTGAGACGGGCGCGCGACACCGCGAAGGCGTCCGGACCTCGCGAACCGAACCCCGAAGGAACGTGCGTCTCGAAACGGTCCCAGAAGACGGGTGGCAGAAAAAGGAGGAGCAAGGCGATTACGACGAACGGAAAGACGCCGAGACGGAGCGTGAGCGCCATGCCGAGGTGTGCGACGACGAACGCCCCCGTCAAGAAGGCACGGAGCCATCCCGTGAGGAGAAGCAGGAGGACGGAGACGGTGAGCATCGCAACCCACATCCAGTTTATGACGACGAGGAGCGCGGGCATCTCGGCGAGGTACGGTCCGAGGAGCACCGTCACGCTCTCCAAGCCGAAGACCGACCGGACTGCGTCGCCGCTCATCCAGAGTTCACCGCGGTAGCGCAGGACTGCGTTCGAGGCGTAGATTACGACGAGGAAGACGAGCAGTACAGCACCGGCGACGGAGAAGACAGTCTCCGACGGTGCGTCGTCACGTCCCAGAGCATCGACGGACCACCGCGCGCCGATAGGAAGCGTCGAACCGAGGAGGAGTGCGACGAGGAGCATCGTGTCGCCTCCGTTGAGGACGAACGGGTTGCGGGCGTAGAGTGAGACGAGAAGGACGAGTGAGACGAACGCCGATGTGCGCGACCTGTATCCGACGAGGAGCGCGACTGCGAAGAGCGCGGAGACGCCGAAAAGGACGACCTGCGCCCACAGCGCGCCCGAGAGAGAGTGGAGCGAGAAACGTGCGATACCCGGAAACAGTTCGGCGAGCGTCTCGCGCGGCAGTACGCCGTCGTCCGTGTAAAAGACGCGGAGGTCGCGCGCCCTCATCGACAGGTCGGCGAGAACGACGACGCCGAGGGTGACGCGGAAGACGGCAAGTGCGCGCCTATCGACGCAGAACCGCCGTCTAACACCGCCCCTGACGCGTTCGACGAAAACGGAGACGCCGTCCATCGTTCATAGGCGCACGACGCGCCAGCATATGTCTTGTGAACTCTTCGAACCGTCAGCGGTCCTTCCCCTCCGCCGTCCGACCGAACCTCCGAGCCATGGATACGGTCAGAAGGGCGAGAACGACCGCGAGTGCCGTGAATCCGGGTAATCCCTCACCATCCTCTCCTTCGTCTCCGTCTTCCTCGACACCGTTTTCATCTCCGTCTCCCGCTTCTCCGTCTTCATCGGCACCGTCGTCATCCTCTACCATCTCTGTCGGTGCTTCCCTCAGACGGATACCTCTCGAAATCCCCACATCGCCTATGAAGACACCCTGTGTGTACGTTCCTGTTGCCAAAGAAGGTACGTCACCCTGTAGCACGACGGTTCTGGAGGAGACAGCGTCAACCTCCACTTCCTCGGACGCCACGACCGTGTCACCTACCCTGTACTCGACGGTCGAGGTCGCGCGAACGTCGTCGCTGTTGCGGACCGTGGCGCGCACAGAGACTTCGGTCCCTACGGTCGCGGAGAACGGTGCCTGAATCCCCGTGACGGTCACGGCAGGCTGTGAAGTCATACGGAGGCTCGATGTCTGACCACGTTCCGCGTCACGGAAGAAGACGCCTTGCTGGTACGTGCCCACCCCCAACCCCGGCACAGTCACGTCGAACGTGACCGTCGAAGTACCGCCTGCTTCGATTTCGACCACTTGGCTGTCGACGACGGTTCCGTTGACACGGTACTCAACCTCCGTCTCACCTGCTACTTCACCGACGTTCTCTACCGTCGCTGTCACGGTTACCCCCTCACCACCGCCCACGAGAGTGTGTGAAGGAGAGCGCAGGTCGTACACGGTAAACCTCGCGGAACCCGACGGTCGTACGACGATGTCGGAAGACGCGCCGACGTTCGACCTGCCCACGAACACCCCCTGTCTGTAGGTTCCTTGGCTCCTCTCCGGCACAGACCCTTGTAACGAAACCCTGGTGCGCGAACCCGCGTTCAGCGTGACTTCACGTGTAGCCACGGTTTCGCCGTCGATACGGTACTCCAACGACCGAGTTCCCGACGCCATCCCGCTGTTCAGAACCGTAGCTGTGGCGGTAGCCGTTTCGCCGCTCGTGATATGCGAAGGTGCCGAAAGAGCCGAGACACCGAACGAGGCACCGCTTGAAGTCACCCTGAACGACGACCTGAGTCCGTTGTTACCGCTACCGACGTAGACACCTTGTCGGTACGTGCCGACGGCGATGTTCGGAACCCTGCCTGCCAGCGTAACCGTCCGTGACTCGCCCGGCTCCAAACTGACACGTTGGCTCGTCACAAGCTTGTTTCTTATCCTGTACTCGACCGTTCTGGAGCCTCTCAGGTCTCCCGTGTTCTCGACGGTAGCCTCTACAGACACACTGCTAGCGACGGGTCCTTCGTCCGAAGACGGATTTATGCTGTTCACGGAGAACGCGGCTGGCTGTTGTCCCAGCACTATCTCGGTGGTCTGCCCCACATCCGAGTCGCCGATATAGACGCCGTGCCTATGTGTTCCCGCCGAGAGTGAAGGGACTACACCGCGTAGCGACACACCGACTTCCGCTCTCTCCCGCTTCGAGTTCGACATCGCGCACAGCGACGACACGGTCCGGCTGATCCCGGACTGAACCTGAGCAGTCCCCTGCGAACCCCCCAAGTTCCGTACCGTCACACGCGCCGTCACGTGCGACCCTGTGTTCGACTGGCTGGGTGCTCGAAAGTCGGACACAGCGAAGTTATCCTGCGGTGATACCTGAAGCTGAGAAGGTGTCCCCGTCTGCCTGTCCACATCCCCCTGAGACTGCGCCGCACCTACAACCGCCATCATGGATACCGATATCATAGCTATGACAACCAGAGTCATGGTTACTGTCAGTTTCTTCATTTCCTTATCTAAGAACGTCTCATCCACATATAAAGATTGCTCCGACGGAGCGTTCGGCTTTTGACGACTCAACGACAACCGTGTACGTGGAACCTTACGACACACTCAGGAAAGACGGGACGATGGCGTCGCTCGTCGAAGACTTCGGACACGTCACCGTCGAACCTGTCGAGAGCGGCGAGGAGTTCCGAAGACTCGTCGTCTCTATCACGAACCAGTCCGTGAGCACGGAGTCGGCGCGCGCTGTGCGTGGGCGTCTGTTCGACGCGCTCGACGACGTGACGCCGCGGGTGGTTCTCGACACGTCGCCCGAAGAACTCGCTTCGACAGGTGTGGGGGAAGCAAAGGCGGAGTACCTGCACGAGACGGCACGCGCTTTCGAGAACGGAGACTACGGACGCGAAGCCTTCGCAGGTGCGTCGAACGACGAGGTACGCGACGCACTGACAGAGATACGCGGCGTCGGCAAGTGGACGGCGAACATGTATCTGATTTTCGTTCTGGGACGCGAGGACGTTCTGCCGCTCGGCGACTTAGCCGTCAGGCGCGGCATTGAGGGACTTTACGGCGTAGAGACGCGCGACGAGATGCGCGAAATAGCGGAGACTTGGAAGCCTTACAGGAGTTACGGCACGCGGTACGTCTGGAAGTGGTACGAGTTATAATCAATCCGATATTATGCTAATTGCTGTCAAGATTACTACTACTAATGTAAGACCCAATCTTTCATCTACAAAGTAGGCTACTAAACCCCCTATGATAAATGCCAAGAATATAACAGAATATTTTTTCCCAACTTTTTGTTCGAATAACTTTGTACCCGTATGTGCCAAAGTTTTAGTCACGCCGGTGGATTCTTCCCGTTCCTCGTTTAATTAGTCCAGCTATACCGTCTCATTCGAAAATCATGGTGTCCGCATAAAGTGGCTTAAGTACCCTCACATAAAATTCATCAAAGGTTTCTTCCAGAATTGGTTCGTAGTTATCTGCTTCAGAAATTATTGATATGTATTCCGTTACCTCTGACAGTCTTTTATCAGAAAATACTTTTGCGTCATGTTTGGTTATTAGATATCTGGCTCTTTTAAGGTGTTCTCGGCACTTTTTGTAATCGCCACCTTCTTCAACTGCATCTACCGCCACAGCGAATTCATGCAGTACTAACTCATTCGTAGTGATGTCATAAGCGAGCGTGTCTGCTATCAAAAGAAGAATTCCTATTACTCCAATTACAAAAATAAATATAACAATAATAAGAGGGAATTCTGCAGCATACGGGACATCAATCACCTCGGGAATAAGCGAAACAGGTATTATAAGAACGTAGATAATAAGAAACGAAAGCTTGGCATACCTATAATATTTTTTGATGTTATAATAGTGTGGTGGATCTTCGCCATCTAATTTGAATCGGGATATAAACTTACCGCTCTTTTCTAATTCCATTATCGTTTGCTAAACAGTACCTATTCAATAATTAAATTCTTTACCCTCCCGATGTTCTCCGCGTAACTTTTCCCGTCCGACGTGGGCGTCTCAAGCACCATCGGCAGGTCGGCGAACTCGTCGGCGTTGACGACGTTTTCGAAGCCTTCGTCGCCTATCTCGCCCTCGCCTATGTGTTCGTGGTTGTCCTTCTCGCTTCCGAGTGCGTCCTTCGAGTCGTTGAGATGCAGGAGTTCGACGTTCTCGATACCCAAGTCGGCGTCGAGTTCTTCGAGAACCTCGTCGAACTCGTCGGCGAGGTCGTACCCACCAGCGTGTGCGTGGCACGTGTCGATACAGACGCCCAAGTCGTCCTCGGGTGTGTCAGGACGGTCGAACATCTCGCGTAACTGCGAGAACTCCTTGCCGAGCGTCGTACCCTTTCCGGCGGTGTTCTCGAACAGAAGCGTCACGCCGTCTGGGATGCCGAGCGCGTCCACGGCGTCGGCGATACGCTCCAAACCGTTCTCGACACCCGAACCCGTGTGCGCGCCGGGATGGAAGACGACGTACTCGACACCGAGTGCCTGCGCGGCGTAGAGTTCCTTCTGGAGGCAGTGTATCGACTTCTCGTGTAGGTCGTCCTTGGGCGTCGCCAAGTTGACGAGGTAGGTCGAGTGTACCGCGTAAGGAGACTGCCCTGAGTCGTCACGCGCCTCCCTGAAAGAGTCCGCCTCGTCTTCGTCGTAGTCGGCGACGCTCCACGTACGCGGCGAACCCGCGAATATCTGTCCGCAGTTGCCGCCCACGTCTTCCTGTCTTCCTATCGCCTTCTCAACGCCGCTCGCTACCGAGACATGCGCACCTATCTTCATGTCCTGAGATGACGAGACCGCGACAAAAGCCTGTCTTTAGTCGGCGGGTTCCTCGACCTCCGACTTGACCTTCGGAACCGGCGCGCGTCCCCCTGAACCCACGACGCGTCTTCTTTCGCCTTCTTCGTCCTCGTCGCCCGTGTAGGAAGACACCGCCTTCAGGAACTCGTGGCGTTCGAATCTGGGCCAGTAGGCGTCGCAGAAGTAGACCTCCGCACCCGCGCCGCGCGCCTGCCAAGGAACGAAGTTCGAGAGCCTGCGCTCGCCGCCCGTGCGCACGACTAAGTCAACGTCCGAGTCGAGACGGAGACGTGACGAAACAGCCGAAGCGTCCACGTCCTCGGGCGACAGGACGCCGTCCTCCACGTCGCGTGCGACACGTCGCGCTGTCTCGACTATCTCCTCGCGTCCTCCGTACGCGAGAGCTATGTTGAGTCTGTAGCTATGGTACTCCTCCGTCGCTTCCTCCACCCTTTCCAGAGCGTCGCGCACCCTCTCGGGCAGACGCCCTAAGTCGCCTATTCCGCGCACCCGAACACGTCTGTCGTGTATCTTTTCGCTCTCCGCGAGTTCGTCCAACTTGTCCGCGATTATGTCGAAAAGGTCTTCGAGTTCTTCGTCGTCGCGTCCGAAGTTCTCCGTCGAGAAGGCATAGAGCGTCATCTCCTCCACGCCTATCTCGTATGCCCAGTCGAGAACAGCCTCGGTCGTCTCCGCGCCTTCCTCGTGTCCCTTCGTCGGTTCCTCACCTTTCGAAAGCGCGTGTCTCCTGTTGCCGTCCTGTATAACAGCCACGTGTCGAGGAACCTCAGAAGGGGAAAGCCGACGCTCCAAGTAGGCTCCGTAGGCGTCGCGCGCTAAGCTCCTCAGCATCCGACTTCGGTCTAGATATCCGCCCACGTCTATTCAACGTAACGGATAAGTCTCAGTCCTGTGCCTCCGCCTCAGCCTTTATTTTTTCGTCCTCCTCCTCGTCGGAGTATCTCTCTATTATCTGTTCCAACGACTCCTCGTCGTCTTTCTCCTCTTTAGTTATCGCTACTGGGTTCATTATTACTGGAGAATCATCATCGACGTATATAATACTTCCGCATAAGGCTCAGCTTATACGGTTATGTTTGGGTATACACCGCGAAACACCTTCTTTTTCACTTTCTTATAAGGGTTACGTTGACAACGACGAGGCACGCCAACGTCAGCAGGGCGCATCCGACATACGTGGTACGGTAGCCGAACCAGTCTTCGACCGCAGGGACGGCGATGAGAGGCGCGAGAGCGAGACCTACGTCGCCCATGACGTTGTAGACACCGCCGAGTTTGCCGAGCCTGTCGCCGGGCGATATGTCGCCGAGGTACGCGAGGAGTGCAGGTCCGGTGCCGCCGACGCCGAAGCCTACCATGACTGTGCTTGCGAGTATGCCTAAGAAGGTAGGGTAGAACGCGAGGACACCGAATCCGACGGCGAGGACTGCGAGCGCGGGCATAGTTACCACGATTCTGTTGTCGAGACCGTCGGAGATACGTCCGCTGACGACGGTGGTCGCGCCCGAGATGATGACGCCGATACCCATGACAAGACCGCCGACGCCCGCGGCTTCGAGTCCTGATACCTGTATGCTGTACGCGTCTGCGTAGATGACGACGGTCGTGAGGAGGACACCCGCGAACATGAAACGTATTATGAAGTTTCCCAGACCGACAGGGAGGACACGCGGCTCGTCACGGATTATACGCGGGATGTCACGGAGGGTGGTGCGTGAATCAGCCGCCGACTCGACCTCGGGGATGACGAGGTACGCGACGAAGGCGGCGACTATCGCAAGAACGCCCGCGACGAGAAAGGCTGTCTGGGCGTCGAAGACGTCGGTTATCGCGCCGCCCAAGACGAGACCTGTTGGAAAGCCGAGGCTCTGACCGCCGCGGAGGTAGCCGACCCACTTACCGCGGTTCGACGGTGTGGTTATACGTGTGATGATGACGAACGCGCCGATTATGACGAACGCGCTCCCTAAGCCCCAGAAGCACCGTGCCAAGACGAAGACGATAGACGGGTTCGAGACATCGCCGATGAAGGGCAGGACTGCGAACGTTCCTCTCGGCGTGTGGAGACCGACGATGTAGAGGAAGGGCGCGAAGCCCTGAACGAAAAGACCGATTATCATGGGACGGCGGACGCCGACCGAGTCGATGACCTGTCCTGCCGGAGTGTTCATGATGAGACGCGCGATACGGTTCGCGGAGAGGATGATGCCGAGCATTATCGCGCTTATCCCGAGTATATCGCCGAGGAGAGGAAGCGTCGGGAAAGCGACACCCGTAGCCACGCCGCCGAAGACGACACCGGCGATGACGGCGAGGGTTATCTTGCGGACCTCGGAGTGCGGGTACTCGTGTTCGCTCTCGTCAGGGGTTACACCGTCTTCTGTTGGTATATCAGGAGATTTCTCGCTCAAACTTGAACGGTCTAATCCTGTTGGCTTTCCGACATAAGTTTTCCCCGTAGGCTGTGGTTCGGATATCTTCGACCAAACGGTCTCGGTAGCCCTAGTTGTGGACATCCTACCGTCGTTCAGGCGGCGTATAACAAAGGGGGTATGTAGTTATAGATTAGCCAAGCACCGAGCAGGAAGCCGGTCATAAGACCGGTAGAACGGTGCCAAGAAAGGAGAAAAAACAATGGAAAGAAGAAAGTTCCTGATAGGAATCGGAAGCGCGACAGTCGGCGGAAGCGCGCTCCTCGGAAGCGGCGCGTTCACCCGCGTAGAATCGCAACGCAGAGTAAAGATAGAGGTCGCAGAGGACCCGGACGCGTATCTGGGACTCGACAAGTGTGAAGGCTCGCCGAACGGTAGCTACACACACCTCGATGAGGACGGTCACCTCGCCGTCGAGATGTCTCCCGACAACCCGACGATAGGTGAGACGCCTCTCGGTGAGGGTATCAACTCGGACTCGTTCTCGTGGTTCGACGACGTCTTCCAGATATGTAACCAAGGAAAGCAGGCGGTCTGTATCTGGATAGACGCCGAACCAAATCCCGAACTGCCCGACCCTCCCGAGGAGTACTCCGACGAACCCCGCATAAGGTTCTACTGCCTCGAAGAGGACAACGGTGTCACGCGCACGAGCCTCCTAGGCGAGGAGAACTCGCTCTTCCTCCCGGTAGGCGCGTGCAAGTGTGTCGGCATACGTACGATGACAAAAGGTCTTTCGGCTGGCGACCAGCTCGTCGAGAACGACGAGGTCGTCATACACGCCGACGCGGACGCCGACTGCGACCCGACGGAGCTTCCTGAGTTCGAGAACCTCGGGCTGACTTCGATGGGTGAACTCCGTGACGACACAGGTGCGGTGACAGGTCACGCGTGGCGGCTACGCAACCCGAACCCGTTCCCCGTCAACTTCACGTGGGACTTCTCGGGGTCCGGCGAGACGGGCGGCGACACGGCTCCTGCGGACACACCGAGTTCTGCGTGGTACGAGGGATTCTTCTACAAGACGGATACGAGCCATCCGGCTACGCACAGGGTTTCGGTTGACGGCGACACGCAGACGAAGGCGACACAGTCGAGCGACGCCGACCCGTTCATACAGGACCTGCTCGAAAACGACAACTACGTGCTGAACGACGACGCACCGACGTGAAGAACGCTCCGGGTTCGGTGTAGCCACCGAGGTCCGGTCCGTGTCGGTTCAGCAAAAAGACCACCCGACACTGTCTCATAACTTCCGGTATGGCTCTCTTACTGTTTCTCAGGCAAGACACAACCAAGTAGTTACAGGGCGAAGAAGGATAGAGCGGACAATGGTCGAGCCGGTCGCAAGACCGGGAATGATTTTGTTCGAAGGGGGAGACCGGAAAAGATGGACGACAGATACAACGACAGCGACCGTGGCATCGATAGAAGAAAACTACTCAAGAGAACCGGAACGGTAGGCGTAGGACTCCTCGGTGGTTCGCTCGTTACACTCGCTCACGCGCCGAGCAGGATTTGAACCTCGGTCGCCTGACGGCTCACTGCTTCAAATCCTGTCGTCGCTCCGTTCGCTCGCCTACTCGCTCACTACGCGCCGAGCAGGATTTGAACCGACTGTATCGCGCAGTCGACACGCGTGAGGCATGCGGAGCACTAGCGGAGCATGCCTCTAACAGGTCCAGCGGGTTACGGTGGACGCGCCGAGCAGGATTTGAACCCGCGACCTGCTGGTCCGAAGCCAGCCGCTCTCTCCAGACTGAGCTATCGGCGCTGTTCTGCGGTACGGCGACGCGTCCAATAAGGCTTCTTATCTCGAACCGTCCGTCTCCACAACGCCGTTCAAGTTTTCGACTATCTCCGGAACCGCGTACGATATGTCGGTTGCCGTCACAATACCGACGAGCGCGCCGCCGTAGGTGACAGGAAGCTTCTTTATGTCGTTCTCTTTCATGACACGTGCGGCTTCCTCAACCGTCTCGGAGCCTTCGATGGTTATCAGACCTTCCGACATTATGTCGGACGCCGTCGTCTTGTTGGGGTCACGGTCGTCGGCGACCATCTTTATCAGGTCATACTCAGCCACGATTCCCAGAGGTGTGTCGGTCTCGACCACAACCGAGCCGGTTTCGTCTTCGAGTATAACGCGCGCGACCTCGCGTGCGGTGTCATCGGGCTGTACCGTGGTTACGTACTCCGACATTATGCTGTTGACCTGCATGTCCTCAACTACGACCTGTTAGATGATGACCTTTTCGTGCGTCTACTCAGTAGTTTCGTCTCCAAAGCACGTTCCCCCGGAAACATTTTATAAACCTGTACTTATAACGGGACTACATGGATAGACCGAGGCACGAGATGTACGAGGGTACGTCGGAGAAAGCGGGTATGGCTCCGGGTTCTCTCGTACACGTCGGTGAAAGAAGGCAGGAGGACTGCCTGATTACCGTTATCGACTACACCGCCGACGAGGTTATCGAGCGCGAGGTCGATTCCGTCGAGGAGTGTTTCGATTTCCGCGACAAGGATAGCGTGACGTGGATAAACATCGACGGACTTCACGACGTTAGTGTGATACAGGACATCGGTGACGGCTTCGGTCTCCATCCGCTTCTCTTAGAAGACATACTCAACACCGAACAGCGTCCGAAAATCGACGACTACGACGACTACCTCTTCGTCGTGGTCAAGATGATTTCATACGACGAGGAGGAGACGGAGGTGGTTACGGAACACGTCAGTCTCGTTCTCGCCGACAAGTTCGTAATTTCGTTTCAGGAGACCGTCGGGGACGTTTTCGACCCCGTGCGCGACAGAGTACGCAACGGGAAGGGCAGGATACGTGGACAGGACGTGGACTATCTTCTCTACGCGCTCCTCGACGCTGTCGTCGATAACTACTTCGTGGTTCTCGAAAAGGTAGGTAGCGAAATCGAGAGTCTGGAGGACGGTTTGGTGGAGGACCCCGACCCCGGCATGCTCAGGAAGGTACACGAACTCAAGAGCGAGATGGTCTACCTCAGGCGTTCTGTCTGGCCTCTGCGCGAGGTCGTTTCGAGGCTCGAACACCAGTATCCCGAACTGATTGCGGAGGACACACAGATATACTTCCGCGATGTCTACGACCACACGATACAGGTCATGGACAGCATACAGTCGTACCGCGACGTTCTGACGAGCATGGTCGAGGTCTATCTTTCGAGCGTGAGCAACAAGACGAACGAGGTGATGAAGGTTCTGACGATAATGGCGACCATCTTCATACCGCTGACCTTCGTCGCTGGCGTCTACGGCATGAACTTCGAGTTCATGCCCGAACTGCGGGTATGGTGGGCGTATCCCACAGTTCTTGGAGCCATGTCTCTCGTCGCTATCCTGATGCTCGGGTACTTCCGTAGGAGAGGATGGCTGGAGTTTTAGCGCCGTGCGTCCGGATTCCCAGCCTTTCCTAATCTTAATATGGAGACGCGTGTATGTCGTAAACAGATATGATAGAGATAGATGACTCGCCGATAACCCGGAACGGAAACTCGTTGATACTCGCGTACGACCACGGTCTGGAGCACGGTCCCGTCGATTTCGAGGACGTGCCCAAAAGCGCGGACCCGGCGCATGTCTTCGACGTGGCACGCCACGATGCCGTGACCGCGCTCGCCGTACAGAAGGGTGTGGCGGAGCAGTATCATCACGACTACGCCGACGACGTGAACCTCCTCGTGAAGCTAAACGGAACGTCGAACCTCTGGCAACCCGACGACTTCTACTCGCCGTTGAACTGTACGGTCGATTACGCAGTCGAGGAGTTGGGCGCGGACGCAGTCGGCTACACTCTCTACGCCGGTAGCGACTACGAGGACAGGATGGCGGAGACGTTCCGCGACATACAGGAGGCGGCGCACAGGCACGGCGTGCCGGTTGTGATGTGGGCGTATCCGCGTGGGCGCGGAGTCAAGAACGACATGAAGACTGGTATCATCTCGTACGCCGCGCGAGTCGGGCTGGAACTCGGTGCGGACATCGTGAAGTGCAAGTATCCGGGGAGTGAAGAAGCCATGGAAGAAGTCGTGAGCGTGACGGGACGCACAAAGGTCGTCATGTCGGGCGGGAGCAAGAGGAGCGACCGTGCCTTCTTAGAAGACGTGCACGGAACGATGCGCGCGGACGGAAACGGACTCGCCGTCGGACGCAACGTCTTCCAGCGTGAAGAACCGACAGGGATACTCGACAAGTTAGAAGGCGTCGTCTTCGAAGGAAAGGGCGTGGACGAAGTGCTATGAGCGCGGATGCAGAGTTCGACAAAATCGTCGAGACGGTCGTCGTCGCTCTTCCACGTATCAAGGAGGGCTTCGCGGGAGGACGCGTCTACGGCGACGACGAGAATCCGTCGGGGCAGAAGTTACTCGCGGCGGACGAGAGAGCGGACGAGATTCTGCATGACGCGCTGACGGAACTCGACGGCGTCGGAGAGTACGCGAGCGAGGAACGCGCCGATAAGGTAGACTGTGGCTCAGGCGTCTCCGTCGCCGTAGACCCCTTAGACGGCTCTTCGAACCTCGTCACCAACAACTTAGCGGGCGTCATATTTGGCGTCTACGACGCGCCTCTACCGTGCGCCGGAACCGAACTCGTCGGAGCGGGATACGCAGTCTTCGGACCTCTCACGACAGTCGTCGTCGCCGACGGCGAGAACGTGACCGAGTACGTCGTCGAGGAGGACGAAGACGGAAACGGCGAAAGAGCCGACGCACGCGAACTCTCCCTCCCCGAACCGACCGTCTACGGCTTCGGCGGCGGCGTCGAGAACTGGACAGACGGCTTCGTCAAGTTCGCCTACGAGGTAGAGCGCGAGCTGAAGCTTCGTTACGGCGGTTCGATGGTCGGCGACGTTAATCAGGTGATGCACAAGGGCGGTATCTTCTCCTACCCCGCGCTGAAGGAACGTCCCGACGGCAAGCTACGCCTCCTCTTTGAGGGCGCGCCTATGGGATACGTCGTCAAGACTGCGGGCGGCGCGTCTTCGGACGGCGAGAAGTCGCTTCTTGAACGCGAACCCGACGGGATACACGACAGGACACCCGTGCACGTCGGCAACGAGTCGCTTATCGAGAGGCTCGAAGCGTCTCTGCCCTCGTAGTCCGCGAGTCTGTTCATATCGGTTCGGCGAGCGTTTGTTGTCCGCGAGTCGGTGCACATCTATCCCACGCTGACGGGGTGCAACGCGCCTTCTCGGGGATATTCACGCGCGGAGGATACACGAAGACAGGCGCAAGCAAACGCGCCGTGCACACCCGAGCAAGGTATATGCCGACGTGCTATCTACACAGTACGCATGACAAAAGCAGCTATATTCGTACTCGCAGGCAACGAATCGCACGCGGACAGAGGGCGCATCTTCAACGCGCTCGAAGCCGCGAAGGAGTTCGACGAGAACGGCGACGACTACAGGCTGATATTCGACGGCGCGGGGACGGAGTGGATACCCGAACTCGAAGACGAGGGTCACGACTTCCACGGACTCTACGCCGCCGTACGCGACGACGTAGGTGTCTGTGACTTCTGCGCGAACGCCTTCGAGGTGAGCGACGAGGTGGACGACGCCGGTGTCGTGCGCATGGACGAGCACGACGGACATCCGAGCATCAGGTCGCTCGTCGAGGACGGCTACGAAGTAATCACGTTCTGACGCTCGGTACCTCAGTTTCTCCTTTTGTTTCCGCTTCTTGCTTCGCGTCCGAGTTTTTCCTCCACGGAGTTTACCTTCCCCTCGGCAGTCTGTTCTACACCACGCTTGTCGTCCACCTTGAGGAAAGTCGTCACGCGTTCGGTTTCGACGGCGTCGTGCGCCGCTGATGCGGCTTCGAAAATTGTCGCGGCTTCTTCGGCTTCGATTATCGTGCCCATGCCCGTAGTCTCGTACTCGATATCGAAGCCTTCGAGCGCGTCAATCGCCTTCGCTATTTCGGAGGACATGCTCTTCTGCGCGGGTGCGACGGTAAGGAAGCCTACGGCTGTCATTCGACCACCTCCATCTCGTCTTCCTCGTTCGGCACGACGCAGAGAAAGACACCGCGTTCGTCGCCGCCCGTGTAGCTGTGTACGGCACCCGCAGGAACGCGAATCGCGTCGCCCTCGTTCACGACGCGCTCCTTGCCTTCGATTTCGACGGTGTAGCCACCCTCCAAGACGTACTGTATATGCTCGACGCTGTTCGTGTGTCTCGGCACACGCGCTCCGGGTTCAAGGACGAACCTGCGCAGGACGTTCGCCGCGCCCTCCTCGTCGCCCACGAGAACCTGTTTTCGCAGACCTTCCGCCTGTTCGACCGTCTCTACGTCTTCGGAGTTCACGAGGTTCATGTCCGCTTTACGCGTCGCCGCGACAAGAAGCTAACCCGCGGTCGCCGCTACTCCGAACCCGGTTCGGGACCGAAGTTCTCGACCTTCGGCTCTCCTTCGTATCCTACAGCGTCGAGCGCGTCCTTCACGTCCTCCAAGAAGCTCTCGAAGCCGTAGACGAAAACCTGCGCCTCATCCCCGACAGTCTCAGCGACAGCATCGTCCAGGGGTTCGTCTTCGTCGAGTATTACCACGGTCGCACCTCTTATTCGCAGGGCGTCGAGCCTTTCGACATGCGCGGGTTCGTCGTCCACGTACACGACAGACGCGTTCTCCGCGCCGTGTTCGTCGGCGACGCGCTCTCCGATTCCGACGGCTGGACCGACGCCCGGACCGCCTGCAAGGACGACGACGCTCTCCTCGCCCTCGTAGAATGAGCGTCCGTACGGTCCGTCTATGGAGACGTAGTCGCCGGGTTCGAGACCGGCGAGCGCGGGGCTGAGTTCGCCCTCCTCGTCGATACCGACCGTGATTTCGAATCTTCCGTCGGAGTACGGCGACGAGACTGTGTAATGGCGAACGACGAACTCGTCGCCGACGCTCAGACCGACCTGAACGAACTGTCCCGGCGTTATCTCCCAGCCTTCCGGGTTCGAGAGGTCTATCGCTACGGTGTCCTTGCCTACGTATCTCACGTCCTCGACGGCTACCTCCGTGCCTTCCATGCCCATCTTTGTCGATGGCACGACAAGTGTCTTCTTCTTTGGTACACGATGCCGACATATCCGTCTTCTTCAGCCTGAGCATACGTCCGTCTGACTTAGGTTTTTAATCCGCCCGTACGAACCGTTCCGTGCCATGACTAAGCTGGAAGTAGAACTGGAGTACGAGGTCGTTGACGCTCTCGACGAAGTCGCAGAAGAAGAGGAGAAGACGAGAAGCCGTGTCGCGTCGGAGATGGTCGCCGAGTGGCTGAGTCGTCGCTCGGCGTAAGCTATATTCATCCCGGCTTCGTTTCTGCTGTGATGCCACGACGCATACGACCAGCAGACAGACTCGAAAGTATCGTAGAGAGACTAGACCGCGCGCTCAACGAGCGCGACGTGGACGCGGAAATCGGAGGCTCGGGCATCCTGAGCGGCGTCGACGTTGACATACTGGATGACGGCGAGGAGATAGTCGTAATCGCCGACCTTCCGGGGTTCGAAAAGGATGACATATCGGTGCAGTCGGACGAACACAGCCTCCGTATATCCGCCGAACACGCAGAGGAGACGGAGGAAGAGGAGAAGGACTACCACAAGCGCGAGAGAAGGCAACGTAGCCTCAGCCGTACTGTAACGCTTCCCGTCGAAGTCGAAGTTGGCGGAGCCAAGGCTTCGTACGACAACGGCGTCCTGTCCGTCCGTCTTCCGAAGGTCGAGATGGCTGAAGGTGAGGAGATAGACATCGACTGACGGTGGAGTTCCACTACATCGACCTACGCGCCTTCTGCTACGCGACGGAGGACGAGGAACGTGTCGAGCGTGCTATGAGGCACTACCTCCCCGACGAGTGTAACGTCGAGCGAGAGACGAGCGAGGGGCACCACGGCGACGAAATCGTCGTCCTGTCGGCGCGTGTCGAGAACGCAGACGACGTGCGGCACGTCATGGATAAGGTGCTCGAAGCAGGTGAACGCGAACGTATCGTGGACGAAATCGGGGAACGCGTGGACGACGACTGCTCCTTCCACCTAAGACTCGACAAGCAGGAGGCGTACTCCGGCGTCTCCGCGCTCGGTGAAGGACTCCATCTCCGCGCGAAGGTCGAAGCGTACCCCGCGAAACGCGAGAAGGCTGTCGAGGCGGTACAGCGTTCGCTTTCCGCGGACGGTAACTAAAACGCGTTTTTTGTCTTACGTCAGCTACTTTACTCCCGACAGCAAAACATCCCGTATGTCAGCACTACGTTGGCTCGAATCGAAGCCGTTCGGACAGCAGATACTGATTCTCGCGGCGTTTCTCGACCCGCTCGGCGCGCTCGGCGGCTACTTCGTCCTGCCCGAACTCGTCGATGTCGAACCGCTTATGGGTGCAGTCTACGGTCTGGTAGCCGCGAGCTTCCCGTTGTCTCTCTGGGTGATGAGGTACCAGCAGAAACACGGGTAGACGGAGAGTCGTCAGAAGCTTTCGAACGTCTCTTCGAGCGTCTCCAACGCCTTCACGGCGTCGCGTTTCTCGACGACGACGATGGTTTCGGTGTAGCAAGACGTGATATCAACGATGTTTATCTCCTCCGACGAGAACCGCGAGACCATACGTGCGAGAACACCGGGCACATCGACTATGTCGTCGGGCGACTCGACGGTGATGCAGGTCAGGTCATCGACGCGTTCGACGACCTCGCCTTCGACAGCGTCGCGTACCTCGTCGGCGTTGTCGTCGTCGGTCACGACCGTCGTGTAACTGCTCCCGCGTACGAGATGTGTGAAGCCGCTCAAACGCGGCAGTTCGCCGAACTCGGTCGCCGTGATGGAGACGACGTTGCCGCGGAGCGAGACGCGCGAGTCGGCGAGGACGGAACGGACGCGCTCGTGTTCGTCGTCGCCTTCCTGCAACTCCTCGCCGTAACGTCGGACGGCGGTCGTGACGGCTTCGATGTCGACCTCGCGCCCCGCGCGTTCCTCGACCTCGGGCTTTATCTCCCGCGCGACGGCGCGGTAGTTTACGACGCCTTCGCGTAGACCGTCGAGCATGTACGGGTAGCGCGAGACAACCTTCCTGCACTCCTGTGCGAGAGACATGACCGTAGAACGTCGTCGGAGAACAATAAACGTCGGGTTTATGAGTTATACGTCGGGTAAGGTCTTGGGGTGTGTTTTAACCCACATCCGTCCCATGGTTGATATTCTCGTCTCAACTCGGTTACCAGCTTCCTGTTGAGTAACATATCCTTTTTCTTCTAAGTTCGACACATTATACTGTACTCGACTTCTATAGGAATCACCGTACTGCACTCCTTCATATTCAGCAAAAGTTTTTGCCAAGTCAGAAATCGAAGGAAATGGTCCCTTCTCTGACAGAAAGTAGAGTATATCTTCTTCGAAGCCCTCGATATCGCTACCCGGTGAAGCTGGAAATTCAACATACATTTTGTCACTTCCCGGAGGATTTTTTGTACCTTCCGTCACCCCACCATCTTCCACTTTATTAATTAAGCTTTGTAGCTGTTCCTGACGCTCCTCCGCCTGGGAGTCGTCTAATTCTCCGAGATATCGAACTTCCCTTTTTAATTCTTCGAGCATTTCGAGTGTAACGTATTTTTGAGGACGGACATAGTATGTACGAAGTCTGCCGCGAATATCTTCGATATCATCTTTCTTTTCTGTTATCAGAGTGTCCGCGGCGGTGGCAAATCCAAACGCGACCGTCCGAGGCATAGAGGAGATATTAACTGAAACCTCATTCCCTTCCTGAAGTTCTTTCAGTAACTGTTCATAAGCAATTTGGTATATTTCTTCGTAATCGTACAATTCATTCTGTGTTATCCTTAGCTTATCCGTATTCTTGTCAATCATCTCAAATGAAGTATCCAATCGTCGTGTTAGATTCTCTGCCAACCTGGCTGCTGATTTGTCTTCACTATCAAAATCCGACGGTTTATCTTCGTGCGTGATTAGGACTACCCGATCAGCTTCAAGCTCGCCTTTTGATATGGGGAATATGAGACGTTCGAAATCGAAACCCACTGGGATGAAATGTACACTCTCGTTCATGAGTCGTGCTCGTTGCTGCCCCCAGTAAAATCATTTGCTATTTAGCCGAGCATAAGAGATTTGTTCTCCAATGGATTCTATCCAAGTAAATACTCTCCACGAAAATTATTCTTTGGAGATAAACCACCAATAGGTTTATACGTACGCGAGATGTACATAGGCGTGGGTGCCAAAAAAAATGAATAGCACCTCAGAAAACGTATGCAAGGAGAAAGCTTCCCTCAAGGAATAGTCCTAAAAGTAAATCCACACAACTCCAACGAGCGTGAACTCTTTGGCGATCCCTGGGTCGCTGAGTTCATACAGGTCAAATTCCATCGTTCGACGTGGTTCCTAAACAACCAACGGAGCGAGTTCCTGACATCCGAGCAGAAGCTAATCGTTAACACGATGGAAAACGATCGATATCTACTTCGGTCTGATCGAACCCCATCAAAGGAATTCGAGCGTTTCCAGGAACTTGATGGGATTGCTGACATAGCGTTCCCAGGTGATCGTCTGACCTACGAGTCAATGGGTAAACGCGAGCTTGCGAAGGAGGTAGAGTTATCGGTAGTAGGACAGCTAGAAACCTATCAGATGGTAGAAGACGCTAACTTAGATCTGAAACTATATCCGATAATAGTCGGGTGGGAACCCTGGCATTACGAGCGACAACGGGTACTCTTCAAGGAGTTTGGTACTCGGTCTTGCGCATTTGACGGTACACAATATAATTCAATAAATAAACTAGTTGCTGACTTGGAAGCTCTCGTGGAAATACTGAATCCTAATCGGATTTATCTGAATGGTCGTGTGTCGGCTAAGCACCTTCATAAAGTACCGAGAGAAGTAGTCGCGGCTTCCGGCATACACTCCCTGCTGGAAGGCGCACGCCTGCCAAACGGCGAACATAGCCGTGATCGACTTGTTGAAATAATTACTAGACGTACCGAAGCAGTAAGAAGCTGGCAGACAGAGTTATCGAAATACCACACAAAATAAACTAAAAACATGGCACGAAAAGGCAGATCAACCGGACCTACGGAGGATAGAACTGAAGAAGAACCTTGGGAGCCGGAGTCGGATAGGTCGGTCAACCGAACGCTTGACGAATCTGTGGAGATTGAAATTGAAGAGGGTGACTTCGCGTTCATCTATGGTGATATAGTAAATGACGCTGATGCAGACGATCCAGAGGACTTAGTCGTAGTGAATATACCCGAGTCGACCGCAGAGAAATGGACGTACGAAGGTCAGACGCTATCTGATCGCTATCCCAGTTGCCCGCCAGATGACGAAGTAGTCGTTTGTGTCAAGAAGCAAGTATTGGACGAATATATGCCAAACTGGGACAGTCGTAAATACGATATTCCATTGGCTCAGCTACGTGAGGACGAAATCGCGTTTTCTGCATATCCATCTATCCAACTGATACTCGTGGAAGAATCCCATCTTCGGGAGTAGTTATATTAACCATCGAGAAGGCTCCGGACGAACTTCTCGTACCCGTCGGGAAGATGCGCGCGTATTTCGTCGACCCCCGTCTCGCCTTCGTAACTGACGAGGTACGTGCGCCCTCGTAAGTCGCCGTAGACGCCGTGGAGGTCGTAGACGAAGCCGTGCACACTTACCTCGTCGGGCACGCTGTCGTTTTCGAGAAGGAAGTCGACCTGTTCGCGGACGTTGTACTCGACGAGCCTGTTGACGGCTTCGCTCTCGTCCTCCGCGCCGTCCGCGACACCCGAACCGAGAGCGTTCTCGACGACGGGAAAGAGACTCTCGATACGTTCGCGGACTCTCTCCGGCTCCACCTCGACGCCCTCCACGACGTAACGGTACGCTGCGGTGACCGCGCCGCATCCCGTGTGTCCGACCACAGCAACGGTCTCTGTCTCCGTATGCGCGACGGGGTAGAGGACGTTTCCGTCAACGACACGTTCTCCGTCGCGCACGTCCCACGCGACGTTGCCGATGTTGCTGGGTGTGAAAACTACACCGGCTTCTTCGGCGTCCCACATGAGTGCCTGCGGAACGCGTGAGTCGGAACAGCAGAGAGAGACAAGAGGCGGTTTCTGAGTATCGAGAACCTCGTCGAAGTAGTCGAGAGACAGCGAGTCTGTGTGACGCTGGTTGCGGTCGAGGAGGTTCGTGATGGTCTCGGCGGTCATACCTCGGGGTTGGAAGGCACAGGATTAAACCTGTCGGGGCGAAGCGGAGTCACCTGTCATAGCAAGAGTCAAGCCGGAAACGTGTCTGATGCAGGACAGAATGGTATCGCCCTCCAGACTCAAGCGTCCGCTCCTGTACGTCATGTCCGTGCTGTACGTCGTCGCCGGTGTGATGCACTTCGTCATCCCGGGCTTCTACGTTCAGATAGTCCCGCCTTTCCTGCCGTTCCCGCTCGCGCTCGTCTATCTCTCGGGCACCGCGGAAATCGTCTTGGGCGTAGGCTTGCTCTCCGAGCGCACGCGCCGTCTCGCCGCGTGGGGTATCGTCGCGCTCCTCTTCGCAGTCTTCCCCGCGAACGTCTATATGGCAATGAGCGGCGTCGTTATCGAAGGCGTGCCCGAAGCCATCGCCGACCCATCAGGGGCGGCGCGGTGGGGCAGGCTTCCGTTACAGGCGGTTCTCGTCGCGTGGGCTTGGTGGTACACGCGTCCGACGACTGAGGCATCGCCGGACGAACCGTCTCGGTGAACTATATAGTTCGTTAACGGCGCAAACACAACACTTTAACCTGTACGACACGTCGTTCCGGTATGACGAAGAAAGCAGTACTCGCCTTTTCAGGCGGTCTGGACACGAGCGTCTGCGTTCCGCTCCTGCGCGACGACGAACACTACGGATACGACGAGGTCATAGGCGTCACCGTCGATGTCGGACAGCCCGAAGACGACATGGAAGAGGCGTACGACCGCGCGCATATACTCGACGAACACCGTGTCATAGACGCGTCGGAGGAGTTCGTCGAAGAACTCATCTTTCCGCTCATCAAGGCAAACGGAAGCTACGAGGGATACCCGATGGGCACGAGCGTCGCGCGCCCGATAATCGCGCGTCACTGTCTGCGTGTCGCCGAGGAGGTTGACGCCGACGCACTCGCACACGGATGTACGGGCAAGGGCAACGACCAACTCCGTTTCGAGGCTGTCTGGCGCGCCTCCGACCTCGAAATAATCGCACCGATGCGCGAGATGAACCTGACGCGCGAGTGGGAGATAGAGTACGCCAACGAACACGGCTTAGAGGTTGAAGCGACGAAGGAGGAGCCTTGGTCGATAGACTCCAACATCTGGAGCAGGTCCATCGAAGGCGGAGAGATGGAGAACCCGTCTAACGAACCGCCCGAGGAAATCTTCGACTGGACGCAGTCGCCCGACGACGCACCCGAAGGCGGCAAGGTTGTCGAAATCGAGTTCGAGGAGGGCGTCCCTGTCTCACTCAACGGCGAAGAGATGGAAGGCGTCGAACTCATAACGACGCTCAACGAAATCGCAGGAGAACACGGCGTCGGGCGCAACGACATGATGGAGGACCGTGTGCTCGGTCTGAAGGTACGCGAGGTGTACGAACACCCCGCCGCGACGGTGCTTCTGAAGACACACGCCGACTTGGAGTCGCTCGTATTCACGCGGTCGCAGTCGAAGTTCAAGCCTCTCGTCGAGAACGAATGGAGCGCCCTCGCTTACGCCGGACTTGTGGACGAACCGCTGTTCGAGGACCTGAACGCCTATATCGACTCCTCACAGGAGGTCGTGAACGGCACGGTGCGCGTCAAACTCCACAAAGGCACAGCGCGCGTCGTGGGACGCGAGAGCGAAGACGCGCTCTACAGCGAGGACATGGTCTCGTTCGACACGGGCGGCGTGACCGATGACATAGACCAGACGGATGCCGTCGGCTTTGCGAAGTATCATGGGATACAGGGAAGGCTGAGGAAGGGACAGAAGGAAGAGTAACGCTATTCCGCGACGTACGTATCTTTTAGTGGCGCGGAGACGTTCAGCGGGTATGACAGACGAAGTAATCACGACGGGAAAGACAGCAAGTCCGGGGAAAGCATCGGGGACGGTTCGTGTCGTGGAGCGCGACGATGCGACGGCGAACGAAGAACTCCCCGACATTTCGGGCGATGTTCTTCTAACCGACGAACTATTGCCGTCACTCATTCCGCTCGCCGAGGACGCGACAGCGATACCGACGTACGCGACGACGAGTCTGACGAGCAAGGCGGCGATGGTGGCGCGTGAAAATGATGTTCCGTGTTTGGTCGGCTTGGAATCAGTAGAGGATATTGAAGACAGCGACGAGATTGTCATAAAAACGGAAGACGAACCGGACACGCGCGGCGCGGTTACCGGCAAGGTGCTTAGAGCGTAGAACGTCGTTTTTGCCGACTAACGCCCTTCCTCAAGCCTCTCCGCGAGCGACTCGGGTAGACCTGCGCGACGTATCTTGTCCTGTACGTGCGACACAGGGTACTCGACACGTCGGAGTTCGACCTCGCACGTCTCTTCGTCGAGAAGCGCGTAACCAGCACGCGGGTCTTCGTCGCGCGGCTGTCCCACACTTCCAGGGTTGACGACCGTTCCTTCGTCGTACTCGCGTTTCGCCTGCACGTGAGTGTGTCCGAGAACTAAAACGTCCTCGCTGTTCAGAAGCGACGGCGAAAAGTCGTGCGGAAACGTGTACCTGTCGGGCGCGCCGGGCGCGCCGTGCACCATCTTTATGCGCCTTTCTCCGAGAACCGTCTCGCGCTCCTGCGGCAGACTGTCGAGCCATTCGACCGTCTCATCGCCTACGTGCCTCTGCGTCCACTCGACCGCACGTCCCGCGTCTGAGTGGAAGCCGAAAGACGTGTCGCCAGCGACTGCGCGGTCGTGGTTACCCTGTACGCAGACAGCGTCGTTATCGCGCAGGAGTTCGACGCACGCACTTGGGTACGGGTTGTATCCGACGGCATCGCCCGCGTGCACGAGTGCGTCCACGTCGGGCATGTCGTCAAGCACGGCTTCGAGCGCGGGCAGGTTTGCGTGTACGTCGCTGATTATTCCTATCATCGTGTCCCCATCTTTCTCTCTAATCCGGTCCGTTGTAGACAGCCGTATCGTCACCGTAGACAGCGCAGGCTGTCACAGGATGCTCGTAATCCATCTCGTAGACGCGTCGCGCCGCCTCCTCAGCACTCGAAACTTCGAACTCGACGCTCTCGGGCTTCTGTACCTCGTACGTCGCAACCATCGTCGGTTCCTCGACACGTTCGACGACGACCGAGTCGCGCGTGACCGTCCCGATGTACGCCTCGTCCGACGTGACAACACCCGCTATACGCGGCGTGTCGTAGTCGTCCTTCTCGTAGTCGAGCGTCAGGAGAGCGAGCGCGAGCGCGTCACGTGCGGGATAACCCGCGCGCATCTTCTCCGTCACAGGGTCTACGTGCGTCCCGTTTCCGATTACGGTCGTGTCTTCGTCAACACGTCGAAGACAGTTGTACGAGACGTAAGGGTTGTCGTACTCCTCCTCCGGAACGACTGCGATACCTTCTTCCGTCTCACGTGCGACACGGTCGGGAAACGAGCGCGAGGAGACACGGTACGCGCCCCAGCCGGGTGCCACCACAAGAAACCGTCCTACGTACATACCGAGGAGTTCGGCACGCTGTCAGATAGGCGTTACGAGAGAGTCACGAGAGCATGTTGTAGAGGAAGTAGACAGCGAGGACGAGTATAGCCGCAGGTATCACGAAACGCGCCGCGACTGCGAAGAGCGCGCCAGCTACGGGGACAAGTATACCGGCGAGTAGTAGTCCGACGCCCACGACGGCGAGAATCTTGAGGTACTTTTTCGTATCCTCAGAAACGGAAGACTCGACGGGTACGGTGTCGTCGTCAACCTCGTCGAAAGCGTCGAGCGAAACGTCGGACTCAACTACCTCGCCTTCTTCGAGCATGGTTTCGAGTTCGTCGAGCGTGCGGTACGTCTCAACGCCCTCTTCGAGGGTTTCGACGGTTACGACGCTCTCGCCGTCCTCCTCACGCAGTTCGACGACACGGTATGTGAGGTCGAGTTCGAGGTTGGTGTAAACGTCCCCGACTTCTACCACGTCCTTTCTACGTGACATCCTCTGTCAATCTTTTCCTTTCCGGACGGTTCTCTCCGTCCTCTCAGCCTTCATTTCTTCCCTCTCCGTTCTCTTCCCCATCAGTTTCCTCCTTTTCGACGAGAGTTACATCGGCGACACCATCGCCCTCTTCGAGACGCATGAGTATGACGCCTTTCGTGTTCCTTCCTATCTCCGAGATTTCCTCGACATACGTCCGCATTACCTGACCGTTCCCGCTCGTTACTATGACCTCTTCGTCGCCCTCGACACGGTGGAGAGAAGTCCGCCCCGCTTCTGTCTTGATGTCGATAAGACCTTTTCCGGCACGTCCCTGACACCGGTACTCGTCCAACGGTGTCCTCTTGGCGTAGCCGTCGCACGTGACGGTTAGGAGATGTCCATCGCCCTCCGGACCTCCTATCGTCGTCACTCCTGCGACGGCGTCGTCGCCTTCGAGTTTGACGGCACGGACGCCGCGTGCGTTCCTTCCCATTTCACGCGCGTCGTCCTCCTTGAAGCATATAGTCATGCCGTCGCGTGTTCCGACGACTATGCATCCTCCGCCGTCCGAGAGTTCGACGCCTACGAGTTCGTCGTCTTTTTCGAGGGAAGTGGCTATGATACCCGTCGAGCGCGGGTTCGAGAAGGCGTCTGTCGAGACACGTTTGACGTAGCCGTCGCGTGTCACCATGACAACCTTCCTGTCGTCGTCGAAACAGTCAACGGGGAGCGTCTCTGTTATGCGTTCTTCGTCTTCGAGGTTGAGGAGATTGACGACACTTCTTCCGCGCGCAGTCCTTCCTGCCTCGGGAACCTCGTACGTCTTGAGCCAGTACGCTTTCCCGTGGTTCGTGAAGCACAGCAGGAAGTCGTGGTTGTCGGCGACGAAAGCCGACGCTACCTCGTCGCCCTCCTTGAGGTCCGCGCCTATCACACCCTTTCCGCCGCGCCCCTGTGTGTCGAACTCGTCAAGGTCCATGCGTTTCGCGTAGCCGTCCTTCGTCATTACTACGAGGACGCGTTTCTCGGGAACGAGGTCCTCTCGCGTTACCTCGTCGCCGCCTTCCTCTATACGTGTCCGACGTTCGTTGTCGTACTCGTCCTTGATTTCGAGCAGTTCGTTCTCCACGACGCCCATTAGTTCGTCCTTGTCGCCGAGTATCTCTTCGAGACGTTCTATGCGGGTTTCGAGGTTCGCGTGTTCGTCCTCCACGTCCTCGCGTTCGAGCGAGGTGAGGCTACCCAACTGCATGCTAACGACGTGTTTCGACTGCCTCTCTGACATGCCGTACTCGTCCTGAAGCACCACCTTCGCGTCGTCGCGGTCTTCTGCGTCACGTATCTCCTCAACGACATCTTCTGCGTTGTCGATTGCGACAAGGCGTCCTTCTAAGACGTGTGCGCGCTCCTCCGCCTCGTCGAGTTCGTACGCCGACCTACGGCGCACCACTTCGCGTCTGTGGTCGAGGTACTCCTGCAACATCTCCTTGAGCGACAGAACACGTGGCTGTCCATCGACGAGCGCGAGGTTTATGACGCCGAACGTCTTTTCGAGGCGCGTGTGCTCGAACATCTGGTTGCGGACGAGTTCGGGTGTCGCACCGCGTTTGAGTTCGACGACGACACGCACACCGTCACGGTCGGACTCGTCGCGTATGTCACGGACACCCTCTATCTTGCCCTCATTGACGAGGTTCGCCGTCTTCTCTATCATGTCCGCCTTGTCTACCTGATACGGCATCTCTTGGATGATGACACGCCCTTCCTCGTCGTCGAGTTCTGTGATTCCGCGCACCGTGAGCTTTCCGCGTCCCGTCTCGTAGGCGCGCGCTACGGCGTTCCTTCCGACGACCTTTCCGCCCGTCGGGAAGTCGGGACCTTCGACGTGCTCCATGAGGTCGGCGACAGAAGCGTCGGGGTTCTCGATTAGTTCGACGCCTGCGTCTATGACCTCGCCTAAGTTGTGCGGCGGTATGTTGGTGGACATACCGACCGCGATGCCGCTCGAACCGTTCGCGAGGAGGTTGGGGAAGCCCGCGGGAAGCACCACAGGCTCGTCCACACGGTCGTCGTAGGAAGACTGCCAGTCTACTGTGTCCTTGTCGATGTCCGCGAGCATCTCCTCGGCTAAGGGTGCCATGCGCGCCTCTGTGTAACGCATCGCCGCCGCGGGGTCGCCGTCCATGCTACCGAAGTTACCCTGACCGTCCACGAGCGGGTACCGCATCGAGAAGTCCTGCGCCATACGCACCAGTGCGTCGTATATCGCCTTGTCGCCGTGCGGGTGCCAGTTGCCCATCGCCGTACCGACGACCGAAGACGACTTACGGTGTCCCGAACGCGACGTTATGCCCTCGTACTCCATCGCGTACAGGATGCGACGGTGGACGGGCTTCAGACCGTCGCGTACGTCGGGGAGCGCGCGTCCTGCGATTACCGACATGGCGTAGTCGATGTACGACTGCTCCATCTCGTCCTCGACACGGACGTTCTTGACGTTCGCAGCCTTCACATCGGGGTACATCCCTCCTTCTGGTGTTTCTGTGTCTTCCGTGCTCATTCTATATGTCCACCCATTCGGCTTCTTCTGCGTTCTCCTTGATGAACTCCTTACGCGGTGCTACCTTGTCGCCCATGAGTACGTCGAACATACGGTCCGCCGCGCTCGCGTCTTCGATGGTGATACGTTTCAGGACGCGGTTCTCGGGGTCCATCGTCGTCTCCCACAACTGCTGGGGCGTCATCTCGCCAAGACCTTTGAAACGCTGAACGTTGTCCGCCTCCCCTCCGCATTTCTCCTTGACGACACGGTGGCGTTCATCTTCTGTCATAACGTCGTAAGTCTCGCTACCGCAACGTATGCGGTAAAGAGGCGGCTGTGCGGCGTAGACGTGTCCGCGCTCCAACAGCGGACGCATGTGCCTGTAGAACAACGTCAGAAGGAGCGTACGTATGTGCGCTCCGTCCACGTCTGCGTCCAAAAGGAGTATTATGTTGTCGTACCTCACCTCGTCGGCGTCGAAGTCGTCGCCCACACCGCAACCGAGCGCGGTGATGAGCGACCTTATCTCGTCGTTTTCGAGCACCCTGTCGAGCCTGTGCTTCTCGACGTTCAGTATCTTGCCTTTGAGGGGCAGAATCGCCTGCGTCTCGCGTTTCCGCGCCTGTTTCGCGCTCCCACCCGCCGAGTCGCCCTCAACGACGAAGAGTTCGCTCCCCTCGCGCTCCTGCCTCTGACAGTCGGCGAGCTTTCCGGGGAGTGCCGTCGATTCGAGCGCGCTCTTGCGCCTCTGTAACTCGCGCGCCTTCTTAGCGGCGCGTCTCGCGTCCGCCGCCTCCTTCGCCTTCTCGGCTATCGAACGCGCTATCTTGGGGTTCTCCTCCAAGTAGGTCGAGAGCCTGTCGTTGACGACGCTCTCGACGACGCCGCGTACCTCGCTGTTCCCTAGCTTCGTCTTCGTCTGTCCCTCGAACTGCGGCTCGGGAACCATGACGCTCAGGACGGCTGTGACGCCCTCGCGCACGTCCTGTCCCTTGAGGCTCTCGCCGTCGAGTATGCCTTCGCTCTCGGCGTAGTCGTTGACGACGCGCGTCAAAGCCGTCTTGAAGCCCGTCAGGTGCGCTCCGCCCTCCTTCGTCTTTATGTTGTTCGCAAAAGAGTGGACGCTCCCTGTCGGCTCCTCGATGCCCTGCAGACCCACCTCTATCTCCACTCCGTCGCGCTCCTCCTCGAAGTATACGACCTCGTCGTGTATCGGCGTCTTTGTCTCGTTGAGGTACTCGACGAACTCGCGCAGACCGCCCTCGTACAGGAACGTCTCCTCGCGTCCGTCTTCGCCTTCGCGCTCGTCCCTCAACGTTATCTCGACACCCTTGTTTAGGAACGCAAGTTCGCGCAGACGGTTGTCCAGCGTCGAGAACTCGAACTCCGTCGTCTCGAAGATTTCGGAGTCGGGCTTGAAACGTATGCGCGTACCCGTTCCTTCCGCGTCGCCCGCTTCCTCAAGTTGTGTGACGGGTTCGCCGCGCTCGAAACGCTGTTCATGCACCCTACCGTCACGGTACACCTCGACGTTCGCCCACTCGCTCAGCGCGTTTACGACGCTCACACCGACGCCGTGCAGACCACCCGAAATCTGGTAGGACTTCGAGTCGAACTTTCCGCCCGCGTGCAGGACGGTCATGACAACCGTCACGGCGGGCATGTCGTGCTTCTCGTGTGTATCGACGGGTATTCCACGTCCGTCGTCGCGTACTGACACGCTTCCGTCCTCGTGTATCACCACTTCTATCTCGTCACAGTATCCCGCGAGAGCCTCGTCTATCGAGTTGTCCACGACCTCGTAGACAAGATGGTGTAGACCTTTCGTGTCCACCGACCCGATGTACATCGCGGGACGTTTACGGACAGCCTGTAACCCCTCCAGAACCTGTATCCTTTCTGCGTCGTATCCTGACATCTTAAATAATAACTTTCCTTACTTCGCCTTCTATTAGCTATGTATTATCTCTTCCGTGCCCTCTAAGCAACCTATGTAACAGTACGTTAGGAACCAACTTAAGGCTACCGTTCATGCGGGTTTTTACCCTAACAGATACCGGAAAATAAATTCGGATATCCCCAAATAACGTTACCCTTCGATGTACCTCTCTCTTATGCGTTCATCGACGGCACGGAAGCCGTCGCCGAGCGCGCCCCAGAAGTCCACGATGTCGTCGTACTCC
The DNA here is from genome assembly GCA_034522195.1 of Halobacteriales archaeon. Lineage (GTDB taxonomy): Archaea > Halobacteriota > Halobacteria > Halobacteriales > Halorutilaceae > Halorutilus. The sequence goes on along the minus strand of JAXHLL010000006.1, from coordinate 211,978 downwards.
TCCTGTTCGACGTGTTCCATTATCTCGCCGAAGGTTGTCTCTGTGTCGTATCCGAGCATCACATCGCGGTCGGAGAACCGCGAGAGCAGGTCGTCCTTGGTCGTTGGGAAGTCGTCCTCCTCTATCCAGTTGGCGACGGCGGACATCCCGTACGACTTTCCGTCGTCAGGTTCGTTTATGGGCATGCTAGAAGAATGTGGGACGAGGTTAATTAAACGTGCGTTTCGGACCTCGCCGGAGGTATCGTCGCTCGTCCGTCCCCGCCTACCTCAGTCGTCCGCCTCGCCGACGACGGCTTCCTCGTCGCCCGTGGGTATCGAGCAAGCCTGCGTGTACTCGACCTCGCCGACGCTCTCTATCTCGGGGTCGTCGCCGCAGACGGGGCATTCGGGGTCCTTGCGTATCTCGACCTCGTCGAACGACATGTCGAGCGAGTCGTAGAACAGCATGCGTCCGTCGAGGGAGCGTCCCTTACCGAGTATGTGCTTTACGACCTCGGTCGCCTGTATGACGCCTATGATGCCTGGCAGGACGCCTATGACGCCCGCGGCGGCGCAGTTGGGCACCATGCCTTCGGGCGGTGCCTCGGGGAACATGCAGCGGTAGCACGGTCCGTCGGGGTCCGTGAACGACGTTACCTGTCCTTCGAACTTGAATATCGCGCCGTGCGAGAACGGCTTGTCTGCGAGCGTACACGCGTCGTTGACGAGGTACCGTGTTGCGAAGTTGTCGGTGCCGTCAACCACGAAGTCGTAGTCTGCGATTAGGTCTTCGATGTTGTCGGCGTTTACGCGCGTCGGGTGTTTCTCAACCTCCACGTCGGGGTTCATCTGCTCGACGAACTCCGCCGCCGAATCGACCTTCTTGCGCCCGATGTCGTCGTCACCGTGTATGACCTGCCTCTGGAGGTTGGACCGTTCGACAACATCGTCGTCAACGATGCCGAGCGTGCCGACACCTGCGGCGGCAAGGTACTGTATGATGGGCGAACCAAGACCGCCCGCGCCGATACAGAGGACACGCGAGTTGAGTAGTCTGCCCTGCCCCTCTGGTCCCACTTCGTCAAGTATGACGTGACGTGAGTACCTGTCTACCTGCTCGCCGCTCAGTTTCGCTGGTTCTGTCATTACCATAGATTAGGGAGGTATACTAATTATGGTTGTGGTACCGGCAGAGTCTGCGAACAACCGAGTCGTCTCTGAGTGATGAGGTTCCGCTTATCTTATTACACGCCGGTCCAAGTTCCGTCTGATGAAGATACTCAGGGACTTGTCGGCGCTCGAAGAGTACGTCCCGGGGCGCGGCGTCGAGGAGGTGGCGCGCGAGCACGGGATGGAGTCGGACGAACTCGCGAAGCTAGCGTCGAACGAGAACCCGCTCGGTCCTCCGCCCGCCGCCGTCGAAGCGATACACGACGCAGCGAGCGGCGTCAACGTCTACCCGACCGCGCTACACAACGACATACGCGACGAGGTCGCGGAACATCTCGACGTGCCGCCCGAAAACGTCGTCTTGGGTGCGGGCGCGGACGGCGTCTTCGACACCGTGGGACGCGCCGTAATCGAAGACGGCGACGGTGTTCTGACACCCGCGCCGGGGTTCTCCTACTACGGCATGTCGGCGCGCAATCTGGGCGGGTACGAACGCTCGTACTCGTTGAGGACGGACGACGGCGGATTTGAGTACGACGCGGAAGATATCGTCGAAGCCTACGAAGGCGAAAAGGTAGTCTACGTCACGACACCCAACAACCCGACGGGAACGACGACGACGCTCGAAGTTGTCGAACAGGTCGCCGACTCCGTCGAAGGTCTTGTCTTCGTCGACGAGGCGTATCAGGAGTTCTCGGACGGCGAGAGCGCGGTGCGTCTCGCTCTCGAACGCGACGACGTCGCAGTGGCGCGCACCTTCTCGAAGGCTTATGGTCTCGCGGGCTTGCGCGTCGGTTACGGCGTCGTCCCCGACGAAATCGCGTCGGCGTACAGGAAGGTCGTGACACCTTTCTGTGTCGGAAGCGTCTCGCTCAAGGCGGCACGCGCCGCTATCACGGACGACGAACATCTGCGCGAGAGCGTCGAACTAGCGCGTTGGGGACGCGAGTACATGGCGGAGAGCCTCAACGCGCCGACGTACGAGACGGAGGCGAACTTCGTTCTTGCGGACGTTTCGCCGCAGGGCGCGACCGAAGTCGCCGAAGAACTCGAAAGACGCGGCGTCATCGTGCGCGACACGACCTCTTTCGGTCTGCCCGAATGCGTCCGCGTCTCGGTCGGGACGCGCGACGAAACGAAACGTGCAGTCGAAGAACTGAACGACGTTTACGAGGGGTGAAAAAATGGGCACGAAGGTCGCTGTTACTGGCACACCGGGCGTCGGAAAGACGACGGTCGCAAGCCTCTTGGCGGACGAACTCGGTGCCGAGTACTTCGACGTGACGGAGGCGGTACGCGAAGGCGCGTCTTCTGGATACGACGAAGAACGCGGCGTTCCCGTCGCCGATATCGACGCGTTACGCGACGCTGTGCCCGACGGGGATGTCGTTATAGACGGACACATCGCCCACCACCTCGAACCCGACGCCGTCGTCGTTCTTCGTTGCGCGCCCGACGTTCTGCGCTCGCGCCTCGAAGAACGCGGCTGGGACGACGACAAGATACACGAGAACGTCGAGAGCGAGACGCTCGACGTGGTTCTCGCCGACGCTCTCGGCACCGACGCGCCCGTCTACGAGTTCGACACGACCGGCGCGACGCCCGACGAGACTGTCGAGCGCGTCGTCCGTGCTCTCGAAGAGGGTGAAGAACGTCACGGCGTCGTTGACTGGTCGGAGCACATTGAAACGGGAGCGGCGGAAGAAGCCGAGCGGGAGGTGTGGAACTGACGTGGTTCTCGCCGACCAAGATGACACAGCGGAGCGAGCGTTCGGTCCTGTCGCAGCGTCGCTCGAACGTATAGGCGCGACACCGAATCAGGTCTCAGTCGTCTCCTTCGGCGTCGCAGTGGGCGCGGCGGTCGGTTTCTACACAGCGACGCCCGTCACCTACGCAGTCGGCGCGCTCTTGGTCGCTCTCAGCGGTGTTCTCGACGTTGTAGACGGACAGTTGGCGCGCCGCACAGGAGAGTCGAGCGCGCAGGGCGACATGCTCGACCACACGCTCGACAGGTACTCGGACCTCGCCCTCCTCGTCGGAATCGCGGGCGGACTCGACGCTTGGGCGCTCGGTCTGTTCGCCGTCACGGGCGTCTTCCTCACGTCGTACATGGGAACACAGGCGCAGGCGGTCGGCGCGGGGCGCGACTACGGCGGCTTGCTCGGACGCGCCGACAGACTCGCGCTCGTCGTCGTCGCCGGCGCGCTACATCCGCTCCTTCCGCTCGTCGCGGAAAGCGCGGAGGTCGCGGGATTCGTTCCGTTAGAGTGGCTTCTGATACTGTTCGCAGTCGTGGGTAACATTACCGCCGCGCAGAGGTTCTGGGCTTCGTGGAAGGAGCTTTCATAAAGATTGAATAAGTAATTAGAGTTTTCTCCGTATTCATTGCAGACTAACGGGAATAGGTCAAAAAGATTATCCTCAACCGGATAGTATCAATATGCAACATCGTATGCCAAACGAATATGCGGCTAATATCATACGAATGTCAATAATAGTAAACGTAGTCATACCAATCTCAATGGGTGTGGCTTGGGAGATTTCGAGTTTGGGGAATCAAATATCACGTAATTTCCTTTCTTTATTCAGTATTATCCTAGTACTGGCACTGGTTTCGGTTCCAGTGTACTACTTTTATATCGCTGATTGGTTAGGGGTATTTGGATGGATATTCGGTACAGTAGGTGGCAAAATGATTTTTACCCCAGATTTGGCAATATCTGGATTCGTTCTGATTGGTATAGGGAGTGTGTTCATTTGGATGGGTACCAAGTATAGACAGCATAAGAAGGAACGGAATAGATATAGCATCGGCGGGAATAGCGGGAGAGTTGGCAGATAAATCGTCGTTTATTCCTATTTATTGTAGAGCGAGGCATGCGGAGCGCGAGCGGAGCATGCCTCTAACAGGTCCAGCGGGTTACGGTGGAGTGGGCTCGCCCAGATTCGAACTGGGGACCTCCTCCATGTCAAGGAGGTGTCATAACCAACTAGACCACGAGCCCTGCCTTCGCATCTGGCTACGGAACTATCTCTAAAGAATCTGTCGGATTGCGGTGCGAAGATATATGCCTACTCCGCACCGTATGTCGTTCATAGAATGAAAGCAGTCGTGCTGACAGCGGGACGGGGTACACGGATGCGTCCGCTTACCGACACGCGTCCGAAGCCACTCCTTCCCGTCGGCGGAACGACGTTGGTCGAACATGTCATGGAGAACTGCGCGCCGTACGTTGACGGCTTCGTAATCGTCGTCGGCTACATGTCGGAGAAGGTACGCGACGAAATCGGCGACGAGTTCGACGGCAAGAAGGTCGATTACGTCGAACAGGACGAGCGTGAGGGCACAGCGGACGCCGTTGCGCGTGTCACAAATAGAGTGGGCGAGAGGTTCGTCGTCGCAAACGGAGATATAATCTTCTCGTCCGAGGTCGTCGGACGACTCGTCGAGGAGGAAGGTAACGCCGTCTCCGTCAAACGTGTCGAGGAGGCTTCGGAGTACGGCGTCGTCGAGACGGACACGGAGGGAGACGCCGTCGGCATTGTCGAAAAGCCCGACGACCCGCCGACGAACTTAGCGAACGCGGGCGTCTACGTCTTCGACCGCGACGCTCTCGACTACGCACAAGGAACGGCGCACAGCGACCGGGGCGAGCGCGAGATAACGTCCACGATAGCCGAGATGATGGGCGATGGCTACCGTTTCGGTGTCGTTGAGCACGACGACTACTGGCTAGACGTCGGCTATCCTTGGGACCTCTTGGAAGCCAACGCGACAGTCCTGCGCGGAATAGAGAGCAAGAACGAGGGAAAGATAGAGAAGAACGTGACGCTCAAAGGAAACGTCGTCGTCGAGGAGGGAGCGCGCATCCTCTCGGGAACGTACGTCGAAGGTCCCGCACTGATACGCGGCGGCGCGAAGGTCGGTCCTAACGCCTACGTACGCGGTGCGACGGTCGTGGGTGCCGGAGCGCGTGTCGGAAACGCCGTCGAGGTCAAGAACTCCGTCCTCCTGCCGGGTGCGACCGCGGGTCATCTCTCTTACATCGGCGACTCGGTTATCGGCGAGGACGCAAACTTCGGCGCGGGAACTGTTGTCGCAAACCTGCGGCACGACGGTGAGAACGTCCGTGCTCGTGTCAAGGGCGAGACGGTCGATACGGAAAGGAGGAAGTACGGTGTCGTCGTCGGTGACTTGGCGAAGACGGGCATAAACACTAGCCTCAACGCAGGTGTGCGTCTTGGTGCGGACACGACGACGAAGCCCGGCGAGATAGTGACGAAGGACAAAGGCGTCAGGGTGAAGGACGAGGTGGAGGGATGAAGGCTGTCGTCCTTGCGGCAGGCGAAGGACGCCGTCTGCGTCCGCTCACCGTCCTCCGTCCGAAGCCGATGATACCCGTCGGGAACAAACCCGTCTTAGAACACGTAGTCGAGGCTCTCGTCGACGCAGGTGTGACAGAACTCGTCTTCGTCGTCGGCTACAGACGCGAGAGAATACAGACACACTTCGGCGACGGCGACGACTGGGACGCCGAGATAGAGTACGTCGTTCAGGAGAAGCAGTTGGGGACAGGACACGCTCTCCTACAGGCGGAGGAGAAGACGGACGGAGAGTTCTTGGTCGTAAACGGCGACTCTTTCGTGGACAGCGGTCTTCTCGCGGAACTCGCCGACGGTAAAGGTGAAGGAACAGCAGTCGCTGTCACACGCTCCGACGAACCCACCGACTACGGCGTCGTGGATATTGAGGACGGAAAGGTCGTCGGACTGGAGGAGAAGCCGCGCGTCCACGACGCCGAGACCGAGACGATAAACGCCGGCGCGTACAGGTTCGACACCCGAATCTTCGACGACGTGCGCGAGTCTTCTGGCGGAGGCGAAATCTCTCTCACCGACGCCGTCGTGAGACGCGCCGAGAGCGACGACGTACACGCCGTATATACCGACGGATGGAACGACGTTTCGCATCTCTGGGACGTTCTCAGGGTTAACGCCGAGAAGGTCGGCGGCAAGGAGACGGAAGCCGGAGCGGACGCTAGAGGAGGCGTGCACTCTACTGCGCACGTCGCGGGCGCAGTCGCAGTCGGAAGGAACGTCCGTGTCGGACCCAACGCGACGGTTCTTCCGGGAACCTCGCTCGGCGACAACGTCCGTGTAGGAGCGGGTGCCGTCGTCGCCAACTCCGTCGTGTTCGCCGATGCGTCCGTCGGCGAGAACGCCGTCGTACGCGACTGTGTCGTCGCAGGAAACGCGTCGCTCGGTCCGAACGCGACCGTCGAAGGCGGTAAGGCGGATGTGGTCGTCGAGGGTGAACTGTACGGGGACATCCGTCTCGGCGGCGTGGTCGGCGACAACTCGTCGGTCGGCGGAGGCGCGTGTCTCAAGCCCGGTACGGTTCTCGGAAACAACGTTCGTGTGGGCACGGGAACGACGGCGGACGGGCGCGTCGATTCGGGGACGGTGGTACGTTAATGTGTGGGATAGTCGGGTACGTCGGCGACGCCGAGACGGGCGACGACGCGCTCAGTCTGCTCATCAACGGTCTTGAACGTCTGGAGTACCGCGGCTACGACTCCGCGGGTGTGTGTCTGCGCACCGACCCTCTGACCGTCTACAAGAAGGCTGGCGAGGTGAGCGAACTCAAGAGCATCGTCCCTGAGTCGTCGGATACGACCTGCGGCGTAGGGCACACACGCTGGTCCACACACGGCGAACCCACGGACGAGAACGCACATCCACACACCGACGCAGAAGGAAGGTACGGCGTCGTACACAACGGAATCATAGAGAACTACGACACACTCCGTGACGAACTCGAAGAGAAGGGGTACGAGTTCACGAGCGAGACTGACACGGAGGTGGTGCCGCACCTGCTCGCAGACGCCGAAGGCGACCTGCTCGAACGTCTGACAGAGGTCACGGAACGCCTCGAAGGTAGCTACGCTCTCGCGTGTGTGAGTTCCAAGAACGACGAAGTCGTCGTCGCGCGACAGGACAGCCCTCTCGTCGTAGGACACGGCGACGACACCAACTACATCGGAAGCGACGTGACGGCTTTCGTGGAGCATACGCGAGATGTAAGCTACCTACACGACGGCGACGTAGCGCGTGTTACAGCGGAAGGCGTCGAGGTATGGAACGGCGGCGAGCGCGTCGAGCGTGACGTGGAGACCGTTGACTGGGACGTCGACGCGGCGGAGAAAGGCGGCTACGACCACTACATGCTGAAGGAGATACACGAACAGCCGCGTTCGTTGCGTCAGACCGTCTCGGAGCGCGCCGACGAGGTCAAGGGCGAGGCGACTTTAGACCTCCCTGACAGGGTTCTGGCTCGCCACGGTCGCGCCGAGTTCGTCGCGTGCGGAACGTCTTACCACGCCGCGGTATACGCCCAACGTCTTTTCGAGGAGCACGCGGACGTACCGGCTACGGTCGAGTACGCGAGCGAGTACGACGGACCGCACGCGCCGGGCGAGACGCTCGTCGTCGCTGTGACACAGAGCGGCGAGACGGCGGACACGCTGAGCGCGATGCGACGCGCGGGACGCGAGGGCGCGACGACGCTCGCAGTCACCAACACGGTCGGAAGCACAGCGGCGCGTGAGGCGGACGAGAACGTCTACATACGCGCCGGTCCCGAGATAGGCGTCGCCGCGACCAAGACGTTCGCGTCGCAGGTCGTGACGCTCGGACTCGTCGCCGTCGCCGTCGGAAGGGCACGTGGCACGCTCCCCGCGGCGGAGGCGTCGTCGCTCCTCTCCGACCTGCGGCGCGTTCCCGGTGCCGTCCAGCGCGTCTTGGACGACGAGGAGAATGTGAAGGTGACGGCGGAGGAGTACGCCCACGAGGACGCCTTCTTCTATATCGGAAGGAGACTCGGCTACCCTGTCGCTCTCGAAGGCGCGCTGAAGCTAAAGGAAATCTCGTACGACCACGCAGAAGGCTTTCCCGCGGGCGAACTCAAGCACGGACCGCTCGCTCTCGTGACGCCGAATACGCCTGTCATCGCCGTTGCGACGGAGGGAACACGTCCCAAAGAGACGCTAAACAACGTCAAGGAGGTCGAATCGAGAGGCGCGCCCGTCGTCGCTGTCACGTCGTCGGACGAGGTCGCCGAACTCGCCGACGTGGCTTTCCGTGTGCCGTCGCTCGGTGAGATGGAGCCTCTCCTTGCGAACGTCTACCTACAGCTTTTCGCGTACCACGTAGCGCGCCTCAAGGACAGACCGATAGACAAGCCGCGTAACTTGGCGAAGAGCGTGACGGTGGAGTAACGCACGTAGACGGCTACTGAAACATCACGTCTCTCGACTTCTTCTCGTCGTCTACTTCTTCTTTCGGTGCCTCGTCTCTCAGCTTCTCCTCCATCTCCTGTATGTGGTACCAGAGGGCGATAGCCACCATGCTCATCTCCCTTCCCTCCGAAAGCTCGTCCTGTACGAACTCCTTGAGGTCGTCCATGATTTTTTCGAGTTCGCGGTGCGCTCTCGCCTCGTCGAAGTCGTTCTCGTGCGCGCCCAAGATATGAGGTAGCCAGCGTCGAGCATGTCGTCGGCGAGTGCTTCGCTTATGCCGACGTTGGTGCTCAGGTCCAGTATCAGTTCCTCGACCTCCTCGGCTGTCATCACAGGTCTGTCTTTCATATAGCGGATATTCCCGAATCCTGTATTAAATTTTGCGCTGTGGGATATCTGTGAGAGAAAACGAGTACCATTTCTGACGCAAGTCATAGGCAAGCAAATCTCCGATTTGTACCGACCGTGCAGAAGATGTTTTGTAGACATCACATCGTAAAGGAGGTGTTGTGACGTGACCGAGCGTGCCGTCGTCGAGCACCTCCGCGAGCACGGTCCATCGACGTACGACGAACTACTGAGCGAGTCAAATGTCCGTGACAGAATGAACGGTATCGCTCGCTTAAGCGTCGTTAAGAAAGCCGCGTGCGGGAAGAACGGCAACGGATACGGGAACCTGAGAGAAGAGGTTACAATGGATAGTTGTGATTGAATTTACTCGTCAGCCCGATAGCCAATCCTAAAATTGGCGAACCTATCAACGTGAAAATCTCAGACAAAGTAGTAAAATCGTTCTCACCAAGGGTAAGACGTTGACCTATAAGGGTCAGTATCACTCCAAGGACAAAGAACTGGAAAATTGCGACCTCAATGAAGCGCATATCTATCCCAAATATACCAATCTCTGGCTTATCTTCAGAACCACCCATTAAATCACCTTCGTGAAGACCTTCCTGAAGAACTTTTGGGGAGTTGAAGGAGAATGAAAACCAAGAGGCTGATGAAGCCTGCGGCTACCACTAACCACCCGAAGTTGGCTAACGCGAACGGAAAATGGACATCGGGAAAGGCACCAGAAAGTACCTCCATATACACGGACAAAACATACACGACTACGACTAAAAATATAATAGTCTGTATAACGCCTGCCAACTCTTCTACATCCATAGTTTCTGCCCGTCCATAACCTACGATAACGTAAACTATAAAAGTTCTGCTACTACCAGCGACCGAATTCGTTTCTCGAAACCAGCAACAAAGAGAGTGAAAACAACATGAAAGGAGAGAGATATTATGCCGTTCGTTTCACGCATCATGGAGCTTCGGGTATCTCAGGATGGAATCTGAAGCGCAACAACATCGGTTGACGACTTGGGCGCGAGTCTTCAAGGACTGAAGACGAAGGAAGGCAGCGGGCGCATTGGGAGCAATCGCGTTCGGCGCAACTGCAAAAGAAGCCGCCGGCTTTGAGGCGAGTTCGGCAGAAGACGTCGTCGTGAACCATGAGGACAAGATGAACGCACGGGATTTAAACCTCAGGACGGATGCACCGGCCGGGATTTGAACCCGGGTTAAAGGCTTGGAAGGCCTTTGTCATACCACTAGACCACCGGTGCACTCTCTACGTCGTTCACCTACTCTGCCTGCGCAACAGTCGTTTCTATCTCACCCGACAAAAGAATTGCCAAATCCCGCGCCTGCTTACCCCTCCACTACCAAACTACGTCTTATCGTCACCCATCTTCTCCTCTATACGCATGAGAACCTCCTTCGTCTCCCTCATCTCCTCAAGCAGTAACTCCGTCGTGTCCTTTCCTTCAGTCTCCTTCTCGTCCTTCCCGGTGTGCTTTTTCATCTCTCTCGCAACGCGTTCCTGAACCGACTTGGGGTCGTCTATGCCGTTGAACCTCATCTCGACACCCGAACCGCCCGCGGTGCTTATCTCGACATTTCCGTAGCCAAAGTAGTTACCGAGGATGCCCTGACTGAACGAGATGTTCTGTACCTTCTCGAATCCGATTTTCTGGACGCTACGCGAAAGCACACCTGTCTTCTTGTAGAGTCCCTCGTTCGTCACGACGAAGTCGGTGTTCTTTATGCTCAGGTACGCTCCTGCGATTATTATGAGACCGAAGCCTAAGAGTGGTATAAGTGGGATGCCGATTATTATAGCGGGCGCGATGCTCACCATCCTCGGCTCTCCCGACCAAAGTACCTCCTCGTTCTCGTCGAGTGTTAGCCAGTCCATGTTTGACGGTTTTCTCCCTGTCTCAAAAACCCCGTGTATGACAGGAGAGAAACGGTAATCCTTAATACGAATTATAATTTAGAAACTAACATGGCAGAGATAGACCTATCGTCGAGTCAGAAACAGATACTGACCGCGCTCGTAGACCTGTACAAACAGAAGGACGACGTCGTGAAGGGCAAGGAAATCGCGGAGCGCATCGACCGTAACCCGGGCACGATACGCAACCAGATGCAGTCTCTCAAGGCGTTACAGTTGGTCGAAGGAATCCCGGGACCGAAGGGAGGCTACAAGCCGACGGCGGAGGCGTACGAGTCGCTCGATATCGAACAGATGGACGAACCCGCGACCGTACCGCTGTACAGGAACGACGTACGTGTCGAGGACGCGAACGTCTCGCAGATAGGCTTCACGAGCGTACACCATCCGTCGCTCTGCCGCGCCGAGATAAAGGCGCAGGGTAGCATACACGAGTTTGAGGAGGGCGACAGCGTCCGCGTCGGACCGACGCCGATTTCGCGCTTAGTCGTCGAGGCGACCGTGGACGCAAAGGACGACACCAACAACATACTCATCTGCAAGATAGACAACATGGAAGCACCCGCGAACAGTTAGTTTAATGTGCCGAAGATGCCTCGTTTCGTACGCGCCCGGGTGGCTTAGCTGGACATAGCGCCGCACTCATAGGGTATTATGAGGCGCGCCGCGTGCCCCTTACCTGGGACATGCGGAGATCGAGGGTTCGGAGCCCTCCCCGGGCATATCTGAGAAGGTTCGGTGTTTTGGTTTCGGAGTATATTTCTGACTTTCCGATTACAGAGACGTGTCTCACGTCGCTGTGTTCCACTGGACGACGAAGCCGATTATCTCCTGTCGTGTGTGTGAGGTGCCGTCTATCTCGCCGTTCGTGTTCCACTGGACGATTCTGTCGATGACAGTCTGTCTGCTGACAGGGTTACCGCTTGAGTCGCCGAACGGGTTGTCGGGCGACAGGTTCCCTCCACTGCTTACCGAAACCGTCCGCGTCGTCGTGTCCGTCGCTCCGTCGTCGTCCGTTACTTCGAGTGTGACCGCGTAGGTGCCGGGGTTGTTGTACGTGTGGGTTACGAGCGGAACCGTCCTCGTCGCGTCCGTCGTTCCGTCGCCGTCGAAGTCCCACGCGTACGTCTGTACCATGCCGTCGCTGTCGCTCGAAGCCGACGCGTCGAAGGTTACCGCCTCGTTGACGGTCGGTGTGTCTGTCGAAAGCCCAAACGAAGCCACTGGTGGGAGAACTTGCCAACTGAGCACCGGATAGTCGTCCGGGTTCGTTACCGTCTTCCACGTGTTTTCGAAGTCAAAAATCCGCATGTTCGTCTCGGCAGTGGATCCCTGCATCTCCCCCGTAGTGAGACCCTCTACCTCGCCTTCAACGTTGAGATTCTCTCCTTCGTTACCGTTCTCGTCATCCCTTCCTTCCGTCCCGATAACTTCTTGTTGTGTTGTCTTCTGGGTGTCCCAGTACGAGTCGCGTACTACTCCTTCCGAACCGCCGCCGAATGTGCGGGCGTCTCCTCCGTTATGTCCGACGAGACCACCTACGTCTTCGTTACCGCTGACTTTTCCCGTCGCGTACGACTTGTCTAGTTCACCGGCGTTGCCCCCGACAATACCTCCTACCAAGCGGTCACCTGTGACATCTCCTCTCGCGTACGAGTTGTCTATTTCGCCGCTGTCACGGTTAACCCCAACAATGCCTCCCACCTTCCTGTCGCCTGTGACATCTCCCATCGCATACGACTCCTTGATTTCGGTTCCGGCGACGTTGTTCCCGAGGAGTCCCCCTACATTAACGGAGCCCGTGACGTCACCCTCCGCGTACGACTCCTCTATTTTGCCGGGACTGGTGCCGATGAGGCCTCCTACATCCCCCTCACCTGTGACATCTGCGGTTGCGTATGATCGCTTTATTTCGCCGAGACTGCCGCCCGAGCCGACGAGTCCCCCTCCCTGGAAGTCAGTCCTTACGCTGCCCTCTGCGTACGACTCCCTAATTTCGCCACGGAAGTGCCCTCCAACAAGGCCTCCCACATCACCGTCACCTGTGACATCCCCCATCACATACGACCCCTTGATTTCGCCGCCTAAGTTGATGCCGGTGAGCCCTCCCACTCTCGTACTACCCGTAATGTCAACATCATCAAGCACGACCTCCTCAGCGACGCCTTCAATATTACTAAACATTCCAACCCCGCGTTCCGTTCCTCTGTCTATGACAAGACTCTGTATTGCGTGTTCGCCGCCGTTAAAAGTCCCTGTGAAAGTACCGATAGGTTCGAAGCCTTGAGGTATCTCTTCTACTGTCCTGTAGGTTACGTCGAAGGTTCCGTCTATGTTTTCCTGAAGTTCGACTATTCCTTCTTCGGGATCAACGAGATTCACATCCACCCCTCCCGTGTCAAGGAGTTCGTCAACCGGCGAATAGGTGAGTTCGAACTGATCACCTTCCGCGAGGACAGGGGGGACTGTGAGAGAGTTCTCTGTGAATTCATCCTCCGGATTCCACCTCGACGTTTCTGAGGCTTCGATGTCAGTAACCTGCACGAAGTTGTCGTCGAGTTCCGTCTCCGTCTCCTCGTCACCCATACACTGCAGTTGCTCAACGTTCGAGACCTCGTACGGATTCGCCTCGGTACCATCACCGTTGTACGACACCGCCGAACAGTCAGGCGCGGACTGCGCCGCCACCGCGCCTGTCGCCGCCAGCAGAACCGCCGCTACGAGGACCGAAGCGAACAGCACACAACGCCACTCCCTGCTGAGGAATCCTGTCATGAGGACATAGTTGGATTCGAGCGGAATATATGTTAGGGCGAGGGACGGTCGTTCGGAGACTCCGACGATACCGACGCGAAGATGTCCGTTTGACACGCACGACAAGCCTTTTGTCCGAACGCCGCGTTTTGTGATGTATGAAACAGAACCCCGAAACGGGGTTGATACAGAATGGGGACGAAGAAGTGGAGGTGGTAGAATGAGCACCGAAGCCGAAACCACACGCAAAATCACGCTCACCGAGGACGAAGAAACAGGCTGGTGGACCGCCGTGGACGAGAAGACAGGTGTGGCGTCGCAGGGTGAGACTCGTGTGGAGGCACTCGAAAACCTTGACGAAGCCGTCGCGCTGTATAAAGGCGAGATAGGTGAACCCATAGAAACGTGGGAAGAGGAGAAAGAGGTTCTCAAAGATTTGGGTATTGACCCTGACGAGGTCAAGAAGTCACGTGAAGAGAACGACGAACTACCGGAGTTCATGCGGTAGCGTATGAAACGCGACTTCTCCGGTCGGGAGGTCGTCAAGGCACTCACACGAAACAACTTCCGTGTCGTAGACCGAGAAGGTAGCCACGTCAAGCTCCGTTACGAACATCCTGAAAACGACGACGACGTGCGCGTTGTGAGTGTCCCACAACACGACAGTATCAATATAGGCACTCTTCGGAGTATAGCCGAACAAGCCGGAGCGCGCGACTTCGACTCGTTTTGTGAGTGGATAGACAGAAACAGGTAATCAGCTTTACTCGTACAGCGGCGCGGTATCGACGTAGACACGCGCCTCAACAACCGCGTCCGACTCGTCAACGTCGAGCGTCGTCGTCGCGGGAACGTCGATTTCGTCACCGTCCAAGAGCGTGTACGTGACGACGGACTCCAAGACGACCGTCGCGTCCTCATCGCCGGTCGTTTCGTCGGCGACATCCGCCTCGTACACTCCTGTGAAACTGTGGTCCAACGTCTCGATGTCGTCGAAGAAGTTTCCGACGAAGGCTGTGATGCCGTCTCTCCCTTCGACAGGTTCGAAGTTCTGCCAGACGAACCGTGCGTCGTCTCGGAAGTAGTCGGCGTAATCTTCGGCATGCGTCGCGTCGCACGCCGTGTACATCTCCTTGACGAGTTCGAGACGTTCGTCGGAGCAGTCCATCCTCGCGTCGTCGGCAATTTCCATACGCAGTATACGTGTTTCGACTGCATAAAACCACCGTTAGCGTCGCGTTCCGCCGTGAGATATACGTGTCGAGGCACCGTAGACGTGGCATGGTACGTATAACAGGAGTATCCGGTAGTCTGCGCGACGGTAGCTACACACGTGTCGCCGTCAGAACCGCGCTCGAATCGGCGGAGGAAGAAGGTGCCGAGACGACGTTCGTGGACCTGCGCGAGTACGAACTGCCAGTCTTCGACGCCGACAACAACGACGCAGGCGACGGACCACGTCTGCGCCGTGAGATGCGCGAAGCCGACGCTGTCATCCTAGGAACGCCGATGTACCACGGCTCTTACTCTTCGCCGCTCAAGAATGCCCTCGACTACTGCGGCTTCGACGAGTTCGAGGACAAGACGGTCGGTCTTCTCGCGGCTCGGGCGGTCGTTTTCCCGTGACCGCGCTCGAACACCTACGTTCGACCTGCCGTGCTCTCAACGCGTGGGTCATACCGCACCAAGCCGCCGTGCCCAACTCGTCGTCGGCTTTCGAGGACGGCGACTTCGTGGACGACGGTATGCGGGAACGTGTTGAGAAGTTGGGAAGAGACGTGGTGAGGTTCGCGGGCGTAGGTAACTGCGACAACTTCGAAGGCGACGAGAACGTCGGCGCGGACTAGGCTCGACGGTATGTGAAGAAAAGAACCGCGGCTAAGAGGGCGGTGACGACCGTAAACCCGGGCAGACCTTCGCCGTCATCGCCGCCGTCTGTGTCTTCGTCGTCTCCGTCGTCGGTTCCGCCGTCTCCGTCTTGCGCAGTTCCGTTCTCAAGCTCCCCGAGCCGGCTTTCGAGGTCCATACGTGTCTGTTCGAGTTCCTGTCGTCGCTCTTCGAGAACGGCTGTCTCTTGTACGGTTGCGTTTATACGTCTCTCCGTACGTTCGACGGCAAGACGCTGTTCCACCGCCGTCACAGGCTCACTGTAAAGGTTCGCGGTGAACGTCGCCGTGTTCCCGTTTACGTCGGTAGCCGTCACGGTGAAGAAGTTGGGACCCGGGTTCGGTTCGAGAACATACGACTCGTCGTGCGAGGTTCCGTTTATTCCGAGTATCACCGACCTGTTGTCGAGACGTGCTTCGAGCGTGTTAAGCTCGTTCTCCGACTCGACGGTGACGTTGGCGAACAGTTCGTCGTCGCCCTCGTCGAGTACTGTCCTTTCGCCGTCGGTTACTTCGTCGCCGTCTACGACGACGGACACAGAGATACCACCCTCCTGTGCCGAGACCGGGGACACCGAAACCACGGCTATCAACACGGCTATCAGAGCCACTCCCGCTAACGTTCGGTACATATCCGCGAGTACGCCACGCCGGAATATACGGTTTACGACACGGGGCTTTCTACGTTTTCTTCCGCTCCTCTACACGTCACGGAAACGCGGCGTAGCCATCGGGACGACGAAGACGGGTACCGATAGCCTGTTTATCAGGTCTTCCGCGGTGGTTCGTGGCTCCCCTTCACGCACCTTCGTGTGCCCGACCAACACGAGGTCGTAGCCGTCCGCCTCGTCGGCTATCGCGTCTGCTATTTCGTCGTACTCGACGGCTTCGTCACGTAGCTCGGACGTGTACGACACGCCCGCGTCTTCGAGACGCATCTCGAAGCTGTCGAAGGCGTTCTTATGGTCCTCTATATCCTGCTTACCCTCGTCGGAGAGCGTCAACGAGAGCACGTGTACGGAAGCGTCGAAACTCGACGCCGTCTCGACGACGTGCTCCACGAGTTCGTTGTGGTCGAGCAGGTAGAAGCTCACCGGGAACAGTATCTCATCGTACATACCCGGTTTAGGATGAGCTTCCTTTTTAACTTTGCCCGCGTAGGAAGAACGTGCTCAAGGAAGTCGAGATGGAGCTACAACGTCTCGAAGGATTCGAGAGTCCCGAGGCGCGTCTGGAGCAGTACGAGACGCCCGCGCCTCTTGCGAGCCGTCTTCTACATCTTGCGTGGAGCCGCGGCGACCTCGACGGCTGGGTGCTCGACTTGGGATGCGGCACGGGTGTACTCGGAATCGGTGCCGCGCTCTACGGCGCGCGCGTCGTTGGCGTGGACGTAGACAGGAACGCGCTCGAAGCCGCGCGGAGGAACGCAGAGAGCGCGAACGTCGCCGAGAGAACCGACTGGGTACACGGCGAAGTAAACACGCTTCCTGTACGGCGCGTCGACACCGTTGTCATGAACCCGCCTTTCGGCGCGCAGAAACGCGGTGCAGACCGTCCTTTCCTGCGTGCCGCCGAGGAAGTCGCGGACGTGGTCTATACGGTCCACAACGAAGGAAGCCGCGACTTCGTCGAATCGTTCGTAGACGGCGAACTAACCGACGCCTTCGAGACGACTGTCGGTCTGAAGCACAGGTTCGAGTTTCACGACGAGGAGGAACGCGAGAACGTCGTCGAAGTCTACCGCATAGAGACCTGAGCTACGTTGTGGGGCACCGTTGTGTGGCACCCCTCGTTCCGCGGACGGACTGTACGTCGACAGCCTAACGGAACGTCCGTCCTTCCCTCGCGTACCCCGCCGCCGACGTGAATATGTTCTTCGACATCAGGTCGTCTTCTTCGTCCGCCCGCTTTTCGTACACCCCGGCGACAGCCTCCTGTACGTACTCGTCGTCGGGCGCGGCTTCGAGCGCGTAGTCGGCTAAGTGGCACGCGAGGCGTGTATCGCCGCTTTCGGCGGTTTCCGTCGCGCGGTCGGCGAGCGTCTCCGCGTCGCCCGCGAGCGCAGTTACCTCCTCGGCTACCTCGCCGCGACCTGCGGGCTTCAGCTCGCTTGGTCTTCCGGTCCACCAGCCGCCGTAGTACCGGATGACGTTCCGCACGATGAACTCGCCGTCGTCGTAGACCTCCGTCAGCCACGGCTCTTCGGGTTCGGGGAGTTCGACCTCTCTGACCACATCGACGTGAGGCGGGGAGCCGTCGTTGAGCGCGTCGAGCGTTCTGTCGACGATGGTGTCGAGGTAGTCCGCCGCGCCGAGGAGTAGCTTCTTTACTTCGTCAGGGTCGTCGACGATGGGTTCGCCGTGACCCGGGCAGAGCGTACCCGCTCCAACGCCAGCCATCTCGCGGAGGGCGTCCGCCCAGTCCCACGGGTAGCGCTGTACCTTCTGCGGGTTCCCGGCGTTCGGCGCGACGCCTATCACGAAGTCGCCCGAGCAGAGCACGTCCCTCTCAGGACAGTAAAGCCAGCTATGGTCGTCCGTCTCGCCGCGCCCGTGGTGAACCTCAAACGTCAGGTCGCCGACGCGGAGGGTGAGGTCGTCGGAGTAGAGCGTTGTCGGCGGGTGGTCGGGCGTGCCGAACCTGCTGTTCTCGCTGAGTTCGTGGTCCTCTGCGGCGTCGGTCGTGCCGCCGAACTGGCGTGCGTTGATGACCTCGTTGTGCCGCCTCGTCCTCTCGTAACGCTCGAACCTGTCGGGCATCGCTTCGTGCGCCACGACCTCGGGCGGTTCCTGTCCCTCGGCGAGGTAGGCACCGAGACCGTACGCGTGGTCGACGTGCCCGTGCGTGTACACAGCCGTGTCGACTGGTGCGTCGGTGCGTCCGCGGAGTTCGTCGGCTATCAGGGGCGAAAACGCAGGAAGACCGGTGTCAACGAGCACCAGACCGTCGCCTGTGTCGAACGCCGTTACACAGCTGAACGACTGAAACTGGTACGTGTCGTCGGCTACCTCGGTGACGTCGACGTTTCCTTCGAACATCTCTATTTCGTGCGGGTCTGTGGGGTTCTGCGACATACACGGGATACGCGCCCGTCAGGTTAGGAAGGTTCGCTTGTCATGAAAAGGTGTTTATACCGTGTTTCGAAGAACGAGGGGCTGAGCCACCCACCGCCTCGTCGACCAGCGCGTTCTCGACACGCCGGAGTATCTCGCCGACGTTCGCAGCCGTGCAGTCGAGTTCCTCTGCTATCTCCTCGTGTGTGGCACGCCGTGGCTGTCGATAGTAGCCGAGTTCGTGCGCCGTGCGGAGCACCTCGCGCTGTCTTTCGCTGAGTCTCGTGAGGCTCTGAGAACCGGGCGAGTAGCTTCCGACGCGGACGACGGAGACTTCAACCCTCTCGGGCACCTGCGCGAGCGCGTCACGCAGGTTCGCCTCGGGTCCGACGAGCGTTGCCTCCAGACCTCCGTCGTCCTCGAACTCCATAGGCGTCTCGACGACCAGACCCTTCTTTTCGGGTATCCCGGCGAGCCTCTCGACCGTAGGCGTCGGGTCGAAGTGGATGTAAGCCGCCACGCGGTCGCGGCGTTTCGTCACTCTGTGGTCTGTCGTGGCGGCGTTCTCCGAAAGCACCTCGCGCACGGCGTCGGCGTCGCCTTCGAGTTCGTAAAGCATGACAGCGGTTCCGTCGGCGAGCGTCCGTAGCGAGTGTAAGCCGACGGGTGCTACAGCGTCACAGTCGGCGAACGCCTCGCCCGCGGACTGGAACCAACCTTCGGGATGTCTAAGGACTACCGTGGTGAATCTCATGCGTCCCTTTCGTGGGTGACGGGTATCAGGGTTGCGGGTGGAAAGGAAGCCTCGGCACTCATAAAAATAGGCACGAATAATAGTTATTTAAGTTTAAGTTAAGTACACAAATTACGTGCCTTATGCCGATCTATCCTTCCACCGGTGAACGCCAATGAAGAAATGGAAAAAGACAGCCGGACTACCAGAATCGACGACGCGTGTACCCATATACTGCGACGAGTCGCACAAGGAAGAATGGAAGGAAGAAGCAGAGGAGAAGGGGTACAACAGCATGAGCAAGTATCTCTACGAGCTGGTACAGGAGGCGCGCGCGTACCGCGAGGAAGGCTTCCTGTCGCACCATCAGAGCAGGAAGAGGATTGCCGAACTCGAAGAAGAGGTCGACGAGCTGAGAGACAAGCTGGAAAAAGAGGAACAGACGAACGCGACCGGAGAGATCGACGAGGTCGACTTCCTCGAACGGTTCCTGACGCACCAGTACGAGCCGCTCAACAGCATACTCGAAGACATAGCCGAGAGCGGAGTCCTCGACGACGTTATCAGGAAGCCCGTGGAAGACCAGCTCTTCTACCTCGCGCAGCAGGACAGAGTAGAGTACAAGCGCGGACACGGCTGGAAGCTGAAACAAAAAGAAGGAGGTGACGAGTAATGGCTGAGGAATGGCACAAGACGATACTCGACAACAAACACGACGAGATAAACGACTTCCTCAAGAGGAAGAAAAGCACCGGCAACCGTAAACGAGTACAGCAGACTCCTCAAGAAGTTCTACCACGAACACTTCCCTGACATCGAACCGAACGAGACACAGGTCTACCACGTAGAAGAGTTCGTGTCGCGCCTCGACGACCGAGACCTATCTCAGAACACGAAGCGTCGTTATGTCGAGTCACTCTCCGCGTTCTTCCAATGGGCGATGAAGCGTCCGCGGTTCGAGGAGATCACAGGGAACCCCGCCGCTGTGGTGCTTGAGGAACTACCCGGAAACGCAGGGAGCGACCTGACTGCGCAACCTGGGAGAACGGAAAGAAGATAATCCGCTGTATCGGGGAGCCACGTAACAAGCTCGCCGCCATCATAATGGCGAAGACCGGTGCGAGAATCACAGAAGTACTGACGCTCGAAATGGACGACCTGATGCTGGAGGACGGATTCGTACGGTTCCGGAACCGGAAAGGCGGGAAAAACACCGTGAACCCCATCGACGACGAGACCATACGCTCGATACAGAGATACACGTTCATACGCGACGACTCGACGGACAAAGACTACCTGTTCCTGAGCATCAGAGGCGACCGAGTCGGAAGAGAACAGATAAGAAGAGCGGTGCGCCAAGGAGCCGTCGACGCCGGAATCATGAAGGAGGGAGAGAAACGGTTCCACAAAAAGTTCACACCCCACACCTACAGAACAGTCTTCACCACCCTGATGAGAAACCAGGGAATGGACGATCACCTCGTACGGTATCTTCGTGGAGACGCCGATAGAGAGGAGATGGATCTCTACACACGGATAGACAAAGACCAGTTACGCCGGAAATACCTTGAGAAGATCAAGACGCTCAATCTCTGAATAGGCCTCAGCTTTTCGTCGCCCTCGCTCTTCTCTACCTTTTCCCGTATACGGTGTATAGTCGTTACCCGTTTCAAGACTGATTCAAACCCTATTTTCTAACCCGGTTACTTTCTTCCAAGCTGATTGTAAGCCGGTTTTCAGGCCTGACGGTTTCTGCCTTGGCTGTTTCTAACCGGTTTTTTCGAACCTGTTTGCGGTGATACTCTTCTCTGTGACCGGTTGGTTAAGTATTTAAAGGAAGCGATTAACCAAGGGGTTGGTTAAGTATTTAAGTAGTTGCGTTTACCAATGTAATGTATGGCTTTACTGAAAGAGCCGAACAGAGAACGCGGCTTCAACAAGGAGCGGATAATCCGCGCACTGTTGAACCACTCAGGAAGTTTAACAAACCACGACCTCCACGAAAGCCCCTTGACAAAGTATAAGCTGACACAAGAAGCGGGAGCATCTGAACCATGGACACGACAGTACACCGACCGCCTGGAGGAAGAAGGCCTGGTTCAGGGAACATCTGTTGTGAAGCCTCGGAAACTCTACGAGAAGTGGCTGGATCTAAGAATCGAGCCTAGCCGGTTACAGGTGTCGCTTCAACAACCCATGAAGCTGCTTCAGGAAACCGAATTAGAATACGCCCTGACAACATATCAAGCCGAGAACCTTCATCAAGGCCTGCTGTTCAAATCAACAACCGACTTCTACATCTCGACCGAACAAATCAGTAAATGGATCAAAATCGTGGAGGAAGAAGGATTGTTGGGCGGAGGAAACACCCGTATACGTGTACTCGACCAGCACGTGTTCTACAATCAGCAGGAAAAAGAGGGATTCACTACTGTCTCAATACCCCAGTTGATACTAGATCTCCTTGATGAAGGAGGCCCATGTGAAGAAGCCGCCGACAAACTCATCAAATCATTCCACGGTGAGCCACGGTAATGGTACGTCAGTACTACGTTGACCAAGTCATGGAACCCTGTTAGACGGATGGACAACCTATCCTGTTCTCCGGGGTGCTCTAATTCTCCGTAAGTGCTTCGGCTATCTCTTCGCCCTGTTTCAGCATCTGTTTGGAGGCTTTGACCGCCTCGGCATTTTCCTCACCGATTTCTTCCATCAGTTTGTCGAAACTGATCCTGTTTTCCAAGTATGCCTCAACTGATTCCTTCTTTGTTGTCATTCTTTACGTCCCTCGTCTACCATCTCCGACATAGCCTTTCCTTCTGTCTTTTGCCGTAGCTTCTTGAGGTCGGATTCTGTTCCGTGTTCCTCAATGAAATCTCTCATACTGTTCCTCAAGGGGGTTGTCCTTGATCTGTTGAGGAGATGTTTTCTCGGGGACTCTGTCATGTTGCTGGTTTCCCTCGTTATAACTGCTTATTCGACCTTCGATCTTTAAAATAGTTCACAATGGGAGATGTTCTAGCTTTCTTCGAGTTTCATTCTTTCGGAGAAGCTGTCGTATGAGCTGTCGCTTGAGATTATTGTATCGTTTTTCGATTTGACGAGGTGGACTGCGTCGAAGGGTGTCATTCCTTCGTTTTGGACGTAGTTGGCAGCTGCTAAGATGTCGTCCGCATCTCCTCTAATCTCGACCAGTTCTTGGGCGTTCGATACGGTCTTTAGGGAGTCCTTGTCTTCTCTGTAGGCGACGACCATCAGCTCTATCAGGGTGTGTTCTGAAGTCCAGATACTGTCTTTGTTTTGTTCGTATACTTCTTCAGCGCGTTCTGATAGCCAATCGTCCTCCTTTATCAATGCGAGAAGGAAATCGGTTTCGGCGTACATCCCAGGTTTATTCACCTGCTTCTTCTGTCATAGCGTCTCTTGCTTGCCTTTTGAGGTCTTCTACAGATTTGTCTATGTCTTCCCACTCTTCTCTTAGCTCTTCAAGCGGGTTGTCCGGGACAGGTATCAGAAGTATCCGGTCTTCCAGGTCCACTATTTTGTATTTGTCTCCGTGTTTCTCTCGGTACTCTTTCGGCAGATATATCCTCCCGTTATCCGTGGTCGTTGTCATTAATTAAGTATTTTACCTACAGACTATTATATTTTACCACTAACCACCTTTTAGTGATATTCAGATCAGACAGACCGCGTCATATTTATATTCTTTACGTGATAAGTACCCTATATGGGTACCAAGTCTGAAGAAAGTATAAACAGGGGTTTGTCTAAGCGGGAGGCTCTCGCACTTACCCGGCTTGCTGCGGAAGGGAAGACCGTCATAACTATCGAGGACATAGAAACTACTCTTGATATCTCGTATGAGCAGGCGAAGAAGGTGGCTAACAGCTTGGTGAAGAAGAAATGGCTCGACCGTCTCAAGGGCGGTACGTACCTGATAGTTCCGTTAGAGGCAGGTGAGGAAGGCAGATACACGGAACATGAATTCGTTATCGCGTCACACCTCGCTGAACCGATGTACATCTCTTACTGGTCAGCACTCAACTACCACGACCTTACGGAGCAGGTGCCCACAACGGTCTTCTCAGCTACCACCGAGAAAGCACCTGAACGCGAGATACACGGGGTTACCTACAAGTTCGTCACGGTAACAGAGGACAAGTTCTTCGGCTACAGAAAGACGGATATCTCCGCTCACAAGATCAACGTAGCCACACCCGAGAAAGCCGTCGTGGACTGTTCTGACCACCCCGAATACTGCGGAGGTATTACCGAACTCGCAAAAGCAGTACGAAAGCTCGACGAGTTGGACAAGGGTAAGCTGTCCGAGTTTCTTCTGCGTCAGGGGAACGGTGCCGCCGTCAAACGAGTGGTCTACCTCGCCGATCTCTACGGCATCGAACTCTCACGAAGAGAGGAACTCGAAGAAGAGTTCACGAAAGGCTACTCGAAACTCGAGCCTACACGAACCGAGGACGGCAAGCATTCCCACAAGTACCGTTTGAAGCTCAACGTATCAGAAAATAAACTTATGAAGGTAGGTGAGATTCGGTGATAACTGACGGAAAACTTCGAACGATAGTGTACTGTAACGAGGTTTTAAATGTCTGTGCGTGTAAATACATGTATAGGTGGATTCAGCATGCCGAACATGACAATCCGGGTTCCCGACGACCTGAAAAGCTCGCTTGACGAGCACCCCGAAATCAACTGGAGCGAGGTCGCACGCCAGTCCATGCAGGAATACTTATACCGTTTGGAAGTAGCTGAACAAATAGCTTCACAGAGCGAGCTATCCGAGGAAAACGCAGTCGAACTTAGTGAAAAAGTGAAACACGATATTGCCGAACATTACCGTGACTCTGAATGAAACTGGTCTGTGACACGAACGTCGTCTTCTCGGCGTTAATCGCCGGTGGGAAAACACGCGAACTGATTCTAAGCGATCAAACGAATCTCTACGCACCAGAGTTCTTCTTCACCGAACTAGACAATCACCGCCATGAAATTGAGGACAAGTCTCAGCTTTCGGAAGAGCAGCTAAGTCTCCTACTTAATGTCCTGTTCAAAGACACGGAAGTGGTACCGAGGGAGGAGTTTGAACACGAGTTGGAACAGGCTTCGCAGCTTATCGGCGATACTGACTCCGACGATGTTTCTTTCCTTGCGCTAGCTCTCCACCTTGATGCGGACATCTGGACTGACGACACAGACTTCGAGAAGCAAGACGAGGTAACTGTCTGGAAGACTCATGAGCTGGTGAATCACCTGAACGAATAGATACGGACAAGAATCCTGAGGAAACGATAGTCTCGACATAAAATGACTTGACTCGAAACTGGTTTTTTGAACCCAGTAGTGACGTATGTGATGTTAACCATGTTCGGGAGGCGGTAAGTATAAAAAGAGCTTATCACTATAGTGATAACTGAGAAGGTATTAGTATGGTGATAGTATGAGTTTGGAGTTGATTAATCAGCACGTCGCCAAGATCTTGTTGGCGTTAGAGCCGGGTAACTCCATCAACCGTGTATCTCAGAAGACTGGCTCATCTTACGGCTGGACACACGAATGGGTGGAACGGTTGGAGGAAGCCGATGTAATCAAGAGAGAAAACGGCTTATCCGTGAAGGACGAGGAGATCGTTGAAGAGCTTGAAGCTTTAGCCAGATCCGTGTTTAGCAGAGACATGAGTTTGAAGGATGCCTACTTGTTACCCAACTTCTCAGGAATGGACTACCGCTACTCAAAGACCGACGCCGTCTACATCTGGACCAAAGGAGGCTACCAAGTAGCCCGAAACCAAAACGACTACCCGATCTTCATCGACGTGAAGAGGAGCGAATTAGAGGCCTGGAAAAACTTCTTGGAAGATTTCTCAGTCGAATACACGGTCGAAGACCGGAGAAAGGGCGAGGAAGGTATCTACTTCATATTGAATCCGATGCCGGGTTTCGACTCCGAATGGTTCGAGAATACGTCCGTAACTCCGTTGGATGAGACTGTGGAGTGGGCGAAAGGGTACAGGTACAACTTCGAACCCGCCTTAGAGATGCTGGACGGGATGTACGACTTGGGTGTGGCGTACAGCGAGGAGTGACGCGGGATTAATATGGTAGAATTCAGATATAGGTGTCAGGAGATATGGAACCAGGGTTCATGATATCTTCACTAGCGGGAAGGGAAAATGTGATCGAACTATTGCTCGTCCTCTATCCTTCTGTAGAGTCTGTCTCTGTCGTCGGCTGAAAACCGGTAGAAATCCTTCTCCCTCAGGTCTTCGAGAACCGTGTCAAGCTCCTCTTCGCTCCCTATCAGACCTCTGTGGACGCACGCCTCCAGAAAGAGGAGCAAGTCCCACACATCGACGCCGTTCTGGGACGCGATTTCGCCGATGTGACCGTCGTCCGTCAAAAGTTGTGTATCTCTCTTTTCTGCCACGGCGATACATTCCGCGTCGGTGAACGACAGCGAGCCATCGAGAACCGCCTCCGTCCGTTCGAGTTCGTCCTCGATCGGTGCTACAACCCGTAGCCAGCCGCCGTTGTAGGATTTTACCCCGTCAATCCGACTCACAAACGCGTAGCCGCTGACCTCGTCGCGGTGAAGTTCATCGAGAACAGAAGGCGTCGTCATAACCGTGTCGAATACCTTCGGAAGCCAGTCCAGCCGGTCGATCTTTGCCAACGCGCTCAGAACGTTGTTGTCAACGACAGCCACGGTTCAACACGTCCGGTTACAGCTTCCCAAGTTTCTCTTCGCGGTCTTCGTCCGACAGGAATCCTGCGTCCCTGTCAACGCCGCGTGACCGGAGGATTTCCTTGAACTCCGCGGGGCTGACACCGGCTATCTCCGCCGCCCGGTTGAGGCTTACTGTGCCGTCCTTGTACTTTTTGACGGCGAGTTCGGTTCGGAGTTCGGGACGGTTTTCCAGCAGAGCGCGAACTGCTTCCTCCAGAACAGCGTCGCGGCTCGAAAAGGCACCCGCTTCCCGGAGCATATCAATATCTTCCATCACGTCCACCATCGTACTATAGGTATAGTCTACCAAGCTATTTAAAAACCCGGTTGAGGCAGTCGAAGCCATGCTGAGGAATTCGTCGATAGGTAATTATCCTGTGAAGTACTTGTCGAACTCAGTCAGAGTTCCAAATGAGTTAATTGCCAGAGGGAATTCCAGATATCTCTTCACCTTCTTTCAACATATGCTAGCGGCTACTGAGGACGTAGTCGAGAAAGACGAGTATCATGAGTTTGTCAAAGAATACCACAATTATTGCGACGGCACGGAAATGGAGGAGTTATACCCAGTTGAGCTTGCCGTCAGTTCTCCTACGAATGTACCCTTCTGATTTCGCTCTTCTTAGGTAGTCTATAAATCTGTTCTTATCACTAAACCTGCCGGTGTTCTTAATCCTCTCCCAAAGCTCTTCCTCGGTACATGGCTTGCTAGTCAAGATAGCTCTCAGTGTTTCTTGCTTACCCGACAGATCCCAATTCTCTATGTACTTTTTAGCGTCCTTCGTCGCATCACGGTCTATGAACTTTTCCACCTGAGTCTTGAAATTGATATGTGCTTTCTTTATGTCATCTTCTGTAACCACTCTTCGTCTTTCATTTCTCGCGTTTGCATGAGCCACCCGTAGGATGTTCTCTATTGATTGTTCTGCCTTTACTCTCTTCATCTCTCTTAAATTGTCATCATACCCCATCTGCGGAAGGAAGACATCCCAATCCTTCTCTAACTTTTCTATCCAGTTGTCCCGGCTAAAGTCTCTAATCCCCGGTTTGATTTCCCTAGCCTCTACGATATTAATCCAGAGGTCTTCGTAGTTCGGTATGTCCTCCTCTAAAGATCTGAGATCCACCTCTGCCTGTTTTATCCTGTTGAAAGAAGACATGGTTATGTCGCTTTGCGTGAATCGTTCAAGGGCATCTCTGAACACCTCCCTTTTGTTGCCTCCTTTTGGAACGACGTTTCCTAAATACGAATATTCTCCATTGAAATTTGCTCTCTTTTCTGTTTCCTGTCTAATAGTCCTGTATGATCGTCCTCTATTTAATCCTACACGGGAGTCTGACATAGAAGTTCTCTCCGCGGTTTTATACTTGACCATTTCGCCCCTCCCTTTTCCGTTTCTTTCCCAGGTTCCGCGCTGATCTGTTTTAGGCGGATTTATAGATGTATATTCCCGAGGTAGCATCTTCCCAATCTGCAAGTTCAGCTCTTTGGCAAACGGTGTCGTTGCGGTTATTGAGGAAGTTCCTACCCCACTAGGTGAGTTAATCACTGGAGGCGAACTAAGGATAGGAGAACTGAGGGACTCAGCTATGAACTCGTTCCCTCCTAAGTTTTTCTTTAGGATATCGTGAACGAGTCTCTCTTCCGTAGGTACATCCACATAGAGATAATCGTCAGGTAATGTCTCGTAATCTTCTACTTCTATAGCGTACTTGCCTTTATTTGATTTCCCGTGCAGTATTTTCTTTCTTGGTTCTATGAATCTGACCAGTGAGTAGTCCAAAGGCAGATCTAAATCTTCGGGAAACAGGGCTAATATAGGATTCTGTAGATTGTTCCTTATTGCCGATGTGCCTTTTATTCTATACCCTCTACTGTTCCACTTTCCTTTTAATATCTTAGAGATGTCTAAGGGAATGGTGTATGCCGTGAGGTCATCGACTTTTTCTCCGTGGTCTGCGGACTGATATTCTTGACGCCACTCTTGGGCTTCTTTTATTCTCTTACGTTCGCTCTTTAGGAAATCTATGTTGAGATATCTCTTCTGAGGAGTTTTAGCCGAAGATTCCTCGTACCATGGAAAGTATTCCTCCCTTTTGAGATTAGGCATTTTGTAACGCCGATAAAGAGTCGCGGCTATTAACTCTTTGTGTAGTATCGATACCGTTCAGTCCCTCTATTGTTTCGTCCGCGTAGTGCCCGAGAGAGAACAGCGTTCTTTGACCCGTCTCCTCAGCGATCCTTCCTCACTGACTCTTACAAAATACCTCACCTCGAATTCCAGGAAACCGTGACAAGGCAGTAGTCCACACAGTTAGCCAAGGTGATGTTGTAACCAGCGGCTTTTAGGATAATCTTCCCAGTCTCACGAGGTCACGGTCATGGGCGTAAGCCATCTTCTGTGAAATCTGCTTATCTGAACACCGTCATTTGGTGATATGTGACTGTAGGTTACGAACGCTGGCGAGAAAAGATGGTATCACCGCAGGCTTAGCAGGGAAAAATTACGTTAACTCATGAATGTTATATGCGATCTATTCCTTGAGCTTTATTAGACTTATGTGCTGGGTTCTAGTGCTTCTTCTATACTCATGTATTTGCGTGCAAAATCTTCATCTTGAATAGGGTGTAATTCTGGGTACTGCTCCCTTGCCCATTTATAAAGTCCTCTACTGGTTATATCAAGGTCTTGATCTTGAGTCGGCTCTATCTCCTCTGAATAGAGAACAGCTATATCATCTGTAAAATAGCCAGTAAGTGATACTGAACCTCCATCAGGAAATCTTGAGGAAGCATTAGTGCTTGCGATGGCTTTAATCAATCTATCATCGGACAGTCCAACTATCGGCTCATATATATCATTGTTAATCCATTCTCGGTTAGAATAGGTTCGCATGTAGCTTTCGTGGGGTTCGTTGAGATCAATATCATCAACTCTCATTTTATGATGGTTGCGAACATTACTACCATCTTCTTCGTTAAGTTCCTCAGGTATATTTATCAAATTCTCTATTACCTTATCCAGATTTTTTCTATTTCGGTTGGCATTAATTCGTCTCGGTTCTATAGCTATCTTCATTAACCTCTATAACAGTTTTCTCCATAAAAATTTATAATAATTGTGTCCTTGTTATGTAAAGCTTGATAATGTTCGATGCTTCAACGTTCGATGTTCTCTTTGTTCCAAGGATTCCTCAGGTATTAATAATATATATAGCTTTCCGGCATTCGGTAAATACTTCGCCTCAGCTCTTAGTGTTGAGTTTTTAGTTGAGATAGTATCGTAGCCGGATATCCCCATAACTTCGTCAGGGGTGATTAGTTTATTTGGTTGATGAAGGGAGTATTTAACAACAGGTTTCAGCTTATCCCAGCTTTCTTTCAAAGTGATGTTTTTATATTCTGCTCCTTTATATACCTCAGTATTACCTTTTGGAGCCGGAATGTCATCTTCATCGATTTTGGAGTCAGGATATACGAGAAATACCGAATTATTCCAGTAGTTGGCTCCTTTGTCCCAGTTGTAGGTACTCCAATAGAGCCGTTTTAACATAATGCTATACGTAATCTCAAATCTTTTTTTGGTATTTCTAAAGAAGGAATATAGGGAGGGGGTTTTGGGAATATATCGATCTAGAACCGGTGTTGGGACTACAAGTTGTCTCGCTAAATCCCACGAGAAACCTTCATCCATGTGCCACATCTCCTCTCTTCGCCGCAGATAATCTGCTACTCTGTCTTTTTCATAGTACGGTTCAATTGGCTCGGTATCTAAATCGTAAAGGTAGGTATGCCCTAACTCATGCGCAATTAATGTGCGTTTCCGTCTGTGCCATATATCATTATTAATAAATATTTTGAACCCGTTGGATTCAACTTTCATCCGTGCCGTGTTAACTCGATTGGTCTCTATAATTTTCGCTTTTCGACCATATTTTACATATTTCGAATCAGAAGATAGGAATGGGGGTTCTCTTTCCCCGTATTCTCGCATTTCTTTCCAGATGTCGTCATAGATTCTTTGTTTGATTTGAGATAGAGGGTTCTCATCTTCTATTGAGTAGTATCTCAATTCCTCCTCGGTTAAATAAACATACGCTAAAGCATCCCACAGACCTTGATTTTTCATTCTCCTTCGTCTCCATCATACAATAATGGGTCAATCATTCCGTGGATAAATGTATCTGGATGGTCACTAGGAGCTGTAGTCATTTCTATCTCATCATACACCCCAGGAAGATCAGTCTCGGCTATTACATCTTCTCCTTGGTCATCAAGAATATATCTCCTTGTCCGGATCAGTTCCTTCGGATCGTCATTTATCAGCCACTTCTTGATAGAATCCTCCAATTTACCAATTATTATTTCATTATCGAGTACTTGGTCAAATTCTTTTTCATCCACTAATACATATAGCTGCCAAAGTTCCTCGAACCCTTCATTTATGGCCTTAAACTCTTTTTGCTTATGACCAACTTCCTGATTTTCGATAATGTTTTCTAATTTTTCTCCATCGCCACGTCTAATCATTTTAGCCTCGGCCGCTTTGCCGGTATCCTTTGGTGGGGCATATACAACTACAGAACCAGGTGTTGCGTCTACTGTTTCCTCTAAGGCTCTGCTAAATTTATCACGTTTCTCGGGATTAATACCTTCCTGTAGTGAAGCTTTTTCTTCATTGTTACTCCATAGCTCTACATATTTTCGACGGTTTCTTAGGGCATCTGCGAGCCTGTAGGCTGCTTCCGAATAATAAGGTTCTTCATCAACCTTTGATTCAGATTTACTGGATTTAATAATACGCTGAATTAAAGCATCGTCGTCCAGCTCAAGTAAATCTTCTTTATCAATTATTTCGGTTTCTATTGCACAATATACCGAGCGAATAACCATTGCTGAAAATCTTATCTTTGTGTCATTCCAGTGAGCTTTTTCGGCAAGTGAATAACGCGTTTTGAGGAGATCGATGCAGTCAGAAACTACGCTTCTAATCAATTTTCCGTTACCCTTCTCGATAGCTATACCGAGTCTTGGATCCTTGTTATAATTAACTAAAATAAAATGAGACATAATACGTGAATCAACACCGACATCTAATCCTATATAATATGCATCTCTTTGAACGTAATCTAAAAGATCTGCACATATGGTATTACCCACAATATCGGCTATATAGGGACGATCTAAGCTTTCGATAGCTTCCTCGCCTTTTTCCTCGGCCTTTAATGTGTCGTTTATTATTTTGCTTATCTCTTCTCGCTTATCCTTGGGGATGTTTTCATCCTTCATATGCTTATCAATAATGTTGAAGAAGTGATCGAATAGAAAACCACGGTCTTTATCAGTCCATTGGCTATTTGTAAATATTTGTCCTTTGTCTTCAAGAGTATGGCCGTAGGGGAGATGGTCTATGTCATGCATTAATGCAACTAATCTTGTTATAAAAATGTCCTCTGGCGGTATTTTTATTTCAGTATAGCAGGAGAAGTATGTTCCTCCTGAATTGTGTTTTTTGTTTACTGAGTCGATGATTTGCTGAGCCATATACAATGTTCCGAGACTATGTTCGAATCGCGTATGATTTGCTCCAGGATAAACAAAATGGGCAGTACCTAACTGCCTTATTCTTTTGAGACGTTGGAATCTTTCATCATCGAGTATATCTTTTTCTAATTCTGTTACCCAAATATCCTTATGAACTGGATCTCGGATTACTTCCTCTTTCGTTAAAAGGGATTCAAATCCATCATAATTCTCTCCCCCAAGATTTGTCTGTGCCATGGTATCTCATAGAACTATCTATGAGTAGTAAAGTCTTATCCATAATAATCTATATAGATAAATACCAAGATAACAAACTGCATCTATGGGAGGAACATTGTATGGATACTGGCTAAAATCCTCTTTGGATTTGTTTTTGAAAAACATCCATTTGTAATTCCAATCTTTCTATTTTCCCCTCAAGCTCGTTAACACGCTCCACAAGTTCTTTGCGCGTATAGATGTAATCTTCAGATTTTATTTCGTCCAAGATTTGTCGATTCTTATCAGCCAGTTCTGCCTTTTTAGGAGCTTCGAACACCCGTTTCTGCCCATCTACGACGCGCTCTACCATTCCGTCGGGTTTCTCTACTTCGATTAGGCCTAGATTCTCTAACTTCTCGAAGCAGTAGTTGACTTCGTGGTTTTCGAGGGTTGTGGCTTCGGTGATTTTCTGTATGTCGTCTCTTCCGTTTTGGATGTGTTGGAGTACGGCTCGGTCTTTGTCTCGGAGCGGAGGTTTCTCTTGGTCGGTCATTTTATCACGCACTCCGTTTCGAGTTCGCTACAGAATCCTTCTTCGCGGTACAGGCAGAACGATCTGAGTTCTTCTTCGGTGCTGTGTTCGAGTTCGGGGCACTCCTCTTCTATTTCGTCGTTGTGTATCTCTAACTCGTCTTCGGAGACCTCGATGATTCGGTATTCTCCTTCTTCGAGTTTCTCGAAGTCGGTAAACGGTTCCCCGTCTTCGTCTTTGTAGTAGGTGTAGCTGCCTTTGTCGTCTTCGTATTCGTTGCCTCTCCGGTTCTTGGGGTCTTCGACGATGTTCTGTAGCTTGGTGGCTTTGCCTTCTTCGACCACAAAGACTGCTTCTCGGTCTTCTTCTACTGCCCTCAGATAGTTCCGGAGGACTTTCACGGGGCGTGTGAGCGTCGAGGCTTCGGCTTCGAGGTGCGCCGTCGAACCATCAGGAAGAGTGACGTATCCGTCGGGTTTGTCCTCGGAGTCCTGGTAGAGGAGGTTGACGTGTACTCCTTCGAGTTCTTCGAGGTGTTCTTTGGCTTTGGCGAGTAGTTCGCTGTGTTTTTCTCCGCCGCTGCTGGCGGATCTGCCGAGGCTCATACCCATCTCAGGTTCGGAGGCCTGTTTCTCGACTGAGCTTTCTTCTTTGATGTTTTCTACTTGGGAGCGGTCGGCGTTCCACGGTGGGTAGGTGTCGGTGATGACGGCGTCGGACTGTTCCTTTTCTGAGGGCTGGTTTACGACGGCACGGTACTTTCCGAGCGACTTCAGCTGTTTCTTGTTTACGCCGTTGAGCATTCCTACGATACGGTTGAGGTCTTCGCTTCCTTCGGGGTTGAATACGATCTTGGTTCGGCAGTTGTTGGTGACTGCTCTCCTCATTTCTGTTGAGAGTTGGTGTAGGTACTGTGTGGCGAGCCAGCATCCGAGGCGGTATTCGCGTGCTTCTGCCAGTATTTTGGTGAAGTTGCTTCCTTCTCCTGCGAAGTTCTGGAGTTCGTCGACGTAGAGGTAGAACGGTCGGCGTTTCTCGAAGGGCTGTGTTATCCGTGACTGTGTCGCCGCCCAGATCTTGGTGGTTACGATACTTCCGATGATTTTCGAGACGGTTCCGCCGACCTCTCCTTTCTGTATGTCGACGAGTATGATCTTTCCGTTGTTGACGGCTTCTCTGAACTCTACTCCGCTTTCCTCACTGCTTATGACCCGTCTTATCGTGGGGTTCATCACGAAGTCGTTTAGGCGTCGCTGTAGGGGTTCCATTTCGTAGCTCGTCATGTCTTCCTGGATTCTGACGAGCTGTTCCCGTACCACTTGGTCGTGGGTTCTGTCGATTAGTTCTGTGAGGGCGTCACTGTTTACGACGCATTCGAAGACATCGAGCAACGTGTTTTTCTCGTCGTGGTAGATGTTGAGGTCGAGGTGTGCGCGTAGGAGTGTTTCGAGCACTCTTCCGAACCGGTCGCCCCACTCTTTGCTGTGGCGTCTGAACAGGTCGATTAGGTCGGAGACGATGATCTCCTTCTGGTTCTCCTTCTGCGCCTGATTCATCGACCTCGTGATGTGCGGTTCCAGGACGTTGATGGGTGTGACGGAATCTCTCGCCGGGTTGATGTAGACCACGTCGTCTAATCTTTTCGAGGGTAGCTTGGCGAGTAGTTCGTCTATCATGTCGCCCTTGGGGTTGATTGCGCAGAACCCGTTTCCTTTGTAGGCGTCCTGTAGCGCGGCGTGGACGAGCAACTGTGTCTTGCCGTAGCCGATGGGTCCTACGGACAGGACGTGCATCCTCCGTTTGCTGTCGTCTACCGTGACGTCCTCCTCGACGCTGAGGCTACTCGTCCGTGTTCCGAGGAACGTTGTCCTGGAGTCCTCGACCGATTCGATCAAGTTCCTAGTTTCTTCACTTTTCATGGCTGCGCCTCTCTGATGTTTTCTTGGCGTGGTTCGGGGAGCGATACGAGTCCGGAGAGTTCCGCGACCGAAGCCTGGAAGCTTCTTGACCAACCAGCGAATCTACGTCTCTTCAGGGCTTCTATGAACGAGTACGGTGTCTTGTCGCGGAGTGTCTTGACTGTGGTGAGGTTGAGGTGTTGTCCGGTTTCGTGGTTTTCGTAGACGTTGAATCCGCCGCTGATCTCCTTCAATCGGCTTTTGGTGTACTCTTCGGCACCGACGACGAGGAGGCGTATCGAGACTGTGAACCGTGGTGAACCGGCTTTTCTCTCTATGGCGTCCGCCTGTCGTTTCTCTCTGGGTGTGGGAGGGCGACTGTTCCAGAGCTTCTCCTTTCTCTTTCTGAGGAAGCCGATTCTCTTGTAGGCGCGGCGTACCCACCACCAGCTCCGTACGGGTTTTCCGACGCTCGGCTGGAAGAGGACCTGTATCAGGACTTTTGTATCCCTCATAGCGTGTCGGTGTAGAGGTGCGATTACTGAGTTCATCGGAGGAACGTCGAAGTCGGTTCTCAGGGGGTAGTAGTCGGGTTCTCCCGTGGAGAGCAGTCCGCCGCCGAAGGCCTCTTCCTCATTCAGCGGTATCTCTGTCTCTCCGTCGGCGAGTTCTACGTCCTCCACATCGTTTTTGATGTGTGTACGGAGCCTTCTTTCGAGGCGTTTTGTAGGTACTATGTACCGTAGACTGACCTTGTCGTTGCGCGGTCTGAGGATCTCGAAGCTTATTACGGGTGAGATGTTCCTGGTTTTGAGCCACTTGGTCTGGTACTCCTGTATTCCACGAACCGTCTCACCGATTTTCTGCGGTACTTCTTCCGGAGGTCTGACTTCTACCGAGTACAGATCTTCGGGAGCCGTGATTTCTTCGTCGGGTTCGTATTCGAAGTGGTTCTTGTAGAGCCTCATTTTTTATGCCCCCGCTTCGATGACGGCTTTTTCTTCTGTCGAGGCCTCTATCCGGACCAGTGAGTTGAGCTTGCCCGTGATCTTGACTATTCCTTCGCCGTACTCCGACTCTGTTCCGGTCTTCAGCTTTCGGAGCTGTGCTTCTTCCCTCTGTGAGAGGTTGAAGTAGTCTACGACGTGGTCTTCGACTTGGTCGTGTCGGTGGAATATCTTGGCTTTGGTGTTGCTGAGTACTGCTTTTCCTTCTCTGTAGTTGGTGAAGTCTCCGACGTTCTGCGAGATCAGTGTGATTGCTGTCTTCGTGTCTCTCGCCTCTCTTATCCACTGTGAGAGGACCTGGCGTCCTTCCTCGTGGTTCATGAGGTTGTGCGCTTCGTCCACCACTACGAGCGTCTTCTTGTCGTCCTGAGAGGTCTCACGGTAGAGCTGGCGGACGACGTCGACGAGGAGTTCGACGTTTTCTTCCTCGCCGCGGTCCTTGACTGTGAAGCCTGTAACCTCGTTGCTGAGGCTATACTCCTTGTCCTTCTCTATTTTCTGCATCTCTCCGTCGAGCGTTCGGACGACGTGTGCGTACTCCTGTTTGGGATCCACTACGACGATGCGGAGGTTGTCATAGTAGAGGTGTGAGCGTATGAGTTCGAGCTTGGTGCTGAAGCTTTTTCCTGAGCCTGTCATTCCGACCCTTGCGACGGCGTAGCTGTCCCAGCTGAATCTGTCGAGGAGCACGGGCATCTCGTCGTCGGAGTCGATGCCGTAGACGACGCCTGAATCCTTGTTGGTGCCCTGTGTTGCGAACGGCAGGCCTGTGGCTACTGAGCGTGTCGGCATCAACAGCTTCTGGTTCAGGAGGTCGGCGTGGTACGGCGAGATCGAGCGGAGTGCTTTGTCGGTTCTGAAGACGGGTTTTCTGTAGTCGATCCGCATCGTTTCGAGCCTGTTTTCGACCCTCTGTAAGGTGCGGAGGCAGTTCTCGCGGTCTTTGTCGTGTGCGGTGATGTAGACGCCGTGTCTGTAGGGTTTGTCCGTTCTTTCGGCGAGGAGGTCGAGGAACCAGTTCGTGTCCTCTAATCGTGCTTCGGGGTCGTTTGTGCTTCCGACGTTCCCGGACTTGATGAACGAGTCTATCTCGGCGTCGAGTCTTTCCTTGATCCTCTGTAGCTTTCTTACGGCGGTTGACGGGTTCTTGGGTTCGATGACCTGTGTTACATCTACGAGTCCGTCGCACCGGAGCAGTTGGCGCGTCCATCCGAGTTCCATGCTCTGCGGAAACTCCTCGACGTACACGGCTTTCCGGTACTCCCCTACCGTGATGTATTCGCGCTCTTTGCTCGGCTGTGTGCACCAAGTGGGAGTGTGTTCGGGCTGTGAGATGTTGGTGCTTTGCGCGAACCCGTCGAGTTCTTTGCCGGTGACGCGTTCTGCCGATAGGTCTCCAGCGTTGAGCGCGTCCAGTACCTCGTGGCAACGGCTTTCGACTTCACTCTTCGACACCTCTTCTATGTCATCGGGTTCTCTGCCTTCTACAGGCAGGTATTCGATGAGCAGGTTTCGTAGTTCCTTCGTGGTGTCTCTTCCTACGCGTATCACGATGTAGTGGTCGGTTCTGACGAGTCCGCCGTCCGACAGGTCTCCGCAGTACTCGGTGTAGCTGTCCCTCAGCCTCTCGGGCTGTTTCGAGGTCTCGTCGATTTTCTCCGTGTATTCGGAGAGGTCGAAACGGCGTTGTTCCGAGTGTATCTCGATGGGGTAGGTGAGCGTATCTAACGTGTCCTCGAATATCTCCTGTACCGCGACCTTTTCGGCGTCCGTCCGTGATTCGAGTCGGACAGGTTCTACCTTCAGGACGCCGACAAGTTCTCCTGTCTCTGTCCGGATGTACTCGTCTTCCACGTTTTCTACGTCGCTACCTTCGACCGTCCCTCTCTCAGCAGTCCAGCGGACGGCGTTGTACACGAGCGAGTCGAGTGTGTGTCCGTACGGACGTACGGCGTAGAGGGCTACTCCGGTGAGTGCGCCGAACAGCGTCACGGACAGGAGGCATATGGTCGTCTGTGCTGAGGAGTTCGCTACGAGATATTCTCCCAGCGAAGGTACCCCGAGCCGGATTATGTCGCGGACTGTGAACTGTCCGAAGAACTTCGAGGGTCTGTCGAGCTTTCTGGGTATCTTGGTCTTCATTGGTTTCCACCTCTACGTGAGATGCTGCCTCCCGGATTTGAACCACGTCCTCTACGGCGTGCCATCTGCTGGTTCTGCTTCAGTCTCTTCTCCCTGTACTCGTCACGCTTCTTCTCCTTTTTACGCCGTCTGCGGCTGCTGGTCGCTGCTTCGGATACGCGGAGTGACTGTCCGACGATAGCTTGGCTTGCGCCGAAGAGATGGTAGGGGAGGAAGAGCAGGAGCACGAGCGCTGCTACGCCGAGCACCCAGTTCGAGATCGACTGTATAGGCGAGTATATCTCGGGGTCGAGCATCTCGAAGATGAAGCTGAGCACGAGCATGTTGATGGGTGATATTGCGAGTGCCCACCACCAGAGAGTGATCAGGCTGTCGGCGTACCTCTTCACACGTGGAACCGCCCAGAACACCGCTATTATGGGACTGACAGCCGCGACGAACAGGATGATCACCGCTCTGAAGACGTACAGAAGCACGACTACGAGCAGTAGAGGTGCTTTGATGTACACGACGAGGCCTACACCAGCGGTAAGCCCGAGTAGTTGCCCCAGTTCCATTGTAAGCTGGTGAGGTCGGAAGGCGAGAACCAGCTCGTTCGTGATCTCGATAGGCCACTGAAGCAGGGGCAGGCTCACGGTGGCGAACATCAACGCGACGATGAGGCGTGGAATGGTCGCTGTTGCCTGCCCGTAGCTTATTCCGAAGATAGGACCTATCATGTACAGCAGTCCGGTGCCTACGAAGAACGCTCCGGCGAAGAGGTAAGCCAGGAACAGTGTCTGCCTGTGGATCGCTTCGACAGCACCGTTTCCTTCAACTGAGGGCGTGTAGCTCAGCACCACTGCGAGGTACTCTATCAGCTTCTGGGCGAACAGCCGGACAGGCTGGAACAGGAGCGCGAGAATGATCTCCTTCAGCTTCTCCTCCCAGTTCTCCACTTCCCCGACGAGGTCCGTCACCCAGTCCTTGAGATCCTCTATAGCGTCGATGACACCGTCGAGATTGATTATGGTCGTACCGCCGCCACCATCATCTTGCGCAGCTACAGGCACGGCTAATACTGCCGAACTCAGCACCAGCACCGCCAGAAACAGGTGTACACGCATGGATAGATCACCCACCGCAGAGCGGGTTCAGCTCTCCTACGATGAATCCGACCACAGAGGGACCTACCATTACGACGATAAGGCCTAACAGCGTGTACTTGAACACTGTTCTAGCCTGACGGTTCCTCTCCACACCGGGCATGAGAAAGAGAATACCCGAGACTATGATACCGCCTACAGCAAGCACTATGCCGAACATGACGCCGACGTTGATTAGCGTTTGAAGCAGGTTCAGCAGGCTTTCGAATGCCTCCGGCAGCTCTTCGCAACCGTCTGGGATTACATCTATTACCAGCGGAACCGCCGCTCCGATGGTTGTTTCTGGGTCTATGCTTCCGACACTGTCTCCATAGGCTGGGAACAGGCTATACTTCGCTAGCCGGGATTCTCTATTTTCTGTCATCCCAACGGTAGTACGGGTGTTGGGGACATTTACTTTCGCACTTTGTGAATTAGAAATAATTAGTATAGGAAATCTTTTTGATATCTGAAATTCTTCGATATGGGTAAGGATGGCTAAAGATTGGGAGATAATTGAGACGGTGGAAGTCCGTAGCAACGATAGTGTGAAGCTGCCGGATAAGGTTAGGAAGATGGTTTCGACTCAGAATGACTTGATGGGCGAAATAGTGTACTGGCATTACGAGAAAGGAGGTGAGGTAGCTACTATCGCTAATGATAAACTACAGAAACCAAGCTACACCTTTTTGAAGGCTACAAGGGTGTATGATGGGCCTTCTATTCGACCACCGAGTGAACTTATGCAGAAGTTGACCTACGATTTTGAGGAAGGTGAAAACGTTGTCTACTTAGCGTACTCTGAAATGTCTGAGGGGGATTACAGATCTGCTTTCTTGTTATCTGAGGAAAAGGCAT
This sequence comes from Halobacteriales archaeon, assembly GCA_034522195.1. Lineage (GTDB taxonomy): Archaea > Halobacteriota > Halobacteria > Halobacteriales > Halorutilaceae > Halorutilus. The sequence goes on along the minus strand of JAXHLL010000006.1, from coordinate 172,765 downwards.
GGGAATTACTTCCTCAAGATGAAGGTGACGGGGATGATGATCTCATCTCGGCTATCATGAATACACCGGGCTTCATCTAAATCATAGATGCGCTTACTTGAGTCGGTAGGGGAAGTGGAGTCATTTTACGATCAAATAGAGAATGATATCAGTAATTCACTTGACCAAGACCCGACGATTGTAGGTAACAAATGGGTTTGGGATTACACAAAGTTCTCAGGCCTGTACGACTGTAGAGTTGAGTTAGACGCTGGAAATGACACAGTTAAATATACTGTTGATACACTAAGCGAAGTACGGTACGTCTCCTGGTTACTTTTCCTACTGTTTCCGGTTATCTTCCTCGGTAATAGATATTTATCTGGTTTCCTTGGTATATGTTATGCATTACTTGTGATAGCGTTGATGGGACCGGATCAGAGCTTTTCTTTTGGGTCATCAATAGGGAAGAGGTATGTTAACTACAGCAATTATATGATTCTGAGTTTCATCATGGTACTTCTAACCTTGTGGTGGCTGGCTCGTTCCAACATTCCGGCTCCAGCAATTATATCCGATATCCTCTTTCCATTACTCTCAGTCGTGTTTGTCTCAATTTTCTTTATTGAAGGTAGAGAGGGCAGCATTATCCCGAGACTTAGTCCAGGTCATTTCTTCTATATCCCCTTAGCTGCGGTTCTGGCACCCGTTCTGTCGTTTATTTCCTTTCTGGTAGGCCCAGGAATTATAAGCGAGGGGATATCTTGGAGGTCCAATTTATTCCTCATCAGCTTTTCAGTATTTTTAGCTATTCTTAGTCTATATCTATTCTTGTATTTTTGTGGATACATAGTCATTACCCTGCGTGAAAGTCCCGTTTCGTCTCTGGGTTCTCTACCGGTTAGATTAGGGTTTCTTTTGATGTACTCGTTCGTGTATTCTGTCTTACTGATAGCAATTTTCGCAGTTGCTGTCGTCATATTCGAAGGCATAACAGGTTTCTATCCGTACGCTGCTAGTGAAGAAACGGTTCGGACTGGGAACGAAGGATATCAACTTTTGGATAGTATTTTTTCTTTTCTGCCCGTCTTCCCGCCAAGGTTCTATTCAATACTGCTCCTCTTGACTGTAACGTCTCATATTGTTCTCGTGGGAATGAGTTGGATTCTTCATTTGTGTCGTACGGTATGGATCCGTCTAAAGTTGCTAAGATCGGAGAGACTCAGCGAGTACTCGGAAGACCTTTCCGAGCTAGGGAGTGATTATCCTGTCTTGGTTGTGGAGAGCGACAGTCGGTTTTGTCATTCCTTGGCTGTGTTCGGATTTTTGAAGTATATTGTCGTTAGTGAGGGCACTTTGGAGAGATTGTCTAAGAGGGAGTTGAAAGCTATGTTAGCTCATGAAAGATACCACTTAGAGAATTATGATCCGATAGTCAATATGTTGGCTTCTGTCTTTGCGATCTTTTTAGGTGGTAGAAATTCGTTGCTGGCTTTCTATAATTATCCTCGCATAGAGGAGAAGGCAGATGATTATGCTGTGGAAAGAACATCTCTTGATGATGTTAAGAACGCTATTGGGAAGATGCGCAGAAAGAATCAAAGAGAGGTGAGGCTTTTTTTAGCTCCGTACGAAGTGTTCTTCGGCAGCTTTCTGTTTGAGGTCTCGCATCGAGACCCTGATAAAAGGATAAAACGGTTGAAGGAGAAGTATGGTTGATCAGGGTTCGAACTCTTCTATAGCATCTTTAATCGAGTTCTGTAGTCTTCGTGAGTCCTCTATCATCTGAACACTTGCCTCGATTGTCTCCTCCCAGGTTTTTTCGTCGTAGTTTTCGGGCACTTCTATCTCGGCGAGTGAGAGTATATTATCTGTTGGTTCCATGTAGTCTGTGGCGTGTTCTTCGAATATGTCTCGGTAGGGGTCTTTGAGTATTTCTTCTTTGAATTCTGCCGTTTGGAATTCTACTGTTCCCCACAGCATTTGTCCCTCTTCCGTTCTTCTCCGAGGGGAGTATTCTAGATGAAATCCTCCGGGTCCTCCATCTTCCATGTAGTATATGATCTGTTCACCTGTGTTGTTGTCAGGATGGAAGAGAAGCTCTCCGACTTCTGCGTTCACGTCGTGGTGGGGTGTAAGTTTGTCGTGTTCGTCGAATTTGGAGAGGAGAGGCAGCCAGTCCTTCTTTTGATATCCTTCTGATTCGAAGGTATATCTATTCAGTTCATCGTCATCCAACACAACCACCTAATGCTACTTTCAGATAACGACTTTTAAATACGTTTTCCGGACTTCAACTACAGCTAAAGACACATCCAAAACGAAAGAGGGTTCCGTATTTCAAAATCCCAAAAACCGATAAACCCATACGAAACCGGGCCTATCTACCACGTAATATCACTTCTCTATCTCACTATATGGTGAAGGTGAACCGACAATTCCAGAAGATATCTACTACTTCGACGACATAGACGAATTCTACGAAACCGCAGAACAGCTTCCTGACGTGTCTCGGCATGAGGTCCACGCACACAACGAGGAAACCGACGAGTGGAGTCAGATACCTTACAGGGACTCTCTTTGGACTGACGATGGACGCGCTACAGGCATCGTATCGAGTTCCGAGGATTTCTACAATGTGATTCAGTACGGTGATATACTCGACGCTGTCGGGACTCAGATAGAGCGTTACCAGGACTCAATGGAGATCGACGTGGGTGGAAGGGTGTCGCTTTCGCCTACGGCGCACAAGATGAGCGCGAAACTCGACTTCGACGGCGATACAACGGTCTATGCTGACGAGGACGACCCTGTCCAGCTCGGCTTGAAGGTTCGGAGCGGGCACTCGGGACTGCACGGACTGAAGTACGACGTGGGAGCAGAACGACAGGTATGTAGCAACGGTATGATGGCTTTCGTCTCCGATCTACATTTCGAGCAGACACACAACGACCCGTTCCAGCCTCAGTTGGCGTACCAAGCCGTGGACTCGGTGATTCAGAGTCCTGAGGAGGTCGAGGAGAGGATTCAGGAGGCGCAGAGGTACGAGTTCCTGAACCAGGACGAAGCCCTTCTCGTTTTGCTTGACTTGGGTGTCGGGGAGTACCTGGAGAACCCTGTGCCGGACTTGGTGAACGCATTACACGAGGAAGTCGAGGACGAGGACAGCCCCACATTGTGGGAGACGTACAACGCCGCGACACGAGCACTAACCCATCACACCGATAACTTGCCTGATTACAAGGTGGATAGAGGATTCGAAGATGTTGCGCGTCTCTTGGACAACGGCTACTCCGACCTGCCTGACCCCGAGAAGCTGGGTAACGAGACCGTGGAGAACCGAGCCAACCAGTTAATCGAGTCTCAGGAAGCCGACGCCGAGGAGTACTGGGACGGAGAACAGGAGACGGTCAGAGAGCTACTCGAAGAGCACGAAGTTAGAGCCTGAAACCCTCTCTCCTCTATGTCGAACGCCGTTAGAAATATAACACCGCCGACACCAAAAACAAGCAACGCAGAACCCGACGCCACCCAATTAAAAACTGCCGTCAAAAAAGGAAACTGTAGAAACAGATGGTAGACACAACTCGGAGAAGGCTTCTGAAATACGCCGCGTCGTTGGCGGCAGCATTATCAGCAGAGGATACAGACCTAGATATAGACCAACTGCTCGAACCGGATGATGAGGCAGATGTCGTCACTCATTCTGCTGATAACACTTCTCAACATAGAAATGATGAAAGAAACACAGGTTACAAAGAGAGAAGCAACGGAAAATCACCCGTAGAAGTCAACTCTGTAAACGAACTTGGAACTTTAACAACAGGGGAATTCGAAGGCCCGCCCGTCACTACACCAGGAGGCCAATACGCAATACCCGGAGAAAACATTTTAGGCCTCGCAAGCACTGAGGGCAGTTTAAGGGAAATACCGGCTAACGGAGAAACAACCAGCCCGATTTTCCATGGGGAGACCGAACTCTTTTTTGGAGATGTAGACGGATTCAAGCAGATCGATGCCGCTACAGGAACCCAAATTGATATAATAGATGACTTCACTGGAGCCGCAGGAGGAGCCTTCGCAAAGTACGATGGCACAGGCTATGGCTCAAGAGCAAATGCTACTGAAGAAATCGACTTAGAAAGTTTCGACTCCGATGTACTCAATAATACAAACGCAACAGCCATTGGAAACTTTCTAATATTAGATGAAGGCCAAAAGGCAGTAAGATACGAAGAAGGAGACTTAATCAGATATGATATCACCTCTGAAACCGAAGAAGAAAGAATGGACGTAGATGCTCTTCCTACAGGCCTTTCAAGTGATGGGGATTATATTTTCGGTTCTTCCAACGGCGAGACATTGGCATACGACGCAGAAACACTGGAAAAAAGAGGTTCAGCGGAAAAAGTTGGTAAAGCAGCTAACTCGCCTACATTGGTGGAAGACGGAGATATTACTGAAATTTATACTGAGGCCAAGGATGAAGGAAAAGTTTATGCTGAGGAATTTGATAAGGATTCAGAGGAATTCACTAGAAAATGGGAGAAGGACATGGGAAGTTTCGCAGCCATAGACATAGTATATGAAGATGCTGTAATAGGATCGAGCAGAGACCAAGTCTTCGCACTGAATAAAGAGACTGGAGAGGAACTATGGTCATTCGATCAAGCAGGTTACGTCGGCACACCTTATAATGATAAGATCCCTGTCGCCGGAATTGACGGCACCATGTATGAGTTGGATATGAATATGGAGGAGATAGGCAGCGGGGAGGATGAATGTGTTCCTGCCCGAGAAGTAACTAGAGGTGAAGAAAGTAATGGTTGCCGAAGATCTGAACGACAAAACTTCATGGATGAAATACGCGACCGCTACGGAACCAACAGAGATGACTGGCCTACACTAAGAGAAATAGCAACAGAAATGATAGAAACATACACCTAAAAAAACATGTTCCTCCAAATCCTTCGCCCAAAGTTTTCTTATTCAATCACTAGTTCATCCCCGTACTCATTTCCATTTGGATGGGTTGTTATGTTGTTGACTTCTAATGCGAATGGCGGCTCACCCATAGTATTATTCACACCTAAAGCAGGCCCCTCAGGAACCGGATCGGCCTCGCATAGTGTGTCGGTTCCTATGCATATGTCGCTGTCAGGATTCACCCCTTTGCTCTCCAAGCGAACTACAGTCAGGGTTAACCCACATAGTACTCTTCAATCCTGTTGACTTTATGGTGATACGTTATTTCTGAAATGCCGATACACAGACGCGAGTACGAAGAACTCCTCAGAGACTACCAAGTTCAAACCCGAAAACACGTTTCCGAAGAACCGAAGACCTTCCTCACCTACAACGAAGGAGGCCTACAGAGAGACGAGTTCAGCTATTTTCCCCGGACGCATTACAGGAAGGCTATCGAGGGCTACGAGGAACTCCTGAACGGAGAGGTCTTCGACGAACTGACCGACGAACTGGTCGAATCACTGGAGTCGGAGATGGAGTCGATGCCGGAGCACAGGTGATGGGTATGCCGAGTGATTACGACGACGAGGAGCCTTTAGCTGTCTGGGAAGCCGCACTCCTACCCGATTGGACGTGGGAAGCATACGACAAGGAAGAGGACGACGTCTACTTCGGACGTGTCAAGTCGCCTCAGAACTACGGAAACTGGGAGTGGGGTTACTTCACCCGCAACCAGTTGGAGAAAGCCGGAGCATTCCGCGTAGACCGAGACGTGGAGAGCTACGAGGAGACCTTCCCCGACGGCGGACAAACAGAACTTTCCGCGGATATCTACGAAACCGAGTTAGAAGCACTTCTCGAAGAGGACGAAAGAGAATGACATCGGAACCACGCGACCAGTACATTGAGTATGTCGAAGAACTTGCCGAAACCGATGATCTCGAAACAATGCTGTCCTACGAAGAATGGCTGGAAGAGGAACTCGAAGAGATGTGGGACGAGTACGGTTCTCCTTACTTATAGAGGTGGAGAATCGATTATAGAAGACGAGTTAGAGGGTTTGGCGAAGGTCGTAAACGAGTACAAGGACGCGGTCAGCGAACACAGCCGGAAGACACCGCCCGAAAAAGGATTCCACGACCGGTACGCGTCCTGGGACGAGTTCGACTACTTCCCACGGTTCCACTTCCGAAACGCCATACAACAGCACGAAGAAGGGATAGCCCCATCCGAGTCGCTTGTTGACGAGCTGGAGAGCATGCCCGAGGGGGGCGACGTAAGGGTCTACTTCTGGTACGACCCAGACCTAAACTCCGTAGTACAGAAAGAGCTGGTACCGTTCCAGTACAGAGGCGTCACACAGGATCAGGAATCCGCAGTCGAATTCATGGAGGAGTACGTCGAGAATCACGGCATCGACCCGTCACGGTTCGAACTCTACGAAGCACAGAAAATCTTGGATGGTGAACAGGTGGAAGACCGGTGGTAGACGAACTGACAGAGCTTGCGGCACTATACCACCGCGACAAACTCTCACAGACACTCGAATACCCCTTGGAGTACGTATCAGGCAGAGACGGAAAGGTTCAGAGAGAGTCCTTCGATTACTTCCCCGAACACCACTACGAACAGGGATTCGAGCAGATGCGCGGTTCGGTAGACGACGCCAAACTCGACGAATGGATTGAAAGAGCGATTGGAGGCGAAGTAGTCCGCGGAACACACGGAGGCCTATGGAAAGATAACGTCCCCGACCTCGTCGAGCGTATTCTGGAATCTACACGTAGCCACGAAGTCCGAGTCTCTATCGAACCCGAAACAGCACACCACGGCTACGACTACACGGTTGAGTGGGAGTACATCGACTTCGATCAAGAGGAGATGGAATGGAAGCCGGTGAACGAAATCTAGGGGCGAGAATCTCATTGCTATTCCACTAGTCAGAGAGTGCTACGAGCTAAAACGCATGTTTACTTGATTCAAACTACCAGACAGTTTGTGACCAACGAGCCCTCGATTAAAGGAATTAGTTTAAGGTACCGGAGGACTGCACGTCAGTTAATGGCGTACGACAGCCTTGACCTCAAGATAATTGAGTCGCTGTTAGAAGATGGTCGGAAAAGTCTGCGAGGCATCGCGGAAGAACTCGACGTTTCGGTGACAACGATAAGCAACCACCTGAAGAGCATGGAAGAGGAAGGGGTGATAAAGGGGTTCAAACCCGTTCTCAACTATCCCGAGCTCGGTTACACGGTGACCAGCGTTCTAATGATAAAAGCGGAAGGAGACAGCATCAAGGACCTCGTCAACGAACTCAGGAGGGAAGACGCTCTGCTCCACGTGTATGAGGTAACAGGCGACTTCGACGTTATCGCTATAGGCAAGTTCCGCGACACGGAGGAGATGAACGACACGATAAAAGAACTCCTGAACAGTCCGATGGTGAAAGAGACCAACACAAACGTCGTCCTGTCTACAGTAAAGGAAGACCAAGACGTGGAGTTCGATTACTGAAGGTACTATCTCGCCGCCGACATTCGTGGGCGTAATGACCTGAAATGTGGCACCCCCAACTCAGACGGCTTGGCGACTATGTCCGCGCTATCATCCGGTGATGTTTTCGAAGTAACCACCGGTAATACCGGAGACATCCGATTACGAGAAACGCGAGGGGGAAAATACTTGCATCAGGGCTACGAAACCCGTAGATATACACGTCGTTGAGAGATGGACCAGAGAAAACACAAAGTACGTCACTCGTTGGCTGGAATCGGGAAGCGGGTGCTGCCGGGTTCCATGTACAGCGTGTACTCTCTCGGAACCGAGGAGTACATCGGAACCTTAGATGTCAACCTTGATGAGGCACGGAAACTGCTGAAAGAGGAGTCTTACAGCTACAACGTAGCATCCGCCAAAAAGCTGCATCCGGATGACGAGTCTCGGTCCGACGACGGCTCATATCGACGTCTGGACCCTGACAACAGAGCAAAGCAGTGGCATGTCCATCTGTGGGACCTTGCACCGGTAGAGGTGTACAGCCATTACGAGTACAAACCGGAACCGTGGCAACCCATCGATACGTCCCGTACGGCAGAACACTACCGCCCTGACTACGGAGAGACGTGTATATCCGAGGTCAACACTGTCGCCGTCTGAAACAAATCGTTGAGACGCACGGAGAGTACGAAGGTGAGGAGGCAAAGCCTGGATCGGCTGAGCTGGCAGAACCCGATTCAACACTAAGAGAGATGTTGAGTGGATAGGACTTCCTCCTCGACGTGAGGTAGACGGATGTTCCTACTCCACGGAAGACGATTTCAACGTGCTCATTAAGCGTATCATGGATTCGACGCACCGGTACGAGGTTCGTCTCTCCGTCAAGCCGGAGACAACGCCGCGCTGAGTTTCATGACGCCGTTCTCTCAGTCGTTTTGCTGACAGGAAAAAACGTCATATACGCGGTTCTGGAGTTCCGGAACCGTGAACTACGGGCAGATGACTACGCCGCCGAGAAGGTAGGACAGGAGATGTTCAGGGACACGTTGGACGCCGTAGCGTCTCTGAAGAACGAGCGAGGCAGCAGAGGAGTCGAGTTCGAAAGCGTTCCCACCTTCGTGTCTTTTTCGAGTGTGGCAGGGGGCGGTTCGATAGACCGGTATTTCGGAACGTACTTCGGAAACTTCGGGTCGGTGGAGGCACACCCGAGTATTGAGGAGCGGATGGAGCGGATGGAGAGCAGAGGAACATGATTAATATCAGAAACAAGACCTGCCACAGTAATCAAGAATCCTCTCTAAAGTTGTACTGTCCTTCGAACTGATATCATTGGGTTATCGGTAGTGTTTGGATAAGCCGATTTCGCAGTACCGCGTGTTGACAGCCGACACATATCTTGTCACAGCTTTGAATTTCGGAGACACCTGCATAGGATGGACAACTATACTGTTCCTTGACTGGACACCATCAAGTTAATAAAGGTGGATATTACTAAGGACAGTTATGACAGTTCGTCCACCTACTAAAATGCTTTTAGGAGCATTTCTATTGATGGTAATAATAACTCCGTTAGGGCTTGCGGAAGATCACAGGACGATAGAGACCAAGGAGGATACCCTTGGGAATGAGGGGAACGTCCTCCCGCAGTGTGACGCCTTTGACACGGTTCAAGAAGCACGTTCCTTTGCACGCGAGAAACTCTTTCAAAACATCTCGGACGAGTACCGTGAGAAGCACTACAACCGCGTCTTTCCGGAGCCAATTTTCAGGCGTAGCGGAGGGCTTGTCTATCGATTGAACTATGATGGATGGTCGTCTGAATGGGGCGGCAAAGGACCGTTCCCGGCGACAGGAGCCAATTGGGATGAATGCGGTCTCCACCTGCAGGGGGTGTTACAGGAGTATTCGATCAACATTTCGTATGCAGAGGTGCAGAAATGGGCCCGATTAGAGGACAACTTTACCGCTGACGAAATTTCTAGCACCCTCCGTACTGTTGAAAGAAATAATTTTCAGCCAGAGAATCCAAATAGCCCATATATAAAGAGTATCCAGAAGCAAGAACCCGCTTGGAGAGTACAGGACAAGGACGTTAGGGAAGAAGGACATCTTGAACTGATACTCATTAGCGCGGTCGACGGCGACGTTCTGGCTACACAGTATCATCAGCCGAACAGTCTGGGGGTAGTCCTCAACCCGCCTTCGGTAAACCAGACGGACAACGAAAGCCAGGACTCTACAAACAGGACTGATAGCGAGGGGGAGGAGGCTCCCTCCTTGACGAACCATCCCTCCAACATCACGGTGACAGAATCAAGTCGGAAGAAGGGGATTTTTGAGAAGTTCTTCGACCGCCTCTTCGACCTTCTATCCAGACTTTTCCAACTCCTGTAGAAACATTGTTAATATCATGCAATTTTGCTCCTCCGTATTTTTCAGGAGTATTTGCTAATAGTGGATGTCTACCAACTCATAATGAGACTCGCTGGCATTTCACTTTATGTTAAATCTAAATATAAAAATTTTTAAGAGAGGCGATTTTCTTGCTGGTCATGGTTGAACGCAACTGGGTAGCCGGGGGAATAGGAGTTAAGATACATGTGTTCATACTTTGGAGGGGTATATGACTGAAAAGCCCCATCTAGGGAATATCATTGCAGTTCTATCCATATTTCTAATAACTATTAGTCTAGCTTCTGGATCCGCAGTATACGCAGCTGATTCATCAGGTCCTATTGAGAGTGTTTCATCTAATTCCTCTGTGTCTTCTTCAAACTCCACTTCCCCCTCAAAATCTTTAAGACCCCATATTAAAGACACGGACACAACTTATGCGACAAACATTCCGGTAGATGACGATAGTATATCTCCGTTAGAATCTACTGGTCCCGAATTCTCTGATGAGATCCCGTTCAAGAACGGGCCCGTAGAACTTGAAGAGGGTATTGGTAATAGATTGAAAACAGATACAACCGAAACTCTATCAGGGACCAGTAATGAGAGAACAGGTGTGATCCTCCAGTTATACTACAATACTTCTAGGTAATTCCAAACAAAATCTTGAAGATTATGGTGCCCAAATAAACGGAGCTCTTACAAAAGGCGTTTATTTGGCCTCTTTACCACGTAAAAATGCGGATAACGTCGCGAACCTGTCTTTTGTTAGGTCTGTAGAAGCGGTGCATCCCAAGTGGAAGATATCGCCTAATTTAAAACAAAAATTAGGCTCGGGAGATGTCGATGACAGAACTAATGTTCTTGTTCAGTCTCTCGGCTCTGTATCCCACCCGCACCTTAATAATGCTGGCAAAAATTTGTATCAGGGAAATCTAACCCGTCCACAAATACGAGCACTTCAGAATAATCCTTTGGTCAACTGGATAGAACGTAACAAACCCGAAGAAATCAGCGTATCGGAAGGGAGGAAACTTTCCGGTAGCGGGGGAAACATCAATGGACCTCCTGATAATCTTAACGGAGATGGCGTCCGAGTCGGGGTTTTGGACACGGGATTCACTCAGTCGAGGAATTCGCACTCCCACTTTGATGGAGTTTCAGTCGTATACTCGCGTGACTGGGTAGATGGTGGAGATCCGGAAGATCCGGATTTCAGTCCTGGTTTCGGCGACGTAGACCATGGTATACATGTTGCTGGAACCATCGCAGGCCAAGGAGTGCCTGACAGTATAGTTAACGGTAAATCTACCGATAGGTTAATAAAAGGTGTTGCGCCTGAAGCTACGTTAGTAATCTCCAGAGTATTCGACACGAGCGGCCTCTCGCATCTCCCTAACGATTATTCCGATGCTTATCAAGAAGTACATGATGATGGGGCCGATATTATAAGTAATAGTTGGGGACACAGTAGTACTACATATGATCTAGGTGCCGAACAGACGGATAGGTGGGCAAATAACCATCAAGATACTCTACTTGTGTTTGCTAATGGGAATGGTGCATTAAACTCTCCTGGTCTCAGTAAAAACGTCCTCTCTGTAGGGGCTTATCACGATGGAACTGATGCTGGAGGCACTGCTTCCTCCATTTCGCGCGACCTAACAGATCAAATTACAGATTTAAATGATATATCTCAACCCGACAGTAATCAGGTTAAGCCTGATATTAACGCTCCTGGAAAGAACATTACTGCTCCGCTCAACCAGGATGGCACATACGCAGGATACAACGGGACCAGTATGGCAACACCCCATGTTTCTGGCGCAGCTGCTCTATACAAAGAAGAATATCCATCGGCAGGTGCTGCTCAAATAAAAGCAGCCTTAGTTGGTTCAACGAACCCGGTTAGAAACCCGAATAACTACGCGGAAGGATGGGGAGGGTTAGATATACGTGATGCTATTTACAATAATCAATATGAGAGCAACTCAAAAACCCTCAGCGGTACTGTAACAAGAGCAGTGAACGAAGTAGATACTTTTAATGTTGATGTATCAAACGACGCTGAAAAAGTAGAAGTAAGTCTCAATTGGATTGACGAAGAAGGAAGTGCTATGTCAACCGATCCTCTCGTTAATGGTTTTGAATTATGTGCTGGTCCACAAAGTAATCCTCGAAAACACTGTGACGATGGTGACCGAGACAATGACGGAGACGGTGACGGTACCGTCCGAAAACTTTCGGTGGAACCTCAGCAGACAGGTACATGGCAAATAACAGTTGATTCAGCTCTTGGCCTCTTACAAACCCAACAATCTTACGCAGGGAGCTTCGAAGTTGTGACTGAAGAGCCCCAGTTGTCGGTAGACACTACCGATGTTACAATAACGGAAGGTGAGACAGGAGTATCACTAGTAGATATTAGTGGAGAAGGGGCCCCTGTATCAGGCATATACACGAAGTTGTCCTCCATCCCTTCAGACCTTGATTTATGTGAGCAGGAGGATGAGGCAACTGTAGTGGGAGATTTGAGTCATGGATATAATACTGCACTTACTCCCTGCTTCACCAGTACTACCCCAGGCACTTATAATTTAGATCTCGAAGTACAGGCAACCAATCTTCCGAACAGGAATAACAACGAAATAACGAAACAAATACAGGTAACGGTAGAGGATGATGACACGTCGCCACCTTCATTCAGCAACCCCAGTTCCCCCAAGCTCGATGATTCCAGTTCGTCGGACTACACAATCGGAGCGGATGTCTCTGATGACACCGGCGTAGATCAGAGCACGGTTGAGTTCCGGTACAAGTTCGGTAGCGGTGGTTCGTGGTCGAGTTGGTTGTCTTACTCCAGTAACTCCGTTGACGGTTCTGGCAATGGAAGGTACAATTTTGACATCCCACGGAGCACTTGGATAGATAACGTCGGAAAGAAAGTCATCTGGCAGGTCAGGGCGACTGATTCGGACGACGATATTACATCAACAGGCACAAGCGATGAATTCGAAGGAAATAGGATAACGGACGACGATACGAATCCACCATCAATTTCGAACGTAAACGTCCAAGAGCACAATGGAGATGGTGATGGTGTTATCGAAGACGACGAACAAGTAAAAATTGAGTGGGATACCAGTGATCCATCCGGCATCTCTGATACCGGAGCTGAAGTAGAAGGGGATGAAAAAGGACTTCAGGACGATGATGGTGACTCCCAATACTTCATTACATCTGAGATCACTGAGGTGAATGATGTTGATTACCGCATATTCTCAACCGATGATGACAACGACAGATCCGGTGACCAAGAAACAGCCGAGGTAACTGATACATTTGTTGCCCAAGACGACGATACGACGCCCCCCTCCTTCGGGAGCCACGACGACACCGGAGACACAACTGCTGGTAGCTACTTCTTCGAGATAGAAATAACCGATTCCGAGTCCGGCGTCAAAGACGATTCGACGACACCGACCATCTACTTCAACTACGGCAGCAGCTCGTTCAGCACGTCGAACGCTGACGGATCGGCTACCGCAGACCTAGACAGCGGCGACACGTACCGCGCGACCATAGACGTACCTGAGAGCAGAGAGGGTCAGACAATATACTGGAAAGCCGAAGCGGTGGACGCCGACGACGACAGGGACAACGACGGAGCTAGCGCTACCTCAACGACGTTCACCGGCGGAACCATACAGGACGACGATACGACGCCGCCCACTCTGAGCAACATTACCTTCGACAGCTCGAAGCCGTCCGACCAAGATGTGTCCGTTCAAGCCGATATCACCGACAGTTCCGGTATCGGCTCAGCTACTATCGACTTCGAGTACCCCAACGGTTCAACAGGAGCGGTATCGATGAGTCAGTCCAGCGGTGACACGTGGCAGGGCGCGATTCCCGCCGCGGGCGATGAGAACGAGGGTGACACACTGACGTTCACAATCACAGCCGAAGACAACGACAACTCCCCTGAATCAACTACATCAAGCCAGAAGAGCGTGAGCATCACCGACGACGATACAGCGCCGCCGTCGATCACGAACATCCAGCTCACGGAGGAGAGTAGCCCCAACAACAACGGACAGTTCGAATCGCACGAACAGATAAACGTCTCGTGGCAGGTTGACGACAAGTCCGATGTCGCGGTCGACTTCACGCTTGACGGAACACCGAAGTCCGTGAGCCAGAACGGAGACACGTACTTCGTAATCCTCGGTCCGCTTTCCTCGGGTAGCTACTCGTACCAGATTAGTGCCACGGATCAGGACAACACCCCCGAAAGCTCCAGTACCTCGGATAGCTTCACGGTCGAAGAGAACCAAGCCCCCAGCGTGACAGTTGATTCACCGAACGGCGGGGAAATTGTCGGCATCACTACACAGATTGAATGGAGCTCCTCCGACCCCGAAAATGACTCACTGACCTTCGACGTTGAGTACAGTGACGACGGCGGGAGCACCTGGAACCCGATCCAGCAGGACGCTACAGGAAGCTCCATCAGCTGGGACACCAGCGGACTCGTGGAAGGCTCCAACTATCTGGTGAGGGTGACCGCCGACGACACCGACAAGACGGATCAGGATACCAGCGACTCGACGTTCACTTTGGACAACACCCCGCCACCCGAACTCTCGCCCACAGCAAGTCCGACGGGATGGAACCAGAGCGTCACCGTGTCGTGGGACGCGGTCACCGACGGGGGTTCCGGCATCGACCACTACGAGTACCAGCTTGATTCCACGACAGGTTCGTGGAACAATGTCGGAACGGATACGAGTGTCACGCTCACCGAATCCGGACGGCACACGGTGTACGTCCGCGCCGTTGACCGAGCAGGGAACGCTGGACCGACCAACAGCACGGAAGTCCAAATCGACAACCTACCACCGACCACCTCGGCATCGCTCAGCGGAACGGCGGGCGACAACGGCTGGTTCACGTCGAACGTCTCGGTCACCCTGTCCGCCACCGATCAACCCACGAGCGATGACAATAGCGGCGTTGACACTACCCAGTATAGTATTGACGGCGGGAGCTTCACAGTCGGAACTTCGTTCATGGTGACCGGAGACGGAACACATCCGATTTCGTTCTTCAGCACCGACGTCGCCGGGAACCAGGAAAGCACTAACACACGCGAGGTGAAAATTGACAGTCAACAGCCGGGTGAACCCGCACCGACAGCCCCTGACGGCGTGTTGAGCAACCCCACCGTTTCGTGGGATCCGGTCAGCGATGCGACGAGCGGGGTCGACCACTACCAAGTTAGTATTGACGGCGGAACGTGGCAGGATATCGGTGACACGTCGTATCAGGACAGTTCGTTGCCCGACGGGACCCACACCATCGGCGTTCGCGCGGTAGACACAGCAGGGAACATCGGTCCGTCGAACAGTACGCAGATAGACGTTGACACGACAGCACCGCCGGCACCCACTGTTACCGGTCCCAGCGGCTGGACAAACGATACCACGCCGACAATATCGTGGAGCAGCGTTAGCGACGCGACGACCGGTGTCGACCACTACGAGATGAACGTCGGCGGTAGCGGGTGGACCGACGTTGGGTTGACAACCAGCACAACGCTCTCGACGCTCAGTTCGGGAGAACATATGGTGGAAGTCCGAGCTGTGGATGGAGTCGGAAACGAAGGAGACTCAGGTAATACGACGGTCAAGATTGATATCACCGCGCCTCGGATAACGATATCAGAACCCGCTTACGAGGAACTCATCACAAACCGAACGAATGTTACGGTCAACGGAACCGCTACCGACGCACGCTCCGGTCTTGAGAGGGTCGAAGTGAGCACCGACGCTGGCTCTAATTGGACAACGGTTTCGTCACAAGGCGGCCCCTTCTCCGACTGGAGCTTTGACTGGGAAATTGATGACAGCAACGTTGAGGATGAGCTAAGAGTCCGCGCCGTCGACGACCTTTCAAACACTCGAACAGAAGTCCATGTCGTGTTAACACAGAGACGGACTGGATGTGTTGACCGACGTGACGCTGGTCGCGGCGAAATGGACGAGGCTTGTCCGGAAGAGAGAGGAGAGGACGGGAGTGTCGATAGGCGCGATAAAGGAAGAGGCGAAGAAACGGATGGCGGAAGTAGACACAACAGAGGAAGAGGTGGCGGACGAGACGGCGGAAGCGGTCGGAGCGGCAGAGGAAGATAGCGCCATCTCTAACCCGGAGAATCACCTGTTAGTACATCTGCGCGGTCATCGGCTGGGGGGAAAGTCGAAATCATAGAAGGATAAGCCTAAGCAGGAGATTTACGAGCGCTGTTGTCGAATATAGATTAAAGACGGAAGAGCAAGTACAGGGCAAAACATGAGCAAAAACGTCTACGAGCGATACATCAGGAAAAATCCGGAAGAGTACAAGGAATTGAAGCAACGGATACGCGAATGGCTTGAAGACAATCGAGAGAAATCATATCCTCGAACAGCAGAAATCGCGGCGGCTGTTATCGAGACTGATGAACTGCAGGGCGGGTTCCATACACGTCTCGCCTCAGTCGCCATTCAGGATCTCGGACTTGACGAGTGGCGACCCGAGGCACAGCACACCCGAATCAAAAATCCGTTCGCATTCGGCGATTCAATATAGTCTTGTCGAGAAAGATCTAGGACCTACCAAGTGAAACGGGCTCAGGAGTTACTCACTTCCCCCTTCTCAATACTGAATTGATAGAGGTGAACGCTCTTGTGAAGCATATTGTTAATGGAGTGATGTATGGTGGTTTCTGGGTTTGACAAGAGATGAGTCAGTCGCCTCTTAACGCCGCATTATCACTGATTCAAACACTAATTGAGTACTCCGGCTACGACTGAAGAGCGAAGAAGCGGAGTTAGATATATTTGTATTGGGTATTAAGAGACACAAAGAGCATGAAAATACGAGAACGACACTACAGCGACGATGATGACTACTCCTACACCGTACTACTGGAGTTTGAAGACCTGCAGACCTCTTCCAAGTTGGAGGAACCGGTGGAAGGGCTACTGAAAATAGATCTGAGCGACGAGTTTCCATACCCAGTAGAAGTTGACATCAAGAGTGACATGGTTGCCGGTGAAAATAAGGACGCAATTTACGCTGAGTTCGATAATTTGAGTCGGGAGTTAGAAGACCCGAATGAGTCTCTTATTGAGTTCCAATTTAAAACCAAATCGGCTCCACACTCAAAAAGACATGGTGCCAAGGTATACTCCTTCAAAACTGCTGACTATGATCCAGAGACGAATATATCTCCTGACGATGATTCTGAATTTATTGAACATCATATAGGAATACCATCGGCACAAAGAGTTCGCCTCATCACCAACATCATCCATCGTGTTCTCAATGAGGAAGCTAACCAGAATGATATTCAAAAGATGATGAGACTGTACGACGAGGACCGCTCATCTGCGGTGGATAATTTCCATAATGATATCAAAAAGTACGCCGATTTTGAATCGCAGGTCAAGGTCCAGAATTTCCTCATAGGAAATACACAGATGTATCGATCTCATTCCGATACCGTTGATAAAGTCGCCAAACAGATAACCAATGAACGGCTTCGCCATCGAATTCAGTCTCTTGATGACGTTAGAGATTTTATTTCGGTTATCAATTCACAGGAAAACTTCCCAGAGATTACTGTCAAGGAGGTGTTTGATGAAGTATATACGAGAAAAGAGGGGGACAGGGAGGAACTTGACGAGATAGCCGAATACCTCGGAATTGATGATTGGTCCGTCGTCCTCCTGGAATAAAATATAGTAGAACCGAAGACACTCGCAAGCGAAATTTCCTGTCAACAAAGACTTTTGCCCATAGAATCTACTCATTCCATGGAGGTGAAACCGACTCAATCGACCCAAATCTATCAGAACTCGGAGCTATCAAGACGTACAGAGCGTTGAACGACCCTGTCATCGTCCACGAACCTACCAAGGACTGGGCATTACCCGAAGACCATTCGATATACACGGACATCACTCTCGCACGTCTTAGACAGAACATGGAAACTCCCTTGGATGAGAGAATTGAGCTGGCTACATGGCCTGAGACACTTGCCTACCTTTCGACAGCGTCGATGGATTCACGGTACGCTAACGGCGAGTTCGAGGTGGTTTATCGACACAGCTTCCGCGAATACCTCGATAAATGGACTTCTCTAGATCCTGACAAGCAGCCGGAACCGCTATGTAACGATCCTGACCTCGACGACTACCGTCTCGACAAGTTGGATACGCTCCGTTTCGGTATCAAGAAGGACCGAGACAAGCACTTCGTAGAGAACGTATACGACGAGTTCGATGTTGACGGCGTGCCCAAGTCGTTCTGGGTTACTCCCTACGAACTAAGAGATTCGCAGGACGAAGATGATGAGTACAGTCAGAGTGCGTTAGAGGAATTTTAGCTTACTAGCATACTGCCTGAGCCATGCCTCTCTCGCTGACTACTGAGGGGGGTGAATAGCAAGGGAAATACCCTCTGTCGCCACCCACATTTTCTTCATTTGGAATAGCCCCAATGGGTGATCTACTCTATTACTTCAACTGATGACGACGACCCTGTCATTATCGAGGACTACGAACTTGATTCTGCGTCGAGAGATCCTATTCAACCGAAATACCGCCTCTTACAGGAGTTATACTACTCGGACGACCACGTCGTGTCATGAACCGACGATCTGACACTACTCCCCTAAATTCGCTGGCACAAGTGCTCTCGCAGGAAGAACTGCTCGATGATCCGGAGGTTCGAAAGCTGGTTTTAGCCGCCGGATTGACCCGGAACGAGCACTTGAGGAGATCTGTTTCGAAGGCTGTCCTGAGTAAATCGGTTCAGTATCGAGAGCACCCTTTCAGTTCCCGGTTCAGT
This sequence comes from Halobacteriales archaeon, assembly GCA_034522195.1. GTDB lineage: Archaea > Halobacteriota > Halobacteria > Halobacteriales > Halorutilaceae > Halorutilus. Next base: position 154,033 of record JAXHLL010000006.1, on the reverse strand, counting down.
TTCGGAGATATCCAACTCGGTGAGACGTTCCAGGATAGACCCTTCCACCTCACACAGAAGGATCTGAACAGGCATCTCCTCGCTGTCGGTCAGTCAGGTTCGGGGAAGACGACGTTGTTCTACTCCCTTATGAACAAGCTCGATAAGCCGTTCTGGACTTTCGACCTCAAGCAGGACTACCGGCATCTCGCACGGCAGAATCAGAATATCTTGGTTCTACCGTGGACCGAACTCCGGTTCAATCCTTTACAGCCGCCGTCCGACGTTCCGCCGAGGCGTTGGGCGCAGGTGTTCGTGGAGATCCTCGGACACGCTACCGCCTTGCTATCGGGTTCGAAAAACTACCTTTTGAAGAGGGTTATCGAACTGTACAAGCTGTATGGCTTGTTCGACGAGGTTTCTCCTCCGTATCCAAGTCTTCACGAGCTCAAGATACTGATTAAACAGGACAACATAAATTATACGCGGAAGGCTTCGAACTACCGCGACACCGTCCTCAACAGGCTGGAGTCGATGAACCTGGTGGCGGGCACTATATTCGACTGTAGCCAAGGATACCCCATCGAAGAACTCCTGAACAGGGACGTCGTATTTGAGTTCGACGGCTTGAGCAGGGACGTTCAGAACTTCTTGATGGAGATACTGTTTGCTTGCGTCTACGAGTACCGTGTCGCTCAGAACCACCGAGACGAGGGCTTGAACCACGTCTTCTTTCTGGACGAGGGAAAGAGGGTTTTCTCGGTGTACAAGGAGCGTCAAGACGCCGCAGGAATACCTGAGATCGACGAGCTGACGGCGAAGATGCGGGAGTTCGGGGGAGGTCTCGTCGTCGCGGATCAGGAAGCGTCGAAGCTGACAGATTCGATTAAGGCTAACACGTATACCAAAGTGCTGTTGCCTACGGGCGACCGGAAACAGTTTGACGCCGTTGCCAGTTCTATGGATCTGTCTGAGAGACAGAAGGAGTTCGCCTCGAAGCTTGGTGTAGGCGAAGCTATTGTGCAGGTCGGAAGCCGTGACCCTGTTCCGGTGAATCTTGACAACTACGAGCTGGAGAAGGATGTTTCGGATGAACAGCTTCGAGGACTCCAATCCGAGAAATGGGACCGTCTTTCGTACGAACCAAGAGAAATGACCTCCGAGTTCGAGAACGTTGTTGCCCCCGGTAGATCCGACGAGGTCAAGGAACCCGAGATTGTGGAAGACCCGGTGGAAAACTTCGACGTATCCGACGAGGGTAGACAGCTTCTCAAAGACGTGATAGAGAACCCGTTCAGGAAGCTGACCGAACGGTACACAGAGTTCCCCAGCCGTTACAAGGGAAACATGGCTAAAGACGAACTCCTCGATAAAGGAATACTGGTGGAGAGGCACGTACAGACCAAGGACAGCAAACGAAAGCTGCTACAGCTGACCGAGCAAGGGAGAAAGTACGCCCAGAACGAACTCGACCTCGAAGTCGAGGACGACGGCAGAGGCGGTATCGTACACCGTTACTGGCAGCACCGCATCAGAGACGCCTTCGAAAAGAAGGGATGGCACGCTTTCGTCGAGAAGTTCGACGCCGATGTCTACGTCAACATGGGAAACGCGGAGATGGTTGTCGAGGTCGCCATGGGAAACAACCCCCGCGAGGTAGAGCATGTGAAACAGCATCTCGACACAGGGTTCGACGCAGTATGGATAGTAGCCCGAAACCAAGAGATTCTGGATGGACTGAAGCGGAGGCTTGAGGAAAACAACTTATCGAGTGATTGCGTAGCGTTTAGACCGCTTCGGCAGTTTAACGAGCCTGAGAGTCTCGCTTTCTAACCTCTTCGACATATCGGAAAGTTGAGATGCCAGGTCTTTTCGATATATGTTATCTGAATATACTGCTATCAGAAGAAATGTTATGCTGTCAAAAGAAACTCGGATCAACTACGCATTTCGCCAGATCCGCCTGCGCTGTTACCATCTTCGCCATCAAGAGAATCGGCGTTGCCGTCAGTATACGACCGACGAATCTCCTCAACGCTGACAAACTCTCGCCAGTCCGTCCTTATGGGATCGGGTCTTTCGCCTACCCATATAACATTGTGCTCCTGAGAGTAACCGAACTCCGGATTATCCGATGCCCATTTATCCATCAACGTGACTGCTTTTGACATCACCTTTTCGGGAAGTTTGGTCGACCCTACCTTGATATCATCAACCCTCGTCGTTTTTTTAGCTCTTTTGTATATAGGATGATCAACAAGCTCCATTACACCACGTCGCTCTGGGTGTACCCATCCGAAAGGCACGAAGGATTCGTCACCGTCCATAATTCTGATAAATACCAGCGATGGGTCGTCGCCGTCTTCACCAACGCTATAGTCATCCTCATAAAACGTATTTATTTCCGCACCCGCAGCTAGCATCTTGCCCAGTGGAGAGTCCTCTTCCCAGTACTCCTCGCCATCGCGGATGTATCTTTGTATGAACTCGTCCGAGAAAGCAGGTGCCGGTTTAGCTATATCACCGACGCTAAGGGTATATTCAGCATACGGTCTGCCATTTTCATCGACGAATAGCTGTTCAGACAGAGCCGGATTCTCTCTCATCTTCCTGCTACGGTTGGGTATCTCCCGAAGATCTTCCGCTTCTACTACCCTATTTTCCTCGCTCAGCTTACTGTTAGGTTCGGTGGACGATACACGCTCTACAACTCTCGTAACGCCATCGTCGTCGTCCCGGAACTCTTTGTATTCTATGTACATGTTTTTGAATCTATTGTGGCGGTGATATTGTTACTTTTGCCCCGAGCGCGCTTATTTTGAGTATGCCATCTGAACCGTTGTAGTTTACTGACTGTTTTGTATCGTCGACTGTAACCACTTGATTGTTTGAACCTGTACTTTCGGAGTATATTGATTGAAGATCCGTATTGCTTTCGTACGATGCTCCGTAGAGTACCTGACCGTTATGAGGGTTCTTGTCACTGTCGTCGTATAAATATTCGACCGTGAACGAGAATCTAACGGCATTGATGTTGTCTATCGGTGATTCGACAGTCTTGTAACTTCTTTCCCCACTAGCCTTACTGACTGTTACTGTTTCATCCACGATATATACGCCCAGTGGTTCCACGTTAACAGGCCTGGTTGTCTCTTCTACGCACCCTCCACTACAGTTAATGGTTAGTTTGACTTCGTACTCTCCTTCGCTACTATACGAGTGAGATGTTGTCTTTCCGAAGTCAGTTGTTCCGTCGCCGAAGTCCCAAGAATATGATTCAATACTTCCGTCAGGATAATGTGAACCGGATGCGTCGAAACTTATCGACTCGTTAACATAGGGTGCTGTCGGCGAAAACGTGAAGTCTGCGACGGGAGAGTCGCATCCAATTTCAACTTTTTGAATCATTCTCCGTCCTAAGGGGCTACCACTACCTATTGAAAGCCACATTCCGTTTTCAAGTAACTCCCGCCGTTTCATGACTTGGGACGAAGTAGTGATCCCTTATATATTTTATGATTCTACCGAGAGTATAGCACCGAGAACGTGCCCGAGTTCGTGCATATAGTAGTTGTCCACCGTGTCGGGGTTGTGATCAGTCTCGTTTAAGTTCCTAATCCATATCTCTCTGTCGTCAATATATTCAAATTAAGCACAAGGTATTATCCTTGGCAGTTCGCAGATGGGATATGCTATTCTCCAAGGCTTCCCCCACCGCAGACGTAGACGCTGTTTTTGTATATGATGTATCTTGATTCGTACGGATAATCACTCTTGGTGAGTGAAGATATGGTACTTCCATTCGCGTATATCTTATCTCTGTACCCTTCAACATCGGGTCTTTCGTACCCTTCGGTTTGGTTCTTAATCAGCCGAATAAACAGCTCCTTGTTTCTATCCGACATATTCCTATACCTTGTCATATTGCGGTTCAGGCTCGTCTTATATAGGTTGAAACTCTGGTTTTGGCGTTTGAGTTCGTCAACCAACCGTTCCCTCGTTTCGTTCGGTAGCTCCTCCCAGCTCGTTATGTCGTTCGCCAGCCACTCCGCTTCCACGTACTGGTTGGTTTGGTTATCGTATTCACAACTCAACACTAAGTCGCTGGATACATCGCTGGGCTGTCCAAGGCAGCCTGTGGCTATCAGAACGCAAAGCACTAACAGTAAGTTTCCTACCGGATATCTAGTCACCGATAACATCATCTCTGTCACTCCAGTGGTTTTCTGTCGCTGCTGTTGAAACAGTACTCAGATTCCGCGGTACATCGGGTTTCTTGTTTTGATACTCTGGATTGGATAGAAACTCGTCATACCAATCCTCGTCGTTGTCTATTATCATATTACTAAGCTGTTCCGCGGGGTGCTATGTTGATACACCCATAGATGTTGTTTTGATATACTACCCCCCTATCGCCGTACAGATGCCCTCCAAGAAAGCTTCTCATTTCTGATTCAGACACGTCGGCGGAGTTCTCGTGCTGTTCCCCAGCGTGGTAGATGTCTGTCTCGTTCCTTAACGTCTCTCTGAATATCGCTTTGTTCTCTTCTGTAAGCTTGGAGTACCTGTCCATTCTCCCCACAGTGTTCAGATCCTCTTTGTACAGCCGTAGCACCCTGTCTATTATCTCGGATTCGTTTCGTTCCTCCAGAGAAGCATTCAGGGTATTGTACCCATAGACACGTTCCGTGTATGACCAGTTGGCTCTGAGTTTACTGATTAGGTCTTCTTTTTCCTGCTCTGACAGTTCGTCCCAACTACTGACATTTTCCCTTATCCAGCTTTCCTTCAGGAACCAGTCGTTTGACTGAACCGGTGTGTCATTAACCGAATATTGTATGCACTTCAGCTTACTCCGGTCTGGGTCGATATCTATACATCCAGAGAATGTCACAGACAGAACCAACAAGACAAGGAGAAGTTCCCTAGACATTTTAGCTAACGTCCTTGCTTCCAGTATTCCTCAGTCGCGGCTTTCGATACTGTACTTAGGTTTCTGGCGACGTTTGGTTCAGGTTCAGGGATTGCGGGCGTATCGTCCAGGAACTCACCATCATACCAGTCCTCATCGTTATTATGAAATATCATTCTATCTTTCTGGGGTTAGATTACCGTATGTTGTGAGATTGGCGAACTCGGAACCACTCACCCTGCGCTCCGCGTCTGTAACATTCTCTGTAGTATTGGCTCCGAAATGTTCGCAAGCCAAGACGGATCTATCAGGCGAGATGGAAGTACAGCCCGAAGTTAGTATTATCAGTATCACGGCGTAGGCTTTCTTATGCATCTTGTTGTCGCTGAGTCATCCTTTCTACGTTTTTAAACCTGTCTGATACTACGCTCCGCGTGGATATCCATTGTAGCACACGTACAGTTCGTTCTTGTACACTATGTATCTGTTGCCGGCGTCTATGTTGTCGGTCTGCAGAAATGAGGAAAGTTTTTTCCTGTTCACATCAGTTTCGTTTTTTATGGATTGTCTAAATAAACGTTTGTTTTCTTCCGATAGGTTTCTATAGTACGAGCGGTTGGTACTCAGAGCATCCTTGTACAAACGGATAGTAAGATTTACTGAGCCATTCTCCTCTTTGATTCGATTGATGACCGTGTTCTTATCCCTGTTAGGTAATTCTTCCCAACTAGTTATATTCTCCTGTAGCCACTCGTCATTGAGTTGATCGTTTTGAACGGCGATTCCACATTCGATGATGCTTCTATCTGGCTCTACACATCCTGGGGTAAGTAATATAATAATCAATGCAGTAATGAGATAGTATCTTTTCATTTTATTTCCCGTCTTTCCAGTATTCGACTTCGGCTGCCCTTGAAACTGTCGTCAGGTTTCTTGGAACGTCCGGCGGTCTGTTGACATAGAACTCGTCGTTAAGCCATCCATCAAACCAGTCCTCATCGTTGTCGAGTATCCTTTCGCGGTTCTCCGGCGAGAAGCTTTCGCTTTTCAGTATAGTATCGTCAAGAGTGTAGTAACCATCCAAGATAGGGAGGCAAGTATACTTGCACATCACTCCCGGCGTTCCTAAATCAACATCCGGCGAGTTCGTGTTAGAAGCGGGGTGTTGCGCTCCGAGCACATGCCCTAGTTCGTGGAGATAGTAGTCAGTTCCCATGCTCATCGAACCCAACTTCTGAAGACAGCTCATCATGCCCCCGGTACGTATCGGTCAACTGTACAGGAATAGACATTTTCTTGATAGACCACCAACCTGTCTGGTGTTTTGCTGACATTATCTACCTCAGTTGCGTCATCAATAGCTCTCCTGAAAATCTCTTTCTTTTCATTAGACAACTCAGCATAATCAGTAGCGTTATAGAAGCGTGGGGATAGATCTTTTAATCTCTCTACACTATCATTCGACAAGGTCGTCTTCTGACTTTGGGGGATATCCTCGTAACTGGTTATATTGTCTGAAATAATCCACTCATCTCTTAACGGTCCGTCGGTCTTCTCACAGTTCACATGATATTCGGTTCCTCCGCCACCGGAGAGCACAAGAAAAGTACCGATAACACGAATCAATCCTACCGTTAGAACAGCAACTACGACTATCGCTATGACTGTCACCAGAATCTTCCTCGGACTGAGGACCTTCCTCTCCTTCTTCGTCAGTCATGATTGATTTTCTTTATTCGTCAAGATCAACGTTTTTCTCCTTCGGTGGGGTAGATGCTGCTGTCGCCACCGATGTTAGATTCCGAGGCTCGTTTGTTGAACCAAGTGGATCGTCGTTTTCTCGGTCATATGGATCATCTTTATCTGCATCCTTATAATCGTAGTCGAGATATAAGATTCTGTCCTTGTTCTCAGGGGAAAAGAACTCGGCGGTCAATATATCGCCTTCGTCGCCAAATGGAAGCGTGCTACTAGCGAGGCACGAGGTCTTACACATGACTCCATTTGTTCCACTCGGTACCTCAAATCTGCTGACCGCAGAAGTATCGTTCGGATGAATCGCTCCCAAGACGTGTCCGAGTTCATGCATGTAGATATTCGGGACTGTATCCGGATTGGTAGCTATATCTGGATCTTTAGTACCTACCATGGTTACACCACCTGTTAGCTCAACGTCACTATCGAAGGTTCCCTCTTCCTGCAGGGGACCAGGGTACCTCTCCCCTTCCGCGGTTCCGGAGCGCGCGTCTATGTACTCCCTAAAGAACGCTGAATCGGGGTCTGCACCCATTGGCTGTCCACTAAACCCAGAGAGCACGTCTGCGCCTCGTCTGTCAACCTCTCCGTCGCGTACCGGCCATTCAAGATGCTTCCTCATCTGTCTTGCCTCCGTTAACGGCGTGTCTGCATCTACACGGTAGTTATGTACACGGTAATCAGTTGGTAACTCAACGAACGCGGTTACTTCGTTCGGTCCGTTGGGATTATCCCATTCACCCCACTCACCCTGATCCAACGTTGTTATGACGAGATGTGGTGTCGGTCTCTCGTTTTCGAACTCTTCCTCCAGCGCGTCGTTCGTGTCGTATATGATTTGCCGGACGTAGTCCTTGTAGTCGTCTCCGTGTTGGTTTCTGAACGCTTGGTCGGTCGCGGGGAAGACGTGTATAACGTCGGTGACTCTCCATGGTTGTCCCATCCCATTCGACTCAGCATCCTGTCTAGTCACTATTATGCCACTCCCCTTGTTCCTATGCTATTACATTTATATATGCTGTTTTCATATATAATATACCTCGTTCCTGTCGCATTATTTACTGAAATGAATCCCGACATCTCGGTTTGGTTTAAGAAGGTCGTATTATTGTAATACCATGCCCTGTCTATATCCTCGTTTATGTCTGTTTCGTCTCTCAGAGCCTTCGTAAAAATCCTCTTATTATCTTCAGTGAGTTCGGAGTAGTTAGTGAGGCCGGTATGTGGTGATCTATTCATCTTATCCCTTATTTCGTCAATATTTTCACTATCATTCGAGCCAAAATACTCACAACCCAATATAGGTCTAGGAGAACTACAGCCTGCGATCAAGACGGAAAATACTACAATCATGACGCAAATATTCTTTGTATTCATTGTCTCTTGTTATGTTCCTTTATTTACTACTTCGGGCACATGTCGCAGTTACTTACCCTGTTCCCAATAATTCTTTGTTGCGGCTCTGGAGACCGTACTCACGTTTCTAGCGACGTTCGGTTCCTCATCTCCGTAGTCCAAGTATTCGACATCATACCAGTCCTCGTCGTTGCCGAGTATTCTGTCGTGGTTGACCTGCGAGAAGCTTGTATTGTACAGGATAGCTTCGCCCGGTAGTAGATTGAACGCCATCATAGAATGCTACGGTTCCCTAGCAGTGCCACAGTGATATACGTCGCTCTGATATAGGAAATATTTTCTCTCAGTGAGGTAGTCTACGGTACTCCCGTTCACTTCACTCACGGATATTGAGTTGTCAAATGGTCCTACCGTGGATTCATTGTTAATCAACCGGACGAACAGGTTCTTCTCCCTCTCAGGCATTTCCTCGTATCTCGTCAAGTTGCCGTTCTCATAAACCCTTCTGAACATGCGACGCGTAACGTTTCGCTCAGTCTCGTTCATGTTTCTCTTGATGTCATCCGGAAGCTCTTCCCAACTATTTGTGTTGTTTAATATCCATTCTGCCTCCAGATATGTGCTAGGAGTCTGGTCGTATTCACATGTTAACCTAGTTGGATTGGGATTCTCGCATCCTGATGTCATTGTCAGTAACACCAACAGGAGCAATAAAATATGTGTTCTGCTCATTTTCGTGTCATCCTGTCATTTCGCCCGTTTCCAGTATTCCTCCGTTGATGCTTTCGAAACTGTGCTCAGGTTTCTGGAGCGTCTTCGGCTCCATATTGCCTCGGTCAGTCACCCATCCATCATACCAGTCTTCGTCGTTATTGAGTATCCTGTCGTGGTTGACCTGCGAGAAGCCCTCGTTGAACAGGATAGCGTCACCTGGGCTGTATAACGTGTCAAAGCAACTGTACTTGCACATCACGCCATGGGTTCCTAGGTCGGCGTTCGGTAGGTTCGTATCAGAGGCAGGATGCTGAGCCCCTAATACGTGTCCGAGTTCGTGCATGTAGTAGGGATGATAGCAATTATATTCCATAAATTGATACTTTGTGGTTGTTTTTCACGTCGCTTAAGCCCCCGGACTATATCGATCTGTATCGCAGGTATACATATGCCCTCTGTAGAATACATGTGACGGGGGTGTGGCGTTTCTGTCGTTGACAAGCACCCCCTCGCCGTTCAATTCCTTCTTGAAGTTTCTCTTCTGTTCCTCCGTCAACTCACTATAGTTTGACGAGGTGAATGAACCCTCACCGAGCGCACTTCAACGCCTCTACGGTTTCGGCTGACAGATTCGTTTTCTGATCCTCTGGAATATCTTCGTATCCGGTTATATTCTCCGACAGCAGCCACTCCTCACTTAGACCTCTCTCATACTCCCTGCAGTCAAATCCATATTCAGTTCCTTCCCCAGAGAAGAAGCCGAAGATGGGTAAGGAAAGGACAAATAGGACACCTAAAACAGTTATTGCAACTCCTGATATGAGAAGTAACTTCACCCACCATGAGTAATCGTCTTCTTCACTTTTTTCGTCTGTTGTCATGGTTCAATATCTACATTTTCATCCGGTGGTTCAGTTGAAGCTGCTGTCGATACAGTACCTATATTCCTGGGCTCATTTAGTGTACTTAGTGTACTATCGAAGGGGCCCTCATCGTTATCTCTGAGGTCATCAAGAGGGTCATCAGCATCCTTGTAATCGTAATCAAGGTACAGTATTCTGTCCTTATTCTCGGAGGAGAAGAATTCGGCAGTCAGGATGTCGCCTTCGTCGCCAAAGGGAAGCGCGCTACTACCGAGACACGAAGTCTTACACATGACTCCGGTGGTCCCACTCGGCACCGCGAACTCACTATCTTCAGAAGTAGAGCCCGGATGAATGGCTCCTAAGACGTGTCCAAGTTCGTGCATGTAAATGTTCGGGACAGTCTCTGGGTTAGTTACGTCAGGATCGTTAGTACCCACTATGGTTACCCCTCCTGTTAACTCAACTTCATCGTCGAAGGTACCTTCTTCTCTTAGAGGATTTCCGCCTGAAAATCTTTCTCCTTCCGCGGTTCCGGAGCGCGCATCTATGTACTCCCTAAAGAACGCTGAATCAGGATCGGCACCCATAGGCTGTCCGCTAAATCCAGAGAGCACGTCCGCGCCTCGCCGATCAACTTCCCCGTCTCGAACAGGCCATTCAAGATGCTTCCTCATCTGTCTTGCCTCCGTTAACGGCGTGTCCGCAGGTACACGGAACGCAAACGTAGCCTGAGTACTTGCCTCACTAAATGCAGTTACTTCATTCGGTCCATCAGGATTATCCCATTCGCCCCATTCACTTTGATCCAACGTCGTTATAACAAGGTGTGGTGTCGGTCTCTCGTCGCTGAACTCTTCCTCCAGCGCGTCGTTCGTGTCGTATATGATTTGCCGGACGTAGTCCTTGTAGTCGTCTCCGTGTTGGTTTCTGAACGCTTGGTCGGTCGCCGGGAAGACGTGTATAACGTCGGGTGCCTGCGGATTTGATGGCAGACCCTCTAACTCTCCACCCGTGTCAAAGGATTCACTCACGTCCAAAGCACCATCGTTGTCGGTGTCGGTGGCTACTGGGGACGAGTCTGATTCGAAAAGAATCACCGTATCCTTAGCCTCCTCTTCGCTGTATTCAGGATACTTTTCCGCGATTCTCTCAGCCATTTTATTTGAGGGTGTAGTCCGTTTACCCATCTCTTCATCATCCCTAAGACCGTCTCCGTCGCTGTCGCAGTCATCAGACTCGGTAGCGGTAAGTACAGAACCACTGCTATCTTCACCAAGGAAGCGAAGGGAACCAGCGACGGGTATACTGTCAAGGCTTCTCGTACTCTCGGAGAAGCCGCACGTCATGTTCGCGGTGTACGTTATTGTCACACTTTCCTGAGGGTCGAAGTTGTCGGCTCCGTCGGGATTCGGAACTGCACCACTTATGCTTACCTCACCCTCCTCGGTATCGAAATTAAATATATCGGGAGGATTTTCTTCTGCGTCTGTGTAGTTTTCTTCGTCAACCGTGGTACCGGTGTCGTCTATGAGACTAATCGTGTCTCTGTTGTTGTTCCAGATCTGTGTGCCTCTGAACCCTACAGGTGTTTCTACTGTAACTGATTCGCCGGGTGCTATCGAACCGTAGTCGTCGAGGGATATCTCCCATCTTGTCGGATCATCATCTATACACCTACATTCGTCCATTAGTTTCCAGCCGGAGAGGTCTATCGAGCCTGTGGATACTCCTCCACCTCTGATTAAATCCGCCACAAAATCCAGATCCATGAGCGCGAAGAGCGAGAACTCCGAGACGTTCGCCTTTGCGATGTTAGCCTGTTCGTCTATCTCCGTCTTGACGGGTTCATACTTACCGATGCTCTCGTTGTATCTCACTACGGATATGTTCGATTCGTTTTCGAAGTTCGACTCGTCGTAGCTGAACGTGAGGTTCGCACTGTCGAAGTCGTCGGAGAATATCTCCACGGCTTGGGAAATAGCTCCGTCTGTCTTCTTTTTAGACGGGAACTTAATGCTACCCGTTCTGTCTACCGAGGTGTTCTTCGCCAGATAGCCTTCGCCCGTTATGCTCACGTTGACGCCGAGTCCTTGGTTCTCTGTCGTCGAGGTGTAAGTTTCATCTCCGTCAAGCGTTCCGTCTCCGTCGGTGTCGTTCGAAAGCGGGTCTGTACCTAACTTTAGCTCTTCACCGTCGAGTAACCCGTCGTCGTCGGTGTCCTCGTCATCCGGCTCCGTGTTATGTACGTTCAGTTCTTCGGAGTCGTTCAGACCGTCGGCGTCCGTGTCCTGAAGACGGGGATTCGTACCCAGACTCTGTTCCTCAAGGTTGTCCAAGCCGTCCGAGTCAGGGTCCCAGTCGGGGTCAAGGGTGCTGTCGTTGTTGGTGTCGTCCGAGAGAGCGTCGAATCCGTACGAGACTTCGAAGTAATCCTGAAGCTGGTCGGAGTCAGTGTCCGCTTCGAACGGGTCGGTTTCGAACAAAACCTCTTCCATAGCCGTTAAGCCGTCACCGTCAAAGTCCTCTCTTCCATCCAGCGTTCCGTCGTCTGATTCGTCCACGGAGGTGACAGCAGAGTCGCTGTCGGAATCGAACGGGTCTGTTTCGGTGATGTTCTCCTCAACCGAAGGTCTGAGACCGTCACCGTCGAGTCTGATAGTATCATTTGCCAAAATTTGACCTGAGGTATCCGTGACCCGAACCTCGACATTTTTCTTACCATCGGAGAGGGTGATTGGGTTACTGAAGAACACCGTTGCGTTTGAGACCGCGTTTGTTTCTCCGAGGTCAGTTACGTTGAAACCGACGTTTCTGTCGGTGCCGTTCACCGACAGAGCGAATTCCGTGGTATTCTGGTAGCCATCCACCTCTCCGAATACCGAGTAGTTCGTCGTACTGTCTTCACGCACCGGATCACCGCTGGTTATCTCCACGTCGACGTCAAGAGACTCAAACGAGAAGCTACGCGACTCTGAAACGCTTATCTCCCCGGAACTATCCGCGGCGTAAACGTGGTATGCCACGCTGTCTCCGGAATCCTGACTCGGAATAACTCCTTGATACTTCTCGTTGCCTATACTCTCCATACTCACCGATGTCTCGCTACCGCCGTTCACGGTGTAGCTTAGACAGACCTTCTGTGCGTCGCTCGCGGTCGCGTTGACAGTCACGTTTTCTCCCGCTTTTGGAGAGACAGGGTCTCTATCCCCGAGAGTCACGTTCTCGCCCGTCCGGTACGTGAGGCTCACGTATTCGTCGTTGAGGTTGTCGTCGTCGCTACCCGCCGCGTCGGCGTGGATGCTCTTTATTTCGACGACGCTATTTGAGTCTCCGAGTTCGAAAGTCGTCTCGGGTTGAGTGTATGACTCAGTATCAACGATAGTTCCGTTTCTGAGGTATATTACGTCGCCGCCCTCGTTCCCGTTGTCCCACACCGGATTGGTCGCGTTCCAGTAGAGGTCTGTATCGTTGTTGGCTCCGCTTCCGGTGTGTAGAGTGATGTTTTCGTTGGGTGAGAGTACAGAGTTCGTCGAATTGGGGAAAATATACTGTTGGTTCGCGTTGTCGGAGACGGACCAACCGGAAAGATCTAAGTCTTCACTCCCTTGATTTTGGAGTTCGATATATTCCTCGTTGAGATTGTTGATGTCATTGCCCGTTGTGTTAGCGTTTACCTCTATTATTTCGATGTTCTGCAGGGAGTCTGTGTTGGTGAAGTTCTTGCTGTCGCCGCTGTAGCTTTCTTCGTCTACAATAATCCCATTTCTTAGGAACACCGTACCGTCAGTATTGTTCCAGACGGGGCTTCCGTAGTCCCAGTAGAGTTCAGTCTGACTGTCGGTCCCGCTTCCCGTGTACAGAGTAATGTTTTCTCCCGCTCCGACTGTAGAACTGTCGAACAAGTACTGTGTGCTCGTCTCGTTAGATACCGTCCATCCTTGGAGATCAACGCTGGCACCGTCGCAATACGTTGGTGCCCCAGTCGATAATGCAACACCGTTGGTGCCGATACTCGCATCCGTTGAGAGGTCGGTATCCATTAGTACTACCGAGCCCGAAAATACCGCTGCGATAAGCAGTATAGCAGTTCCGACGATGATCCGTTTCCTAGTAAACATTAGGGCACGATAAGTATCCTCCTACTTATATCTGACTATTTCTGTATGCGGAGGTTCAAGGGATCGGAAAGAATAAATTACTTTGAGGAACTCGAAAGCATGTCTTAATAGCAAACTTCTATTGAAAAACCCAAACGAAGGGGGAGGGGTGGAAAGATGGTCGTCGAGGTCGCCATGGGAAACAACCCCCGCGAAGTAGAGCATGTGAAGAACCACCTCGATACCGGATTTGAGGCGATATGGGTAGTCGCGGAGAAACAGGAAGTACTCGACGGACTAAGGCAAAGGATGGAGGAAAGAGGTCTAATTGAAGATCGCGTGACATTTCGGCTACTTCGGGAGTTCAGCGAACCGGACAGTCTTCCTGGGTAGGTATTTCGGCGATTTCGGCACATCGGAGTATACAGTTCTGAAATGGAAGTTCAGTCTAAATGGTTCCAGTGGTCTTGTAGGTAGAGGTGAATACCTTGGCCAGGACTGAACCGTGGATACAGGTTCCGGAATTCGTTTGCGGCTACTGGGTAGCTGTCGTCAGGGAGCTCATCTGTTCGTTTGGCTAAGTATAGCATAGCCAATGCGGGAGATCGAGACTGTCCTTGGTTGCAGTGAATCAGTACCTGTTTCCCTTCCCGAAACTCATCGACGAATTCGAGAGTGGCAGAAACCATCGGCTCCATGAACTCATGCTTCTGCTTCTGGTTCATATCGACTATGTTCAGATACAGATCGTCTCCATCTTCCAGAACGAGGTAATTCGGGTGGCTTTGTGAGACTTGTCCGCCTACTGCTCGTTGGTGACAGGGGTGCTTGCATGCGTGAACGACAGCCCAGTCTCCGTTTCCGCCTTTTACACAGCTATCGTCCGCGCCGACGAAGAGATTCTCGTGCACTTCTTCCATGTCTGTGTGTAGTACGCAGGTTAGATATTTAAATATCCTAGACTGATTTTCACTTGAAAACTCAAACGAAGGAAGGAGATGTGGAAAGATACTGAAGGAAGGGTTTTGAACGGTTTATTCCCTGGCCGGGTGGACCATGTAACGAACGGTACAATGTCCAACATATGAAACGCGGTCAACAACCCAGCAACCGAACCAGTGTCTGACCCCATCTTCCTTCTACAACCGAAACGTGAAAAACAGAATTATGTCCACCACTCGATACGTCGATATATCTCGATCACTACAAAACCTCGAAGACACAACGATAAAACCCGGAAACATTCAGGCGATAAGAGAACACATAGACCACTCCGCCGCAGAAGGCATAGGCGACACACAGCAACAACGGATAATACAATCACTGAAGACTCTACTACAGAAGTTCGCACCGGAAGGCTTCCTACTGAAAGAGGCAACAGAAAAAGAACTCAAGCAAGTCATCGGAGAAGTGAACCGAAGCGACTACGCTGAATCAACCAAGGCAAAGTTCAGAGCCTCGCTCAAGAAGTTCTACAAGGTACAAAACGGCGGTAAGCACCCAGACAAAGTAGACTTCTTCACAGTGCACAACAGCAGCAAAGCATCCACAGTATCACGCGAAGACCTCTTTACAGAAAACGAACTCAAACGTCTCTTCCGAGGGTTCTCCAACATACGCGACAAGGCATTCGTTATGACGATGTACGAATCCGCCGCCCGTCCCGGCGAAGTACTTTCCGCTAACATAGCCGACTTCACCAGCAACGGCAAAGGAGACTTCATATTCCTAGAGGGACTGAAAGGAACACCCGACCGAACCAACCAACTCGTGAGAGCCGGGAGAACAGTAAGAGAATGGCTCTCACAACATCCTCTCGGCGGAGAACTAGGAGACATCGACAACCCATCAGCCCCTCTCTGGGTCAAAACGGAGCAACAGAAATGCCGCCACTGCGACAACACACCACAACGCCACCCGGAAAGCTGTAACTACGAACCCCAGCTATCCGACAGATTAAGCTACCAAGGATTCAGAAGAAGATTCAAAGACGCATGCGAAAGAGCCGATATACCTGACAACAAGACACGCCCATACAACCTACGGCACACCCGCCTAACAGAAGTAGCGACATTCATGGGATACGAACAGCTCAACAAGTTCGCGGGATGGAAGCCCGGAAGCGACCGCGCCAAGGTCTACGTCCATCTCAACAACGACGATGTCAACCAAGCGATACGTGACGAGTACGGGCTTGAGAACGACAATGAAGAAAATCAGAGTATAGCGTGTCCGTTCTGCGGAACAGAGAACCAGTCCGGTCACTCTGAATGCCGTAACTGCGGAAGGCCCCTATCACTCAAAGAGAAAACGAAAAAGAAAGAGAAGCAGCGCGTCATAGAACGCTTAGCCGACTTAGAAGAGAAAGGTGTTCTAGAAAAGCTGGAGGATTTAGAGGAGATACAGTCATCCCCTCACCCCTAACTATATAAAACTTGGTCAGTAATCTTGACCGTGGTCATAATGACAGACCAGAATATCTCTGGTGTCACACTCCCCATCCCTCTCGGAGAAGAACGGATATTCCGCAACCAAGCGATGGACGACATCACAGAACTCCTATACAGAAACCCACACGAAGAATTCGGAGTCCGCCAACTCCGAGAAGTCACAGAACATGGAGCACAGACCGTAGACACAGCAATAAAACTCCTCGAACAAGTCGAACTCATCCAAGCAAGGAGAGAAGGAAACCAGAAACTGATCAGTATCAACAGAAAACGGATACACAAACCCGACGACCCTATCCTCGAAATCCCACAGGAAGAGTTCAGAACACCGGTGAAAACCTTCGTGGACAAGGTAGAGAAGAACCAAGAAGACAACCTTGTCGGAATCCTGTTGTTCGGTAGCGTAGCCAGAGGAGAGGGAGATAGAGCCAGCGACATCGACATACAGGTCATCGTAGAAGAAGACCTACTGGAGTCACGGAGAAGTGTTCAAGATATTAGACAGGAAATCGAGGAGCAGAAATTTGATGGACAACGCTACGAACTTCAAGTGCTCGTGGAATCAGTAGAGACAGCTGAGGACTACGGCGAAAAGCTCCAAGAAATCTTCTCGGAAGCTATCACTCTGTACCGAACAGACGAACTGGACAAGCTAAGGAATGTGATCCTGAATGGATAACAGCCAAATAGAAGACACACTCGACGAAGTATCAGGCGAGTTCCGCAGAGGAGCAAGGAATCCTGAGACAGGTCTCGACGTAGATGACCCAGCGTTGCTACAACTAAGGAAATCGTGCCGACTACTCGACGCCATCAAATCACTCCAAGAACAGAACGGACATTACACCCTGATCATCGAAGCCGCCTTCGCATCAATAGAGCGAACAATCCAGTTCTACCTACTTGAAAAAGGATACATAGAAGACGACGACTTCGTGGATCATAGAAAGGTGTATCAACTGGGCGAAAACGCAGCATTATACGGCTCGGACTTCAGAGAGAAACTCGTTAACCTCTGGGAGAACAACCGCTCCCGAACCTACTACAGGGAAGGTGTCGGATCAGAACGCACCGCCGATCTGATGATAAAACTGGCGGAGCAGATCCACGGTCACGTACTACAGATAGCGGGTGAAAGCCACGAATGCATCTGTAACACCGCCTGACCAATCATATCTATCTGTCTTCCAGAAATACTTGTGTATGCGGCGCGTGCTCACCGAGAGAATGAACGAGGCAGAGCAACTATTGGAAGAAATCGACTCTTGGAGCGAGGAAGAGATCGAAGAGTTACCTCGTTTCTATAGCGAGAAGGCAAGAGAATACAGGCGGCTAACGAACCCTCCCGACGAATAACTGCCTTCTTCCTTGACCTTCCTTTACTGTGTGTGGAGTACTTCGACTATTCTGTTCCCGACGAACCTTTTCAGACCGACACTCCGGACAGCTGGAACGATATCGAGAGACTCCTTCAGAAGTCACAGACGGGAGAACGTCAGAGACTCGAAAAGAAGCTACAGGAGATAGACCGACACCTCGAAAAACGTCGCTCGATACACGGAGACATAATCAACGATCTCGATCACAGGATAGAGGAATACGAGGAAGAGCTCCGGGTCCAGAAACGGCAATTTCACGGACCAACTGAGACTGATAGGCTCGAAGAGCTGTTGTCAGAACTCAAAGAGAAGAGACAGGAGAGACGTCTGGAACACTGGCGTGATATCCAGGAACTCGAACAAGAAAGGAGGCAGCTCCTCTTTGAGCTCGAAGAGTTGGAAGACGCGGAGAACCTCATCTCCTATCTACTCTGACTCCAGAGGTTCGTTCAGCCGTATCTCGCGTGTCTTGCCGTTCTCTCCGCCGTAGTGGTACTCGGCTTCTATTATGTCTAAGAGTTCGAGATGCTTCATGAAGTCGCTCACACGCCTCTCAGAGAGCCTCTCACGTTCTTTCTCGCGGCATATCTCCTCGTACCTCTCGTAGACAGTTCCTGAGTTTACCGCGCCGTCAGAAGCGAGCTGTGAGATGGATTCAACGAGTACGTGATGATGACCCGAGAAGTCCTGCAGAAGCGAGTCCCAGTAGAGATGTACAGCCTCTTCGGCAACGTGATTGACGACGTCGACATCCACTTCGTCCTCGGCTTTCTTGTGAGCGTGGTTCAGCCAGTAGAGCGCGAAGTCCACGTTCCGAGTTCTGGACGCGATATGTTTCAGAACCGAAGAACTGAACCTGTGAGGTACCCTGTCACAGAGAATCCTGTACACCTGTTTCTCCGTGTAGTCCTCGAACTCTACGTTTCTGTGGTACAGGGAACTGCGTACACGCTCGTCGACGTTCGGCGACTCGAAGTTAGAGGAGATCACCACGAGACTTGGACTGTTCTCGGCACGGGAAAGGTAGTAGAGCGTGTCGCCGCCGTCGTTTTCCAGAAGGAAGTCGGCTTCGTCCAGTACCACGAGGGTGTCATGTCTGAACAGGTCGTTCAGTTCCCTCTTCAAGTCCGAGGCGTGGTAACCGCTTCCTGTCTCTTCCCCCGTCAGCTTGTAGAGAATACGGCTCAGGACCTTGTACTGTGTATCGTATCTGATACACGGTATGTACACCTTGTTGACGTCGTTCATCTCGTTCAACGCAAAGAGTGTCGTGACGGTCTTTCCTGAACCGCGTGAGCCGTGGACGTAGAGGTTATCGCCGACCTGAGAAACGTCTCGAAGGGTTCCGAGTTCCTCTTCCCGGTTGACCAGATTTTCGGGTGTGTCGAAACGGGTGTCGTTCGGGATATTCGTATCCATATGGAGAGAAATCGAAGGAAGGAGTATCATATGGGTTTTCCCTAACTGTGCTTCGGTTGAGGTTAAAAATCAGATATGTACAACAGTACATAGGGGGCGGTTGCCCGAATTGGCTGTCGGCTTCAAATGAATCGTGCTCTACGAAATCCGACTTCACAGTTACTTGACAGGTGGTACTTCATTATGGACTTTAATTCCAGCAACAAGGGACAGTCTGTCTTCAAAAACGAGGAGGCTCTGACGGAGGACGTACACAACCCCGTTCTCAGGAACGAGGAGATCCAGACGATAGCCGACTCCGTCCGTCCCCTGGTCCGTGGCAACCAGCCGGACAACCTCCTCGTACATGGAGACTCTGGGATAGGTAAGACGTCATGCGCGAGCTACGTCTTGGACGAACTCGACCGACAGACGAAGGTCAAGACTACCATCATCAACTGTTGGCACTACAACACACGGATTTCGTTGCTCACCCAGTTGCTTATCGACCTCGGATATCCCGCGCCACGCAAAGGGAAGCCGGTGGACGAGCTCGTAGCGAAGCTTCGGGAATGGCTGGATAAGAACGACTGTGTGGCAGTAGGACTCGACGAGTTTGACCAGCTCGAACACCAGAACGAGGTCGCTTATGACCTGTACCGTCTGAGTCAGGAAGCCGAGAACTGCGTGGGCACAGTGATGATATCTAACCAACCGCCTTCGGAAGTGAATCTCGACCCGAGGAGTCAGAGCAGACTGAGCTTTCAGATGCTCGAATTCGAGCCGTACTCTGCCGAGGAGTTGGAAGAGGTACTCGAAAAGAGGGCTGAGAGAGCCTTTCGGGACGGAGCATACGACAGTGAAGTAATCGAGTATATCGCTGAGAAAGTTGCTGAGGAGGACAGCGACTGCCGACGAGCACTGAAGATTCTACAGAGGGCTGGTAGGAAAGCAGACCGGGAGAACGCTAAGGAGTTAGCTATGGATCATGTGACGTGACAGAGAAACCGAGATTATGATTCACTGAGGATCTGCCCAGCAAACGCACCCAAAAATTCCGGAGAGGTGAATACGACTACCAAAGGGAGCACTGCCAAAGGTGATTGACTTCAGACTACATCAGTAAATCGGCTTCTTCTTAAATGAGGTCCTATTTAAGCAAGTCATAAATGTCGTGCCACGATTCCGCGAAGTGAAGACTATCGTAGCCGGAGAAGCTACTTTTCGATTCGATATTCCAAGGTTGTAAGAACAATACTCCGCTTTTACCCGAATTTGCAAGAAATCCTTCTAGGTCTTCATGATAGTCATCTATCAAAAGATCCAATTGCTCTATTTCAGATTTTTTGGAGCCCATGATAAGTTCGTCATAAGAATAATTGTTATTTGTCAACCACCTTTCAGTTAGATTCTGCATTTTTTCAGTATGGGGTCTATGAGAAATAATTACGATAGTGTACTCCCTGTGCAATTTATTTACTATATCAATAGATGATTCAATAACTGGCATTTGTAATATATATGACGCATCTAATTGACATATAGCTATAGCCTCAGCTATGTTTATTGGACAGTCTGGTATATCTGCATAATAGTCAGTTACGTCGAATTTATTAGGTTTCTGCGTATTATAAGCACGTCGTGTATTTTCTAAAACAGGAGGTACATGATCTGCAAGGACTCCGTCGATATCCACCCCTATCGTTTCTACACCCTGCATTTACTAAGACAAGATAGAAGTTTTTTTGTTAAATAGGTTTCTCTATCCATCAACGATGGATGAATTGATCAGGCAAGCTCGCGACGCACTTGAACATGCATACGCCCCTTATTCGGAGTATAAAGTGGGTGCAGCTGTGCAGACGCTGTCCGGGGAGGTCTTTACAGGATGTAATATTGAAATAGCAAATTACTCAAACACAATACATGCCGAGGAATTGGCGATAGCCTCAGCGGTTATCTCAGGTCATAGAGAATTCCAAAGTATTGCCGTGACTACAATTGAGCGCGACGGAGCTGCCCCCTGTGGGATGTGTAGGCAAACTATGGAAGAGTTCTGTGACTCTGATTTCAGGATCCTGTTAGATAGAGGAGATAATCATCGAGAGGTTGAATTATCCGAACTATTACCTCATTCATTTGGGAAACACAATATTAAGTAACCTTAGCATATGACAGAAGATAGAACAGAATATCTCCGCGGGATTGTTTCTATTCTATTTGCGGTGGTACTTGGTCTGAGCATAGAACAATATCGTGACCTCCTAAATCCAGTAAACTGGGAGCCTTTTTTAGCTTTATTAACTATTCATATATCTATAGTTTTCAGTTGGATTGGTTATCATGATCTTCTACTGAACTACTCTTATAAAGATTCCATTTGGTCTCTTTTCCGTGTATTGAATGATGTTGCCATCGTCATTCTTTATGCATTTTTAATTTATATAGCGGTTGAGGTAGGAACCGGAACGAAGGTTAGTCTGTTGTATCTTGAGTGGGAACCAACTGTTATATACCTATTCGGTTTTTGTTTGGTATATTCCCTCTACATTATTAATGATATTTTTGTTACCTTTGACGTAGATATATCTACAATTAATGACGATGGAGCCGTAGCGTATATTTTGTGGAATTTTTTGTTTTTTGTGATTTTTGTGGCATTTTTCGTGGCTATTTGTATAACTTCTGTGAGAAGCTGGGTAATCCCACTATCTGTATTGTTACTAGTCATCCTGTATCGGCATGTCATATTTAGCCAGACATATGGGTACTCAATAAGAGCAATCAACAAAGAAGTGATATCTTCATACCGGGAAAAGGTATGCTCTGAACTTAGACAAGAGCGCAAGAGATGACCGAGATGGACGCGCCACCAGTGTTGCCTCCTCATTTCCACGTGTCTTGTATCCTTTAGCTTCGACAGCCAGCAGAGCGGACTCGGGCTCTACTGAACTATCAAGGACGTATCCTCTCAAGTGGTCGGTGTTTCGTACTCCAACGAGGTCCGGATAGCCGCTACCTACACGGACATGATTGAACGGCGAGAGCGTGTGTTTCACCTCCTCATCTATCTTTCCGCCGCTGAGCCAGCTTTCCTTTGCGAACTGGGTGTCGGAGACCACGTACATCTCCTCATCACCGTCGGAGAACAGCGACCGCTTCGCGTGTGCCAGCACCTCCGGCTCTGTTAGACCTGCTGTAGCGGACATGGGACAAAGACCGCGGACAGCTGCATAAGTTTTTCTCGTGTCTCTGATGTTTTGTATGGTCCGCCTTTCTGTCTTCCTCAGTGGCTAGCTGGTAGCAACAGCTAACGATGCAATCGCAAACTTCCTGTGGCGGGTACGAGACATCACCTATTCTTCCACATGCAGCTGAGTTATCAGTCTCTTTCCGAGCTCAGGGAAGGATTGATGTTTCCGGAGTTTGAACCATAATACTGATTATGGACAAAGGTACGAGAGGGTCTTTTTGGTCATCAATAGCACCCTGCGGAGGTACTTCTACGTAATGGCATCAAAATCAGTAGCCGGATTACTTGCGATTTTTTTTGGTTTGTTGGGGGCTCATCATTTCTATCTCGGATCATACCGAGAAGGGATTCTCTATCTCTTGTTCTCTTGGACCTTGATTCCTGGAGTTCTAGGTATAATAGAGGGGATTGGATATCTCCGAATGGAAGAAGACGAATTCAGCGCAAAATACGCGCGAAATCAGACAGCGGATTCTTCTGTTGGTGACGATTTGAGAGAAGCTTCTGGTCAATCGGACGAGCGAATGCAGGAAGCTCATTCTGGACCGACTATGGAACTATCGATTAATGTCACGTCCGATGGAGTCATGACGGACTCTCAACTCGACACTGAGGACAAGCTTGAGCAGTCGATGGAGGCGTGGATACCACCAGGAAAAGATATCGCTGTCAACAGTTACGAAATCTCAGATGGGATGATCTATGTGGGATCAGAATTGAGTGCCGTCAAGTACCGTGGCACGGATGGTTGTTTGATCAACCCAGACTTCGAGGTTGATACGTCAAGGTTGGATCCGAGTGGTTCCCGGATGTCGTACTGGCCGTCTTATTCGAATATCGATCCTGGCTGTCGAGCGACGTATCTTGAGTGGTTAGCGGATGGTCGGAGGGATCCGGATATCGACATCGGCTACGTTTTCTTGTTCTTTTATGATATTGAGCGACGTATACTGTTTGATGCGCAGCATTCGAGTGAAGCACGTTCCGAAATCCCGACTCTTCTCAAGGAGGTGGAGGAATTGTTAGAAGTGTATGGCGAGGATAGTTCGTTCTCTGGCTACGCAACCCGATTTTTGAACGCAGCTCGTGCTCGGTATGATCCGGACTCTCTAACGTCAGTCACCGAAACGACCCGACGACGGGAGCTTCCGCTTGGGTTACGGGTAAAGATAGGTCGGCAAATCGCAAACGGGGAGCCGGTTGATCCCGAGCTGGCGTATGACTGGCTTCTGCAGGCTCCAGACACCAGTTTACGGACGCCAGCAAAACGTTGCGAGGATAAATTCAAAGACCTCTTTTTACTTCGTTATGAGGAGCGTTTTGACGGTGGGTTGACTAAAAAAGCGAATAAAACACCGCTCAAAGTGAGTTATAGCCCAGCCAGCAGTTGTCTGCCTCAGCAAGAGGAGGTCGAAATTGAGGGGGTACCGGATATTTCAGCACTTTCGGCACCGACACGAAAGTTCCAAGAGATCGCAAACGAGTGCTGTGAAGAGTTAGACTCCTATTCTCGTTATGTTGGGAAAACACAGGACAGAGATAGTTTGGAAGCACTCTCTTTGCTTCCAAAGCCAGTGTTGAACCAACGAGAGACGGATCGTCTGAATGAGTTTCGAGAAGCGATTGAAGACGAACTCGGAGAGTCGGAAATGGTTGAAACGACTCTCAATCTCTTCTTTGAGCACTGGTCGATTAAAAAGGGTGAGGATATCGAAAAGCGAGATCTTCGTCGGTTAGCCAACTTGCTTGAAAAGTTGGGCTTCGGTATCGAGCCTGATGTTCGGTTTTCGGCTCCTTCTCGTGGATGGAGGGAACCTGCTGTTCTATATCGCTTGCCTCCTGACACAAGTGCTGAAGATTCGGCGATTTCAGAAGGGATTAGACTCATCCAGAAACTTGCCGTGAAAATCGTCCTAGCCAATGATGAGGTCGCTCCAGAGCAAACCGAATACTTGGCAGAAAATCTCGGGAGGTTCCTCAAACTCAGCGAGGTTGATCAGGTGCGTCTTAATGCACACCGTCGATGGCTCATTCTTGATTCTCCAACACTGCATGGTGTTCGACAACGTGCTGAAGATCTCCCCGAGGATCAAAAGCCACAAATTGCGAATTTCCTGACTGCGTTAGCATGCTCGGACGGAGATATTGATACAAACGAGATACAAGAACTTTCGAAGATTTATCCGATGCTTGGTTTGAATGAAGATTTGGTTCATACGCACCTACATCAGCTCCAGACGGAAACGAATAGAGACGATGATGAGCCAGTCACAATCCGGAAGCCAGAATCAACTACTGAAGGGTACGAGATTCCTGAGGTAGAGTCCGACGAGGAATCCTCGACCGCTGAAATCGAGTTAGACCAAGGACGAGTGGACCGAACTCTCGAAGAAAGTCAAGAAGTCAGTGAATTCTTATCAGATATTTTCGAGGATGAAGAGAATGATAAAGAACAAAGAGAGAAAGAAGGCGACAGATCAGAGGCGCAAAAGGCAGATTCGACTTCCGACTCAACTCAAACCGTAGCCGCAGGTTTAGATGAAGACCATCAGCAATTCCTCACGACACTTTCTCAGAAGGAACATTGGAGTCGAGAGGAAATCGAAGAGGTTGCCCAGGAGCAAGGGTTATTCCCTGACGCTGCGATTGACGTGATCAATGATCATGCGTTCGAGTCACTCGAAACACAGCTTATTGAGGGCAAAGACACAATAATGGTCAAGCAAGAATTAGCTAACGAGATATTAGAATGAGTGGAGATAATCCGGACGCAACCATCGACGCAACGACGATACGACCCCGAGACCGCGATGCGATTATTCAATCACTTCAAGCCGGGCTTGTCCCCCGACGTGGTCTGCAGCATATCCAAGTAGGCCGTGCTCAGGAAGTGAAGGCAGTCACTAAAGACTTGGATCGAATTGCAACGGAGGATCCGCAGTCCGGTTCATTATCGGAGAGTATGGATCAGGGAAAACCTTCTTCCTTAATCTGATACGAACAATCGCGCTGGAGAAACGAATTGTAACGGCCCACGCAGACCTTACCCCCGACCGTCGGTTCCGCTCCTCGTCGGGGCATGGTCGAGCACTGTACCAGCAGCTGGCACGGAATCTATCAACACGGGCAACACCGGACGGGGGTGCATTGAGGAGTATCGTTGAGCGGTTCATAGCGGAGGCCAACCGTGAAGCCAATGATCGAGATGCCCCCACAGAAGAGGTCATCCGCGAGCGTCTTGACGAACTTTCTGAACTTGTCGCCGGTTATGCATTCACGGACGTCATTGCGCTGTACTGGGAAGCCTACCAGAACAATAATGACGAGTTGCAACACGCAGTCCTGAGATGGTTGCGTGGAGAATACGGCACAAAAACAGAAGCACGGAAGGAACTCGATAAACGTGTTCCGATAATCGATGACTCAAACTGGTACGAGATGACGAAACTTATGGCTCGGTTCGTTGACCTAGCCGGTTACGAGGGATTATTGATTAATATTGACGAGATGGTAAATCTGTACAAACTCTCACATACCCAAGCCCGCAAAAGCAACTACGAAAAGCTCCTATCCATCGTGAATGACGGTCTCCAGGGTCAAACAGTAGGTCTAGGCTTTCTCTTTGCAGGGACGCCGGATTTCCTTACGGACTCAAAACGAGGATTGTACAGCTACGAAGCATTGAAAACTAGGCTATCTGAAAGTACGTTCGCCTCGGATGAACTTGTGGATATGAGCGGTCCAGTCATCCGACTCTCCAGTTTAACGCAGGAGGATATGTATGTGCTTCTTCAGAAGCTCCGACATGTGCATGCAGGTGGAGACCCCGATGACTATGTAATTCCAGACGATGCACTGGAGGCTTTCATGCAACATTGTAACGAGCAAATCGGTGCTGCCTATTTCCAAACACCTCGGAACACAATCAAAGAGTTTCTCAGTTTCCTCTCTATCCTTGAACAGAATCCGGAGGTCTCTTGGGAGGAGCTAATCGGAGACATTGAGATCGAATCAGACGTTGACCAACCGACTCAGGGAAACGAAACTGAGTCAACTGAGACTGACGAGGGGGATGACCTTGCCGACTTCGAACTCTAGTGATGACGAAAATACTGCCGAACGGACAGAGTCATTCGAACTACTCCACGAAGATGTTCGCCGATGGGTTTGGACTCAAGGGTGGAATACGCTTCGTCCGATTCAGGAAGAAGCTATCCCGCTGATTCTAGGAGGAAATTCGGATGTTATCCTCTCGGCTCCAACAGCGTCAGGAAAAACAGAAGCTGCCTTTCTTCCGATCCTTTCGCGGATTACTGACCATCGAGACGCATCTCAAAGCCCCACTCCTGGGTTCGACGTAGTGTACATCTCTCCGTTGAAAGCGCTTATCAATGATCAGTATGAACGTCTTCAGGAGCTTTGTGATGCTTGCGACCTTCCTGTCCATCGGCGGCATGGAGACGTCTCTTCAAGCAAGAAACGTAAGGCTCTCGAAGACCCTGACGGTGTTCTTCTCATTACGCCAGAATCAGTTGAAGCATTGTTTCTGAGGCGGCCATCGGTATTCCATCAGGCGCTACAAAACGTCTCGTTCGTCGTCGTTGATGAAGTACATTCGTTCATCGGGACGCCTCGAGGCAAGCAATTACAATCGCTTCTACATCGAGTTGAGAAGGCGAAAGGAGAATGGACGCCACGTATTGCTCTTTCCGCGACAATTGGGGATCTCAACATGACTGCCGATTTCCTGCGTCCAAACAGGGGAGAAGACGTCAAGATTGTCGAACCCGGCGATGAGGAGCAAGAAATCAGACTTCTGGTGAAAGGATACGAAAAGCGAAACAGCGAAATCGCCGAGGAGGACGATGAAGAACCTTCAGGAACGGTTGTTGATGTTGCGGAGCATATTTTCAAAACTCTCCGAGGACAAGACAACCTCGTCTTCGCAAATCGTCGAGGCGATGTTGAACTGTATACCGACCTGTTGAAGCGACTGTCTGAGGAAAGTGGAGTTCCAAACGAGTTTCATGCACATCATGGCAGCTTATCTAAAGAAATTCGAGAGGCTAGTGAACTGGCATTAAAGGACGCGAACACTCCGGCGACTGTTGTCTGTACGACTACACTCGAATTGGGGATCGATATCGGATGGATGGACAGTATCGGACAGATTGGGTCTCCTCCATCGGTATCAAGTATGCGGCAGCGACTGGGTCGATCGGGTCGAAAAGGAGATCCAGCAGTCTTGCGGGTGTATATTCAGGAACCGGGGGTTGATGAATCAACGCCTATTGAAGACACGTTACGACCGGAACTAGTACAGACGATTGCAATGGTTAATTTGCTACTTGAGAATTGGTACGAGCCACCGAATCTGGATGCGCTCGAACTCTCGACTCTGATTCAACAACTTCTTTCTCTTATTGCTGAGCACGGCGGGATTCAAGCGGATTCTGTCTACCGTATTTTATGTCAAACCGGACCATTTCAGAATATTTCGACTGAGCAATTCAAATCACTGCTACAAGGGCTTGCTAGTGAGAATCTTATTACTCAAGCAGGGGATGGGGATCTCATTATGGGGTTGGCTGGAGAGAAACTTATTCGGCACTACGACTTTTATGCGGCGTTCTGGAGTCCGGATGAGTATACTCTTGTAGCCGATGAAAAAAAGATCGGGACGCTTCCAGTTACTAGCCCTTTGGTGGAAGAAAGGCTGCTGATATTCGCTGGGCAGCGCTGGGAGGTTGAGTCTGTCAACGAAGATAAACAAATTGCTTTCTTAAAGGAGGCCCCTGGGGGAAAGGTTCCACTTTTTGGTGGGGAAGGTGCTTTTGTTCACACTCGTGTTCGAGAACAAATGTATGCTACATACACTACCACAGACATCCCAAAGTATCTTGACTCTAAGGGTGCTGATTTGCTCAAGGAAGGCAGGAGACATTTCGACAGACTGGATTTACAGAATCGACAAATAGTTCCTCAAGGGAAACGAACAGTGTTATTCCTGTGGGCAGGTGACCGAGTTGTGAATACAATGCATATGCTTCTCTCAGACAGAGGATATCAAGCGTCGAAAACTGGGATGACACTAGAGATCCGCGACTGTAAACCGGAGGGTTTGTTCGAAGAACTGCAGCAAATAGTAAACTCAGAGCCACCGAGTCCTTCTCAGCTCGCAGAATCCGTAGAAAACAAAATAATCGATAAGCATGACCGGTATCTAACTGAAGACCTTCTGGATTTGAATTACGCCTCCAAACGGTTGGATGTAGAAGGAGCAAGGAGTGAGGCTAAAGAGATAATCAAGACTCATCAATAGTGAATCATCTATCAATAGATTTATTTCCGATTAGACCGGTTCTATAGCCAATTACTCAATGGAGGATACCACTGTTAAAATACTGTGTGCAGGTGACTTGCATTTAGGACGACACCCAACCCGTATCCCAGACGAACTGGATGGCCCGGAGTGTTCGCCGCGGTCAGTCTGGCAACAAAAAATCGTTCGGGATGCCATCGAACGTGATGTGGACGCAGTAGTCCTGACAGGGGATATCGCAGACAGAGAGAATAGATATTTCGAGGCGTATGGCGCGTTCGAGGCTGGAGTTATTGAATTGGCTGATGCCGGTATTCCAATCATCGCGGTCGCGGGCAATCATGACGCCGAATTCCTGCCGCGCATGGTAGATGACATCGAACTTGATAACCTCCATCTGCTCGGTAGGAATGGCACATGGGAACGCTGGGAGTTCGAGCATAACGGTACTACAGTGGCATATTTTGACGGATGGTCGTTCCCGAGTCAGCACGTCTCTACATCGCCGCTTCAGGACTACGACCTTTCTGACGAGGTCGACGTTCCCCAGATAGGAGTGTTGCACGCGGAATTAGATTCGCCGGACAGCCAGTACGCGCCCATCCAATCAACAGAACTTCGAGACACGCCAGCGACATGTTGGTTACTTGGTCACATCCATGCGCCCGGAGTTCGCATCGAATCAGACCCACTGACGCTGTATGCAGGGTCACCACAGGCACTAGATCCTGGAGAACCAGGCGTGCACGGATCCTGGCTAGTGACCGTTCGCGATGACGGTCGCGTGGAAACGGAGCAACTCCCCGCAGGGACAGTTTGCTACGATGAGATTAAGGTCGACGTTGGTGATGTCGAGGACATACATGGTGTCACTGCCAAGGTCTCTAAGGAAATTCAACATCATTTTGAGGAAAACCTGATCACAAGAAACATGCAGACGTTTTTGCCCCGTGTCCAGCTGACTGGACGGACACCTGCCCATTCACAACTGGTTGAGAGGCAGTCGGAGCTTGAGACCCAACTCGCAACGAAATATGAGACTGTCAATATCAGACTGGAATCCATTCGAGTCGATACGCGCCCTGCTGTAGATCTTGATTCTCTGGCGACCGGGGACGGTCCAGTAGCCTATCTTGCCGAATTACTGCTGACGCTGGAAAACGGAGAACACGACAGTGAATATACCCAATTGCTGGACAGCGCACAAGAGCGAATGCAGGAGGGCTATCGAGCCCCAGCGTACGATCTCATCCGGAAAGAGCGCAACCTCGACGACCCTAATCGCGATGAGGTTATTGATCAGGTGACACAGGAGGCACGGCTCCTGCTTGATACGTTGCTGCAGCAGAAGGAGGGACAGTAATGACGGTCGAGGAAGAGTCTGTCGCAGTTGAGGAACTTTCCGTGGTTCGTGCCCCAGGATTTGAAACGAACGGCTTCGCTGTCGATGCTCTATCGCCCGGCATCAACCTGATTCACGGACCCAACGCAACGGGGAAAACGACGACTGCCGAGTCGCTCCAGAAGGTTCTATGGCCGGACTTTGCCACCGACGGTGAACATCTAGTCGGACATCTCTCCCTGAATGGCGACGACTGGCGTGT
Organism: Halobacteriales archaeon; assembly: GCA_034522195.1. Classification (GTDB taxonomy): domain Archaea; phylum Halobacteriota; class Halobacteria; order Halobacteriales; family Halorutilaceae; genus Halorutilus. The sequence continues at coordinate 123,948 of JAXHLL010000006.1, read as the reverse complement.
GGATGTGAACAGAGGGGTGGTAGAGTATCAACGAAACGGTCAGGATACGTCATCGCCGCCCTCGTTACCGCCAGCAGAACACCGTGATAGATACCGGCTGTCGTTACACGAGTTGCTACAGAAGGATACCCGTAACGAGCAGTTCGCAGAACTCATCGAACGGGAATCGGCTGGCGGCTTCGATCTTGCCGCAGCCAAAGACGAGTTGGGGTACGGGAAGTCACCTATCACACGTCGCAAAGGAGTATACCAAGCTGCTGAGGATGCAGTCCAGACGTGGAGAGACGAGCAACAGGAGACAAGAGAACTCGAAGAGGATCGTAGCCGCCTAACGAAGTTAAAACAGGATCTTGAGGAGGCCAAGGACGCACGCCAACGAAAGCAACTCCTAGAGCAGGCAATCAAGTATCGTAAACGGAAATCCGAGTTAGAAGAGGCACGAGCGGAACTTGAGACATTTCCAGATGTGCTGAGCCAGATTGATGGCGACGAAATTGACCGAGTCGAAGAATTGGATGACAAGATCGACAAGTGGGAGAAAAAAAAGGACGACGCCGAGACAACCAAACAGCAAGCCCAGTCGACGCTTGACGACGTGGAGATGCCTGGGGACGGCGTGCCTACGGGAACCATCGCAGAACTAGAACAGCGCAGAGATGACCTGAAGGAGTGTGAATCCCAGGAACGCGAGTCAGAAGCGGAGCTGGAGGAGGCAGAGACGGAACGTGATCAGGCACTGGACGAGATCCCGCTCGATGTGGAACATGAGGATATAATCGACTTGGAACCGGGGACGTGGAGCGACGTATCCGAGTTCGCCCGAGCAGCTCACGAAGTGCAGGTCGAAACAAAATTCCAGAGGAAGGTCGAACAGTGGGCGGAGACTGACAACGCACCGGCGAATGATCTCCAGACACTGGAGCGGGGAAGCAAAGCACTTGAGGAGTGGTTGCTGACGGCCCCACCCGCGGCGGACACCGGAGACGGAGGGGCAGCACTGAGGATTGGTGCGGTGTCCGCTCTCGTTGTGTCGCTGGCAGGCGTCGTGCTCGGAGTGCTTGTGGACCCATTGCTCTTTGGTGTGATTCTAGTCGGGCTCGGACTTGGTGCGTATGGATATCTGCAGGCACAGGGTACTGATGGTGCGACAAGTGACAGGCGTATATCACACCGTGAATCATTCGAAAAAACCGGGTTAGAAACGCCCACACCTTGGACAGAGGAGGACGTGCGAGCACGTCTCACGGACCTGTACGATGAGATCGCTAGTCACCATACTTTCAGCGAGCGCGAACAACACCGGAGTGCTATCCTTGATGAGGATGAACTTGTAGAGAAGAAACAACGGCTTGCTGAAGAACGGGAAGAGCTAAAGAGCAAGCTTGGAGCGGCTCCCGACACAACGGATATTGAACTGGTGGTCATCGTCCGACGGATTCTGGACTGGCAGGCGGCACACGACGAGGTTGTCGGATTGGAAAAACGTCTCGACGAAATCGAAAAGCAACAGGCAAAGTATAAAAAGAAACTACGGACAGAACTGGCGGAATATGGGTATGATGAGATCAAAGATGCCGCGGATGCTAGGGCAAAAATCACGGACCTGAAAGAACGACAGTCAATATATGAACAGGCGTCACGCAAGCTGGAGGATGCAAAGAAAGCTATTTCCAAAGCGGAACAAAAATGCGACGAATTTGAAGAAGAGCGTGACGGTATCTTCGCGGACTTAGGTCTGGAGCCTGGGGAGTATGAGGAATTAAGAGATCTCTGCGAGCAAGTGTCAGACTACGAAGCTGCAAACGACGGTGTGACGGAAGCAGCCGCCGTCGAAGAGGAAGAACGCAAACAGTTGGAGCAAAACTCAGGATACAATCCCGAACTGGCGGAGATGGAACTGCCTGAGTTGCGCGAAGAGCACCAGGGGGTCGAGGAAACAGCAGCTGAAATAGAAGAGGTTCAACGAGAAATAGCCGATATCGAGGCGGAGATCAAGCAGGCGAAACAAGATACATCGGTCGAGGATGCGATCAGGGAAAAAAACAACGCGCTGGACGAACTAAAAGCCCAACTCATGCAGGATTGGTCGTCGATGGTCGGTGATGCCCTCGTCGACCACGTGCAGGAAGTTACTGTAGAGGCGAGCCGTCCGGCAGTCTTCCAACGCGCCAATGAACTACTGGCCACAATTACACACGGACAGTACGAACTGAAACTCGAGGAGAGCGAACAGACATTTCGCGCATACGATACGGCAAAACAAAAAGGTCTCGCGCTAAATGAACTATCCGGCGGGACGCGCCTGCAGGTGCTACTGGCAGTACGGTTAGCATTCGTCGAGCAGCAAGAGCAGGGGAGGAAACTGCCGATTGTCCTCGACGAAACGTTGGCTAATACCGACGACCTACGCGCAGAGGTGATTATTGAATCGCTAATTGAGTTGGCTAGGAACGGACGGCAGGTGTTCTATTTCACCGCCCAGGGTGACGAAGTGGCGAAGTGGAAAGCTGCACTGGAGGACGCCGATGTCGAACAGACGATTATCGATCTAGCAGATGAGCGGGAGCTAGACAATAGCGTAGAGATTCCGGACTTTGACGAATTTGACATCTCACAACCTGCTCTGCCTGACCCCGATAATCACGATTATATCTCCTATGGTAAGAAGCTCGATTTAGAGTTTGATCCATATAACGGACCTGAAACTGCTCATCTGTGGTACATCGTCGACGATGTAGAAGTTCTGCACGATCTGCTAGAACACCGTATCGAGACATGGGGTCAATTAAAAAACATCCTTGATAAGGGTAAAGAGGAGGGTCTCCCAATCGAAGATAAAAAAATAAAGAGAGTCCAACAAAACGGTGAAGCACTTGGGGTATTCACTCAAGCTTGGAGTGTGGGTCGTGGTGAACCCATTGACCGAAATGTACTGGAAAATTCTGGTGCTATTAGTAGTACCTTCATCGACAGAGTAACCGAACTAGCCAATGAACTTAATTGGGATGGCGAACAACTCGTCAAGGCATTATATGATGGCGAAGTAGATCGGTTTCGGACAAACAAGGCAGAGGAATTGGAAAACTATCTTCGAGAAAATGACTATATTAGCCCAGTTGAATCCCTAAATGAAGACGAGATAATATCTCGGATGGAAAAACGATTAATAGAGATGGGACTCTCGTCGGAGGAGGCAATTGAACGCGTTGAACTGCTACTAGATAGGCTCAGTCATACCTAAATACCGAGATAGTACTAATCGAATCCGAATATTGAGGAACTCAAATATTCCATGAGTTCATAATGTGGATCATCAATTCACAATAATCTGAGGACTCCCGAGTACGTTTTAATCTCTAAAGACACGTTCCAGAGGACTATGATTCCCGCTCTACAAACTCCAAATCTATCCAGCCCCCACCTCGGCTGAGGCGGCTGATTTTGGCATACAACCCCTGCCCACACTTCTCTTTATCCCTAACTAAACACTGTCTTCTGGGAAAGTATTATACCACCAGAGTTAGTTTGTTGTCGCATGGTTAATGGCTGTGATTTTCTCACCAGCTCCTCTTTCGACACACTTCAATCTAAGGTGTTCGAAAGAGCGTCTGAGAAAGCTGGAGAACACCCCGCCAGCATTCTCTATATCGAGAACAACGACCACCGGACAGATGAAGTCGCAGATGCGTGGGCTGAGAATTATAGACCTCTTCGTCTCCGAGTGACCGATTTTAATACTGTCGTTGGTGAGTGTTACGAACGAATTGAGGGTCCGAGTACCCTTCTGGATGCGCTGAAACGGCGCCGACTCATCCACCGGACTCTCCAAACCGTAGCCGACAGAGGCCTCCTAGAGAACGCTCATCTATATCAGGACTACTTCACCGACCTCATCACAGAACTGGAAAGGGGGGGATATCGCTCTCCAGAGACTGTCCAAAATCTCCTTGAAGAGTCAGCCCTGTCAGCCGAAATAGCCGATATTGTTGCGACGGTGTATGAGATTTTCTACGAACTTCGAGAAGACGGTGTCGGAGATGGGGTGTATACTCTGAACGAGGCGTATCGTACAGTCTTGGAAAGCGATACTCAGCCTTCGGATCTCCTCCCTAACATCGATGTCGTTGTTGTCTCCGGTTTCTACGAACTACCTCACCAAGAAGAAGCCTTCCTACGGTGGCTCGCAGAAACTCTACCTGTCTTTATTTCGCTCCCGTTAGCCGATACGGACGCCGAGACCGATGGCGCGAATAAAATCACCGCCGACGCGATAGACGCATATCAGGACTTAGTTGGCTCCTCAACCACAATTCCCGAATCATCGAACCCACTCATCGAAGCAGCGGGGAACATGTACACCCCCACGTCGGGAAGCGACGATACGATTTCATCAGAGCTACTTCGGTGGTATGTCGCACCCACTCCAGATCGCGAAGTCCGACAAGTTGCTCGCCGGATTCGCCAACAGCTCGCCGACGGTGTTAATCCCAACGAAATATTGGTCGTCATCCCGGGGCTCATCTCGTACCAAGAGCAGGTTAGAGACGTCTTTGAGGCAGCTGGTATTGAGTCGGTCGGGTTCGCGAGCAAACTGCTATATCAGACCTACGCGGGTCGGGCGATGCTAGACCTCACCAATCTCTGCGTTGAAGAGGCGAGGACGGATCTGGTCGCCCGCCTTGCGACGAACCCCGTCGTCACACTTGGTGACTCTCCCGGCACCGTAGATCGATCCGCAGTCGCAGATCTCGCGCGACGGCTGCCGACTGTAGATACAGACAGGCTACTGGAGGAACTCGACCCAGAGTCCGCAAAGGCACTTGAGCAACTCTTCGACGTTACTGATACGGCTGGTGCGGCTGACGCAGTCGATGTTGTCAACGCTGTTCGAGACGTGTTCGAGACACTAAACCTCACAGAGAACGTCGAGACCATCAGGTCTGGCGCCGAGTCGTTCAATGCCCGGATGGAGGTCGCTTCCTACGAAAGGGTCGAGCAGGTGCTCGATTCAATTGAATTTGTCGCCGAGCAATTCGGTATGGATGACCCAATCGGAGAAGTAAATGACGCCCTCGAAAAGGTACGCGTTCCTCCACCAAGTCAGGCGACGCACGACATCGTCAAGGTTGTCGGTCCTCAAGATGCCTATATGCAGTCCTATTCGTACCTATATTTTGTCGGTCTCACTGAGATGGACTTCCCGGTTGAGACGGATTTACCACTCTTTTTTGAACGCATCTTTGACAATATCCCTGACATCTCTCCGACAGACAATCGATTAGAGGCACGCTATCAGTTTGCGACCTTACTCTCGAACGCAGACCAGATTCAAATTACCACCCCCGAGACCTCGTTTGACGACGACAATCTTTTGGAGTCATCAATTCTCGACGAACTCACCCGCGTCACTGGGCTTGAACCATCGTCAGAGAACCTCGGAAACGCGATTTCTGAAGACGTCCAGCGGGATCTTCGGTATCACCGTGGGCAGAGAGACCGCGAGGAAGCCGTCTCCCACGCGGCAGATACAGGGGCATTCGATGGACGACAGGCAGAGCGACTCCTGGCTGGCGCAGAGTGCGCCGAGAACCGGGCAGCTGCAGCCATTTCGGAACACGACGGTCAGCTCGATACCGAACTCGTCAACGAACTCCACAGCGAGCGCGAACCGTACAGCCCGACTCAGTTGCGGGACTACGCCAAGTGCGGGTTCGCCTACTACATGAAACGGATCCTCGGAATCGAGGCCCCGGATGAATTCCACCTCGAACCCCAAAAGGTCGATCTCGGGAATCTCGTGCACGACATCCTCGAGCAGTTCTATCGGGGACTTCAGGACGACCACGGTGAGCCGGTTCAACTTACCGACTATGAGCGGACTGATCTTGAGGAGCAGCTGTTAGAGCAGACACGAGCGAGTTTAGAGGATGCCGAGCTTGCGTTTGACGACGTGTTCTACGATCGTTGGTTAGAGCAACTGCTCGCAGGGCTCGCGACACCCGAAGAAAACGAATACTATGGCGGTGACCATGCCCATCACGGCGTTGATCGTGGGCTATTCACCCGTTTCCTCGATGCGGAGTACAACGATAATGAGGAGGTTCCAGCGTGGTTCGAAGTGCCGATGGATTTCTCAGACGGAGACGACGGAGCTATCACAGTGACAGTATCGGATGACCGCGAGATTTCCGTCGGCGGATTCATCGACCGGGTGAATCTCAAGGAGCAGGACGACGAAACGGTCGAAGGCTTGGTTCATGACTACAAGACCAGCGACCCAGACACAATTCAGACAATCGACGGCATCGAGTTCCAACTCCCTCTCTATACCCTTGCCACTCGGGCTGAACTAGCGGCACGGCATGGTGATGAACTCATGGGTGTTGACGGACAATTCTACGTGGTCGAACCGCCAACAGACGTCAATCGAAAGTGGAGTCTCCAGTACTACATTGAGCGGAAAGGCGGAACCAATAAAGACTACGAACGTTTCCTTTCAGAGACTGTTCCCTCAAGAGTCGAAGAGATAGCTGATGCTATAGAGAACGGTGCATTCCAAACAACAACGTTACCGCCAAAAGAAGCCGGCTGTCGGTACTGCGATTATAGAGACATCTGCGATGTTCGCCACCACCAGCGCCAAGAGATAATTCAGGAGATGGATCGCTCCGCCGCGCCGGGATATATACCACAGAGAGCGCGGGATAGTTCGTTCCTCGATTCGCTGGGGGGCGATGACGCATGACGGAGATCAACGATGAGTCACCCTCGTCGGATAAAAAAGAAGACGAAGATGGGTTCTCTCCGACACCGGAGCAACAGGAGGCACTCCATCTCAATCAAAACGTCGCCATCACAGCTGGCGCCGGTACGGGGAAGACAACGACGCTGACACTCCGGTATATTGAGATGCTGGAAACCGAAACCGACGTCGGCCCCGAAAATATTGCCACAATAACATTTACGAATGACGCCGCGAATGAGATGAAGGAGCGTATCCGGGAGGAAGTAGCCGACCGGCTCGGTCAAGCTCCGAAGTCTGAGGAGTTCGACTATGAACGGTGGCGTGGAATCAAGGATAATCTGGAGAACGGCTATATCCACACGATTCACGGCTTTTGTTCCCGACTGCTCCGTGAGTACGTTGTCGAAGCACCTGTCCAACCAGAGTTCGATACGTTAGACGAGACCGACGCTAAGGTGTTGATGCAGGAAGTTGTCCGGGAAACCATTGAGACTCAGTGGGAGACGAATGAAGATATTCGTCGCCCCGCCCGCCTCTGGAATCGTGATTCGCTGGAGGGAGTTCTCGTCGGTTTACTTGAGAGGCGTCCGATGAGTACACAGTGGGCTACTAGATGGAAAGACGCGACCGTTGACAAATACCTCGACCATATCTGGTCAACCCTCTACCCAATCGAACAGGAGGCAGCAAAAGATTTGCTGACCAAAAATTCTGTACAGGATGCACTCTATACGATTTGCGACCTTCATGACGAAGGATTCGATATTGATCCTGATGACAAGGGGATGCAGTTTATGACAAAAATTACGAGAGTAGTGAGAGATACAGGCATTCATACGGGTGATGCTAAGGGGTATGAATGGCAAAGAGCGCTCGATACCCTGTGTGATCATCTGACTTCCGGAAGCGGTGAGCGCTATACCGGCAGACAACGGTTCCGATATAAAGGGTCACAGAGCAATTGGAGTGCGTACGAAGAAGAGCAGAAAAGGCTTGATAAGGCTGTTTCCGCCCTTCTTGAAGGGATCAATCCTGAGGAGAGAGACTTTATTGGAAATCTCGACACCGAGTGGAACAGTAGTCACTACGTCCTGAGCCTCGCTCGCCTCTACTGTACTGTTCTCAAGGAGTACAAACAGACGAAGGCGGATCAGAACGCACTCGACTATCACGACCTTATCCAGACAACAATTGAATTCTTAGAAGCGAACGACCCAATTTGTGAGAAGGTACAATCGCAGTTCGAGTACGTCATGGTTGACGAGATGCAGGACACTGACCTGCTACAGTGGGATCTAATAAAACTCATCGCAGCAGGCGATACCGAGGACTTCGACGCACAGAACGTATTCCTCGTCGGGGATGAGAAACAAAGCATCTACCGCTTCCGCGGGGCTGACGTGACCACCTTCGGGTCAGCCCGTAAAGACCTTGACGAAGCTAATCCAGACGATGCCGAGACGACCAAGCAACTCCGAGGGAATTTCCGGACAATAGAGGAGACACGGGAGTTCCTGAACACTCTCTTCGACGAGGTCTTCAAGCCGATGGAAGACGAGTATCGTGACTACGAGGCCGAGCCACAGACACTCACCGACGAACGCCGAGAGGGGCGCGAGGTCTCCGGGTCAGTCGAATATCTGCTCGTTCCCGATGATGATACCGCCCAACTTCACGGCGACAATTATCTGAATCGGACACCTCGATTCGCTGGCAGCGGGGAGCGGGAGGCTCATGCGCTCGCCAGCCGCCTCACCTCGTTACTGGACGATCCACCTGAGATCTACGATCAGGACGAGGAGTGTGTTCGTCCTGCGAAACCCGAGGATATCACCATCCTCCTCCGCGCTCGTACCCGCCTCAAGGAACACGAACGTGCGTTGGATGCCTACGAAATCCCCTATACTGTCGTTTCCGGGACCGGGTTTTGGGATTCCCCGGAGGTTACCTCTTTGGTTAATCTGCTCACGTTCCTCGAGAACCCAGACGACGATATTGCGCTCTACGGTGTCCTCAGGTCGCCACTATTTGGATTCCCCGATGAAGATCTTGCTCGACTTCACTCCGAGAACCATTCGCTCTGGAACACTCTCCAATCGGCAGAGGATGATTTCAGGGACGCTACGCGTCTCCTGAAGGAGTGGCAACGGCTCGCTGCTGTGAGTGACGAAGTTTCGGCTGAAACCACGGTCCCGTGGGGCACATTGCTCTCACAAATTATCGACGATACCGGATACATCGCCAGTGTCGGAGCCGATGAACGGCCGCGGCAAGCGGCAGTGAATATCAACAAATTCCGCGAACAACTCAGAGCCTGGGAAGAAGGTGGAGTCAAGACGGTTTCGGAACTCCTGACACGAATTGAGCGCCGAAAGGAGATCGAGTCTCACGCCGACGAGGCCACTATCCCCGAGGATGCTGACGGCGTCCAGATACGTACGATTCACTCATCGAAGGGGCTTGAGTTCCCTATTGTTGCCGTTCCGGAAGTGGGCACTGAGTTCAACTTCCAGGGTGATGTCGACGACTACGGCAAAGTCTATCTTGACGAGCTCGATACGGGTGATGAGTCAGAACCCGTCCTTGGTCTGAAAGCGCCCTCCGCCGGTGACCCATACAAGCACAAGAATACTCTCGCTAGGACACGGCTTCAAGATGAGGTCAGGATGCAGGAGCGAGCGGAACTCAAACGCCTACTCTATGTCGCAGCGACGCGGGCTCGGGATCATCTTATTTTCAGCGGTGTTCACACTATTGACGTTGACGCAGAGGACGACCCGTCTCTTGGTGATGTTAACGATTCCGCGGATGCCCGTTACTGGCTCGACTGGCTCCAACCCATTCTCTTGGAAGATGAAGACGGCGATGCGGATCATATCCTTGGTCCACTCTCTGTTGGGACACAGCATATGGCAACCCTCAGCGGAAGTAAATACACAGTACGGATCCCAACAGATCCCGTCGATGACTGGGATGAATCAGATGCGACCGAACGCGAGTATCCAGGGATTGATATTCCTGAACCAGAAGTATCTGCCCCACCAACGACGATGACAGCGACGAACTTTGCGAAGGCTATCTCACCCGATGAGGGGGCTATCTATACTGATGAACTTGAGGAAGATGCCGCAGATATTGAGACGGATGGTCTACAGGCAAACAATTTGGGAACTATCGTCCACAAACTCTGCGAACTCCAACCAGACCGAAATCGGTGGCGATCTATCGCTACACGGATAGCATCTGTCTTGGATGACACAATAACCGATGAGGATCTGGATCGGATAGAAGAGTACACTGAGTGCTGTCTTCGGTTCCGAGATCGTATCATCGACGACGAATCCCCGACGACCATCCACGAGGAGATCTCTGTTGTGACTCGATTGGATGCTGGTCGAATTGTTGGCGATATTGATCTCCTTCTGGTTGCTCCAGACAGGTACCATGTAATCGACTACAAAACGAACGACACCTCGGTACGCTCGGTCGACAATCTCGCTGAGAAATATTGGCCTCAACTTGAAGCGTATGCCGCTGCGCTCCACCAGAATGACCACTCCCGAATTGTTCAGACAACATTATACTTCGCTGACGCAGATGAAAAGCGTACCACCTCCCATGATGAGCTCTCACTGGATATTCTCGGTGACGATATGAATTCTCAGCTTGACGAACTGACTACATCTTCTGAAGTCCCCGGGATTCAGAACGATATGTGATGTAGCTGTAATAAACTGGTCCTATTCCAGCTTTGGAAGCAATACTCTCTCCAATTTCTGTTATTACGGAGTCGGAATTTAAAGCGAAAATTTATATTATTCGACAAGGCATACACACATATGTCCCAGTGGCGAGCGAAGCGCCGGTACGAGGCTAACCGGCGGTTCGGCGAGTGTGCTGACGAGGCGCTCGTAGCTATCTCTATACTCAAAGCCAACCGAGACGGTATCGATCTTGAACAAGGTGAGGAGGATCTGCAGGAGAAACTCGAATCAGGTCGGCATCTGCTTGAGCGCATTCGTGACGCGCTTGATGAAGATACCGACGCCGACCCTTACGAATTAGCTATAGCGGAACAAATTCAGGAGAACTCTCTCACTGCTCGCTCACGTCTCGTCGAAGATTTCGATGATCTGATTGAAGTGATGATAGCCGCCGAAGAGGAACTTACATATCGAGATGGTCTCGATGATGTCCGTGACAAATTGAAGGAGATTTCGGATACTGCGAGTCGCACTTCTCAAGATAGTATAAACCGTATGCGGGGGACACTTGCCGACGGAACTCGCTGAATCCCAAGTCGATTTTCTCTGGGGCAAGTACGAAGCTGCGCGCGAGGTTTTGGATACCGTTGATCTATCTATCCCAGAGACTAATTCGATTTTGAGTTCTGTTGAGGATAGCTTCGACAAAATAGAGGAGAACCGCAATCTCTACGAGCGGGCGTATGACCAAGAGCCATATGCAGAAGCGACGCAGGAACTTTACGAAGAGTACTTGGCAGCCATCGACGTTGTTGCTTCGGAACTCCAAGTTTTGGAGTTCGAACTTGTCTACTTGGATCTTCATCAGTATCAACACAATTCGACCATGTCCAATCGTCTCAACCACGCGTCATCCCTCTCATCAGAACTTGAGAATGTATTCGGTATCGATGTTACTGTTCTCCCGGTGATCTGGGATGGATTTGCGGTCGATCCGTTAGACGAGAATATTCCCGCAACCGGACAACTGAGTCAGATTTATGTCCTTATACTCCCCCGGACTCAAAGCGAGCCAGAGTTCTATGCCCCGATCATAGCACACGAACTTGCTCACGCGATCTTGGATCGACAGCAGGCACTCAAAACAGAATTCCACAATGTCGTGCGCGATGTTCAGAGCCGAACTCGCCAAGCGATTGACAATGAAACACATTTCGCACGCTCTTGGCGAGCTTGGTTTGAAGAGTTGTTCTGTGACACCTGTGGAGTGCTAACCTTCGGACCAGCGTATCTCTCTTCGCTTATCCGTCATCTTCACCACTCTAACCCATATTACATTGAGAAAGACATCGACAGAGATCTTCATCCACCGCCGGCACTCCGCTTCGATCTTGTGAAGGACTTGGGTGATGAGTTTTTTCCAGATCTCATGGATAGCATTCATGATGATCGAATTGCCTTTGAGCGACACCTTGACGCGCTTGAACATAGTCGGCCAAGGATCTATGATACCTACGATTATGACGAACTTCGGACCTTTGTCACGCAGGAAGTCCCCAATGAAGTGAATCACGATTTGGAGGCACTCGTGGAGGATATCTCAGCAGGCGTGAACCCTAACGACAGTTCCAATCGAACTCATCGTTTGGCGACGAACGAGTATTGGCTTGAGACCTACCCGCCTTAGAATGGAGGATAGGTGAGACGCGAGACGCGGTCATGACTGAGCCGACGGTTCATCTCTCGTGTGAGATACACCGTCAGCGGGTCTTTGATTCCTTTCGATGGTGCACCCCAATTCAGTTCAGAGAGATAGAACGCGTCGCGTCCAACTGAATAGATATCAAAATCACCCTCTTCGACGGCAATCCTGCAGAGAATGGGTTGGGGTGTCCCCTCGTCCAATCGAGGAGCATCCGTCGTGACTATCAGGACGGTTTCATCATCCAACTGGGCATACGAACCCATATCCGGCATCCCATCGTCGTCGTAGATACGATAGGTGGGGGAATGTTGGACGTCAACGCCTACCCACTCGAAGGAGTCCGTCACGTACTCGTTCGATTTCAGATATTCGACTCCTTCACGTAGTCCCGCAATCTCGTCGTCGCCAAGGTAGCCGTTTCGGTGAATCGTCAGGGAATCCAGTTGATCGAATCCAGAGCGAGGATTATTAACTGCCCCTCGAACGGCTCGAATCAGAATCTGCTTCGCTAAGCCCTTATCTGTCACAGTACTCCGTCCGGTCGGATTCGTTTCCTCCGTTTGGTAGAGAATTTGGTTATCGGTTCCCGAGACTACAACTCCACTGGCTACTGTCCGGTCGCGACCCGTGACACTGAGTCCGAGGTAAGCGTCTGTGTCGAGCTGGTCCTCGATGCTGAACGGGATGACGCCCATCTTTACCCCCAATCCCACTGCCGTATTCGCAATGACATCGCCTTCGTGTCCCGACCGCTGGGCACTGCGCAGATTCGCTGCCGTCAGCGACTGCAACGGCTTTCCGTCAAGTATCTCGATTAGTTTGTGATAGACCTCTTCGTCATGCTGGGGAAGATAGCCAAACCCGACGTCGATGTCATCCAGGGTTTGCTGCCACTCCTCAACCTCGCGTGGGTCCTCGTAGTTAACCCTGCCCGGTGGATCTGAGAGGATGAGTCCAAGGTAATCCTCGACGTATTCCCGGGCCTGCTGATAGGCACTGAGAGCGTCGTCTTCCGCGCCTTCCGCAAAGAGGACTGCTACATTGAAATCTTGATCAAATGTGCGTCGAGGTCCGACCTCCTCAAGATATCCCTGCTTTGCTGGGTTCCAGTACTCTGGAGTGAGGTCACTATCGTCGAAACTGATGTTTGGCCGTCCGATCCCCATTTCTTCTGCCGAAGAATCGTCGCCGAACGTCAGTACGGGATATCCATACGCGCTAACCCCATCACGCACCGGCGATTGGCTAATATCGGTCTGTATGGTGCCGATCCTGATGTCGTTAATCAGCTCACGGAAGGCTTCGACCTTCTCCCATCGCTCTTGGGGTGGGAACGTCGCCCGTTGGCTAATCTCATCGGGGCGATCTTCAGATGGAGCGAACAGGAGCAACGACGGGGCAGCAGGGTACCAGTCACTGTCACCGTACTGGATTTTGACGGTCGGCTCGGATTCGTCCACTCTGTCGGCATATTCTCGACCATATCGATCCTCGATTTCTTCTAAAACCGGGTTATCGTAGGGTCCGGGGGAGACTTCGGTGACAGATGTATTCTCGAAGATGCCCGTTACCGTACAGGAACGCCGGTCCGGGCTCTGGTAAATGAATGTCCGCCCGACGAGATCATCGTTGATTCGATCGATTCCCCAGTCATCATCGTTTAGATAGTCTGCCAGCGTGCGCGACCCGACTGCACCCAGCGTTGGATCCAGTGTGAGGAGTGGACGATTGTGGTTACTAATTCGAACCTCGACGCCGGGATGGACATCGTATCCTTCGATTCGTGTCTCGCGTTCCTCCTGATAGAAGGTGTTCTTCGTTGAGTCGTACCAGTAGTCGTCCGCTTCCAAATCTTGCTTTAGCTCCTCAATGAGTGCTTCCTGCAGGACTCTGAAATCGCCCCAATTCGAGAAATCAAGTTCCGTTTCGTGGGCGAATTCTAATTCCGCACCTTCAGTAGACTGAATCGTTCCGTTATCTCGATCTGCCCCGATTACCGCAATATAGTGTCGATCATCTTGGCTGTACCAACGTGCCCGTCCTCCACTCTTCCTCTCCAAGACAGTTGCGTGGACGTTGAGGAGGGAGTAGTTGTCGTTGGGTTGGGGATCGATATCATAGAGATCTGCAGTCACTTGCGGCACGTCGATCTCAAACGAATTGATGAACCGGCCCATTGTGCTTCATTCGACTTAACGTAATAAATACTCAATGATTTCTCGGTTCGTTGAGTATTTTTAGGAACTTCCAAATTACCTCGTCAGTATAGAATCCCTGCAAACAACCACTAACGGCTGGAGCGAGGGAGATGCCGTCACCGCAGACGCGTTGAATCGCACCGAAGATGTTTATACGAACAGCAAACTATTGTCCAGAGAAAGAATGTCAGCCAACTCGAAGCGATTCGACCTTAATATGGAGGAAGACCTCCTTGAGGCATGGGAAGAGAGCGATGGAATAAGGGAACTCATAGCAAACGCTCTCGATGAACAAGCACTCACAGACACAAGACCTGTCGATATCTTTCAGGGTGATGGAGGAAGATGGCACGTCCGTGACTACGGTCGAGGATTACGATACGAGCATTTAACACAAGGTGAAGACGAAGAAAAGTTAGCAAATCCGGATTCAGTAATAGGTAAATTTGGTGTCGGTCTGAAGGACGCGCTCGCCGTACTCTACCGCTACGGTGTTGAAGTAACCATACATTCGTCACACAACACGTTTACTGTAGAGGAAACGGCGAAAGCTGAGTTCGACGATGTTGAAACACTACATGTTGTTGTCCATCCTCCGCAACATCCAGAACTAGAGGGAACTGACGTAGTTCTTGATGGAGTGGGTGAAAAGGACATCAGGGCGGCAAAGGAAAACTTTCTTCGGTTCTCTGAAGAGGAACTCATTGAGAAGACAGGATTTGGCGAAGTATACCAGAGACCTGCCGACGAAGCACATATCT
Source organism: Halobacteriales archaeon (assembly GCA_034522195.1). Lineage (GTDB taxonomy): Archaea > Halobacteriota > Halobacteria > Halobacteriales > Halorutilaceae > Halorutilus. Next base: position 108,835 of record JAXHLL010000006.1, on the reverse strand, counting down.
ATGTAACAGGGCTACGAGTGGCGACGGAACCGGATTTTATGTTCAGTTATAATATCACAAACACGACGAAACGCATTCGTGACGCGCTAAACCGAGAGCGCTCAAATGTCGGAAGATCTGCGTACGCCCCACGGGTGAAGAAAATTCTTAAGTCGTGCGACTCCGAAGAGGTAGAGAATCGACTTATAACAGAATTCGAGAGGTTCGAACAAGGAACGGCCCGGGAAGAATTAAATTGGAAGCCTATCCGACTACACGCCACAAGGTTGATGAATAGTCAGAAGGATGTAGTGTTCGCGACAGTTGAAGAACAGCGCGAGAAACGGGATCTATTGGATAATGCTCGAAAAGACGGATACGAAGTAAAGACAGCACCAGAGAATGTCCGAGAGGAATTACCGAACACGTCCGACGTAGAGGGAGATGAAATAAAGGACATCAATAAATACGAAAATGAATATGATAAAAGCTTTGAGTATGAGTGGATAAGTGAAGAAAGTCTGAGCGAGAAAGAGCGTGAAGTCTGGCAGCTCAGAGACGACATTCTAGATCTGCTTAATCAAACTCCAGATGTGGGAGAAATTCGTATTTCAGAGAGAATGCGAGTAGCTGGGAAAGAGGACTGGAAGACACGTGGGACATGGGAGCGATCGGAGCGGCGAATAGTTATCCATCGGCAAGTACTACAAGATCCGCAAGAGTTCGCTGCTGTACTTCTCCATGAGGTTGCTCACCCGAAAAGCGGCGATGCACCAGACCAGACACGTGAGTTTGAGCGAGCTCTCACAGATCTCTTAGGAGAAGTAGCTGATGCAGCACTAAATAAGTGAATATCTGTCTGACCACGTACAACCTAACTCAGTTATGTGATTTTATAGAAGGCACTCTATGCGTGACACGACCTGCTCGTCTTGTGAGGAGTTTATCTTGACGATATATTCTGTCGATGCCCTCGAAAATGTCGAAACCTCGGACTGTATAAAAAAGAAGCGTGACGATCGAGTTGGTTCTGAGTGACCGAGGAGGCGCGTCGGTGAAAGTTCCGTGCCCCGAGGGCGAGCACCGGTAGCCAGAAATAATAGCGGCTTCGAAATCTGCAAGAAGTATGGTCTTGCTATACACTTATTCAGGACTGGGTAGGTCACAAAGTAACCGACGAGGAGTATACATCGAATAGCACCGCCGCGTACGTCATCTCACTGCCTCTTTTCCCCTTATGAAGAACACCAGCGACTGTGTGACAGGCTGGCGGGCTTAATCTTGAGACGCCAGTTCACGTGCTCTTTCAAGACGATCAAGCATGTCTGCGTTAGGATTCTTAGCGACATCTGTATAGCGTTCGAGTATCTTTACTTCGTCTTCGTATCTGCTATCCTTACGGTAGACTATACCTATGTGTCGATAGTACCAAGGTGCGACTTCTCCGGTTTCGGCTTCCGTCTGTTCAATACACCATATGAGGAGATTCTCTGCCTTCTCGTGGTTGCGGTCGCGCTTTAGCTGTTTGATGTCTTCGACAGCATCCGTGTAATGGTCATAGTCATATCCCTCCTCCAGTTCCGCACTCGATTTTCCATCTTCATCATCTCCGCGAAAGAGTTGCTTGAGATACTCGAACATAACGGTTCAGACACAACTGAGCTATATAAACATGAGGTCACTCACAAAAAAAGATTTGAATACCACTCAATCAAACTCATCCAAGGAACTCGTCCGCTACGGAGCCATCGTCTCCGGCTCTAACCCCAATGCTCGAATCCCTTGTTTTTAAGACGCTTCTCGGCACTCTCCGTCACCGAAGGAGAAACCAGAACACCGCGCACGTTCTCGTAGCCTCTCTCGCGATAGTCGTTGACGAACCTCTGTAGCTGGTCGACGGCGTCCACTTGGGGATGTCTATGATAGAGGGTTTACAGAGAATCTCCTATGGAAAACAGGTCAGTCGGTTACTTTCTACTAGATATTATTTTATGCTCTTGCGGAGAATAATCGATTACGCGGAGTTATATTTTCTTGAGTTTCTATTACGCCACGTAATGGGACTTCGAGAGAAGGCGAAATACTATCCGAGTCAGTCTAACCCTTCTAAGCCTGAAGCTTATGAGGCGCGTTTTTATCTATACCCGGCAAGTAATACCAGCCGAGGAAACCCGGAAGCTAACGAGGGAGAATACCAGACGTAGAAGGGTTAAGCGAAAAACGCCGAATTAGAAATGAGCTCTCAGCGGTGAAACAAAAGATAAAATCGCAAGAAGGCGCGGAGTTCAAATCTCTGCCTTCCCAAGCTCACGAACCAAGTTTTGAATTCCGGAGTATCCGATTACGCGGGATTATATTAGTCTGAGTAAGTATTACGCGGCATAATAATTATATCATTCTAACTTAGTTAGTCCCCTTGACTTTCGACGCGGGTTTTTATAAGGAAAGCCGTTCTAACTTAGGATACCAAGTGAGAGACCGTCCGTAAGACGCCGAAATCGGGCTCCCGTCTTGCGATTTGTCATTTGACGGATCCCGGCTTGTGGAGGCCAAGACCTGGGTTCGATTCTCGTTTCCAGCCCTCCGGCGTTTCTTCCGGGCTTTCACCGCCGATCATAGGTTCACGTCTTCATCTACGGTACTTTTCGCCATGACATTCTCGAAGATACGCAAACAGGGTTACGAGCAGGTATCTTATTTTTATGACAATACTGGGGTAATCGAGTTAGAGATGTTTATGATCCACCGAAGGGTCTAATTACCATAGATCATATTCTTTAGAGGTTCTATTACGCCGCGTAATCGGATGACAGTAAACTCAAGTATCTGCTCGATAGTTTGTCTTTAGATACCAAAACTACAGTAGCTACCGTTAGACATTTGTAGAAAGAACCTCCAGTTTCTAATGGTGGAAAGGAAGCCTCGGCACTCATAGGGTTCGTCATCCGCCCGTGTCGGGGCGTCGGTGGATGTGCCTCGTCATCGGCATCCGCAGTACGGTCGCGTCTCTCACAAGCCTGACGTTTTTGCCCGTCAGACCTCGGTCGGCAGGCTGATGTAGAATGCGTCAACGTTGAGGCTTCTGTCGACGCGCTCGCGTAGTTCGCGGACGCCGAAGGTTTCTGTGTGGTAGTGCCCCGCGAAGAGGACGTTGAGTTCGTGCTCGCGCGCGTCGTGGTGCGCTCGGTGCTTGGGTTCGCCCGTGATATAGACATCCGCGCCCGTCTCCGCCGCCTCGGCGATGTGACCGCCGCCCGCGCCCGTCAGCACGGCGACGCGTTTGACCTCGTCGGCTCCGAAGTCGAGAACAGTAGGTTCGTTGTCGACAGCCTCGCCGACCTTGTGCACGAAGTCGTCGAGAGGGACGGTATCGGGCAGTCGTCCAACGTAGCCCACGTCGTCAACGCCGAAGTCGGCGAAACTGTCGAACACGTTGGCACCGAGCGCGTCGAGGAGGAGGACGTTGTTTCCGACTCCGCCGTGCGCGTCGAGGGGCAGATGCGACGCGTAGAGCGCGATGTCGTTCTCCACGAGAAGCCTGAACCGTTCGTAGTCCTGACCCACGAGAGCGTCCTTTCCGCCCCAGAAGAAGCCGTGGTGGGCGACGAGCATGTCGGCGTCGCGTTCCGCCGCCGTCTCGACCGTCTGTACCGACGCATCGACGGCGAAAGCGACATTCTCAACGTCTCCGGAGTTCTCGACCTGAAGACCGTTCGTCGCGGCGTCAACGCCCGCCCATTCGTCGTTGTTCAGCAGGTCGTCTAAGAAGCTTACTGTCTCTTCGAGCATACGCGTCGTTCGGGAGGAATTCGGATAGTTCTTTGCTTGATTTATCTATTCCCGAAGGTCCGCTACGCGGTCAATCATCTCCCACTCGAAAGCGGCGAGCGTCTTGGCGTCGTCGTCGTCGGTGTCGATTACGTACATCTTGCTCCCCGAGACCTCGCGCGTCTGCTCCACGAGACCGAGTTCGACGAACCTGTTGAGATGCTCGTAGACCGTCTTGCGCGACACACCGGCGAGTTCAGCTATCTGCGTGACGTTGAGGTCTTGGTCGGTTCGCTCAACAGCGCGGCGAGTATCTTCGGCTCGGCGTGGTTGCCGAAGACCGTCGTGAGGACGGTGTCCTCGGCGTAGGGTTCCGTTTCTTTCTGTGCCATGTTGCGTGAGTTTCACCGCTCGCGCACGTAAACAGCCGTGTGCCCGCGTGTCTCGACCAACCGCGCGCCTGCTTCTTCGGCGAGTTCCTGCGCCACGTCTTCGGTGTCAGTGTCCCTACCGCCGCGTCCCGACCTCAGAAACTTGACCTTAACGGGTTCGTCGTTCGCCAACTGGTCGGCGAGTTCGTCGGCGACCGAATCGACGCCGCCCTTTCCGACGCGTACCGTCGCGTCGAGTTCGTGCGCCGCCTTTCGTGCTTCTTCGTCATTCATCTTTTCTGCCACTCCGTATACGGCAGTCCGTCGTACGTCTTCTTCGCTCTGTCAAGCGACGTTCGCATGAGTGCCGTCGTGTCCCAGATACCTTCGACGAGTGCCTCCTTCTGCGCCTCGCTGATGCTCGCGTCGTACTCGTCCTCGCCGACGACGACGCGCTCCTTCTCCACGTCAATTTCGAGCGGCGTGTCGGGATTCTCCTCGATACGAGTCTGTATCTCGTCCACGTCGTCGGGTTCGAGCGTCACGGTCGGTATACCGAGCGACTTGCAGTTGTCGGCGAAGATTTCTGCGAACGACTCGCCGACGATAGCCTCGACGCCCCAGCGCATCAGTGCTTGCGGCGCGTGCTCGCGCGACGAACCGCATCCGAAGTTGTCGTTGACGACCAAAATGTTCCCCGTGTAGACGTTGAGCGGGTGGTCGTTCATGCTCCCGTCGTCGTCGCGGCGGGCGTCGTAGAAGGCGTACTTGCCCATGTTGTCGAAGGTCACCTCCTTGAGGAAGCGCGCCGGAACTATCTGGTCGGTGTCGATGTCGTCGCCTCGGAGCGGTACGCCTGTACCGGCGACACGTCTCACCGCTTTCTTGTCTCCCTCAGTCATCTTGCCACCTCCCGTGGGTCTGCTATTTCGCCGCGCACGATGCTCGCGGCGAGCGTCGCAGGGGAAGCGAGGACTGTCTTTCCGCCCTCCGCGCCCTGTCTGCCGATGTAGTTTCGGTTCGACGACGAGACGCAGAGTTCACCGTCCTCGATACGGTCGCCGTTCATGGCTATGCACATCGAGCATCCGGGTTCGCGCCACTGCACGCCCGCCTCGCGGAATATCTTGTCCAGACCTTCCTCTTCAGCCTTCGACCGCACCGTCTGCGAACCGGGTACTGCGAGCGCTCGGACGGAGTTGTCTACCTCTTTTCCTTCAAGCACACGCGCCGCCTCGCGCAGGTCGGAGAGTCGTCCGTTGGTACAGGAACCTAAGAAGGCTACGTCTACGTTCACGCCTTTCATCGAATCGCCGGGCGAAACATCCATGTGCTCCTGCGCCTTGCGCGCCGCCTCCGCGTCGTTCGTCGCCTCTGGTTCGGGCACCGTCTCGTCCACCCCGATGACCTGCCCGGGGTTTACTCCCCACGTCACCATCGGCTGTATCGCGCTTCCGTCTATCTCCACCACGTCGTCGTATTCGGCGTCCTCGTCGCTCGCTATCGAACGCCAGTACTCGACGGCATCGTCCCAGTCCTCACCCTCGGGTGCGTACTCGCGCCCACGGAGATACTCGAACGTCTTCTCGTCGGGGTTGACGTATCCCGCGCGCGCGCCGCCTTCGATGCTCATGTTACACAGAGCGAGGCGTCCTTCGATATCGAGGTCGTGCACCGCCTCTCCCGCGTACTCGTAGACGTATCCTATGCCGCCCTCGACGCCGAGTTCGCGTATGATGGTGAGTATCAGGTCTTTTGCGTAAACACCGTCACCGAGCGTTCCGCTCACCTCAATGCGGCGCACGTCCTGCTTGTCCGCGGCGATACATCCCGTCGCGAAGACGTCACGTATCTGTGACGTTCCTATTCCCATTCCGACAGCACCGAGCGCGCCGTGCGTGCTCGTGTGCGAGTCGCCGCAGACGACCGTCATACCGGGTTGCGTAAGACCTAGTTCCGGTCCGACGATGTGGACGATTCCCTGCCTTCCGGAGTCTAAACCGAAGAACTCGACGTCGTGCTCCTGAACGTTCTGTTCGAGCGCGGAGAGCATCGTCTCAGCCTGCTCGTCGTCGAGCGGGCGCGAACGGTCGTCGGTCGGCACGATGTGGTCGGTCGTCCCAAACGTCCTGTCAGGGAAAGCGACCTCGTAGCCGCGCTCTTCAAGCATACCGAAAGCCTGCGGACTCGTCACCTCGTGTATCATATGTAGCCCTATGAAGAGCTGTGTCTGCCCGTTAGGGAGCGTCTGGACGGCGTGTTCGTCCCATACCTTGTCGTAGAGTGTTCTTTCTGACATCTGTCTTTCTCGTGTTTGTTTGGTGTAGTACGTGGAAACGTTAGAAGGTTGTTACGCGAGCCGCGCAACGTCCGCCGCTACGACCCGGAGCCTCACTCGTCTTGAAGAGATGTAATCACGAGCGGTATCTCGTGAGCAGTCAGTCCTCCCGGACTGACGACATCAACGAGCGCAACTCTTCCCCAACGTCCTCTATGAGATGCTCCTCGTCACGTCTCTTTAGCTGGTTGTACGACGGACGCCCAGCCTGATTCTCGTTTATCCATTCGCGCGCGAACTCGCCGTTCTGGACTTCCTCTAAGACCTCTTCGAGGTTCTCGCGCACGCCGTCGTCTATGACGCGCGGTCCACGCGTCAGGTCGCCGTACTCGGCGGTGTCGCTGATGTTGTCGCGCATCCGTGTAAGCCCACCTTCGAAGATTAGGTCGACGATGAGCTTGAGTTCGTTCGCACACTCGAAGTACGCCATCTCGGGCGAGTAGCCCGCTTCGACGAGCGTCTCGAACGACTCCTTGATGAGCGCGGACGTTCCGCCGCAAAGGATGGCTTGCTCGCCGAACAGGTCCGTCTCCGTCTCCTCGCGGAAAGTCGTCTCTATGACGCCGGAGCGCGTGCAACCGATTGCGTGTGCGTAAGCCAGCCCGAAGTCGCGCGCCTCGCCCGTGTAGTCCTGTTCGATGGCGAGGAGTCCGGGCACGCCCTCGCCGCGTTCGTAGGTCGCACGTACGAGGTCGCCGGGCGACTTGGGCGCGACCATGAGCACATCGACGTTCTCGGGTGGCTGTATCTGGTCGAAATGTATGTTAAAGCCGTGCGAGAACATCAACGCGTCGCCCTCGTCGAGATTCGGCTCGATGCTCTCCTCGTAAACGTCGGGCTGGAGCGTGTCGGGTATCAGCATCTGCACGGCGTCGGCGCGCTCAGCGGCGTTCGCGGGCGTCGCCACGTCGAGTCCATGCTGCTTCACGTCTTCTCTCGAAGACGAGCCTTCGCGCAGACCGACGACAACGTCCACTCCGGAGTCGTGGAGGTTGCGTGCCTGTGCGTGTCCCTGCGAACCGTAGCCTATGACGGCGACAGTGCGGTTCTCGATGAACGACTCGTCTGCGTCTTCGTCGTAAAGCGGTGTTATGTCGAACTCTCTTTCTGTCATCTTCGTCCTCGTACTTTCACGTCCTCCGTCATTAGTTGCCCGCTTTGTCGGTGACCTTCTCGCCGCGTGCGAGCGAGATACGTCCCGTCCGCACGGTCTCCTTTATGCCGAACTGGCGGAGCATGTCCTTCATGGCTTCGACCTTGTCGGTGTCGCCCGTGACCTCGACGACGACCGACGACGTTCCCATGTCGACGACCTTTGCGCGGAAGGTGTCGGCTATCTGCATTATCTCGCCGCGTGTGTCGGGGTCGGCGGCGACCTTGAACATAGCGAGTTCGCGGTCGACCGACTCGTCGTCTGTAAGGTCGCTGACCTTTATGACCGGTAGGACCTTGTTTAACTGCTTCTTGACCTGTTCGACCGTCTTGTCGTTGCCCTCGACAACGATGGTCATACGCGAGTACTCGGGGTTCTCGGTTTCGCCGACAGCGAGCGAGTCTATGTTGAAGTTGCGCCGCGTGAACAGTCCTGCGACGCGCGACAGAACACCCGGCTTGTTCTCGACGAGCACGGAGAGCGTGTATTCCGTCTCGTCCGCACCGCGCGCGACGGCGTCCTCGCGTACACCTGTCGGAAGCCTGCGTGTAGGCGTGTCCGTGCTCATGATATCCTGCTCCCTTGCGTGCCTTTACCCATAATGAACTCGTCGTTTCCGCTACCCGCCGGAACCATCGGGAAGACGTTCTCGTTCGGGTCTATGACGGCGTCGATGACGCTCGGTCCGTCGTATTCGAGAGCCTCTTTGAGCACTTCCTCGACGTTCTCCGTCTCGGTAAGTCGCCAGCCCTTCGCGCCGAACGCCTCCGCGATTTCGTCGAACTTGGGCAGGTGCCCGAGGTCGCTCTCCGCGTAGCGCTCGTCGCTGAAGAGTTCCTGCCACTGGCGCACCATTCCCATGTAGTAGTTGTTTATGATGACGAGCGTGAAGTCAAGTTCCTCACGCACCGCGGTCGTTAGCTCCTGAACGGTCATCAGGAAAGAGCCGTCGCCGTCTATGCAGACGACCTCTGTGTCAGGTGCGGCTAGCTTCGCGCCGATTGTCATAGGAAGACCGCATCCCATCGTACCGAGACCGCCGCTCGATATCCAAGTGCGCGGCTCCTGGTACTCGTACCACTGAGCCGCCCACATCTGATGCTGACCGACGCCCGTGCAGACTATCGTGTCGTCGGGCGTCTTATCGTCGAGAGTCTCTATGACGTACTGAGGCTTGAGGTGCTCCTCGTCCTGCTCGTACTCCATCGGGTACTTCTCCTCCCACTCTTCGAGCGTCTTGCGCCAACTCGTCGTGTCGGGCGCGTCGTGCGACTTCATCTCGTCGTTGAGGTCGGCGAGCACGCGTTTCGCGTCGCCGACGATTGGTATGTCTGCGTGGATGTTCTTGGATATCTCGGCGGGGTCGATGTCTACGTGTATCACCTTCGCGTGCGGCGCGAACGACTCTATCTTTCCCGTCGCACGGTCGTCGAAGCGGACGCCAAGACCGATGAGCAGGTCGCACTCGGTGACAGCGCGGTTTGCGCATCCTGTACCGTGCATGCCGAGCATCTGGAGGGCGAGTTCGTGATCCTCGGGGAACGAGCCGAGACCCTGAAGGCTCGTCGTGACAGGGATGTCGTTCTCGGTTGCGAGTTCGCGGAGTTCGTCCGCCGCGTCCGCCATGATCACGCCGCCGCCCGCGAAGATGAGCGGCTTTTCGGCTTCTTCGATTGCCTCCGCCGCCTTCTTTATCTGTCCCGGATGCCCCTCGTAGTTGGGGCTGTAGCCCTCGATATTGAGTTCGCCGCGGACGGCGTCCGTGTCGTTCTTCGAAACGTCCTTCGGCATGTCGATGACGACCGGACCGGGTCTGCCCGTGTTGGAGACGTAGAACGCCTCCTGCACCGTGTCGGGAACGTCGTCCTCGTCCTTTACGAGGTAGTTGTGCTTCGTGACGGGCATCGAGACTCCGCGCATGTCCGTCTCCTGGAAGGCGTCGTTGCCTATCATGTCTGTCGGAACCTGACCCGTGATTCCGATTATGGAGCGCGAGTCCATGTCGGCATCCGCGAGACCCGTGATGAGGTTGGTCGCTCCCGGACCCGAGGTTGCGAGACACACACCTGGGCGTCCCGTTACCGAATGGTACGCCTCGGCGGCGTGCGCCGCGCCCTGCTCGTGACCCATCATGACGTGATGTATCTCTTCGTCGTCGTAGAGCACGTCGTAGACGGGCATTATCGCGCCGCCCGTGATGCCGAACATCGTGTCGACACCCTCCTGTTTCAGCCCTTCGACGAGTGCCTCCGCGCCCCTGCGTGTCGTCGGAACCTGCGACCCTTCTTCCGATTCTTGCTCTTCCTGTTCTCTCGTTTTGCTCATGTTTTCGTTGCTTATGGCTGTCTCGTTGTTCCTTTCTCTTCCGCTCTCTCCTCGCGCTTCTCCTTCCTCATGAGGTGGTTCACGGCGTCGACGGTCGCCTCAACCGACGCAATCGTGATATCCTCGCTCGAAGCCGAAGCGTTCGCCTCCGTCTTTCCGTCCGAAACACCGACGTAGACGTTTGCGACTGCGTCGCTTCCGCCGCTTATGGCGTCTATGTGGAAGTCTGTGATTTCGATTTCGCGTTCGCCGCCCATGATAGACCGTACGGCGGACATCGCCGCATCGACGGGACCGACACCGACCGCTGCGTCTGTGCGTTCCTCGTCGTTTACTACGGCACGTACGCTCGCCATCGGCGTCCTGTCGCTGCCGGTCGAGACGTTGACCTCCTTCATGTCGACCGTTTTCTCTGCCTCGGGAACCGCGGACATGACGCTTTCCGCGACCGCGAAGACGTCGGCGTCGGAGACGCGCTTGCCCTTTCCTCCCATGCTCTTGATGCGCTTCGTGATTTCGCGCACCTCGTCGTCGTCGGGTTCGTAGCCCGCTTCCTGAAGCGTCTCGCGGACGCTGTGCGTCCCCGTGTGCTTGCCCATCACGAGACGACGCTGGTGTCCGACCATCTCGGGCGTCATTATGCCGGGTTCGAACGTCGAGGAGTCCTGTATGACTCCCGCGGCGTGTATGCCGGACTCATGCGAGAAGGCGTTGCTTCCCACGATAGGCTTGTTGCCCGGAAGCGGTATGCCGCTGAGACGCTCGACGGTCTTCGACAGGTCGTATATCTGTGTCGTGTCGATACCTGTATCTACGTCGTAGATGGATTCGAGCGACATGACGACCTCTTCGAGTGCCGCGTTTCCTGCGCGTTCACCGATTCCGTTGACGGACACCTGACACTGAACCGCGCCAGCCTCGATTCCTGCGAGTGCGTTCGCCGCCGCAAGCCCGAAGTCGTCGTGTGTGTGAACGTCGTAAGGCACGTCTACCTCGTCGCGGAGAGCCGAGATAAGACGGTGCATCGCCGTCGGACGTATGACGCCGACGGTGTCCGGGATGTTGACGATATCAGCACCGGCTTCCTTCGCCGTCTCGATTATCTCGACGAGGTAGTCGAAGTCCGTCCGCGTCGCGTCCATCGGCGAGAACATGCATTCGACGCCGTGGTCCTTGACGTGCGAAACAGCGTCGTGTGTCATCTCCAGCACTTCTTCGCGGGACGAGTCCATCGACTTCTGAATCTGTATGTCGCTCGACGAGACGAACGTGTGGACGAGGTCCACGTCGGCATCAAGCGCGGCGTCTAGGTCAGCTTCGTGGACACGCGCGAGACCACAGACGTCGTTCTCGCAAGTCGCGGCTATTTCCTTGACGGCTTCGAACTCCTCTTCGCTGTTTATCGGGAACCCCGCCTCTATGACGTGCACACCCATCTCGTCGAGTGCTTCCGCTATACGGAGTTTGTCGTCAAATGAGAACGAGGTCCCGGGCGACTGTTCGCCGTCACGTAACGTCGTATCGAAGATACTGACGTCAGTTACACTGTGCTCCCAAAAAACGATCCCCTTCCTTCGACTCCGTGGGTACAAATCCATCACCGACGGAGTCGTCTTTGTTGTGGGACATCGTACACTAACGCTCTCACTTTTTCAACTTAAGCCTATCGGTTAAAAAGGTGATTGACAGACTGTGGCATGGTACGAAGCATGGTTGATGCTGGTTCCGTAGTTACTGTTATTCGTCAACTGTCAGTCGTCGCGTACGGTGCCGCCGACGACGAGTGCCGCACCGATTATCACGAGGTTCTTTATTATGTACTGTCCCTCAACGGTCAACGCATAGGGGAAGGTCTCAAACGTTACCTCGGGCAGCACGACGAGGGGTAGGAACGTGCCGGGCATCTGGAGAAAGAGCAGAAGTATTCCGAGGCGGAGGAGTGGGCGGTACACGAGACAGAGACCTATTATGACCTCCCAGACACCCAGAACGGGAACGAAGAACTCGGGCGACACCCAGTAGACGGTGTTCGCCACCAACTCCCCTGCGGGGCTTACGCCGAGTATCTTCAGACCACCGAACCAGACGAAAACGACGGCTATCCCGAACCGGACCAGCGGCAGTCCCAACCGGTCCATCGTGGTTGCAACCGCAAGGTCGACCTCTTCGATTTCCTCGTCCCACCGTTCGACGTAACTACGGTACTTCGCGTCGTCCATGCCGTCGATTTGCTGCTGCTGTTAATATACCCTATGATAATGATATAGTAAGATAATTAAATTAGTTCTGCTGTGACCGGCGTGCAGTTCCTTTCGCGCAGTCAGCCCATCTCGCGTACACGTTCCGCGACTGCATCGCCGAACTCGTCGGTGCCCGCGTCGCCGCCCAAGTCCTTCGTGAGCGTCTCGCCTTCTGCGATAACGTCGCCGAGCGCGTCTAAGACGAGTTCGCCCGCCTCTTCCTCGCCTATGTGGTCGAGGAGGAGAGCGCCCGCCCAGATGGTCGCCGTCGGATTCGCCCTGTTTTTGCCGGCGTACTTGGGCGCGCTTCCGTGGAGCGGTTCGAACATGCTCGTTCCGTCGGGGTTTATGTTTCCTCCGGGAGCGAGACCAAGACCGCCCTGTATCATCGCGCCCAAATCCGTTATAATATCGCCGAAGGTGTTGGGCGTCACGACCGTCTGGTAGTGGTCGGGGTTCTTGACGAACCACATCGTCGTCGCGTCTACGTAGTTGTACTCGTGGTCGATGTCCGGGTATCCTTCTGCGACTTCGTCCATCACCTCGCGCCACATTCCGTAGATGTCGGTGAGGACGTTCGCCTTGTCGACGCCCGTGACAAGGTCGTGTCCCTCGCTCTCTGCGTGGTCGAATGCGTACTCGACGACGCGCTCTGTGCCCTCGCGCGAAATCATGCCTATCTGGTACGCGATTTCCTCGGCGTCCGTCTCGATGTCGAGGTCGAACTTCGTCTTGTACAGCTTGCGCTCGACTTCGAGTTCCTCGCTCGACTTGCCCGTCTTCGCGCGCCCTCCGATACCGACGTAGAAGTCCTCGGTGTTCTCGCGGACGACGGTGAAGTCGATGTCCTCCGGACCGCGGTCACGTAGCGGCGTCTCTACGCCTTCGAGGAGTTTTATCGGGCGCAGGTTGACGTACTGGTCGAACTCGAAACGGAGCTTCAGGATTATGCCCTTCTCTAAGACGCCGGGTTCGACGCGCGGGTCGCCTATGCTTCCGAAGTAGATTGCGTCGTAGTTCGAGAGTTCGTCAAGCGCGTCGTCGGGCAGGATTTCGTCGGTTTCGAGGTAGTGGTCCGCGCCGTACGGGTAGTCGCGCCAGTCGATTCCGAAGTTCCGCGCGTCGCTCGCCGCCTCCAAGACGGTCTTCCCTGCGTCGATTATCTCGGGTCCGATTCCGTCGCCCTCGATGACAGGTATTTCGTACATACTCTTTCCAGTGTGTACACTCACATATATACATCGACAGACGGCGGATTAGAGAAGTCCATGCTGTTAGAAACCCCCCAACTGAGAAATTTACTGGGATAATTTAATACAACTCCGTGTATCTGCAGTAAGTAGGTCAAAATGGAAATAGGCTCAATCATAAGTTCGCTACCACATTTTTCACAAGATGCAGGGTGGCAAATCCTATCCACATTAGCCATCATACAGGCGTCCATATTCGCTATCGTGTTCTCAGTGGTCATACTGGGAGTTCGACTGTCTGCTAACCGATACTCCCCGCGTCTCGCAGACATCTTCAAATCAGATAATTTCTACAGATTGACTGTCGGTGTCTTTGCCGTTTCTATAGGTTTTGACATAGGTGGATTATACCTGATGGAATTCACCGAACGAGACGGGAGACTCGCGATACTGGTTGTAGCAGGAATGCTTGTTAATGTCGCGTTTGGCACACTCTATTTATTCGTCAGCAAAGTGCTGGAAAGGACGACACCCGAAGGAATTGTCAAGGCATTAGATGAGATGCTCACTCCACAGTGGATTAGAGACAGAGCGGAGGCCTCAAATGACGAGCCGACGGAAAGAGACCCTTTCGTAACTATAAATTCCGTGATTACCTCAACTATATCCGAAAGCGACCGTGAGTCTACAAGCTTATGTCTGCGAACGTTAGGTGAAAGTGTTGCCACTCTCTTGAGAGAAACACCCCGGCAGGAGTTTGAGGAAGACACACCGCTGGATAATTCGATTGAGGATTTGTGTGTTGAGAGATTACCTAACATAACCTATGAAGCGTCTGATAACGACTTGACCACGATTGCTACAGATGACATACCCGATACCGTCCAAAAAATTGGATACACAGCTGTTGAGGAGGAATTAGAGAGGGTTATTGAGCACCTCGCAAGAGGACAAGGCACTCTCATCACCGGTCTTGAATTCAATATTGAGGATGAGCGTATTAGAAGGAATGTGATACGTGATACTAGGCAAATCGTGAGAGACGCTGCAGAGACACAAATGTGGAATGCGGTCACGGCTGGAAACATACATCTCGGATGGCGTTCAGAGGGTTCCGTGATAGACCGTAGAGAAGATGACTTATCCCGTACTATTCGTGAATACGGTTCTCTACTCCTTCTTCACTATCCCAGAGTGATAGATATAGCGGTTGATTCTGAGGAGGAAATGAGAGATTATAGTCCTCATGAATGGGGATTATTATTCAACAGCAACATAGACTATCTGGAATCTCAGCCGGTAGAAAGAGCAATAGCAAGCTGTTACGACGCAATGGCTGGACTAACTTCAGCACTAATTAGATTTGAAATCCGTGAGGGGGTACCGATAGCCAATTGGAACGATGTTGCAGCGGGTTGGAGAGATGGCTTTGAAAATTTACCTAAGGAACTACATTCTCTACGCCAACTCTGGTATGGGACCATTCTATATCTCCAATATATAGAGCATGAAACCGAATCAGAGGTGATGACGGATTTCTCGCCAATAATATTGAGACATATCTCCACGGACTTCAAAGAAAATACAGTTAACGAAATATTAGAAGGTGAGGTTGATCCGACAGGGAAGATAGATAGGATACCGGGCGAGGGGAATCCACGTGAAGGTGGCTTAACATACAAACGACCTCCTATTCCTAACTCAGAAACTGAATTCAAAGAATGGTTAAGAAAACGCCCAGTCTACTGAAAATCAGTCCCGACAAGAGACTATCTGATACGCGTTCCACACAGTCACAGCGACACCTAAGACCGAAACGACAGCGAGCGCGGCGATCCTGAGCGTAGGATCTCCGTCGAGTGCTCGCCACGAGACGTAGATGACAACCAGACCTAAGAGTTTCATCGGAAACATCGACCAGACGCCGAATGTGTCGAAGGCACGCCGTGGCACGGGATTCTTCTCGACGCCGTTGTACCGCGTGACGGCGACGTAGGTGGTCATCGTGTCGCCGACACCCCAAAAGACGATGACGAGTGCCCACAGAGCCGGTTCTAATCCTATGCCCACGGTGTCACCTTCGTGCTTACTCCCTGTCCACGCCTGGGTTCGTGACCGCGCCGTTCTCCGCCGAGGCGAACGCCTCGCCGTACTTTGCGAGGACGCCCGACGTGTAGTTCGGCTCGGGTTCGTCGCGCTCTTCGAGGCGTTCCTCGATTTCTTCGTCCGAAAGGTCAACAGAGAAGTTCGCGCTCCTCTATGTCGACGGTGATGACGTCGCCGTCCCTGAGCGCGCCGATGGGTCCGCCCGTGTACGCCTCCGGCGCGACGTGCCCTATCGAAAGACCACGTGTTGCGCCGGAGAATCTGCCGTCCGTGATAAGCGCGACATCTTCGGAATGTCCCTGTCCTGCGACGGCGGAGGTGACGCCTAACATTTCGCGCATTCCGGGACCGCCACGCGGACCTTCGTTACGGACGACGATTACGTCGCCCGTTTTCGCACCTTCCTCCTGTACGTAGTCCATGGCGTCCTCCTCGTTCTCGAAGACGCGCGCGGGACCTTCGTGGTGGAGGTTGTCCTCGCCCGTCACCTTCAGCACCGCTCCGCCGGGTGCGAGGTTGCCCTTGAGGATGCGTATCGCGCCTTGCTCGTTCTTCGGCTCTTCGACCGTGTAGAGGTAGTCCACGTCGAGTTCGTCCATCGCTGGCAGGTCTAAGCTTTCGAGTTCCTCACCTATCGTCCTGCCTGTGACGGTCATCGCGTCGCCGTGGAGGAGGTCCGCCTCGTAGAGCGCGTTCAGGACGACCGGAACGCCGCCGACCTCGTGGAGGTCGTTCATCACCTTCGTTCCGCCGGGCTGAAGGTCAGCTATCTTGGGCGTCCGTACGCTTATCTCGTCGAACTTCTCTATCGAGAGGTCGACACCCGCCTCCGCCGCCATCGCAAGAAGATGGAGAACGGCGTTCGTGGAGCCGCCTATAGCGACCTGTAACGCAATGGCGTTCTCGAACGACTTCTTCGAAAGGAACTCCGACGGACGCCGACGCTCCTTTACGACATCTACGACGAGTTCGCCCGTGCGTCGCGCAACCTTGTAACGCTCCTCGTCCTCCGCGGGCGGCGACGCGCTTCCGAGAGGCGCGAATCCGAGAGCCTCCGATATCGACGACATCGTGTTCGCCGTGAACATACCGCCGCAAGCACCCGGACCGGGGCACGCGCTCCTTTCGAGTTCGTCGAGTTCGTCCTCCGACATCTCGCCCTCCGCGACCGAACCGACAGCCTCGAAGACGTTCTGTATCGTGACCTGCTGACCGTCGTACTGACCGGGCATTATGGAGCCGCCGTAGAGAAAGACGCTCGGCAGGTCAGTACGTATCGCCGCTATCATCATGCCGGGCATGTTCTTGTCGCAGCCGCCGATGGTAACGAGACCGTCCATCCGCTCGCCGAAAGAGACGAGTTCGACGCTGTCGGCGATGACCTCGCGCGAGATGAGGGACGCCTTCATGCCTTCCGTTCCCATCGAGATTGCGTCGGAGATTGTTATGGTACCGAACTCTATCGGCATCCCGCCCGCTTCGTCGATGCCTTCGTACGCCGATTCCGCTACCTCGTCGAGGTGGACGTTGCACGGCGTTATGTCCGCCGCTGGGTTTGCGATACCTACCATCGAAGAAGAAAGGTCGTCGTCGTCGTAGCCCATCGCACGGAACATCGCACGGTGGGGTGCGCGCTCGGGACCCTCGGTGACCTCCTGACTGTGTATCTTCTCGCTCATGGGTTAACTCGTCGCCCGACGCTATTATACGGTTTGGTTGTGACGGTCTCAGTACGGCGGCGAACCCGACCGTATGACGTTCGACAGGCTCTCCATCTCCTCCGCGATACCGCCGAGTTCGACCGAAAGGAGGACAGCGATGTCGTCAAGCGTCACGATTCCAGCGATTTCGTTGTCGTCACCATCCACGACGGGCATGCGGCGCACACCCGCGGCGTCGAAGGTTTCTATGAGTTCGTCTATGCTGTCGTGTGCGTTCACGGTAACGAGGTCGGAGGTCATGGCTTCCTCCACCGTTACGGTGTCAGGGTCGTCTCCGCGCGCCACACACCGCACGGTAACGTCGCGGTCCGTCAGTATCCCGATGGGTTCGTTCCCCTTGACAACGACGACGCTACCGACGTTCTCGTCCCTCATCGTCTCCGCAACGTCGCGTAACGTCGCGTCGGGTTCGGATGTCACTACCTCTTCGGCTTCGCGTGCTATCTCTCTTACTTCAGGCATATGTGTACGATTGAGAGACGACAACTTAACTCTGTCCTGCTCCTGCTGTCGTGGCTCAGCCGGTAGGTCTGAACTTGTAACCATACCTCACCACACCTTCCTGCTCGTACAGACGACGCACCACCTTCTCGACACGGTCGCCGCGCTCCGTCGCGTAAGGGTCGCAGTCGGTCAGCATACCGGGAACGCGTACGCCTTCGTCGAGTTCGACGAGAACGACGCCGACCTTACCCACCTTCTTTTCGAACTCTGCGAACTCGGGCGGTAGCGCGCCCTCGACGACCGTACGCGCGACGACGGTTCCTGTCCCTTCGGGTTCGAACTCGTCGTAGCCCGCGTCCGAACCGCAGTAAGGGCACGCGCCTTCCGGCGGGAATGTACGCTCGCCGCAGTTGAGACATTCGCCAGCGACGAGTCTGTAACGTCCGTCGAGACTGCGTCGCCACGCGGGTAGGCTGACGTACACACCCATCACGCGTCACCTCCCGAGTCAACGACATGACCTCGCCTGCGGAGGTACTCGGTGTACGTGACGCTCACCGCGGCGCGTTCGTAGTCGCACGAAAGCGAACCGACGAGACGTACAGCGTCAGCCGACGCGCCATCTCCGTACCCGACAACGACGACGTTTTTTTCGCCATTCCGCCAAGCCTCCAAGACACCGAAGAGAGCGCTCGCCGCACCCGTGTCGCCGAGCGACGAAGCGGCTTCGTACGCTTCGACGCCGAGCGACCGCGCCGCCCTGTACGGCATATCGGCGTCGGGTGCCGTCGGCGCAAGGACGGCGTCGGGCACTTCGATGGCTTCGAACGCCTCCGAGACGACCGTCGTGTAGGCGTCGCGTTCGTAAGCCGTCGCGCCGTACTTTTCGACAGTCTTCTCGCCGCGCTCGCGGAAACGCGTTCCGGGGAACTCCTGCGTGTACGAAGCCGTCTCCTCTATCTCCACGTCGCCCTCGTCGCCTACGACGAAAGCGACGGCACCCGCACCCGCGGCGTGGTCGACAGCGTCGTCGGGCGCGCCGATGGGACAGTCGGCGGCGACAGCGACTGCGACGCCGTCCTCGTCGACCGAACGCACGGCTGTCACGAGCGAACGCACGCCTGCGCGCGCCGACTCCGTGTGAGCGACTATCTCGACGCTCTCGTCGAAGCCGACGATTTTGGCGACCTGCGCTCCGAACTCGCCCTCCTCTAGAGGCGGTGTCGTCGTTCCGAGTGCGAGCGCATCCACGTCTTCCCTGCCGTACGACGAACTCCCGAGTGCGTCCTCGGCGGCTTCGACAGCCATCGTAACCGCGTCCTCGTCCGCGTCTGGGACGCGTTTCTCCTCGACGCCGCGTGCGTCGAACGAACCCCACGCTTCCTCGAACTCCGACGCGTCGATACGTAGGCGGGGGACG
The DNA here is from genome assembly GCA_034522195.1 of Halobacteriales archaeon. GTDB lineage: Archaea > Halobacteriota > Halobacteria > Halobacteriales > Halorutilaceae > Halorutilus. The sequence continues at coordinate 89,780 of JAXHLL010000006.1, read as the reverse complement.
TACGCGCCGCAAGACTTTATGGTGGCGTCCATACTACCAAGCCGCCCTCTCGAAGACGTGTACAGCGACAGCACCGCCCGAACCGCCGACGTTGTGTGTCAGACCGGTTTCGAGACCTTCGATTTGTCGCTCGCCCGCCTCACCCCTCAGTTGTTCGTAGACCTCGACGACCTGCCCCGTGCCCGTCGCGCCTATCGGGTGTCCCTTCGACTTCAGACCGCCCGAGAGGTTGACAGGGAGTTCGCCGTCGCGCTCGGTCGCACCGCTCTCGACAAAGTCGCCACCATCGCCTTTCTCGCAGAAGCCTAAGTCCTCGTACGCGAGTATCTCCGCGATGCTGAAGCAGTCGTGTACCTCGGCGAAGTCGATATCGTCGGGCGTCGTACCTGCGTCCTCGTAAGCTTCCTCGGCGGCTTCGTGTGTTGCTGGGATAGAAGTTATGGAAGGACGCCGAAACAGACCGACATGCGAACTCGCCTGTCCTGTACCTGCGACACGTATCGGTGTTTCGGAGAGTTCCTCGGCGGCACCTCTCGAAGCGACGAGTGCGACGCTCGCGCCGTCCGAAGTGGGACAGCAGTCGTAGAGGTTGAGGGGTTCGGCGACCGTCGCCGCTCCGACGGCGTCGTCGAGCGAACACTCGAAGTTCAAATGCGCCTTCGGGTTCTTCGCGCCGTTCGAGTGGTTCTTTACGGCGACACGCGACAACTGTTCGCGCGTCGTTCCGTGCTTTCCCATGTGTGCGTCAGCCATCAGCGCGTAGACACCGGCGAAGGTCATCCCTGCCATACGTTCCCACTCGGTCTCGCCCGAGACGCCGAGCCACCGGCGCGTGCGTTCGCCGCTCATGTCTGTCATAACCTCGTATCCTCCCGCGAGCGCAACGTCTGCGGTACCGGCACGCACCGCTGTCACGGCGTGACGCAGCGCGCTACCGCTCGCGGCGCACGCGTTCTCGACACGCGTGCAGGGTGTACCGCCCAGACCGACGTGTTCCGTCACAGCCGGTCCCGCGAGACCTATCTGACGACCGCCGATACCGAGGTTTCCGACAAAAGCTTCGTCGATGTCGTCCTTTTCGAGTTCGCCGTCAACGGACTCCATTGCTTTCCTGAAAGCCTCCGCAAACAGCGACCTGTACGACTCACGCGGGAACGCACCGAACTCAGTCTGTGCGGCTCCCACCAAGTAAGCGTCGCGCATAGAGCACTTTCGTTAGGACGGCATAAACAGTTTGTCGCGCCGCACGCCCGGCGTGCTCGCAGTTTATCTCTCCCGCGCCTGCCGCAGGAAGTTCTTCATCATCTCGTGTCCGTGCGCCGTCAGGACGCTCTCGGGATGGAACTGGACGCCTTCGAGCGGCTTTTCGCGGTGACGCATACCCATCACGATGCCGCCGCCACGCGACGTTACCTCGAAGGAATCAGGCACCTCGGTTACGCAGAGCGAGTGGTAACGCCCAACGGGAAACTCCTGCGGCAGGTTCTCGTACACTCCCTCGCAGTCGTGGCGCAGGCGCGTCGTCTTGCCGTGCACGGGTTCGGGTGCGCGTCCGACCTCGCCGCCGTACGCCTCCGCCATCGCTTGGTGTCCGAGACAGACACCGAGCGTCGGCGTGTCAGCGAACTCGTGTAGGATGTCGAGTACGCTGCCTATGTCGCGCTCGTTCGCGGGGTGTCCCGGTCCGGGAGAGACGACGATACCGTCGGGCGCGATTTCGGCGACACGCTCCAATGAGACGCGGTTGTTCTCGACAACCGTCTCGACGCCTTCGACGCTCGTGTAGTCGACGAGGTTCCACGTGAAAGAGTCGAAGTTGTCTACGAACAGAACCGTCGCTTCTCTCTCGTCCGTCATCTTTCGCCCCCCTTGTGCTCCAACGATTCGAGCGCGGTCACGAGCGCGTCCGTCTTGTCCTCCGTCTCGTCGAACTCGCGTGACGGAACGGAGTCGGCGACGATGCCCGCGCCCGCCTGCACGACGACGTCGCTCGTGCCGTCTTCGTTCTCGTCGAACGTCGCTGTGCGTATCGTGATTGCGAAGTCGGAGTCGCCGTTCCACGAGTAGTAGCCGACGCCTCCTCCGTACGCGCCTCTCGGTTCGCGCTCCAGTTCGTCGATTATCTCCATGGCGCGTATCTTTGGCGCGCCCGAAAGGGTTCCAGCGGGAAAGACGGCGCGTGTCGCGTCGAACGAGTCGTGTTCGTCGCGCAGTTCTGCCGAGACGGTCGATTCGATGTGCTGTACGTGCGAGTACTGTACGACGCTCATGAAGTCATCGACCTCGACGGTTCCGCCTTTACCTACGCGACGTACGTCGTTGCGACCCAAATCCACGAGCATGACGTGTTCGGCGAGTTCCTTCTCGTCGCTCAGCATCTCACCCGCGAGTCTGCGGTCCTCGACGGGTGTTTCGCCGCGCGGACACGTTCCGGCAATAGGATTCGTCGTGACACGTCCGTCGTGTACGCTCACGAGCGTCTCGGGACTCGAACCAACGACACCGAATCCGTCGAACTCGACGAGGTACATGTACGGTGACGGGTTGATTTCGCGGAGGCGCGCGTAAAAGTCGCGTGCGTCGCCCCGGACGCGGTAACGTTTCTTGCGCGATATAACGGCTTGGTAGATATCGCCGTCGTAGACGTGTTCGCGCGTCTTTTCGACAGCCTCCTCGTACTCGTCGCGCTCCCCTGCCTCGGAGTCGAGTATCTCGAAGCCCTCGGCTTCGCGCGGTTCGTGTGTTTCGAGTGCTTCGACAGCTTCGTTAGCGTCCTCTACCGCGGCGTCGTAAACGTCGCCTGCGTCGTCGTCTTCGGTAAGCACAGGCGTAAAGACGAGTCTCGCGGAGTCTTCCTCGTGGTCGTATACCAAGTTGCGTGTCGAAAGTACGAATACGGCGTCGTCGGTTCCGCTCTCGACGGGTTCGTCCAACCAGAGGTCACCGACGACGTCGTAGGCTAAGAAGCCGACCAGACCGCCCGCGAACACCTGTCTGTCGCCGGTTTCGAAGTTGACATTGCGCGCTTCGGGGAAGAACGAGCGCAGAGCGTCGAGCGTGTCCGCACCCTCGCGCACCTCACCGTCCTCGACGGCGTCGAGCGCGCCGACTGTCGCGCCTTCGCGGAGACGCTCCACGGTGACGTCGCGTGCGTTGGAGCGAAAGACTGCGTCGGGCGCGAAGCCGACGAAGGAGTAACGTGCGCGTCCGTTGCTGGCGTTTCCGTCTTCGCCGACCTGTTTGAACGCCGAAATGTCCATCTCCGCGCTTTCGAGGAGGAACGAGTAGTCGGTGCGGAGCGCGGAGTACGCGGCGAGCGGCTTCGGCGCGTCCACCTCGGCGACGAGACGGACGACTGCAGGCGGTTCTACGTCGCGGAACTCGTCGCGTGTCAGGTCGAACGGTGTCGTCATCTCAGTTTCCTCGCTTCGCGCACGAACTTCTCGACGAGAACGTCGTCCTTCGTCTCGCCGCGTTCGACGCCCGTCGAGACGTCCACGGCAAAAGGTTCAACCTGTTCGACGGCTTCGCGCACGTTCGACGGGTCAAGACCTCCTGCCAAGACGACGGGGAGGTCGCTCTCCTCCACGAAACGCGCCGCGGTTGTCCAGTTTGTCGTCTCTCCTGTTCCGCCCGCCCCCTGTGCGTCGGTTGAGTCAAGTATGACAGCGTCCGCATTTTCGTGCGGCTCTTCGTCGAACTCGACGCGCTCGATGACCTTCGCGTGTTCGGCTGTCGGTCCGACACCGACGCCGTTGTGTAGCTGTACGGCGTCCGCGCCGGTTTCGCGCGCGAGTTCGACAGCGTTCTCGTCGTCCTCGGGCATCACGACAGCGACAGTCGTGACGAAAGGCGGCGTCGCTTCCACGAGTTCGCGTGTCTGTTCGCGCGTAAGCTTGCGATGCGTATCGACGGGAACCTCGGTCACGAAGCCGACGGCGTCTACGCCCGCTTCGACGACAACGTCGAGTTCCTCGCGCGACGTTATACCGCAGATTTTTATGCGCGTCATCGTCGTCTCACTGAGTCTCCGCGAGTGCGCGTAGCTTCTCCGCCGCGCGTCCTTCCTCTATCGCGTTGCGCGCGACCTCTACGCCCTCCTCGACCGACGAAGCGACACCTGCGACGTACAACGCCGCGCCCGAGTTTGCGAGGACGATGTCGCGTTTCGCGCCCGTCTCGTCGCCCTCGAATATACGGCGCAGATGACGCGCGTTCTCCTGAGGCGTCCCTCCTGCGACATCCTCGACGGGTGCCTCTTCCAGACCTATCTCGTCCGGTGTGACGGCGTATTCCTCGACGCTCTCGCCGTCCACCTCCGCCACGGTCGTCTCTCCGTGGAGAGCGATTTCGTCCATCCCCGCACCGTGCACAACGAGTGCGCGCTCCACGTCCATGTGCGCGAGCGAGCGCGCCATCAGCGGCACGAGTTCGGCGTCGTAGACGCCGACTACCTGCGATTCGGCACCCGCGGGGTTCGTGAGCGGTCCTAAGACGTTGAATACCGTACGCGCACCGAGTTCTTTACGCGGACCGATGACGCGTTTCATCGCGGGATGGAAGACAGGCGCGAGCATGAAGCCGACGCCTGCTTCCTCGATTGCGCGTTCGACTGCGGGCGGTTCGGCATCTATCTCGACGCCGAGTTCTTCGAGAACGTCCGCGCTACCCGACGAAGACGAGACGGAGTAGTTGCCGTGCTTTGCGACGACGGCACCGCCCGCGGAGGCGACGATTGCACTTGCCGTCGAGACGTTTATGGTGTCGTAGCCGTCGCCACCTGTTCCGCACGTGTCGATAAGCGGCGACGCGTCGGGCGAGATGGTGCGCGCCGCGTTCTTCATGCCCTGCGCGAAGCCCGCAATCTCCTCCTCCGTCTCGCCCTTCATACGCAGAGCGACTAAGAGCGCGCCTATCTGTGCGTCCGTAGCGTCCTCAAAGACGGCGTCCGCCGCCGACCTTGCCTCTTCGAGCGTCAGGTCTTCGCCTTCTATCGCCTTGTGTAAGTATTCCTGAACCATGATGTACAACTCTGTACTTTGGTGTACAGAGTAGTTCAGGAAGTATAAGAGTTTTTGATTGTTCGACGGGCGGCGCGCCCCGTACTTCCGCCTACGCTACACCGCTTCGGTGCCTGTCTTGCCCGTCCTTATCTGACGCGCCGACTCGACAGGGAGGACGAACACCTTGCCGTCTCCCGTCTCTCCCGTCTGAGCGGCGCTGGCTATCGCTTCCACCACGTCGTCGGCGGGTACATCGGCGACGATGCACTCGACCTTCGCCTTCTGGTGGAGGTCAACGGTATACTCCTCGCCGCGCCACTGCCCTTTCTTCGAGGGCTGGCTACCACGTCCGCTGACGTTGGTGACCGTGATGCTCGGCGCGCCCACCTCGACGAGTGCCTTCTTCACGTCGCCGAGCTTGTCGGGACGGATGTACGCCATCACGAGCTTTATCTCGCCGTCAGTCATCGGCGACACCTCCCGCGTCCTCGTCTCTTACGATGGTTCTGTCCACCGTACCGCCGTCGGAGACCGTCTCGGGTCCGCCGAACTCGGGGTACGTGTCGACACCGTGTTCGGAGATGTCGAGACCTTCGTGCTCGTGGTCTTCCGAGACACGTGCCTGTCCAAACGCCTTGAACGCGCCGAAGACGAGTGCGGTCGCGGCGACGGTCCAGACGGTTATGACGACGACGCCCGCGAACTGGGCGAATAGCTGGCTCGTCGAGAATCCGTCTATGGCGATGAACGGTAGCGCGAGTATGCCGAGCACACCCGCGGAGCCGTGCACCGGGAAGACGGCGCAGACGTCGTCTATCTTCACCTTGTGCTGTATGAAGTTGAAGACGACGGGTAGCTGTCCGCCCGCGAGCAGACCGACTGCGAGCGCTCCGGGCCAGATAACGGCGTCAACGATGCCTGTGACGGCGACGAGACCCGCGAGCATGCCGTTTGCGACGTACAGTGTGTCGACCTTGCCGCTCATGTACAGCGTCATAGCCGCCGCGCCGACACCGCCAGCCGCCATGCCGAGCGTCGTGTTGAGCGCGACGAGACCGACTATGGAGAACGAGCCGAGCGCGAGTCCTCCCTCGGTCGAAGCGAGCGGTGTCGCCGCCGTACCGACGTTGAAGCCGTACCAGCCGAAGCAGAGTATCAGCGTTCCGAGTACGGCGAACGTCAGTGAGTGTCCGGGTATGACGTTGACCGAGCCGTCGGAGTTGTATCTGTCGAGGCGTGGACCTATGACCCACGCCGCTGTAAGCCCGGCTATCCCGCCGACTGCGTGGACTATCATACCGCCCGCGAAGTCGAGGAAGCCGAGCTGGTCTAGGAAGCCTCCAGCCCACGTCAGTCCTGTTACGACGGGGTAGATGACAGCGGCGAGAGCCACCGTGTATCCGATGTACGCACGGAGCTTCGCGCGTCCTGCGACGGCACCCGAAACGATGGTCGCGGCTGTCATAGCGAAGACGCCGCCGAAGAGCCAGTCAACCCATCCCCCGGTGGCTTCGAAGCTATCGTATCCCGCGGTGAGGTGTCCGAACGCACCCGCTAACGAGTATCCTCCGCCGCTTGTGAGTCCGCCAACTATCGTCGATACCCCCGCGCCGACGAGGAAGAACGCGAGTATACCCACGCTCCACGTCAGCATGTTCTTCGTAAGCTGGTTCGCGACGTTCTTACTCCTCACTTGACCGGATTCGAGCATAGCGAACCCGGCGTGCATGAAGAATATCAAGAACGTCACGGTCAGTACCCAGACGGTGTTCACTCCATCGACCAACGTACCCACGTCATCTACCTGTAGTACGAGTTCTTCTACCATGTGTTTTTGTCTCTTTCTGCCTTCCAAGCCCAAACCTTTAGTTTTAGACGTTTAGGCATGTCTTTCGGCATCTACACCAAATTCACGTAGCTATAAAAGCATTACTAACTCATAACACCGAAATATAACGATTTTTGCCGTATTTCGTCCAAATATAGATATACCGAAAGTTGATGTGAAATACGCCTTCGTCCGACAAGAAGCCTTATTTACTTAGAGATTCTAATATAGGGCTTGTAGAATTAGACCGTCGGGGAATACGGTTAGACGAACGTTAGTTACGGGGTTTCTGAGAAAAACCGCGTCGGACGCGTTATCCGTCCGTCTCCTCACGGAGGCGCGCAACGTACTCCTCGCGCACGTCGCCCTCGGCGTAGAACTCGGCTGGGTCGTATACTCCTTCGTTGAACTTCGTCGCTGTCTTGACGACGTAATCGACGGCTTCGTCGTATCCAGCGACGGTCTTGCGCAGGCTGTGCGCCGGAACGTCCGCCTCGACATGGAAGGTGACATGCCAGCCTTCGCGTCCGCCGACTGTGCCGCGGTCCGCCTTCGTGACAGTGATGAGCGGTAGGCACGGGCACGGGTAGTCGTCGCCGTCGAAAACATCGGGCTTGTAGCAGACGACCAGTCCGTCGTCCTCGGACCAGACGACCCATCCTTCGGGGAGTTTGCGTCCCGCGTGTTCGGTTGGTCTTTCCATGGAAGAGATACGTACGCGCGACAAAGAGTCTTGCCGGAAAACTCGTCAGTCTTCGACGAGGGACGTGTCCGCCTGTTCGGCGAGTAGGCCTATGCGTTTGCGCAGGAGCGTGTAGACAGCCGAGACGACGAGGACGACAGCGACGACGTACACGAATCCCTCTGGCGCGAGGTAGGTGACGGGCACAGCGACGACCAGAACGAGCGCGAGGTCCTCGGGCGCGCCGTCGTAACGTATCCAGCGTAGAGGCGGGAGCCACCTCTTCGAGCGGTGGTCGTAGACAGCGCGTTCGAGGGTGGGTTCCCAAGGACGCGGTTCGGGGCTTCCGCCGACGACATCCATGAGAGAGTGCGCCCACGCGCCGACGAGGAACAGGGCGACACCGACCGTCGCAGTAGTGGGATACGCGAGAGCAAGCGCGACGGCGGGTAGCGCGACGTATCCGTAGTACCGTGGAAAATGGAGAGTACGCCTGTGGCGCGCGAGTACGTCGAGGTCGGGGAAGGAACCACCGACGAACCCCGCGACGACGGCGATGGGTGCGTGCGCCGGCGCGATGAGTGCGACAGGAAGCGCGAGAAGCGCGCCGACGAGCGCGTGGGTGGTCAGCATCATGCGTACCGAGAGTACGCGCAGAAGAGCCATAAACGTACCGTACGCGGACGTATCTCACTCGCCCGGGTCCACCGGTTCGACGACGCGTCCCAAGAACAGGACTGTTCCGGTGCGGCGGTCGCGTATGAAGAAGACGAACGGACGGTCGAGCGTAATCTCGAACGGGTTCGCAGGTGCCGACTCCGTGCCTATTACGACGCCGGTCGCCGCCGCGGCTTCTGTACCCTCCTCGTCCACCTCGATGAACGTGTCGTGGTAGACATCGTAGACATAGAGGTTCTCGCCCGTCTGTTCTAAGTCGGCGATACCGCTAAAGTCGGCGCGGTTCCGGTCGAACGCGACGCTCGCGCCGAGTTCCGAAAGTATATCCTTCAGAGCGAAGCCTGACTCGAAGCCGAAACGCGGCATACGCACCGTTCCTTCGCGGCTTTCGAGCGCGTCAACGAACCCGACGAGACGCGGCGCGTCGAGGGAACGCTCGAAATCGACGAAATCGACATCCTCAGCAGGCAGAACGACGACCATCGAGATATCGCCTCCGACGTACGGGAGTTCGACGGCTTGGTGTCCGTCGAGTTGGGCGTACGGGAACTCGGCGGAGTTCGACATCATCTGTACCTCCTTCGTGCTGTCGTCCAGAAGGTCGAACTCCGCTGATTCGGTCAGTTCTTCGGGGAACGGCAGGTTCCACGACGCGTTGAGGTAGATGGTGTTCGTGAGAACGAGGCGCGTGAGCGTGTCGAGCGAACCCTGTGGCAGGAGGTCTTCTATCTTGTCCTCGGTCTGTTCGGCGACCCAGTCGTTTATCTCGTTTCGTGCTCCCTCGGGGTCGTTTCTGTAGTCTACCTCGCGCAGACCCGCGCCGTAGTTCGATTCGAGCGTTTCGAGGTAGTCGTCTAAGAACGGGTAACCTTCCTGTCCCCAGACGGCGTTTACGACGCGCAGGATGAATTCCTCGTCGTCTTCGAGTTCTACTTCGTTGCGCGCTTCGGTTTCCGCGCGGAGGTCAGCGAACGACGTGTGCAGGGAGTCGCCTTCGAGCGTGTACCGCATCGCGTCGTCAAGGGCGTCCGCTGTCTCGTCGCGCGCACCCGCACGCGTCATCGCGAGCGCGGCGGTGATGCTGTGCGGAGAGATGACGAAGTTTTCGCTCTCGGCGTCGCCGAGAACCTGCCGGTAAACGTCGGAAGCAAAAGCCGTGTTACCGGCGACGAGTTCCGCGAGCGCGTCTACGTCTCCGATATCCGTCACGGGGTCCAGTTCCTGCTCAGACGGAATGTCGGACTTTCCTTCGACGGGTTCGACAGTCGGCGTGGTGCCGCCGTCGCCGTCTCCGCTGACGTTTCCGTCTCCGCTGACGTTTCCGTCTCCGCTGACGTTTCCGTCTCCGTCACCCCCGTCGGTCGTCTCGTTTCCGTCGTCGTTCGGTTCGCCGCCGAGACATCCCGTTAAAGACGCCGCTGTGAGGAAACCCGACGCGGCGATGAGTTTTCGTCTTGTAGGTGCTCTTTCCATGCACCGTCTTAGGACGGACACGACAAGAGGGTTGCGTAGGCTGAAACGCGGGTTTCAGCTATTAGCGTTTAGTCGAGGATACCGCGCTCCGTCATCCTGCGCACGTCGAGGTAGTCGTCCAACTCGTCGTCGCTAAGACCGTGTTCGCGCGCAACCTCGCGTATGGTGCGCCCCTCCTTCATCGCCTGTTTCGCGATTTCGGCGGCGTCGTCGTATCCGACATGCGGCGCGAGCGCGGTCACGATGGAGAGCGACCTTTCAGCGTTGTCCTCGCACGTCTCGCGGTTCACCTCGATGTCGGCGACACAACGGTCGGCAAGGAGGTCGGAGACGTTCGCGACGAGTTCGATAGACTCCAGAAGGTTGTGCGCCATGACAGGCTTCATGACGTTTAGCTCGAAGTTGCCCGCCTGTCCGCCGACGTTTATCGCTGTGTCGTTGCCCGTCACCTGCGCGACAACCTGACAGACCGACTCGGGTATGACGGGGTTTATCTTGCCCGGCATGATGGACGAACCCGGCTGTACGGCGGGGAGGTCGATTTCGCCGAAGCCGGTGCGCGGACCGCTGGAGAGCCACCGTAGGTCGTTTGCTATCTTCATGAGGGAAGCGGCGACTGTCTTGAGCGCGCCGCTCGCCTCGACGACGGCGTCGCGTCCAGCCTGCGCCTCGAAGTGGTTCGAAGCCTCGACGAACTCTACGTCGGTTTCGTTACTGACGTTTTCGACGACCTTCTCGGGGAAATCCGGATGCGTGTTCAAACCCGTGCCCACGGCGGTACCGCCGATTGCGAGTTCGCGTAGCGAGTCGCGTGACTTCTCGACGCGTTCGATGCCTTTCTCGACCTGTGCCGCGTAGCCTGAAAACTCCTGTCCGAGGCGCACGGGCGTCGCGTCCTGTAGGTGCGTCCTTCCGGTCTTCACGATGTCGTCGAACTCCTCCGCCTTCTTGTCGAGTTCAACGTGGAGGTTTCGGAGGGCGGACAGGAGGTCCTTCTCGACCGCGGTGAGCGCGGCGACGTGTATCGAAGTCGGTATCACGTCGTTGCTCGACTGTCCCATGTTGACGTGGTCGTTCGGGTGTATCTCCTTCGAACCCTTCTCCGCTCCGACTATCTCGGAGGCGCGGTTCGAGATGACCTCGTTGGCGTTCATGTTGGTACTCGTTCCGCTCCCCGTCTGGAAGATATCGACTGGGAACTCGTCGTCGTGTTCGCCTTCTGCGACTTCGCGCGCCGCCTTCACGATAGCCTTCCTTTTTTCGTCGTCCAAAAGACCGAGTTCGTTGTTCGCCTTCGCCGCTGACAGCTTCACGACGCCGATAGCGTGTATGAACCGTCTTCCGAAACGCAGGTCGGAGACGGGGAAGTTTTCGACAGCGCGCTGTGTCTGCGCGCCATAGAGCGCGTCTTCAGGGACGCGCACCTCGCCCATCGAGTCCTCTTCGACACGGTACTCGTCGTCTGTGTCGTTGTCGTCCGTCATGTGCCGAAGCAGGGGGGCGCGGTACAAAAAGCCGTCCAAACGGGCGCGAAGTTCAGTAAGCAGGACCGTAGCAGTACGTGTCTTCCGTCTCCTTACAACGACACTGCCCCATTCCCCAGTCGTCGAGGTGTTCGTCGGCGATTATTGGCTCGACAAGGTCGGCGAGCACGCTGGAGAAACGCGTGTCGTCGTGTGGTATCGGGACGCGGTGTAACTCAATACCGAGTTCCTCGCACTCCTCGCGGAGTTCGATGTCGAGTTCGGAGAGCGTCTCCGACTGCTCGCGATGAACGAAACGGGTTCGACGACGACGTGCGACGCTTCGACGTCCTCGATTACGTCCTCCGTATCGGGTTCTGTCCAGTCGACGCCGCGGTTCTCGTGGTTCTGGTAGCCTAAGAGGTAGTCCTCGACGCCGAGGCGTGTCGCTATCCAGTCGCAGAACTCCTCGACGTAGTCGTCGTACCGCGAAGCCAAGTCGCCTTCGAGGTACTTCGTCGGTGTTCCGTGCGCCGAGAACAGGAGTTCCGCGTCGTCGCCTATCTCGACGCCTTCCTCGTTGACGAACTCGGTGAGGTTATCGGCACGCAGTTCGACGTAGTCGGGATGTTCGTGCCAGCCCGTCAGTTCTGTGTACTCGGGCGACCAGTCGAGTTCTTCGAGCGCGTCCTCGGTCATCTCCAGAGACTCGACGGTAGTCGTGCGTCCGCAGAGAGGGTAGACAGGCAGAGCGACGAGTTCTTCGACGCCGTCTTCGCATGCCTTCTTCAGAGCGTCGCGCACGAACGGGTCGGTGTACTGCATACCGTTGTATATCTCTGCGTCGTAGCCGCGCTTCGCGAGTTCGTCGCCGAGAGCGTCCGCCTGCTCGCGCGCCTGCCCCTTCAGAGGCGACGGACCCATCTCCTCGTACTCGGCTAGCAAGCCGGGCGCGCGCCTTTCGGCGAGTTCTCGCGCTCTCTCTCTGGCGGCTTCTTCGTCGTCTATGTCTTCCATCTCCATGTTGCTCAAGAAGATGCGTTCTAAGTACGGCACGACGGCGTCGCGCGTCGTCTCTTCCGGCTCTCCGAAGTTGAGTAACAGGACTCCCGTCGTCATGTTCCGAATAGGTTCGCGCGCCGCTTTACTCCTTCGTCTTGGTGGCGTTCGACAGGTCACTTCAGCCTGAAGTCGAACCCCTCGACACCCTCAAACTCCTTTTCGTCGAGGACGGACGCGACGCCGGCACCGAAAGAGTACGCGAGCGCGCCAGCCGACGAGCCTATCTGACCACGGAAAGACCGCCGTGGAGTGAACTCGTGTACCTTCGGCTCCTTTCCGACTATCTCTTCGAGGCGTTCTTCCATGTCTTCGCGTGTCCCGACGTAGTCCACGAGTCCTTCGTCCTTCGCCTCCTTGCCGAGGTAGACACGCGCTTCCGTGCCGCGTATCTCCTCCTCGTCCATCTCGCGCCCCTCGGCGACACGTCCGACGAACTCGTCGTAGAAGCCGTCTATGATGCCCTGAAGGTACTCGCGTTCCTCGTCGTCCGTCTCTTTCAGCGGCGTCCCCGCGTCCTTGTACCGTCCGGCGACAAGTCTCTCGTACTCCAGACCGAGTTTGTCCGCCGCCTCCTTGGCGTTGACACGCGAACCCAGGACGCCGATAGAGCCTACGAGACTCGTGTCGCGGGCGTGTATCTCGTCGCACGCGCTCGCTATCCAGTATCCGCCGCTCGCGCAGGTGTCGGTTGCGTAGGCGACCGTCGGACCGTCGAACTCCTCGACGGCGCGCCGGATGTCGTCGCTCGGCACGACCTGTCCGCCGGGCGTGTTGAGATTCATCACGAGAGCCTCAACGCCCGAATCCTCGTCGGCTCTTTCGACTGCATCGACGATGCGTTCGGCTGGAAACCCGGGCGACGGAACAAGACCTGTCGGACCTTCGCGTGTGATAGGTCCCGAGACGGAAACCTCGGCTGTGTTGTACGGCGAGACGAGCGAAGAAGCGACACGCTGAGAGACGAAAAGACCGGCGAAGCCGAGAGAGACAACGAAAACGACGCTCCAGACAGAGACGTCGGCGAGTTCTGGCACCATTACGAAGCCTAAGTAACCGGCTACGACTGCAACGGCTGTTCCCACGAGCACAATCGCCGTCTGTACGGCACCTGTAAGCTTGCTCATACGTCTATGTGTACGGACGCGCGTAAAAATGGGTCGCCTGTTTTCTCGGGGGCGTTACTCTACGTCTATCTCGGTCGTCTTAGCGGTCTCTTTTTCCTCGTCGTCGCCGGAACCGATGAGGTCGCTGAGCCAGCCACCGACGCTCTCGGGCACACGCCGGACGAGTTCCGTCGGGGATACGGCTTTGTACGCTTTGCCGTCTGCGGTTTTCTCGACCACGTCGTCGTCTTCAAGCTCTTCTATGACGCGCTCGACCTTGTCCGGGTACAGACCTGTCTCCTCCGCGACTTCGTCGGCAGTCGCCCTCTCCTTCTGTCTCAGACCGACGTAGACGGCGACGCGCGACCGCGTGTCGAGTATCTCGGAGAGCAGACGGTCCACGTTGTCGTCCACTGAGTCGAGAACGTTCTCGGCGCGCCCCTCGACGCGTTCCTCTATGTCCTCCGCGCGTTCCTCAACCTCCTCAACGCCCTCTTTGACGGTTTCCTCGGTCTCTTCGACGGCTTCTTCGACCTCCTCGGCTGTCTCTTCGACCTTCTCCTCAGCCTCGTCGAAAACGTCGGTCTCGTCCTCCGTCCCGGGTTCTTCTGTCGTCTCTTCGGTCTCTGTCGTGTCGTCCCCTTCTTTTTCGGTCATACTTTTGACTCCCTAACATACCGTCTCATCCCACAGTTATAGAATTTACGAGACAGGGGCCCATGACTTTAGTCATGGGATGAAGCCGACAACCGGGAGTCCATGCTGAATCCCACGACTAAAGTCGTGGGTAGCTCAAATTTCCGACGTTATCCGTCAAGTAATTCAATGGGGGCGGCGTTTCTACCGTCAATGATAACAGTTGGTCTAGCGGGAAAACCCAACGCGGGCAAATCGACATTCTTCAAGGCTACGACGATGGCTGACGCCGAGGTCGGCAACTACCCTTTCACGACGATAGACGCGAACCGCGGCGTCGCCGCCGTGCGCACCGACTGCCCGTGCGAGGAACTCGACGAATTGGAAGGATACTGCGGAAACTGCCGCGAAGGTCGGCGTTACGTACCCGTCGAACTCATCGATGTCGCGGGACTCGTCCCCGACGCACACGAGGGACGCGGTTTAGGCAACCAGTTCTTGGACGAACTCAGGCAGGCGGACGTAATCCTGCACGTCGTCGATGCGTCCGGTGGTACGGACGAAGAAGGAGAACCCGTCGAGGTCGGCGAGCATGACCCGCGCGACGACGTGGATTTCCTGGTGCACGAACTGGAGATGTGGATAGCAGGGATACTGAAGGACAACCTCAACCGTCTCGTCCGACGGTCAAAGACTCCTGACTTCGAACTCGAAGACGCGCTCGCCGACGTTCTGACGGGTGTTGGCGCGTCGGAGGCGGACGTACAGCGCGCCCTGCGTAACGTCGAACTCCCACCCGTAGATGACTGGGGCGACGAAGAGACCGAAGCGTTGGCGCAAGAGATACGCTCTCTATCGAAGCCCGTTCTCGTCGTTGCGAACAAGGTCGATATCGCGCCCGAGGAGTACGTCAAGGCTCTCGTGGACGACGGTGCGGTTCCCGTGAGCGCGGAGTCCGAACTCGCTCTGCGGCGCGCCGACGAGGCGGGCGTCGTCGATTACGCGCCCGGAGACGCCTCCTTCGAGATAACCGGCGACGTTTCGGACGAACAGCGCGCCGGTCTCGAACGTATCCATGAGGTCGTCGAAGAACACGGCGGGACGGGCGTGCAGGAGGCACTCGACTCCGCCGTCTACGACTTCCTGCGCTACTTTACCGCGTATCCCGTCGAGAACGAGAACCGATGGACCGACGGAAGCGGAAACGTCCTGCCCGACGCATTCCTTCTGCGCGAAGGCTCGACGCCGCGTGACCTCGCCTACACGATACACTCCGACATCGGCGAGGCGTACCACCACGCCGTCGATGGGCGCACGAAGCAACGTATAAGCGACTCGAAGGAGTTGGAGGAGGGCGACGTGGTGAAGATAGTTACGGCGTAGGCGGTCTACCGTCCGCGCCCGCTGCTCCCTCTACCTCTGTCGCGCCTCGACGTGTCGCTGCTACGTCCCGTCTCGCGGTCGAGTTCCTCACGCGAACTGCCGCGTCCGAGCGTGCGATCCCGAGGACACCCTTGATTCTCCTGACCGCGGCTCAGGCTGCGGCGGTTGATACAGTCGTCTTCCTGGACAGTCATGTTCCCTGTCACAGTATCGTTAGCGGTCGAGACATTGATTACGTAGTCGGCTGGACCTAACACCCCGGTCACGCCGGAGAAGGCTACCGTCTCGGTCCCGCCGCCGCTCAGGCTTTCGACAGACCTGTTTTCCCGTACATTGTCGCTGACTTCGAGTGTGACATCGAAAGACCCATCCTCGTCACCGAGGTTCTTTATTCTGACAGCGACGACTTCGTTTTTCCCCTCAGTTATCGTCGCGTCACCACCCTGACCCGCGATATCCAGGTTCGATAGCTCCGACTCGGCTCGCCTTCCAACCGTCACGTTCTCCAAGTCGCTGTCGTTCTCGCTGAAAACCGTCACGTCCCCCGTGCCTACGTCGCCGACCTCAGTCTGCCATTCGAGAACCACAGAGTCATTGGACTCACCCGGTCCGAGTGTCAGCTCCGCCTCGTCCTGCTGTTCGCTGCTGAAGCCTGTATCGGTCAAGTTGACCTCCTGCGTTCCCTCTTCATCGCCTGTGTTGGTGACGTTGGCTGTGACTTCGAGCGTTTCCC
This sequence comes from Halobacteriales archaeon, assembly GCA_034522195.1. GTDB lineage: Archaea > Halobacteriota > Halobacteria > Halobacteriales > Halorutilaceae > Halorutilus. The sequence continues at coordinate 73,736 of JAXHLL010000006.1, read as the reverse complement.
CCTCAATAACGGGACTGTTCGTACCAGTTACGTTCACGTTGAATAACTCCCCTTGCTTTACGGTCACGCTCTCCGAGTCAACGAAACCGAGACGTTCGACAGTCACGGTCGAAGTACCCACTCCTACGGCTTCAAGAGGACTCGAAACGGTGATAACGTCGGTGTCGCTGCTGGAGTAGTTCGCCAGTGAGGTCACAGAAGGTGTCGAGCCGTCTACGATGTTGAAAAATGACGGTGCGGGAGATGTCTCGCCGACTGTCAACGTCTCCGGCGCGTCGAGTCCGATATCCTCCACGCTCCAGAGGAGTTGCGGATACGTGTCTGTCGTTACCCACGTCGTGTCAAAGTCGAAACCCGTCATGTTACCCCGTGCTTCGTCTCCTGTCATCTCTTCTGTGGTCAGACCCTCCACGTTCGTGCCTCCGGAACCGAGACCTATGCCCGTCTGCTGACCCGTCGCTTCCGTGTCCCAGTAAGTCTCCGTCACGTCGCCGCCGCTCTGTCCTCCGATTCCTCCGACGTAGTCGTTACCTGTAACCCCTCCCATAGCGTACGACTCACGGACGACACCTTTGTTGCCGTTGATGGCGACGATGCCGCCCACGAAAGAGTCGCTTCTGACCGACGCTGTCGTGTACGTCCCCTGAACCGTACCCCTGTTCAGACCGACGATACCACCCGTACGTCCGGTACTGCCGGTGACGTTGCCGCTGGAGAAAGAGCCGCTCAGAGTGCTTCTTACAGGGTCTTGTGTGATACTCCCCTCGATGTTGAACAGTGTGCCGACGATGCCACCCACAGACGTGGAGCCTGCGACGGTGCCGTTGACCGCGGAGTTTTCGACCGTACCGCCTTCAATCAGTCCCGCGATACCTCCCACACGGAAGTCGCCTCGGACGGTCACGTTATCGAGGACAACGTTCTCGACAGAACCACCGTTCCAGATACGGTCGAAAAGACCCACCCGGTCCTCGTCGGTGCGGTCGATTGTCAGGTTTTCGATGGTATTCCCGTTGCCGTCGAAGGTACCTGTGAAGCTCTCGGGGTCTCGTCGGTCCCCGATAGGCTCGAAGCCGTCTCCGTCGTTCCACTCCGACGTTCCTGACGCGTCGATATCTGAGGCGAGTTCATAGCTGGCACTGAGGTCGTTATCCTCGATACACTGTAGCTGTTCGACGTTTCCGACCTCGTACGGATTCGCTGGCGAACCGTCGCCAACGTCGTACACAACTTCCGAACAGTCGGGTGCCGTCGCCTGTGCTGTCGCCGTTCCTGTGATAACTGCGGTTCCGAACAAGACACCCGCTAGCACGAGAGTCATCACAACGGCACCACGCATGTACGGGTCTATCTCCCCTATCCCGTTCAGGTTCCGCCCCTGAATATTCCCAGAACTCATTAGGCTCAGTTTTACCACGACAACTAATATAACTGATGAATATCCTCATGTTTCCCGGGGTTCCTCCAAGTTTTTTCTGTCGTCTTACCCTCTGACAACGTAGAACCAGTTTTTGAAGAATTCAAACCCGCGTTAAAACTCTCCCAGTCCGGTCTGCACACCGCTGTACATCGCAGACTTGCGCCGGAATCTTTCCTCGGAGATAGGCAGACGCCCAACAACCTGACGCGCCGCGTCGTGGAACGTCTCCGCGGTCGCACCTTCATCGTCGAATACGTTGCGGACGCTCTCGCGTATCTGCCAGACACCAACGGGTGCCCAGTAGGCGTCGGTGGCTTCACGCACGACGAGAGCCTTCGCCTGTCTCCTCTCGGCGCGAAGGTGTTCGAGTACGCCGAGACGCGACGCGTAGTACGCGCCCGAGGTCTCATCGACGTACGAAGACCTTCCCTCGAAACCTTCGTTCGCGCTTCCGACGTAATGTTCGTCGTCCGACGGGTTCCAGACGTTCCCGGGCGACTTGACCTCGACGAGTTCGTACTCCCAGCGTCCGGGCGCGAGAATCACCCAGTAACGGTTGCCCATGTACTCCTCGACGTGTACGGTCGTCTCGTCGACGCTCGGGTAGTCGAGTATCTCGTCGTGTAGATGCTTCCCGACGATGTCATCGACCGCCGTGATGGACCACCGCGTCGGTACGAGTCTGCGCGCGTCGCCTACACCGACAGCACCCGCGGAGAAAACGTCGTCTATCTCGTAGACATCGAGACCTTTTTCGTACAGGTATGAGACGGCGTCCTCTGCCTTCCAGTCGTCGTCGCCGTAAGCCTTCTCGACGGCGCGCGGCACCGACGGGTTCTCTGCGAGTTCGGCGTCGCGTGCGGTGACGTTCGGACCTGTCGGCGCGCGTACGTTGTCGAGTGAAACATCGACGTTCGGTTCGTCCTGTAGCCTTACTTCGACATCGACGGGTTCGTCGGCGAGCGCGACCTCGCGTGACGCGTCCAGGAAACGTGTCGTCACGCCCGTCTCGCCGACGCGTGCGTCGGTCTGTCTGCGCGAGTTGAGAAGCCCTGTGCGACGACGAAGGACACCCTCGATTTCCATACCGCGTTCGAACCAGTCTCCGCTCGTTACGAAGTCTCCGGCGTCCTCCTCCTCGCCGACGGGCGAGAGGACACCGACGGGTACACGCGGATAGTTCGAGCGTCCGACGAAGACAGAGGGCGAAGTGCTGCCGAACAGTGAGTCCCCCTGACGCACCTCGTCGAAACGGTCGTCGAAGCCATCTAAATAGTCGAGTACCTCGTACGACTTCTCCTGAGCGAGTTCGCGGACGCGTCGGTCGTCATCGACCTCCACGTCAACGTATTCGTCTAAGCGCACGCACGAAAAAGGAAACGCGCTCTAATTACGTTTGCCCTGCCGTTCTCTCAGTCCGCTCTATTCGCGCGACACGTAGTAGTAGACAAGAGCGAGCGGGACTGCGTATATGATGTGTGTCATAGCACTCATCAGCGTCGCGGGTATCGCGAAGTTCGGAAACGGCGGCGCGCCAGCGAAGCCCATCGCTGAGAGCCAGACGGGCATTACGAAGACGGGGAGTAGCGTCGTTGCGATACCGTAGCCGACGCCGAGTCCGACCGCGCCGCCTAAGGTGCGCGCCTTCTCGCGTAGCGCGCCTACGTTCTCGACACCCAAGACGTAGACGAGACCCAAGAAGACGCCGTGCCACTGATGGAACGCCCATCCTGCGAGCGACGAAGGACCTTCGACGCCGTACATCGCGGGTATGCCCATCTGTAAAGTCCCGGGGTTCATCGTCTGCATCAGCGCGCCCATCAACAGACTTCCGACGAATCCGCCGACCGCACCCGCGACGAGCTTCTTCGGCGTCGTGTTCAGGAGTTCCTTGCCTACGTTGGCTGTCTCGGTTTCGGTTGACATCAGAAGAAAGGATGTGTCGGCTTGATAAACAGATACCCTGTCTGTGCCTATTCCGAACACAGACCGTCACACGAGGTCGTAGACAACATCGCCGTCGCTCAGCCTCTTCTCAACGAGTCCTTCGTCAACGAGCCTCTCGGCGGCGTAGCGTGCGGTACTCTCGGGCAGACCCGTACACTCGACGAGTTCGTTTCTGTCGTGCGCGCCCTCTACTTCGAGAACCTTCAGAACGAGTTTCGCGCTCGGTGGCAGGTCTTGGACGGACATCCAAACGGAAAAAGCGACGGAGCCGTATAAACAGACCGCGTGTGTTACACGGACGTGCACAGCCGTGTCGGACGTGTCTCACTCCCAGTAGACGCTCTTTCCTACGTCCTCGATGTCTTCGTCCACATCCGCACCCGCCTTAGCCATCTGCTCCATCTTCTCGCGTTCGAACTCCTCGATAAGCTTCGTCGCGTCGCCAGCCCAACGGTAGAAGCCGAGCGTCAGGCTCCGCTTCACCTCCTCGGGCGATGCGTGCGTGTAGACGTGTACCCTCCCACCTTCACGCAGGTTACGCTCCGACTTGTGGAGAAAGCCGACCTTGACGAGATGGTTTGCGTACCGCGAAACGACGCTCCTTTCGACGCCGAGTGCTTCGGAGATGTCGTTCGCCGTCGCCTCACCCTCGTCTATGACACAGAGACATATGTCCATCTCCGTCTCCGTCATCCCGAAGACATGTCTGAACAACGGCTTCGTCTCGGGTTCCTCTACAGACGCACCTTCGTTGTCTACCGGTTCGAGCTTTTCTCCACAGCAAGTCATCTCCGACTCGCTTGCTGTCGAGAGCACGTAGTTGTCGCACGACCGGCACTCGTAGATGCCGAACTGTTCGAGCATTGTGAAGTACTGGTGTCGCAGACGGATAAGCGTATGTCCGTTGTGAAAGCGCAGGTCACAGACGCGAAAGATGTCGACGAATTAGAGAGCGAACGTCGTCACGAGAACCACGACGCCGACGACACCGAAGACGACACCAAGACCCGCCTCCATCATGTCTTTCGGAACGTACTTACCGACGTGTGTCCCCACCGTGCCGCCTACGAGAACACCCGGCACGGACCAAGCGACGACGTACCAGACGGGTGTGGCGTTGAGCGCGTGTATGACAGCACCCACCGTCGCGGTGATACCGAGCACGAAGACGGAGGTTGCGACGGCGACACGCGGCGGGACACGGCAACGGACGACCAACTGCGTAGTGACGAGTTCGGGGAGTCCCGCGCTGATGAGTCCGGTCACGAAGCCGCCCACTGTGGAGAGCGCGACACCCGGAACACGCCAGCACGTGTCGAACTCGTAACGCGTCCCGTCCGAAGCCTCGATGACGGTCTTCCCGCGTCCCGTGTTCTTCTCGCGGAGAATGTCGCCCTCTCCCTCTCCGGGTTCACAGTCCTCGGCGGGGTCGTAGTAGAAAAGAAAGCCGCCGAGTAGGACGAGACCGCCCCCGAAGATGCCGCGCAGGATGTTCTCGGGGACGTAATGGACGGCAAAAGCACCAACGACTATCGCGGGAACCGCACCGGCGAGGAGCCATTTCGCCGTCGTGTAATCGACGAGTCCCTGCTTGACGTACGACCGGATACCGTTTCCCATACCGAAGACCTCCGTAAGAAGCCCCGCACCGATGGCTTGTGGCGCGGTCAGACCGACGACAAGCATGAAGAACGGGCTGAAGAAGAGCGCGCCCGAAACACCCGCCGAAAGAGCGACGAGCGAGAAGACGACGGAAGCGGGGAACACCCACCAGTGGGCGACGAAGTTGTCGTAGTCGAAAGCCGCGACAGACACGGCTGTTTCGGTGACCGTGGAGACAGATACGACGACCAAAACGACGACCAGTAAGGCTGTCACTCCAGCCGGAATCCGTATCCTCATAGTCAGCTTCGAAAACCCCTGTGTCGGCTTCTCACGCGAGTATCCCCGTCCACAGAACGGCACCGAGGACGACGCCGTAGACGACGTGCGCCACAGCGAAAGTCATCATGGTCTTCTTGTCGGGTTCGACATCCATGACAAGCCGCATCCAGAACACCATGCCGACGACCATGAGAAGGACTCCATAAGCCAGACCGACGACGAGAGCGACGGCTACCTCGTCGAAGCCGACTCCGACCAGAGGAGCACCGACGGCGAGCGCGCCGCCTGCACCTATCCCGTAGACGAAATGTAGGAGCATGCCGGGCATCTTGTACTCCTCAGGTTCTCCGTCGGCGAACTTTGCGACGAGTCTTGCCGTAGGCGGCGGTCCGCCGTCACCCACCACCATCATCACAACCGTCATAACGACCGTTGCAGTCAGCCCCCCGACGAGTCCTGTTACCAGCAGTTCAGTTGCCATAGTTTATCAACAGCAGGGGACTATTTAAACCGAACTCGGATGTGATAGGTACGAACAATAACGGTCCGACACAGCGTCAGCCGGTTGTGAGTTATTTCTTCACTAACAGACCATGTTTATAGTCTCCGTACGGCGTAGATGTTGCACAAGTGGACATCCTGCTCCCTGAAACTGAATGAAAATAGTCGAATCTGTATGTGGAAACTGTGGTGCTAAGGACACATTGTATCCGGTTTCCGTGGACGGAGGAAATGCTGTTTGGAGATGTGAGAACTGCGGTGGTGTCTTCGAGGAAAAGACCGAAGAAGAGGAAGAAGAAGGGGAAGAGGCGGGATAGTCGCCAAATATTTCAACGTGGAACCGAACACCACCCAAGAGTATAAATAAAACGGGTCCGTACCGGTTTAGGTATATGGCGACAAACAGGGGGAGGTCACGGAGAAGCCACGAACATCCCGTCGGTGGTAAAGTCGCAGAGGGGAGATACCGTGTAGGGGACGGACACACGACGTCAGGTCACACGTCAGTCGTTCGTGACCGTGGAGGCGGTTCGTGATGCGCGTCGAAGACATGTATAAGAAGGACGCATCTGCAGGCGACTTCAACAAGTTCGCCGTCGAAGTCGAGATAACCGTCTCCGCCGACTACATGAACGAGGAGGAGAAGCTAATAGAGGCGGCACAGAGGATACAGGAAGCCGTCGATTCCGAGGTAAGTTCGATAGAGACGGACTTCAAGTCCACCGACGAAATAGCTGAACAACGTAGCTGAAACCGTGTTCCGTCCGGCTTACGGTAAGACCGCCGCGGTTGACGTGGCAAGATACAAATAACGTCGGGACGACGTACGCGTATGCCCGCTAACCGTTTCGGTTTCCAGAGCGCGTCGGCGGACTTCGTGCCGGGTGTCGTCTCCGTGATACTCCTCGTTCTCCTCGTCGCAGAGAACACAGCTTTCGAGGTTTCGGAGGTTTCGACCGCCGAACTCGCTGTCGTTGTCGTCGTCGGTGGATACGTCGCTGGGAGGTTCTTCCGTGCGGTTTCCGGCACCGCTGAAAGGTTAGTCGAGAGGGTTTTCGAGCCTAAGTACGACTACTCAGCGATATACGAGGAAGCGAAGAGCAGGTCGGTTCCGCATATCGATGTCTCGGACGCGGGACGTGTCGAGGGGTTCGCACAGCGTCTCGCACACGAGGAATCGGACGCCTACGTCGGCCTGAGCACAGCGTACAGGTACAGCCGGAACATACTGACCGTCGTCGCAGTCTACGGATTCGTCTTCGTTCTGTCGCCGCTGTTCGTCGGACTGAGTCTCTACGGCTTTTCTGTCTCTTTGGTCGGCGTCGTTTTCTTGCTCGTGTCTGTCTTCCTTCTCTACAGGACGCGCGTGCTTTACCACAGAAAGAAGAGGGCTTTGGAGGATGGCTTCTACATGGGGCTTAGCAAGATGGAAGCGAACGTCTGAATCCCGAAGATTCGGCTAATTCCCGTCTTCCCACGTTGGTACGGGCGCGCCCGAAGTCACCGAAACGGTAGCGACGTGCCTGTCGTGGACGACGCACGCCGTCGTGGCTAAGACAGCCGCGACTATTCCCACGACACCGACGGGTGAAACGAAGACCGTTCCCGCACCTGTGAGATAAAGAAGCGAGAAGCCCGCCGACGCGTTGAACGTTCCGTGGAAGAACGTCGCGGCGAGTACCGAGCGTGCGCGTAACGTGAGATACGTGAAGACGGGCGAGACAGCGACAGTCCAGACGGTCATGACGGCGACGCCTACGAGCGGTGAGTCAGGGAAGTTGTGTCCTTGTAGCACGACAGGTGCGTGCCAGACACCCCAGACGACGCCCGTGAACGCCGAGAGCCTCCAGAAGCCGAGCGGCGCGAGTTCGCTCAGGAGGAGACCGCGCCATCCGAGTTCCTCGCCGAGTGCGGCGGCGGCGTTTATCGTAGCTCCTGCGACAAGAGCCTGAACCACGAAAAGAACGACCGGTGGCACAGGAAGCGCGTCCAGAACAGCGAGCGACTCCTCTATCTGTTCGTCGGTTAGTCCTGCTTCGGTGAGGAACGCTGTGTAGTCGGTCGAGAAAGAGATAGACGGGAAAATGACGCCGACGGCGATGGTGAGAACGACGAGCGCGAGCGGCGCGAGCCACGCGAAAGCAACCCAGCGAAGTCTTCCACGGAACAAGCCGCATCCTGCGCGCACTGACTCGCCGCGCCGCATCTGGACGACGACCGCGGCGAATGCGGGTGCCCACATGAAGAAGACGACGACGAGCGCGGTGCTCGTCAGAGTTCCGTACTCGACACCTGATACGTAGACGAGAACAGCGGATGTCCAAGAGACGCCGAATGCGACTGCGAGGAACTCGGCGACCTTCGTATGGTTTACCTCCGAAGACATACCTAATCTTTCGTGGGAAAGGAGGCTGTATAACCGTTTTGACGACGGAGGACAGAGAAAGCTTCTGCTAAGCGACTTCGTTCTGGTAGTACTGTATCAGGCTACCCAAGTCAGATAGATCAATGCTCACACCATCGACATCGGCGTTTCCGGGGTTCGACTGATACTCCTGTATAGCGTTGCCGAGGTCGGAGAGCGACAGTCCCTCTTCATCATCGTCTGCTATCACCGCTGCCCATAATTCATCAGAGACTCCCTCAACCGGAGACTCTACCACATCCTCAAGACTGAATGTCGACGAAATCTCGTCGTCAACATCAGAGTCCCCAATATTACCGCCCGTCGCAGCGGTTATCGTTCCTGTGTCTCCCTCGGAGCCCCCAGTTACGTCGACGTTCAGAGTGTACGTTGAGTCATCTCCGTCTAGATCGATGAACTCGACGCTCGTGTCTGTCTGTGCTCCTATGCTGTCTCCGTCTGCGTCAACCACGGAGAGATCGACTCCGAAGTCGCTCGACTCAACTGCTACCTCTCCTACTCCTGAATCCATCATCTCTACTGTGAAGTCAAAGTCTCCGTCAGGCTGTACCGTATCCGGACTGTTTATCGATATCTTGGAGATGACTGTTAGAACCTCACTCCTCGTAGCTGAGTCGACTTGACCAACGTTTCCATCACCATCGGGCGAAATAGTTAGTTCATAGTCGCCAGCACGGTTGAACGAGAGTGCGTACCTCGCATCATACTCGCTAAGCGAAGCCTCCTGATCGGGAGTAAGATCTCCAAAGTTAGCATTACTGTTTATATCATCAAAGACATTATCGCCAGCGTTGTCGAAGATCTCGTGCTTTATTGGTTCGGCATCCTCGTAGTTGAAGTCGACTCCGACAAGGACAGGTTGATTTCCAGAAACTTCTGTAACTCCGTTGCCGTTGGTGTCTATTACCTCAAGCGTCTGTACGCGGGGCTGGCGAACCGTAACCGTGGGGTTGTTGGGGTCGCCGTTAGCCGCGTATATGCCCGTATCCTGGTTAGCGGGTATCGGATCGTCTTCGAGAACTTCGCCCGAAGCTCCGCCGTCAGGTATACCCGAAAGCGTCTGTGTGAACTCTATGTCCTCACCTTGGAAGACATCGTCCACGTCATTGGGCGCGAAGACGGAGCCGGAACGGTCAGTTCCACGGATACCTGCCGGTTCGGACTCGATAGTCAGACTACCGGTCTGACTGTCGTCTGCGGTCTGTATTCCGTGCACGAATGAACCCGCACCGACTGCACCTGTGTCTACGCTGAAGGAGACAGTCTGCGCCACTCCCGGAGCGAGGTTGCCGGTTGTCGTTGAGTCAGCCACTGAACCGTCAAGAGTAAGGTCAACGGTTGCGGAGCCTGTTGCGTCACCCGTGTTCTCTATGACAGCAGAGACCGTTATTATCTCGCCCTCCGTCACATCGGCGTTGACGGGGTTGAGGTTGCTGATACTGAACTCGGGAGCAGCGTCCGTGATGCTGAAGCTCACGCTCTGCTGGTCGTCAACATTCGAGCCACCTATGTTTGAGCCCGTCGCGGCGGTTATCGTTCCCGTGTCCCCCTCTGAACCACCGGTTATGTCGACGTTCAGCGTGTACGTTGAGTCCTCTCCAACGATGTCGATGAACTCGACGCTGGTGTCCGTCTGCGCACTTATGCTGTCACCGTCGTCGTCAACCACGGAAAGATCAACACCGAAGTCGCTCGATTCGACGGCTACCTCCCCAAGGCTTGAGTCAGTCATCGTCACCGTAAAGTCGAAGTCTCCGTCTGCGGCAACGGGTTCATCGGGACCATCTATCGATACTGTACCTTGTGCCGCTACCGTACCTACGCTAGCTAATAGGAACAGCGTCGCGGCGAGCGTGACAAAGACGATTAGTGTCCGGTTGCGTACCATGCCGTTACACATGACGACTCTGCATTATATAATTTGGCACCGAGAGCCACCATGACGGCGCAAATATTGTCAAATAAACTTACTCGTCACTATCCCGGCTATACGACCTCTGTCTAGTAGTACTGTATGAGCACGCTGAAATCTGACGTTACGGGACTTCGAAGCCGCCGCTGTCCGGCGATAACTCCTGAAGAAAGTGCCCTGCAAGACAGGGACTACTTCTTTATATTCTCTCTAAGTTCTTTGCTCGGGGACCCTTGTCCGCCTCCTCTACGTCGAAACGGACCTCTTCACCCTCTTCGAGGTCAGGTCCGCCCACGTCCTCCATGTGGAAGAAAACGTCTTCCGCGTCGTCGTCCGCGTCGTTGCGCTCGATGAATCCGTAGCCCTTCCTGTCGTGGAAGAAGCCGATCGTTCCTTCTGCCATCTGCATCCCACCTTCGCCACCACCACGTAAAGCCCTTGTGTTATTTACCTCTTACACGTCGGCGGATTCGCGACTCATCTGTAACTACCCCCTTCCTCGGTGTAAGTCCCGCGTGTCGCGGTCCAGCCGTTCCGCTCGCCGTCGTGCGTGAACCTCACCGAATCCGTGTACCAGTTCGAACTCCATCCTCCTATCCACCAGCTGTTTGAGCCTTCGAGTTCTATCGAGAAGGAGACTTGCGTCTCGGATGAGGCGTCGTAGTCAGCGTAGACATAGCTCGTGTAGGCGTAACATCTCTCGCCCGTGGAGTAGTAATATTCGCGCCACACGACACCGCAGTCCACCTCCGAGACGTTCTCCTTCGGCGACAGCATCGGTTCGTTGTCGAGAGGACTTCGCGTGTCGATACTTTCGTCCGACTCGACACCCGCTATCCTCGTGTAGCCTGTCGGGCGACGCACGATGTCGGTGTTCGTCGTGTTCTCAGGTATCTCGTCCGCCTCAATCTCGCGCATTCTCGTGAGCCTTCCTTCGTCGTCGAACTCCCTGAGTATGATACTGTCCCTGCCGACGATACGTTCGGCGTTCACCTCCAGCAGGAGACCACGCTCCGTCGGAACGAGGCTGTAGTTCCACGGCTCCGTCTCCTCGGCGTCTGTGTCCTCGTAAACCTCGCGCTCGACGAACAGGTCGCCTATCTCCGACTCGCCGTCCTCGACAGGTACAGGCAGGTAGAGCGTGACGTTGCTCAGGGTGCCGTTCGTCTCTGCGTCGAGCCTATACTCGTAACTGCTCGTGTAGCTGTCCTCGTAGAGAGACGACGCCCAGAACCAGAGACCACCTGCGACGACGGCGACGACAAGAACCACGCCCACGGCTGTCAAGGCTAACAACTTCTTCGTTCTCGGCTCCATGTCTGTACATAGTAACCCGTATGTATACATTTTCGCGTCGCCCGAAAACGGGAAAACGTTTTATCACACATGGGTCCATAGTTCTGCTATGACATCGTTTCTAGTTCTGTACGGCACAGGGGAGGGACAGACAGCGAAGGTTGCGGACAGAATCGTCGATACGTTAACGAGACGTGGTCACGCCGCGGAGTCCGTCGATGTTGAGTCGTCGTCGAACATAACCGTCGATGTCTTCGACGCCGTCGTAGTCGGTTCGTCGATACACGTCGGCAGACACAACAAGGCTGTGCGCGGCTTCGTACTGGACAACCTCGAAGCTCTCGAAGAACTACCGACCGCCTTCTTTCAGATTTCCCTCTCGTCGGCTATCGACGACGAGGAAGGACGTGCCGAATCAGCGGGGTACGTCGATAGCTTCCTTGAGGAGACGGACTGGGAACCCGACCGAATCGGCGTCTTCGGCGGCGCGCTCCGTTACTCCAAGTACGGCTTCCTCAAACGTCTCATGATGAAAAGGATTGCGAAGGAAGCGACAGGTGACACCGACACGTCACGCGACTACGAGTACACAGACTGGGACGAGGTGGATGCCTTCGCGGACGACTTCGCTGTCTTCGTCGAAGGTCGTCTCGGCGGTAAGAACTAAGGAACGTCTTCCAAACGGACGTACATAGACAAACGTATCAAGGGCTTTTCTATTATATTTATGTGAAAATTTTAGACAGATTTAAGTGCTTATAGGAGTATAGATTGATAGTTATGTCAACAGAAAACGCTTCATCAGCAGGTCAAGCATCGGCGGAAGAAACACAGTCGGGGTTGGACGAAAACGTAGCGGGCGCGCTCGCGTACATACTCGGTCTGCTCTCAGGTCTCTTCTTCTTCGTGACGGAGAAGGAGAACGAGTTCGTACGGTTCACGCGCTCCAGAGCATCATATTCAGCGTCGCGGCTTTCGTGGTGTACTGGATAATCAACACAGTCATGTTCTCGCTCGTCTTCAGTCCCGGAATGTGGACAGCAGGCGGAAGTATACTGTTTAGCCTGTTCTCGCTGGTCACGTCCCTGCTGTCGTTAGCACTGCTAGGCGTCTGGCTCTTCCTGATGTACAAGGCTTACAACGGCGAGATGTACAAGCTACCCGTCATAGGTAACTTGGCAGAACAGAACGTTTAGAAAAGTATTTTTCTGAGGTGTCGTCGGAGTCCTCGCAGAAGTCACATACCGCCCGGAGGCGGCCCTTGTGACATGTCTTGACAGTCCATGTCGGGAGCCTCGACTGGTTCGACGTTGCCCCACGAGTGGAAGTTAACGACTGCGTCCGGAGAGTCAACCCGGAGAAGGTATCCGGAGTTAACGCTGACGTAGTAGGTTACGGTGCCCGACTGACCGGTCATATCGGAAGTCAACTCGTACACGTACACCTGCTCACCGTCTATCGTGTCCGTCCCTGCCGGCGTTAGGTCAGGGTACTCGGAGACATCCGACTCGTAATCGCCCGGTTCGACCTGAGCTTCGTTGGGGGGTGTCATATCACCACTTGGATTCCGCATGCAGAAGCCCTCGTCAGGCATGACTACGTACTGGTCATTTCCAATCTGATAGAGTTCCACAGTCCCTTCATCCGCCTCAGCCCGAACGTACATGTTTCCCTGATGGAACCGACCTGAAGCGGTCATCTGCTCGTCGCCTTTGGATTCCATATCAAAGGCAAACTGTCCGGTTACGATGTTTTCCCCGAATGCTTCCCTGAACGTGACGGAGCCACCAGAGCCGTCGTCTCCGTTTCCTCCGTCATCCCCGTCGTCCGTTCCGTCGGCACCGTCAGCAGTTTCGCCGTCGCTGTCGTCTCCACCATCATCACCACTGCCTCCGTTGTCGGCTCCGTTTCCGTCGTCTCCTTCAGGTGCCTCTCCTCCGTTACCTACGCATCCCGCGACAGCAACCGCGAGCACGACGAGTACTATAACAATCAGTTTTTTGTTCATTATTTCACGGGAACAATCGGTGATTGAACATCATAAATCTTGTGGGTGGCACGCCGAGAATTATTTTGCTCTCAGGCGCGTACGTCTGTGTCTGTGTTCATCGGACGTGAAACCAAACTGCGTCGCAGACTACCGTCACGTTTCACCGTATATGTCGAAGTAAGCCTCAACGTCCTCGCGCTGTACAGTACGGCGTCCCGCGTGCCTCGCTAACTTCGCCGAAGCCTCGGCTATATCCTTCGCCCAGTCTTCGAGATGGACAGCGAGAGCGACACGCGCCTCCTTCCTGACACGGAAGTTACTGACACGAAGCCGGGCGATTCTATCGACAGGCGCGACGGGTAGGATGAGAGAGTCCTTCGGTACGTCGCGCACCTCGAAGTCGAAGTCGGTCGCACGTATCGTCTTACGTCCGTCTTTCTTCGCTTTCTCCGCCGCATCGACGGCGAGCGACGCTCCCGTGTCCTGTATGCGCGAGGCGAGTTCCTCCGCTGTACCCGACGAGACACGCATCCCGGGCGCGACCTCGCGTATCAGTGTATCGACGGGCGCGTAAGGGAGTTCGACGGTCACCGTACCACCGTGACGGGTACCGACGCCTTCCTCACGAGTTCCTGCGCGACGCTCCCGACTACGTCCTCGTACTCGGTCGAGACGCCGCGGTGTCCTACGAAGACCGCATCCGCGTTCGTCTCCTCCACATATCTCGTCACCTCCTCAACAGCATCCCCGTAGAGTGACTCAGTCTTAACGTCGAAGCCCTCTTTCTCGGCTACCACCTCCGCGTCCGCGAGCACCGACTCGGCACGCGCCTCTGCGTCGGACATGTCCTCTATCAGCATCCTTCCCTCGTCGGAGTATATCTCGGGTGTTATGGCGTGTACGACCTCGACGCTCGCGCCGAGCGGCTCCGCGAGTGAGACTGCGTAACGCAGAGCATCGTCGCTTTCGTCGGAGCCATCGACGGCGACTATGAACCTCATGTACCGTCGTAGAACCGCGACGAAGTTAACTTTACAGGTCGTGACGCGCGCCGACGTTCAGGTGTCGAGTCCTCCGAAAGCGCGCAGAGACTCCTCCTCAATAGGATGTAGCGAGGCAGGAACGACGAGGAGATGGAGCGGCGAACCGAAGTCATGCGAAGCGACCTCGTCCGGCGTGCCAGCGAAGACGTGTACGTCGTCGCTTCCGAGGCGCGCGACTCCGACAGCAAGTTCTGCGTCAACGTCCGAGTCGCGCAGACGTTCAGCGGCTTCGTCGGCGTGCATGAACCGTCCCATGTCCTCGCCTATCGCTCCGTCCTCCGAATCCTCGATGTCAAGATAGACGAGCGTGTGCAGGTCACGTTCGAGGTTCTCGGCGACACGGTCGAAAGGCGACTCGGGTTCCCAGCCCTCGTGGTCGTCGAAGGGGAGTGTCGTCGCCGCGCCGAAACGGTAGTTCTGCAGACCTGTCGCGCCGCAGACGGCGGTAGACGCGCTCGGTGCGTGTATCACACGTGTCTCGACTCCGCGTTCGTGCGCACGGAGGCGTAGGTCGGCGTGCGTCGTGCTCACCATCGGGTCGCCGCCGACCAAGAAGACGACATCGTTCTCCTCTGCGTCGTCCACGATACGCGTGCCACTTTCTACCTCGTCACGGTTGAGCACCTCGATACGCGTCGCGTGGAACTCCTCCAAGTCCTCTATCGGCGCGGCGGGCAGGACGCTCGTGTAGAACTCGACATAGGCGGAGTCCGAGTCGGCGACTGCGTCGCGTCCCTTGAGCGTCACGTCGCGTTCGTCGTACAGACCGAGACCGACGAAGGTTAGCATGGAGAAGACGACGAACCCGCGCGTTTAATGGCTTCTGTTTCTGTCTAGAAGCTGACATAAATTTTATGAGAGACGCGTGTAAAAGCGAATTGAGAATGGAAAAAAGAGAACTGTTTGTAGCCGTAGGGGTTCTGCTGTTATCTGTGACCATACTCACGAGCGGATGTATAACAGCCGATAACGAAAATCAGACAGAACTCTCTGACCAAGAGCATGATACCACGGCGATGGGGGAACTGAAAATCAACTACGGGAGTGGAAACAAAGAGTTCGTAGAGTACATCATGCTCAATATAGAAGGAGAAGAACCGGTTAAAATAACTCCGCCCTTGCCGTCCGAGCCTGTTACCGAAAGGGAAATAAGATTCATATCACCGACATCCTCACCGGATAGTAAGCCGTTGTTGAGATATAGGCTACCCAACAAAAGTACTACAGGACTGTACGACGTTAAAATTTCGATAAAGTACGTGAACGGTGAATACGTCAACGGAACGCATGAAGATTATTTGGAGTACAAAGAATCTGAGGACGCAGAATCTAACAATGGTATGGAGTCACTGACCAATCTCAAAGCCAGACCGGCGGATTACAAATACTATGTGGGGAACAACGCCGAGATAACTGCGTCGTTCTATGATTCTGAACCCATTGACAACGCGGATGTTAAGGCTGAAGTAATTACACCGAACAGAGGTACCAAAACCGTCGGACTTGAGAGTATTGGGGATGGTATCTACACAGCAATATTGGAGATAAACCAGTCTGATATGCCACCTGTAAGTTGGGAGGAGTTACAAAACGGAAGTGTAACAGAAGAGTACAACGCCACGGTGACCGCGACCCTTCCGGACGGTAGCACGTACGAAGACAGAACCAGCTGGAAGGTAGATATGCTCAGTGCTCCTGTTGCGGTTAACCAGACAAAGATTCCGTCTGTCGAGCCCGGAGAGACTGCGGAGGTTGAGTTTGAGGTCGCCTCATTTGGCGCAAGAAGCATTGAGTTCGGTGTCTCGAATCTCAGAAGAAAAACTGGGAACGCTATCATCAAGAACAGAAACACCTCATTAAATACGTCTAGTAACCCGGCTGTCGTCACTCAAGAAAAGATTATAGCGAGGATACCTGTTCCCGAAGATACCGAGCCCGGAAACTATACAGGCACGCTAGGCGCACTAGTCACGGACTCCGATGCTTCGGTGGTTGAACCTATACAGATAGATGTCGAGTCGTTCGAGTGAGAACTGTCTTGGTTCCATTTCCCCAACGCATTTCATCAGTGCCGACTATTCTCCGATATGGGACGCAGATACGATATCGTCACACCCGAGGAGATAGACGACGGTCTTGCCACCGACGCCTACTTCGAGCGCACCGAGACGATACTCGAAGGCGAGGGCGTAAACCCGGAGGTCGTCGCCGACATAGGCGAGGAGTTCGAGACACCGCACGTCTTCGTCGGTCTGAAGGACGTTGCGCGCCTCCTCGAAGGTCAGGACGTAGACCTGTACGCGCTTCCCGAAGGCTCTCTTTTCGAGCGCGCGCCAGCGATGCGTGTCGAGGGCGAGTATCTGGAGTTCGGACGTTACGAGACGGCGATACTCGGATTCATCTGCAGGGCAAGCGCGGTTGCGTCGGCGACGGCACGCGTAAAAGCCGTCGCCGGAGACGTTCCCGTCGTCTCGTTCGGCACGAGGCGCGAACATCCTTCGACAGCGGCGATGATAGAACGTTCGGCACATATAGGCGGCGCGGACGGCGTCTCGAACGTCGCCGGTGCGCGCGAAGTCGGACTCGAAGCCACGGGGACGATGCCACACGCGCTCGTAATCTGCATGCGCGACCAGAAGCGCGCTTGGAAGGCTTACGACGAACACGTCGCGGAGGAAGTTCCACGCATAATGCTCTGCGACACGTACGAAGACGAGAAGAAGGAGTCTATCGCCGCCGCCGACGCGCTCGGCGACGCGCTCGACTCGGTGCGCTTAGACACGACGGGAAGCAGACGCGGCGACATGCGCGAAATCGTGGAAGAGGTGCGGTGGGAACTCGACATACGCGGATACGACGACATAGATATCTTCGTCAGCGGCGGTATCGGTGTAGAGGAGGTACTCGAACTACGCGACGTTGCGGACGGATTCGGTGTCGGCGGTTCGATAGCATCCATACCGCCCGTCGATTTCTCGCTCGACATCGTGGAGGTCGAAGGCGAGTTCGCGGGTAAACGCGGCGAGAAGAGCGGTAAGAAGGAGGTCGTACACGGGGACGACGGATGAGACGAACGTGTCGCCCCTGCCGACGAAATAGACGCAGACGAGTCGGCGTACGTGCAGGTACTTGACGACGGCGAAACCGTACACGACTTCGACATGGACGAGGCGCGCGACCGCGTTCTGTCGAACTTAGATGTCGTAGAAGAGACCGTATCAGACGCTGGCGACTAACTCGACCTCTTTCACTTCTCCGCCGGGTTTCTGTTCGCGGAAGACCTGTCCCTCGAAGAGGTATACGGTCGATTTCGACGAGTCGTCACGCCAACATCCGTGGTCTATTCCGGACTTACGGCACGTCCTGTCGAGCAACTCCGTCGCGGTCCAGCCGCGTTCGACGGGGACTGTCGGTAGCATCCATCCCGTGTCGCGTCCGCTCTCGACTATCACGCCGTGCTTCCCTACCTCACACACATCGACAGCATCCTCGCCGACCTCCTCAACGGACGACAGGACGCACAGCGTGAGCGTAACGGAGTCGAGTTCACACCGATTGACCTCCGACGTACCCTCGCACGAGTCCGAAGCCTCTATGACAGCGTCCACGATAGACTGTGAGAGATGTTTGTCGCGTTTGTAGGACACCCCGCTTCCACGCACGCGCCGTCTGCCACGTGTCGAGTTGAGACGGACCGCGGCACCCACTCTTTCGTAAAAAACGTCTTTCATACATCCCGGGCGTTCACGTTTTCCATCGACAACATACGACCGCATCGAGTCGCGTGCCAACTCTACCGCCCTTTCTCCTTTGTCTCTGCTCAGTACCGTCCCCATGAAGGTACCCTCCTTGAAACCATACTAGAGTTTAATGGAGTTCTACAGGTATATTCTTTCCGCAAATTAGTGCAGTATTACGTGTATAATAGCATAACTTCTGTTTTCGCATACGGAAGAAGGGTTACGTTATTACGAATTTATGTTTTTTTCGTGGTCGAGAGGCTCATCTGAATCAGGAAGTGGAGGTATGGTAACGCCGTGGGTTACGGTTTAGCTCTCCACAAACGATATACGGCGTGGCGACGTACCTCAGAACGTGGAGGAAGGACGGCTCCCGTGTAAAACGAGGAAAGTCCCCCCACCGCGGGACGGGTGACTCGGCTTTCGCTGAGGCAAAGCCTCACGCCAGCTCCTCGCCACGGTATCCACGAACAACAAGCTGCAGGCTCCGCAAGGGGCGGCTCTGGAACGATAGACGAAATTCCCGGACCGCGTCCCAGCACGCGAGCCGGGCTTCGCTCGGTCAGGCAGGCACTCCTTTCCCGACCTGCGACGCCTGCCGACCGGCGCCGTGGAGGGCGAGGCAGTGAGCCGGCGAGGGGAAGACGGAAAGGGACAGATGGAACGGCGAAACCTCACGCGGTAGCCAGCCGACACGACGGCAGTACCGCGACGGCGTCGGTGCTGCTTGCGTGTCCGCGCGCAGCGGCAGCGAGGTTCGCGAGTTGAACCGCGGACCTAGCTAAATGCCGTCACGAACAGAAGGGGGCTTACTCTCCTCCGCCGTTTTCGAAACTCACGAAGTTAACAAACTCGTCGGGTGAGCGACGCGTCTTGCGCTCTCGTTTCCATTCGTCGCCCTCCTTGTCAGGGTAGCCGAGCGTAATCATCATCACGGGATACCACGTGTCGGGTACGTCGAGCGTCTCGCATACGGCGTCTCCGTCCCAGCCGCCCATCGGACACGAAGCTATGCCGCGGCTCCACGCAACGAGGGCATCAGAGTCGTCGCGGCCATCGTGCAACCGAGCTGGACGACCCACTCCTCGTTTCCCTCGGGCGGTTCATCCTGCCATGCGTTCGAGCGAGTTTCTGCGCGCGTTCCTCGCCCCTGTATCCCTTCTCGGCTTGGTCGTGAAAGACACGCTCGGCGTGCGCGCCTCTGTCGAGTTCGCCGAAGACGACGACGACCGCCGCCGATTCGGTGACGTGCTCCTGTCCGTAGGCGTCTTCGCGCAACGCCTTCTGTCCTTTTTCGTCGTCCACGACGACAAACTCCCACGGCTGTAGGTTGTAGCTAGAAGGCGACCACCGTACTGTCTCGAAGATGTCGAGTATCTCGTCGCGTGACAGTTCCTCGTCTGTGTACTCGTGGACGCCCCTGCGTGTCTCGACGGCTTCCTCCGTTTCCATGCGACGAGATGGCGATGGCGTGGGTTCAAACCGTCGTTTCGTCGGCAGACCTTATCTGACGCGTGGGACAACTGCAGGTATGTTACGTGTCGTGGATATAGTCGCAAACGGCGCGGTGGGAGTCTGGCTCGGTGCCATCGTCTTCTTCTCCTTCATCGTCGCACCGCGCGCTTTCGCTGTTCTTGAAGGCGAAAAAGCAGGAGAACTCGTCAACGCAGTCTTTCCACGGTACTACAGCATAGGCGCGACCTTGGGCGTCGTCGCTTTCGTCGCCGGTGTCGTACGCGGCGTACTCGACGGATTCGGTCTGTATCTCGGCTTGTACTTCGGAACCGTGGGTATCTCCGTCTTCGTCGCTTTGGTATCCCGTTTCTACCTCACGCCACGTATCATCAGGAGCGACGAGTCGGGCGAAGACGACGCCTTCGGACGGTATCACGACGCGTCGGTGAAGCTAAACTCCGTGATGCTCGTCTCTGTTGTCGCCGCACTCGTCTTCTGGCACGTCTGAGTACCGTAGAAATACATAAGTACCCTAACACCCATGTTCCGAAACAGAGACTGATTCATGTCAGCCGATGACTACAAGCTCATAAACGAAACGGTCGGGCTGTATAGTGCTGTGGCACTCCTCGTCGGAACCGCGCTTGGTATGGCTATCTTCATAGTTCCAACGCAGATGGCGGCTGAGGCGGGTCCGAGTATCTCCGTCGCGGTTTTCATAGCGATGGTTCCGATGGTGCTCAACGTCCTGATGCTTCTGCAGTTGGGAGGTGCGATACCCGTCGCGGGCGGGATATACGTCTACTGCTCGCGTCTCGTGGGACCGCTCTGGGGCTTGATAGGCGTCGCAGTCCCCGTAATAGCCATCTGGTCTTTCCTGCTTTTCGCCGCGCTCGGGTTCGACCAGTATCTGCCCGTCCTGATAGACATACTCCCGTACAGCTTCGAGATACCCCAACTCGCCGTCGTCTGGTTCCTTCTCATATCCTTCCTGTTCGTCAACTACCTCGGGATACAGATTGCCGCAAAGATACAGTTAGTTCTCGTGACGGTTCTGGTCGCCGGACTTATGACTTTCATACTTTTTGCTTTCGCTAACACAGACCCTTCGAACTTCACACCGCTCTTCCCCGACGGTCCTGGTGAGCCTTTCGAAACAGGGTTTGCTCCGTTCCTGCTCGCCATCGTCCTTCTGCACGTCCCGTTTCAGGGGTTTAGCATGATAATCGAGATAGGCGAGGAACTCGAAAACCCCGTCAAGAACATACCAAGGACGCTCGCAATCGGTATGACTATCGTCTCCGTCCTGTCGGTAGGCATCGTCATCGCGCTCATCGGCGCGGTTCCGTGGCAAGAACTCATAACATCTGAAGGCGAGGTTATCGAAGGAGGTCTCGCAGGTGCCCTACAGGGTATAGCCCCGACTTGGGCGATATTCTTCATAGCAGTCTCCGCTCTAATCGGTGCTGTCACGACGGTCAACACGCTGTTCACGTCGTACTCAAGGACGATAATGCGTGCCGCGCGTGACGGCGTCGCGCCCGAACCGTTCGCGGAGATACACGACAGGTTCCATACGCCGCATAGGTCGATTCTGGCGATAGGCTTCCCGCCTATTCTCATGGCTCCCTTTGTGAACGACCTTGACGCTGTACTCACGACATATCGGGGCGTCGACGTACTCGACTGGCTCGTCGTCGTAATCGTCAGCGGTATATTCATCGCTGTGATGGTCGGTGGTGTCGCGCTCTGGAACCTACCCAAGATATTCCCCAAAAGGTACGAGTACTCCATCTACAAGCTTCCGATGCCCGTTCTCAAGTTCGTCGCTGTCGGTAACGTCATCGCGTCTATCATGCTGTTGATAATGGTGGCTTCGGGAGCACCGACGGCTCTCGCGGTAGTCCTAGGCTGGATACTTCTGGTTGCTGTCGGCTACTTCTACCGTGTCCGTAAGTACGAGAAACGCGGTGTCGATATACGTGAGAAGATGTCGCTCCTACACGAACATGAGCAGATAGGCGGTTCGAACACGGACGACTGATTGCCGGTACCGTCACCGTGAATAGACGTACTCCACAAAGATAGTCATGGGCGAGTTTCAGAACACAGGACAGCCTGACTGGGACTGGTGGGGACGGCTTTGGCCCACACCCGGCGAAACCCTGCGGAGTCTCGGTATGTCGGAAGGCGAAGCGGTCGTCGAAGTTGGTTCAGGCAACGGATACTTCGCTCTACCCGCTGGACGTATCGCCGAACCCGCACCGGTCTATGCCGTCGAACTCGACCACGAACTCCTCGACGACTGTGTGGGGACTGCCGAGATGTGCGGAATCGAGAACCTCGTCCCCGTGCACGCCGACGCCGTTTCTCTCTCGGAACACGTCCCCGAGAAGGTCGAAACCGCCGTACTCGCAAACGTGCTTCACGGTGTCGAAGACAAGGTCGGTCTCGTGCGCGAGATACACGACGTCTTGCTGTCCGAAGGAAGTCTCGTCGTCATCAGCTGGCGCGACGTACCGATGGATGAGACGACGCTCGGCGGGGAGAAGCGCGGACCTCCTACTGAGTTACGTATGTCGCCTGTCGAGACGGAGGAGGTCGTCGTGGAAGCCGGTTTCGAGGTAGTCCGTTCGGTAGAACTCCCACCGTACCACTACGCCGTCGTCTTCGCTCCGGTGTAGGCTTCCACGCGGGCGTCGGAAGTACTTTGTCGGACGAAGACGAATCCGGATACATGACAGAGACAGAGGATATCGAGGAGGAAACGCAGGAGGACCCGCTGGAGACAGAGGACGTTGGCATGAGAAACCTCTCCGACGAGGAGTCCGAGGAGGTGCTCAGGAACCGTCCGGGCGGGATTCTCAGCATGTGCGACGACGGCGAGCCTTACGCGATTCCGATGACGTACGGCTACCACGACGGCGACCTCTACTTCGAGTTCGGAACCGCCGAAGAAGGACGTAAGTTCGAAGTTCTCGAAAGGAACCCGAGGGCGTCGCTAACCGTATACGCATTCGACAGAAGCCGTTGGGGTGACTCGACAGCGAACGTGCTTTCGTCGGGCTTTGCGTGGGTCAGCGTGATAGCGACGGGCGATGTCGAGAAGGTCGATGAGCCTTCGGAAGCCGCCGTCGAATCAATCATGGAAGCACGTCGTCCCTCACCGGCGAATCCGTGGGGCGACTCCATAGCCAAGACGGAGCTAAACTTCTACAGGATGAACATCGAAAAGCTGTCCGGCAGAACCGCTGGCGGCAAGAACCCTGCTGTCGATGATTAGGATTCTATCCTGTTCAGGAAGTCGTCGGACTCCTCCACCTCTTCGAGGTCATCGACGCCGACGAGCCTCGTGTCGTCTATCGAGTCGCGCGCAGGCTTGTCCTCGACGACGTAGACGCTCGAAGTGCGCGCAACGTCCGAGATACTGCTCATGAGACGCGCGCGCTTGACGATGTCGGTGCCTCTTGCCTCCGTTCCCGTCAGAACCGTCTCGTCGCTCTCGCGTGAGAGGGCGCGGAAAGGCGCGCGGGAGGTGGGTACAACGTCGAAACCCGCGCTCCGGAGTATGCCGAAGACGCGTCTCTCTGTCTCGTCCTCGGGTTCCTTTTCGCCCGTCTCGGTACCCTCCGCCCCCGTTTCTGCCTCGTCGAAGACCTCCACGGGCGATATGAGACCTCCACCGAACATCTCTTCGAGACGCAGACCGACTTCGAGCGTCGCGTCCATGCCGTCCTCGTACTTCGATACGGCGCGGCGCGAGACACCGAGTTCGTCGGCGACGCGTCCGAGACTCATGTCCTCCTCGCCGCGTGCGTCTTCAAGGAGGTCGCCGTCGATGCTGACGTAAAGCCCACCGCTTCCCATGTAGACGAGCGGCGGCACGCCCTCGACAAAGTAGTCGCGCGCTGTTCCGTGGCTCATCGCAGGCACGCCGCGTCTAAGGTACAGGACGCCTTCTTCGAGTTCGTGGTTACGCGTCTTGACGCCCACGACGAGCGACTCGGCGTCGAGGTGCGTCGAAAGTGCCTTCATCTCCGTCGCCGTCTCGGCGTCGAGACCGTCGATGTTGACGAGAACCTTCAGGAGGAGAACCATCTCCCCGCGACGCGCCACAACGTCGAAGCTCTTGGGACGTATGTTGCAGGTGTCGCTCACGACGAATCCGCCCTGTCTCAGGGTCCGTGTCGCGTCTTCGAGGAGTTGTTTTCTCATCGTTTCTATGGGATATTAGCGACGACCCTACTTATTCGTTTCTGCGTAACGTTTCTCAGTCTCGCGGTACTCCTCGGCACCGATAATCTCGTCGTACTCGTCGAAAGAAAGCTTCTCGACCGACGAGGTTTCGCCCTCCGACGCGAGAGCGTCGTAGGTGTCACGGACGGCACGTGTGTAGGCAAGAAGCGACGAGAGCGGGTAGACGACGACATCGAAGCCGAGCGTTTCGAGTTCGTCGTAGGACATGTACGGCGTCTTTCCTCCCTCTATCATGTTTGCGAACGTCGGCGCGTCGAAAGCGGTGCCAGCGCGTTCGAGTTCGTCGCGCGACTCGGGTGCCTCGACGAAGATAACGTCCGCGCCCGCTTCTTCGAGGGCGCGTCCGCGCTCTACCGCGGCATCCATACCTTGCGGTTCGCGTGCGTCTGTGCGTCCTATGATGACGAGTTCGCTGTCGGCTTCGTCGCGTGCGTCCGCCGCCGCTCTGATGCGTGTCCTCGCCTCGTTCTCGTCCACGACGCGTTTCTCGTCCATGTGTCCGCAACGTTTGGGCCATTCCTGGTCCTCGATTATGACGCCGCCCGCGCCCGCGTCGATAGCGTCGCTTACCGTCTTACGGACGTTGAGCGCGCTTCCGTAGCCGGTGTCCATATCAGCCACAACGGGCGAGTCGCACGCCTTCACGACATCGCGCACACGGTCGATGTTCGCTGTGCGGTCGAGAAAGCCGAGGTCGGGCAGACCGAGTGTGCTCGCCGAAAGACCGAATCCCGACGTGAAGACAGCGTCGAAGCGGTCGGATGCGAGGCGTGCCGAGAGCGCGTCGAACGCGCCGGGCAGGACGGTTATCTCGTCGGACTCTACGTTTTCGCGTAACAGGGTTGCGTTCGTTTCGTCCATATTGAGGCGTCGCGTGCGTGTCGCATCAAACTGACGACTGTCTCCGACCTCCGGACAGCTTCCATCTCATCTTTCGGACGCATGCTCCTCGACGAGTTCGTACACCTTCTCGCGGAGTTCGGCGGTCATATGAAGACCGTTTTTGTCGATACGCCGAACTGTCTCCTTCGCGTCCTCCGCCGTCATTCCTTCTTCGACGGCTCTGACGACGACGCCGACGGTGCCGGTCACAGACGCTCCGAAGCCTTCTGCGACGGTTCTGACGCGTCTGTCGTCCGAAACGACCGCTGTGTTGTCACGTGCCAGCACGGATGCGACTATCTGCACGTCGCCGTTATCGTCCGTTTCTCCCAGAATTTCGCGTGCCTCTTCGAGACGTTCGTCGGGAACCGCGTCTTCCGTCCTCACGTCGTCGCACTCGGCGAACCTATCGACGTTCGTCCGCGCGGGTTCAGTCGTGACCTCGGCGCGCACAGCGGGCAGGACGACGACTTCGCCGTCGAAGTTCGTCAGAAGTTCGAGTTCGCCGACGGTGCCGAGCGCGATTAGCGTCGTCGCATCGACGTATATCATATTTCGCGCGCTGTCTCGGCGTCGCGTTCAAGGTCTTCGGGCTTCAACTGCGTCGTCAGGTTGCGTTCGCGCGCGATTTCGAGCCACTCGGCGACGCTTACGCCCGCGAGACGCGCCGCCTCGTTGACCGAAACGTCCCCAGACTGGTACCGCTCGACTGCGACGCGCACACGTATCTCTCCGAGACCTTCTCGTAATGCTTTGCGTATCGTCGAACTCCTGTCCTCATCGAGGAGTTCTGCGACCTCTTCGAGTTTCTCTTCGTCCTCGTCGGGTATACGCGCGCTTATCGAGGTCATTGTATACGTCGTAATACAACGTAGACACAGATACGTCTTTCGCTCAGAAGTAAGCTAACGCAGATGCACGCAGTCGCCCGCCGTCACGACACGCTCTCCGTCTCCGGTCGATAAGACGAGCGCGCCCGTTTCGTCGATACGCTCTGCGACGCCTTCGACCGTCTCGTTCGGCATTTCGACACGCACATCGCGTCCGAGCGTCGATGAACGCTCGCGCCATTCGTCGAGTATCTCGTCGCCCGATTCGTACGCGTCTTCGAGTTCTGCGAGTAGGTTCGCGGTAAGGACAGCGCGGTCTACCTCGCCTACGTGTTCTGCGAGAGACGTTGGCGACGCGTCGGGAACGTCGGGCTTCGCGTTCGCGTTCAGTCCGACACCGACGACTGCGTGTGAGATTCTTTCTGCGTCGGCTTCCATCTCGACGAGTATTCCGCAGAGTTTCTTTTCGTCCACAAGAACGTCGTTGGGCCACTTTATCGTCGCATCGACGCCTGTTTCTTCAACAGCGCGTGCGACGGCGACGGAGGCGGCGAGCGTGACGAGCGACGCGTCGCGCGGCGCGAACTCCGGACGCAGAACGACGCTCGTCCAGACGCCGCCTGACGGACTCTCCCAGACGCGCTCGCGCCTGCCGCGTCCTCCCGTCTGTTCGTCGGCTAAAACGACGTAGCCTTTCTCGACGCCCTCGCGCGCTCTTTCGACTGCGATGTCGTTCGTCGATACGACGGAGTCGTGGTACTCTATCTCGTTTCCGACGTAGTCGGCACGTCCGTCCTGACGAAGACGGTACTCAACAGCCAAACCGCCGTACTCGGGGACGCCGTCTTCTGCGAGCCTGTAGCCTTCGCCCGTGCTCTCGACGACGAACCCCGCGTCGCGGAGCGTTTCTACGTGTTTCCAGACGGCGTTACGCGAAACGTCGAATCTCTCGGCGATTTCGCCGCCCGAGACGACGTTTCCGTCGGCGAGTGCGTCGAGAACGTCGTTCGCGTCCATCCTGTCTCTCCTCAGAGGTCGTCCTTCCCGTTCCCGAACATCTGCTTTACCATCGTAGGTGCCTTCGTCGCGCGTCTCACGAAGCTGTTTGCGTAGAGGAACTCGACAGTGTCGCCCATCGTTTCGAGGTAGTCGTCGGGATACGGGAACCACCACGAACTCTCGGGACGCGTCGAACGTGGGAGCGTGTCCGCGCTTCCCTTGTTGATATGCTTCATCCGTGTAACTTCCTCGATTCCCCAGACGCCGTGAGTCCTGCCGTGACCGCTGTCCTTGTAGCCGCCCCACGGCGTCTCGTTTATGCCGTAGGTGTAGCCGTGGTCGTTGATTACGACCGTCCCTGCATCGATACGACGCGCGACTCGCTCGCCGCGGTCCGTGTCACGTGTCCAGACGCTCGCTGTCAGACCGTACCGCGTGTCGTTCGCCTTCTCTATCGCCTCGGGAATGTCTTCGAAGGACATGACCGGGTACGAGCGGATCCGAAGTCTCCTCGCGCACCACGGGCATCTCGTGTGTCACGTCTCCGAGGACGGTCGGCGCGTAGAAAGCACCGTCACGGTCGAGGCGTTCGCCACCGACGAGAACCTCCGCGCCCATCTCGACCGACTCGTCGACCTGTCGCTCGATTTCGTCCACGGCGTCGTCGGAGATTAGCGGACCGACATCGACGTTCTCGTCCGCGCCGTTTCCGACGCGCAGGCTTCCGACCTTCCTCACGACCTCGTCGCGGAACTCGTCGAAGACGTCGGCGTGAGCGTATGCGCGCTTGGGCGCGGCGCACGTCTGACCGCAGTTCATGAAACGCGCCCAGACGATGCCGCTCGTTGCGTTGTCGAGGTTTGCGTCTTCAAGGACGACCGCGGGGTCGCTACCGCCTAACTCCATCGTCGTCGGCACGCCGCGTTCGGCACACTGCCCCGCGACGATTTCGCCGACCTCGTTGCTTCCCGTGAACGTCATCTGGTCTATATCGCTCTCGACGAGTGCCTGTCCCGTCTCCGCGCCGCCGGGGACAACGTGGAGCAGGTCTTCGGGAAGTCCCGCGCTTTCGAGGAGTTCCTGTATCTTGAGAGCGGTGAGCGTCGTCTCGGGTGCTGGCTTCAGAACGACAGCGTTTCCGGCGAAGACGGCGTAGACGACCTGCGAACCCGGTATGCCGAACGGGTAGTTCCACGGCGTTATCATGCCTAAGACGCCCATCGGTTCCCGAACTATCTTGCTCTTCCTGTCCATCACCATGATGTTGTCGAGGTCGAGTTCCGCCTCCATTATCTCTGGTCCACGGCTCTTCAGAAAACGCACAGCGTCCAAGACAGGTATCGTGTCGGTGACGAGACCCTCGCCGACGGGCTTCCCCGTCTCCGACGAGATTGTGCGCGCCACCTCCTCGCGCTGTCGCAGAAGACGATTCTGGAACACGTCGAGTACTTCAAGGCGTTCCTCGACCGACCGCGCCGCCCATTTCGGCTGTGCGTCGCGCGCCCGTTCGACCGCCTCGTCAACGTCGTCGGGCGTCGCCACATCGACCTCACCGACGACCTCGCGGGTCGCGGGGTTGCGCGATGTTATCTTCTCGTCCCCTCGCTCCTTTGCTTCCGACATAACCTAACCGATGCGACGGGACGAAGTAAGGATTTGGGTGCGTCAACCTATTCGGAACCAGAGAGTTTCAGGCTCTCGGTGTGGGTAATGGGAACAGTTAACACGGTACGCGCTGAGAGGTATACGAGATGTTCGCGGCGAAGCCAGCTGAGATGGTTTCGGAGTGAGCATTTCTCACGGAGGAGACCATGAAAGTAGCAAAAGAAGATATCCCAACAAGAATCGACAGTCCGGGTGCGGTAGCGCGTCACCAACCGGGGTTCGGTGACGCGGGAGACTACGGAAACATCGCCGCGGAGTATTTCACGCTCGCGGAGGGGACTGACCTCACAGCACTCCTCGAAGGGCTGGAAGACGACCTCTGCCAGTCGCCTCACTGGGGATACGTGATAAGTGGTGCTCTGACTGTCACCTACACTGACAGGAGCGAGGAAGTCGACGAGGATGGCGACATGTTCTACTGGCCTCCAGGACACACCGTCCGTGCTGACGAGGACACGGACTTCGTTCTCTTCAGTCCACAGCACGAACACGGGGAGGTTAT
Source organism: Halobacteriales archaeon (assembly GCA_034522195.1). Classification (GTDB taxonomy): domain Archaea; phylum Halobacteriota; class Halobacteria; order Halobacteriales; family Halorutilaceae; genus Halorutilus. The sequence goes on along the minus strand of JAXHLL010000006.1, from coordinate 44,988 downwards.
CGACCACGTTCGAACCAAAATGGAGGAAGGCGCGTAAGAGTCACATAGGAGAACCAAGAGACGGTCTAATTTTCAGACTACGGCGAAAGAAGGTCCACACCTTCCACGAAACTAAGTTCGGAGATACGTTTGACAAGGTCGCCCGAAACCTCGCCGTTCGTGATGACCGTGAAACGTGGTTCGTCTACGAAGTAAGGGTCGTCTGTCACAGCCTGACGGATGGAGACGCCTTCGTCGGCGATTATACGCGATATTTTGGCGACCACACCCGTCGAAGCGGCGTCGTCCACCGAGATGACAAGAACCGAAAGACCGAGGACGGGCGCGACATCGCGGAGCGACGGTATCGAGGAGATGTTTCCGAATATGTCGCGGAGTTCGTCGTCCTCCAGAATCGTCTCGGTTGTCGAATCAACGACACGCCTGTCGACGCCAGCCTCGCGCGCGACTTCGGTGTAAGGAATCTCGATTCCGCCAGAGACGACGCGCCCCTCGTCGTTGACCGAGAAGCCGCGTTCGAGCATGAGTTCGACGACGGCGCGCTGACCCGGCGAGTCCTCGAACTTGCTCATTATGCGTCGGCGGACGTTTTCGGTTCTGTCGTCCTCGTCTTTCGGCATCGTCTGCGTTATACATCACGACAGCGGGTTAAAAACGTCCCCGTTCAAGAACATATCATTCCTGATATAGGAAAGACATCAAATACAACTATCTGCCTTCGAGCAAAAACTGTTATACAGGAAGGAGACGTATCTCCGTCGTGGACTGGCTCGACGAACTCGAAGAGCGCGGAAGGCTCACCGGCAAGGTGACCGACATGATACTCAAGGAGCACGGCGCGCGCGGTAAGCGTGCGATAGACGCCGTCTCCGAGGGGCGCGTCAAGGAGTACAAGGACTTCGTGGTCGTCGTCGGCAAGAGCGACGAGTACATCGTTGAGGGACGCTCGTGTACGTGCGAGGACTACGAGTACAACCTCGACAAGAATGAACTCTGCTGGCACATCATCGCCGTGCTCGTCGCCGAAGCGACCGACAAAGTCGACGAGCACGACATGTGGTACTCCGAGGTGCGCGACCTTATTTAGTGCTCGTAGCCGCGTCTCTCCAACGGTTCGCCGTCCATCCGGACTTTCGTTTCTTGGTCGCTCTCCACCGTCTCACCGATTACGGTAAATCCGGTTTCTCCGACTGCTTCGCGCGCTTTTTCGACAGCGTCGGAAGGTAGCGTGAACAGTAGTTCGTAGTCCTCGCCGACGTACAGGTCTTCGTCGCGCGCCTCGTCGAGAGTCGGCAGAGCGTCGCGCTCTACCTCGAAGCACACACCTGAAGCATCGGCGAGGTTGTGCAAGCCGACCGCCACACCGTCGCTCAGGTCGGTCATCGAGGTGGCATACGGCGCGAGCGCGACGCCCTCCGCGACACGGGGTTCGAACGCGAAGAGTTCGTTCCCTCTTTCGACGTTTCCGTTCTCGAACTCGCGCAGACCGACCGCCGTGCGTCCTAACGCGCCCGTGACGGCGACGACATCGCCCGAACGCGCGCCCGAGCGACGAACCGGCATCTCCGTCGCACCGACGGCGGTCGAGACGACCGTGCGCTCGTCGTGTCTGTCGAGGTCACCGCCGACGTACTCGGCACCGACCGACTCGCAGGCGTCGCGCGCTCCCTCGACGAACCCCTCTAACTCGTCGAACTCCGGCGCGGCGTAGACAGCGACGACGGCGAGCGCGCGCCCGCCGCTGCCGCCCAAGTCGCTGAGCGAAACCGCCGCGGTTCGCCAGCCGACAGTGTGCGTCGTAATACCTTCGGGGAAGTCTGTCGTCTCGTGTAGCATGTCGGTCGTGAGGAGAAGGTTCGCCTCGTCGGGCGTCTCCAGCGTCGCGCAGTCGTCGCCGACGCCGAGTTCGTCGGCGAGGCGTGCGAGCGCGTCGAACTCGTCCATGCGACGACTTTTCGCTGCGCGTTATTGTATCTGCCGCACGCGCACCACCGAGTCACCGGAACCGTCCGGAACCGGTTAGCTTAAACGTCCGACTCACCGATTCACAACAAGAATGACCACAGCACACGAGGTACCGGGTGACAGACTCGTCGAGGAGACAGCGGAGGAAGTGAAGGAACTCGACGCCGTCGAACCGCCCGAGTGGGCAGAGTTCGCAAAGACAGGACGCAACCGCGAGCTACCGCCGGAGAACGACGACTGGTGGTACGTCCGTACTGCGTCGATACTCCGCAAGGTCTACATCGAGGGACCGATAGGCGTCTCGCGTCTCAAGAAGGCGTACGGCGGAAAGGACAGAAAGGGCGTAGCACGTTCGCACCACGAGGAGGGAAGCGGCAGCGTCATCCGTACCGCGCTTCAGCAACTTGAAGAAGAAGGTCTGGTCGAACAGAAGGGTTCGGACGGACGTGTCGTGAGTTCGGAGGGGCAGAAGTTCTTAGACGGCATCGCTTCAGAGGTCGCCGACGAGATACTCGCCGAGTAGCTGGGTTAGACTGTTAAGTCTCCAAAACCTATACGAAACATGGCTGACGAAGACGAACTCGAACGTCTGAGAGAGGAGAAGATGAAGGAACTGCAGGAGCGCGAGAGCGGGGAGGCTCAGGAACAGAAGCAACGCGCGGAGGCACAGAAGAAGGCGGTGCTGAGGAAGTCTCTCGAACCCGAAGCGCGCGAACGTATTCAGGCTCTGCGCATGGCGAAGCCACAGTTCGCCGAGCAGGTCGAGAGGCAGGTCGTTGCGTTGGCGCAGAGCGGACGCCTGCAGGGCAAGATAGACGACGACCAGATGAAGCAGATTCTGAAGGAGTTACAGCCCGACAGCGACGACTACGACATCAAGCACTCGGGTCTGTGACTCTGTACGGAAACTGATTAACTGTACCGTGCTGTACCGTTTCGTTTAAGCGCGGGCGAACTCATTCTCCGGCATGGAGTTCGAGAGCCTAAAGGGATTCCGTGACTTCTACCCCGACGAGCAGTCAGCGCGACGGCAGGTCTTCGACGTTATACACGAGACGGCGCGCGCCTACGGATTCGACGAGGTGGCTTCGCCGTCTCTCGAACCGCTCGAACTGTACGAGGTGAAGAGCGGCGAGGAGATAGTGCAAGAAACGTACTCCTTTGAGGACAAGGGCGGCAGACGCGTAACAATGACGCCTGAACTGACGCCCTCGCTCGTCCGTATGTACGTCGCGCGCGAACAGGAGATGTCGAAGCCGGTGCGTTGGTTCGCGCTTCCGAAGCTATGGAGGTACGAACAGCCTCAGTCCGGTAGACTGCGCGAGTTCTACCAGCCGAACTTCGACATATTCGGTGCAGACGGCGTCGAGGCTGACGCCGAGATAATCGCCGCCGCCGACGCTGTGCTTCGGCGTCTCGGTCTGACGGACGAGTACGAACTGCGTGTTAGTCACCGCGGCGTCGTGCACGGCGTCGTTTCGACGCTCGACGTCGACGACAAACAGGCGACGACGGTGCATCGTACGGTCGACAAGGCGGAACGCTTAGCGGAGAACGAGGTACGCGAAAGGCTCGTCGACGCAGGCTTGGAAGACGAAGACATCGAGACGGTCGTCTCACTAACACGCCTCGGTGGCTGGGACGCCGTAGAAGATGTTCTCGAACTCACCGACGACGAAAAGACACGCGAGGCGGTCGAACGTCTGCGCGCGTTAAGCGATGCCCTCGAACCTTACGGCGTCGATACGGTCTTCGACCCTTCCATCGTACGCGGAATGGACTACTACACGGGCGTCGTCTTCGAGTGTTTCGACACAGAGGGCGACTTACGCGCAATCTTCGGCGGGGGACGGTACGACACTCTCGTCGAGGAGTTCGGCGGACCGTCGACGCCTGCCGTGGGTTTCGGTATAGGAGACGCGACGCTCGAACTTCTGATGCGCCAAGCGGGCGTCTGGTTCCCCGAGGAAACGACGGTCGACTACTACGTCGCCGTCATCGGTGACGTGCGCGAGACTGCGACGCGTGTCGCTCAGTCTCTGCGCAAAGAGGGTCACGAAGTTGAGATAGATGTGACCGGACGTGGCTTCTCGGGGCAGTTGGAACACGCCGACACCGTCGGTGCGCGGAAGACGGTCATCGTCGGCGAGCGTGACTTAGAGGACGACGAGGTGACGGTAAAGGACATGGAAAGCGGCGAGCAGAAGCAGGTTCCGGTGGAGGAGTTCGTGTGAGATTCTTCGACCGCCTCGCCGACGAAATAGAGACAAAGGACTCGCTCGTCTGTGTAGGTCTCGACCCTGTTCCTTCGCGTATACCCGACGATGTCGGTGTCGCCGAGTTCAACAGACGTATCATCGATGCGACGAGCGACATCGCAGTCGCTTACAAGCCCAACGCCGCGTTCTACGAGACTTTGGGCGACGGTGTGGGGGACGGATGGCGCACCCTCGTCGAAACTGTCGAGGAAGCGAGCGCGTCCGCACCCGTGATACTCGACGCAAAGCGCGGCGACATAGGAAACTCGTCGCGGCGTTACGCTGAACTTCTCGAACTCGCCGACGCTATCACGGTCAGCCCGTACATGGGAACAGACTCGGTGCGTCCGTTCCTCGACTACGAGGACGCCGGTGTCTTCGTCCTGTGCAAGACGACCAACACCGGAAGCGCGGACTTTCAGGACTTAGAGGCGGAAGGCAAACCCGTCTACGCGCATGTCGCCGAACGCGCGGTCGAGTGGAACGAAGTAAACCGAAACGTCGGTTTGGTCGTCGGCGCGACACATCCCGACGAGATGGAGGAGGTACGCGGACACGCCAACGACCTACCGTTCCTCGTCCCCGGAGTAGGCGCGCAGGGCGGCAACGCAGAATCAGCGGTAGAGCACGGCACTAACTCACGCGGCGTCGGTCTCGTCAACTCGACGCGTTCTATCATATACGCTGGAGAAGGAGAAAAGTTCGACACAGCGGCGCGCTCAGCGGCGAAGAGTCTCAAGAGAACTTTGAACGAGTACCGCTGACTTTTTCGGGTTAAGCAGTTCAGTCTTCGGTGTCTTCGAACTCCTCGTCGAGTGCTTCCTCAACGTCCTCTGACTCCGCCTTTATCGTTATCCTGTACCGCTTTTCCTTCTTGTCTTCGCTTTTCTCTCCGTTTACGAGCTTTTCGAACGCCGTCTCCTTGACCTTGCCGACCTTCTCTCCTATCGACGAGACGACCTCCAGAGAGGCGTTGAAGTTCTCGGAGTCGAAGTACATCGGGTTGGTCTTTGTGATACGGTGATAGACCTTGTCCTCAACGGCGCGCACGACGCCGCGGCTCGCGTCCTCGACAGCCTTGCCCGCGGATTTAGAAGCTTCCGACGCCTTCTCCGCCGCCTCACCTATCTCGCCCTTGGTCGTCTTCTTGCCCGTCTCGGAGAGGTTCTTCGCGGTCTCAGCTACGTCTTCCGAAGGTTTGTTGCCTTTCTCCACCTTCGCCTTCTCGACGGTCTTGTTGCGCATCTCACCTTCCTGCTCGCCGCTCCTTGGACGCCAAGCGTCCCACTCGGAGATTGTTTCTTGCTCGACACCGTGCTCTTCGAAGGCAGAAATTATCTCCTCGCCGAACCGTACAACCTCGTCCCAGCTACCTTCGAGCGAGTAGCCGAACGAGTCCTCTTCGACCTTCTCCTTACCGTCCCCTTCGTCATTTTGGGGCATTGGGTATACGGGCGTACGTGTCTGGGAGGATAAAAGCTTAACCCATGACGGAGCGTCGATTTCCTATGGAAACGACGGTCCGTCCGGTCGAGAATATTCCCATGCTCGGCAAGGGCGACAGCCTCGCGCAGTATCTCGCAGACGGCGTGGGGGACGCCGACCTCGTCGCGGTTGCGAGCACCGCTGTTTCGAAGGTCGAGGGACGGAAGCGCGCGCTTGAAATGTACAACCCCTCGGAACGCGCGCGGGAACTCGCGTCGCGTCTCAGCAACAGAGACGACAAGAAGGACGCACGTTTCGCGCAGGCTGTCTTAGAAGAGTCGGTCGAACTCCTTATAGAAGAGCCGTTTCTGCTTGCAGTCACGCGTTTCGGACACGTCGCACCCAACGCGGGTATCGACAGGTCGAACGTCGAAGGCGACGGTACGGTGCTCTTACTTCCGCGCGCGCCACACGAGAGCGCGGCGCGTCTACACGACGCTCTCGGCACGCCCGTCGTCGTGACCGACACCTGTGGGCGTGCTTTTCGCAGAGGACAGACGGGCGTCGCTGTCGGATGGGCAGGTATCGACGCTCTAATCGACTGGCGCGGTGAGAAAGGTCTTCACGGACACGAACTCGAAGCAACTGAAGAAGCGGTGGTAGACGAGATAGCGGGCTACGCAAACCTGCATATGGGAGAAGGAAACGGAGGCACACCCGCCGTCGTCTTCGAGGGTATAGAGTCGCTCGTCTCGCGTACTGACGACGATGTTCTGTTCCGTCCCGAGGAGGACGATGTTGTTCGGTCGGCTTTACGCGAGTTCAAGCGGTAGAAAGGTCGCGTGTCACGCCTTCGAGAACATCGACAGCGCGGTGGAACTCCTCGACTTCGATATGTTCGTCCGGAGTGTGGTCAAGGTTCGAGTCGCCGGGACCGTACGTCGCCATCGGGCAGTCCCATCGCTCGGCGAAGACGTTCATGTCGCTCGTTCCCGTCTTCACGGAAAGACCGGGTGAGCCGTCGTTGTCGCGGACGGAGCGCAGGAAAGCGCGCACGACGGGATTCGAGCGGTCCACTAAGACGGGTTCTGTCGATTCGCCCCAGTAGATGTCTCCGTTGTGTTCGCGCTCTATATCCTTCACCATCTCACGCACGTCCTCGACGGTGTAATCAGGAGGTATGCGCATGTTTCCGCGTAACTCCGAACGCAGTTCGAAGCCGTCGGAGTCCGAGTCTATCTCGGTCGGCGTTGCTGTGAGCGCGTCGAAGCCCTCGTCTAAGTCCTGCAAGCCGCGTACGCCGTCCCAGAACGAAATCACGTCGTCGATGGCGTTGACGCCCGGGCGTGCGGTGTGTACGATATCCCCCGTGACGCGGTACCGCATACGCAGGATACCGCGGTATCCAAGCGTGACTGTGCGCCATCCAGACGGCTCTCCGTTGACGAGGTAGTCGGGCGTGCTCCGACTCTCTGTAAGATGACGTGCGCCCATTCCGCTCCTTTCCTCCTCGACGACTGCGACGACGGTGACGTTCGTTTCGTCGTCGTCCGTTAGACGTGCCGCCGCCGCGAACATCGAAGTGAGCGGACCTTTTGCATCGACAGAACCGCGCCCGTAGAGCGCGCCGTCCTCGACACGGACAGGTATCTCGCCGGGAACGGTGTCCATGTGGCTCGTCAGAAGTACCTCGTCGCCGGTTCCGTCTGTGTGCGCGACAACGTTTCCGATTTCGTCTGTGCGCACGTCGAAGCCCATCTCGGGGAGGCGCGACAGAAGGTACTCGCGCGCAGGCTCCTCGTTTCCCGACGGACTGTAACGTTCGACGAAACCGCGGAAGAAGGCAAACTCCTCCTCGCGGTCGAGCGTCTCAGACTTCGTGCTCACTCGAACACCTCCGCGAGAGCGTCGACGACAGAATCGACATGTTTGTCTTCGAGGGTGAGAGGCGGCAGGAAACGTATCACGTTCTTCCCTGCTGTAAGACCTAGGACGCCTTCGCGCGCCAATCCGCTCAGGTAACGTCCTGCGCGCCCGCGTACCTGTATCCCGACCATCAGACCTTCGCCGCGCACATCGACGACACAGTCTGTGTCGATTTCCTCGACTCCGGAGACGAGGCGTTCGCCTGCATGCGCGGCGTTCGCAGGCAGGTCTTCTTCGACGGTGTACTCGACAGCGGCACGGGCCGCCGCGACAGCGACGGGGTTGCCGCAGTAAGTCCCGCCGTGACTCCCTTTCGGAATCTCCGTCATCGCCTCCGTACAGACGATGGCACTGATGGGAAGACCACCTCCAAGCGACTTCGCCGTCGTGATTGCGTCGGGCGTAACGTCGTAGTGCTCGTGCGACCACATCTTCCCTGTACGTCCCATCCCCGCCTGTATCTCGTCGAAGACGAGGTAGGCGTCGTGGTCGTCGCAGAGGTCGCGCGCCGTTTCGAGGTACTCGGGTTCGGCAGGGTATATGCCTGCTTCGCCCTGTATCGGTTCGAGAAGGACAAGCGCGGTTTCGTCATCCACAGTCTCCTTCAACGACTCTACGTCGTTGTATCCGGCGAACTCGAACTCCGGTACCGTCGGCGCGAAAGGCTCGCGGTACTTCGACTTCCACGTCGCGGATATGGAGCCGTACGTGCGTCCGTGGAAGCCGCGCTTCGCCGCCACGACCTTCGTTGAGTCGGGGTCTGTCGAACCGCGTGCGAACTTCATCGCCGCCTCGTTCGCTTCTGTTCCTGCGTTCGCCAAGAAGAGACGGTCGAGCGCGTCGGGCGTCGCGTCCATGAGCACCTCCATCAGCGCGCCGCGTTCGGGTGTGGCGTAAGAAGCCTGCGCGTACGTGAACTTGCGTGCCTGCTGTTCGACAGCCTCGACCACCTTCGGGTTGGCGTGACCGACGCCCATCACGCCGTAAGTCGCGCCCATGTCGATGTACTCGTTCCCTTCAGCGTCGTAGACGTAGACGTCGTCGCCGTCTACGATAGGCATAGGCTTCTTCGAGAAGACAGCCTCGTAACGTTTCTCGCGTTCTATGATGTCTTCGCCGTCAGTCATGCTTCTCCTCCCCCTTCGACTCGGATTCGAAGACTGTTCCTTCGCCTTCAAGCGCGTTTTCGACGGGCTTCTCGACGTTCGCAGACGCGACGACGACAGAACGCGCACCCGCGTCGAGTGCCTCGCGCGCGGCGTAAACTTTCTTCTTCATCTTTCCTTCGGCGTACTCGTCGATGGCGTCGTCGATATCGTCGTACCTGACCGTCTCGACGAGCGTGTCTTCGTCTTCGGGGTCGCGTAGCAATCCCGGAACATCGCTCAGAATCACAAGACGCGCACCGAGAGCGCCCGCGACGGCAGCGGCGGAGCGGTCTGCGTCTGTGTTGACCGCGACGCCCTCGTACGAAACCATAGGCACACCGACGACGGGTGTGTATCCTTCGTCCAAGAGAAGACGCAGGAGTCCGTCGTTGACGCTCTCTATCTTCCCCGAGTGGTCGCCACGCATAACCTTCTTGCGCCCATCCTCTACTGCTATGACCTTGTCCTTGTGCTCGCCTTCCAAGAGACGTCCGTCGACGCCCGAAAGACCGACGGCGTCCGCGTCGCGTTTCTGCAGTTCCTCGACTAACGTCGTGTTGACCTTGCCAGCCATCGCCATCTTGAATATCTCCATCGTCTCCTCGTCGGTGAAACGTCCCTTCATGCCAGAGGGACTCTCGACGTACGTCGGTTCGACGCCAAGGCGTTCGTGAAGGTCATCGACCGCGCCGCTTCCGCCATGCACGACGACGACGCGTTCGCCGCTCGAAACGCGCTCTGCGATACCGTCAAGTGCGGCGTCGCGTTCGACGCCTTCTGTTCCGCCTATCTTGACGACGATAACATCGTTTTCTTCTTCCGTCATGGTCATACAGGATGCATCCCCGTAAATTCGAGTCCTGCCGTCTCGTCGAAGCCGAGCGCGACGTTCGTCGCCTGTACCGCCATGCCCGCGCTACCCTTCATCATGTTGTCTATCGCGCTAAACGCGACGACACGTCCGTCTCCTACCTCGAAGCCAACGTCGCAGTAGTTCGTACCCTCGACGACCTTCGGCTCCGGGTAGCGGTAGACGCCTCTGCGCGACTTCGCGACGCGGACGAAGGGTTCGTCTCCGTACGCGCCGCGGTACGCCTTCCAGAGGTCCTTCTCCTCGACACCGTCCACAAGGACGTGTGCCGTCGCGGCGATACCACGCACCATCTCTATCGCGTGGACAGTCATGTTGACGTCAAGACACGTCTCCTGTACGATTTCAGCCTGATGGCGGTGGCTCGTCGGCGCGTACGGACGCACCACACGCGACCTTTCGGCGTGGTGAGAAGCCGTCGAGGCGTTCGCTCCGCCCGCGCTCGAACTCGCCTTCACGTCGAGAACCACGTCGTCTCCATCACCGACGACACCGCTCTCGACGAGCGGATGTAGCGCGAGTATCGACGCCGTCGCGTTACACCCCGCGGCGGCGATGAGCGACGCGCCTTCGAGTTCTTCGCGGTAGAGTTCGGGTATTCCGTAGACCGCGTCTTCGAGCATCCCGGGGTTCGGGTGTTCGTCGTACCACTCGTCGTAGTCGTCGGGGTTGTTCAGACGGAAGTCGCCGCTCAGGTCGACGACCGTGTCGGCGTAGTCGCGCAGACGCGGCATCTCGTCCATCGTGTAGCCGTGCGGCGTCGCTGTGAAGAGCACGTCCGTCTCTTCTAAGTCGTCGGGATGCACGAAACGCGCGTCCGTCTTGCCGCGCAGGTTCGGGTGCGTATTCGTGATACTGCGGCGTTCCTTCGACCTCGACGTGACCTGTCCGAGTTCGAGTTCCGGATGTTCTACGACGAGACGGACGAGTTCGCCGCCCGTGTATCCGCTACCACCGATTATGCTTGCTTCTTTGGTTGTCATCGTGTTTCTGCCACCTCCACGACGTGGTCGGCGTACGCGCCGGCGACGTTGACACCGCTCGCTTCGGTCAGAGCCTTGAACTCCAACGAGTGGTTGACCTCGTGTACCGTCAGGTCGCCGCCGTCCTCCATGATATCGACGCCGACGACGCCTTCTTCGCCGCATCCGACCGCCTCTGCGGCGTCGAGCGCGACGTTCTCTATCTCGTCCGTGACTTCGCAGTCGGTCGTCTCCGCGCCGCGTGCCGCGTTCGTAATCCAGTCGTCACTCTTCCTGTACATCGCGGCGACGGCTTCGCCCCCGATGACGGCGACGCGTATGTCGCGTCCGGGCTTCTCGACGAAGTTCTGGACGTAAAACACCGAGTGCTCGTAGCTTCCCAGAACCTTCTTGTGCTCGAAGACCGCCTCCGCTGAGTCGCGGTCGTTTACCTTCGCAAGAAGGCGTGCCCAAGAGCCAACGACGGGCTTGACGACGACGGGGTAGCCCATGCTCTCGACGGTTTCGAGCGCCGACTCCGGCGTGAAGGCGACGCGTGTCTCGGGTGTGGGCACGCCGTTCTCGCGTAGCGCGACGGTCGTCTCTACCTTGTCGCCGCAGGTACGCGCCACGTCAGACGCGTTGACGACAGGAACGCCGTAAGACTCGAAGAAACGCACAGCGTAGAGACCACGCGAGTAGCTCATCGCGCGGTCTACGACAACGTCGAGTTCGTCAGCGTCCACATCAACACCGCTCATCTCGTCGAGACCGAACGAAACCTCGCGCGGGTCGATACGTTCGACATCGACGCCTTCGCGTTCGCGTAGCTCTCCAAGGAGGAGCTTCTCGTCCTTACGGACGCGCGAGCAGACAAAGCCGACCGTCGTCACTTCACTCTCCCCAGTCCTCTTCTAGCTCAGGTGCTTCTTCGAGCGTGAGTGGCTCCGCTTCTATCACTTCGAGTTCGGCACCGCAGTCTCCACAGTCGATAATCTCACCGCGTTCGACTTCCCACGCTGGCTCTACCTCTGCTCCACATACTGGACATTCTGCTGTTTCTGTCATGTTTACCTCTAAATTTTCTCGTCGAGTATCAGTCTTGTACGTGTCGAAACCGTCTCGTCTATCTGGCGTATACGCGTTATCAGGTCGTTGACCTCCGACGTGTCGGCGACATCGACGACGACGATTATGTCCTCGTCGCCGCTGACCTCCCAGACGAAGTCGACGCCATCCCATCCGACGACGCGCTCCGAAACCTCCGATGTCTCCACATCAACGTCAACCTCAACCTCTATCATAGCGCGCACGTTGCCGACGCTCGTCGAGACGGTGAAGCGGCGTATGACGCCTTCGTCCTCCATCCGCTCGACGCGGTTACGCACCGTACCTTCGGAGGTGCCGACCTCCTCTGCGACCTCCGTGTACGGCTTGCGCGCGTCGCGCTTCAGGACTTCGAGTATGTGCGAGTCGGTTTCGTCCACTGTTCCTCGTCCTTGCGTAGGCACGCGGATGTTAATGAAGGTTGCGAATCCGCGCGAGAAGTTACGATTATCGGAGGTCTGCGCAGTATTGCGTTTATCGAGTAACAGCTTTGTTAATCTGTAGCACGGCGGGCAGAGATGACGTATATACGTCACGATGGCAGATGTATGTCGGGAAAAGTGGAACGGCGGATATAACGTTACGAATTTCGAAATTGAGAGTGTTGTTCGGGAGTTGTCTTTTGCCGACATACCAACGTATAAGCACTCACGAGCCACGTTCAGACTGATTTGGGTATAATTTGGGTGAGAGATGTTAAGAAAAGCGGTCAGATACCGGAAAACGCATAATAAGAACAAGTACCTCTTTCATCCCGTAATGGAAACAAAAAGGGCTACGCTCACGGTTATCGTATCGCTTACGCTAATACTCGGTGCCGTCTCCATCGCTGGCGCGCAGATGGACGGAATGACCGGCGACGACGACGGCATGGACAACGGGATGAACGACAGCATGGATGACGAGATGGACGGAATGGAAAACCAGACTGACGGAATGGACGACGGCATGGCAGGAAACGGAACGGACGACATGGACGGCGGTATGGATGACAGAGCCATGGATGGCAGCGACGACATGGATGACAGCATGGACGGCGAGATGGATGGTACGAACGACGACATGGACGAGGGCACGGACGAAGAAGACGGCGAAGAGATGAACGACGGCGGCGGTGAAGGTCTACCCGGCTTCGGTGTGATAGCCGCGGGGACGGCGGTACTGTTATCCGCGGTCGGTATGTACGTCAGAAGAGGGGACTAGACTGATGTACGGAAAGCTACGTGAGTTGACGGGCGGGTATTTCTACCAAGCCTTCGTCGGGCTTGTGGCAGGAATCGCAGGTGTCTGCGGCTCCTTCGCTGTCGCGGGTAGCACGCAAGGTTTCGTCGGAGTCCGTATGTCTTCGATTTTGATAAACAACACACCCGGTTCCGTCGTGGACTTGGTTCTGGAGAACCTCGGTAAGTACGGTCAGCCCTTCGCTTTCGTTTCGGCTGTACTCCTCTCCGTCGCGCTAATCGGCGGTCTCTCGTTCGGCGGCATCGTCTTCGGCAGGTACGCGAACAGGAAGTACGTCTCTGCCGTCTTCGCTTTTCTCCTTACCGCGCTCGTCGTTACTGCGATGACAGGTGTCTTCGTCGCCTCCTTCGCCGCCGCTTTCGTCGCCGGGGGTGTCGTCGCGCTGTTCGACTACAGATACGAGGACGAAGGCGTCGAGTTCCAGCCGAAGCCGGACGTGGAACGCAGGAGAGCGTTGCAGGCATCGGCGGGAACGATAGGCTTCGCCGGTGCGTCGTACCTCGCAGGACGTTTCAGAACGCCGATGGACGACGAGGAGTTCTTGGGCAGGGGTTCGTCGCCGCCGCTTGAGGTGCAGAGGATGCTCGATGAAGCGGACGAGAAGTCGCTCGAACTCGCAGACGCGCCGGGCTTGGTGAGCGAGATAGGCGAGTTCTATCAGATTGACATAAACACGGTCAATCCAAGGGTAAACCGAGACGAATGGCGACTCAACTTCACAGGACAGGTAGACGACGAAACGACGTTGACCTACGACGAACTCACGTCGATGACGGACGAAAGCGAGCACAGGTTCATCTCTCTGCGTTGTGTCGGCGACGACCTGAACGGAAGACAGATGGACAACTCCGTCTGGACGGGTGTGCCTCTTGAACCGCTTGTCGAGGAGGCGGGCGCAAACAGCGACTACGTCGTGATGCACGGCTACGACGACTTCTTCAACACGGTGCCGACGGAGGTTCTGCGGAACGGCTTCCTCGCGTACGGCATGAACGGTCGTCTCCTTCCACGCGGTCACGGACATCCCGTCCGTATCCTTCTTCCGGGACACTGGGGCGAGGTCAACGTCAAATGGGTGCGCGAAGTCGAGTTCGTCTCCGAGGACGGGGACGGATACTGGGAGCGACGCGGATGGGACGGCACAGGACGCGTGAAGCCCGTCGCAAAAATCTGGTCCGCCGAAGCTCTGGGTGACGGACGTGTCCGTGTCGGCGGGCACGCCTACGCAGGACTCGACGGCGTCCGGACGGTCGAAGTCTCGACAGACGGCGGAGAGACATGGAACGAAGCGACGTTGAGCGAACGTCTTGACACCGAAGACCGCGATGTCTGGAGACAGTGGGCGTACGACTGGGAAGCCGAAGAGGAGGAGTACGAGGTCGTCGCACGTATGACGGACGACAACGGCAACCCCCAGACAGAGGAACGCTCGGGTTCGTCCCCGGACGGAGCGACGGGATGGGTGTCGAGGACGGTACGTCCGCACAGTCTGGGGATGAGTTGAGTACCGAACCCCTTATTTTATACTCTGACAGAAAGCGTATATTATACCGGATGGAAAAGGCTCTCTGGTATCTGCTGGCGGGAACCCGTGGCGGGGAGAACCGTGCGAGGATAATAAAGTCGTTAGACGACAGACCGAAGAACGCAAACAGGCTTTCGAACAGTCTCGACCTCGACTACAAGACCGTGAGGCACCACATAGACATGTTAGAGGAATACGGAATAATAGAGTCCGGCGGCAACGACTACGGCGAGATGTACTTCCTGACGGACAGGTTCGAGGAGAACAGGCAGAGCTTCGAGGAGATAACCGCCGAGATGGAGGACACCTGATGTTCGAGATGGCGGACGCCGTCGTCGTGATATCGGTGGTAAACCTCGTTCTCCTCTCGGTCCTGACCTACATCTGGGTTTCGAACTACAGAAAGTTCAACTCGCCACATATACTCGGTCTTATCATCTTCGCCGTCGCGCTGTCGGCTGAGAACGTCGCCGCGATATACTTCCATTTCCGCGCGATGGAGATGCTCTACGCCGCGAGTCCCGAGGCACAGATTGCCGCAGTCCTTCTCCGTGGACTCCAGTTGGTGGCTCTCTTGGCTCTGACGTGGACGACTCTGAAGTAAAAAGTGACCGAGTTATGGTTTAGTCGGCGGCTTCGAGCCTCGTGAGTTCCTTCACGTCGGGTATGTCCTCGCTCACGTCGGTTATCTGTTGCATCCTCTCGGTATGCTTCGTCATCGCGTACTCGGCGAGTTCGTCTTCTTCGAGAACGTCGGGACCTTCGTCTGTGTCGTCGTCCTCGTCGGGCGTGAGCGTACCTTCGATAAGTCCTAGGAGTTCGCCGACCGTCTCGGACAGAAGCATCGGGTCGACCTCGTCTTCCTCGACCAGCCTCTTTAGCTTCGACATTCCGAAGCCGACGTGTCTGCCTTCGTCGGCGCGTATGAGTTCCAGACCTTCGACAAGACCGGGGAGTGACGGAACACCTTCTTCTTCGTGACCTCCCGCGAAAAGCTTCGTCAGACCGTAGTAGCCCGTCTGGGCGAGTATGCCTTCGACGACGAGGTGGTAGTGGCAGAATGCGCGCGCCATGTTCTCGGAAGAGTCGTCTTTGAGCAGGCTGTGTAAAGCCTCCTCCTCGCGGTCGAAAAGCTCGAAGTACTCGTCGTCGTACCATTCTTCGTCGAAAGGCGACGACCTCTCGATGCCCATCTCGTCCTCGACGGGATGCACAACCTCGTCCCAGTACCTGTCGAAGAAGTCGGCGTGTTTCGCCTCCTCATACATCTGCGTCGTCACGAACATCTGGCTCTCTATGTCTTCAAGCACGACGGCGAGCGGCGCGAGGTCTTCTGTGACGGACTGCTCGCCCGCGCCGAACTTCGCAAGCGACCGCCTCAGCCCGTCCATCATTACCCCGAAGTCGTTCTCCCTGCCCGACTCGACGGCGTTGTGGTACGTCTCTATCAGGTTTTCTCTGTCCTCGTCGAGTTCTATCTCGGCGGGGTCCCAGTGTCTCTCTACAGCGTTGCGGTAGTACCGCGACTCTCGCTTCGTACCGTCTATGAAGGATGCCATGTTACGCTACTACGTGTTTGAAGCATATAATATTTACACTCGGAAGAAAACTTGTGGGGAGTTGTGTGAGGGCGAAACGCCGAAGCGAATCTACAGCCTCCCTTCCTCAAAATCGACCGCTGGAACGAGATTCTTGAGCGCGTCGACGCGCCGTCCGACCACGTCAAGAGGGTGCGAATCCAGAAACTCCGCAGGCTCGCGGGCAACCACATCCGAACCTCGGTTCATCTGTAGATGAACCGGTCCAAGGTTGTCATGTGTGTCGTCTTGGTGCCAGCCGACGAGCGCGTTTCTTTCGGGTTCGACCCAGTTTATCCAGTAGTGTTCGTACGTATCGTCAGTTCGGAGACGGAAGCCTATCTCGATACGCGCGTTCTTGACAGGGTACTCTTTGGCACCGAGGAAAGCCCGAGGATCCGTCTCGCCGACGACGCGGTACGCACCGGATTCGCGCGGTTCGGTGCGCCTTCTGCGCACATCCACAAACTCTGACCGTACTCTCTGTTTAATTCTGTCGTGCAGACGCTTCGTCTGTAGGTTCGACCTGTCGGCGAGGAAGACGACCATGAGAAATCAAGAGGTCTGGGAAGTCAGTTCCGCGTTCGCGCCCGACGAGAGTTCGACCACGTCGTCGTACATCCGGAGCGCGTGCCTCACCAGACCCGCTTCGGTCTCGACCGCCTCCCACGTCTCGGCGACATTCCGACGCTCACGGAGTTCTTCAAGGACTTCGACGGCGGAGATGTCTTCGTCGGCGAAACCGCGTCTGAACTCGTCGAGCGAGTCCGCGTTGTACTCGTCCTTGAGTTCCTCGCGCTCTTCCACCAGTTCGGTCAGACGCGTTTCGAGTTCCTCGCGGCTGTTCCCCTCGATGAGGTTCGTGATTTCGTCGAAAAGCACCCGGACGGGGTTGAGGTCGTACGCCTTCTTTCCATCGACCGTCGTCTCGCGCACCCAGTCGTCGCTTTCGAGGTGTTCGAGTTCGTCGTCGGCGGTCATGCGCGATACCTCGGCGCGGTCGGCTATCTCCTGTACTGCCGTCGGTTCGTCGAGGAGTTCGACGACGTAGCGGACGCGCTCACGCCCGCTCGTTTCGTCTTTCCACGTCTCTTCGGTCATTCTTGTTCGGGTGTACGTGGCACGGTTACAAATAATTTGGCTTGGTTCGTATAACTGAACAGACAGGGCGCGAGGTTTTTCCGTGGTGTCGACCGCGGTTTGGAGCTACCACCGGTTCTGGCTGTATATCAGGTTCCGCTGTATCTCGTTCGCGCCCTCGTATATGACGGGTATCCTCACGTCGCGGTAGACGCGCGAGATGCGGTTCTCCGTCAGAACGGACCGACCGCCGTGTAACTGCATACCGCGTTCGGCGCACATATTGGCGGTTTCGGTCGACTTGACCTTCGTCATCGACGCCCAGAAGCCCGCCTCCTCGTCGTCGTGTACGTGGTCGGCGGCTTCCCAGTTGAGCGTCCGCGCCGCGTTAAACTCGGTTATCATGTCGGCGAGCGTGTGCTGTACGGACTGGAATTCGTTGACGCCGCGCCCGAACGCCTTTCTGTCGTGGACGAAGTCACTTGCTTCCTCTATCGCCGCCGCCGCTAGTCCGAGTCCGTGCCCGCCGACGACGACCCTGCCGATGTTGAAGAAATCGGCGAGCATGTAGAATCCGGCACCTTCGGTTCCGATGAGGTTCTCCTCGGGGACGCGTGCGTCGTCCAACTTGACATGCGCCTGTTTCGAGGCGCGGAAGCCCATCTTCTCGGGGATGTGTTCGGCTTCGTACCCGTCCGTGTCCGTCGGAACGACGAAGAGCGAGAAGTTGCCGTACCGGTCCTCTGCGTCGTCGCCCGTCTTGGCGTAGACGGTCACCCAGTCCGCTTCGACGCCGTTTCCTATCCAGTACTTTTCGCCGTTCAGCACCCACTCGTCTCCCTGCTTTTCGGCGGTCGTCTCCATTCCGGCGAGGTCTGACCCTGTCTCTGGTTCGGAGACGGCGAGTCCTGCGATTTCGTCGTTCTCGGCGAGAGGGCGCAGGAACCTCTCCTTCTGCTCCTCGGTTCCGTGTTCGTCGATTATCTCCGCGCCGAAGCTTGCGAGTTGTAGGGTCAACGCTATACCCGAATCGGCTCTGTGCAGTTCCTCCGTCATAGCGAGTATCTCGTGTATGCTGAATCCTCTGCCGCCGTACTCCTCGTCGATGTCCTGCGCAACCAGACCGGCGTCCATGCCGGCTTCGAGTACCTCCCACGGGTACTCGGCGCTCTCGTAGTACTCCGCGGCGTTCGGCTCTATGTGCTCCTCGGCGAACTCCCGCGCCTCCTGCTTGACCTCGTGTGCGTGCTCCGGAACGATTGATTCGGTTAGTAGTTCCATTGTTTGTGGTGTCCCTGATTGGTCTGTTTTTCGGCGAAAACGAGGGTTCTGTTTCCCCGTGCTACGTACGTTCCTCGGGCTGAAATAAGTTGGTGTAGTTCGGTGGCGGACGCGCTTTTGCGCCTCACTCGGAGGAGTCCAAACGTATCTTGACTTCGATGTTCCCGAACCGCGTCACCGGCTTCTTTGCGTTGCCGTTCTCCTCGAACTCCACAACGTTCATCGTCGCAAGTTCCTCCAAGTTTCGGTGTACTTCCTTGTAGTCCCTACCCACGACATCGGCGAGTTCGGCTATGCTGTCCACGTCGTGCTCCGCGAGAGCCTGAAGGATTTCGAGATTAGTGCGTCGTGCGAGAACCTCGAACTCGTCGAAGCTAGGGAGAACGAGGCGTCTCATGGGTTCGACTTGCTCGCCTCTCTCGGCTTTGCGTATCTTTTCGAGCTTGCGTTCCCTATCGTCGGGTTCGCCAACGATTACGGTTAGTGTGGAGTTGGTCGTTTTGAAAGTGGATTATCCTACTGTCGCGTACCCAATAAAACCGTGGCGGTGTTCAGATAAGAGAAGTAATTTATAGTAAAATAGGGCTTATTTATTGTAATCTCAGTCGTTGAGTAGTTCGGCTAAGATTTGAGCGAGTTTAGCTTCGTCCATTTACAGTGCGACGTTGGCTGATTTTTCGATCGCTTCAGCTACGCGGTCACAGTCGTACTTGATCAGCACCTACATCAGTATCTCAAACGTCACTTCGTCGGTCGTAATCGCACGACGACCTTTGGGTGGCATAACTTACAATAAAAAGAACGCGTTTTACTGTAAAATACTCTCGCTTATCTGAACACTACCTTTGGGGGGAAGATTCAATATACGTGCTACCCAATTGTCAGCGTCATGGGATTCTGGGAAAAAGCCAAAAAATCAGTAGAAGAATCGGTTGAGTCGGCAAGGCAAGCGAGGGATGAGGCTATGTATACACAGGAGTATGATGAGAAAGATGCTAAGCGAGCTGCAGAGGGAATGGAGCATGATGTGGAACCGACACGCCTTTTAACAAAAATGTTCTCAAAAGCACCATTAGATCATCTTGATGACGATGAGGAGTCACTTCACTACTTTCTTAAAGGGTTTGATCTAGATGTTGACGACAATGATGAGGGACATGAAAGTCACCTATTAGTAACGAACAAAAAGGTTGTAATGCTGGCTTGGTCAATCACGACAAAAACCAGCCAATACGTTGTTTCTTTCCAAGATATAATTGGAATATCAGTCCAGCGGCGGATGAGATCGCATATACGTATTCAGACAGCAGGTCACTCATACAAAATTAGCGTAGCTAGAAGTTCACCCGTATTGGCGGAGGACGTGGTTGAATTCATCCGAAAGCAGAAAGACCAAATTAATACAGAAAATCAAGACACAGTAGAAGAGAGTGCCTTGGAAAAATTAGAGAGATTAGCTGACCTCCGGGATAACGGAGCCGTGTCTGACAAAGAGTTCAACGAGAAAAAACAGGAACTGATGGAAGACATTTAGGATGTCTCGTATTGACGGATCTATATCTTTATGCGAGACTCCAAGACGCATTACTTTCTGCGTCCTCAAACTCTACGGTGAGTGTAACATCTTCTTTCGAAACTCCGGTAGGAAGTTCCCAGATTAACACCCCCGATACCGGGACTTCGGGAAATATCCGTCTACCCTCTTTTCTATGCAGCCCCGGGAGTTCTTCACCACCAACGACATATCCTTCTCCACTCGGAGATGGTACTTGAGCTAATGTACGTCCATTACCATACTCTGCGGCGACATCAGGTATTTTTCGAGGGATATCGGTCGTATTCTCGACATTAAAGTGAACGATAAGAGCACGTTCTGTATGCCTCACAACACCTTCGTTCGCCTCATTCGTTACTATAACCTGCTCTATTTCGATGGTCACTCCAGCGCAGGATATGGAATCATTGACAGTAGCCTCTGTAGGCTGAGGGACGAGAGGAGGGCACTGATACGGACCGGGTTCCGCCCCGAGCCTCCAATATACTGGACTATTCTCCTTACTGAATTTAGTTGTCGGATAAACCTCAAGAACAATGTGTTCAGGATCAAACTCGACCGGAAGCTGGTATATTAATATACCGTCTACTTTTGAACCCATGTCGTGCTTAATCATTTTCTGACCATCGATGTCGATATAAGTGTCACCTTGGAAAGTTACTTCACGTGTATTAATTCGCTCGTGACGAAGCTCAGCTAATCCATATCTCAGCATGGAGACAGAATGAAAGGATCTTTCACCTGCTCCAGTAACCTCATAGGTAATGGGTAAACCGACGAAAGTTGCCCCTTCGGCTGCCGACTTTTTGTCGTAGACTTCGTAGTCTGGTCCGGTAATGACACTATCAATGGTAATCTTCATGCCATCACGTTCAATACTTCCAAACCCAGTCTTCTCAATCTGGACCTCCTCTAAACACTGTTGATTAGATGTCTGATTGGACGTGGGGCTTGTTCCATCTGAGCTGTCTGTTGGGGATCCCGTATCGGGAGAATTTTCGCCAATACACCCTGATGCTGCTGGTATAGCTCCAGCAATAATCGCAAGATATGTTCTTCGTCGCACCTTGAGGTAACTAATTTCCACATATATAAAGCCCTCCAAATTTAGCTGACAATTGCTACGAAAACAGCCTCTCGTAAGCAGAATCAGATGGTGTTCACTTGATGATACGTCCGTCGTAGTCTGGTTACCATCTTGTTTCTGCCCTTTTGATTAGGTAACGTCATGTGTCTTTACAGACGACCTCACGTAGCTCTTCGTCCGATAGGTAATCGACGGATTCGACGACTACGTTTCGCTCTATCTTCGTCATCTGCTGGATTACCGCGCGCGTTGAATGTCTGCAGAGCCGAGCTCCCCTCATGTCGCGGGAAATAATCCCCCACGTCAAGTGTATATCTATTTACTAGTACAAACGCCCTGTAAGACCCTCTACTGAAGGAGAGCTTTTCCATAGATTGAAAACTAAGGCGATAGAAGAACACATGATGTCCCAGCAAAATCAACCGGCGTTCGATGAGCTTGAGTGCGTCTCCTGTCAAACAGATACTCGCCACTATGCTGTCGTTGACATGGAGACTGAGGAGCTAATTGGAGGACTCTGCCCGGACTGTAGTCCAGAAGATGAGTGGTCAGAAGTGGACAACACTTGCATGTTCTGTGAAACCGTAGGTGCATACAGTCTTGAAGCAATTAGACCACACCCAGAGCATGATAACAAATCCACGTACGAAATAAGCACTGAAGTACCACTACTACTTTGCGAGACACATCTTTACGAAATTAGCGGATGATTACCTGATGTTTCTATGCATCTCCCAACTTCAGTTGCCTTGTTACGAGTATGCCTGAGAAGTGACTTTCGAGACCTCCCGCAATTGAAGCCGCGCACAACCGAGAAGGTCTACTACTTCTTGAATCTCTTCAGCCTCTCCTTGTCCTCGAACCCACACCCAAGGGTTCTCTTCATCCGCGGCTTTAGAGCGTGCTCTATCTCGCTCTCCGTGTACTCGTACTCCGGTTCCCGATAGCCTCGCTCGTCATACTCTGGAATCCGCTACCGTAGCTTCGCTCCGAGGTCTGTATTCTCGGGACCTACGCGCGCCCCGTGAATCCGGAAGTATTGCCAGTTGCGTCCTTTGCCCACATCCGGATACGTATGCGTATCGGCGGCGATATACTCAATCTCTCCACCTCCGTTTTTAGGTCTTCGAGGTAGACGGGTACGTTCCAGTAGTGCGTTTCGTAGCTGGGGCGCGCGAATTCCTACACTGACTAGGTGGCACGTTCCTCGTCCGACCGTCGAACCGCCTTCTGGAACAGGCCCAATCTAAGCTCTCCGACAACCTCAGTATTAAGTCCGTCGCCCCCCGAGGTACGGTAGACAAGATGCCCGACTGGACAGAAAAGTACCGCCCCACCAAACTCGCTGACGTGCGCGGCAACAACAAGTCCGTGAAGCAGTTGCGCGAATGGGCGGAGGACTGGGAAAGCGGCGAAGAACGCGAACCCGCGCTCGTCCACGGCGAACCCGGCGTCGGAAAGACGAGTTCGGTACATGCGCTGGCGAACGACATGGGATGGACCGTCGTCGAGATGAACGCCTCCGACGCGCGTACAGCGGACGCCGTCGAGGAGGTCGCGGGCGAGGCGACGCGGTCCGCAGGACTCGGGAGCGGTCGGACGCTCGTCGTCATGGACGAGGCGGACAACCTCCACGGGAACGCCGACCGCGGCGGTTCGGGCGCCGTCACGGAGATGGTCAAGAACGCGAGTCAGCCTGTCGTCCTTATCGCAAACGACATCTACGAGATGAGCAGGACGTTGCGGAACGCGTGCCGCGAAATAGAGTTCGGGAACGTCACGTCGCGCTCAATCGTACCCGTGCTACGCGACATATGCCGCGAGGAGGGAATCGAGTTCGAGAAGGAGGCTCTGAAGGCAATCGCCGACGCAAACTCGGGCGACCTGCGCGGCGCGATACACGACCTGCAGGCTGTCGCCGAAGGAAGGTCGCGTCTCACCGTCGAGGACGTGGGGGCGACGGGTGCGCGCGACACGACGGAGGACATCTTCGAGTTTCTCGACACCGTCTTCAAGGGCGACGACTTCGCGGGCGCGCTCAGTGACGCGCGTGACGTTGACGAGTCGCCCGACGACCTGATACACTGGATAGACGAGAACATGCCGAAGGTGTACAAGAAGGAAGAGTTACGCGACGGCTACTACCGACTCTCACGTGCCGATGTCTTCTTGGGCAGGACGCGTGCGACGCAGAACTACTCCCTCTGGAGGTACGCAAACGACAACATGGTGGGTGTACAGACGGCGCGGCGTGGTCGGAAGGAAGGCTGGACGCGGTGGTCGCCGCCTTCGACGTTCCGCAGACTCGGACAGACACGCTCGAAACGAGACACGCGCGACTCGTTGGCGCGCAAGGTCGGCGAGGATTCGGGTGCGAGCATGGCTTCGGCGCGCGACGATATCTTTCCTTACATGTGCCTTCTCTTCGAGAGCGACGAAGAAACAGCGAGACGCGTCGTGTCGGAACTCGACTTAGACGCCGACGAACTGTCGTACCTAACGGGATGGAGCGACTCGCGCGCCGAGGAGGTCGCAGAGAGCGACGAGTTGGAGCCGGAAGAGGTCGAAGAAGAGGAGGACGAGGACGAGTCGCAGAGCACCCTCTCGAACTTCTGAAGCCGAATCCTCGTCGGACTCAGGATGTTATGATGGTCAGAACGTCGCCGTCTGCGAGTTCGTGGTCTTCCCCAACCTGCTGTCCGTCGTGCTTTGCGCTCTCGCCCCAGAGCTTTGCGTAACGGAACCCCCCGTCGAATCTCCTGTGTATCTTCTCCGCGGCGTCGCCGACGGTCGCTTTGCCTTCGAGGACGAGCGGCTCCTCGAAGTCAGCCTCGCCACCCTGCGGCTTGAGGTAGACGCGTGTCAGGTCGAGTTCGTCGAAGATGCGGTCTTTGAGCGTTTCGAGTCCGCGCTCTTCTTCCGCGCTCACACCCACCGCCGAGTCGACGCCCTCGTCGGCGAGAACGTCGCGCGTCCTTTCGAGAACCGTCTCGTCCGCCAAGTCGACCTTGTTAACGGCGACCATGGAGTCGATGTAGACGCGGTTGTCGAGTATCACGTCGCTCAACTCCTCGACAGAGATGTCCTCGCGCACGACGACGACTGCGTTGACAATTCCGTGCTCGCGCAGCGTCCCTTCGATAACGTCGTCGCTCAACGTCACCTCGTCCGTCTTGCGCACATCGACGCCGCCCCTGTCGCGTCTCTGTATATGCACGTCGGGCGGCGACGTGTCCATCCGTATCCCGTTCCCGTGGAGTTCGCCGCGTAGCTTCGCGTACTGCTCGGGTTCGAAGACATCGACCAAGAAGAGAAGAAGGTCGGCGGAGCGCAGAACGCTCATGACCTCGCGTCCTCTGCCGCGCCCACCCGACGCGCCTTCGATGAGTCCGGGTACGTCGAGAAGCTGTATATCGACCTTCCGGTGTTTCAGCATGCCGGGTACGACTTCGAGCGTCGTGAACTCGTAACTCCCCGTCTCGCTCTCGGCGTTGGTGAGCGCGTTGAGGAGCGTAGACTTGCCGACGCTCGGAAAGCCGACGAGCGCGACTGTTGCGTCGCCGTGCTTCGGAACGTCGTAGCCGCCGCCACCGCCGCTCGACGACTCCTTCTCGGCGAGTTCGTCCTTGAGCTTCGAGAGCTTCGCTTTCAGGCGTCCGATATGCGCCTCCGTCGCCTTGTTGTACGGAGTCTCAGCTATCTCTTCCTCTATCTCCTGTATCTCGTCTTCGAGACCCATTCCGTGTCTGATGGTTGCGCTGTCGCAGTAATAAGATTAGGGAATGCGACGCGAGCAGGTGCGCGCCACGGTACAGACGCCCGTTAAGTCGAGGTTAACCGTCTCGACACAACATTAAGTAGAATATACTTCCGGTGAACTGAGCTAAAGCATACACGGGTTATATAGAACAGGG
The DNA here is from genome assembly GCA_034522195.1 of Halobacteriales archaeon. Classification (GTDB taxonomy): domain Archaea; phylum Halobacteriota; class Halobacteria; order Halobacteriales; family Halorutilaceae; genus Halorutilus. The sequence continues at coordinate 20,065 of JAXHLL010000006.1, read as the reverse complement.
GGTTTTGTCAGGTACTACGGGTTAGGAATGAAGACACCACAGAACCGAACACACGTATACCAGGTTAAAGTTTAGAGGGGACATTAAATGAGCAAAAACAGACGTATTCTCGTGGAAGAACACTACGACAAGCTATCTCATCTCGGCGGACCTCAGACACCGATACGTGTCGCCGTTCTCGAAGAAATCTCTTCGAACGGCTCTTTGAGCAAGAGGGAACTGAGAGACATCTTTGTGGAAGGGAAAGGCAAAGACTGGGGATTCGAAGTTTCGAAGCCGACGCTCTACCGTCAGCTTGACGACGACCCCGAGAACACCACGGGCGACACGCTCTCGCTCGTCGAAAGAGGATGGATAGAGGACGTTTCCGAGAGCCGTAACGCGGAAGCGAGGTACGCCATCACGCCGAAAGGTCGGATTCTCTACGATGAGGTAACGTCGCTCTTCGAACTCTTCGACCTGATGGACGACATACAGCCTGAACTCGAACCTTTCTTGGAGGTCGTCACGAAAGCCGACGTGGAGATGGGGAAGGATGTGCTGGAAGAACTAATCAACGCCGAGATATACCCCACTACAGCCACTAACCAGTTCGCGATGCAGTCGTATCAGGAGTACATAGACTTCATCTCGGAGGTTGACCGAATCCTTGGCATCACTTGGGTATGGAGCCAGATGTTCCTCGACAGCTACTACAATTTCCTCGTTGAGGAGGACAAGGAAGTCGAGTTTATACTCACTCCGGAGGTCACCGAGACTCTGGTAGAGAGTCACACAGAAAAGTGGAGGGAGATGCTCGAAACCGGGAACCTGACCGTCATCGAGTGCGACATCTTCCCGTTCGGGATAACCATCGTGGAGAAAGGCGTCGCTTGGGGGTACTTCGAACCCGAGAAGGGTGCGCACGAGTACGAACTCATGACCGAGTCCGAGGTTGTACGCGACTGGGCTATCGAGATTTTCGAGGAGTACAAGCAGGAAGGTCGTAACGTCACCGAGGAGCAGTTGGAGAAGACAACGCAGGAGACGACTTCCGCGGAAAGAGGGGCGTGACCTAATTCAGTGCGTGGAGTAGGTCAACTCCTTCGGCACACATCCCTCGTGGCTCGTTAAGCCGTAGTTAACCATGCACACCCGGTTTTAAGCCGAACTTTTTCGTCTCACCGCGGTGCGTAAAGCGTATGCGGGTTATATATTACAGTAGGTCCAGTTCATATGCGGAGATTATGACGCAGACCACACCGCATGGTCACGGACGGTACCGTCCGAACTACGTATGGAGAGCCACGCACCGGTTCCGGAACGGCAAAATCTTGGGAGAATCCACATGAGCGGTCCGAGGAGTGGCTTGGTGGAGACGCACTACGAAAAGTTAGCGCATCTCGCGGGTCCTCAGACACCGATACGTGTAGCGGTTCTCGCGGAGCTTTGTGCGAACGAGTCTCTGAGACAGAGGGAACTGCTGGATATCTTCGTAAAAGGGAAAGACGAGGACGGAGGGTGGGACTTCGACGTGTCCAAGCCGACCCTGTACCGTCAGTTGGACGAAAGACCTCAGAAAAGCACAGGAGACACGCTCTCGCTCGTCGAAAGAGGGTGGGTAGAGGACGTTTCCGAAAGACGTGGAGACGAATCGAGGTACTCCGTAACACCCAAGGGCAGACTTCTATACGATGAAATAGAGTCGTTGTTCGGTCTCTTCGACCTCGTGGAAGAAGTACCGTCCGACCTAGAACCGTTCTTGGAGGTCGTAACAATGTCCGATACCGAGATGGAAAGAGATGTGCTGGAGGGACTTATCGACGCCGAAATCTATACCAAAACTCCTACGGGCTTGGACGAGACGACCACGAAGGCTCTACAGTTCGTCGCCGAGGGTAGTTATCACAGGGGTATATCCTGGATAGCCAGCGGAGACTACGTCGATTTCTACCTTATGTTCACCAAAGAACTGGACAACGAGGCGGAGTTTATATTCACCCGGGATGTTCTGGATGGACTTGTCGAAAACCACACCGAGAAGTGGGGAGAGATACTCGAAACCGGGAACGTAACCTTGTTCGAGTACGACGTGTTTCCGCTTGGTCTGACCATAGTCGAACAAGGGGTCGCTTGGGGCTACTTCGAACCGCCCGAGGGCACCCACAAAGCCGAACTCGTAACCGAGTCCGACGAGGTCCGTGAGTGGGCTATCGACGTCTTCGAGAGGTACAAGCAGGAAGGTCGTAACGTCACCGAGGAGCAGTTGAAGAAGACGACTCAGTAAGCGTTTTTCGTAGCGCGTCGGTCACGTCTGTCTTCCGATTTATCCTCGTCCGTGTCACTCGTCGTTTTCCGTTTCACTGACTGTATCGACTTACAACAAATTTATTTTAACGTATCTTAGACAAACTTCGGTAAGGGGTGGCAAGGATTACAGAGACACGTAAGGTACGCCGTCTCAAGGAGTTAGCATCAGTTAGCAACGTACCGATTGTGGTGGGGATAATAGCCGGTTTAAGCGGCTGGCTTATAGTCGAGTACGGGGGGTACACAGGAAATGAGGTAGGTGGAGGACTGTTTGCTCTTCTCGACCCTACGCTCTACATGATTAGCCTGTTCCTGCACGAGGGCTGGCCGGAGTACATCGGTAGCATGTACTTCTTCATACCCGCCGGAGTCGCGCTTACCTACATGACCAACAACAAAAACGTGCTGGCTGTCGTGGTCGTCTCGCACGTCTTCGCTGTCTTCCTCTCCGGCGTCTCGCTTGGACTCGCGTTCGCGGGAACCATCGCCGCCGCGTACGGTCTCTTAGCCGCGGCGATGGTCCGAGCCACGAAGGTAGGTACCGAAAAGTACTCGGAGAAGACACAGCAAGGCGCGCCGATAGGTATTTTCGTGATAGCCGCGCTCGGCTTGCTAATGATGGTTACGACGAGCGCCAACGGTACCCAGTACATGCCGGTGCTCGTCGGATTCATATTCGGTGGTTCAGCCGAAGCGTTACGTGTCTACTTCGAGACGAGGAGGGTGACGAGTTCCGACGAAGACGAGGATGTCTTCACAACAACGGGTAGCACAGGAACAGCCGGTGGAGAAAACGACTGAGTTCAGTACCAAGCACCGCCGGCATCCAACTGCGTAGACTCTTTATATCACGAGGACAATCCTCACAGCATGCTGGTACTGTTCAACTCACCTCTTCAAGCAGGGGGCGTGCAGGAGATGATGATTCTGATGATAGTCTTCATGGCTGTTCTCATGGCGGCATCAATATCGTCGGCGGCACTCTTCGGCGTTTACCGTAGCCGGTTCAGTATGCCCGGTATAGACGCGGGTACCGGCAGGAGCATAAGCAACGCTCCGGCTGATGCGGGTGGTGAAGGACTACCTGACTCGGGGAGAGCCATGTTGGAGGTTCGCAGAGCAACTTCCGAAAGAAGGACGTTTCGTGGTAGAGAAGAAGCGGTGAAGGGAGAGACCAAGAGGGTGAGACATCCATTACGTACGGTTTCGGATGTCGAAAGATGGAAGTTAGTCGGTTCTTTCGTAGCCACGGCGTGCGTAGGCGCGGTTGTGTATCTCTTCGGCGACGTGTCCCTCGGACCGGAGTTGGTCTTAGCAGTATCAAGCCTCGCGGTCATCTTCTTGGGTACCGTTCTGCTGGCAGGCGGGTTCACGTCGCTCAGGATGTACCATATCGTACGTGGAACACCGACGACGGACGCAGTCGATGTCTCCCCCAGGAATAACGTCGAAATGTACGGGAGGGCTACCGTCTCCGACTACGGAACACACAACGCACCCTTCATCGACGACGAGTGCCTCCTCTGCGAATACGAAATAATAGATAAAGAAGGGGAGAACGAAGTTATCGACTCGGGAACAGCGGGCGTTCCGTTCTATCTGGACGACGGCACAGGGAAAGTGCTCGTCGACCCCGAAGACGCGAGGCTCAAGGTTCCGCTGGATACACAGGTGGAAGTCGAGTCGGAACAGCCCCCTTCGGAAGTAACAGGTGGATACGTCGATGTCGGCGTGAACGAAGGAAGGACGGAGTACAGAGAACGCTACGTGAAACCCGGAGAGAAAGTCTACGTGTACGGAGACGCAGTCAAGTCCGACGAACACGGGGTGGTCATCAACAGACGTGACAGTAACTCCGTGTTCCTGATAGCCGACTCCTCCGAGGGGGAGCTGAGGAAGTCCCTTCTGTCGGAGTCGGTAGCCTACGGAATGACCGGGATAGTTCTGATGTCAGTAGGCATAGGGTTCGTTTTCTGGCTCGCCGACGTATCGTTGATACCGTTCATACCCTCACTCTACTAGCAACGAGTACTAATACCAAGCCCCGCCCCCGTCCACGTTGATGTCCTGTGCAGTCGTGTTACGTGCGGCGTCGCTCGCCAGATACGCGACCTGCTCCGCGATGTCCTCTTTCTCGACGAGAAGATGTCCAAGCGCGAAGTTGTTAGGGTCGTCGTTGACCGCTCTTACGCCATCCTCCTCCCTGAGTTCCGCCTGCGCCTGTATCGCGTTGTTTATGCGGTCGCCGAGAACCGCGCCGGGACAGACTGCGTTGACCGTCACGTTGTCCTTGCCGAGTTCGAAAGCGAGCGTCCTCGTGAGACCGATGACAGCCATCTTAGAAGCGGCGTAAGGTGCGCGGTTCGGATACGGACGTTTGCCCGCGATGGAGGCGATGTTGATTATGCTCGCCTGTTCGCTCTCGCGCAGGTGTTCGGTGGCATGCTTCGCACAGAGGAAGGGACCTTTGACGTTCACGTCCTGAACCTTGTCCCAGTTTTCCTCCTCGATACGGTAGAAAGGGTCGACCTGACCGCCGATTCCGGCGTTGTTGACCAAGCAGTCGAGTCCGCCGAACTCCTCAACCGTCTCGTCTATCGACTCCTTCACGTTCTCCTCATCCGTCACGTCGGTGCGTACGACGAGCGTCTCGCCTGTCTCGGCGTCCTTCTCGTCGATGAGTTCCGCCGTCTCTTCTAAGTTTTCGACGTTCCTTGCGGCGAGTGCTACGTCCGCGCCCTTTCCTGCTAAGTTGACCGCGATTTCGCGCCCGATACCCTGCGACGCACCTGTGACGAACGCTGTTATGTCTTGTAGGTCCATGCGGAACCATCTCGGGCGCGCGTCTTAACTCTGCTGTGAAAATACTCCTCCGGGCTAACTCCCTTCTTCATCCCTTGCTCGTGCGCGGTCGGAGGGTTGACCCTGCCCGGAGGTGGATATACGCCGCGCCGGGGTTCTCCCCGTGTCATCGTTTGCTGGCGCGCTCTCCACGAGGGGATTTCGGCACGCGTCTGACATAAGACATACGCCGTATTAGGGTTTCGGGAAAGTTCTATGTGAGATGCAACCCTACGCCGACCATGGTCGACGTAAATCCGCTGACCCTCGGTTTGGAGGTGGGTGGCGGCGGTGTTCTCGGCTTCCTGACGGGTTACACAGCCAAGAAGGTCGTCAAGATAGTCGCGCTACTCATAGGCGCGCAATTGGCTCTTTTCAAGTTCCTCGAAACACGCGGTGTCTTAGAAGTAAACTGGGAAAGGCTCTACACGAGCGCGGGAAACGCGACGACGACGGCGGCGAACGCGACGGTTAACAACGGGAACGGAGGTTCGGGCAGGGGTATCTTCGAGAGCATCCTAAGCATCCTCCCCGTCGGCGGGGGTTTCGCAGTCGGTGCTCTCGTCGGCTTCAAACGCGGATAGTTCGCCCTGTACTGTTCCCCGTACTGTTATTTCCCCCCTATTCTCGTCGATGCATTACACCAGCCGGACTTTGTTCACCTGTTGCTGTTCTGTGTTTTTGCCCCATGCAGAAGGTATATTATTGTAGGGACTGAAGCAAAGATAGTTCAGAGATACCAAGTATCCGAGATATGTCCGAACTACAGAGATAACTTTCGTCACATGAGAAAAATGACACCAAACACAGCCCTTATCACAGGAGCGTCCAGCGGTATCGGTGCCGAACTCGCCAAGCTTTTCGCCGCCGACGGGGACGACCTCGTTCTGGTGGCGCGCCGCGAGGACCGTCTGCAGGAACTCGCGGATACGATGGAGGACAGACACGGTATCACGGCTACGGTCGTCCCCATGGACCTGACGGAGCCGGACGCGGCTCGGAAACTTTTCGAAGAAGTCGAGGACGAAGGCATCGAGGTTCACACGCTCGTCAACAACGCCGGTTTCACGACTTTCGGACGGTTCGACACGACGGAGATAGAGAGCGAAGTGAAGATGATAGACCTGAACATCACCGCTGTAACGCGTCTCACAAAGGCTTTCGTCCAGCCGATGGTCGAGCGCGGTGACGGCGAGATTCTCAACACCTCTTCGATGGCGGGTATAGCACCGACGCCGACGCAGTCCGTCTACGCCGCGACGAAGTCGTACATTCTGTCCTTTTCGGAGTCCGTCGGGCACGAACTCGAAGGCGAGGGTATCACCGTGACCGCGCTCTGTCCCGGTCCTGTCGATACCGAGTTCTTGGAACTCGAAGGGATGGAGAACTCGGGCGTCGGCGACGGCTCGTTAAACGACCCCGAGAGCGTCGCAAAAGCCGGGTACAACGGGCTGAAGAAAGGAAAACGCGTCGTAATCCCGTCGATGAAGATGAGGAGTCTGGCACAGCTCAAACGCGTACTTCCGAGACGTACGGTGGTTTCGATGGCGGAAGACGCCGTCACCGAAGACTAAGTCGGGAGTAACACCCGCGAAGAAGGCAGACGTACGAGAACGACACGTCGGGAACCGAAATTACTTTAGCCGTGTTTTTCGTAGACGCACCAAGGGGTCGTGGCCTAACCCGGCAGGCGATACCGCCGATAGCGTTTGTCGGTGCGCGGTCACTGGCGAAACTCTGGATGACCGCCACCAAACAACTCACCGTCATCAACCGGCGATGATGATCGGCGTCATGCTCAGGACGATGATTTTGGTAATCATAGAACATCGGTAATCTTTATCTCATTCTGGAAAGCGTTTATATCATGATGGATCAGGAATCAAAACCGCAGACGAACAGTTCGTTGACGTCCAGCTCAGGCACCCATCTCACGCCTTCTTCACCAGGCATTTGCCAACGTTCACCAGATAATCCACAGCGTCGACGGTGCCGATCTCATATGATTATCTTGATCGAATACACCGGTCGTCCTTTTTCATCACCTCGTTACTGCGCGGTCCGTTTGAGCATCGTCCGAACAGCGATATCGCCACGGTTGAATGAGCCTTGCTTGTTCTCAAAAGAGAGAACTCCAGTTCATGATAACATATACCAGATCAACAGATCGCCGCATATGACGGTGTCAGATGCCATCGCCATCAACGGTCTTTACCTCTGCCGAACTCCGTCCAGTTGAATGCCAGTGCGCGTTCACGAAGCTGCGCGTTATCGCTGTTCCAGGTTGGCGATCCAGCGCCAGGGATATGCCGATCAAAGTCAGAAGACGACCGATCACCATCCAGCGTCGTCAGATGTTCCTCAGTCTGATTTCAACAATGTTCGCCATCCCTCTTCACCAGCTCCAGAATCATCAACCGAGGATCTGTTTTCATGTCATCGCGTTCATTGTCTCTTAACCCACAAACCAGCACCATTAAAATTATCACCACCGGCGTCATTGTTGTGTTGTGCGATCGAGTAACAGAGTTGAACCAAACATAAAAGATGACTGAGTGACAGTATCACTTTGTGAGGTGATTTCATAGAGTTGAACAGAGTCACTGTCCTCAGACTTCCTGATTGGAGACATGAAACCATTCAAAACGGTGACTCCACCTGCTTGTGTATGGGCCAGCACTGTGAAACGTGATGAAGCTTCAACATCCACCAGACACCAAACGAATGCCATTGTCACAGAGTGTGTCAGTCTGCTTGTGATGAGGTTTAAGCCTAGGCTACAGTAAGCAAAAAGATATTGAGCTCAGCGCACTACACTCTGCTCCATCCAGCAACAGCGTGTGTCCCGCCACCGCCAAAATACAAATAGGATATCAGTCTCAAAAATATGGTGAACTCACGCCTGTAGTCCAGAAACTCCTGGGAGGCTGAAACTACATAGGAAGGTTGCAGCCTAGCAGAGTTCAGTGAGCTATACCAATATACAGAAGGCAAGACAAGACTGTCTCTACTAAAAAAAAAAAAACAAAAGGAGTTTAGGAATTGAATTTCCATCAAAAGGAATCAAGCTTGTCAGATTCAGGTTGATTTGTTTTAAATAAATAGCATACCAATGTGGACCAGTGGGCCACTTCACTGAGTGACACCACGAGGAAGTGCAATTGTCTTGATGGTGTTCAACTTGGAGGAAGCAAACAACAAGTATGAAACTAGTAATATATTAATATTAAACAATTATCTTCTTGCTCCATCACTAACTCATTCTATTGAATTCAGTTCTTTCATGTCTCAGACATATATCAGTGTATGGAAATAAAACTAGGACATAAGTTGTCACATCAAACCAAACTGTTTCCAAACTGCTCTATGATTGTGAGTTCTGTCCACAAGGAAATATCCTCAGAGGATTCTGTCAAGAGATTATACTCTACTGAGCTCAAAGCGCTCCACTTGCAAATATCCACCTACTCCAGTCTGCTTTCAAACCATTCTCCACACAGAGCTCTGTCTAGTTTTTTCCATTGAATCCACATCAGGCGCTCCACTTGCAGATTCCAAATCAAAATGTCTCAGATTCTCCCCCATCTAGCCATTGTCCAAATTTTAACACTGGGCACTGCCAAGCCTCCACAGAATCCTACGTGTGTTTACACTCCCAAATATCACCGCACCATTCCAAATATCCACTTGCAGAAGATTCAAACCACAGTGAGCGTTCAGTTTATCCAAAACGGGAGGAAGACACTGTTGGTCATGTTAGTTCAGGATGGATGCCAGGGGTCCCCAACAATCCAAACAAAACGGCGATGTCAGTTGTCCTCGTGTTTTGCCACCAAGAAGTCAAGTCAGCCGATGGTGTGCAGAGATGCTAGCGTGACCGGCCAGAACAGTGTGGGGCGTGTGTTGTTATACCACGAAACGTGTTGCCCAGTCTGTTGCCTCACGGACGCCTGTCGGCTCAGCCGAGTAGCTGGGATGCCCGCCACACACGTCAGTGAGCCAGAGGACGCCGCCGTCGGCGAGAAGCGGAACAGCCACGTCTTAGTCTCGGGACCGAGCGCGACGGGCGACATGGGGACGCTCGTACAGGGTGTGCACGGTCCCGAGAGCCTCGATATCGTTGTTCTGGAGGGGATGTGATGTCGCGTAAACGCAAGAGGAAGGCGGAAGACCTGCGCCGTATCATGGAGGAGGACGGCGAAGCAATCGGCGACACGACGCGTCTCGCTACGCAACTCACCGAGGCGCGTCTTGCCATGACGCCCGACTACGAGGAGTTACGCGACGAGGCGCGCTCAGTCAAGGAGGAAGCGATAGAGAACCTCCCCGAACTAATCGAGGAGACGAAACGCGCCGTCGAGGAGAATGGCGGGAACGTGTACATCGCGGACGACGCGGGGGACGCGAACGACTACATACGCGAGGTAGCGCGCGAAGAGGACGCCGAAAGCGTAGTCAAGAGCAAGTCGATGACGACCGAAGAAATCGAGGTCAACGACGCCCTCGCCGAGGACGGCGTCGATGCTTGGGAGACCGACCTAGGCGAGTACGTGATACAGGTCGCCGGAGACAAGCCGTCGCATCTCATCGGTCCGGCGATGCATCTCTCCGCGGAAGATATCGCCGAGATATTCAACCGCGAGTTCGACACCGACGAGGAACTCTCGGCGAATCCCATCGAACTCACGGCTTTCGCGCGCGACCGTGTGGGTGAGAAGATAGAGAACGCCGACATCGGTATGACGGGTGCCAACTTCGTCGTCGCCGAGAGCGGGAGTATCCTTCTCGTCACGAACGAGGGCAACGCGCGCAAGACAGCAGTTACGCCCGATACGCACATCGCCGTCGCGGGTGTCGAAAAAATCGTCCCGTCGGTGAGCGACTTAGACCCGTTCGTCGAACTCATAGCGAAGACTGGGACGGGTCAGGACATAACGTCGTACGTCTCCCTTCTGACGCCGCCCGTCGATACGCCGACGGTCGACTTCGACGCGGACGAACTCGGCGGGAACGAGAGGGACTTCCACCTCGTCCTCCTCGACAACGGACGCATGGAGATGCGCGATGACCCCGACCTGCGCGAGACGCTGTACTGCATACGTTGCGGCGCGTGCGCAAACACCTGTGCCAACTTCCAGAGCGTCGGCGGGCACGCCTTCGGCGGCGAGACGTACACCGGCGGTATTGGAACGGGATGGGAGGCAGGCATACACGGACTCGACTCGGCGGGCGAGTTCAACGACCTGTGTACGGGATGCTCGCGGTGTCTCGAAAACTGCCCGGTCAAGATAGACATACCGTGGATAAACACCGTCGTGCGCGACCGTGTCAACCGCGAGGGCGACGGAAAGTTCGGCTTCCTTGTCGATGGTCTCTCGCCTGACGCGGAGGACGGTGCCGACCTCCAGAAACGTTTCTTCGGGAACGTCGAGAGGTACGCCAAGTTAGGCGCGATTTTCCCGCGCACAGCCAACTTCGTCGCGGGTTCGCGCCCCGCCAAGTACGTCATGGAACGGTTCTTCGGCGTAGATTCACGCCGCGAAATACCCGAGTTCTCGAAGGAGACTTTCGTCGGCTGGTTCGACGGACGCATCGGCGACAAGGGCGACGAGACGGTCGTCGTCTACCCCGACCTGTACACCAACTACTTCTCGCCCGAACGCGGAAAGGCGGCGGTACGTCTCTTAGAAAGTTTAGGCTACGAGGTCGTTATCTCACAGCCACGCGAAAGCGGACGCGCGCCGCTCTCGCAGGGCATGGTCGAGACTTCGCGGAGGCGTGCGGAGAAGGTCGCCGACGACCTTCTGAGCCATATCGACGAGGGACGCGACGTCGTCGTCGTCGAACCGAGCGATTTGGCGATGTTCCGCGGCGACTACGAAAAACTCGTGCCGGAGGAAGACTACGAACACATCTCCGAGAACACGTACGAGATAGCCGAGTACGCCGGCGATATCGCAGACGAAGAGAACTTCAAAGACAGCGACGCCGGAGACGTTCTCTACCACTCACACTGCCAGCAACGTTCGCTCGACCTCGAAGAACCGACCGTCTCGCTCCTCGAAAAGGCAGGCTACGACGTTACGACGACCGACGCCGAGTGCTGTGGAATGGCAGGAAGCTTCGGCTACAAGTCTGAGTACTACGAGGTCAGCGTCGATGTCGGCGAACAGATGATGGATGGCGTGAACGTGGACCTCGAAGAGACGGCGGTGACGGCGAGCGGTACGTCGTGCGCCGACCAGTTCGAGTACCTCACCGATGGAGACGACATCCCTCATCCCGTCGAACTTGTCGCCGACCGCGTCAGAGAACGCTCTTGAGACTCGCAAGCGTGTCGGTGAGTTCCGTCGCCGTCTCCTCGGCGTCGGACAGCGATGTCAGAGCTTCTTCGAGTTCTTCGAGTTCTTCCTCCGTCTCGTCGGCGTACTCCTCGTCGAAAACGTCCGCCTTCCTGCCTATACCGAACCACTTCTTCGCTTCGCGTAGCGATTTCTCCGCCTCACCCGCGTCTAACTCCGACTTCAGACTGTTGAGAACACCTATGATGTTGTCGCCCTCAACGTCGAAGATGTCGTCGGAGTCGGGTAGTGCGTCGCGTGCTTCTTCGAGTGCTTCCTCGACATCCTCGCGCATCTCGTTCGATGCTTCGTCGAACAGTTCGTCGTCTTCGAGAGTTGACTGCGCCATGCGAAGACGAGGGGTTTCTACAACTTAAATTAAACGTCGCGCACCTCGTCGATACGCATCATCGGATAGCCGTCTTCTTCGTCCATGCTCGCTACGACGACGACGCCCTCGTACTCCAAGACGACGCGTACGTCGAGCATCGTGCCTTTGAGTTCGTCGTATCCGAACCTGTTGTGCTCGACGCCTTCGATGGACACGTCCGCCTCGACGACGTGCCTCTGGCTCTCGACCGCCTCGAGTATCGCGGTTTCGAGCGACGCTACCGACGCTTCCGTCACGGGCGTCCCGACGAACTGGTGGTAGAGCGCGCCTAGCTTTATGCCTGCCTCGAAACACGCTTCTTCGCGCGTGTCCGTCCCTTCCTCACCGCCGTCGTCCCCCATCAGTGGTACATTCCCGTCGTCGTCGCAGTCGTGCTCTCCTCCTCGTCCGCCTGTAGCTTCTTAGCCAACTGCTCCTTCTTCTCCATTATCTCCTCCGACTTCTCGACGAGTTCGGACGTTTCCACCTTGACACCGGTTATAGGCTCTATACCGTCCCGAATCACGACGCGCGCGGCGGCGGGGTCCGGGAACTGCGGGTCGGACTCGACGATGAGACAGACGGAGTCCATTTCGCGGTCGTCGGCTTCCTTGAGGAGCGCGCCCGTCGGACCGCTGACGACGCCTCCGTTCTCGGGAGGTTCTATGCCCTCCAGAAGACCTTCGCCGTCGCCCGTCGAGACACCGAAAAGCGACGGCACGTCTTCAGGCTGTTGCGGGAGACCGCTGACGAAGATTGGTGTCACGTCGTTCTCGACCATCCAGCCCATGAGACAGTCGGCGAAGCCCTCCGCCCTCGGCGACACGGGAACGTCGCTCCTCAGAACGACGAGGTTGTTCTTCTCGTCGGCGTGGAGCCTGACCGGCGGCTGTACGCCGTGTACGCCTTCGTCGAATATAGCGACCTGCGGAAGGCTGTCACAGTCAACAGAAGCGTGGTACGACATACCCAGTTCGTCGTCGAGATGGTCCACGATTATCTGTCCCACGAGACCGACGCCCGGGAGTCCTTCGACGAGAAACGGCGAGTCTAAGTCGACTTCCTGTACGGTGCGTATCCCTGCCATAACTGGTTTTTCTGCTTCGATAGGATAAATATGTCCCTCTTTCTTTGGATTTAAGTAGGTGGGAAACCAACCCCGCCTATCAGTCTTTAAACATGAACGAAGAAGAGATAGAGAAAGTCGCCGACGAAATCGAACGCGTTGTCGACGACGACTCGGTGCCGCAGAACGTCAGCGACACCTTACAGGAGGCACTCGGATATCTGCGTGACGAAGACCTCGGTCCGTCGGAGAGGGCGGCGAGCGCGATGAACGTCCTGAACGACGCGTCGAACGAACCCAACCTGCCGACACACATACGAACGCTAATCTGGAACGTCTCCGGAGAACTGGAGACGGCGACGACCGAATGACGGACGAATCGGGGACCAAGGTTCTCCACACAGGAGACACGCATATCGGTTACAGGCAGTACGGTTCGGACGAGCGACGGCGCGACTTCCTGCGTGCTTTCGAACGTGTCGTAGAGGACGCAGTCGAGGGAGAGTACAACGTTCTTGTACATGCGGGCGACCTGTTTCACTCGCGCAGTCCGCGTCTCGGAGACCTACGCGACACCGTCGGTCTCTTCTCGCGTCTGCGCGACGGCGGCGTCGAGGCTCTCGCTGTCGTCGGAAACCACGAGTCGAAACGCGACGCGGAGTGGGTCGACCTCCTGCAGGACTTAGGTCTCGTGACACGTCTCGGACGCGAACCCGTCGTCGTCGGAAACGTGGCGTTCTACGGCGTTGACCACACGCCAGCGTCGCGCGCCTCGGAGTTCGACTACGGATTCGAACCGACGGAAGAAGCCGAACACAACGTCCTCGTCCTACACGGTCTTTTCGAGCCGTTTCCTTTCGGCGAATGGTCGCTCGAAGAGTTCGTCGAGAACGCGTCGGTCGACTGGGACGCCTTCATGCTCGGAGACTATCACCATCCCGAGCGCGCCGAGATAGACGGTGCGACAGCGGCGTACTGCGGCTCGACGGAGCGCGCGAGCACAGCAGAGGAGGAGGCGCGCGGCTACAACGTCTTCGAGTTCGAAGAAGACGGCGACGTTTTTCTGGAACGCCGCGCAGTCGAGACGCGCGACTTCGTGACCGTCGAAGCGGAACTCGTCGAAGGCGGAACCGAGGAGGTTGTCGAAAGGACACGCGAACGCGATGTCGAAGACGCCGTCGTCATCGTCGATGTGACTGGAGAGTCAGACGCGCCCGTGGTGCAGAGCGAGGTAGAGGAGTCGCTTCTCGAACGCGGCGCGTTGGTAGCACGTGTCAACGACAGACGTGAGAGGGACGACGAAGAGGATGTAGAGGTGACCTTCGCCGACCCCGACGATGCCGTCCGTGAACGTATAGAGGAGATGTCGCTCGGAGACGCAGGACGTGAGATAGACACGCTCGTCCGTAGTGACGACGTTGCGCGCACCAACCTCGCCGAGGAGGTCGAGGAACGCATGGAACAGATACTCGACGGAGAGGAGGACGAGAAGGGCGAGAAAGCCGAAGTCGGCACCGAAGCGGAGGAAGACGCGGACGACGCAGATACAGAAGAAGATGCCGAAGACGAGAGCCAGAGCACGGTGGAGGACTGGTCATGAGGTTCGAGAGTCTCGAACTTTCGAACTTCCGTTGCTACGAGTCGGCGAGCGTCGAGTTCGACGAGGGCGTGACTGTCGTTCAGGGAGGAAACGGCGCGGGGAAGACGTCTCTGCTCAAGGCATGCTTCGTCGCTCTCTACGGTTCGGACGCTCTCGACACCGACGAGAACCTCGCCGACTTGGTCACGAAGGGCGAGGAGGAGACGACGGTGCGGTTGGAGTTCGTCCACGGTGGAGACGCCTACTCCGTCGAACAGGAGATAGCGATGACGGGGAGCGGAGACGACGAGCGCGCGACTACGCGCAGAAGCATCCTGACAAGGAACGGCGAGCAGGTCGGCGACGACGGCGTGCGCTCGACGCGCGAGGAAGTGACACGTCTCCTGCGGATGGACGCCGAAGCCTTCGTAAACTGCGCTTACGTGCGCCAAGGCGAGGTGAACAAGCTCATAGAGGCGTCGCCGAACGAACGCAGACGTGTCGTAGACGACCTTCTCCAACTCGGAAAGCTGGAGACGTACCGCGAACGTGCCGACGAAGCGCGTCTCGGCGTGAAGCGCGTAAGGAACCGTGTCGAGGACCGTCTTGACGACAGACGCTCGACGGTAGAGGAGATAGAGGCGAAGGAGCCACACGAACGTCTGTCGTCCCTGCGCGAGAAGGCGAACGAGACTGAGGACGAGATAGAGAGGTTCGAAAAACAGGTCGAGAAGGCGCGTGAGAGCCTCCGCGACGCCGAAGAGCGTCTGGAGACACAAGAGGAGACTAAGGAAGAACTCGAAGAGGTCGAAGAAGAGATAGACGAACTCGAAGACGAGGTGAACGAGAAGACGGCGCGCGTCCGCGAACTGCACGACGAGGCGGACGCAAAGAACGAAGAAGCCGACGAAGCAGATGTCGGAGTCTCGCTCGAGGAGGCGCGCGAATCCGAGGAAGAAGCACGCAAAGAACTCTCGTCGCTGGAAGAGAGGTTCGCGAGCCTCGAAACCCGCGTCGAGTCGAAGGAAGACGCGCTCGGAGACGCACGCGAGACGGTAAGAAAGGCGAACGGACGCGCCGAGAGGGCGCGCAAGAAAGCACAGAAAGCGCGTGAAGAGAGGGACGAGAAGAAAGAGAAGCTCGAAGAGACGCGTGAAGAACTCGAAGACACCGAAGCGTCGCCTGAGGCGGTCGAAGATATCCGCGAAGAACTCGCCGAGAAACGCGACGAGCGTGCTGGCACAGAAGCACGTCTCGAAAGCCTCCACGACGACATCGCCGAAGCGGAAGACCTGCTGGATGAAGGCGTCTGTCCGACGTGTAGACAGGAGATACACGGCGAACCCGACGCTCTGAAGGAGGACCGCGAGGAGGCGGACGAACTCGAAGAACGACTCGCGGAACTCGAAGACGTGGTTTCGCGCCTCGAAGAACGCGTCGAAGAAGCCGAGCGCGCCGAGGAGTTCGCAGAGCGTGTCGAACGTCTCGAAAAAGAGGTCAGGAAGACGGAGGAACGTGTTGAGTCGCACGAGGAGACGCTCGAAGGGGCGATGGAGGACGTGGAAGAAGCAGCCGAGCGCGTCTCGGCTCTGAGCGACGAACTCGAAGAAGCGGAGGAGGAACACGAGGGAGTCGCGGCGGAACTCGAAGAACTGCGAGAAGAACTCGAAGACCTGCGTGAAAGACGCGAAACGGCGGAACGCGCAGAGGAGCTCACCGACGAGGCGGAACGTCTGGAGGAGCGCGCCGACTCTCTCGAAGATGTGTTGGAGGGCGACAGAAAGAGACTGAAAGAGAAGCGCGAGCGGCGCGACGACCTGCGCGAGGAACTCGGCGACGCGGACGTTGAGTCCCTGCGTGAGCAACGCAGAAAGGCGCGCGAATACATCGAGAACGCGACGGAAAAGCTCGGTTCTCTCGAGAAAAGCGCGACGAGATACAGGCTGAGATAGGTGCGGTCGAGAACGAACTCGAAAGACTCGGTGACCTACGCGACGAGATAGACGAACTCGAAAAACGTCTCGAAGAGGTCAAGGAGGTACACGACGAGGCTGTCGCGCTGAAGGACACGTACGGTTCGCTCAGACACGAACTCAGGACACAAAATCTGCGCAGACTCGACGACCTACTGAACGAAGTCTTCGAGACGATATACGCCAACGACTCGTACGCACGCGTCGAGTTAGACAACGACTACGAGATTACGGTGCACGAGAAGGACGGCACGACGCTCGACCCGCGAAGGCTCTCGGGCGGCGAGCGCGCCGTCTTCAACCTCTCTCTGCGTTGCGCAGTCTACCGTCTCCTTGTCGAGGGCACGGGAGCGGAGACGGCTCTCCCACCGTTGATCTTCGACGAGCCGACGACGTTCCTCGACACAGAGCACGTCTCGCGTCTGATACGTCTCGTGCGCGCTATGAACGACGACTACGGCGTCGAACAGGTTATCGTCGTGAGCCACGACGAGGAACTCTTAGACGCCGCCGACAGCCGTATCGTTGTCGAGAAGGACCCGACGACGAACAGGTCGCGTGTCGTGGAGACGCCGGACGTTCTCGCCGACTGACCGGCTGTTTGCGTCTTTTGACGGACATAGCAACCGTTAAGGAGTTTTCATCCGACTTTGGCGTATGCGGCTACACGAGTACCAAGCAAAACAGGTCTTCGCGGACGCAGGCATACCGACGCCCGACGGGGAAATTGTTTCGTCGCCCGACGAGGCACGCGAGGCGGCGGAAAGTCTCGGATGCCCTGTCGCTGTGAAGGCGCAGGTCCACGTCGGAGGGCGCGGAAAGGCTGGCGGAATCGAGGTCGTGTCTTCGCCCGAGGAGGCGCGCGACGCGGCGGAACGCATCATCGGCATGGATATAAAGGGAAAACACGTCGAGAAAGTTCTCGTCGAGAAGGGTGTGGACTTCGAGAACGAACTCTACGTCGGCGTAACAACCGACCGCGGAGAGGGTCGCGCGGTCGCCATGGTTTCGTCCGAGGGCGGCGTCAACATAGAGGAGGTCGCCGAACAGAATCCCGACGCAATCGCACGTACGCACGTCGACCCGGCTTACGACCTCCAGCCTTTCGAGGCGCGCGAGGTCGTCTACGGCGCGAACGTGCCGCGCGAGCAGGCGCGCGATGTGGCGGGCGTTCTCTCGACGCTCTACGAACTCTGGGACGAGTCCGACGCAGACGACGCGGAGATAAACCCGCTGATGGTGACGGCAGACGGCGACGTTATCGCGGCGGACGCCGTCTTCAACATCGACAACTCCGCGCTGTACAGGCAGGAGAAACTCGCCGAGATGGAGGACGAAGCCTTCGACGACGAGTTTGAGGCGCGAGCGAGCGAAGCGGGCTTCGACTACGTCCGTCTCAACGGAAACGTCGGCATCGTCGGAAACGGAGCGGGTCTTGTGATGACTACGCTCGACTTAGTGGACCATTTCGGCGGTTCGCCAGCGAACTTTCTGGACATAGGCGGCGGCGCGGACGCCGAACGCGTCAGGAGCGCGCTTGAACTCGTATTTGAGGACGAGAACGTCGATGCAGTCCTGTTCAACGTCTTCGGCGGTATAACGCGTTGCGACGAGGTCGCGCAGGGAATAAACGACGCACTCGACGCCTTCGACGAACTCCCCGAACCTCTCGTGGTGCGTCTCACAGGCACAAACGAGGAGGAAGGGCGCGAGATTCTGACCGACCGCGTGGAGACTGCGGAAGGTCTTGAGGAAGCCGTACGTCGCGCCGTAGACCTCTCGGGAGGTGACTCCTGATGTCCGTACTCGTCGGCGACGAGACTCGTCTCGTCGTTCAGGGTATCACGGGTAGCGAAGGCAAGTTCCACGCGGAGAGGATGCAGGAGTACGGAACGAACGTCGTCGCAGGTGTGACGCCCGGAAAGGGCGGCGAGGAAGTGCTCGGCGTTCCGGTCTACGACACCGTGAAGGAAGCGGTCGAGGAGGAGGACGCCAACACGTCGGTCGTCTTCGTGCCGCCCGCTTTCGCTTCGGACGCCATCATGGAGTCTCTCGACGCCGACCTCGACCTGTGCATCGCCATAACGGAGGGCATACCGACGCACGACATGATACGTGTGAACCGTCGACTCTCGGAGGTGGAGACGGATCTAATCGGTCCCAACTGCCCCGGTGCGATTACACCCGGCGAGGCGAAGGTCGGTATAATGCCCGGAAACATCTTCGACTCCGGAAAGGTCGGTTTAGTTTCGCGCTCCGGAACGCTGACGTACCAACTCGTCGACTCGCTCGGCAGGCGCGGCGTGGGTCAGAGCACAGTAATCGGCATAGGCGGCGACCCTATCATCGGCACGGACTTCATAGACGCGCTCCGCTACTTCGAGGACGATTCTTCGACAGAAGCCGTCGCACTCGTCGGCGAGATAGGTGGGAGCGACGAAGAACGCGCCGCCGAATGGATACAGGAGAACGCCGAAACACCCGTCGTCGGGTTTATCGCGGGACGTACCGCGCCGCCCGGGAAGCGCATGGGGCACGCGGGCGCGATAGTCAGCGGTTCGGGGACGGGTACGGCGGAGAGCAAGATGAGCGCGCTCCGCGACGCGGGCGTCGATGTCGCGGAAACGCCGGGCGAGGTGGCGGACCTGATAGAGGAAGTTCTGTAGAAGACCAGACGGAAGCCATATGACGGGGTGGCACCTACCGTAGACACAGACAAAAACGGAAGTCAGAATGCTGAAAGCTGACCTACATATCCACTCAGAGGCTTCGTACGACTGCGAATCCTCGGTAGACGAGATTCTCGAATCAGCCGTCGAGGAGAGCCTCGATGTCGTCGCCGTCACCGACCACGACGAGATACATGCGTCGCATGAGGCGGTCGAGTCCGCGCCCGAGTACGACCTCACTGCGGTACCGGGAATCGAAGTTTCGACAGCGGACGGACACCTGCTCGCTCTCGGCGTCGAGGAGAAAATCCCTGCGGGTGAGCCTGTCGAACGAACCATCGAGAAAGTGAGAGAGCGAGGCGGCGTGGCTATCATCCCGCATCCTTTCCAGCGTATGCGTCACGGCGTCGGTGCTGTACGCGACTGTGACGCCGTCGAAACGTACAACTCGCGCCTTCTGACCGGAATAGCGAACAGGCGCGCGCGACGCTTCGCACGCGCGAACGACCTGCCGGAAGTCGGCGGTAGCGACGCACACATACCAGCGATGGTCGGTCAGACTTACACGGAGATAGACGCCGAAGCCGACGCCGACGCGGTTCTGAAGGCGATACGTGACGGTCGGACGGAGGTACACGGAAGAAGAACGCCTTTGCTCCATACGGCACAGCAGTTCGCCGCAAGGGTGCCCGGACGAGTCAAACATGACCTTCTTTCGCTGTTCTCTTAGTCGCCTAAGAGTTCCTCGGTAATCTCCTCCGGGTCGAACTCACGCAGGTCGTCGTAGCCCTGACCGACGCCTAAGAAGACGACGGGCTTTCCTGTGACGCGCGCAACGGATATCGCCGCGCCGCCCGCCGAGTCCGCGTCCGCTTTCGTGAGCACGATGCCGTCGAACTCTGCCGCGTCGTCGAACTCGCGCGCCCTGTTCGTCGCG
>JAXHLL010000005.1:0-10263 GCA_034522195.1 Halobacteriales archaeon | reverse complement strand
TGTACTGATTTCACCAGCCTATATCCGATGTCGATGATTTCAGTTAATGCGAGTCCTGAAACTAAGGTCGGCGAAGACTACGAAGACGAAACCTTCGACGTGGAGATGACCGACGGAAGCGTCGTCCGTTTCCGTAAGGAGCCGGAGGGACTGACGAAAAGTATCGTCACAGAACTCTTAGAGGAGCGCGACAAGAAGAAATCGGCGCGTGACGACCACGAGATGGGGTGCGAGGAGTATATTAAATACGATAATCAGCAGAACGCAATAAAGGTCGTGATGAACTGCTTCGACAGCGAGACGGAGGTCGTGGGCGAGGACGGCGTAAAACCTGTCGAAGATGTCGAGGTTGGCGAGAGGCTGTACACCATCGACCCCGAGAAGCGCGAGGTGGAGACGAAACGCGTCGTCGAGACGCACGAGTATCCCTACGACGGAGAGATGGTGGACATCAAGACACGGTACACCGACTTCTCGGTGACGCCGAACCACCGCATGCTCGTCGAAACGGGTAGCGGCGAAGCCGAGTTCGTCGAAGCGGGTGACCTGAACGACTACACGAACTACAAGATACCGAGGGGCGAACCCATCGAAGGACGGAAACCAGAGAAGTTCAGTTTGCTCGAAGAAGGCGACGCCGAGACGGCGTACCTCTACACTGACGGACACGGTGCGAGTTACAAGAGAAAGGTGGGCGAACCCTCCGACGCACTCGAATACGAGTCGAACAGGAAGGCGTACAAGTGCGAACCGGCGCACGTCGCCGAAAACCCGGAGGTAGCCGCGGAGGCGGACGAGGTGCTCATACAGCGCGGTGCGAAACACTCCTCGGTACCCGCCGAATACGAGATGGAGGACTGGCTGAGGCTCGTCGGATGGTATGTCGCAGAGGGAAGCGTCTACGAGATACAGCCGAAGGAGTACGAGAACGCGACGCGCGGAAGGTCGAAGAAGGTGCAGTTAGGTCAGTTGGACGAAGGCGGACGTGAAAGAATCGTCGGTCTTCTGGAGCGTATGGGTCTGAACCCTCGGCGAGAGGCACGTCAGATAAGCTTCTGTAACGCCGTAATCGCTGACTGGCTCGTCGAGAATTGCGGTAGCAGGAGTGCCAACAAGAAGCTTCCCGACTTCGTCTTCGAACTCGACGCGTCGCTGCTCGAACACCTCTTTGACGCGCTGATGCGTGGTGACGGTGACAGACACAGCGGCGTTAGGTACTCGACAAAGAGCGACCGACTCAAGGATGATATGGTGCGTCTCGCCGTCCACTTAGGCTACAAGCCGCTCGTCAACAGAGACTCAGGCGTCTGGCGTATCCGTTTCAGCGACAATGAGGGCGCGTTTCGTATGCACCGAAACGGGGAAACGAGCGAGAGCGACGGTAACGTATACTGCGTCACGATGGAGGACAACCATACAGTACTCGCTGGACGTAATGGATTATTTCAGTGGACTGGTAACTCATACTACGGCGTAGCGGGTTACCCCCGTTTCCGCCTCTACGACCGTGAGATGGGTAGCGCGGTTACAGCGACGGGACGCAAGGTCATAGAGCACACTAAGGAGGTCGTCGAGAACGAGGGATATGAGGTGGTGTACGGTGACACCGACAGCACCCTGGTCGAGCTAGGGGACGGCGACCTCGAAACGCTTGTAGAACGCGGCGAATCCATCGAGAGGACGGTAAACGAGAGCTACGACGACTTCGCCGTCGAAGAGTTCAACGCGCACGAACACCGCTGGGAGATAGAGTTCGAGAAGCTCTACAGGCGGTTCTTCCAAGCCGGACGCAAGAAACGTTACGCAGGAAGTTTGGTCTGGAAGGAGGGCAAGGAGGTAGACGACCTCGACATAACCGGATTCGAGTACAAACGTAGCGACGTTTCACAGGTCACGAAGGAGGTGCAGAAGGAGGTCATACGCCGGATACTCGACGGCGAAGGCTTCGACGAGATATCCGAATACCTGCAGGGGGTGGTAGCGCGGTTCAAGAACGGCGAGTACGGCTACGACGATGTCGGAATACCCGGAGGCATCGGGCAGAAGTTAGAGTCGTACGACACCGAAACCGCACAGGTCAAGGGTGCGAAGTACGCCAACGAGCAGTTCGGGACGAACTTCACGAGCGGTAGCAAGCCCAAGAGGCTGTACGTCAAACGCGTCAAGGGCGACTACCCGACGACGGATGTGGTCTGTTTCGAGTACCCCGAACAGATACCCGACGAGTTCGAGATAGACTGGGACAAGATGCTCGAAAAGACCGTACAGGGACCCATCGAACGCATCTTGGAGGCACTCGACTGGTCGTGGAGTGAGGTTGTGACAGGACAGCGACAGCAGGGTCTCGGGAGCTTCACCTGAGATGATGACCGACGTAACCTTTCTCTCGGGCGGCACAGGCACGCCGAAGCTCTTGGACGGTCTCGACACAGCGGACGCCGACGTGGGCGACGTATCCGTCGTCGTAAACACGGGCGACGATATCGAAATATCGGGCAACTTGGTCTGTCCCGATGTCGACACCGTCCTGTATACGCTCTCCGGACGCATAGACCGCGGGAAGTGGTGGGGTATCGAAGGCGACACGCACACGACGCACGAAAGTCTCACGGAGGAAGACACGCGCGTCGAACGCGTCGAGTCGTCGCGCCGACTCGGCGAAGGGCGCGCCTTCTCCGGAGACGGCGAGTTCATGCGTATAGGCGACGACGACAGAGCGACGCACGTACTGCGTACCTCCGCTCTCGACTCGGGCGCGACTCTGACGGAAGCGACGCGCCGTCTCGCCGACAGAATGGGCGTCCCGGACGAGACGCGCGTCCTGCCCGTCTCAGACGACCGTGTTGCGACGTACATCGAGACTCCCGAAGGCTACGAGCAGTTTCAGGTCTGGTGGGTGGCACACGAAGGAAAGCCGGAGGTACGCGACGTACAGTTCCGCGGTTCCGACGACGCCAAGCCGACCGACGCTGTCTTAGACGCTCTTGACGCGCCCGTAATCATAGGACCGTCGAACCCCGTGACGAGCATAGGTCCGATGCTCGCGGTCGACGGTGTGCGTGACGCCCTCCGCGAGACGCGCGTCGTTGCTGTCTCGCCGTTCGTCGGCGGCGAGGTCGTGAGCGGTCCCGCTGGAAAACTCATGCGCGCAACAGGTCTCGAAGCCTCTTCGCGCGGTGTCTACGACGCTTACTCCGACTTCATCGACGTTCTCGTCGTTGACGGCGAGGAAATCGATGTGGACGACACCGGTTTTCGTGTAGTCAACGAAGACACGTCTATCGACGGGCGCGAAGAAGCTGTGCGTCTCGTGGAGCGTCTTGTGGAACTTGTCGGATGAGACGGTAAGCAGAATCAGTCGAACATATCGCCTGCGTCGTCGAGTTTCTTGTTGATGTCCACGTCGTCCTCGAACGCAGGCTCGGTCTTCTGACCGGACTCCTCCGACTCATCTTCGTCACCTTCCTTCTCTTTGGTATTCTCCGTCAGTTCGTCCTCCGCCTCCTCTTCGTCCGTCCACTCTTCTGCGTCTTCTTCCGTTTCCTCCGTCGGTAGGACTGCCTTGACCGCGTCAACGAAAGCGTAAGCCGAGGTGTAGACGGACGCACCGCTGAAGTAGCCGTACGGAAGAACGTTGGTGCTGGTACCGAACTCGTCCTTGGGTGCCACGTAGTAAACGACGGGTTCCCCGTTCTTCACGAGCAGGACGTTTCCGTCCTCGTGAACGGCGTAGCCTGTCAGACCTTTTTCTTTCAACTTCTTCAGCAGGTCGTCCACGTCGTGTGACTCGTAGACAGGCTCACCCGATACAGGGAGAACGACGGGCACACGACCGTCCGATACCTCGACACGGCTCGGTACTTGGACGCCCGAGAGTGCCTGTGCGACCGAACGTACGTGCTGTCCTAGCTTTTCGTGGCTCTCGTTGTCCTCTATGTCGTTCAGGTCACGTACCACCGAAACGAGTCGGTGGTGGAGTTCGTCCGTGTCAACGTCCATGGAAGGCGAACGTGTACCGTACGCTACAGTAGTTCCAAGGAGTGACAAAACGAAGAAGAGGAACACGGCTGGCAGGAACTGTGTGGTGAGCAACTCGGTAGGCAAGCCGATGTACAGGAGAGCGTAGAGTACAAAGAGTATACCGCCGTGTAGACCTACGATGTCGAGTCCGTCAACGAACTTCGCAGGGTCGTCGTCGTCGGTTTTTCTCCACGCTACTATACCCGCCGTCGATAGCAGGAGAAACGCTGAACCGAGAGGGAACCAGAGACCTTCGGACACGGAGACGTATTCGAGTCCCGTGTACACGACAGCGAGGACGACGGCGACGACACCTACCACGTCCACGGTTCCGTTCCGGACATCCTCGTACACGACAGCACCCACCAGAACCGCGGCAAGGAACGCACCCGGGAGAACTCCTTCCACCGCCTCGCCGGTAGCGATGGAAGCGACCGTTATGCCGGTCAGAAACAGAAGCAGGACGACGCCTTTGGCTGTCACGAGGTCGGCTGTGGAGTCGAAGAACACACGTGCTGAACCCGACTCCTCGCCGTCGATAGATACAGTCTGTGTCACGACAGGTGTATGTCCTTCGTCAGAATAAATACGTTGGGATAATCTTTTCGGTCAGCCTCAGTTCGTGATACTGTCGTCTTGTGTTCGCGCCCGCACCGGACGTAACGGGAAAGATGTTTGAGTTAGCGCGCCCATCTGTCTAGCATGTCGGAAACCGAGGAGAGGGAACGAACACGTGTCATAGGCGTAGACAGCGACGACGCCGACGACCTCATCGGCGCGCTGTCTTCCGAAACCGCGCGGAAGATGCTGTCTGAACTTCACGACGAGCCTGCGGCACCGTCGGAAGTCGCGGAGCGCGCGGGGACGACGGTCCAGAACGCACGTTACCACCTCGAAAACCTCAAAGACGCAGGTCTGATAGAGGTGGAGGGGACGCGTTACTCGCCGAAGGGGCGCGAGATGGATGTCTACGCGCCCGCGGAGCCGCTCGTGATGTTTGTGGGGCGCGAGGAGGACTCGACGACGCTCAGAGACGCAGTCAAACGTTTCTTCGGTGTCGTGGGCGTCATCGGAATCGCGGCGGTGTTCGTCGAGTACCTTTTCAGACTCTACGCGCCCGGCACAGCCGCGCCACAAGACGACGGTGCTACCGAAGAGTCCGGCGACGGAGGCATGGGCGCGTTCGACGCCGAGAGCGACGCGCCGTCTGTCGATGGACAGGGGAGGGTTGAAGAAGCCGAATCTGTCGTCGAAACAGCCCCCACACTCGTCGAGCGTCTTGTCGAACTCCCACCCGGCGTCGTCTTCTTCGCCACGGCGACGGCTGTTACGGTCGTCGTCCTCGGCGTCTGGTACGTCCGGAACAGGGGTGACGGAGAAAGCCACGACACCGAAGGATAACCTTTAGATGCGCACGCCCGCCGAGGACGCTCAGGTCGCTCTTCTGCTCGAAGCAGGCACGCAGAAACCCGGCAACGTCGGACCTATGCGCGACTTCGATGACACGACGTTCCACCATTTCTTGGCGGGAGCAGTCGGCGCGCGTAGGGGGTTCGACGCAGTTGAGAACGGCGAGGACGGCACGGATATCGGCGTAGGCGATGCCTTCCTGCGCTCCGTCCGCGGCTGTTCGACGCACGAAGGTGGCAACACACAGTTCGGCGCGCTTCTGCTACTCGCGCCGCTCGTCGTTGCTTCGGCACGCGGCACCGTCGGTGATGTCGAGGATGTGGTCGAGGAGACGACGCCCGAAGACGCGGTGAGGTTCTACGAGGCTTTCGACCACGTTGACGTTTACGTCGGCGACGTGGACGACGACTACGACTACGACGTAGGTGACGACGAGGCACGCGAACGCGTCGCCGAGGACGGTGTGACTCTGTACGACGTGATGGAGGACAGCGCGTCGCGTGACGGCGTGGCGCGCGAATGGACGAGCGGATTCGAAAGGACGTTTCACGCGGCGAGCAGGATGGAGACGAGACGAGGAGGGACACGCGAAGCCGTGCGTGCGACGTACATCGACCTCCTTTGTGAGGAGCCGGACAGTCTCGTCGCGGAGAAACACGGTAAGGAGACTGCACGCGAGGTGACACGGATGGCGCGCGAACTTCCCCCAGACGAACTTGACGCTCTCCTCGCCGACGAAGGCATCAACCCCGGCACGACGGCGGATATAGTCGCTGGCGCTGTCTTCGTCGCTCTCCGCAGGGGGTGGAGTGTCTGAACGACCTTCTCCACGCACGCATAACCGAGACGGTTGCGACGACACGTGACGAAGACGGTGTGCCGAACGTTGCCCCGATGGGCGTCCTGAAGGAAGATGACAGCGTCTACGCGCGTCTCTGGGAGGACAGCACGACTCTCGAAAACGTCCGCGCGACCGAGAGAGTCGTCGTCAACTTCACGCGCGACCCTGTGGTGTACGCGAGGACCGCGCTGGGCGACGATGGCAGGCGGTTCGTCGCAGACGGACATCTCCGCGACGCAGATGGCTGGGTACGTTGCGACGCCGAACGCGTCGAGGAAGAGGAGCGCGAAGAGGTAACGCGGTGGAGACTCGTCGAGCGCGAACGGCGTGTCGTCGAGCGAGTCCTTCCCACACACAGCCGTGGGTTCGCGTCCGTCATAGAGGCGACGGTACACGCGACACGTCTCGACTTCAAGCCCGAACTCCGCGAACTCGTCGAACACCATCTCGAAGTCGCGCGCAAGTGCGGCGACGAGCGCGCCTGTGAGGCTGCGGACCTTATAGAAGAGCGCGTCTGAGCCTATCCGGCGTACTCGCGTATCAGACTACCTATGTCGGCGAGGCTTATCTCTACACCGTCTATCTCTCCGTCCTTCCTATACTCTCTGATAGCGTCTCCAATATCACCGAGGGACAGGTTGTCGCCACCGGTCACAGCGTCACGCACGTCTTCCGAGACGCCGCCATCACCCGTGCCGTCGTCGGGGCTACCGTCGCCGCCGGTGTCAGCACCCGCCGACGTGAACGTCACCGTCCTCGTCGAGAAGTGCTCTATCTCAAACGTTATCCAGTTTCCGCCGTTGCCACCGACACCGAACTCGACAGGCTCTCCGTCAACCTCCATCGTCACGTTCTCGATGTCCTGTGACGCCTCTATCGCCTGCTTCTGAAGGAAGAACGTGACGTTGGTCGCGTTACCTGTGACGGTTATGTCGAGCACGGACTCGTTCGCTCTGTCCTCCACCAGTTCGACCGTCGTGTTGCTCACGTGCTGTGACTCGACACGTATCTTGCCCGAAAGGCTGTTGGGGTCTACCTGACCGGGACCCAGAGGCGACGTGCTCACGAACTCAGCGACGCCGTCCGGCGGTCCTACTGTGACGTTTTCGGACGGTCCTCTCGTTACGTTCTCGGGCGGACCTGTCGTCACGTTCTCAGGCGGTCCCGCGTTTACGTCATCAGGCGGACCTGCGTTTATGTCGTCGGGTGGTCCTGTGGCTACGTCGTCGGGCGGTCCCGCGTGCTCCGGCGGTCCTTGAGCTGTCGCGGTTCCGGCGAGAACACCTACAGCTACCAGTATCACCAGAACACCTATGGCTTTTTTCGACATGACAGACTCCTTTTTGACCTCTCGTCCCTTCAACCCCCTCGATTATTTAAAACTTTATTCACGGGAAAACGACGGTTCGCGCGCCAAGGAAATACCGGCAGAAGTTTTATGAAAACATCTAATGCTTTCTTTCATATAGTATTTCAGGACACAAAGAACGTTCGGGAAAGGAAATGAGACGGCGGTAAGACGTTAAAAACGCCGTCAAGTATCACCTATAGTGAAGTAATCTCAACACGAACCCGGGACGTGAGCATGAACTGGAGGACGCTGGTGGTGGCTCTCGTCGTGTCTTTAGCGGTGGTGTTCTCCGTAACCGCGGCGGCACAGTCCGCCGGAGATGCTGGGGACGGTACGGGAGTCAACCTAACACTCGGTGAGGAGCTTTCCGTCGCCGTGAACGCCGAGAGTGCGGAAGTACGTGACAGGATTGAGAACACGGCGTTCGAGAACTCCTTCGAACGCAGGGGTAAAGAAGCGGTGGGTGAACGTACCCGGTCGCTGAGTGAACGTCTCCGTGTTTTGGAGGAACGGAGCGAGGACGTACAGCGTCAGCGCGAAGACGGAGGGATTTCGGAACGCGGCTACAGGGCGAGGATGGCTGTTCTGAGCGTAGAAGCCGGGTCGATAAACAGGTCGGCGGACCTCGTTGTCGAGAGAGCCGAGAACCTCGAATCCGATGGCGAGGATGGCTTCGATGTCGAGACTGTGCGTGAACTCGGACGGAACGCGAGTCGGATAACCGGACCCGACGCGGAGGAGACAGCGCGCGAGGTTGCGGGGAATCCGCCTTCCGAGGCGGGTTCTTCGGCACCGAACGACGAAGTAGACGAACGCCGTGGACCGTCGGAGGGTGCTGGACCTCCCGACTCCACAGGTCCGCGACTGCCTGACGACGGCAACAGCGAGACCGACGGTGAGGACGAAAACCGCGGTTCCGACGCGTCTGATAACGCGAACGAGGGACGGGACGACGAAGGAGGCGGAGACGTTGGCGGAGACGACGGTCAGACAGGAGATAACAGGGGAGACGGTCAGCCCGATACCGGCGGAGAAACCGACGGCGGTGGAGGAGAACGGCGCCACGTTCCGCCGGGGTTCCCGGGTTCCGGAACGGGAGACGGAACCGAGGAAGACGCGACCGGAGACGACGCTGACAACGAAGGACCGCCCGAAGGTGTCGGTGAACCCGGCGGAGAGGGTGACGGCACCGACGAAGAGAACCGCGGTCCGCCCGAAGACGACGAGGGAACCGAGGATAGCGACCGTGGTAACGACGGAACGGGAGACGGAACCGGCGACACGGAACGGAGCGAACGAGGCAGTCAAGGACCGCCCTCGGGGACTGACGCACATCCGACGCATGGGAATCAGGACGGCAGGACGGACGAAGGTAGTAGCCGAGGACCACCCGAGGACACGGGTTCTGACCCGGACACCGACGACGTGGACGGGGATGACGTGAGCGGCGACCGTGGTCCGCCCACCGATACCGGCGGACAGCCGAACGGCGGTGAAACAGGCGAAGACGGAAGCCGTGGTACACCGGATGGAACCACAGGAAATGAACCCGACGGTGGAGACGAAGACGACGAAGATACGGATGGACCTCCCGAAGACTCAGGACCGAGTAACAGCCAAGGACACGGCGGTCATCCGGGCGGTGGCGGACGCTAGACCGGTATCTTACATACCTAGAGGTTCGTCGTCCTCTTCTTCGTCCCTTATCTCCAGTATGTTCTCGCGTCCGAGCCGTATCTTCGTAATCATGCCTTCGTCCTCCATCCGTGATGTGAGCTTGCTGACCTTCGCCTCGCTCCAGCCCGTCTCCTCGACTACGTGCTTCTGTTTCATCTTCCCTTCTTCCGACTCTATCATACGTAGGACGCGTTCGTCGTCGGATATCTGCTCGTCTTCGGTTTCCTCCATGTCTGTTACCGCCGTCTCTTCTTCCACGGAGGGTGCTTCTTTCTCCGTCCCCCCCGCGGTGTAGTAGCGCGAACGGTAGACGACCGCCGCGACGGAGAGAACGACGACGAGTGCTACCGCGTAGACGTACACAGGAATGCCCGTTTCCTCATCCGGGTTTGTGTCCGTGTTCACATTTCCGCCACCGTTGTTAGTCGTCTCCGTAGCTGTTTCCGTGTCGTCGGTTTCGGTGTCCGAAACCGGCTCGAAGACCACACGCGGTTGGTCGTCTGCGAAGTCACGCCGACCTTCCCACCTCGCAACAGCCCCTACGTCGTCGGGTGTCGGCTCAGCCGACGACACGACGTAGCCGTTGGGTGCGCGGAGAACCAGAACGTCTCCATCGCCGAGAATATAGCCCGAAAGAACGTCGCCTGCGTGTATACCGCCGTCCGTCTCAGCGAACCCGGACCAGTCGAAACGGTACTCGACGACGCCGCGTTCGACCGGTACTGGCTCCCTACGCGTCTCGACCGTGAAGTTCGAAGCGGACATCTCGCGTCCGGTTTCGTCGCTCGCCCTCTCCACGAGAGGCTCGACAGAACCGCGGAAGTCGGAGACTGCGGCTTCGGGATTCTCTTCCACATCCGCCACGAACTCGTCGAAAGCCGCGCGTTTCTCGTCGGTGTCGAGAACCGTTCGGAGTTCGAGAACGAAGACAGCGTCTCCTCCTGCGTCTATTTCGAGACGTGTC
>JAXHLL010000004.1:0-148220 GCA_034522195.1 Halobacteriales archaeon | reverse complement strand
TTGTCGTCGTCCCCGTCGTCGTCCGGTGCTGACGTCGCCCTCTGACGATTCGCTCGTTCTCGTCGGCGTCCTCATGGTTCTCCTCACACCGTGCATCGACTACGTCATCAGTTTTACAGAACTCGCAGGCGGCGACTCGGAGCAGATAACCGCGACGACGCCCGCGCTGATGCTCGTACAGCTCGTCCTACTACCCGTCTACCTCTGGCTTTTCATGGGTGCCGAGGTTGCGGAGATAGTCGAACCGGAACCTTTCGTTGAGGCTTTCGTCCTCATCATCGCGGCTCCGCTCGCCGGTGCGTGGCTCACACAGACGTTTTCAGAACGGTTTGAGACCGTGGGGCGTTGGCAGGGCGCGATGGAGTGGCTCCCCGTGCCGATGATGGGGTTGACGCTCTTCGTCGTGATAGCCTCACAGCTACCCCGTGTTCAGAACTCGATAGGCAGGATAGCTGTCGTCGTCCCCGTCTACGTTGCCTTCCTCGTCGTAATGCCTCTAATCGCACGAACCGTCGCGTCTTTTCTCGACATGGAGACGGGAGAGAGCCGCGCGCTCGTCTTCACATCCACAACACGTAACTCGCTCGTCGTACTGCCGCTCGCTGTGGCTCTGCCGGACGGCTATGGACTCGCACCCGCCGTCGTCGTGACACAGACGCTCGTGGAGCTAAGCGGCATGGTCGTTCTGACACGCGTCGTTCCCCGCTTTCTCGTCCGCGGAACCGAAGGAAGCACGCCGACGGCTGGCTAAACGAGTTGTTCGTCGCGTTCCTCTTCGAGGTACTCCAGAAGACGGCGCGCCCACCGTAGCTTCTCGCGCTTTTCGCCCTCCGCGGCTTCGAAGTCGAACCCCACGAGGACGATACGCGCCGCACCGAACTCGTCGGCGAGAAAGACAGCACGGTCGCCGTCCGTGAATCCGCCGAAGTTGTGGAGGGCGTCGAAACGCCGCGCGTCCGTCTGCGTCGTGCCGAGAACGTTCGAAAAGTCGAACTCGGGAAGCCACCGTTCGAGAGCGTCTAAGTTGTCGCCGTGTGCGTGCACGACGACGACCGTGCCTTCGTAAGACGCTTCTGCGGCGTGTCGCGGCGCGCCGTCCAAGTCGGTCACGATAACATCGACCTTTACGTCTGCCTCCGAGAGAAGTTCCGCCGCTCCGTCGGCGGCGATAACGACGCCTTCTTTTGGAACCGACGGAGGTTCGAGCGACGGTGCGTCACCTACGACGGCGACATTCTCATCCCTGAGAAGCGTTTCGAGACGCGAAAGGTCGAAGTCGCCGAGTTTTTCGTCGAGAAACCGCGCCGCGTTCCTGTCCTCTTCGCGTGAGTATCCGAACTCGTCGAGTATCTCTTCGTAGAAAGGCTCCCAGTCCTCGAACTCCATCAGTCTTCTCGCTGTAACTCTATGACGTTCTCGCGTCCGAGACGAAGTTTAGATATCTTTCCTTCGTCCTCCATGTTGCTCAGGAGCATGCTGACCTTGCTCTTCGACCAGTCGGTCTCTTTGACTATCTCCGCCTGCTTCATCTTGCCGCCGTTCCTTTCGAGTATACGGACGACCTTGTCCTCGTCGGTCAGCAGGTCGTCCGCCTCCGCCGTCGTCCTCGGCGCCGCCTTCGGCGGTCCGGTCCGCGTCCCCGTCATCCTCTACACCGACGAACCCCGTATTCCGGCCGAGGTACAGAGCCGCCCTGCGAACCCCGCCATCAAGCACGAGAGAACCCGCCACGACGGTCGCTGCTGCTCGGCGGAACCGCCGTGTCATAGGCGCGGTCCCGGTGCCGTCGGGGCGTTGCCGTCATCCGCGCCGGTTGGCCGTCGCCCGTATCAGGCGGTCCGCCGAAGACGACGGAGGGCTTGTTCTCTCCTCGAAGAAACTTGTCGCCGTCCCAGACGAGGCGGCCGCCGTCACGCGTATGTCGGGTTCGGGGGCGACGGACCATAACGGGTGCTGCTGTCCACGGATCTCGATAGACGATGAAACGTTCGTCGCTCGGCGAGCGCGTAGACCGCCACCGACGAAGACGTCGCCGACATGCGCACCGACGGAGTCCGCTCGTCTGCGAAGCCGTTCAACCCGGACCAGCTGACCGAGACGACGATTCCCACGGTCAGCGTTAACCGTGTCACGGATACGGATGTGCCTCTCGAAGCCGGCGACGGATCATGGGGCGCCCCGTCCGCTTCGGACGCCTCCTCGGCGAAAGAGGACGTCTGCCGTCCTCGATGCCCTCGAAGACCGACAGGTTGCCGTTCTTCGAAGTCCTCCTGATACGGACTCGAACGAGCCTGTCACGTCCCCGTCACCCACGAGCTGGTAACGTAGCTCTATCGTCCATGTGGCGTCGCCGTTCTCGTCCACGTCCACCGTGTAGACGGTTGCGTGGGGCTGGTCGTAGGAGACAGCCGAGGCTGGAGACACGAACACAAGCGAAATAAACATAGCTACGGCTAAAACCGCGAACAGCCGTCTCCTCGTTCCGGAACTCATGTTTGTAAAGTTTATATTACATCCTAAGGAGTTGTTCGGTATTAGTCTTTTCTTGTCTACGATGACGCGTGTCAGACGTTAGCAACCTCGACGCCGACTCTGACTTCGACGCCCTCGACATCCCAGTCCTCGCTCAGGTCGGCGTCTACGTAGTCGGCAATCTCGTCGGCGCGCGTCTCTTCGAGGACGTAGTCGCTCTCGCGCATGGCGAGTTCGAGAACCTCGTCGTCCTCAACGTCGAAAGAGACACGTATACGTTGCTCGACATCGAGGTCGAGTTCCTTCCGCATCTCCTGTACACGACGTACGAGTTCGCGCGCGTAGCCTTCGGAGCGTATCTCGTCGTCGAGCGAGACATCGACGTAGACCGTGCCGCCTTCGAACTCCGCCGACTCGACGTTTTCAGGCGTCTTGTCGCGGTACTCGACCATCTCGTCGTCGAGCGTCACGGTTTCGCCGTCTACCTCGACACCGTCTTCGACCTCGTCGCGCCGCGCACCCCTTACAGCGTTCATGACCTTCTCTGCGTCCTCGCCGAACTCGGGACCTATCGCGCCCATCTGTGGCTCCGCAACCTCGACGAGTTCGTCGTACTCGTCCACAACTTCGAGCGACTTGGCGTTGACACGGTCGAGGTACAGGTCTTCGAGAGCGTCGAGAGCGTCGCGCGCGTCTTCGTCCTCGGTCGAAACGATGACGCGCTTCACGGGCCAGCGTAGCTTTCTCTCCGCCTGCTGGCGCGCGTTCGCTGTTGCCTCCTCTGCTTTGCGTAGCACGTCCATCCGTCTTTCGAGCGTCTCGTCTCGGAGGTCGTCGTCCGCCTCGGGGAAGTCGAGAGCGTGTACGGTCGTCACGTCGCCCAAGTTCTCGTACATCCTCTCGGCGAGGTGTGGCGCGAAAGGCGCGAGCATACGCGTCGATTCTTCGAGGACGGCGTACAGCGTCGCGTACGCGGCGTTCTTGCTCGGAGAGTCCTCCTCGTCCCACATACGTGGACGGACGACCTGAACGTAGAAACGCGAGACGTCTTCTGTCAGGAAGTCGAGAAGTACCTTCTGCGCCTTGTCTATCTCGTAGCCGTCCATCTGTTCGGCGTAACGCTCTTCGACGGTCTGGAGACGCGAAAGCACCCAGTTGTCTACGACGGTCGTCTCGGCGTCCTCGACCGCCACGTCGTCGGGGTCGAAGCCGTCTAAGCGCATGTACGGCAGAGGGAAACGGTAGGTGTTCCAGACGACGTTGAGGGTGCGTTTCTTCGCCTCTATCTCGTCCCACGAGAAACGCATGTCGTCGCCCTGCTGGTCGTGCGAGAGCAGGAAACAACGCAGAGGGTCTACGCCGTGTCTGTCGATGGCTTCCTGTGGTGTCACGATGTTTCCGACAGACTTCGACATCTTCCTGCCGTCCTCGTCGAGCGCGTGACCGTGCATCACGACCTCGTGATACGGTATCTCGTCGAGCGCGGAGACTCCCATCCCGAGTTGAGACCAGAACCAGCCGCGTGTCTGGTCGTGCGCCTCTATGATTAGGTCGGCAGGCCAAAGTTCCTCGAAGTCGTCCTTCTTCGACGGGTAGTCGAGAGCCGCCCAAGACGCGGCGGCAGAGTCGAGCCATACGTCGAATATGTCCTCGACACGGTAGGCGCGCTCTCCGGTCCCGGGGTGCTCCAGAACGATGTCGTCAACGTCGGGGCGGTGCAGGTCAACGTTGTCCGGGTCGATGTCGTCGAGTGCGAGTTCTGCGAGTTCTTCTCGCGTGCCTACACAGACACGGTCGCCGTCTTCTGTCTCCCAGATAGGGACGGGTATCCCCCAGTAACGCTGGCGGGAGACGTTCCAGTCGCGCGCGTTCTCCACCCAGTCGCGGAAACGCGAGTCGCGCGCCCAGTCTGGATACCACACGCTCTCCTCTATCTCCTCCAAGAGACGGTCCTTCACGTCTGTCACGGTGATGAACCACTGGTCTGTCGCAGTAAAGATGATAGGCGTGTCGCACCGCCAGCAGTGTCCGTAACGGTGTTCCTGCGTACCTTCGGCGAGGAGCGCGCCGTTGTCGCGCAGGTCTTCGATAACGTCGGGGTTTGCGTCGCGGACGAACGTGCCTGCGTACTCGCCCGCGTCGTCGGTGTACTTTCCGTCGGGACCTACGGGCGCGAAGACGGGCAGGTCGTTCTCCTGTCCTACCTCGAAGTCGTCCACACCGTGTCCGGGCGCGGCGTGAACGAGACCCGTGCGGTCGGTCGTGACGAACTCCGCTGTGTAGACCTCGTGGACGCCTTCCTCGTCGTCGTAGTCGCGTTGCTTCGGAACCTCGTCTTCGAGCGGATGCGTGTACTTCCTGCCGACGAGTTCGCTTCCGTCAAACGTCTCGCGCACATCGTAGTCGTCGTACCTCCCGGCGCGCAGAACGTCCTCGACGCAGTCGGAGGCGACGTAGAGAACCTCCTCTTCTTCTACCTCATCGTCGCCGTCGCCGTGTCGTACAGCGCGCACCTTGGCGTACTCTGCCTCGGAGTCGACAGCGATGTACAGGTTCGCGGGTATCGTCCAAGGCGTCGTAGTCCAGATTACGAGAGAGCCTTCTTCGTCAACGAGAGGAAACTTGACGTAGATGGACGGCGACTCTATGTCCTCGTACTCAACCTCGGCGTCGGCTATCGACGTTTCGCAACGTGGACACTGGTTGACGACGCGCTGACCCTTCTCGACCAGACCGCGGTCGTAGGCACGGTCGAAAGCCCACCACGCGCCCTCCATGTACTCGGGTGAGAGCGTCCGGTAAGGGTTCTCCCAGTCCATCCAGACACCCATAGAGCGGAAGTCGTCGTTCATCGCGTCGAGGTTGTCGTTTGCGAACTCCTTGCATTCGTCTATGAAGTTCTCGACGCCGAACTCCTCTATGTCCCCCTTGTTCTCGAAGCCGAGACGTTCCTCTACCTTGACCTCGATGGGGAGTCCGTGCATGTCGTATCCGGGACGGTCGGTCACGTTGTGTCCGCGCATCCGCA
This sequence comes from Halobacteriales archaeon, assembly GCA_034522195.1. Classification (GTDB taxonomy): domain Archaea; phylum Halobacteriota; class Halobacteria; order Halobacteriales; family Halorutilaceae; genus Halorutilus. The sequence continues at coordinate 142,720 of JAXHLL010000004.1, read as the reverse complement.
GGTACCGCACGACGGCGTCCTTCAGCGTCTTGTTCCACGCGGTGCCAAGATGCATCTGACCGCTCGTGTAAGGCGGACCGTCAAGGAAGTACAGGTTCGGGTCGTCGGCGTGCGCCTCCTTCGCCTTCTCGTACGCTTCCTCCTCGTCCCAGTACTCCTTCACCTCCGGCTCCACGTCGTGAGGGTCGTACCTCTCGCTTAGTTCGTCGTCTATCTCCATTTGGTCGTCGTTGTGGGGCGACCATCGTAAGCTTTCTCTTTGAACGAACGTCGAAGAACCCGCTTGCGTCTCGGTAAAAATCCGGAAACGTTAAGCACCGCCGGTATTTCGGTTAATTTAGTGTCAGACAAGCTCGTCTGTGTGAAACGTAGCACTTTAGAGGAAAGTCTAGAGATAGACGAAACGTCGCTCGACGACATCATCGACAGTCTGCTCAACCAAGGCTTCATCACGAAGGTGCGTATCGAGGACGAGACGGGTTACTGCATGACGGACAGCGGCGAGGAGTACACGCGCGACTGGCTTCGGTCGCTCGACGTCGATGTTGACGGCGTGACAATCGAGTACTTGGTCGAGATGCTCGAATCGACAGCACCGCCCGACAGACAGAGTTAACCCGCGCGCCTCTCATTCTGCGACAAGGAGGGACAACCATCGAGGAAATCTGGGTCGAGAAGTACCGTCCGCAGAAGCTCGACGAGGTCGTGGGACAGGACGCTATCACCGAACGCCTGCAGTCGTACGTACGCACGCGGAACGTGCCGAACATGCTGTTCGCGGGACCAGCAGGTGTCGGCAAGACGACTTGCGCGCACGCTCTTTCGCACGAACTCTACGGCGACACGTGGAGCGACAACTTCACAGAACTCAACGCTTCAGACGAGCGCGGTATCGACGTAGTGCGCGACAAGATAAAGAACTTCGCGCGTACATCACCCGTCGGCGACGAGGAGTACAAGGTCATCTTCCTTGACGAGGCGGACTCGCTCACTAGAGATGCACAACCCGCGCTCCGGCGCACCATGGAGATGTACACCAACACATGCCGTTTCATCCTCTCGTGCAACTACTCGTCGAACATCATCGACCCTATACAGTCGCGCTGCACCGTCTTCCGTTTCAGCCCTGTCGACGACGACGCACTCGTAGAGCGTCTGCGCCACATATCCGAGGAGGAAGGTGTGGACGTTACCGAGGACGGCTTAGAAGCTCTCGCCTACGTCGCGGGCGGCGACGTGCGACGCGCTGTCAACGCGCTCCAAGCGGCGTCGGCACTCGGCGAAACGATCGACGAAGAAGCCGTCTACGCGACGACATCGACGGCGCGTCAGGAGGAGGTCGAGGAGCTTCTGGAGCGCGCGCTCGAAGGCGACTTCGCAGGAGCGCGCGAGATTCTGAAGCGTCTCTTGGACGAGAAAGGCATCTCGGGCGACGACCTGATAGACCAGATGCACCGTGCCGCGACAGAACTCGGCGTCGACGATAAGACGCAGGTACATCTCATGGACCGCATAGGTGAGACCGACTACCGCATAAGTACGGGCGGAGACGAGCGGATACAGATAGAGGCGTTTCTGGCAGGACTCGCCGTCGGAGAGTAGTTTATTCGGAGTCTAGGAGTTCGTCGCCCTCGTCGGGGTCGTAATCCACGACACGTTTCTCGAAGTCGTTCGCACGGACATGTATCGGGAACCAGCCTTCGTCCGCAACACCAAGGAGTGCCTCGCTGTATCCCGCCTCGTCGTCGCCCGCCATCGCCGTCGCAACGTACTCCTTCTGACGCGGCGTCAGGTCGAGTTCGTCGGCGAGTTCGTTGTCCATGCCCTCGATTCTGTGTAGAAGTTTGAGCGAACAGTTGTCCGCGATTGCTTCGCTCTCGTCCTGCGCGAAGAACTCGTCGATGGTCTGCGTTATGAACTGTATCGACAGGTCGTAGTGGCGCGAGTGGCGCACCGCCTGCTCCAAGAACGACAGGTTCGTCGAGTCCTTCATGATGTAACGCGCCTCGTCGATTGCGAATATGACGCGTTTGTCGGTCTCCTCCTTTGCGCGCTCGTAGACGGCGTTGAACAGCAACTGCATCATGAGTCCTGTGCCGCCGCGTGTCTCCTGTTGCTGTAGGTCTAAGTAGACGACCTTCGAACCCGTGATGTCTATCTCCGTCTCGCTCGAAAGGTTCTCGAACTCTCCGCCCTCGGTGAACGGCTCCATGCCGATTAGGAGTTCGGAGGCGTTCGTCTCTATCTTACGTCTCTCCTCGTCCGACTCCGAGACGGTGTACTCGTCGGGTTTCTCAGCCATCGTGCGCAGAACGTCGATAACGTCTGTCACGAGCGGACTCTCGTTTCCGTGTGTGTCGGGGTCGCGGTAGATTCCCTTCTGGTTGTACGCATCCTTCACCGCGTTTTCGAGCGTACCGCGTCTCTCGCCTAAGGGGTCGCCGCGTGACTCGAAGTACGACTCGAAGAAAGACATCACGTCTTTCAGTTTCGCGCCGAACGGGTCGAGTTCTCCGCCCGTTTCCTCCAGAACCTCGTCGGGCGTCTCACGTATTTCGAGCGGGTTGAGACCGACGTTACCGCCGACGACGACGCGCTCGCCGCCCAAGGCGCGGTTTACGCCAACGAAGCCCTTGAGAGGGTCGAGCATGACGACGATTGCGTCCTCGTCCTGTGCGAGCGTGCGCGTCAGGTTGAGCTTTGTCGAGAACGACTTGCCCGAACCGATGTTGCCGATGACGAGCGCGTTGTAGCCCGTCTCGCGTCCGAACCTGTCCACGATGACGGGCGAGCCGTTGAAGGCGTGGACGCCGTACTCGACGCCCTCGGCTTCTATGAGGGACGACGAAGAGAACGGGAAGGTCGCGCCGACCGCGCCGCCCATCATCGCTGTCTTCTTGTTGAGGTGGTCGTTCGCTACGGGACTCGTTGAGCGGACGGCGAGGTCCTGTCTCCGTGAAGCCGTGACGGGACGTATGTTCGCGGGGGCGCGTCGCAGACCCGCACGTACGTCGCTTGCCGCGGATTCGAGGGCGTCGCGCGTGTCTTCGCGCACCGTGACGTACGTCGATACGTCGAAGACCTCGGTCGGTGTGTTACGGACGACATCGTACATCTCCTCTGCGTCTTCGAGGTCCTTCTGCACGCCGCGTGCGTCCACGTCGCGTCTCTCGCGCTTGCGCTCGTACTCCGCTTCGAGCGTTCCGACGCGGTCCTTGAGTTCCTCCTGCGCCCTTCGCGTGTCGCGCGGTTCGACGTGTATAGCAACGTCGGTATCAACGCCGGGTTCCGTGAAGAGCCTCTCCAAGAATCCGTTGACGGGCTGGTCGGGATAGCCTTCCGCCCACATCGTCTTCGTCCAGCGCGCCCCTAACTTCGCCGCGTTGCGCTCGAAGACCGCCTCGGAGGACGCGACGAGTGCCTTGTGCATCTCCTCTACGTCGTCGGTGACGTTTCCGTCCGTTTCGTCCTCGTCTCTGTTTCCGCCTCTGGAGAAAAGAGAGCGGAGGAAAGAGTTCGACCCTTCCGTGTCTTCTTCTGTCTCCGCGTCGTTCTCTTCTGTCTCAGCCTCCGCGTCCGTGCCGTTCATGTCGAACTCACCAACGACGACGGGGTTCTCGCGTAGCGCGCCGTCCATGTCTGCGAAGTCGGCGGGTTCGCCCTCCCAGAACTCGGCGAGTACACGCGCTAAACCACCTGCCTCGACACGGTGGGCGCGGCATCCGTCGAGACGCTGTATCCCCTCGTTCTCGACCATACGGAGGCGTTCGTCGAGTTCGTCGAGAGCGCGTGCCTTTACTTCCTCCTCCGTCATTCCGTCGCCCGAAGCGAGCGCGCCGAAGACCGCACCGGCGACGGGCACGCCCGAGAGCGTGTCGAGCAAGCCGCCCTCGTCGCCGTTCGCCGTGACCTCGTCACGCCGCACGGGGACGATGATGTAGTGCTCACGTATGTTCGTTCCGCGCGCTTCCAACTCGCGCGGATACCAGTCGAGCCATTCGTCTATGAGGCGGCGGAAGACGGGGTTTCCTGCGACATCGTCGTCGTCGAGTCTCCGCTCGCGCCTTCTGAGGTAGTCTTCTACGGGGAACTCGGTCGTCGTCGAGTACATCTGGAGGCTCCACTCGACCGAGTTGTTGAAGAAGTCGGCGAAGGCGGAGACGTTCTCCCTCCAACGCCTGTCTGTGGCGAGTGCCATGTTCGCAGGTTCGACGCGTACGGCACCCACGAACGTGCCGTCCATACGTTCGACTGCGTCGCGGTCCTTGTGTACGCGTTTCACGTCGGTGAGTTCCTGTGTGCGCTGGCTAACCTCAAACGCGCGCGACTCAGGGAAGTCAGTCTGTTCGCGCACCGAGTCGAAGTCGTAACGTACGTGTTCCATCTCCTTCGGACGGCGGATATGATGTACGTAGGTCGAAACCCACTCGCTCGCCGTCATGTGGTCGGGGGTTGCGTAGACGATAACCGCGCCGACGACGAGACCTATCGCCGAGAGGACGTAGCCGACGTAACGGTACTCTGGGGGTATGACGTACGAGGTCAGAAGAACGGCGACGATGAAAGGCGTGCCACCCACGAGCAGGTCGTCGAGCGTGTAGCCGCGCCAGAACTCGTCGCTCTCACCGAGTTTCTTCGGGACGCGTCGTGTCGGGTCCGAAGACGACATCATGCCCACCTCCCGTCGTTCTCCGTAAGCTTTCTGCGTGACCGCGAAACGTCACGCCGTACGCTGTCTGCTCCCTTACCGAAACTCGAACCCGTGTCGTACGTCCTCGTCGGACGGCTCGTTGCTCCGCCCGCTGGCGAAGGCGTCGGCAGGTCGGTTTCACGCCGTGAACGTCCCTCGTCGTCGGCAACCGCGCCTTCGTCGGTATCCGACCTTCCTTTGTAGACGGTTGCGGGGTCTGAACTTCCTGTGTCCGCGCCACGTCCTTTTTCGACAGTCTGTCTCTCGACATCCGGTTCGCCGGACGGCACACCTCTTACCCCTCTCAGACTCGGCATCCTGAACAGGTAGTACGAGACGACGAGTATGAGCAGAGGAAACCCGAGCGCGAAAAGGAAAGGACCCGCGCCACCACCGAACTCTGCTGTCGGGTCGAAGTTTCCGAAGAGGAGTTCGCCCACGCGGAAGACGACGGCGGCGGGAACTGTGACGAAAGCGAGCGGTATGAACTTTATCAGGAGTTCCTCTATGAGTTTAGACAGGTAGGCGAAAGGACCTACGTCCACGACCCAGAAGGCGACTCCTATCGGTGTTGCGAGCATCAGCGCGTATATTCCGAGCCATCTCACGAAGAACCAGACGACCAAGAAGAACATGACGACTGTTTCGAGCAACGTGAAAGCGGCTGTCGTCGTCGTTCCGTGTCCTTCGAGCGTCATAGTGTCCTGAAACGTTGAGGCGACTGTTGAAGGCTCCGGCGCGATACCGACGGCGAGCGCGTCCACGAAACGGAGGACGAACGCGCCTATTCCCCACCAAGCGAGAACGAAGAGGAAGGCGACGACGAGACGGCGTTTGGCGCGTGACCTCTCGTATCCCGTCAGAAACCTCCCAAATATACCTGTGAACAGTATCATGGCGATTGCGAGTGCTATCAACAGAACCGTGACAGGTAGCACGGCGTCGGTGTAGTATCCGTACAAAGACACCCACGGCTCGTTGGTAGGCTCACCGAAGAAGAAGCCGTCACGCGGTTCGGGATGTGGTGTCCTCACGGTTACTATCACAGCTAGTTCCAACATACCCTGCACCGATTCGTGAAGCTCGTCGGAGCCTTGCGACAGTGCCTCGCGTGCCGCCTGTACCAAACCGTCTACGAAGGCTATCTCTGACATCTGTGTCCTATTTTCCTACAGGGGGTACCCTTAGTTAACTCCGTCGCTGGTTCCTGTTTCCTTTCTCCGTGTCCTTGGCTGTTCATATACGCCTCCATGGGGGCCAGATACCCAGACCGAGTGCCCTGTCGAGGAAGTAGACCGACAGAAGGAACGGCAGAAGGAAGACACCAAGCTGTGAGAGCATGCCTATCTCCGCGAAAAGCTGGTAGTCGTCCTCGGGGTTCACCGAAGCTGTGTCGCCGGCGTAAGGCGTATCCGCCTCGTACCAAGGCACAGGCACGTACTCGGCGACCACACCACCGGACGGACGCGGGGATATCTCGAAGGTCGTTTTGCCGTCGATTCCAGTCTCCACGTTCTCGCGTCCGTCTATACGCACGATGCCGTCGTTCCTTCGCGTGTCTATCGGATTACCTTCCTCGTCGCTTAGACTCACCTCCACCTCGATGGAGTCCTCGGACTCGTCCACGACCTCCAGCGTGAGGTCCGTCTCTATTATACGCTGTACGTCGGGGAACGGCATGGCGTCCGTCGAGGTTCCGTGCAGTATACCGTTTAGTTCGACGTTACCCGACTCCGACTCTCCGTCGTAACGCAGGTCGAACCCGTGCGTACTCGTGTACCTACGCGTTCTCGGAAGGTCGAAACTCATCTCCTCGGGAAGCGACGGTGTGTCGTGTCTGTCACCCAAGATATTCCGGATATCCGCGTCCCCATCGACGTAGACACCGCTCCTCGACGGGAAGGCGTACACACGAAGCGGGTGGTAGACATCTTCCGAGACAGACGAACCACTGGCTGTCGAAAGTTGCATGTTCCCCCATCCCTCGGCGCGCGTGCTGAAGAAACGCCAGTTCGACTGTACCTTCGTTCCGTCAGGAAGTCTTACCGAGGACCACGGTACCTCGCGCAGGAAAAACAGGGCTGTGTCGTCGTTCGGGTACTGACCGTAGACTACCGGTCCCTGCGAAGTCGGTGAGTCGATGTTGTACGGCTGTACCTCGACCGTGTCGTTTACCGTGACTGTCTCGGTAACAGTCTCTGTTTCGCCCTCGTTTTCGACCTCGCGTGTCGCTGTCACGTTCGCGCGTAGAGTCAGTTCCGCAGTCTCGTCTCCGGGGGAGAAGTCGGGGGGTATAGGCTCGTCTCGTGGGTCGCGCCTAACGAGGTCGCCCCGTCTCAGTCCTTCGTACGGTACCGAGAAGCCGCCGTTGCCCGAAATAACACCGTCCGTCTCGGCTATCTCTATCTCCACAGAGTGCTCGGTGACGTTCTCTCCTTCTATACGGTAGTCTGTGAATCCACGGACCTCTCCGTCGCTTGGGATGTAAAACACCTCGCGTTGTGGTGAGAAGATAACCCGTGTGCTCCGGGAAACGTCGAAGATACTGACGTAGGCGTCCTTTATCACTTCGCCGTCGTGTAGTTCTGCGTCGGGCGGATGTTGCGAGATTCTCTCGGTACCGCCGAAGAAGCTTTCCACCTCACCTTTGTTCCATCTGTCGGGCGCGCCGGGCGGTTCTGCGTAGGCGTAGTCGGACGCCTTCGTCAGGTAGTCGTTAGCGGACGCGTCGCCCGACGGCTGTCGATACTCATATCCTGACCAGAGCCTGTCGAACTCTTCCTCTTCGATACCGTGGTCAGGCTCCGGTATCTCAAAGCCGACGGCTGGTGACGTTAGAAGCAGAAGAAAGAGCAGAAGAACTGCGGTTACGACGAAGCGGCTCAGATACCTACGGCGTCTATGCACGTGCTCATGTCCTCCGGTGCCACCACAGTAACGAGCAGTTGCATTATGGCACCCACGAACAGTATGCCTATGCCGTACTTTATCGCGTCGTTACGTGTCTTCAGCCACTTCTTCTTCTTCTGCGGGTTCTGCGTCGTCGTCAGAACGAGCATCGACGCCATAGCCACGAGCGCGCCGACCACGGGTCCGATGACCGCGAGGAGCGTAATCAGGTTGTCCATCGCAACGACAAGCTGGTTGTCGCAGATGTCGGACACTTCTTCTCCGTTCTGGGCTAACGCGGGCTGGACGAACAGCAACACCGAAACCAAAGCCGCGTATACGTGTCTTCTCAGATTCCTCTTCAGCATATGGTGAGAGTCCTTAGGCTTCGTGTAGACTTAAGTTCACGGGTTACGGACACGGCGTCGGGTAGCCGTGACCGGCGTTCTACGTCTCTATGCGTTGGGGTCGAGCGTGAACTGACTGACGCCCGCTTGGTCGTAGTAGGTCTGCCGCTCGCTCGAAGTAACCGGCATCGGCTTGAACTCGAACGGGCGGTCGTACATGCCCAACTGCTCCGTCAGACGGTCGGGATAGCTCGAAATCCAGTCCCAAATGATGTCGTCGTCTGTCACGTACCCGATGTTCGTCGGTGGGAGAACGTCCATCGCGCCGCTGAGACCTTCGCCGCGTGCGTTGATGAAGCTGTACGTGCCGCGGTTCTGCATCGCTATTCTCTCGGCGTCCTGCCATCCGATAGCCTGGAACTCGTTCCAGTGGATGCCTCTCAGCCACTGCGACACGTCCCACGTGCCGTACTTGTTTGCGAGAGTGTTCGCGGCGTTCGAGAACGCCTGAACGATTACGTCGTCTAGATTCTGACCGTTGAGCCAGTCGTGGCTCGTGTTGCCGTCGAGAACGTCGTTGAAAGTTACTTCGAGGTTCGCGCCCGTCGTCCTGCCGAGGTCGGCGGCGTGCGGGTCGCTACTCTGTGGCGGCTCGAACCCTAGTTCGGGCGTCGCGTCGCCTAAGTCGCCCTGACGGAAGATGAGGTCCTGTAACTCCTTACGGACCTCTTCCCATATGTCCACACCGGCGTCCCAGTACGTGCCGTCGTACTCCCAGTCGTTGAGGTCGTAGTTGTAGTCCTGACCCCAAGATTCGAGAGCGTCCGCCATCGCGTTTATCGTCGAGTTACTGCTCGTACGCGCGCCTTGGACGAGACGTGGCGCGGAGAACCTCTGTACGGTACCCCAAGAGGCGGAGTACCACAGTATGTTCTTCATGTCGTCGAGCGAGATGGGACCGTCGGACAGGAACCACCCGGGGATGTCACGGAGGTAGTCGTTCCTGTGTACGCTACCCCACTGGTTCTCGGAGTCGCTCGCACGCCATCCGACCGCGGGCGCGTTGTTCCAGTTGGTTATGATGCCGCTGTCGGGGTTGACGACCTCAAGACCCATGTCGCGTCCGGTGAGGGTACCGTTCCACTCGTGTTCGGCACCCGGTACGGGGAGACGCGGGTCCCACGGACCGACGCGCTCCTCGGGAATCTTGCCCGTCGAGTACATGGCGATGTCGTTGTCGTCTGCGTAGAAGAAGTTGAACGAGAACGGGAAGTCGTCTATCGCGCTCTCGAACTCGGCGCGGCTGTTCTTCCTCCCCAACTGCGTCCACTGGAACGCGCCCTTGACCTCGTCGTACCTCGTCGTCGTCTTCTTAGCCCACGCGACGTTCTCCTCCTCGTTGATAGCCAAGACGGGCATCGTGTACCCGTTCTCGTTTATCCGGCAGACGTTCTGCGAAACTATCCAGTCACCTTGGTCCGTGTGGTCGACTGCGTACCACTCCATCCAGTGCCATTCGTCGCCCCATTTGTACCTCGACTTGTTGTCGGGGTCGATTTCGACGGCGATAACGTCGGAGTGGTCCTGACGCGCGCTCGTGACACTCCACGAGAACTCCGGCGTCCTGCCGAAGACCACACCCGGCGTACCGACGACACAGCATCCGTTGACGTTGTAGCCCGCGCCGTGCATACCGACTTCGTAGATGACGGGCGGATGGAACATACCCATCTGGGGACCGCCGAATATCATCGGGCTTCCCGTCTCGGTATGTTCGCCGCCGATTACACAGACGTTGCTCGCCGTGTCCGTTTCGTTGAACGTCTCGCAGACGTCGAGGTCGCCGACTTGGCTACAGTCAACACCCCATATCTCCGCGCCCTTCGCGGCGTCGATGAAGTCGAACTGCTCGTCGGGAACGTCCGCGAAGTCGGGAACTTCCTCTCCACCCTCAACCGTCTTCTCCGACGGGTCGATGGACGCACCGTGCTCCTCCGGGACACGTAGCCAGTTTATGTCCTCGTACGCGTCGTACGCCTCTTCGAGAGAGCCGATGTTGTCCTTGAGTTCTGCGAGCGTCTGCGCGTTTCCGAGTTCGTTGCCGCCGCCGACACCGAACTGCGCCAGAAGGAAGCCCATGATTGCGACCGAGTCCTGAGGGTTCCAGCTTGACGGCGCGGACACACCGCCCCACTCCATGTACTCGCCGGGCAGGTCGCCGTCGTGCGGGTATATGTCCCACGCGCCCTTCATCTCGTTTATCGTCCTGTTGACACCGTCGGTGAAGCCCTGTATCATCGTCTTCATCTCGCTGGGCGCGTTCTGCCACATGCTCTCTATCTCGTCCTCGTTGTAGAGGTCACGCGTGACCTGTATGTCCTGATTCAGGTCACCGCGGTCCTGACCGAGCATATCGGTGCTCTTGCCCCTCGCCATGTGGCGCAGAACGTCCATCTGGAACAGCCGGTGCCAAGCCTGTATGTATCCGTTGCCGTAACAGATTGAGTACAGGTCGTCCGCAAGCACGTGCGGCTGGTGCTTGTCGTACTCGATTATCGTTACCGTGCTCCCATGACTCGTCGCAAGCGTCGTCTCCGTAGCCGCGGCACCCAGCGCGCCTCCGCTCACGGTGCCGCCTGCCACCGTCAGGAAGTCTCTTCGCTTCATCTGCTTGAAGGAACCTTCTCCTTCTTCATGTTCTTTCTTGGACATTACGATTAGGCAAGCCGCAGGCTCCAATATATATCTTACGATTTATTTCGCAGGTTGATATATAATGTCGTTTATACTTAAAAGACTAATCTTAACTATATAAACTGGCGCGTATAAACGGCTTCTCAACCCGGCATATAGAAGAAAAACGAAGGTCTGTTCTTCTCCGTCCTCTACTAGAAGTCTCCCGCCACTAGGTCCATCACGCCGCCGTTGCTCTTGAGGTAGTAGTGGGAGTAGTGGTCGGGCACCCTGTACGAGACGTTGTGGTCGTTGTAGTTCGCGGGCGGCGTGCCTTCGATACCCGTCGTACCGACAGCCGAGTCGGCTTCACCGAGCGAGTAGGCGTAGTCAAGCACGCTGTCGTTTTCTATGTAGTAGTTGTCGACTTGGTCCGCGACGACACGCTGGAGCGGATAGCCGTAGCCTCCGCCGAGCGAGACTGCGTCGCTGTCTACTGCGGCACCAAGGAACGTCACCGACTCGACGTAGTCGGAGAATCCCCAGTCGTCCAACTGCTTTATCGCCGACGCTACGACGCGCGCACCGAGCGAGTGGCTGATGTACCTTACGTTGACGTTCGGGTTGTTCTGTTTGAACTGGTACGTCGCGTAAGCGAGTTTGGGTCCGTTGTCCTCCGCGATGGTCGTCGAAGCCCACCACGAGAGGGGTACGGTACCGAGGTCGGCGTCCCAGCTGTAACCGACGACGGGTTCGTTGTAGCCGCCGTCCTGCGAAAGAGCCTGGTCCACGGTGTACGCGCCGTCTATAGCGCCTCCGTCGTCGTTGAGCCAGCCGTGTGCGTGTATAACGAGGTCGTTACCTTGGTCGTATCCGTATCCGGCGAAGTCGCCCCATTTCTCGTAGACGTACCACGGTTCGTTCTGGTCTACGCTACCGTACCACGTTATGTCGAAGTGGTCGCGTGTCGAGTAACGCGGGAAGTCGCTCGGACCTGACAGACCGCCGTCGCCCTTGCTTATCGCCGCCGCGCTGTTCGTCGCACCTACCGCGCCAGCACCGACCGCTGCCGTCGCGCCCGCCGTCCTGAGAAATCTACGACGGGATACTTTTTCTCCGCTACTGTGCTCGCTGTTCATGTCATCCACCATACATTCCCCCAATATTGACACATATATATAAATCTACTGTCGGTATATGACGACTCTACGTGTCTCCGGGACGAAATACCGCGTAGAAGAGACCGTAGTCGGCTCCGAGAAGTCTCAGAAGTTGTCAACCACGAGGTCCATGACACCGACGCTGGGGTAGTAGTGCGAGTAGTGGTCGGCGACTTGGTTGGTCACGTCGTGGTCGGTGTAGTTCGCGGGCGGCGTGCCGTCGGCACCGTACTGTCCGACCGCGGCACCCAGTTCAGCCGTTGAGTACGCCCATCCGAGGACGGAGTCGTCTGTCTTGTGGAAGTTGTCTACGGTCTTCGCGGCGTTGGCTATGCCGCTGTAGTACTCTCCGCCGTAAGCCACGTCCTCGTTGTCGACCGCGGCACCGAGGAAAGTGGCGGACTCGACGTAGTCTGTGTAGCCCCACTCGTCCAACTGTTTGAGACCTTCCGCGGCGACACGTCCTCCGAGCGAGTGTGATATCCAGCGGACGGGTGTGCCGGGGTTGTTCTGCTTGAACTGGTACGTCGCGTAAGCGAGAGTCGGACCGTTTCCTTCGGCGATGGTCGTCGCGTTCCACCACGTACCCTTGTCGGCGTCCCAGCTCCATCCCGCGACAGGCTGGTCGTAGTTGCCGTCCTGACTCAGGGCTACGTCGGACGTGTAAAAGCCGTCTACAGCACCTTCGTCGTCGTTCGTCCAGCCGTGGATATGTATAACGAGTTCGTCTCCGTCGTAGACGCCGTATCCGTTGAAGTCACCCCACTTTTCGTACTCCCACCACTCGGCTTCCTCCTGCGTGCTACCGTACCAAGTGACGGAGTAGTTGTCGCGCGTCGAGAAGCGCGGGAAGTCGGACGGACCGTCCTGCGAACCTTCGGTCTTGCTTATCGCGCCTACACCGTTCGTCGCACCGACGGCACCAGCACCGACAGCCGCCGTCGCGCCTGCTGTCCTGAGGAATCTGCGCCGCGAAACCGAGTCGTCTGACACGTCATCTGTGCTACCGTTCTTACTGGTTGAACTATCAACCATGCGTAAACCGTTTTCACACGGATACATAAACTTAACCTTGATTATAAGGTAACCGTAAGGACACAAGTAGTGTGACGATTGACAAATAGTCAGGTGTCCCTGTCGTTGCTATACCTCAGTATCACCTGTGTCGGACCTACGACGGCAGTCTACTTCATTCTCCTTCTATCGTAATCTCGTCGATAAGGGTGCCGTTCTCGTCGTACTCCCGCATCCATAAACTCATCTGTTATTCTCAGGATGTGACGACGCTTACTCAGTCGAGCGCGACCACACCGAAGCCCGCGCCGACGTACACGGTTCCGTCGCTGACGACAGCGTCGGTTATGGTGCGTGCCGAGACATCGAGAATCTCGTGAACGTCCCTCTCGGCGATTATCGTTCCGTCGGCTGTATCGAGGGCGTATACGTAGCCGTCGTCGCTCGCGACGTAAACCGACGAGTCGGTAGCCGCGATGGCAGTTCTTACACGGTCTTCGGTTCCGAAAGACCAGAGTTCTTCGCCGTCGTCGGCATCGACTGCGTAGACGTTTTCGTCGTCGCTTCCAACGTAGACGACGTTGTCGTCCACGGCGGGTGAGGACTCGACGACACCGGCTGTTTCGAACGGTTCGTTCCAGACTTCCTCGCCCGTCTCGGCGTCGAGCGCGTAGACGTTGTTGTCCCAAGAGCCTACGTAGACGACACCGCCCGCTACGGTTGGGTCTGACTCGACGAACCCCTCCGTCTCGTACTCCCAGAGAGGTTCGCCCGTCTCGGCGTCGATGGCGTGGACCTTGTTGTCGGTGCCTCCTACGAAAACCCTGCCATCGTCGTACGCCGGTGAGGTCTGTACGCGCCCGCCCGGCTCCGTTTCCCATTTGACCATGCCGCTGTACGCACCCACGGCGTGTACCGCCCTGTCGCCGACAGCGTAAACTATCTCATCGACGACGACGGGGGAAGTCGGGTCCCTTCTACCGTCAAGGTCCGTCTTCCAACGCTGTTCGCCGGTTGCGACGTTGAGCGCGTAGAGTGCCGGTTCCTCGCTCGTGAAGTAGACAGTACTCGTCGTGACAGCGGGAGTGGTTCTGACGTTCGCACCTACGTCGTACGGTTCCCGGAACTCCTCTCCTGTCTCGGCGTCGATAGCGTAGAGGCTACCGACAGCGTCTGTCTGTAAGCCGTCGCCGAAGTAGACGACTCCGTCCGCAACCGCTGGCGACGAAACGACCTGATACTCGGTTTCGAAAGGCTCGTCCCAGACCTCGCCGAAAGAAGAGGGGCTTCCGGTAGCAGGGTTTACTCCGGTGTTGGCTCGGTCGTACGCGAAGGTAGTCCAGTCGGTTTCGGTTATCTGTATCTCGTCGTCGTAAGGCTCACCCGCGTCGAACTCCTCCTCCTGTGGTTCCTCGGCGTCCGTCTCTTCCCCTCCGTCTTCGTCCCCTTCTTCAGGCTCCTGTTCCTGTCCACCGTTTTGGGTATCATTCCCGTCATCCGAACCGTCCGTCGGCTCCTCGTCTTCGACACATCCGGCTACACCGATGCCACCCACCACTGCGCAGAGACGGAGAAGCCTTCTTCTTCTCAGTCCTTCGTTGTCACGCATGTGCCAAAGTCGGAGACTACCCTGATAGTCTTTAGGGAGGGTTTCGACCGAATCTCCGACAGCCACAGAAACGGGCGTGGATTTATACCGTAGATGCACGAATTCGTAGCCGAAAGATGAACGGCGGCTTCTTCGATGCTGTGGACGACGTTCTGTGGGGTGTCGGCTGGCGTCCCGTGACGACGGTGAGCGTGTTCGTAGCCGTCGGCGTCTTAGCGGGCTACCTCGACGGGCGGTTCGGTGTCGGAACGGCGGTTTTCGGCGTCGTCTTCGCCGGTGTCGGCGTCCTCCTACCGTCTGTTCGCAAGACCGGACTCGTCGCCTCGGTCGCCGCAGTCGTCGTCTTCTTCGGTGTAGGCACAGATGCGGTCGTCGAGACGGCGAGGGGTTTCGGCTTCGATGCGCGCGGTCCGGCTGAGGAAGTATCGTCGCTCGTCCTCGAACTGACCCCTGCTTCAGGCGTAGAAACTACCGAACCCGCCGCAGTCGTCGGCGGTGCTGTTGCATGGCTCTCGGTCTCGTCTCTCGCTGGCGCGACGGTCGGCGGTGTCGTCTGGCTCGTCTGTGCTTCGTACGTCAACAGGAAACACGCGGGCGTGCGAGACGCACTCGTCGAGCGCGTCCATGATGCGGGCGAGTCCTCTCTTGGAGGCGATGTCTACACGCTCACAAACCCCGTCGGAGAGGTGCGGTTCGTCGCGCCCGCCCGGAGGTACGAGGTTGCGAACCTCCATGTCGGCACGTCCTCGGTCAAGATACACCACGGTTCCGTCGTCGATATGGTGTCGCGGACCGTCGGTATGGGCGACGGAACCGAGGAGGTCTACTACGACCGGATATCGTCGGTCGGGTACGACGGAAGACGCCTCAGGATAAGAACGGCGGACGGCGAACCCGTGAACGTGGTCACTTCGGAGAAGCCGTCACGACTCTTAGACGAGGCACAGGACCGTCTTAGGGATTACAAGACGGGAAATACGGAGGCGGGCAGGGACCTGCAGGAGACTACGAACACCGACGCGACACCGGACGCAGACGACTACACCGAAGGGGGCGGTGACGGAGACGAAGCCGTCTTCGACGGAGACGACGACGTTTTCCGCGGAGCTGAGGACGCCAAAGACCTACTGAGCGGTGACCGAGACGACACCGAAGGAGACGGTACAGAATGACGCACTACGTCTACGTCGTCGAGTGCTCCGACGGAACGCTGTACACGGGGTACACGACGGATGTCGGGAGACGCGTCGATGAGCACAACTCCGGCGACGGCGCGAAGTACACACGCGGTAGGACGCCGGTGCGTCTCGTCCATAAAGAGGAGTACGAAACGCGCTCGGAGGCGATGAGCAGAGAGGCGGAGATAAAGTCGTTGTCGCGTGAAGAGAAGACGGAGTTAACAAACCTATATACGTCCGGCTAAGCTAGTGCGTCCGATGGGAGAACTCGGTTCGGACGCCGACGACGGAAAGACTCGGATAGTCGTCGACCCGCACGTCCACTCTGAGGACTCTTACGACGGGAAGGAACCCGTCGAACTCATCTTGGAGCACGCTGAGGACATCGGTCTCGACGCCGTCGTCATAACAGACCACGACGAGATAGACGAGTCGTTACGCGCCGCCGAGATGGCGTCGGAGTACGGTCTCATCGGCGTACCGGGCGTCGAGGTCTCTACGTCGCACGGTCATCTGCTCGCAATCGGCGTCGAGGAGAAGCCACGTAAGAGACAGCCGTTCATGGACACTGTTGAACGTGTCCGCGAACTCGGCGGTGCCGCGGTCGTCCCGCATCCGTTTCAGGTGACGCGCCACGGCGTCAAGAAGAAACGTATCGAGGACTGCGACGGAATCGAGGTCTACAACGCTTGGCTCTTTACAGGCTACCGCAACAGACGCGCGAGGACGTTCGCACACAAGAACGGCTACCCGCGTCTCGGCGCGAGCGACGCCCACTCGATAACTATGGTAGGGCGCGCCTACACAGAAATCGTCTTCGACGAAAAGGAGCGGGACGAGATAACCGCCGCCGACGTTGTCGAGGCGATAAAGACGGGTAACACACACATCCACGGAAGACGCGCGCCAGTGACGCGGAGCGCGTACCACTACCTCAAGGCGTCGGTGCGCAAGACTGCGTGGGGGCTGAAGGCTGGTGCTTCGAAGGTGCGGGGCGTGTCGCGCTAAATCAGAGTTCGCCTTCGCGCGCCTTCTCTCTTATTTCGTCGGCGCGTTCGCGTATCTCGTCCATCTCGTCGTCGTCCTTTCTGTCTAGGTGTCCGTACATCAGCGACATACGGTGGTTGTCGCCGAGTTCGTCGCGGTTCTCGTCCAAGAAGTCCCAGTAGAGCGAGTTGAACGGACACGCGTCCTCGCCCGTCGTCTCGTCCACGTCGTAGGCGCACGCGCCGCAGAAGTCGCTCATACGGTCGATGTAACTTCCACTCGAAGCGTAGGGCTTCGTAGAGACGGCGTCCGTCGCGTACGAACCCATGCCGACGACGTTCGGCGTCGTTACCCACGTGTAGGCGTCCGTGTATGCGAGACGGAACCAGTCGTCGAGTTCGTGCGGGTTCGCACCGTAAAGCAGAGCGAAGTTTGCGAGAACCATGAGACGTTCGATGTGGTGCGAGTATCCGTCGCGCCACACGCGTTCGACGACCGTACGGAGGCACTCCATCCCTGTTTCGGCGTCGTAGTAGAGCGAGGGAAGCGGACGTGTCGCGTCGAGCGTGTTCGTGTCGTGGAGTTCGTCGCCATGCCTCCGGTAGACGTGCCGCATGTACTCGCGCCATCCCACCACCTGACGCACGAAGCCCTCGACGCTGTTGAGCGGTGCGTCGCCTTCGTGGTAAGCTTCGACTGCGCGCTCCGCCACCTCGTCCGGGTGTAAAAGACCGAGGTTGATAGACGACGAGAGGAGGGAGTGGTTGACCGTCGCGTCGTCTCGAAACATCGCGTCCTGATACGGTCCGAACTCGGCGAGTCGTTCGTCGACGAAGTCGTCGAGGGTTTCGAGGGCTTCGTCACGCGTCACGGGCAGGTCGAAACCGTCGGACTCGCCCCAAGTCTCATACTCGTCTTCGATGTACTGCGCAGTTTCGCGCGTCGTCTCGTCGGGCTCGAAAGAGGGCGGTTCGGGTGTCTCGTATCCGTCGGGCGGAAAGTCGCGGTTCTCGTCGTCGTAGTTCCAGTCGCAGCCCACCGGTTCGCCGTCTTCGTTGACGAGGTAACCGGTTTCGCGCCGAACGTGCCTGTAGAACGTCTCGTGCCTGAACCCGTCACGTCCCTCCTCCCAGATGTCGAAATCGTCGGGCGAGACGAGGAACTTGGGGTTGGGAACGAACTCGACCGTCGCTCCCGCGTCTTCGAGGGCTTCGCGTAGCGCGTCGGCGTGTGCCGCGGGACGCTGTACGCGAACCGGCTCTCCGTCTTCGATTCCGCGCTCGAAACCCTCCTTGAAAGTATCCGCTTGCTCGTACCGCACATCGACGCCGTCCGCGCGTAACTCGTCGCGGTAGTGGCGCATCGCGGAGAAGACGAGCGTCAACTTCTTCGGGTGGTACTCGTACCTGCGCGCGAACCCCGAAGCCTCCACCATGAGGACTCTTTCGTCCCGCTCGAACGGAATACGCGTAAGCTGGTCACCCAAGACGAGTAGCATGGAAGCGGTAGGTACCGCGCGCGAATAAGGCTGTTCGCGGTATAGTCACTCTTTTGTCGGATGGTTTCCTTCTACGTCCATACCCATGCCCGCGTCCCCCGTCGAACCCGCCGACTGGAGCCATATCACGAAGCTCGACCCCGACAAGGAGCTTTCGGACGAGGTAGCGAGCGGCATCGCCGAGTCGGGCACGGACGCCGTCGTCGTCGGCGGGACGCAGGGTGTGACGCGCGAGAAGGCGCGTAGTTTCCTATCCGTCCTCGACGGAACGGGGGTTCCCGTCGTAGTCGAGCCTTCGAACCCCGCGAACGTCGTCCGCGACGGTCACGACCTCTTGGTGCCGACCGTTCTGAACGCCGGTAGCGTTGACTGGGTGGTCGGTGCGCACAAGGAGTGGGTGCGTGTCGAGGACGGCGTAGACTGGTCTATCGTACACCCCGAGGCGTACATAGTTCTGAACCCCGACAGCGCGGTCGGACGCGTGACGGAGGCAAGAACCGAAATCGAACCCGACGAAGCGGCGGCGTACGCGACCGTCGCAGACAGGTTCTTCGACCTGCCTATCGTCTACGTCGAGTACTCGGGTACCTACGGCGAACCCGAAGTCGTCGAAGCCGTCGCCGAAGCGGTTGACGACGCCACGGTCTTCTACGGCGGCGGAATAGACGACTACGAAAAGGCGCGCGAGATGGCGCGGCACGCCGACTGTATCGTCGTCGGCGACGTGGCGCACGAAAAGGGAATGGACGCGTTACGCGAGACGGTTCGGGGCGCGAAGGACGCGTAGCCAACGACTATTTTTATTATCCGCGCGGTGGATGTCATTATATGATTGACGAATATCTGATAAAATCGCTGAAAAGAGTTCACGACGAAGCCGAACGAGCACTTACAGAGGAGAATTATAGCGTCAATCAATCGATAGTAAGCCGTTTCAACGAGGTTCTCTCAGAGTTCAAGGAAGAGTACCCAGAGAACGAACGCATCCGGAATATTGAGGCGATCGAGAGCGTTGACGTTCATGTTACACTCCGTAACGTCGACGCTATGAATACGATTCAAGACGCCAAACTGCAGTCGCTCAAAATAGCCGACGCGCTTGATTTAGATACGGAAGATTTTCAGGAACTATCTGGCAGAGGAGGATTCCCGTTCATAAAAATAAATCAGCAGCAAGCGCAAGGACAACAGCAGCATCAGCAAGTCACCGTTGAAAAAATAATCGAAGACATAGGAAACATGACGGCGGCGGAGGAAGATAAAGAGGAACTGAGGAACTTAGTTCAGGAGTACGAGAGAGAGCTTGAGGAGGGAGCGGATCCGTCGCGTCTCAGGCAGATAGTTCAGAAGGCTAAGGAGTATAGTGATGACGTAGCACTGAAACTCATAATGCTCGCCACCCAGAGAGGTTTCAATATCCTAACTGGCACGTAGCCTAACTAAATCCTTCTTCCTGCCAGTCCCATCCCGGAAGGCGCGTCTGTACACCAGCAGCGAGTCCCGCTAAGACGTCGTCCTCGCCCGCTGTTCTTCCTTCCTCGTCGAGAACCTCGTTCGTGTGAACGTCGATGTAGTGGAAAGTCGCCTCTGCGAGCGTCTCTTCGGGGTCGTTTTCGGCGACTGTGCCAGCGATACGCCGTCCTATCATCTCGTCCACGACGAATCCTGCGTAGTCGTTGCGTACTTCGAGTTCGACGCCGACGCGGTAGAGTGCTGAGACGTTCAACGCGGCGTCTTCGTCCTCCAGAAACGCGTCGAACTCGTCGCGCACCTCCTCCTGCGTCACCTTATCGACGTCCTCGCCGAACGCGTCACCGAGACGGTCGCGTGCGTCGTTGACGAGCGCGGTGATTTTGTCTATGTTGTTGTCTATGTAGGCGTCGAGTTCTTCGACCGTCTCTTCGGAGATGCGCATAAGCTACTCCTCAGATGAACCTGTGTGTCTCTAAGTTCATCGGCGATATGGTGCGCATGTTGAACTTCTGGTAGAGCGCGGACGCAAGAGCCTTCGTCTTGCCCTCGTCGCCGTGCACCGTGAATATCTTCTCTGGACGCGGGTTCATCTCCTTCACGAAACGCACGAGTTCGTCGCGGTCGCCGTGACCCGAGAAGCCTTCGACGCTGTAGACGTTCATGTCTATCTTGACAGTCTCCGAACGTCCGTCGGCGGAAGGAACGCGTACCTCGTCGCGTCCAGACTTTATCCGCGCGCCCGTCGTGCCTTCCGCTTGGTAGCCGACGAAAGCGAGCGAGTTCTCGGGGTCGGGTGCTAAGAGTTCAAGATGCTCCATCACCGGACCGCCAGCCATCATGCCGTTCGTCGCCAGAATAATGGACGGGTCGCCGTCACGTATCTCCTGTCTCTGGTCGCTCCCTTCGTCTACCTGTTCGAAGCAGTCCGCCAAGAACGGGTTTTCGTCCTCGTGGAAGATTCTGTCGCGCAGGTCGTCGTTGAGGTACTCGGGGTGTGCGGTATGTATCGCAGTCGCCTCCCATATCATGCCGTCGAGGTAGACGGGCATCTCGGGGATATGTCCGTTCCGCATCGCCTTCTCTAAGACGACCATCATCTCCTGCGAGCGTCCGACGGCGAACGCAGGAATGAGAATCTTCCCTCCTTCGTCGTGCGTCTTACGTATGATTTTGATGAGGTTCTTCTCAGCCTCTTCCTGTGAGGGTGCTTGGTCGTTTCTTCCGCCGTACGTCGATTCTAAGAACAGGGTTTCGAGACGCGGGAAGTCGTTGACCGCGCCGTTGAACAGATGCGTTTCGTCGTAATGTATGTCGCCCGAGAATCCGACGTTATAGAGACCGTCGCCGATATGGAAATGCACGACCGCGCTTCCGAGTATATGTCCCGCGTTGTGGAATGTCAGCTTTATGTCGGGCGTGATGTCCGTAACCTCGCCGTAGTCGAGCGTGATTGTGTGCTTTATCGCCTCGCGCACCATCTCGGAGTCGTACGGCGGTGTGCGTCCCTGCTTCGCCGCCACGTCGAGGTAGTCGATAGTCAGAAGACTCATCAGGTCGCGCGTCGGCGGTGTCGAGTAAATCGGTCCGTCGTAGCCGTACTTGTACAGAAGAGGGACGAGCGCGGAGTGGTCGAGATGCGCGTGCGTCAGAACCACGGCGTCGATGGACTGTAACGGGTTCGCTTCCGGAGCCTGCAGGTACGGCGTGTCGTTGCTACCGGGCTTGTCTCCGCAGTCGATAAGTATTCGCGTTTCGGGTGTCGAGAGTAGGAACGCGGCACGTCCGACCTCGCGCGCACAACCAAGTGCCGTAACACGCACCCAGTCCTCGTCGGTCGTCTCCTCGCGGTGTATACGTCTTCCCGTCTTGCGCAGGAACTCCTTGCGCTCGTCGCTCTCCTGAACGAGGTACCTGCGTATGTTGTCGACCGTGGACGACTCTATGGGTGGTGTGCGCACCACGTCGGGCGTCCATCCCGTCGCTTTCGTGATTTCGCGTAGAGTAGAGCCGTGTTTTCCGATGACCAGTCCGGGCTTCTCAGCCTTGATGGTCACCTCGCCAACATCGGGCTTGAAGTTGTAGTCGGTGATGCCCGCGTCCTCGGGGACGATTTCGCCTACCTTCTCCTTCGCGGGTTCGGGGTCCGTAAGAACACCGGGGTCGGGACGGACGGTGATACGTTTCCTGAGTTTACGCGCCAAGTCACGCACCAAGTCGCCGTCGTCTGCGAACTTCTTGGGGTCGCTCGTGTAGATAACTAGTTCGGGACCTTCGTACTCAACGTCGCTTATAGCTATTCCGCCGGGCACGGCATCCTCTACGCGCCTTTCGAGTTCGTCTAACTCCTCATCGACATTCATATGCGTATCTAACTTAAAGCTCGTCGGAGATGGCTTCGACCTCTTCGTCGTCTAGCTGTCTGAAACCTTCCTCGGGCGTTATCTCGGCGAGAATGATTCCGTTTCCACTCGCCGTGTCGCGTTCCATCGCGCTTTCGAGCGAACGGACGGCGAGCGTCTTCGCTTCGTCGAGCGTGACTTCGTCGTGGTAGCCGTCTTCGAGCACACCGTAAGCGATTACGGAGCCGCTTCCCGAGGACGAGTATTCTTCCTCCATCACGCCGCCTGCGGGGTCGAGCGAGAAGACGTGCGCGCCTTCGTCATCGACACCGCCCAAGAGCGGGACGACGTAGAAGAAGTACGAGCGCATGACGTTCCCTGCCATGCTGGCGAGTCCCGTCATCGTCATCGGCTTACCGCGCCGCATCTCGTACAGGTTCGCTTCGACCTTGAGCGTCTTTGCGAGGCTCTGACCGTCGCCGACTCCGCCGCTTATGGTCATAGCCGCGTCGTCGGTGACCTGATATATCTTCTTGGCTGTCTTGCTCGCCACCAGGTTGCCCATGCTCGCACGCTGTTCGGTCGCAAGCACCACAGAGTCTTCCGCTGTAATACCTATCGTCGTCGTACCTTCTGCGATATCTTCGTTCGAAACCGATGCCTGACTTCTTTCTTGCTGATTAGGGTTGTTGGGTATCATTAAACGTCCCTCTAAAACCCGTGAGGTTAGCTAATCTTGAACCCCCCGCTATATAAATTTTCAGTATCCGGCGGTCCGGGACACGCGAACCGGAACTGAAAACATTTACGCGAAGACGACGTATCGGGCGTGTGCTCGGCAAGATACTCGTCGCCTTCGTCGTCGTGCCTCTCGTCGACCTTTACGTCCTCTTCTTAGTAGCCGGACGTATCGGCGGTCTTGAGACGGTCGCGCTCGTGATAATCACGGGTATCGTCGGCGGCACGCTCGCGAAGATGCAGGGCGCGCAGACGCTGAGACGCCTCCAGTACCGCGCTTCGAGGGGCGAGTCGCCTTCGTCAGAACTCGTAGACGGCGCGCTGATACTCGTCGGTGCTGCTCTGCTGGTTACACCCGGACTTATCACGGACGGAATCGGATTCGCTCTCCTCCTGCCTTTCGTACGTCCGCACGTCCGGTCACTGCTTTCGTCTTACTTCGCCAAGAAGGTGAGGAGCGGCGACGTTGTCGTCGAGATGCGGACGGAGTGAGCGACCGCGGAGTATGCCGTCGTCCGCGACGGATTGAGAAAGATTAAAACCGCCGCACCCCATCCGAACAACACGAGGGGCCAGTAGCTCAGCCAGGTTGAGCGTTCGGCTGATAACCGGGAGGTCCGCGGTTCAAATCCGCGCTGGCCCATTCTAATCCTGATGGTTCCTATCCGAACTATTCTCCGTACTCTCTCCGTCGATGCTGTTCTTTTGTGGTGTGCCGTCATCTGGTCGGTGGTACAGTCCGACGTACAGTATCATGTCGAAGTCAATGACATGGTCTGTACCGGATAGGTGAACTGTATCTGACCATATCGCTTATGTATCTGGGATATGTAGACCGATTAGAAATGGACAAAAAGAAAGGTGAACCCGAGTCGCCGCTCGGAGGCGACGAAGTAAGTCCGGAATTCAAAGAACGGTCGCGCGAACTGGTCAAGAGGGAAAAGGACGTTCTTGATAGGCTCAAGTAGCTACCTACGCAACTCAATCTCACTAGTTCTTAGCTAATCTGCTAGCTCCTCTGTGTTGAAGGAGCGTATCTGTTTCATAACTTTCTCTACTTGTTCCGGGTCGTCGGGGTATCTAAGCTCTTTCCTGTCGAGGTAGTCAGCCACAGTCAGCCAAGTTGTCCTCTTGTTCCCGTCTTCGTAGACGTGTAGCACTGGAAGTCTTCTCAGTAGAGTAGCCGCTTTCATATATGGGTCGTCTTTTTCATCTGCGTCCTGCAGGATATTGTGTACTTTTTGACCCGGATTGGTGACGTGTCTATTCACTCCCGTGTATTTTAGGTTGTATTCTTCTGACGACGCTGTCGTGGTGGCTATCAAATTCCTCTACTGAGGGGAGTTTGTCCGGCAAATCGCTGACGGATTCGTCCGTTTGGTCGTATATATCCATATATTTTATCGTCAGTACTTGTCGTGTATCCGTTCCGCGCACCTATATTTTGTGCCCCTCAGATATCTTAGTCATCACTCCTCGTTCATCACGGCTCATGAACGAGCGGTTTGAGGCAGGGTGACGGAAAAGTACGCCGCACTTAGCGATTAGACCGCGAGCGACCGAAGGGAGTGAGCGGGAAGTTTTGGTCCAGCTTTTTGCGAGTCGGGTGAGCGAAGCGAACCCGACGAAGTAAAAAGGTGGGTTTCAGTCGTCGGAAGTAACGAGAAGAGAGTACTCCCCGGTTTCGGGCGAAATGTCACCCGCGTCGCCGTAGTAGATGAGTTCCGCCGACTCCGAATTCAGGCGGACGAACACCGTGTCGTCTTCATCGACACCGACCACGT
Source organism: Halobacteriales archaeon (assembly GCA_034522195.1). Classification (GTDB taxonomy): domain Archaea; phylum Halobacteriota; class Halobacteria; order Halobacteriales; family Halorutilaceae; genus Halorutilus. The sequence goes on along the minus strand of JAXHLL010000004.1, from coordinate 118,341 downwards.
CTATAAGACGTTCTTCCAGTGAGTCGCTACCGAACAGGAAAGTGCTGACACGGACGGAGAACGAGGTTTCGTATTCGAGTGAAACCGTCGTCTTTTCGTCCTCCTCGACGACCATTATCTCCTGTATATTGACGTGTTCTTCGCTAACCGGTTCGGCTAACGCGGGTTGGGTCAGGAGAGCGAGAAACAGGATAGACAAGACTGCTAAATACGCGACACGACTTACGTTCATGTACGTAGTAAGTAGTTCTTACCGTACATATACTTTCTCACTTTAACCTAATCCTCGGGTTTATTTCGACCTCTCGACGGCGAAGCCGGCTAGCTGGCGTAGCTCGCTTCGTGCGTCCGTCGGGGGTAGAGGTTCGAGAGCGTCGCGTGCTGTCTCGGCGTGGTCCTCGGCGACGTAGCGTGCAAACTCGACAGAGTCGGCGAGACTCGCGCCCTCCTCACGCGAATGGAGGGCGACGAGCGATGGTCTTTCGAGCACGGCGTCCTTTCCGACCGGCTTTCCGAGTTCCTCTTTGCTTGCCGTGTAGTCGAGAACGTCGTCGCGTATCTGGAACGCAACACCGAGATGCTTGCCGTACTCGCCGAGCGCGTCCATCTCGTCGTCGTCAGCGTCGCCAGCGATTCCGCCTACCTCGCACGAAGCGACGAACAGCGCGCCTGTCTTCTTGTACGCAAGTTCCACGTAGTCGTCGGGTGTCTCGACAGCGTCGGCGAGTTCCATGGCTTCGCCCTCACCAAGGCTCTTGACCGCCTCGACCATGACCGCCACCGCCTCGCGGTCGTCGATGGTTTCGAGTGCCTTCCCGAGGAGGATGTTGCTCGTCAGAACCGCCGAACCGTGTCCGAACTTTTCGTGTACTGCCGGAACGCCGCGACGTACCTCCGAACGGTCGATTATGTCGTCCGCGACGAGTGCTGAGGTGTGCACGAACTCGACGCCGACTGCGAAACGCAGAGCGCGTTCGTGCTGTTCTTTCGTCGGTGTGTCGTCCGTGACCGCCTCGCACGACAGCGTCGTCAGAACGGGACGCAGACGTTTTCCGCCGCTCGTCGAGATATGTATCACCGCCTCGGCGAGCGAATCGGGTTCGACCGAACCCGCGAGTCGGCGTAACTTGTCGTCCACCTCCTTGACGCGCGCGTCGTAGCTTTCCATCGCTGTAAGTAGGCGCGCGGTGCGCAAATACGTAACGAAGTTATGGAAACCGTTAAGAAATCCGCGGGACGATTCACGAACGCGCGAGGGTAGCCAAGCCTGGAAACGGCGGGGGACTCAAGATCCCCTCCCGAAGGGGTTCGTGGGTTCAAATCCCTCCCCTCGCAGTGAGCGAGTTTTACGAGCGAACGAGAAGGGAGTGGATTTGAACTAGTGAGCGAACGCAAGTGAGCGACCGAAGTTCAAATCCCTCCCATGGCATTATCGACCGACGGAAAGATATCCTAGTTTACCCTCGCCACCGAAACTGTCATTACCTTTCCAAAGTGAATGCACATGATGAAAAGCATCGAAATAGAGAACTTCAGGTCCATACGCGAGGTCGAGGCACATAATCTAAATGACGTGAATGTGTTCTATGGAAAAAACAACTCCGGTAAGAGCAATATTCTTAGATCCATCAAATTCTTGTCCCAGTCTTCGGAGGGCCCCTACTTTGACACCGATTTAGGGGATTTTGAAACTTCAGTATATAAAGAAGAGACGGAAAGGGTTATGGGGTTCTCCGGCAGTTTTGATTTTACTGAAGCAGAAGTGGCTGAGTTAGAAAAACTCTTAGAAGGATCTGAGTATGAGGGCTTAAACTGGGAAATCCCATACTTCCACATAGAAATAGCAGAGGATCAAAATGGATATACATATACTAAAAAATTTGAAATAAAAGATACAACAAGAGATAATTTAGTAGCGAAACGTACCCAAGATGAAAGCGGAGGCTCTGAGTGGGAGTTTTATAATGGAGGCAATCAGGGGGGTGGTGGTTCAAACGATATATGGGATTACGAATTCCCAGGGGACTTAGGATATACCCAAGAGGTAATAATGACTATTCTAAAGAACATGAAAAGAAAAATCGAGAACGTTGACTATCTCCACCCGAACAGATCCATTCCAAATAGAAGCCAGAGTATAGACTCAATGAGGGATATTAGCGAGACAGGAAAAAATATCCATAATCGACTCACCTATTTATACAATAGAAATAGAGAAAAATACGATGAAATTAAGTACCGGGTTGACAAACTCGGACTAGGAGAACTATCCCGAGATCTTTCTGATGAGGGAATTGCGAAAATACGTTTACGAGATCCGGTACTAGATACGGAAACAAATATCAGAGATGTGGGATTCGGTACACAGCAGATCCTCTCATTTGTGACTCTGGGTTTTCTACCCGAGACAGGCACTATTCTAATAGAGGAGCCGGAAAGAAGCCTTCACCCTATAGCTCAACGTGAATTAGTCGATCTGCTTGAGGAGATGACAGAGAACGGAAAGCAAATTTTCCTTACTACACATTCTTCGGCTTTGTTAGGGAGACTTCGAGACGATAGCCGCTTAGACGAGATTGTGTCAGTATACAAAGTGACTAAAACAGAGGAGAATCCTGCTGGGACTAAGTGTGACGTGCACAGCTCGGTAGAGGAAATATCCATGGAAGGCATAATTGGAACTACTGATTGAATTAAGCAGGATGTATGAGGTAATTAGACAAGCGGAAGAGGTGAATTCGTCGCCTTTGATGTCATTCATTGTCTTATGCCGCGTTTCGTTGGCTTCGTCATGGTTCAGTCCTCCACCAGGAAGGTGTCGCTTGTTATGCTGGTGACGTCTTCGAATGTGACGCCGTACTTCGTAACTGAGTTGCCTTCATCGGATTCAAGATCGTCCACTCTGTCGCGTATATTTCTCTTCGAGGTAAATCGGCTACGTACCATAGACCAATCGGTGAGAATAACCCCCCGCCGTCATCCATATATGATTCCGACGAAACGTGGACGCACTCAGTTCTCGGTGCGCGTGTTTGACTTCGGCGTTGAACATGGCGTGTGCCCTACCTATACCGTTTTTCGTAGCTTCGAGCCTGTCAACACACGTCGGCGTTCTCTTCGACGTACTCAATCCGCGCGTAGGCTTCCGCGATAGATGAACAACGTCCAAATAGTTCTCGTCAACCCGACTCCGGTACGTACCGACCCTCTCCAACATCACCATACTCTGCCTCCACGCTCGAAAGCCTTGCTGTGAGTGCCGAACAGGCGCGGCGAGTTCGTTGAACGCGACGAGATCAAGGACAAGTTCCTCAAAGACGGGTGACTCAACAACCACGACAAGCCTTTTGCCGCAACGCGGTGTATCCGAAGCATGGAACGGTACCGGGAACGGAACTGTCAAACAGGAAGGGGAGTGCGCACCGGTTCGGATGGAGGCGTATAAAATGAGCACCGAAGCCGAAGTCAAACGCCGTATTACGCTTACACAGGAAGACGATGTATGGATAGCCAAGGACGAAGACGTGAACGTCGCGTCCCACGGAAAGACACGCGAGGAGGCACTCGAAAACTTGGACGAAGCGGTCGCTCTCCACAAGGGTGAAGGGGAGCCTGTCACAGACGAGGACTTGCGTGAGTGGGGAATAGACCCGGACGACGTGCCCGACGAGACTCAGGAACCGGAAGCACCGTGGTTCGACGAATAAAGCATGGTACGGCGCGTCTTCACGGGAGAGGAGGTCGCAAAGGTACTGACGGATATGGGATACACGCCGGAGGGACGGAAGGGTACGTCACCTCAAACTCCGGTACAAACACCCGGAGACAGGTGAGGTGCGAAACGTCTCCGTGCCAATGGGCGGTGAAATACCGGAAGGCACCCTCAGGAACATAGCTGAACAAGCCGGTGCCAAGGATTTCGACAGATTCTGTCGGTGGATAGACAGGAACCTATGACAGAACACACACGCATAGATGGAGACGGTATATACTTGCCCGCCCCGGAGTTGGGCGAAGAGCGGACACACGTCGAATGTCCGGAGTGTGAAACCGGCGAAGTTCCCATACGCAGACAAGACACACACCGATGTCGTAGCTGTAGAACGGAGTTCGAACTACGTCTGCGTTCCACGGATAACAGATTACCACGACAAGCCTTTTGCCGCCACACAGCGTATCCGAGGTAAGCAAAGAACCCGAGACGAGGAACGCATGAGCAAGCAGGAACCCACGATAACCCTGACCGAGAACGAGGACGGATGGTGGACCGCGCGGAACGTCGAGGTAGGCGTTTCGTCGCAGGGAGAGACAAAGCAGGAGGCACTCGAAAACCTCGACGAAGCCGTCGCGCTCTACAAAGGAGAGATAGGACGGGAGCCTACCGACGAGGAGCTTCGTGAGGTGGGCATAGAACCGGAGGACAACGAAACCGGCGGCGAGTTACCTGACGTGTTGAAGTGAGACTCGGATGGTCACACGCGACTTCTCGGGTGACGATATAGCGAAAGTCTTGGTCAACGTCGGAAACTTCGAGTGGATACGGACAACCGGTAGCCACATGATTCTCAGGTGGGAACCTCCGGAAGACCATAACACGGAACCGAGAACGGTGACCGTGCCGCGTCACGACCGCGTCCGAGAAGGCACGTTACGCGACATAGCCGAACAAGCCGGTGCTAAGGATTTCGAGACATTCTGTAAGTGGATAGACCGGAACCGATAGCATGCGTGACTCTGTCCAAGAGACACGTCTGTCCGCTTCCGCGCTCGAAAGCCTCGTCGTTAGCGCGGAACAGGCACGACGCGGCGAGTTCGTCGAACGCGACGAACTCAAGGACGAGTGCCTCGAATAAGCGGCGACGCCGTCCTAAACCCACCTCGGCACGCGCTCGCAGTACTCGTCGTACTCCTCTCCTAACTCGTCGCGTAGCTCCGGTTCTTCCTTGTAGACGGTCAGGATATGGTAGACAACCCAGAGGAGGACGGCGTAGGCGAGGACGACGACCGACTCGAAGAAGACACCCGCGCCCGCACCTGCGACGACGGTGCCGACGTAGATGGGGTTACGTGTATGCGACAACGCGCCTTCGGTGACGAGTCTTTCCGACCTCTCGGCTGGCGACGGGGTTTCGCCTGCGCGTGCGAAAGAATCGACAGCCCAGAGAGCGAGCGCGAGACCTGCGACGACGACGGGCACGCCGAGGTATCGGAAAACACCGAAGTCGAAGCCGACGGGCGACGGGAAGAGGAAGGCGAGAGCGGGCGTGACGGCGAGGACGACGAGCATCGGCGCGAGAGCGAAGGGGTAGGCGCGCAGTTCGACACCGCTCGTTTCGTCTTTTTTCGTGTCGGGGCCCATACCGCCGATACGGTCCGGTCGCACAAAAGCCTCGTGCGGTCGGCGCGCCCCTGTTCAAAGACGCTTCCGGGGGACCGGACGCACGTACTCGTTCTCATATCTGATAATAATGCGAACGTATTTATATGGGTGTAATCCGTAGCCGGGTGCGTGTACAGCGACACGATAGCCGAGATACTGTACGCCCTGGACCCTAGGCGGTTCACAAAGATAGACGCGTTCTTCCTCTTCAGCTTTCTAGTCCTACTCTCCGGCGCGCTCGTGATGTTCCAGACACGGAACGTCATGTGGGCGTTGACTTCTCTCATAGGCATGTTCCTCGCTTTCTGTTCGATGCTACTCTGTATAGGCGTGGAAGACCTGTTCGAGCGTGAGGAGCTGAAGGATGACGAGGACAGCGAAGAGGAGAGTAACGGTCTCGGTGGCGGAACGAGCATGAAAAGGGACTTCTGAGCCTGCTTCTCGTCCTTCGTCTTATTCTTCGAAGCCGCCGCGTATCCTTCGCTCTGCGTCTTCGAGTGCCTCATCGGCGTCGAACTCCTCGACGATACGGCGTAACTCTTCGTCGGAGGCGTCGGCTAATTCCTCCGCTATCTCCGTCATCTTCGGGAAGGCACGTACGACGTTGTCCACTATGGGCACGTCGGCGACCTGTGCGGAACGCGAGAGCGGGTTGAGGTCGATGACGATTTCGTCCTTGCCCATCGCTTCGAGTGCCTCCGCCCTGTCGCCGTCTTCGAGAGGGACGAGAACCACGTCGGCGGTGTAGATGCCGTCCTTGTCCACCTTGGCGCGCTCGCTCGAAAGTCCGGGGATACGTGCGTCCGCGCTCAGACCCTTTACCTCGATTCCGGCTTCGTCCGCGCCGCTTTCGCGTAGATGCGCGACGATTGCTTCTAAACGTTCGCGCGTCCTGTTGAAGATGTTTACTTCGAGGTCCGCGCCCGTCGCTTCGGCGAGTTCGACGGCTTCGCGCGGGCAGAGCGCGGCGACGTTTCCGTTTACGGAGACGACGGCGTGGTCTGCAAGGAGCATACGCGCGACTGCTGCGCGTTCGGCGCGTTCGGCGGAGGGTATCGTCTCCTCGCCCAAGAGGTAGTCGAGTGCCTCGCCGCGTCCCTGTGCGACGAGACCCTGCTTGCTCGTGATTCCTTTCTCGACACCCTCCTCGATACGGTGGCGTGTCAGAAGAGACTCGTGTCGAGGATGGTCTTCAGGAACCGTCTCGTGGTCTTCCGTCATCCTACTCCGCCGAAACGTGCCACGTCGTCGAAGTCGAACGCCCCCACTTACGTATCTCCATCTCGTCGCAGGCGTCCTTGAGTATAGAAAGATGGACGCCTACCTGCTTCGACGAGAGGTCTGTGGAATCTGCGATACTGCGGCTCTTGAAGTACTTCTTGCCGCGTCCGATTCCGTCACGCAGATGTTCGAGGATACGCCGCTGTTCCTCGCTGAGTTCGTCCTCGGGCATACACGACCTACGTTCTCGGTCGTATTAAATCGGTCGCTACTTTTCGTATCCGATTGGTCTTTCGTATCCTGTACGTCACGTGCCGACGAGTTCGAAAGGCGTGCCGACGCCGTCTTCGCGTCCTCTCAAGTTGACGAGACGCGCTGTCGCCACGTCCTGTATCGCGAGTCCCGTCGAGTCGAAGACTGTTATCTCGTCGTCCTCCGGCGACGGAACTTCGCCCGTCACTATCTCGCCGAGCGTGGCGTAAACGTCGTCCTTGACGAACTCGCCGCGCGAGACGACCGTGTTTATCTCGCCCGAATGGGAGCACTGCGCCCAGTCGTCTACGACGACGCGTCCGTCGTGTACGAGTTCGGGGTCGAGTTCCTGCTTTCCTTCGGCGTCCGCGCCCATCGCGTTTATGTGCGCGCCGTCCTCCACCCAGTCGCGCTCGACGACGGGTTCGCGTGACGGCGTCAGCGTCGAGATAACGTCGCAGGCGGCGGCTTCACGCGTCGAACCGCCGACGACCTCGAAAGGCGCGTCGGCGTGGTCCGCGACGAAACGCTCGACCGCCGCCTCGTCGATGTCGGAGACGACGACGCGTTCGAGGTCGATGACGTGTGCGACAGCCTCGACCTGCGTGTATGCCTGCGCGCCCGTGCCTACGACGCCGAACGTGCGCGCATCGGAAGGAGCGAGGTACCGCGTCGCTGTGCCCGCCGCGCCGCCCGTACGGTAACGCGTCAGAACCGTTCCGTCCATGACGGCGAGCGGGAAGGCGGTTTCGGGGTCGGAGTAGACGACGACTCCCATGACCGACGGCAGGTCGTGCTTCTCAGGGTTGTCGGGATGCGAGTTGACCCACTTTATCGACGCGCCGTCTTCGTTCTCGTCGCCGGTGCCCCCGACGTAGGCGGGCATCGCGCGGAAGTCGCCGTTGTACTGCGGAAGGTCGATGTACGACTTGGGCGGCATCTTCGCGTCGCCACGGTGGTACGCCGCAAAAGCATCCTCGACAGCATCGACGACCGACGGAACGTCGAGGAGGTCTTCGACATCGTCGGGACCGAAGAGGTATGTCTCCATGTCGGAAAGACGCGCGCCTCTCTAATAATTCCCGTCCCCCGAGAGGACGAAACGGAGACAAAGGGTAAAGGATAATAAGAGAGGCACCGTAGCCGAAAGCGCGAACGGAGCGAAGTCCCGTAGTATACCGCGTAAGCGGTCTGCACGGGACGGAATGAAACGGAGTCCCGTAGTCTCGAAGTGAAGCGGAGCGAACTTCGAGGCTCGGGACGACTGAGCAAAGCGAAGGAGTCCCGTAGTGTAGTGGTCAATCACGGGGGGTTCTGGTCCCCCTAACCCAGGTTCGAATCCTGGCGGGACTAGTTTCTGAAGCTCACGAATCCCGTAATATACCCTGAAATATTACCCTGTGTAATAGAATATGCAGTCTCGAACCAATTTTCTGCCGTAGTATTACCCCGCGTAATAGGGGGCTCACGAATCCAGTCATTTATTTTGGTGGGAACGAATTATAGGATATGCCTGTTAATGACCCTCAAGACTTTGAAGCTAGACGGATAAGCCAAGGGAGTAAAATAGACGAGTTACCTGAAGAAAAGAGAGAGCCAATAACTGACTACATCGATGAAGAAATCGACCTCAACGAACTCAAAGACTCAACACTAACAACCAGACTCAGTAAGCTTAGAATCCTATCCAAGCAGACAGATGAACCTCTAAATGAACTGAGTGCGCCTGACGTAAAGAGGATGATTCGAAACATGGCGAAGAGTAGGGGTTGGAGCAACGGAACAAAAAGAAATTACCAGAAAGCGATGAGGCGTTTTTATTATGTTCTAGGGGAGAGAAAGAAGAAAAAGAGGATAACATTAACAGCAACGAACACGGGAGGTGGAGGAGACAAAATACATCCAGATGATTTACCAGATGCCGAAGAACTCAGGGAACTCATAGTAGAGAAAAGCCGAAACCTGAGAGACAAGGCTATGTTCACGTTCATGGTTGAGACAGGTTGTAGAATAAGTGCCTGTCTCTCTCTGAGAATCAAGGATATAGACATAAACGGTGGTCCTGCAAAGAGTAGTCTTGTCCACTTCCGAGACGCAAAGGGGCTAAAGGGAGCGGAGAACACTACCATCCCGATAAACTACTCGGTTCCACCCATACGAGATTATCTACGAGAGGAACATCCTGACAGAGAGAATCAAGATGCGCCCCTTTTTACTAAGAGCAGAGAAAACTACGAAAAAGAAGAAGACAACAGCCTGCACCCCTCCCTAATACGTAGAAGACTTACGAGGATAACCGAGGATATGGACATGGATGTGCATCCTCATATGCTCCGGCATGTCCGTATCACAAACATGAGAAAGCAAGGGTGGCCTGACAGGCTAATAAAACACTACGTGGCACTTGATGAAAACACGAATCAGCTAAAGAGGTACAGTCACGTAAAGCAGGAAGAAAAAAACCAACAGATAGCCGAACTGCAGGGTATGGACACAGAAGAAGAAGACTATACAGCAGAACTTCCAGAATGTCCTAATTGCTCTCATCCACTAAGTCATGATATTGCCCACAAGTATTGCCCTAATTGTGGGCAACAGTTAGAACTCTACGATTACCCTGACTGGCTAAAGGATTGGATGAAATGGAGAGAAAAGGCAGGTCTAGACCCAGAAGGAAGAGTATACAAATACTTCCTCCAGCACCCACATAAGTTGTATGACGATTTCGATAAAATACAGGAAGATGACCGGAGATGGATGAAACACCACATGCAGGAAGTGGCTGATGATATGGTTGATGAATTTGATGAACTTCCACAGAAACTACCTGAATCATTGAGCGACCTACTTGAGTATGACCCCATAGCAATGGCGTATGCTGTTCAGGAGACCGTTAATGATAGAGTAGAAGAATAACCCTATCGAGGATTCTCCACAGTTAGTTTTCAATAAAAAACTTTAGGTAGACATTTTATTCATTGCCGTCATCCTCTTCTAACTCTCTGACAATCATATCATCTACACCCTTCTTGAGCTCCCAGAGCTTAACACTATCAGAGGCCTCCCCAACTTCTTCTATAATGCTCCTGTATATGGCTTGCCGAAATAAGCTATAATCCATATCTATCTCAGCGTATTTGAACTCGTCATCGGGAAGCGATTTCAGTTCATCCTCATGAGCAATAATCCAGTGAGTATTACTCTTACTCACCACCTCCATCACCTGTGTTTTCTTTGTTCATCCATGTCTTCTCAAATTTCTCCAGCTCCCCATTTTCCATTCGCTCCTCGTAGATTTCCAGCCCAGTTTTCCATACAATTTCAGTGTCTTGGTCGGATTCTGATTCCGCCATATATATTTCATATTACTACCAGCAAAAACAATTTACCCACAATATCCTGCTGGCATCAGTTATCCAACTGAAGGCATACAGTCTGCTGGATTATGCTAAAGAACCCCACAGAAAGCCGAAGCATCTTACAGAAATTCTGCGGCAGAAAAACCCACAGAAAGCCGGAGAATGCCTTATGACAACAGAAAAATGACTTCCACTAATCACTCAGATATAAAAATAACATTATTCTGTAAACCATATTATGTAATCTTCACCACAATCCATGCATACAGCATATGTTCCCGCATCATTGTGAAGAGCCAAATCCCCACCACACTCACCACAAACTATTGCCATGGTTAAACTCTATATTCCGTCCATAATAAATCCATCTCTGCTGTAAGCAGATAATCAGTTCAAGTTTATAACGAAACGGACAGGTAGGAAGAGAAGATGACGTAGCCTGAAGTAAAAGAGACCTTGGAGAATACCTATTCCGAATATGACCCAGAAGACTGCCATACCAATGAGGCTCCCCACAAAGGCAGCGAGGCCTTCAGACAAGAGCTGGTGTATGGTGTAATCCACGCTACTTGTGAGAAGTCGATACGGTGCCATCTTCAGGAGAGTTCTAAGACGAAGGTAGGACTCCACGGGAAACGTCCTGTGAAACCTCATGACTTCACTCATGGCCAAGAACAGGGGAAGAATCTTCAATGCTTGAGCCATGAGTATCCCTCCTAAGTATATTAAACCCAATGCGAACAGGAATTCCAAGCCTTCACCAAGTACCGAGAACATTATAAATATTCTTTAGCCTCCCAGTCGTTGACGAGTTCTCTGGCTCTCCCTGCTGTCACAGTATACCCTTGAGACAGGTTTTCCACAGCTTCGTCCGGTATTTCTACCCGGTAATAAACGGTATCCTCGTCCTCTGATACCAGTTCTACTTTGTCCCAGCAATCAACTCCATGTCGTTTTGCGATTTGAAGAGCCTGTTGAGTGGTGCTTCCTAAGGAGGACTCAGGGGCACTTGGTACTGTGTAGCCAACCTCGTCTTCTATTAGTAGTACCTTCCTCCTCTCGGTTAGCCCGAAAATTCCTTTGTGCGTTTCATAGATATACACGACATAGACGTATAGGATTCTCTCCTCGTCTTCCTCATCTTCCTCAGTAGTTGGCTCCAGACGCTCTATATCTTCCTTGACATCCTCTAATTCTCTCTCCAGTTCGTCTACCCTTTCTTCCATATTGCTCATTCTAAACACCCAGTAAGAGCACATACCGTACTGGTAAAAGCTAGATTCTTTTACTATATTAGAACCATTAAGAAATTGGTACGAAATCGATGCAGTTTCTTATTTGTAATCGGATAAGTTTTATATAAAATAAGTATAATATTATTAATATGACAAAGACCAGCAAAAGTTCTTGGACTCAACTGACTAACCGTGCAGGAGGTAATAATAAGCCATCTTCTAGCGGTTCTTCTAATTCTACTCCTAACTTTGGAGCTGTCCCGGTCGTAGAATCTGAAGATATCGAGGTTCGTGAAGAAGCTGTAAAATCGGACTTCTGTGTGAAGGGAGATGGATGTGGTAATGAAGCACCCTATGTACAGTATGAGTCTAAGAAGATGTTTGAAGCTGTGACTGATTTTCGAGAGTGGGCTGAAGATGAGGTGTCGGTCGTCTTAGAGTCAGAAGACGGTGATTTGATAACTGTTGGTAGCTCACATCGCTTTGCTGCTCAGTACCGGAGACGACAGTATGCTCGTCTCCAACAACTATCCCGAAATATCCAAGAGTCCTATGGCAAATTACTCCATACTGTAATGCTCACATTTACTGCGTCTAATCGTAAGCAGTCCGGTGGTTTTATCGGTTATATAGACCATCTGGATGAACTGCTTTCATCGTGGAATGCTGTACGTAGGGAGTTACACCGTACCCTTGAGGGGTATGAGTGGGAATATATAGGTATCTTAGAACCTCACCGTTCCGGTTATGCTCACCTCCATCTGGCGGTTTTTGTCCGAGGTATGGTTAAAGAGTCTGACTTTTCTAGTGTAATGAGTAAGCATGTCAATTCCTGTGATTTAGCCAATAAACAGGCTCATAAGGACAGCATCTCTGTGTCACGTAGTGCTGACCATGGTGAGGACACTTCTACCAATTTGGGGGCATATTTAGCGGCATACATGGGAGACTCCTTGCCTGAGGATGGGGACGAGGATGATGCTGAACGTTGGACAGACGATTATGACAATGTTCCAGCTCACGTCTTGCGCTTTTGGACTACGTTATGGTTATCACAACGGCAGCAGTTCCGGCCAAGTAATGGAGCTCAAGAATATATGCAGAAGACTGACGAAAATCAGGAGGAAGAGGATAGTGAGCATCGTGATGAGACGCATGAAGAGTCCGATGAGGATGAGTATAAGGAGCCTAATCACTGGGTGATGATAGGCATCTCCACGGACGGTCCGGTGAGTTCTGTCGATGATGATTGTTTTTATCGTGTGAGTGGCACCCCCGGTCGTGTTGATACTGCTACCATAGGAAGTTTGAACGAAGAAGCCTATAAGAAATGGTGTGATAGACTGTATAACATGCGTCACTAGATTCATCGACCTTTCCTATCAGCCTATGTAGATTTTTACTTGTAGGCAACTGGGCGTAGAGACTGCCCAAGAAAAGATTAAGTACGGAGGGGTACTGGATACCCCATGACAAAGGAGATGGGAACAGATTTTGAATTGGTAAAGGAGTGTTTACACGAGCTATTTATCGAGCCCAGAAGAAATTTGTATAAATGGTCCCAAATAACACAACAAACACTACAGGTCAGATTAGGCTATCCTGGAGAACATCTTGCTTCTGTAATTACAGGAGTTGCTGGTGCAGGGACGGCTGCCCGTGGAGATGACCTATCAGATGGTACTGAAGTCAAATCGTGTAGCAGAGCCGACCAGCTTGACGAATGTGAGGAATGTGGACAAGGTGTTCTTAAATGGCAAGAAGAGTGTCCAGAATGCGGGTCGGAGGATATTGAGGTTAAAACAGACTCTCACTGGATATTTAGTATAACTAGCGAAAAGGAAATGAATCTGTATCTGGATGAAGTCCCTCGTGTATTACTTATACTGTTTGATAGAGTGGACGAGGGTGAAGACTTACGTGTCAGAGTTTGGAACGTTGATACTGACCAAGCGTATTATAGAGCATTTGTTAGGGATTATTATGAGAATAACTACTTAGTAAAGAAAGACCGAGGTAAGTCACCAGCACCACTGAATCTACATCCTGAAAAATATGACTTCTATATGATGGAACCAGAATTGGTATTTAAGGCTATAATGGATATAAAAGAAGATGAAGTCTCGGTGAAGTTTTGGGACCTTGAAAGCCCACGAAGGGAGAAAATGCCGACAGAATATGTTACATTGGAGCAGCTTAGAGAGCTATTCACTGAGGAGGAACTAAGAGAGAGAATAATGGAACTACCCCAGGAGGAAAGGCTGGAGTATCTTAATTCCCATGACAAAAGTAAAGTTAATAAATTACAAAAAAAGGATTATTTAGGGCTTTTTCCATATATACCGGAAGAGAAACGTGGGGAATTGACGATGAAAGACAAGACTCTAAGAAGCTATAATGAGGAATACAGTAGATGACGAATTAAAAATCTGAAAGACGCTCTTGGGGGGTTCTTTTCCTAGCAGTCTGGCAGTACTCTTCGTCAATTTCGAACCCAATAAAGTTCCGGTCAAGTTCTTTGGCTGCTACTGCTGTGGTTCCCCCTCCGACAAAAGGAGCCAATATGGTGTCTCCTTCATTACTACTTGCCCTTATTAGTCTCTTAATTAGCTCACGGGGCTTCTGTGTCGGGTGTTTCCTTTCTCCTTTGTAGAAATCGATATCAGACCAGACGTTGGTTATCCCCATTTCAATATTAAAAGTCGGAGCAACCTCCTCGTATGGTATATCAATGTTTAGGATATCTCTAAGTTGTTCCCACTTACTTTCGGGCGGTAGTTTACCCATTATATTGTCTCCGGCATATATCGACCACACTCCTCCACCTGCAGATTCAGCATCCAACATCTCGTTCATTTCCTTAGAGGTATATCCCAGTTTTTTCTTTTTCTTATTTAGTAGTTTTTTTACGTATGGTCTAGACTGTGACGTAAAGAACAATATCTCCTCGGTGGTATTAGGGAACATTTTGTAATTCTTCGTAGCCCTACCCCCAACGGACTGCATTCCTTTATCCACTACAATTTGCTGGTTGAGTTCGAATTCAAGGTCCTCAACTTTAGGGACGAGGTAGGAAAGAGTCCTTATATAACCGAATAAATAGAAAGTGGAATTTATTTTCCCTACCCGTGCTACCTCCTCAACCCACTCCTCACACCATTTTAAATATTCTTCTTTAGTCTTCCAGTTATAATCCCATGTCTGATTTACAGTTTTAAAATAAGGTGGGTCGGCAATTATCAAATCAATACTATTATTGGGTATTTCCTTCATACCCTCAATGCAATCTTCGTTAATAATCGAATTTAGTTGTCCTTCAGGAACCTCATTTGACTCAATCATGTTAGAACATTGGTCATCGAGGCTAATAAAGTACCAGCATCTAATCCCACGGGGAGAACCTATTTAGAGCATATTTCAAAGGATGGTCGATGGGAAAATGTAGTGGGTCCAATCGGATTTGAACCGATGACCACTCGGTGTCCCAAGACCAGAGTGTTACACTTTTGGTCTTTATGAGCCGAGCGCTCTAACCAGACTGAGCTATGGACCCATCCATATTACTTGTATAGTAGTAGGTTTTCTAAAACATTTGCGAACTGTGTCTAATATGGATTCGTGAGCTTCGTATTTGAGTCCTGGCGGGACTACAAACTCCGAGTTTCGAATCCTTCTTGGCGCGGCTCCCGACGAGAGGCTCTCCTATCCGACCGAAACCGACAGGAAGCGGAAGCCCACGCCGATATAGCCCCACTCGAACTCGTAGCTGCCCTGCGCGTACTGGTGCTGTAGCGGCGCTTCCTGCTCGACCTCGATGCGACCGTCGCGGAACTTCGCTTTGGTTATCTCCCAAGCGTAGTCCAGAGCGAGTTCGAGGCGCTCGTCCGGTGACGGCGGCGGCGTGGGTGCGCCGGTCATCCCCTCCAGTAAGCGCTTGGACGGTCATGAGCGTTGCGGCGGGAGCTGCGCCGTCGGTTCTTCGCCCAGCGGTTTGCCCCACGGAGGGAAAGCCCGCGGTCGCAGGTGAGAGCCGGGGGGCACGGATCGACCCACCCCGGGGTGGGGTCCGTTTCGCTTGCCCGTCGCCCGCGGTTGCCTGTGGGCGCATTGCATGTGTGTATGGGCAAAGAACCCATCAGATACGGCGAGTACGGCGGCAGAAAAGCGCAGTGTAAGAAGGTCGTGGCGGACCGGCTCAGGGAAGCCGGTCTCGGAACGAGGCGCTTCATACACCTAAACACCGGGAGCAAGGTTTCCCACGACCACACGCTGCTCAGACCTCGCTCCATCCGTGGCGACTACGGCGTCTACGCAGGGGGTGGTCTGGTCGGTCTGGACATCGACGACTACGAGCCGGAGACGCCGGCTCTCGACGAACTGCCACCGACGTTTACGGTCCAGACAGCCCACGACGGTGAGCACAGGTACTACCGCGTCACAGACAGCCCCGTGAAGAGGTTGCGCGTTCTGACGGACGGCGCTGGCAACGCCTCCCTCCGGTGGGGCGAGATACACGCGAGGGGCAAGTACCTCGTCGGTCCCGGCTCGGAGATCGACCGCTGCGACAGGAAAGGTTGTCTCACCCACGGCGAGAACAACGGCGAGTACATCATAGAGGAGGACAGACCGATAACGACGATAAGCTCGGAGAGAATCGAGGAGATAATGCTCAACGACCCCTCCTTCGAGGACGACACGGCGCAGCGGCTGCTGGACGACTACGGGGAGACGAGCGGAACCCGGCGCGTAGATGGCTTGGATGAGTCGGGGCGGAGTTCCAGCTCGGGAAGAGCAAAGAAGGGCGGTGAGGAACGCGGGGAGCAGTCGCGCATGGACTCTTTCTCAGCGGATTCGCGGTGAGTCGGGTCCGGGCGCAGTGACGGGCGGAGCACCGACCCACCGCTCGGCTGATGCTCCCGGTTGCCGAAAGTATAAGAATCCGGTTCCGCAACTAATGTCACGATGACCGACCCCAAGCAGGGCACCTTACCCGGCGTCGAATCACACGACACACTCGACCTCGATACGCTCCGCACCCACCTCTGGGAAGCCGCGGACATCCTGCGCGGGAGCATCGACTCGGCGGACTACAAGAACTACATCTTCGGGCTGCTGTTCCTGAAGCGCGTCAACGACCGGTTCGAGGAGGAGACCGAGGAGGTCGCCGAGGAGCTCGGGATCCCGGTGGAGACAGGCGCGCGACGACCGCGACCTCCACGAGGAGTTCTGGATTCCCGAACGCGCCCGCTGGGACCACATCAAGGCGCAGGAGACCGACATCGGCGCGGCGCTGAACAAGGCGCTCGCAGCGGTCGAAGACGAGAACGACCCGATCGCCGACCGCGTGCTCACCACGGTCGACTTCAACGACAAGGAGCGCCTCGCCGACTCACTGCTCTCCGATCTCGTCTCGCACTTCTCGAAGCACCGCTACCGGAACGAGGACCTCGAAGATCCCGGACATCTTCGGGCGGGCGTACGAGTACCTCATCCGGCAGTTCGCCGACGACGCGGGCAAGAAGGGCGGCGAGTTCTACACGCCGCGCGAGGTTGTCGAGCTTATCGTCGAGTGCGTTGACCCCGACAAGGGTGACCGCGTCTACGACCCGTGCTGTGGCTCCGGCGGGATGCTCATCTACTCGGCGCGAGCACGTCGCGTGAGTCGGGCGGCGACATGACGGACATCTCGCTGTACGGCCAGGAGAAGAACCTGAACACGTGGGCTATCGGGCAGATGAACGTCCTGCTCCACGAGCTGTACGACGCGAAGATCGAGAAGGGCGACACCATCACCGACCCGAAGCGCGTCACGAAGCACGACGAACTGGAGGTGTTCGACCGGGTCATCGCGAACCCGATGTGGAACCAGAAGGAGTGGAGCAAGGACTGGGTCGAGGACAACGAGCCGTACAACCGGTTCCCGTACGGTCTCCCGCCGTCGAACCGCGGCGACTGGGCGTGGATTCAGCTCATGATCGCCTCGCTCAACGAGACCGGGAAGGCGGGCGTCGTGATGGACAACGGCGTCCTGTTCCGGTCGCGCTCGGAGAAGAAGATCCGCAAGCCGGTGCTGGAGGACGACCTCGTTGAGGCGGTGATCGCGCTCCCGGAGAACCTGTTCTACAACACGTCGTCGCCGGGCTGTATCCTGATAATCAACAAGGACAAGCCCGAAGAGCGGAAGGATAAGGTGCAATTCATTTATGCTAAAGAGCAGGAACTCCGTGTATCTGGAGTAAGAGTATATGAAGAACTGTCAACCCAGAACGAACTCACACAGGAAGGTCTCAGCTATATCGCTCGGACATATCGAGAGGGTCAAGTCGAACCCCATCATTCCCGTTTTGTCGACATAGAAGAGATTGAGAACAACAATTGGAATATGAACGTAGCTCTATATATTGATACAACAGAGCCACAAGAGTCAGTCAGCGTCCGAGAGAAAATATCTGAAATGGATGAATTGGAGGAGGAGTATGCCAAAACTAACCAGAGAGCGAATCAGCTCCTCTCAAGAATGGACTACCAATGACATCTGAGAACAAAAACCGAAATGACACTAAGGAGTATAAAGAGGTTCAGTACGGTCCGCGTAGAGTCAAAATTCCATCAGAGTGGGACTTCGCCCGACTCGGAGAAAGCGAGTACACGCATCTCATAACGCAAGGACCGAATCCAGATTATTCTAAGGGCGAACTCTCCGACGAGTATAGAGCTCTAAAGACTAAGGATGTGTATGATGACGGTATAAAGTATGAGTCTGCGGATAGGATTTCCCCAGAGGTCTTTAAAAACCGAAGTAAGTATCAACTACAGGAAGATGACGTTCTCGTTGCTATTGTCGGTCGCGGCTCAATAGGTAAGAGCCACATCTTTCGTGAGCAAGAAAACCGAGAATATATATGTCATAGTAGCGATTGGACTTGTCCGCCCGAATACCGAGAACATTCTTCCTTCGTATCTCCATCACTACTTTCAATCTCACGATGCGAAAGAGCACTTTTTGCAGAGTATCACCGGATCCACGGGTCAGGAAGTTCTTCGGATTAGCGCAATTGAAGCGATGGGCATTCCACTCCCTCCACTCCCCGAGCAGCGTCGAATCGCGGAAACTCTATCGACAGTCGATACGGAGATAGAACAGTTGAATAGAATGGTAGACGTCAAAAAAGAGATGAAGCGGGGGCTTCGACAGGACCTGCTAAGCGGCAGTGTCCGTACCCCGCATGGTCTTTTCGATTGATCATCAATGCCCAACGAGTACGACACCACCGAACGCCCCGCGCTCGACGCCTTCGAGACCCTCGGCTGGGAGGTCATAGACCGCGAGCAAGAGCCGTGGGACGACCCGCGCGAGAAGCGTTCGACCGCCGTGCTCGAACCCCGACTGCGCGACGCCGTCAAGCGTCTCAACCCGTGGATTAACGAGAACAACCTCAACAAGGTCGTCCGCGAGATACAGCAGGTCGCGGGGCGGAACACGATGCACGAGAACCAGCAGATACACCAGAAGCTCGTGCGTCACACCTCCGTCGAGCAGGACCGCGGCCACGGGAACAAGCACCAGACCGTCCGGTACATCGACTACGAGAAACCCGAGAACAACGACCTGCTCGTCGTCAACCAGTTCCGCGTCGAGGGCGAGCGCGAGATCATCAAGCCCGACATCGTCGCTCTTCGTCAACGGCATCCCGCTCGGTGTCATCGAGTGCAAGGCCCGACGATAGGACCGCCGGGAGGCGACAAGCCCAAGTCCGAGGCGCTCAACCAGATCGCACGGTACCAGAACGAGCGCGACGGTGAGACGGAGGGCGCGGAGGAGCTTTTCCGGTACAACCAGTTCTCCGTCGCTACGTGGTACGAGGGCGCGCTCATGGGTACGTACGGCACGCCGCGCGACCAGTACAAGCCGTGGCGCGACCCCTATCCCGTGGACGACGACTACCTCGAAGACTACTTCGGACTCGACGGCTACGTCCCCGACCAGTACCGGATGCTGTACGCCCTCTTCGAACCCGAACGCCTCCTCGACCAGCTACGCAACTTCACCGTCTTCGAGGAGGACGCAGGGCGGAACGACGAGGATGGTCGCGCGGTACCAGCAGTACCGGGCGGTCGTACCGCGCCCTCGAAGCGATACGAGAGCGCGACAGGCGCGAGTCGCAGGGCGGCGTCGTCTGGCACACGCAGGGCTCGGGCAAGTCGCTCACGATGCTGTTCCTCGCGTTGAAGCTCCGCCGCATGAAGGACGACCCGACGCTCCTGCTGGTCACCGACCGGCGGGCTCTCGACGACCAGATTCACGCGACGTTCGAGCGCTGCGGCTTCCCGAACCCGATACAGGCGAACGACATAGACGAGCTGCGCGAGGAGCTCAGCAGCGGCGCGGGGCAGACGATAGCGACGCTGATTCACAAGTTCCAGCTGAAGGACGACGAGGAGGACGAGGACGAGAGTGTCGACTTCCCGGTGCTCTCACGCGACAGGAACGTCTACGTCATGGTCGACGAGGCCCACCGGACGCAGTACAAGGACCTCGCGAACAACATGCGGACCGCGCTACCGAACGCCTTCTACGTCGGCTTCACCGGGACGCCGATCGAGAAGGACGAGCGCAACACGCGCCGGACGTTCGGCAACTACATCGACACGTACACCATCGACCAGTCGCTCGAAGACGGCACGACCGTCGAGATCCTGTATCAGGGCCGGCTCGCCGACATCCACCTCGAAGGCGAGACGCTCGACCGGCTGTTCGACCGCATCTTCGAGGACTACACCGACGAGGAGAAGGCGGAGATCAAGAAGCGGTACGCCCGCGAGCAGGACCTCGCTGAGGCCGAGGACCGCATCGACCGAGTCGCCGAGGACATCGTGGAGCACTACGACGAGAGCATAGGCGAGCCGTTCAAGGGCATGGTGGTGACGACCAGCAAGCGCGCGGCTATCGAGTACAAGGAGCGTCTCGACGCACACGGCGGTCCCGAGTCGCGCGTCGTAATCTCGAAGGGTCACAACGACCCCGAGGAGGTCAAAGAGTACGCGCCGTCCGACTCGGAGAAGAAGGAGATAAAGGACGAGTTCAAGGACGAAGACGGCGACGTGAAGCTACTCGTCGTCTGCGACATGCTCCTAACGGGTTTCGACGCGCCGGTAGCGCAGGTGATGTACCTCGACAAGCCGCTCAAGGAGCACAGCCTCCTACAAGCGATCGCCCGCGTCAACCGGCCGTTCGAGGACAAGAACCACGGTCTCATCGTCGACTACTACGGCGTCTCGGACGACCTCAAGGAGGCGCTCGCGATGTTCAGTCAGGACGATGTCGAGCGCGCGATGGTGCCGCTCTCGGACAAGAAGCCCGAGCTCGAAGCGGCCCACAGCAAGGCGGTCTCGTTCTTCGACGACCTCGACGACGTGGAGGACTGCCTCCAGACGCTCGAACCCGACGACACGCGCATCGAGTTCAAGAACGCGTTCAAGCGGTTCTCGAAGCTGATGGACATCGTGCTGCCCGACCCGATGGCGAACCCGTACAAGCAGGACCTCGAAAGGCTGACAGATATACACGCCCGCGCCAAGCAGAGATACCGCGACGACACGATGAACGTCGAGGGCTGCGGCTCGAAGGTGCGCGAAATAATAAACGACCATATCAGGTCGTCGGGCATCGAGGTGCTCAACGAGGAGCCTGTCTCCGTCATGGAGGCGGACGAGTTCGACGCGCGTATAGAGTCGATGGAGGACGATGAGGCGAGGGCGAGCGAGATGCGGCACGCGATAGAGCACGAGATCAACGTCCGGTACGACGAGGACCCCGTGCACTACGAGTCGCTCCGCGAGCGGCTTGAGAAGTTGATCGACGAATACAAGCAGAACCGGCTCTCCGACAGAGAGGTCATAGAGGAGTTGCGCGACCTACTCAACGAGATGCGTTCGCGCGACCGTGAGGCGGAGAAGATGGGTCTGGACGGCTCGACCGAACTCTCGTTCTACCACGCCGTCGAGGACGTGCTCGGCGAGGAAAGCGGCGTGGAGCAGGACCGCCTCATCGAGCTGACGCGCGACGTTGTTGAGGAGGTCGAGAAGCACGTTTCGGTCGTCGAGTGGAAGCAAAAGGTGAACGTACAGAAGTCGATGCGCAAGGACGTGAAGCTCCGGCTCTACGGCGTTGACGCCGACATCACCGGCGAAGAGCGCGACGAACTAACCAACCGCATAATAGAGCTAGCGAGGGCGCACTACGGAGAATGACGCAAGCGTACCAGTACCACATCGGTCAGACCGTCGTACCCTACGGCATCACTTGGGTAGAGGGGCGTGGAACCATCGGTCTCAGGATAGACGAGTCGATGGAGATGGAGGTTCGTGCGCCGATGTCGGCGTCTCTCTCGGACGTTGAGGCGGTGCTCGATGACCGTCAGGACTGGATACTGGAGAAGCTCTACGGGCTCGCGGAGCAGGCGGACACGCCGCGGGGTAAGGAGTTCCTGAGCGGCGAGAAGCTCCGGTACCGAGGGCGTCAGTACCCGCTCAAAGTAGTCGAGACGGGCGTCCAGAACCCCGAGCTGTCGTTCGACGGCGACGAGTTCAAGCTTGGGGTACACAGCCTCGACGCACCGAGCGACGATGTCAGCGTCCGGCGGAAGCGCGGGGCGGTCGTGGACTGGTACGAGCGGCGGGCGAGCGAGGAGCTGCCCGAGCGCGCCGAGAGGTTCGCACCGAAAGTCGGTGCGAGTGACGTGGAGGTTGAGGTGGGCGAGCCGGAGGACAAGTGGGGCGTGTACGAGGACGGAAACGTGTCGCTCAACTGGCGTCTTGTGCTCGCGCCCGTCCGTATACAGGACTACGTCGCCGTCCACGAGCTCGCGCACGCCGTCCACGACGAGCACACAGAATCCTTCTGGAACACCGTCGGGGCGCTCATCCCAGACTACGAGAAAAGGCGCGAGTGGCTCCGCCTCAACGGCAACACCCTGACCGTGTAGCTCGGGAGGGTAACAGCTTCTCGCGGCTTCTTCTCGCCGCTCCGTGCGGCTTGGCTCCTCGGACGGCGCTTGCCACCGACCTACCCCTCGGGAGGCGAGCGCGCGCCGAGCGCGACGGCGCGCGGACGGCGCGCGCGCCAGATTCCCTGTACGGGAGCCGGATAGGCGTTGAGAACGGCGCCGAGGACGGCGCAGCGAAGGGCAAGGTGACTATAGGCGTCGTTTCGTGGTCAGAGCCGTCGCCCCTGTGTCCTGCGATTCCAATTTTCTCTCTCCCCTCTTGATCGTCACTAATTCGCCCCCCTCAAATGCGCGCTCAAGTGCAACGTATATGCGTGAAAACACGCACGCGCGCGAGAGCGCGCGAACGACAGTAGAACAGAAGAAAAACGAGCGCGACGGTGAGGCGGAGCCCGCCGAGCGGGCTGCGCGTCGGTTCGCGGAGAAGCACGCGGAGCGCAGAGAGCGCTACGCCGGCGAGGGAAAGAGCGCGGCGTGGGTCATCAGAGCCGTCTACGACCACGCGAGCGGCGAGGACGGTGGTCACCTGTGAGCGACCGCAAGGAGGCGGAGTCCCAGTTTGACCTCCGGGTTCGTCTCTCTTTAAAAACAAAAAGAGAGCTTGACCCGAAGGTCGAACTAACCCGACGCCGTGCCGCAGTCAGCCGTGACCGCTCGGGGGAGGGTCGTCTGTGACCGAAGACTACCGCGATGCTTGGGAGGAACACGCCACCGAGGTTGACCCTTCGGAGGTCGAGGCTGACGACGACGAGGTCGTCTGTCGCGTCTGCGGAGCCAAGCTCGGTCAGGTTACGTGGCGGCACCTCAAACCGCACGACCTGACACTGAGTGAATACAGGAGCGAGTACCCCGACGCGCGGTTGGTGCCGCCCGGGGACGACCGCGCGCAGAAAGGCGGCGTGGACGAGCACTCAGAGGAGACGAAGAAGAAGATCTCCGAGGCTATCGCGGACCTGCACAGGGAGGGTCGGTACTGATGGTGGTCACCGGCGACGACGCGGCTCACCGGAACGCCGACTACTACATCATAGCTCCGATACCCGAGATACGCGCGAGGGTTTACAAGGTAGTCGAGAACAACCCGACGCCGAACGACAAGGAGCGGCGCGACCCGTGGGCGCGCGTGCTCGGCTACGAGGCGGACAAGGCTGTCTGCCGGCGCTGCCTCAGAGGTTTCGAGGATATACCCGAGAGTCATCTGATACGGGAACACGAGATGACAGCGGCGGAGTATCTGCTGCGGCACCCCGACGCTGTCCTCGACCCAGCCCCGCTCGGCGACGAGGAGATGACGACCGCCGAGTGGGGAGGCTGGGCGGAGGAGGAAAGATGATACGAGACGAAGCGGCGGAGCGGTGGGAACACACCGTCCCAGAGAGCATCGAGGAGGAGTGGGGCGACGAGGAGGTCGAGACCGAGGCTCTACACGACGCCTTCTTGGACGAGGCGCGGGAGCTCGCAGCGCTTCCCGACGAGGAGACCGAACTCGTGGCGGTTCAGGGTGAGATCTCCTCGGGTAAGACCTGGCTCATAGCCGCCCTCGCAGAGGAGCTTCTCTCGCAGGGAAACAGCGTGACGATACTGGCGCCGCAGAAGCAAAGCAGGGAGGAGGTCGTTAGCCGTCTGGGGGAGTTCGGTGTGCCGTCTGCGGAGTTGCCGTCGCACGAGGATATGTGCGAGTGGGACGAGTGGAGTGGGTCCGTGGACAGGGTAGATGAGAACACCTGCTCGTCCAACGGCTGTGAGAAGTACCCCAACGACAAAGGCGTGGTCCGCCGGAGGGCTGAGGCTGTTGTGGAGCAGAACGAAGACAAGGGTTCGCCCGTCCCCTCCGGACCCGTTGACGGGGAGGACTTCTCAGGACTCGCTGAGCGGTGCCCGGCGTATCTCGGCTTCGAGGTTGCGCGCGCTTCCAGGGTGTGCGTCGCCACCTACGCCAAGGCGTTGAGCGGTGGCAGCGGATCAGAGAACCCCCTCAGCGCGGATGTCCTTCTGCTGGACGAGGGGCACAGCGTCGCGGCTGACCCCGGAATCTTGTACGAAGCCTTGGATGTGACCGGAACTGTCGAAGCCCTCCGGAGCATCGTGGGGCAGATCGAGGACAGCGCCCAAGTACAGAGAAGCCGCCGTTGTTTGAGTGAGCTGGCAGACGCTCTCGAAGGTTGGCACTCCGACTCACGGAAGGAGTGTCTGAAACCGTGGGAGCTGCTGAACGAGGTTCCTGACCTCTCTGAGCTTGAGGAGGCTATCGAGGAAGTTGAGAAAGAGCTCCTGACTTGGCTTAGACACTCCCCCGGAAGCGGAGGTTTCGCGGGTGAGAGGGAAGCATACCGGAGGTCACGCGAAGTCAAGAGCTGCTTGGGGCTGCTGAAGGGGTTCAAATACGGTCATCGCGACTTCGAGCACGTTAGGTACGAGCGCAGGGGGGAGACCGTTAGCAGTCTCGCTTTCCGCCTAGTCGACGACGGCTCCGACGGGGTCGGGCTGGACAGGGTATGCGAGGAGTGGAAAGAAAGCGGAACCCACCCAGCGATTTCGGAGAGGTGGGGCGGTATCTTGGCGTCGAGGATAGAGGAGTGCGTGGCGGGCAGGAACCTCGTCCCCGGTGGCGATAGAGAAGAGCCCGGCGAACCACCGCTGCCGCTGGAGGTGCTACGCGACAGACTGGATGCGGATGTCACCTTCACGTTCTCCGCGACACACAACGAGCTGTCGGACCCGACTCGCTCACCGGAGGAGCCCCGTTCTACGCGGCACGACGTGGTGGTCGGGGGACCCAACCTGCGCTCAGACGGTCACCGCGCAGAGGAGTACGCCGGCAAGCTGAGCGCAGACGCGGAGACGCCATGGTTCCGCCGCATGGTGGAAGAGGCGAAGGACGAAACCGGAGCGAGTCTGGTAGCCGTGCCCATAAACAAAGAGAACGGGGAAAAGTGGCGAGGACTGCCGGTCGAGGATATCGGGGTGCCGGACGGCGACGGAGGAACGAGAGAGGTACCGTTCCTTGTACCGAACAGCCGCGGGGCGCACGGTTCGAAGGACCTTGAGAAGATGCCCGTCGACGTGGCTCTCTGCGGCTGTCAGGTGCAGTCGCCAGCCGAGACTGCGAAGATCGTGACGGACTGGTGGAGCATGCTCGCTCCGCACTACGACGACCCTTCGGAGACCCTCAGTGCCTGTTGGCGGCTCTTAGCACAGCGCGCCGTCTCCCCCACGCTACAAGCCGCGGGGAGGTTCCGTGGAGAAGCGACGGCGCTGCTGTTCGAGATACAGGAGCTGGTTGAACTCGCTGGGTTCGAACACTCCGAGGCTGAGCCGGAGATGTGCGGTTTCGTGGGGGAGTTCGAGCAGCGATTCGATGAGGCGGAGCGAAGGTACCGGAGGACGAAGATGAGAAACGGTGCTCTCGGGGTCGTAAAGGCGCTGGAAGAGGACGAGTCGAAGAGCCCCACTGAAAGCCAGTGCCTCTCCGTATACAAGAAGAGGTACGACGCCACGAAGGAGGAAGCCGCCGAAGCGTTCACGGTGGCTCTCGAAGAGGGAGCCGTAGAGTACGTCGCCGCGCAGAGGAGGTTCCGTCTCCCGCCGGGGTAGCTCCCGCCTCACCACCAGAAGCGTCTTGTGGGTAACGACCGTTGTGGCAAGCAGAAATGCCCGACGAGGTCGGAACTATCAACACCGTAACAGGCAGGCAGATAGCCCACGACAGCTTCACGGAGGAGGACGTTGTCCTCGAAGACATCGCCCACGGGCTGGCGCACAACTGCCGCTTCGCCGGGCAGTGTAACGAGTTCTACAGCGTCGCCCTCCACTCGATGAATGTCAGCCGGTGCCTCGACGAGGTCGAGGGCGCGGGCGCGGAGCTACAGCTATACGGGCTGTTACACGACGCCTCGGAAGCGTACCTCGCCGACATACCGGGACCGTTCAAGAGGTCTTTCGAGGGGTACACGAGCGCGGAGGAGAGGGTCATGGACGCAGTCTGGGAGTGGTCCGGTCTGGACTCCCCGCGGACCGACGACAGCGGTCGGGAGCCTTGGAAGGACGCGGACGAGGGCGTCGAAGCGTGCGAGATGGACGCGCTTTTGAACATCGACGGCGGGAAGGTGGACGCCGAGAAGCTGGAGGCGTACTCGCACGCCGTCGACGTGGAGGGGTCGGAGGAGTTTTCGGGCATCAAGCGGGACTTCGAAGAGCGCGCGGAAGAGCTAGCAGAGAGGTGCGGCGTTACCCTCCGCTGAGGAAGCTCAGAGAAGGTCACCGTGCGCGGACGGAGCAGAGAGCCGGAAGAAGGCGTCTCTGTTCTACGCGCGCGACCGCGCGACACGCCCCTTCCCTCTGAGGTTTAGCCGCCGTCGTAACGCGCGCGGGCGACCGCGGCTAAGCCTCGCCGACCTCGGCACTAGCCAGTATCTCGGGGTACTCTTCGACGAGGTCGCGCAGTTCCCTGAGCATCTCGATCTCGTCCTCATCCTCGGCGTCCGCCACGCCGTCGAAGATGTCGTCCTTCGCCTCATCGAGGAGCTGCGCCGACTTCTGGCTCAGGGCGAGACCGCAGCCGGGGCAGAACCGCGGCTCGCCGTTCAGCGATGTCTGGCACTGCGGGCAGCTTCCTAACTCTGGTCTATGCGCCTCGTCGTCCTCGTCGGCGAGACCATACTCGGCGAGTATCTTCTCGTTCATCTCCTCGTCGGTGACCTGCGAGTACGTCTCGAACTGCTGCGAGTCCTTCACCCACGTGGCGCGGTGCTTGATCTCCTGCTCCGAGAAGCCCTCGCGTATCCACCGCGAGATCGCTGTCTTGCGGAAGTTATGCGGGTTGACCTTGTCGCGGTCAACGCCCGCCTCCTCGGCTATCTCCTTGAGTATCTTCTGGAGCTGTTGGTAACCGAGTGCGCCGTCGTCGTCCTCGTCCCAGCCTCCGTTGGGCGTAGTGCGGCGGTGGAGCAGAGGAGCGTCAGGGTCGTCAGAGCGCGGATGTACGTCGAGCCAGTTGGCGACGTACGGCTTGCTCCAAGTCAGAGGTCGCTTGCCGCTGGCTCCCTTCCTGCCGACGGCGTCCTGATTCAGACTGACAGTGCCCGCGCGCCCGTTGAGCTCCACATCGCGCACGCGGAGGGTGCCGATGGCGCTGACGCGCAGACCCGTGTCGAGCAGGAGTTCGAGGAGTGCCTTGTTCCGCGGGTGCTGAGCCGCCTCACGGAGCGCGTCGATCTCGTCGTCGGTCAGTATCTTCTCGGCGTCTATCTCCCGCTCGGGCGGCGCGCCTATCTCTATGTCCTCCGCCCAGTCCTCGTCGCGGTACCGGTAGAACTTCCGCAGAGCCTTGCGGTAGTTGCGCAGCGTCCCCTCAGCCATGTCGAGGTCGTGCTTGTACTGGAACAGGAGGTCGTCAACGTCCTCGCGATCCATCTCGACGAGCGGCGTGTCGGAGCGCTCGGCGCTGAGCCGGAGGTCGCTGAGGTTGTTGACGTTGGTGCTGACAGCGAGGTCTCGCTGCGTGTCCTGGAACCGAATGAAGGACTTGATTGCCTCGCGGTCGCGCTCGTCTATGTCGGCTTCTTCGAGCTTGTCGAGCTGGTACTGGAACTGGTCGCCGAGGTTGTGTATGTCGTTTACACTCGCCATCACGCTTGAAAATAAGAGCGAATTAGACGGATTCTTTACGATTTCGGCAACGCTTGCCGGAGTTAGATGAAAAGATTCAAAACTCGGAATTAGCCCGCCTGGCGGGACTATTTTACAGATTATTTGAAAGAAGTAGAGGAGTAGCACCTGCGGAAGGTGTCGCGGCTTGACTGTCGGGTGGGTCGACAGAGGAGCGAGGGCGTAACCGTCGTTCTCGACGCGGATGTCTCCGGATTCGGATGACGGATGATTCCTATGATGTAACAAACAGGTCCGGGAGTCCGAACAGCAGCAGGTCTTCTCTCGACTCGGCTCGTCGTTTCAGGTCATCTGTGTACCCCGAACGGCTGAAGACAACGTACTGAGTCGTCGCGTCCGACGGTTCCTTCGACCAACGAACCTCCTCGACCGTCCTTTCGAGGTCGTGTAGGACGCCCTCGCTAACAGGCTCCGACGTGAACTTGCACTCGCCCGCGACGAGTCCTTCCTTCGTCAGTCCGAGAACGTCGAGTTCGTCTTCCTTGTGCCACCACTGACCTATACCGAGATATCGCCTGTCGAGGAGTTCAGGAAGCTTTCGCTGACAAAGAACCTCGAACAGTGGACTCACGTAGTCGGCGAACTCCGGAGCCACGGTTTCCTCGTAGGCGTCGTCACCCAGCGTACGTAGACTGTCCTGTCTGCCGTAGACGAACCTGAACCAGAAACGGAACAGCGGCGCGGAGAGGCGGTACCGTCCACTCTTCGACGAGGTAGGCGACGCTGTCACCGGTATGTGGCGTTCGACGAGGCGCAGTCTGCGTAGCTTCTGTAGGTACGTGCTGAGAGAAGACGAATCGACACCAGCCATACCGGCTATCTCGTTCGGTTTTCGTCTTCCGTGAGCGAGCGCGCGTAGCACGCTGAAGTAGGTGTTGGGCTGGCGGAGTTCGGTGCGTAGCAAAAACTCCGGTTCCGAGTGTAGAAGACCGTTTTCGGAGAGTATCGAACTCCGGATGTTCTCGGCGAGGGTCTTGTCCGGTTCCACCGTCTGTAGGTAGAACGGTGTTCCGCCGTAGACCGACCATGCCTTCACCGCAGTCTCGTCGTCGTAGTCGGGAAAGAACTTCCTCGCGTCTTCGACCGAAAGCGGTTCTAAGTCGATGGTTGCTGTCCGCCTGCCGTAGAGCGGACTTCCGCCCGCGAGAACCTCGTCCTCCATGACGCTTATCGACGAACCAATGAGAACGAGTGTCATGCTGGTCTCCTGTAGCTGTGTGTCCCAGACCCTCTGTATCCGGGACGGGAGCGAGTCGTCCTCTTCGAGCAGGAAGGGAAACTCGTCGATTACCACGACAGCGTCGCGTTCTCCTAAGGCACCCAAAAGTGTCTCCCAGTCGCGTCGGACTCTCTCCATGTCGGGGAAGGTCCCAGTCACGGCATCGACGAAGCTTTCGAACTGGTTCTGTGCGGTCGATTCGACGGCTTGGTAGTATACAGCGTCTTGTCTGTCCTCGATGGACTGTCGGACGAGTTCGCTCTTTCCGAGGCGTCTGCGCCCGTAGAGCACGACCATCTCCGCGTCGTCGGAGTCGTACCTTTCGGTAAGCCGTTCGAGTTCGGCTTCCCTATCGACGAATCCTTCCATGCTACCGTTTCGCGTCCAGAGAATATTATGTCTTCGGATTTGGAAACTACGATTTCCGAAATCTGGATTTCCTTACTGTCTCCGCTCCCGTCCACTCTTCCCCGAACCGTTTCCGACGGCTATCAACGTGTTATACGGACCAAATAGTGCTCATTCAGTGAGATGCTTCGACGTGTTGCGTTTCTCGACCTCCTCAAACTCGGAGGTGTTGTCTTCTTCTCGGTGCGAAGCTTACCCTTCCCGAAGATACTGCCGTCCGAGAAGCGCGACACTCACCAGAAGCGAACCGGCGAGAACCCAGAACGCCGTCTCGAAGTCCGTAAGTTCGGCGATAACACCGACGACGCCGGGACCGAGCGCGTTCGCAGTAAGAAAGACGGCGCGTGAAGCACCGAGGTCGCCGCCTACCTCGCCGTCGGGTGCTGTTTCCATGACGATAGAGTCGGCTATTGGGAACTGTGTCTTGTAGCCGACGGCGGTGAGGACAGTACCGACGGCGACGACCGACAGCGTAGGCGCGACGAGAACCAGCGACAGACCGAACATAGCGAGTATCAGACCGGCGGTGCCGACCAAGAGACGCGGAAAACGGTCGCTAACCTCTCCCGCGACGGGCTTCGTGAGCGTACCTACGGCGAATAGCAACGCGAAGCTCGCGCCTGCGACCGCCTCCGAGGACCCTCCAGCGACCAAGAGCGTCGGGAAGAAGTTGGTCAGACCGCCTACGAAGAAGTAGAAGACGGCGAAGGCGACGAGAGTCTCGCGCTGTTCTCTTGTTGCGACGATTCTGCCGACCGTCTCGCCGGGTGAGAGACGCACCCGTCCGACTTTGTATTCCTCGCGGTTCCAGAAGACGTAGAGGAGGGTGACTGATGTCAGGATGACGACGACAGGAACGAACGCTGTGCGCCAGACCGTAGTTGCGAGAACGACGACGGCGAGTCCCGCGCCGACCAAGCCGCCCACGTCCGTTCCCGCGGAGTAGATACCGAGTGCCCTTCCGCGTCTTGCGGTGAATAGGTCGCCGAGAAGCGCGCGTGAGGGACTCGCGTAAAGCCCCTTACCGACTCCTAAGACGACCATCGCAAAGACGAAGATGGAACGTGAAACGGAGAAACCGACGACAGCGAAACCGACGATAAGGACGACGAAGGCGGGCAGTATTAGCGTCGCACGCGATAGCGAGTCGGAGTAGGTGCCGCTCGGGTACTGTGTAACGGCGTAGATTAAACCGAATACTGTCAGAGCGGCACCTATGCCTGCTGGCGAGAAGCCGAGTTGCTCGGTGATACGCGGAAGCAGAGGTGGGAGCATAAAACGACCGCCCTGCAACGTCGCCCATCCGAGCGCGAGTGCGACGAGCATACGGCTCTCGTACGACAGACCGCGCAAGTAGCCCGTCTTTCGACGACTCACGGCACGACTTAGCAAACCGTCCGTTTTGGCTCTTCCCAAATCCGGCTACGCAGAACTTAAACCGTCGTCAGAGAACCCACCGAGCGCGCGAAGTCGAAGCCGTCGTAGTCGTCGGTGGCGACCTGTTCGCATATAAGACGGTAGGTTTCGAGTCCGCCGGGGAACGGCATGAACGTACGAGGCTTGTCGGGGACGTTCGCTCCCCTGTACCAAGATTCGGCTTCCGAGAAAACCATCCCCTCCGCGATGGTGTTTGTCTGTGTTACCCAGTCCGCCTCCGCCTCCTCCGTGGGTTCGATGACCTCGTAGCCGTTGTTAAGCATGTGCTCGACGCAGTCGGTTATCCAGTCAACATGCTGTTCGATAGCCATCGGCATGTTGGTCAGCACAGAAGGACTCTGGGGACCCGTGATAGTGAACATGTTCGGGAAGCCGTGGACGCCTAAGCCGAGGTAGGTGCGTGGACCGTCCGCCCATTTCTCTTTGAGTGTCAGACCGTCGCGTCCTCGGATGTCCATCTCCAGAAGCGCGCCCGTCATGGCGTCGAAGCCCGTCGCAAGTATGAGAACATCGAGTTCGTACTCGTCGTCTGTGGTGCGTACGCCGTCGGGCGTTATCTCCTCTATCGGCGCGGATTCGACATCCACGAGAGAAACGTCGTCCCTGTTGAACGTCTCGTAGTATCCGCCGTAGTCCATCGGTGGACGTTTCGAGGCGTACGGATGGTTCTTCGGTACGAGCTTTTCGGCGGTTTCGGGGTCTTCGACCTGCTCGCGTATCTTTTCGCGAACGAACTCCGTTACCTTCCGGTTCGTCTCCTCGTTCTGGACTATGTCCTCGAAAGAGTGGAGGAAACGGAAGCCGCCCTGCTGCCACCGTCTTTCGAGTGCCTCCTCTACCTCTTCGTCCGAAAGGTTCGCCGCCGAGTACCCCTCGTAGTCGAAAGGCATGCCTATCCACGAGTGGCGTGCGTTCTCCCAGGTTTCGTCGTAGTTCTTCTTTATCTCCTCCATCTCGTCGGGTTCGAGGGGGCGGTTCCGCGCGGGGACGGCGTAGTTCGGCGTCCTCTGGAAGACGGTGAGGTGTCCTGCGCGTTCGGCAACCACGGGTATCGTCTGTATCCCCGTAGAGCCGGTGCCTATCACGCCGACACTCTTGCCTTCGAGTTCGACGCCTTCGCTGGGCCAGCGCGCCGTGTGGTACAGTTCTCCCTCAAATCTCTCGGTACCGTCGAAGTCGGGGACGAAAGGCTCCGAGAGACAGCCGACGGCGGTTATGAAGAACCTGCTCGTCACGCTGGAAGCGCCGCCACCGTCCTCGTCCTCGACTCTGACATCCCACGTTCCCGTCTCCTCGTCGAAGGAAGCCGACTCGACCTCCGTTCGGAACTCGATATCGCGGCGCAGGTCGAGGTGGTCGGCGGCGAAGTTGAGGTACTCCAGAATCTCCTCGCGCTCCGGGTAACGTTCGCTCCACTCCCAGTTCTCAAGGAGTTCGTCGGAGAACGAGTAGCAGTAGATATGGCTCTCGCTGTCGCACCGCGCGCCGGGGTACCGGTTCCAGTACCATGTTCCTCCTACGCCGTCCGCTTTCTCGTAGACACGGGCTGACAGCCCTAGTTCGCGCAGTCTGTGCAACATGTACATTCCCGAGAATCCCGCGCCTACGACGACGGCGTCGAAGTCGGTTTCGTTCCGCGAATCGGTAGCGGATTCGGTCTGTTGTGCTGTCAAGGTCGGTTCTGATGTATGTGACCGGGCTTCTTAACTCTAAGCGCGCTAATCTCGTTCCTCGGAGTCGAAAAGAAGGTCGGGCGTCGTCAGGATTTCGTGTACCCGTGTTTCGCCCTCCCGCCATCTCACCCACAGGAGTATCGCAACAGAGCCGATAACGACTGCCGAGGCACCAAGAAGACCCGCCTCGGGTCCAAACTCGCCGCCTGTGACGTACTCAGGTCCGACGGACTCCGTCTTGACGAGCGAGACTGGAAAGCTTATCCCGCTAACGCCGAAGTCGTAGAAGACGCCGTGGAACAGGTTCCACGTGATATGGATGCCGATGGGCACGCCGAGTTCTCCTGTGAGGACGTAACCGAGCGCGAGAAAGACACCCGCTAGCGTGATTATTGTCGCCGAGACGAGCGACGCGCCGGGGTTGGGGAGGTGCAGGACGCCGAACAGGGAGGAGGTGAGAAGGACAGCGACGACGACCGCTGTGCGTTCGCCGAAAGATACCAGACCTTCGGAGACGTTCGTGAGCAACCAGCCGCGAATGATAAGCTCCTCGTAGACACCGACGAAGACGAAGAACACGAAGAGGAGCGCGAACGGTGCTACGAAAGAGCCTTCGGCGACGACGAACCCCGTGACGCGGTACCAGCCAGCGAGCCAGCCGACTGCGAAGATGAGCGTCGGCAGGACGGCACCGAGGAAGAGACCGAAACCGAGGTCGTACAGCCAACGTGCGTCGAAACGCAAGCCGTAGTCTCCGAGTTTCCTTCTGTCCACGTACCGTGCGACCAACCAGACGGATACGGCGACACCGAGAGCCGTGACGCCAAGGATGACGGCGAAAGGAAGCCGCATTCCGGCTGTGAGTTCCGGAGAAACCTCGAAGAAGCCGGGTTGGACGAGACCGGCGGCGGTCAATGCACCCGCGAACGCGGGCGGAAAGACGATGACACCGCCTACGATTACGACGCCAGCGACGACGATTCTCCAAGGAGCGCGGAGGCGTCCCTCGTCTCCGTTCCAGAGATACGACAGGATGCTTCCGTCTGTTTCCATGACCGACATCTTGCGGAGAGAATCACTTAAGAGACTCGCCGGTGGGTTGGGAACTCACTCGTAGAGCAGTACACTCCCGCAGTCACAGACGTACTCGTCACCAGTGTCGCGTTCTCTGACCTTGTCGAACTCGGAGAGCGACGTGTAACCCTTCCCGCATCTGCACAGGACAGCCTCGAACTCGCCGTCGCAGTCGGGGCATCTGTACTCCGAAAAGTCGTTCGACCTGCTCCGCCCAGCTATCACGAAGTCGTCCATCGGTATCTCCGATTCGTAGCCGCAGTGCGGGCACTCAAAGTTGGAGCCACGGAGTATTTCGAGTATACGGTCCAGTACCATCTTTTTTCTCTTGTTAGTCTCCTTCAGGTTCGTCTGAGTGTCACTTATTCTTTTGGTGCGTCAAACAAGCCGACCGACGGGGACAGGGATAAGACGGTGGACGGACACGTCTGTGTATGAAAGCCGTACAGTTCAAGGAGCACGGAGGACGCGACGTAATCGAGTACGCCGAACGCGAAGAACCGACGCGAGGCGAAGGTGAGGTTGTCGTGGACGTGAAAGCCGCAGCACTCAACCACTTAGACGTATGGACGAGGCGCGGTCTTCCGGGCGTGAACCTCGATATGCCACACGTACCCGGAAGCGACGCCGCGGGTGTCGTCGTCGAAGGCGGCGGGACGCGGTTCGAAGAAGGCGACCGTGTCGCCGTCTGGGCAGGCGTCTCGTGTGGCGAGTGCGAGTTCTGCAGAGACGGTGACGAACCGCTCTGCGTCAACTACCACCTCTTGGGAGAACACGTCGAAGGCGTGCACGCCGAACGCGTCGCCGTTCCTGCCGAAAACCTCGTCCGCGTACCCGACGGCGTTCCTTGGGAGAAAGCCGCCGCCGTGCCGCTTGTCTTCGGAACGGCGTGGCGGATGCTCGTGACACGCGCAGAACTGCGTCAGGGCGAGAACGTCCTCGTCTTAGGCGCGTCGGGCGGTGTAGGACACGCCTGCGTACAGATAGCGCGGCACGCAGGAGCGACGGTCTACGCGACGGCAGGGAGCGACGACAAGGCGAAGGCGGCGCGCGACTTGGGCGCGAAGGAGGTCTTCGACTACACCGACGAGAACTTCGCGGACGCGGTACGCGAAGCGACCGACGGACGCGGCGTCGACGTCGTCGTAGACCACGTCGGGAAGGAAACGTGGCGCGACTCGCTCGCCTCGCTCGCAAAAGGCGGAAGGCTCGTCACGTGCGGCGCGACGACGGGCGGCGACGCGACGACGGACGTGAACAGAATCTTCTGGAACCAACTGACGGTCTTAGGCTCGACGATGGCGACGCGCGGCGAGGTAGACGACGTTCTCTCGCTCGTCTGGGACGGGACGTTCGAACCCATGATACGCGCTACCCTACCGATGAGCGAGGCGGCGGAAGGACACCGCATGTTGGAGGAACGCGACGGATTTGGTAAGGTTGTGTTGGTGCCGGAAGACGAAATGTAAATCAGGCTAGGTTTATAGGTTAAGTATACCCAAGTGGATGCATGGTTTCCGAGACAGTTCTAGGGGCAGTTCTAGGGGCAGTTATCGGAGTACTTGGGACTGTGGTTGGGTATGTAGTCGCAGGCTGGTTCAATCTAAAAAGCACGAAAATACAGCGAGAAGCCGAGAACAAGCGTCTCTTAGCAGAACTTCCGCTGCAGAAAAAGACAGATGATCTTTCGGAAGTGCACTCAAGATTGACGCGATGTCAAGAAGAATTAGGACGGATTCTCTCCTATGGAGAGTGGGGAAACGAACTCGATGTAACAGAGGAGGAGTTCAACGAGGAGTTGATGCCCATGGTAAAGGAATATTCGCAATCTATGGCAAATTCGAAGATTCATCTTTCACCAGAGCAACAAGTCGTACTTGAAAATGCAGAGGGTGAGATACTGAAGACCATGTCACTAATCAAAACTAACTCGCCAGAACTCAATTACGAGCCTAATGTTGATGCATTGGGTCCTGAGAAAGCAAGTTGGGAAGGTCTGCAGGTTGCGTGTACTAAAGCGCAAGGAGTTTTGAGAGAGGAATTTAAGAAGCCAATCGAGCAGATTGAATCAGAGTAACTCACAATAGGTGGATTCGGTAAGATTAGATTAATCAAAGGCACGGAGTTGTCTGTTGCCTACCCGAGAACGAAACGGAAGAGGACGTAAGGCACACCGAAAAGCAGGACGGTCATTATCGCAAGAAGGACGCCGTAAGAGATGCCTGTCGCAACAACCGCCATCCACGAGTCGTGCTTGAACTGCTCTATGTCTACGTCTACCATGGCTGGAATCGTTGGTGCTTCCACTTAACTCGAACGGTCGTGGGCAAGGCACGGCGGACACCGAAACGAACTCTTAAACGTCCGTGCGTGTATGTACATACACAGGTAATTAGCATGCCGAACATGACTATACGAGTTCCCGACGACCTGAAACGCTCTCTCGACGAGCATCCCGAAATCAACTGGAGCGAGGTCGCCCGCCAGTCCATGCGCGAGTATCTTTACCGTTTGGAAGTCGCCGAAGAGATAGCATCACAGAGCGAGCTTTCCGAGGAGGACGCAGTCGAACTCAGCGAGGAGGTAAAACGGGATATCGCCGAGCACTACCGTGGCGACGAATGAAGCTCGTCTGTGACACGAACGTCGTCTTTTCCGCGTTAATCGCTGGCGGGAAAACACGCGAACTGATACTGAGCGACGAGACGAATCTATACGCGCCCGAGTTCTTCTTTACGGAGCTGGACAACAACCGTCACGAAATAGGAGAGAAATCCAAGCTTTCGGAGGGTCAGTTGAACCTTCTCCTCAGTATCCTGTTCAAGGACACGGAGGTGGTTCCGAGAGAGGATTTCGAAAACGAAATGGAGCAAGCATCACGGCTTATCAGCGACATAGACCCTGATGACGTACCCTTCGTCGCGCTTGCCCTGCATCTTGACGTAGATATTTGGACTGATGATACCGACTTCGAAGAACAAGACGAGGTAACTGTCTGGAAGACTCACGAACTCGTGAACCGTCTTAACGAATAGGTTACAGAGCGTCGCTCACAGCCGCCACCGCGTCTCCGGGGTTCACGTCCGCGCCTTCGTCCTCCAGAATGTCACCGAGCGCGTCCACGAGGTACAGGACGTTGTGGGCACGCGCCGAGTGCCCCATACAGCCGATGCGCAGAATCTCGCCTTCGAGGTCGCCGAGTCCGGCGGAAATTTCGATGTTGTAGTCCTCGACCAAGCGGCGCAGTATAGTTTCGTCGTCGATTCCTTCAGGCACCCTTACAGCGTTGAGCGTCGGGAGCCACGCGTCTTCGCGCGAGTTCATTTCGAGACCCATCGCTTCGATGCCCTCCTTGAGCGCGCCCGAGACGCGGAGGTGGCGTTCCCACCGGTTCTCTATGCCCTCCTCGACGACGATACGAAGGGCTTCGCGCAGACCGAAGATGTTTGCGACGGGTGCTGTGTGATGATAAGACCTGTCGTCGCCCCAGTAGTCCTCGAGTTCGGCTAGGTCAAGGTACCAGCAACGCGGTTCCGTCTCGCGCGTCAGAATCTTGTTCATCGCGGCGTCGTTGAGCGTCAGAGGCGACGCCCCGGGCGGACATGATATGCATTTCTGCGCCGCCGAGTAAGAGACATCGACATCCCAGTCGTCTATGCGGAGTTCGACACCGCCGAGCGACGTGACGGTGTCGGCGATGGTGAGCGCGTCATGCGAATGCGCTATATCGACGAGTTCGGGCACGTCTGGCTGGAGCGTTCCCGTGCTCGTCTCGGCGTGCACGAAGCCGAATATGTCGGGCTGGTGTTCGTCGAAGGCGCGCTGTACATCTACGGCTTCGAGAGGTTCTCCCCACGGTGCGTCAACACGGACGATTTCGCCGCCCGCGCGTCGTGCCATGCTCTCCATCCTCGCGCCGAAGTATCCGTTGGTCGGCACGAGAACCGTGTCGCCCGGTTCGACGAGGTTCGAGATTGCGGCTTCCATCGACGCCGAACCCGTGCCGCTGACGGGTAGCGTCCACTCGTTGTCCGTTCTGAAAACGTACCGCAGAAGGTCCTGCACCTCGTCCATCATGTCCACGAAGTAAGGGTCGAGATGTCCGACGATTGTCGTGTTCATCGCGCCCAAGACGCGCGGATGTACGTTGCTCGGGCCGGGACCCAGAAGTACGCGCTCCGGAGGCTTCAGTTCACCTACGTTCGGTTCGTCCATGGAACCCGTATAAGGGGACAGGATAAAAACCTGATTGATTATCGTGGGAAACCGGCTTCTGTGCCCGAGAGGGCAACGGAAAGCAAAAGAAAGACTGACGCGGTGCGCGTACGTACCGACGACGAGGACAGAATGCCACGCGACGAAGACGAGATACGCGAGCAGGAAGCAGGAGGCGCGGTCTTCTGGGCTGTCGTCGCCGTAATCGGCGTCGCTCTCGTCGTCGCGGGACGTTTGGGCTACGTTGACGTTTCGCTCGACCTCTTCTCGGTCAGCATCACGCCGGAACTGACAGGTGCGACTCTCGCCGTAATCGGCGTTCTGATGGTCGTCGTCTTCGCTCTCGGGGACGACCGAGAGGAGTAGGACAAACGCGCGTCAAACTTATACGCGACGCCGACGAAGACGCCGACATGGAGAAAGCATCCGTAGACAGCCTCGAAAACCACTCGCGGTCGTCCGATGTGCGCAAGTTCATGACAGACGCGCTGAACCTCGAAGACCTCTCGATGAACTACTTCGAACTCGAACCCGGCGAGTCGTTCTCCGGCGGTATGCACACCCACATTAATCCGGAGGAGACGTTCTTCGTGGTCGAAGGCACGGCGACGTTCCAGACACGCGACGGCGAGGTTGAGGTCGGAGAGAATGAGGCGGTTCGTTTCGCACCCGGCGAGTATCAGGAAGGCAGGAACGAGGACGACGAACGTATACGCGCTCTCGCGCTCGGAACGCCGCAGGAGCAGGGCGAGACGCGCACCCTTTTCCCGTGCGGCGACTGCGGCGCGGAGTACCACGAAGTTGAGATAACCGAGAGCGGCATCGTTCTGACCTGCCCCGACTGTGGTAACGAGATGGAGATGTAGGCGGTGCGCGACCGATAGCCCACGTCAACCACTACCACGGAAACTAAAACCCGCTTTTTAGCCTACGTCAGGTATATACGCCAGACACCACAACCCCGAGTATGAAGTTCTCAAACAGAGAGGGCGGCGTTGGAAGACGTGGGTTTCTTAAACTCTCCGGCGGTCTCTTAGCGACGACGGCAACAGCGGCTACGACAGGCTGTCTGAACGCCGACGCCGACGACGAGGAAGCCGAGATAGGATACCGCGACTGGATTCCTGCCTCTGCCGACCCCGTTGTGATGTACACGGACGTGACCGTCCTGAGCCAGCACCACAGCATGTGGGAGGGCGAAGGAGACGCGCAGTACGGACTGACATTTGACGACGTAGCCGAGGTCGTCGGGACGAGCGAAGCGGAGGTGCTCGTTCTCAACGAGGACGCTGAACCCGACATAGCGGACGACGAAGGGACGGCGTGGGACGATTACGGAGGGTACACGGTACACCAGAGGGATTCCGAAGCCGGAGGGTTCGTAGCCACTGACGGCGACGTCGTGATAGAGGCTCAGACGCAGGACGCGATAGAGTCCGTAATCGACGCCCACGCGGGCGACACGGCACGTCTACACGA
The DNA here is from genome assembly GCA_034522195.1 of Halobacteriales archaeon. Classification (GTDB taxonomy): domain Archaea; phylum Halobacteriota; class Halobacteria; order Halobacteriales; family Halorutilaceae; genus Halorutilus. Next base: position 78,716 of record JAXHLL010000004.1, on the reverse strand, counting down.
GGAGGACGAGACTTTCGAGGGACTCACGACGAAGGCGGGCGAAGGAGACCTCGTCGTGGTTCCGGGGGTAAACGGACGCGGGATAAGAAGGAAGCAGGCGAGGTCCGCCGACGTATCGGAGGAGACGAGCGAGGTCAGGATTGCCATAGAAGCCGACGAGGAAGAGTTCGGCGACGTAGAGGACGGGTTTAGGTCGAGGGACCACTTGACCGTGAACGACGTTGAGGAGGACGCCGAGGCGGGTATTATACTTCTGAAGGGAACCGTCGAAACCGAGTCAGTACCGGATGTGTTCGGACTCGTCGGCGAGGCGTCTAGCTCCCAAGGTGCGCACGACGAAGGTAGCGAGCGTGACGAATCGAGTGAGTCTACGGGCGAATCCGCGAGGGAGTCCGAATCGGTTACCGAGAGAGAATCGGAGGCTGAGGCCGGAGGAGGGAACGAAACCGAGAGCGAATAGCGGGGCAGGTGATGCTGTTCTCTGTCGATAAGATTCAGTCGTTCTAATCTCCGGTACGCTCGCGCATCTCCTCCGCCGTCTCGGAAGAAAGGATACCTGCGACCTCCTCCGGGTCGGGTCCGCCTATCAGACGGCGTAACGTCTCCTCCATCGTCTCGTCTTCGCGCTTGTGCGCCTTCACGAAGTCGTGAAACTCCTCCGAGACGCGGACGGACTTGGACTTGCTCATCGACGTATACTTGGGTATACGGCATTATGTGGGTTTGGGTTGTTGGGTGCGTGAAGGCGGCGAAGTATCAGGAAGAACACGGGATGACGACCTTCGACGCCCTGCACGCGGGTTGAGACGCGGGACGCGCGTATCCTGTCTTCGGAAGGGGACTACGACGTGTTGGATATAGAGTGGGTTGTGCTTGAGGGAGAAGTGGGGTGACTTAGAGAAGCCACCCTTTCCACCGCGGTTGACTGCTGATTTCAGTTAACGTACAGAAATGACGTATCGGGTATCTCTTGAACTTTTCTTGTCATTTTTGACTTTTTGAGGTGATCGTATATCTTCTCCGCCAGACGAGAGTATATCGGTGCCCCCCTCGTAGTCGGATTAGTGTATCATTGACACTTATATGTCCAGTAAGTCATTATAAGCAGATTCAATGCCCCATTCTTCAAGTGCAAAATTAACTATCTCCTCCTCACGTTCCTCTATTTCTTCACGTCCAAATCTTTCATACTTAGCTAATATCTGTTGTACCCGGAGAGTAGAGGACTTGTACTCAGCTTCCCGGTTCTTCTCGGACGGTGCAACCTTCTTTTCCTCAAAGGGAAGGTTACCGTAGTTCTTGTTCCAGTAGTCACTAGCAATAGTAAGATTACCGAGTCGATGAACGTTATCTTCAAACTCACCACGGAGTTCCTCTGGAATATATTTCTTTGGGAGATTACGAGCAAGAATATGTTCTACTTCGAAGGATTTTGAGAGAATCTTCCGTAAATCACGCTGTGGATCTTCCTGCATCTTGATGTCTAGATTTTCACCATAGTGATGTAGAAGATATCTGATATCCTGACTAGACATTGTTTCGTAGAATTCGGGGTCACGGAGCGCACGTTCAAAACGATCGTCATCTGTGTAGGTACGAGTGATAGAGTCAAGACGATCAATTACTTCCTCAAACATATATGAGTCATCCGAATAAATAGAGTGAGCGAGACGAACTAACTTACCACGTCCAGTGTCTGCGCGTCGACCGTCAGTGGCATATACACGAAAGACGAGCGTCTCGCAAGATTCGATGATTTCCGCCATCTTGTCAGACTCATCGTCTCCGTACTTCATTTGGGCAGCCATCAGTACAGGGAGGACATTTGCGACTCTACCGAGTTCAAGAAGGCGTTCAAGCGTAGCCTCAACCTGTGACGGGCGTTGTGAGGGATAGAACAGCGCGGCGAAGGCTGACGCCGCTTCTCGAAGATTTTGAGTATACTTGTCGATTTCCTCCTGCACCGTGTCGTGATCACCGCTACGGTACTGTTCTCGAAGTCTGTCCTTGAGAGTATCGAGACTACTAAAATACTCGTTGGAATCATATCCGTCATAGATTCCCCAGTGGAAGCGTTGGACACTGTCTTCATCGAAGTCACTTACTCGGTCGTGACCGTTTGAAAGGACGAACAACTCCTTGTAGATACTTCCGAATCTCTGATTTATTTTCTCCTCCAAAGCACCATGATTACTTGAGCGATCATCCATGTACATCAGAAAGCTCTTGATCTTGTCAAGCGAGGACAGAGGCTTCCCGCGGTCGTTCAGACTCTCGAAAATCGAAGCAGCTTCGGAACCCTCGTCTATCTCAACGACGTTGAGCTTACAGTCATAACGCAGACGTTCCGATATATCCCGAACAGTAACATCCGAAGATAGATCTTCAAACTCAGAATTGAAGAAATTATACGCAAATTCGAGATGCTCCTGAGATGGAGTTTCACGTTCCAAATTTGCACTTCCAAACAAACTATCGCGAAAGAACTCTTTGTCTTGATCTTGCGGCATCAATCGCGGTCGTTCGTCGATAGGGAATATCAAGTTGTCTTCGGATACCGTTTCCTGAACTACCTCATTAAATTCTGTTGCGACATGAAGAAGTATGAGCGCGGTTGTCAGTCTCTGTTGACCGTCAACGATATCGTAGATATCAAACCGCCTACCTCTATCTGTCTTATATCGCTCATTTTTCTTGTCGAGTATAATGTTTCCAAAAAAGTGGTTAGATTCTTCCGGTAGGTAGCGTAGATCGTCAAGAAGATCCTGTAGCTGTTCTTCTTCCCATGAATAACTCCGCTGATACGAGGGTATATCGAAAAGACCATCTTGGAAGAGTGACGCGACTGTCTCTGTGCGAGTTTCCATAAATATATACTCAGATCAATTCATATAATTCTTACTACAGTTCCGGTTTGATGCAGTCGATAAATACGAAACAAATCTGTCGTCAGCACAGAGATAGCATAATTCGACCGAAAAACTATGAGGAGTCTTTTGTCCCGCCTCCCCGAATTGAATTCGGTCGGAGCGAAGCTCCTCACTATTCAATTCGTGTCGGCGGTTTGCCTGCTCGTTCGCGTTGCTCACTCGCAGTTATCCCGCCTCCCCGAATTGAACGGGGGACAAGCCGATCTACAGTCGGCTGCTCTACCAGGCTGAGCTAAGGCGGGTCTGTGACTGTCGTAGAGGGGACGCCGACTTAACTTTTCAGGTTCCGCCCCGCCTTGTCAGACATCCGCATTCGCCTTCGCATCCACATTCACAGGGGTTATTCGTGCGCGAAGAGCCTCTTACGCATGGAATGTCGGCGTTGCGCGTCGCCCCTCGAACGCCCCGGCGACTACTGCCTAGTCTGTAACACGCCCAACGCCGACGCCGTCTTGGTCGAACTCGACGCAGAGCGCGCGAAGGTCGTCGCCGCGCACGAAGGAAACGTCGTCTCGGAGCGCGTAATCAAGACCGAAGCGCACGACGTCGACCCGGAGCGCGAAGTCTCTCTCCGCAACCTCGTCGGACGCGCAGTCGACGAAATCAGGCGTAAACGCCCCGAGGAGGTCTACGTCCGCGGCGACCGCGAAGCAGTCGCGCGCCTGCGCGGCGAACTCTCGCTCCCGATGTCACGCGTCGCCGACGAAGCGTCACACGAAGAAGTCTTCGCCGACGAAACCGAAGCACTCGACGTGGTCGAGACGAACCCCTCGGACAAGATAGGCGGGAGCCACAGCACGCTCATCGGAGGACGCGACGGCATGAGCGCGATAACGACCGTCGCCGAACACGGACACGTCAAGAAGATAATCCCGGGACCTATCGACGCGAGCGGCAGGGGTTCGCGCGACGGATTCGCCGCGAAGGTCACGCGCTCCGACACGAACGGAAACCTGCGTCTCCTCCTCCGCGACGGTTCGAGCGTGCAGGAGAACCGTATCGTGACGACAGCCAACGACCGTGAGACGGGCGAGCGCGTCCGTGAGGAGCTGAACGAAGCCCTTGCGGACGCGGGTTTTGCGTGAGATGTTTCTGCGCGGAAACGACGTGTACGACAAAGAAGAACTGACGTGCGACATATCACCGTTCACCGCGGCGCGTGTATGACGCGAACCGCGTTTCACGCCTCTGAGAGACCAAAATCCGCGCGGAAAGCCGTATTCTGTCGCTCTTTCGAGGACACAAACCTTTTCTTACCCGTCTCGAAGCCCTGTAACACCGTCTCGCGTCAAACAGGTAAGCCGTTCGTATGACAACTCCCAGAAAACTTATAACCCTGTCTCACGGAATGTGTAACAATGGGTCGAATAAACGTCCGTGTGGACGAGGACCTCCTTGAAGAGGTCGACTCGCAGGGCGACGTAAGGAGCGATGTCGTACGCAACGCTCTGAAGCAGTACCTCGGGAAGGAGGACGTAAGACAGGAAGAACAGGAACTCGCGGACGTTGTCGAGGACGTGGTCGACAGAAAGATAGAGAACGACATCTACCCGCGCCTTGGCAACATATACGACAGGCTCGAAGCCGAGACGGAGGACGGCGAGGAGAAAGCTGTCGTCGAGATACAGACGCGTGTAAACGCCGACGTACGCGACTTCTACGAGGGCTACACGCGCGCCTTCGAGACGACCGTCGGCGATGTCGTCGCGGAACTCCTAGAGGAACACGCGCGCGAGAAGTCCGCAGAACTCCGCGAAGTTACGCCGAACAACCCTTCGTGGACGCTCGAAACAGAAGAAGCCACGAAAGAGACGCAGGAGGCTGAACAGTGAGGGACAGCAAGATTACGTTCCGCGTGAGCGATGACCTGCTTGACCGTGTGGACGAAATCGACGAGTCGCGTTCGGAGATAATGCGCGACGCGCTCCGCGCCCACCTCGAAGGAGGAGCGCGTGAGACAGGCGACGACAGAGCGCGCGGACGTACGACAAACCCCGCGCCGGAGACGGCGACGCTCGACGACGTGTTACACGCGATGGTACGCGACGCCGTGTCGGAGGCTGTAGACGAGGCTGTGAGAGAGCGTCTTTCGCGTGAACGCGAAAACGTAAACGTGACCGTCAACGTCCCCGAAGGGCGCGGCGAAGGACGCCCCGAACCGACGGAGGAGACGCACGCCGAAACGCGTGAGACGGTGCGCGCGGACGAGCGTCGTACACAGGTCGAAGGTGACGACAGTAAGACGTGCCACCAGTGCGGCGAGGAGGTCGCGGACGACCACGTGCACTGCCCTAACTGCGGTGCGAAGACGGCACAGCGTCTCTTCTGCGACTGTGGAGACGAGATAAGGAGCGACTGGAGCTTCTGCCCCTCGTGCGGAAGACGCACGCCTACGAGCCACGCTCTGAGCAAGGAGTAATCCAGAAATATGTGTGACAGTAATAATATTGGCTTTCTGTCCTCGTTTGTACGACGTTTTGTCGTACGTTGACCCAAAGATTTATTATCCCTGCTTTGTAATGGCTAATCTGTAAGACAAACGTCTTACAACGCGTGTGACACTGGGTCAAGTCACGCGCTCGAAAGCACAATACTGACCCGGGGACCGCATAAGGTGGTACGATGGAAAGGGTAACACTACGCATACCGGAACAGCAAGTAAAGGCGGTTGAAGCACTAGTAGAAGAAGGCGAGTTCCCCAACAGGAGCGAAGCTATACGCGCCGCGGTGCGCACGATGGTCACGGAGAAGGATGGGCACGAGAAGCTCAAGGAGAACAGAAGAATAGCGAGGGTCTAAGATGGAAGACATAGTACAGGACGCTCTGGAGAACGACGAGAAGGAGAAACAGGCGGCGAGCGAAGCCGACGACTTCGGCGACCCCAACATCGTCATCGTCGGATGTGGCGGCGCGGGTAACAACACGGTCAACCGTCTGTACAACATCGGTGTCGAGGGCGCGGAGACCATCGCCGTCAACACCGACAAACAGCATCTTCAGATGATAGAGGCGGACACGAAGGTTCTCGTCGGCAAGTCGCTCACGAGCGGCTTAGGTGCTGGCGGCGACCCGTCGATGGGCAAGCGCGCGACCGAGATGGCACGTGGCACTCTCAAGGACATACTCGAAGGCGTTGACCTCTGCTTCGTCACAGCAGGCATGGGCGGCGGCACGGGTACGGGCGCGGCACCCGTCGTTTCGAAGATAGCGAAGGAGCAGGGCGGCATCGTCGTCGGCATGGTTTCGATGCCTTTCGACGTCGAGCGTGCGAGGACGGACAAGGCTCACGAAGGTCTCGAAAACCTCCGCAATGAGGCGGACTCGACCATCGTTCTCGACAACAACCGTCTCCTTGACTACGTCCCCAACCTGCCCATCGGAAAGGCGTTCTCGGTCATGGACCAGATAATCGCCGAGACGGTCAAGGGTATCTCCGAGACGATTACACAGCCGAGCCTCATCAACCTCGACTACGCCGACATGACGACAATCATGAACAAGGGCGGCGTTGCTGTCATGCTCGTTGGCGAGACACAGGACCGCGACAAGTCCACGGCGGTCGTCGAGGACGCGCTCAACCATCCGCTTCTCGACGTCGACTACCGCGGCGCGTCGGGAAGTCTCGTCCACATAACGGGCGGTCCCGACCTGACGCTCGGTGAGGCGGAAGGCATAGCGCAGAACATCACGGAGAGACTTGGAAACCGCGCAAACGTCATCTGGGGCGCGCGTATACGTGAGGAGTACAAGGGCAAGGTCCGTGTCATGGCAATCATGACGGGCGTCAACTCCTCGCAGGTTCTCGGCAACGAAGGTGCGCAGGAAAGCGACCTTGCGCCCGAGTCCGACATGTTCTCCGAAGCCGACGAGACCGAGGGGTCGTTCGGCACGAGCGACGGCGGACGCGACGAAACCGAGAAGAACAGCGTCAACGTAGACGTAATACGCTGAGAAGCCGAACAGATTTTCAGACGCGCGGTAGATGTGCTTTTCTCTTTGTCTAAGAAAGAACGCGGACGCTCAGTCTCCTGATTCGGCTTCTGTCTCCTATATTTTTCTAAGGAATACGGAAGATATCCGGACGTAGACGTACTTTTCGGTACTTACTCGACCGACGTATCTCCAGTCGAAACGCGGTACTTAGAGGTATGTCGTCGTGTCGAGAGATACGTAAAGGCGACGCCGTCGCCGTGTTAGAAAACCGGAGAATAAGTGGCTTCCGGAGAACCAACCCCTTTCCTTCGAGTGGACGACGGTAAAGGGACAGAGTAACCGTGTCAGTCGGCAACCTCTGCGAGCATCGAACACGCGCGGCATAGTTCGTTTTCTGCGGAGGTAGGCTCGCCGCATCTGTCGCACGCCCCCACTTCGGTGTCGCTCCAGTCGAGTTGTGACGCGATACGTTCGTACGCAGAGACGATAGAGTGACGCGTGCCGGGGTGGCGACGTTCGTACTCCATCAGGAGTTCATGTGCGTCTCTGCGTGTCGCGCCCTCCGCATTCGGGCACTCTTCTAAGTAGACAGGCAGGTCTTTCAACTGAGCATACACCGCAACCTCCTTCTCGGGTATGTCTCGCAGGGGCTTTGCGCGCCGGACGAACGCGTCCGTCTCCTCCGTCGAAAGAGACGCCGAGTAGTGGCGCGCCATCCTATCGACGCCGCCGTCCAAGAAGTTCATCAGAGCGGTTCCCGCCACGTCGTCTAAGTTGTGTCCCATCAGAAGCTTCGTCGCGCCGAGTCTTTCGGCGTGTCTGTTGAGCGCGGTTCGACGGAACACACCGCAGTAGGAACACGGCTTTCCGTCCGCTTCCGAAACCTCGTCGTCCACACGCACACCGAACTCGTCCTCGAACTCGACGACCTCGTGACGCACGCCGAGTTCGTCGGTGAGTTTACGTGACGCCTCGATTGCGTCGTCGCGGTAGTCCGCGATGCCCTCGTCGAGAGTGAGCGCGATAATCTCGACGGACGGGTTGTGCTCGAAGGTGCGCGCGAGAACGTCCAAGAGGACGGACGAGTCCTTTCCGCCGCTGACGCCGACCACCCATGTCTCCTCGCCTTCAAGCAGGTCGTCCTCGCGCACACGCGACTTGACGCGCGACTCGACAGACTCGTACAGATGAGTCTCGCAGAGATGCTTGCCGCTGTACGCTTGGCGCAGAACGGCGGGTTCGTCGCATAGGGAGCAGTCCATCTTCGTTGGCGACGAAATGCGTCTCGCGCGGATATGGCTTTCGCGTTTCCGCGGTGGACGCGCCTTTGGCGCGCGTCTACATTTCTACGCGCTGATACCGAAAACATCGCGCAGGTGGCGCGGGAGAACGAATCTCCGACGGTCGACGGCGTGCGCGACGCCTTCCGCGACGTTACGGACGAGGAACTCGAAGACAAGACGGTTGAGAACGCGCTCGATCCGCGCGGATGCGTCGAGGTCCACGAAACCGAGCGGCATGTTTCTGCCTCTCAGAGCGTCCCTATAGAACGCGTACCGTGTGTCCATCATACGTGTTGCCCTTCAATCGTCCTTTTGCCTTATTGGTGTTTCCCCTACCGCATATCCGCATAATCCTCCCGCTTCCCGTTCTTACGGAGGGGAAAACCGATGACAGCATGGGGTTGGTTGCGCAAAGAGTTCTCTTTTCACCTTTCGCAAACTATTTTTGGTCTGGAGACAAATACCCATACGTGACGAAGTCATCGACGGAAGCCGACATACTCGAAGTCCTCGAAGAGGACGCCAAGGCGTCGTACGGTGAGATAGCCGACTCAGTCGGTGTGTCGAAGCCTACCGTACGCAAGTACATACGCGAACTCGAAGACGAGGGCACGATACTCGGCTACACGGCGGAGGTAGACCCCAAGAAGCTAGGCGGACGCACCGTCTCGCTCGTGGGTGTCGATGCCGAGAGCGACCGTTTTCTGAGCGTCGTCGAGTCGCTGAAGCAAGTGGAGAAGGTCAGAAAGCTCTACATAAGTAGCGGTGACCACGACCTTATGGCGGAGGTCGTTACGGACGACAACGCCACCCTGCGTGAGATAATCGAGAAGGAGATAACGAGCGTCGATGGTGTTACGGCTTCACATCCGACGGTTCTGCAGGAACGCGTCAAGTAAACATCGATAGATACCGGGAAGACGAAGGTAAGCGTTAAACGACCTGAGTCCGTTTTTCACATATGGAATTTGACGAAAAGATAACCGCGCTCGTGTTCGTCGTGGTGATAGCCGTCGGCGTAGGTGCTCTCGTCGGTATGCAGGTGATGCCGAGAAACACCGTACTCATGATGGTCGCGCCGTCGATGGTGCTGTTCGGCGCGATAATGCTCGTGCTCGGCGTCAAGCACGGCGAGTACAGAGCGACGAAGTAACCGGGAGCGTCGGACGATATAAAAACTGATACTCACGTGCCGTCGATATACGCCGATGAACTTCCTCCTGATAACGGTCGATTCTCTACGCGCCGACCGTGTCGGACGTAACGGCTACGGGAGGAACACGACGCCTTTCTTAGACGAACTATCCTCCGAAGCCGTCTTCTTCGAGCGCGCCTACTCGCCGAGCAGCCATACACGCGAAGCCGTGCCGTCGATACTGACGGGCAAGTACCCGTCGCGTGCCGTGACACGCACGTACAGGATACGCGAAACGACAGTCGTGCGTCTCCTGAGCGACGAGGGCTATGAGACGGGCGGTTTTGTCTGTGGTCCTTTCTTCACAGCGCGGAACGGGTACGAGGACGGATTCGACATCTTCGACTCCACCTACTCGCGTTACTCCGTTCCGATGGCTTTGAGGTACTGGTGGGAGATACTCACCAACAGCCAGTTCCGCGACGGCTACGACCTGAACGACGCCGTCGTCTCATTCGCCGAAGACGCAGAAGAGCCTTTCTTCGGATGGGCGCACTACATGGACGTACACGCGCCGTACAACAGGTACGACGAGGCGTGGTTCGGCGAGAGCGTCGGCGACAGAGAGGCGCAGGCGACGTTCAGGAAGGCGAAACATCTGTCGCCGCTCGCCGACGAAGACGACAGACAGACGCTCATCGACCTCTACGACAACAGCGTCAGGTACTTCGACGGCGTTATGCGCGACCTTTTCGAGAGACTCGACGACGCGGGATTACTCGACGAAACCGTCGTCTTCGTCACTTCGGACCACGGCGAGTCGCTCGGCGAGGACGGCAGGTACGAGCACGGAACTGCACTAAGCCCCGAACTTCTGCGAGTGCCGCTCTGGATGCACGACGGCGACAGCTCCGAGACTTTCGAGAAGCCAGTCTCGACGGTCGATATTCTTCCGACGGTCGCGGAGATAGCGGACGTGGATGTCGAATGTGACGGAGTACATCTTCTCAGCGAAACCGAGGAAAGCCTGCGGGACATCAGAGCGTCGCACTACAGCTATCTCACGAGGACGGAGAAGGAACTCGCGCGCGTCTGATTACCACGCGCCGTGGAACGTGTCGAACGAGAGTTCGTCCCAGTCGCGCTCTCCCACAGCAATCTCGAACTCGACGCGTGTCAGAACAGGGTCGTCGTAACGCGGTCCGTCGTCGGTCGTGATACGCGGGCACGCCGTGTTGACGTAGGCGTCGGCGTCGAAATGTAGGAGACGGTCGGGCGTAACCTCGTCCATCGTGATGAGGTAGGTGTCTTCGTAGTTGTTCAGGATGTAACGCGCAATCTCCTCGCGCTTCTGTCCTATCTTTGTCGAGAGGATAACGCCCCACCTGTCGGGGTCAACTTCCTGCGCACGCGCGATTTCGGCGTAACGCTGTCTTATGAACTTCTCGCCGTCAACCTCGCGCACCTGGTCGTTTACAGGGTCTGCGACGACTAAGAGTTTGTCGGGGTGGTCCATCGCCAAGCCGACAGGGTGGAAGTCGCCGCCGCCTAAGTAGAGAACCTGTGGCGCGTCGGGCACGACCGACGTGTAGTTACAGCCGAGCACCTGTCCTTCGTTTTCGAGCCTGTTTCCGCCGCCCGAAGATACGACCTCGAAGCACTCGTCAACTAAGATGTCGCGCGCCTCTTCGAAGACGTGCGAGTGCTGTGCCGTCGTCACGAGACAGACGGGTGCGTCGTCGTCGAGTTTCTCGGTCGCCTCGCGAGTAATATCCTCTATGGGCGCGTCCGACCGCGACTCAACGTAAAGAACGTCCTTTGAGTTCTTGATGGGCGAGTGCCCGAAATGTACGAGCATGTCGGTGTTGCGCATCAGCCACTCATCCAAGTCGCACGCGCCGTAACAAGGGTCGCCCGAGACGTAAAAAGCCGCGTCCGTCCGGTCTTCGAGAGTGTCAACGACCCCGGTGGCGCGCCGTTTGAGTCCCTGAGGAAACTGGAGACCGACCTTCTCACAGCCGCGTTCCTCGATTTCACTCACGACGCGGTCGATTTCGAAACCGAACGCCGACTCTTCGAGTTTCACGTGTGACGCGACGCGTTCGACGCGTATAACGGTTTAGAAGTCGGACAGCGCGACGGAGAGGCGGGAGTGCGACGTGCGCGCAAAGGCGCGAAGCCTAATAAGGCACGGTTCACGTTTACGAAGTATGAAGGTAGCCATAATCGGAGCGTACGGGAGCGCGGGCGTCGCTGTAGCCGAAGGTCTTCTCGACGCCGAGACCGACGAGGAGTTCGAACTCCTGCTTTTCGACGACGGCGACCCCGGCGGCGGTCTCTGCATCCTGCGCGGATGCATGCCGTCGAAGGAGGTGCTTTCTGCTGGTGCGCACCGTTACCAGGCGCGTGCGGACGAACGTCTTACGGGCGAACCGCACGAACTTGACCTCGACGCCGTCGTGGAGACGAAGAACGACCACGTCCTCGGGTTCGCCGAACACCGCAGAAGCGCGGTACACGAGATGGCTGAACGCGAGAACGTCGAGTTCGTTCACGAGACGGCGCGTATCGTAGACGACACGACGGTCGAGGCTGGCGGACAGGAGTACGACGCAGACCGCGTCGTCGTAGCGACGGGTTCGTCGGTGAACGTCCCCGACCTGCCCGGAATCGACGACGTGGAGTACATGACGAGCGCGGACGTTCTCGACGCGCGCGAGTTCGGCGACACGGGCGTCGTCATGGGTTTCGGAACGACGAGCATGGAGATGGTGCCCTACCTCGCCGAAGCGGGCGTCGACCTGACCGTAATCGAACACGACGCCGCGCCTCTCGACTACGCCGACGACGAGTTCGGCGAGACGCTCCTCGAACTCTACCGCGAAGAGTTCGGCGTCGAGGTACTGAAACACACGTACGAGCAGAGCGTCGAACCGACAGAGGACGGAGGTGTGCGCCTCCACGTCGACGTGGGCGACGAGAGCGAGAGCGGAATCGGCTCCGACGAGTTCTACCAAGGCGAAGAGCACGTCATCGAAGCCGACGACCTGTACCTCTTTACGGGCAGGAAGCCGAAAGTCGGCGGTCTGGGTCTCGAAAACGCGGGCATAGAGCCGGGTCGTGGCTGGGTGGACGAGAAGTTGCGCGTCCACGACAACCCGCGTTTCTACGCCGTCGGAGACGTGAACAGCAAGGAGCCCATCCTACACATAGCGAAGGAGGAGGGGTACCACACAGCCGAAAACATCGTCGCCGAGGCAGAGGGACGCACGCCGCGCCGGTTCGAGTTCCTCAAGCACCGCGTGACGTTCACAGGTCTCGGCGTCTATCCCTTCGCGCGTCTCGGTATGACCGAGGACGAGGCTTGCGAGCGCGGCATCGAACACGTCACAGCGACACGGAGGGCGGAAAACGACGGCGTCTTCAAGACGAAGGACGTGCCCCACGGGCTCGCGAAGCTCGTCGTCGGTACCGATGGAACCGTCCTCGGCTACCAAGGTCTGCATTACCACGCAGACGTGATGGCGAAGACGATGCAGGTCATCATGGAACTCGACATTGACGTGCGCGAGGTACCCGACCGCGCGTACCACCCGACGACGCCCGAGATTCTGGACGGTCTGTTCAGGGAGACGGCTGAGAAGATAGAGTAGCGCGAGGTTTAGTCTACGGTGAAGACGGAGTAAGAGCCTGTCGCGCGGGCGACCGTCTCGCCGTCGTTGGTGAGTTCGGATTCGAGGTACGCGACAGAACGTCCTTTGTTCACGACTTCTGTCTCACATACGACCTCGCCGTCTTCGACGGGTTTGAGGTAGTTTGTCTTGACCTCGATTGTGGCACAGCTCTCGTCGGCGTCGAGTTGGGTGTAGACCGCGGCACCCATTCCTGTATCAGCCATCGTGTAGAGGACGCCGCCATGAACGACACCATGTGGGTTCTTCAGGTCGTCCGTGACCTCGACGACGCCGCGGCTTCGTCCTTCGTCCATCTCTGTGAAACGCAGACCGATACTGTCGGAGAACCGTTGTGGGCTTTCGGATGACATTTCTCACAGTTGGAGACGGTTCGTCTTGAAACTTGGTGACGGTTCAGCGTTCCATCACGAAAGGCGCGCGCTCGCCGTCCACCTCGCCCGTCTCTAAGTCTGCGCGTCCGTCGGCGACGAGTTCGAGCGTCTTTGCGAGCGCGGGTCCGTCTCCGCGCCACTTCATCCACTCCTGATGCGCCTCCAGATACGCGTCGAGGTCTTCGTCGCTGTGCTCGCGCAGGGTTTCGACCATCTCGCGCTCGACGGGAAACGGAGGCGAGACAACGAGCAAAGGACCGTCGTCCACGTCCTCTGTCACGAGATGCACCGAAGAGCGCGTCTCGTCCTCCCCCGCAAGCACAGCGTCACGGACGGGGTCGAATCCCGTGTAGGCGCGTTCGCCTTCCTCCTCTACACGCAGGTCGGCGGGATGGACGTTGACGATGGGATACTCGCTAACGACGGGCGATGTGAGGATACGCATGTATCCTGACAGGAGGACAACGTCAGGTTCGTACGGCGCGACCTTCTCGCGCGTCTCGGCGTCGAACTCCTCGCGCACATCTAAGTCGGTCGTCGGCGCGCCGCGCTCCTCGTAAAACTCTTCGAGGTCGTTGGTTTCGAGCGGCACGCCGCTTTCGCGCACGAACTCGGCACCGGGCGCGTCCGGAACGTCTGTGAACGCGCCGACGACCTCGTACTTCTCGCCGTAGTTCGGGTCTTCGGTTGCGAGGTAGCGCAGACCGCTCGCTCCGCCCGAGAAGAAGACGAAGACGCGTAGTTTTGCCATATCCGAAAACCGTCCCTACGACGAATAAGTCTTGTCGATGCCGACACGGTTTCGTAGAGGGTCTTTCATCAGTCGTGGGGGTAGTACGACTCCCATCCGTTGTCGATTTCGTCGACGGAGAAGGCGTAATGCTCGGCTGGGTCGACGGGTTCGAGTGACAGCGTGGCACGGGAGCCGAAGCCGAACGGATTGAGACAGCCCGTCGAGACGACGCCTGCGGCGACGAGAGCGAGAGCCCTCCTTCTTCGCATGCGAAGACAGTGACTCGCACGGCGTATAACTCCTCGTGCGGCCGAAATATATCGGGAGTTACCGATGTATCCCTGGTCAATCGCCGTCTTCTGTCCCACAGACTTAGTTCCCTTCATAGCTACGGAACCGAACCAACAGGGACAAGGCGCGGAGAAACCCGACAAGATACGCTCGTCCACGGGAAGCGCGTGGCGGCGTCCCACATACCGACACCGTTAAGTTAAATCGGGAATTATCGATACGTGATGTCACTCATAGACAGACTACTCGGAAAGGATTCGGACGAAGAAGCGGAAGAAAGCTGCTGTGACATGAAGATAGAGGAAGTCGAAGCCGACGAGGACTGACCCAAGATGACCGATGAACCAGGAACAGGGCGCGGAGGGTCCGAGTCGGCGAGCGGGACGCTCCGACGCCTCGACGGCGCGGGGTGTTGCGACGAGGCGTTCCCCGAGAGCCGGAGGTCGGACGACGACGCAGTAGCGGACACACTCACCGTCTTCAAGGCTCTGTCCAACGAGAAACGCCTGCGCATCGTCGAGGCTCTGCGCGACGGCGAACTCTGCGCTTGCGAGCTCGAAACGGTTCTCGACGCGCCGCAGTCGACGGTCTCGTCCCATCTGTCGCGGTTGCGTGAAGCGGGTATCGTCCGGGCTCGGAAGGAAGGCAAGTGGACGTACTACAGAATCGCCGACACGGCGAGTCTGCAGATGGTCGACTTAGCGGACGCCCTCGGCGGTGAGAGCGCGTGATACCGGCTGGCTACGAGACGGCACTCCTCGACTCGTGGGACTACTTCGTGCATCTGGCGATAATACTCACGCCGCTTTTCATCGGTGCGTCGTTCCTCGTAGGACTCGCACAGGAGTACCTTCCGCCCGAACGCGTCGAGGAGATACTACGGTCGCGCGACCAAGGAAGCGGGAACGTCCTCGCCGCCGGACTCGGCGCGGTAACGCCGTTCTGTTCGTGCTCGACCGTCCCCGTGCTCGCGGGTTTGCTCGGCGCGGGCGCGCCTACGGGCATGTCTTTCTCGTTCCTCCTCGCGTCCCCGCTCGTCAACTGGATAGCCGTCTTCCTCCTGTTCGGTCTTTTCGGGACAGGCGTGACCGCCGCGTACGTCGTCGCGACGCTCGTCGCGGCTATCGTCGGCGGTCTGGTGATCGGCGTCCTCGACGTCGATAAGTACGTCAAGGACGTGCGTATAACAGCGGGCGGTCGTGAGTACGCGACCGACGGCGGAACGGCTTCGGCGTCGAGTGGCTGCGACTCGTGCACCGCCTCTGCCGGAACGAGAACCCACCGCGAACGGTTCTCGTCGGCGGGGGAGGGCGCGCTCTCGTTCTTCTGGGACACGCTCCCGTACATCGCCGTCGGCATCGCAATAGGCGCGCTGATACACGGCGCGGTTCCTGCTGAGTTCCTCCAACGCATCGCGGGACCGGGGAACCCGCTCGCGACGCCCATCGCCGCTCTCGCGGGCGCGCCCGTCTACGTCAGCATAAGCGGCATGTTGCCGATAGCGCACTCTCTGACACAGCAGGGCGTCCCGATAGGAACCGTGATTGCTTTTGTCATAGGCGGCGCGGGGATAAGCATCCCCAACCTGATACTCTTGAGCAAGATATTCGAAAGAAGGCTTCTGGCTATCTACGCCGCCACCGTCGTCACGACGGGAATCGTCGTCGGCGTTCTGTTCAACACTGTACTCGGCGGTCTGGTCTGAGCGCGCCTCAGAGCATCTTCAGGACGGTGCTTACGGAGTCTGTTTCGTCGTACGCCTCGACAGCCTCGGGCGTCACAGCCCAGTACTTCCCTTTGTGACGCACCAAGTCGGCTTCTTCGAGGCGCGACAGTACGGAACCGACGCTCCCGCGTTTGACTTCCGTCTCGTCGTGTACCTCCGACTGTGTGAAGGCGGTTTCGTCGTTCTCGGCTAAGAAACGCAGAACCCTGTCTGCGTTCGTCCCGTCATCTATGCCTATCGTGTCGTCGGATTTCTTCTCGAACTCGTCTATGTCTATTGGCATAGACGGGATTTCGTCCGGCGCGTAATCAAGATTTCGGCGAAAAAGGTCTCTACTGAAGCCCCATGACTTCCATCTGCTCCTGATACCTGTTGCGTATGGTAACCTCGGTCACGTTCGCAACCTCGGCGACCTCCCTCTGAGTCCTCTTCTGGTTGCACAGGAGCGAAGCGGCGTATATCGCCGCCGCCGCAAAACCCGTCGGCGACTTGCCCGAAAGAAGACCTTTCTCGGAGGTCGTGTCGATTATCTCGCTCGCCTTCGACTGGACTTCTTCGGGAAGACCGAGTTCAGAACAGAAACGCGGGACGTACTTCTTCGGGTCTACCGGCTCCATCTCCAAGCCGAGTTCCTGCGAAATATAACGGTACGTCCTGCCTATCTCCTTACGGTCAACACGCGAAACCTCCGAAATCTCTTCGAGCGAACGCGGTATGCCTTCCTTGCGGCACGCCGCGTACAACGCCGCCGTCGCAACGCCTTCGATGGAGCGTCCACGTATCAGGTCCTCGTTGAGCGTCTGTCTGTAGATGACCGACGCGACCTCGCGCACAGAACGCGGAACGCCGAGCGCGGACGCCATCCGGTCTATCTCCGAAAGCGCGAACTGTAGATTACGCTCGCTCGCGTCCTTAGTACGTATACGCTCCTGCCACTTCCGCAGTCGGTGCATCTGGCTCCGCTTCTCCGACGAAATCGAGCGACCGTAAGCGTCCTTGTTCTTCCAGTCGATGGTCGTCGTCAGACCCTTGTCGTGCATCGTCTTGGTCGTCGGCGCGCCGACACGCGACTTCTCTTGGTTCTCCGAGTGGTCGAAGGCGCGCCACTCGGGTCCGGGGTCTATCTTGTCCTCCTCTATGACGAGTCCACAGTCGCCGCAGACGACCTCGGCGCGCTCCGAGTCAGACATGAGTTCATCGGAGCCACACTCAGGACACTGACGTGCGTCGATTTCCTCGTCTTCTCCCCTTTCCTTCTCCTCGACAGCCTCGGCTTCGACTTCTTCTGTCTTCTGTCGGGTTGAGTTAGACATACGATAATCATATATACAGAGCGTACTTCTCCATATAAAACCTAGGATATGCGCGTGTCGGTAGGCATGTCCAAAAAGAGGTATAAACCCGGACACCGTACCACGGTTATGCGTCTGGATACGTCGGGTGACGAGGCACGCGACCGTCTGGAGGACGCGGGTGCGGTCTTCAACGAGACGGAGGATGGCTGGCGCGCGCGTATCGGCGGCGGAGTCGTAACAGTCGAAGAAGACGGCGTCTTTCTGCGCGGTAACGAGGAACGTCTTAGGAGGATACTGACCGACGGCGGCGACGGGGGGAAGGCGACAGTCTCCTTCGACGGCGCGTCGCGCGGAAACCCGGGGCGGTCGGCTGTCGCGTACGTCGTGAGCGACGAAGACGGCGTCGTGAAACGCGAGGGAACCGTCATAGGCGAAGCGACCAACAACGAGGCGGAGTACGTCGCGCTCCTGCGTGGTCTTACCGAGGCGCGCGAACTCGGTTACAGCGTTGTTGAGGCGGTGGGCGACTCCGAACTCGTCGTCAAGCAGGTCGGCGGCGAATGGCGGTGCAGGGCGAAAAACCTGAAGCCGCTACACGAGGAGGTTCTGGGGGTTGCCGAAGGTTTTGACGACTTTGAGATACGTCACGTTCCGCGCTCCGAGAACCACGAGGCTGACGAACTTGCGAACACGGCACTCGACAGGAGAAGATGACAGAGGAACGTCCTGACTGGGTGAACGAGACAGCGCGTCTCACGCGCGTGGCTCTTTCGGACGACGACGAGATGCGCGAGGAAGCGCGTACGAGACGCGACGAAATCGCGGGCGAGCGCGGGTACGAGGCGCGTTTGCGTGACGACGGTGTACTCGTTCTGCACCCTGCTGAATGGCTCGACAACGACGGTGTGGTAGACCTGGAGGCGTTCGACGCCGACGAAGCGTACGAGGTACCGCTCGACGGCGAGGGTTACGGCGAAGCGCGTAGTTCGAACGACACGCTACTCGACGGTTTCGAGGAGATGGATGGCACAGAAGAAGACGACGTTTTCAACGCACGTGCCTTCGCCGAGTTCTGCGAGAACCACCACGCAACCGCCGTCGAAAACGTAAGCGAGGAACACGTACGTGAGTTCCTTGAAGACTACTACGTCAGAAACGTCTGGGCGTCCGACGAAGCAGAGGAACGCGTCGAGGAGTCTCTGAGGCTCCTTCTACGAGAAGCGGAACGTGACGACCTTCTCTACGCGACGAAGTAGTCCCCGTCCGTCTCCAAGCCGATAACAGCCCAGTCTGCGTCGGTGGGAAGACGGCTCTCGGCTGTCTGTTTG
Source organism: Halobacteriales archaeon (assembly GCA_034522195.1). GTDB lineage: Archaea > Halobacteriota > Halobacteria > Halobacteriales > Halorutilaceae > Halorutilus. Next base: position 59,995 of record JAXHLL010000004.1, on the reverse strand, counting down.
AGCGCGGACGCGTCGGCGGCGCGCGTCACGAAACAGAACTTGTCGGCGTCGGTGTCCGTGTCCGGTTCCAAGCGCGGCGGCTTCGCGTCCTCGACTGTTACGACGCTTACGACCTTGTCGTCCCTCTTCGCCTTCAAAGCGTCCCCGTCGTACGTCACCGAGTATCCGAGTTGTTCGAAAACGAGACGTGCTCGCCCTTCTAAGGGCGCGCGCCCATGGCTCTGTGGTTTGGTAGCCATTCACATGGAAATCAGGGCGACGGTTAAAAACTCTTTCGGCGGTGGTCGTCTTCCGTGTCAGTCCGCTACGGGAAACACCGTCTCGTAAGGCGTTTCGCAGGGCGCGCCGTCTGCGAAGAGCCACGACGACTCGTGTTCTTCGGGTGCGACGTACAGGAGGTTCGACGACGTGGTACCGCGTCGGTTCTCTTCGTCGTGGACACAGACGCCTGTTTCGTGGTCGGCGAGGAGCGGGCGCGTCGCTTCGAGCCAGTCGCGCGCCGTTTCGTGCGCGTACGGGGACGGAACGGCATCAGCGACGCGCTCAGCCTTCTTCGCGGGGTCGTCGAAAGCCGAGTTTGTGACGACGTTGACGCCTTCATCGGCTTCGACGAGACGCAGGTCGCCGTCGTTCACGCCGACGAAACACGCTTCGGAGGAGCCGACGACGACGTTGAAGCCTTCGTACTCGTGCCGCGCGTACGTGTCGCGGAGGAGTGCGCGCGCCTCGTCCACGGAGGAAGCGCGCAGGAGGTCGTCACACAACTTTCCGCGTGAGCGCGCCTCGTCGTAGTAGACTGGAAGGTTTGCGAGCGTCACGACGACGCCGTCGTCGTTGAATCCTATCCACGTACCTCCAGCGCGGTCGTCGCGCGGTGCGACCATCCATCCGTCTTCAGTCTCGCGTTTCTTCGGCGGCGAAAATCCGCGTCCGTACGACTCGTCGCGGTTCGAGGCGAGCGTGAATCCGTCGAAGACGCCGTGAGCGAATATTATGGTACACATGTATTACAGTACGTCGAGCAGTCTCTCTATGTCTTCCTGCGTGTTAAAGACGTGTAAGGAGGCGCGGAGGTCGCCGTTCGGGAGAGAGCGTATCACGACGCCCTTGTCCTTCAGACGTTCGACCGTATCGTCGGGTGTCGGGTCGTCGAAACGCACAAGACCGCCGCCAGTCGAGACGTGACGTTCGCCCAGACCGGATTCGAGGCGCGAGGTGAGACGCGCGACGTGTTCTTCGACGGTTTCGAGACCGACTCTCTCCATCGTCTCCACCGCTGTGTGCGCACCGGCTAAGAGTGCTGGCGACGAGGTAGAAACCTCGAACCTGCGCGCGTCTTCGTGTAGAACCGCGGAGTCGCTCGGCTCTACCGCGCTCTTGTAGCCGACGCGTGTCTGCGCACCGACAGGCGCGCCCTCGGCGACGTAGAGGAAGCCGACGCCCCACGGACCTAAGAGCCATTTGTGCGCCGGTGCGGCTACGTACTCCGCGTCCCAGTCGCGCACGTCAACGTCTTCCGCGCCGACCGACTGAGCAGAGTCAACGACGACCGACGCGCCGGAGTCGTGCGCAGTCTCGACGAGTTCTTCGACAGGCAGACGGACGCCGTACCACGAAACCGAACTCAGACAGACGAGCGTCGCGCCCTCGACGGCGTCTGCGTAGGCTTCGCGGTCAAGCGTACCGTCTTTCTCTGTTGGAACGACGCGCAGTTCCGCGCCGTGTACCTCGGCGACGCGCCCCCACGGAAGGACGCCGGCGGGATGTTCGAGTTCGGTCGTAACGATGGTATCGTCCGACCTCCAGTCGAAACAGTCGGCGACGACGTTTATCCCGTCGGTCGTGTTCGAGGTGAGAGCGACGTTTTCGGACGGCGCGTTCAGGAGCGAACCGAAGGCTTCGCGTGTCTCGTCGGCGACCTCCTCCTCGTTTCCGTAAGGGTCGTCGGCATGCGCTTCTGCGTGTGCGTCGCGTGTTTCTTCCATAGCGTCGTTCACGCGCTGGGGCGACGGACCGCTCGCGCCCGTGTTGAGGTAGGCGTAGTCGTCGAGCAACGGGATTCCGTCGCGGATTTCTTCGGGCTTCATCTCAGAAAAGATGGTCGTCTGTTACGCGCGCCGGACCGCCGACCTCCCAGACGTGCGACTCGACGCCGAGTGCCTCGACAGCGTCCGCGACGCGTTCGGCGTGCTCCTCCGTCGTGTTGAGGTACGCCGTCGCTCCCGTGTCGGTCGACATGTAGACGGGAATACCGTCTTCACGCATGTCGCGGATGACTTCGAGCAGAGCCAAGGTTTCGGGCTTCCAGTATATCCAGCCTTCGGGACCTGTCATGGTGACGGCAAGGAGCGACAGCGAGTCGCGCTCTGCGAGCGAGAAGGTCGCGTCGAAGTCGCCGTCGGCGATTGCTTGCTCCGCCTCGGCGAGCGCGCCGTGAATGTACGCAAGACGCGATTCGAACATATGAGACTCCGCCGCCTCGGAGTGCGCTCTTCCCGTGTGTTTGTGCGCAGGGACGAGAGCGACGACGATACGCAGGTTGCCGCCGTGGTCGTCTTCGGTTCGGAAGCCGTCGTCGAGCCTTTCGGCGTAACAGCGTTCGTCGCGGTCGCTCGTTCTTATACGCGCGAAGCCGCCCGCTACGCTCCTTGCCGCGCTCGTCGCGCCTCTGCGTGCGACCGCCGACGCGTTTCGCACCGACGTGTCGCCTCCAGCGGCTTCGAGTGCTGAGACTGCGAGCGCGGCGAATCCCGAAGAAGAAGCACCTAAACCGACGTTCGAAGGGAACGAATTTTCGGACTCGACGCGTACACCCGACTCGACGCCCGTCTGCTCGCGGACTTTGTCGACGACGCGCTTCGCGCGTTCGACACCGGCGTCCATCTCCTCGCCGTCGATGACGAACGTGTCCTCGTCGCGTCCGAACTCGACCGTCGTGCGTGTGTGCGAAGGCGCGGTGCAGACTGAGATGGAGTCGTGATAAGGGATACGCGTCTCCTCGTCGCGTAAACCGTGGTACTTGACGATTCCCTGTATCGGATGTGCGACCGCCGTTGCCTTGGCTTCGTCTTCGTTCTTCATGCCGAAAACGGGCTTCCGAAACGTAATAAGCTTACTTACGCGTCTACGTGGCTCCTGCGTCGTCCGCTGTCTCGACCGCCTCTCTCTCGTCGGCGTCCGACGAAGCCGACATCTTACGGAGCCAAAGAGCTACAGGGAATGTGTAAATAAAGACGACTCCGAAGACGAGGCGAACGAACAAAGAGGCACCCTCCGCTGTCGCTATACCGAAAGCCAAGAGTGCGCCGACGGACGCCGCGCCGGCGACGTAAGACGACGTGCGGTAGAGTGTCGAACGTTTGGTGGTCGCGTCGGACGAGCGCAAAAGACCTTCTTCGGTGTTGCCACGCGAGTAGAGACCGATGCCCATGTAGAACAACGCTACCGCGCCGATGAAGCCGAGAACGACGGCGTTCCTGTCGCCCGACGCGCCCGCTGTGACAGCGAGCGCGACACCGAAGACGAGAAGCGCGACACCCATGACGTTGCTCGTGTTCACGTGAGAAGATGACGGCACGCGCGCAAAACGGTAACGGTCTGTCTTTTACTGCTTTATGATGAGGCGGATAGCGGCGGCACCACCGAAGAAAAGCGCGATGAGACCGGCTATGGGGCTTATGCCGAATATCAGAAACGCGAGCATGAAGAGATAAAGCGCGCCTGCTATCTTTGTCATACTCTTCAGCAGTGTTATGGCTATCCCTATGAGTAACGGCAGACCGATAGCACCTAAGATAGGACTAAGGAAGAACATGACTATGTTCAAAGCCGCCGCAACAGCCACCCCTCCTATCTTCCCTATGCTCATGTCGGGGTTCTTAGAAGCGTTTTAGAATAAAAGTTCCGCCGAATTCTCGTTTTCTTATCAGTTAGCGGGCACCGTCTCAGTCCCCGTATCCCTCTCGGTTTCGAGCGGCGAGCGGTGGCGCGCCTTTGCGATTATCTCGTCGCGCGCCTTGAACTCAACGCTGATGCGGTCGTCGTACTCGACATCGAGAACCTCCGCCTCGTCGTAGAGCCAAGAGACGGTGCTCATGCCGTCGTCGGACATCGGGAGTTCGACCGTCTCGCGTTCCCAGTCGGGTAGTTCGTCCTTGACGCGCGCGACGAGTTCGTCTAAGTTTTCGTCCTCCTTCGCGCTCACGGCGACGGGGTTCGGTGCAAGGTACTCGACAGCATCGACACGCTCCTGTACCTCGTCGTCGGTCAGAAGGTCCGTCTTGTTGAGGACGGTCACGACGGGTGCCTCGACGCGTTTCCAGAGCGTGTCGTGGCACGTCACTAACTTGTCGCGCATCTCCTCGACGGGGTCGGAGGCATCGACGACGAGAAGGACGAGGTCTGCGAGGTACACCTCGTCGAGCGTGCTTTCGAAGCTCTGTACGAGCCAGTGTGGAAGGTCGGATATGAAGCCGACCGTGTCGCTCAACAGCACGTCGCGACCGGGTACGTGCATGCTACGTGTCGTCGTGCCGAGAGTCGTGAAAGGCTCGCTACGCGCCTCCGCCGTCTCGTCCACGTCAGGGTGGTCCGGCGTCTCCTCCACGTCGGCGAGTTCGCGCATCAGAGTCGATTTGCCCGCGTTCGTGTACCCTGCGAGCGCGACGAGTTCGAATCCCGAGTCGCGCCTCTCGCGCCGCCATGCCTCGTCACGGTCGCTGAGCGATTCGAGTTCGTCACGTATACGCGAGATACGGTCCTTTATGTCGCTCTTGCGTTTCTCGTCGTACTCACCAAGACCCATGAATCCGGGGCGCTCGTCGCGGTTCGCGAGGTTCGCCTTCGCGTCCGCACGCGGAAGTTCGTAGTTGAGTTCGGCGAGTTCGACCTGTAACTGCGCCTTACGACTCCCTGCTCGGTCGCCGAATATTTCGAGTATGAGCGTGAAACGGTCGTCTATCTCGACGCCTATCTCGTTGCCTAAGTTGTAGACCTGATAAGGTCCGAGTTCGTTGTCGAAGATGACCTTCGACGCACCGACGCGGTCAACGAGACGCACCACCTCCTCGACCTTACCGCGTCCTATCTCGTACGCCGAGTCGCGCTCGCGTGACTGCGTAACTTCGCCAGCGACGACGTATCCACCGGCACGCGCGAGTTCGCGCATCTCTCCGAGCGACGCGTCCTCACCCGAGTCCACACGTTTTACGAGTACTGCTCTTTCCTTCATTTCTGTCTTAACGTCAGGTTTCTGACAGCGTACGCCGCGTGGTGTGCGATATCTACTGCCTTACGTTCCCCTATGGTCTCCACGTACTTGAACTCTGTTCCGAGAGCACCTTCGACAATCCAGTCGGGCTTGTTGTAGAACTCACCTCGCTCGGCGACGACAGTAACCTCTTCTTCCGTGCCCACGCGCGAGACGGCGCGCGAGACGTTCTCAACCACCACCTCGAAGGTCGGTTCACGTTCGGTGTCGAGAACGTCGAACTCCATGCCTTCGACCGAATCGACGGCGTCCGCCTTTAGTTCGACTGCGACCGCCGCACAGACCATGAGGTAACGACCTTCGTCTTCGTGCCTTCCACTGATATCGACGGCTGTGAGCCTACAGACCCCCCCTGTCATCGTCGAATCCCATGTCATCGACGTTCTCGCCGCTCATGTACGAGAAACCCGCCGCCTTGTCGTGGACGTTTATTCCGCCCTGCTGTATCTCCATGGGGAAGACGTGTGTATCTATCTCCTGCTTGCGCATCTTAGCGACCCAGATGTAACGGTTGGCGCCAGTCTTCGTCGGCGTCTGGGCGAGGTAGATGTTACCGTCGGTCAGGAACTCCTCTGGTCCTATGTCGCGGTCGGGGAAGACCGCCTCCGACTCCTGTATCAACAGCGACGTGAAGCCGTTGTGCTTCAGGATGTCGATTAGCTTCAGGAGGTAGGTGCGTTTCTCCTGTTCCGACTCGAAGAACATCTCGAACATCGTAAGCGAGTCCATGACGAGACGGCTGTACTCGTCGGAGTCCACGTCTTGTAGTATGCTCGTGAGCGAAGTCGAGAAGTCCGTCTCTTCGAGGAGGTCCATCTTGTCGTAGACGATTATGTCGCCGCTCTCGACGTGTTCGCGCCAGCCGTCGATTCCTATCGACTCCGCCGCCTCCGCGATGTCGTCCTTCGTCTCCTCGAAAGAGAGGTAGACGCCGCCTTCGCCGTTTTCTCGGACGCCGTAGTCGAGGTACTGCATACCGAGTATGCTCTTCCCCGTACCCGGGTTTCCGCTCACGAGAACCGCGGAGCCTCTGTAGATACCGCCGTTGAGTACCGCGTCGAGACCTTCGATACCCGTCTTTACCTTTTTGTCGTCTGTCATCTTCACCTCTTGATTCTCTTCCAAGCCGCGTCTATGCTACTCTGCGCGTCCGAGTACTTCTTCATCTCTACCTGAGGCTCGTCCGGCTCGAAGAAAACCCTGAGTTCGTCGATGTACGACCTGTACACCTTCACCCTCTTGTCGTCGTCCGTCAACGCCTTGCCTTCGTACTCTATAAGCCCAGCCTCGTCGAGTGTCTCTATGCGCCGGTATACTGTTGCGATGGGTATGTCGAGTTCCTCGCTTATCCCCTTCGCGCTCATCGCCCTGTCCGACAGAGCGGACAGGATACGGACGCTGTACTCGTCCCCGAGACAGTCGAGGACGGTGACAGGGTCCGAGAGCGTCTGTGTCGTCGACATCTACAGTACAGTAAACGCTGTCGGAACAAAAAACTACCTCACGGTACACCGCAAGGGATTTGAGATGGGTCGCTTTACACATAGTATGCCGGAAGAAGATTCTCCAAAGTTCGTATTCGTCACGGGCGGCGTCATGTCCGGTCTCGGAAAAGGCATCACGGCGGCGTCACTCGGTCGCCTTCTGAAGAACGCCGGTCTCGACGTTACGGCGGTCAAGATAGACCCTTACCTGAACGTGGACGCAGGTACGATGAACCCGTACGAGCACGGAGAGGTCTATGTCCTCAAGGACGGCGCGGAGGTTGACCTCGACTTAGGCAACTACGAGAGGTTCCTCGACACCGACATGACCTCCGACCACAACGTGACGACAGGAAAGGTTTACAGGAGCGTAATCGACCGCGAGCGCGCTGGCGACTACCTCGGTAAGACCGTCCAAATCATACCGCATATCACACGCGAAATAAAACAGAGGGTGCGCGGATGCGCAGAAGGACACGACGTATGTCTCGTCGAACTCGGCGGGACGGTCGGCGACATAGAGGGGATGCCGTTCCTCGAAGCAGTGAGGCAGATGGGCAACGAGGAGGAGGACGAGGACTTCCTTCTCGTGCACGTCACACTCGTGCCGCTGACGAGTAAGGGCGAACAGAAGACGAAGCCGACACAGCACAGCGTCAAGGCTCTGCGCGAACTCGGTCTGCATCCCGATGTCGTCGTCGGACGTTCCGAGGACGCGCTCGAAGACGAGACGCGCGAGAAGATATCTCTTTTCTGCGACGTTCCTGAGGACGCCGTCGTGTCCGCGCCCGATGTCGAAGACATCTACCGCGTCCCATTGGTTCTGGAGGACGAAGGTCTCGACGACTACGCGATGGACGAACTGAGCGTCGAGAGACGTGGCGACGACACGTCTTGGCGCGAGGTCGTTACGCAGGAGCAGAACGGAAGCGTCGAGGTCGCTCTCGCCGGAAAGTACGACTTCGAGGACGCTTATCTGTCGGTCTACGAGGCGTTGAAGCACGCGGGTCTGCGCCACAACGTCGATGTGGACGTGCGTTGGGTCGAAACCGACCGCATGGATGATGGCGACTTCGAGAGGTTAGAGACAGCGGACGCGCTCGTCGTGCCCGGAGGATTCGGAGAGCGCGGAACGAGCGGCAAGTTGGAGGCGGTGCGGTACGCGCGCGAGAACGGCGTGCCGTTCTTGGGGCTTTGCTTCGGCTTCCAGATGGCTGTCGTCGAGTACGCGCGCAACGTCGCAGGTCTCGAAGACGCGCACTCCGCGGAGGTGAATGAGGGCACACCTCACCCCGTCATCGACCTCCTGCCCGAACAGTACGACGTCGAGAACCTCGGCGGGACGATGCGGTTGGGGGACAAGGAGACGATGATAGACGAGGGAACCGTCGCACACGAACTCTACGGCGACGACACGGCAGTCGAACGTCACAGACACCGTTTCGAGGTCAACCCCGACTACATCGACGAGTTGGAGGACGCTGGCGTCGTCTTCTCGGGCAGGTCGAAGTCGGGCAACAGGATGGAGATACTCGAACTCCCCGACCATCCTTTCTTCGTAGGCACACAGTTCCACCCCGAGTTCAAGTCACGTCCCGGCGACCCGTCTCCGCTTTTCGTGGGTCTCGTCGGGGCGGCGGTCGAAAGAAAAGACGAGAAGATGGACGTAGACGTGAACGTCGAGGAGGTGGCGTAGATGGTTGACGCACCGTCATTCATCGACGAGGCGGTCGCCGAAATCGAGGACGAAATAGGCGACGGACGCGCCGTCATGGCTCTCTCGGGCGGCGTCGATTCGTCGGTGTGCGCCACACTCGCGTACGAAGCGGTCGGCGACCGCGTGACGCCCGTCTACGTCGATACAGGACTTATGCGCAAGGGCGAGACGGCAACGGTACGCGAGACCTTCGACTACATGGAGTCTCTGCGCGTAATCGACGCACGCGACAGATTCGTGGGCGCGCTCGAAGGCGTCGTCGACCCCGAGGAGAAGAGACGCGTCGTCGGCGAGAACTTCATACGTGTCTTCGAGGAGGTGGCGCGCGAGGTAGACGCAGACTACATCGTACAGGGGACTATTTATCCGGACCGCGTCGAGAGCGAGGGAAACATCAAGTCGCACCACAACGTCGGCGGTCTTCCCGACGTAATCGACTTCGAAGGCATCGTCGAACCCGTCCGCGACCTGTACAAGGACGAGGTGCGCGAGGTCGCACGCGAACTCGACCTTCCACCCGAAATCAGCGAGCGCATGCCGTACCCCGGACCCGGACTTGCCATACGTGTCATCGGCGAGGTGACCGAAGAAAAACTGAAGGTGGCGCGCGAGGCGAACGCAGTCGTAGAGGACGAGGTTGAGGAGTACGAGCCTTGGCAGGCACTCGCGGCGGTGGCGGGGCGCGGAACCGGCGTGAAGGGCGACGAGCGCGTCCACGGATGGATAGTTGTGGTGCGCGCCGTCGAGTCGCGCGACGGGATGACGGCGCAGGCGATGGAACTCGAATGGGAGACGCTTCAACGCATACAGTCGAAGATTACGGGTACGCTACCGAACGTCGCGCGTGTAGCGTACGACGTGACGCACAAGCCGCCAGCGACGATAGAGTACGAGTAGGACCACCCACCTTTTTACTTCGTCGGGTGGCTTCGCTATGCTCACCCGACTCGCAAAAATCTGGACCAAAAACATCCCGCTCGTTCGTCGCTACGCTCCTCACTCGCGTTCAGTTGGCGAGGTCTTCCTCCGTCCGGTAGCTATCCAAATAGGAAGCCTCGGCATACTTTTTAATCTTCACCGCCAGTCTTATTGTGTATGGGTACGTCCATACACATACGATGCGAGAGACGGAGGTGGATGAAGAACCCGACTACCGCATCAATCTGCCGTCGGGCGCGGTCGTTGACGTAACCGTGAACAAGGTCGAACCGTGGGAGAAGTTCCCGTCAGGCTGGCACTACAGCCTGCACTACGGAACACGAGAAGGCAAGACAGTATTGCGTTATGACAACGGACACAACGACGACGAACACCACAGACACGAACGAGGCGAACGTGAGACTGTAGAGTTCCCCGGGATGGAAGAACTCTACGAGCGTTTCCTCGAAGAGGTGAGACAACATGAACGAGAAAGAAACTGAAGAAGAAACCGAGACGACGCTACACGTCAAGTACATGGAGCCGGACGAGGCTCTCGAACAGCCTCTCGAAGGCATCTGGAGCATGAAAGAGGGCAACGAACCCGAAGACACGCCGATGGTCGTAGTCACGACCAAGAACGACCTGAACCGTGTGACGCGCGACACGACGATAGACCTGATTAACGCGATAGCGGAGCACGAACCCGCGAGCATACGTGAGACCGCGCGTCTCGTGGACAGGTCACCCATCGACGTAAAGAAGAATCTCGACGAACTGGAGCGTATTGGATTAATCAGGTTCAAGGAGGAGAACGGCGCGAAACGTCCTGTGGTGTGGTACGACAGCCTGAATCTTGAGGTTCCTGTGCCCGCATAGCTTCCGTGTCCGAATGTATTTTGATTGTGGTGTCCAATAAGCCGTTTTCGGGGACAGCCAACGAGAGGTTGAGGACAAGAGTCTGAAACAGAGCAGAGAAACAAACCTGTTGAGAAACCGAAAAGACATATCGACGAAGGCACATCTCTCGATCGAATGAAGGTAGTAACCATAGGCGTGGACCCCGAGACAGTGGACATGCTCCGCGACGCGGGACACGACGTTTCGAGCACCGACGGCTACGGCACGGATGCTCTGCGCGAGGCGGGCGTCGCCGAGGCGGACGCCGTCGTCGTCGGCTCCGGTTATCCGACACAGGTCGTGGTTGCGAAGGACATCAACCCCGACGTGCGCGTCATCGTAGTTGCGGACGACGTCCCCGATTTCGTCAGCGGCAACGCCGACCTGATACTCTCGACCGAACTCGCCGACAGGCTTCCGGACGCGCTCGAAGACGAGAACGAAGAATGATAGGTGTCGTCGTCTCGCGCGAGGATGTGGCGTCGCTGACGATACGCGACGCCCTCCTGCGCGCCGTCGAATGGGACGAGCGCGAACCGCGCGGTGACTGGAAGCGCGAATGGACGCACGGCGACGCCGCCGGAGACGACGACATAACTGACGGCTTCGTGATGGTCGAGAAGGACGGTCTTCATCTACATTACGACGGTGTAGACGCCGACCTGCGCGCCGAGTTCGACGTTTCGCTCGTCGTCTTCGTCTCGCGCCACTCGGGCGACACGGGACCGCTTCTTACTGCGCACCACACGGGTAACTTCGGCGAGGCGGAGTACGGCGGCGAGGACGCGAGTCTCGCTGTTCCGGCACCCGACGCGGCGCGCCACCTCCTGCGGCGTTTCGCGGAGAACGCACCCGAGGACTTCGACGTTGGGGTGGAGGCGACGCACCACGGACCTTCGGAACTCGAAACTCCTTCTCTTTTCGCCGAGGTAGGAAGCGGTCCCGACGAGTGGGAACGCGAAGACGCCGCGCGTGCGGTCGCCGAGGGCGTCCTTTCGCTGTCCGAACGTGAGGAGCCGCGAACGACGGTCGTCGGCGTCGGCGGCGGGCATTACGCGCCGAGGTTCACACGCGTCGTCTTGGAGACGGACGCCGCTGTTGGTCACGTCGCCGCCGACTACGCTCTCGACGACCTCAACGAAACGCTCCTGCACGAGGCGTACGAAACGTCGGGGGCGGACGCGCTCCTTCTCGACGGCGAAGCGACGGACGCGCCGCCCGAATGCATCGAAGATTATCCTGTCGTCACCGAACCGTACCTGCGCGAACGCGCGGGCGTGCCCGAAACGACGGCGGAGGCTGTCGAAGACACGCTCGGCGAGGCGGCTGGCGACGCACATCTGACCGAACGCGCTGAACCGGGTGCGGACGCTGTCGTTGAGTTTACCGCCGGACTCGTCCAAGAGGCGCGCAACGTCGATGCCGAAGCCACGGACGCCGCGCTCGAAAGACACGCGCTCGGATACGTCGAGGAAGGCGGACACGTAGAAAGCGTAGCAGTCGCACCGGACGAGAGACGCGCGCTCGCCGACGCTCTCGCCGAGGTTCTGAGCGCGAAGTACGACGTGCACATGACCGACGACTCCGTCGTCCTCGAACGTGAGGTCTTCGACGCCGAAAAGGCGCGCGAACTTGGAGTTGAGGAAGGACCTGCGTTCGGCAGGCTTTCGGCGGGCGAAACGGTCGAGGTCGAAGGACGCACCGTCTCTCCCGACGACGTGCACACGGGGGAGACGCGCGAGTTCGAACTCCGTCAAACCCCCCAGAAGTAGACGATTCCGGCTGTAGTGACGACCGTGAGGACAGCCTGTAACGGCGCGCCGACTCGGAAGAAGTCGGTGAACTTGTAGCCGCCGGGTCCGTAGACCATCAGGTTTGTCTGGTAGCCTATGGGCGTGAGCATCGCGGTCGAAGCCGCGAACGTCACGGCGAGGACGAATGAGAACGGGTCGGCACCTATCGCCTGCGCCGTGTCTATCGCAACGGGTATCATGAGGACGACGCTCGCGTTGTTGCTGATGACGTTGGTTATGAGTGCCGTAAAGACGTAGAACAGTCCGAGGACGACGACGGTACTCAAGCCGCCCGAGTAGACGAAAACGACGCTCGCAAGCCACTCCGCCGCACCGGTGCGTTCCATGGCGACGCCCAACGGTATAAGACCGGCGAGCAGGAAGACGACGCTCCAGTCGACGGCGGAGTACATCTCGTCGGGCTTGACGCATCCCGTTGCGACCATGGCGACGATTCCGCCGAACGCGCTCACGACTATGGGAATAACGCCGAGCGCGGCGAGCGCGACGACGCCTGCGACAATCCCGACAGCGACGGGTATGCGTTCGGTCCTGAAGTCGGGACGTGTGATACGTTGCGCGACGATGAAGTCACGGTCGTTGACGAACCTCTGGACGGTGTCGTCGGTCGCCTGTATCAGGAGCGTGTCGCCGCCGCGTAGATGCCTCTCGTCCATCCGCGCGTGTATTACCTTCTCGCCGCGGCGTATGGCGAGCACGGTCGCGTCGTACCTGTCCCTGAAACGGAGTCCTTCGAGCGTCTTTCCGATTATCGACGCCTCCGGAGACACGACGACCTCTACGAGGCTCTGCTCCGTCTCGGACCTAACTTCGTCCTCCTCCGCGTCGAGTGTCTCGTCGGTGACTTCTGCGTCGGGCGCGAGGTCAAGACCCTCTGCGTCGATGAGGTCGAGGAGCCTTTCGCGCCCCGTGCGCAGGACGAGTATGTCGCCGGGGCGTATTTCCTTACGCGCGAGGGGTTCGGTGTAAGCCTCCTTGTCGCGTATGAGCTGTACGAGGTCGGTGTCCGAGTCATCGTCGGGGTCGAGTTCTTCGAGTGCTTCCTCGACCGTCATCCCAACGAGAACCGAGTCTTCGCGCACGACGACCTCCGTGAGGTACTCGGTCATCCCGAACTCGTCTACGAGCTGGTCCGTGACCTCGATACGTTCGGGTACGAGGTACCAGCCTACCGTGACGAGGTAGACGACGCCCGTCACAAGGACGACGAAGCCTAACTGAGTGAACTCGAACATCGAGAAGGGACGGTCGATTAGGCGCGCAGAAACGTCCGACGCGAGTATGTTGGTCGAAGTTCCGATGACGGTCAGCATACCGCCGAGCATCGCCACGAACGATATGGGCATCAGGAGCTTCGAAGGTGAGACGCCGGTACGGTCCGAGATACGGCTCACCATCGGTATCATGATGGCGACGACGGGCGTGTTGTTTATGAAGCCAGCCGTCCCGCCCGAAAGACCGAGAACGGCGAGAAGCTGTCTAAAAGGGCTGTGTCCGAAAGAGTCGGCGATACTCTCGCCTATGATGTTTATAAGACCTGACTGGCGGATGCCTTCGCTGAGTATAAACATGGCGAGCACCGTTATCGTCGCCGAACTAGAGAAGCCGCCTATTCCGGTCACGGGGTCTACCTGTGTCAGAGGCTCCAAGACGATGAGCGTGAACAGGACGCCTATTGCGACGACATCGATGGGCACGGGTTCTGTGACGAAAAGAACGAGAGCGAGAGCGATTATGGCGAAGATAACCACGATTTCGAGCGTCAGCGGAGGTATCTCGCCTCGGGTTGCGGCTTCGACTCCGGCTTGTGCTTGAACCTGCGCCTGCACCCGGAGGAGCATAAGACAAAGGTACGTTTATAATAACATGAACTCTTCGGAGCCTGATACCGGCTTGTCATCCGTATGTCTGACGTAACGTTATATGGGCGGTTTCGTTATAAACTTCATACGAATCCGGAGAGGTAATACTATGGACAAGATTGTTCAAGACGCCCTTGAAGAGGCGGAGAACGACGAGGGAAGGAACGTGGAAGGAAGTACCCCGGCAGGACGGGGACGGAACGTGAAGAGAGAGACGGGAACGCAGACCGAGACAAAGAACGAAACGGAGACGGACAAGACGCGCTCCACCACGGAACACACGACGGAGAAGCCGACGGGCGACGGTTCGCCGTCCGAGGACGAGGTGGACGCACGCACCACAGACGAGGAACTCGAAGAGGTTCTCGAAGACCTCCAGACCACCATCACCGTCTTCGGCTGTGGCGGCGGTGGATGCAACACCATCAACAGGATGTTCAAGGAGGGTATCGAGGGCGCGCGCACCGTAGCCACCAACACCGATGTACAGCATCTGGTTGATATAGACGCCGACGAGAAGATTCTCATAGGCGAGCAGAAGACGGGCGGGCGCGGTGCTGGCTCCGTCCCGCAGGTCGGTGAGGAAGCCGCCATAGAGTCGCAGGACGCCATAAAGGCGCAGATAGACGGCTCCGACATGGTCTTCGTGACGGCAGGTCTCGGCGGCGGAACGGGCACGGGAAGCGCGCCCGTAGTGGCGCAGGCGGCACAGGACGAAGGCGCGTTGACCATCGCAATCGTCACGACGCCTTTCACGGCGGAAGGTGAGGTAAGACGCAACAACGCCGAGGCAGGTCTCGAACGTCTGCGCGAGGTAGCCGACACCGTAATCGTCGTCCCCAACGACCGTCTCGTCGAGTCCGTCGGCGGTCTTCCGGTAGACCGCGCGTTCCGAGTCGCCGACGAGGTTCTGATGCGCTCTGTAAAGGGCATCACAGAACTAATCACGAAGCCCGGTCTCGTCAACCTCGACTTCGCCGACGTACGCACGGTCATGGAGAGCGGCGGTGTGGCGATGATAGGCTTAGGCGAGAGCGACTCCGAGAAGAAGTCGGAGGAGAGCGTCACGAAGGCTCTGCGCTCGCCGCTCCTTGACGTGAACATCGAAGGCGCGTCGTCGGCGCTCGTCAACGTCACGGGCGGTAGCGACATGACCATCGAGGAGGCGGAGGGCGTCGTGGACGATATCTACGACCGCATAGACGAGGACGCACGTATCATCTGGGGTACTTCGGTCGACGAGGAACTCGAAGGCACGATGCGTACCATGATAGTCGTCACGGGCGTCGAAAGCCCGCAGATATACGGTCAGGAAGACGAAGAAGAGACGGAGACGGCGTCCGCGGAAGGCATCGACTACGTCGAGTAGACGCAGACGCGGAGCCTAAGGCAACACTAAAGTTCTGCCGACAAATATACCTCTCCGATGGGTAAGTACTTCAACCTTAACGTAAACGACTACCTCCGGGTGCTGAAGCTCGCCCGCACGCCGACGTGGGACGAGTTCAAGCAGGTGGCTCTGATAGCCGCCGCAGGTGTCGTTCTCGTAGGCGTCATAGGATTCCTGCTCTTCGTAATAATGCGCCCACTACCGCCCTAAGACCATGGGAATATACGCAGTAAAAACGACGGCGAGTCAGGAGAAGACCGTAGCTGACATGCTCGCGGAGCGCGACAACCCGGGCATACTTGCGGTTCTCGTTCCGAGCGACGTGACGGCGTACGTCCTCGTCGAAGCGGAGGACGAGAACGCCGTTGACCGCGCGATAGAACGCATACCGCACGCACACTCGATGGTCGAGGGCGAGACGAGCATGCAGGAGGTCGAGCACTTCCTGACGCCAAAGCCGTCCGTCTCGGGCGTAAACGAGGGCGACGTGGTCGAGATAATCAGCGGTCCGTTCAAGGGCGAGAAGGCACGCATAAAGCGCATAGACGAGGCGAGCGAGGAAGTCACCGTCGAACTTCATGAATCGACGGTTCCTATTCCCGTCACGGTGCGCGGAGACCATATTCGCGTGCTCGACAGCGAAGAGCGGTAGTATCCCGCTGTATATCTCAGTAGCCGCAAGTACCCCACATATAACCTGTTATTAGGAGTGTCCCTGTCGTTCCGACCGTGATGTCAGCACATATCTCCAACGCGAGGGTGCTCCGCGTCGTCTGGCGGTCCGACGCGTACCCTACCTGCGGGCGGTGCGGGGAGTCGGCGACGACAGGTCTGAACAGGTGCGACGGTTGCGGAACTGTTTACGAACACCGCAGAAAGTGTCTCTGAACCGGCACGGTGCGTTCCGAGCGGCTCCTTCTCGCTTGTTTCAGGAATTCAGTATTTAGAATTACTTACTCACGTATCAAGTTCCTGAAATCTTTCATTCATGAAACTACATATGCCAAGATAGTTAGTCAGAGATATTAGTGAGACAGACGAACCGTGTGCTGGCATGGGGATTGGCGCAGGGGGGTTTGTCTTGTTCTGCTCTGCCGGATTCGTGCTCGGATGCGTCAGCGGTCTGACGCCCGGTCTGCATGTCAACAACCTCGCGTTTCTGCTCGCGGGTATCGCGGGCACTGCTTCGGAGTTCGTCGCTCCTACGGGCTTCGGTCTCGTGATGGTGACCGCCGCCGTGACGCACACGTTTCTCGACATCCTGCCGAGCATCGTCTTAGGCGTTCCCGACGAGTCGATGGCTCTCGTCGCGCTCCCCGGGCACCGTATGGTTCTCGATGGCGACGGACGCGAGGCTGTCGTTCTCTCGGCGTCGGGTAGCATGCTCGCCGTCGCCTTCAGCTTCTTCGTCGCCGTCCCCGTTACGCTCGTCATGGTACGTGCCTACTCGGCTCTCTCGGCGTATATGCCGTTGGTGCTCGCAGGGACGGTACTTTTCCTCGTTCTGACAGAACGCGGCGGCGAAGTCGGAACGCATGGACACAGAAAACCGACGCGGCGCGACGCGC
The DNA here is from genome assembly GCA_034522195.1 of Halobacteriales archaeon. Lineage (GTDB taxonomy): Archaea > Halobacteriota > Halobacteria > Halobacteriales > Halorutilaceae > Halorutilus. Next base: position 43,073 of record JAXHLL010000004.1, on the reverse strand, counting down.
TCGCCGTGCGCGCAAAGGCTCTCGTCGTACTCGGTGCGTCCGGACTTCTCGGTTACTACGTCCTCACGCTCGGACCCGACGCAGGGAACGCGCTCGTCGGAGAGCCGACGCTCCTCATGCCGCTTTTCGTCGGTCTGTTCGGCGTTCCCATACTCGCCGTCAGTGCTTTCGAGGACGCCGACATACCCGAACAGAAGCCGCGCGCCGTCGCGCTTCCACGCCGGTCGGTCTTCGTCAACGCAGTCGGCGGCGGCTTCGCGGGGAGCCTCGTGGGCTGGCTACCCGGCGTCTCGCCCGCCGTGGCGACGAGCTTCGTACAGAGCCTCCTGCCCGACTCCGAGGACGAACCCGCCTCGATGCGGTCTTTCATCGTCGCCGTCTCGGGTGTCGATACCTCGAACGCAGTCTTCGCTCTCCTTGCCCTCTACTACATCGGTCTGCCGAGGAGCGGCACGATGGTCGCTCTGACACGTCTCGACGCGCGCGTCGGATTCGGCGACGTGGTCGCCTACCTCGTCGGCATCGCGGTCGTCTCCGTCGCCGCCTTCGGGGTTACCGTCGCGCTCGGGAAGTACGCCTTCGGTGCCGTACGCCGTGCCGACTACCGCGTCCTGAGTGCCGCAGTCGTCGCCATGCTCGTCGTCCTGACGTTCGTCTTCTCGGGAATCGTCGGTCTGCCGATACTCGTCGCCTCGACGGTCGTGGGGTTGGTGCCGAACTACACGCGTGTGAGACGCGTGAACTGCATGGGCGCGCTCCTTCTGCCGCTCATCGTCCTTCTATGACGTAACGCAGAACGACACCCTCGCCGACGCGCTCGACGTCTTCGAGCGACGCTTCGACGTACTCGTCTTCGCCAACGAATCCCTCGCCGTCTACGAGCGTCGGCGCGTCGCTTCCGCCGACGAAGACGGGCGCGACGTAGACGTAAAGTTCGTCAACGAGACCTTCGCGGAGCAACGAGAATATTATCTCGCCGCCACCCTCAACCATGAGACATTCGACGCCGCGGTCTTCGAGTGCGTCGAGTAGCGCGCGCAGGTCGGTGCGTTCGGCGTCGGTTTCGATGACTTCGGCGTGTTCACGCAGAGCATCGACGCGCTCCGAAGACGCATCCATGCCGACGCCGACGACGGTCTGTGCTGAGTCGTCCAGAACTTCCGCGTCGTGCGGCGTCCGTGCGCGCGAGTCGGCGACGACACGTATCGGGTTTCCGTGTCGCTCGGCGCGCTCCTCGTCCTTGACCGTCAGAGAAGGGTCGTCCGCGAGAACGGTACCGACGCCGACGAGTACCGCGTCGCTCTCGGCACGCAGACGGTCAACGCGCTCGAAGTCCTCGTCCGAAGAAAGACGTACCTGTGAACGCGTCGCGTCGGACAGCTTTCCGTCCGCGCTCGTCGCTGTGTTGACGAAGACGCGCAATCTACGCCTCCATTCCGCGCCTTGGATTCGCCGGTTTACACGTTTCCCCGTCTTTCATCGACATGTTTCGGCTATCGCTCTCCGTCGGTAAATACCTCCTGTCCTCCGACCACGCTTCATCCGTCTTCCGTGGCTTCTTCCGTCCTACCGTCCCGCACGACGCGCGTTCCTGCCACGGCATCGCCTATACGCCTTCCGTCGCTCCTCACCGCGTACGCCACGCCGACGAAGTAGCCGAAAGGGAGCGAGTCGAGGGGGCGGAGCGTGTTTCTGAGGACGACGGCACGGAGACTCGGCTCTCCGCCGTCTCTGTCTGTCACACGGACGCCCGCGATACGTTTTCCGGGTGTTCGTCCGTCGTACGCCTCGAAAGGCACGCGGACGACCGCGCTCCAGAAGAAGATGACGACGACCACAGAGACGATACCGCCCCATGTAGCGCCCGTCGGTGTTCGTAGACCGACAGCAGGCGCGACGGTCCAGACGGTGACGTACCAGAGCGCGACGGCGACGACTCCGTCTACTGCGGAGGAGACGCCGCGTCGGAGGAGGACGCGGTCTGACACACCGACGTGGAGCGAAACGTGTGCTAAGACGACGCCCACAACTCCGACACCGAGAGCGGTGACGGAGAGGTCGGTATCCGCCGCGGGCAGAACGACGAGAGAGGCGACGGCGAGCGTGCCGACGACGGCGAACATGGCGGCGACGAGACGCCTCTCGTCGTGGCGTGTTCCGAGCGCGACGAAGGACGCGGAGCCGAAAAGGGCGATAAGGACGACGCCCGCGCTCGAAGCACCCGTCGGGAGGTCGAGCGGACGTGCGGGGAGAAAGACGCGGACGAAGACGACGACGAGAGCGAAGCCGAGTGCTGCGTCTAAGAGGACGCGCGCGGCGCGTTTCAGTTCTTCGTCGTTCATTCCAACACCCCGTTTTCGCGGAGGTTTTCGAGAACCGGCTCCATCCTGTCGGCGGCTTCGGAGCGGTAGAAGGCGGGCGGTTCGCCTACCGGCGCGTCGAGAGAGTGCCAGCCTTCTTCGTAGGCGTCTCCCGTCCAGAGGTGGGTCCATTCGTCGTCGGGCAGGTAGACGCGCCTATCTCGCGCGCCCTTCTCGACGACGGGTGCGACGAGAATTTCGCGTCCGAGAAGGAACTGCGTGTGTATCTCGCGCGCCGTCTCGTCGTCGGGGTAGTGCAGGAAAAGAGGACGTACGACCGGCAAGCCGCGCTCCTCCGCCTCGGCGCAGACGTGTTTTCGGTAAGGCGCGAGAGACGCGTAGACCTTCGCAAAACGCGCGAACTGGTCGTAAGTACCCGAGTCGTTGTATATCTGTGCGTTCTCGTCGGGCTGGTTTCCTTCGTGTGTCCTGTACACCGCCGTGAACGCCGCGGCTTCGAGCCAACGCAACAGGAGTTCGCGCCCGCGTCCCGAACCGACCGGTCCGCGTACGATGGAGGTGTAACCGCCCGCGTCGAAATGGTTGTGCGATATTCCCGAGACTCCCGACGTGAGAAGCGCGCGTACCGAGGTCTGAAAGCCGTCGCGGTCGTCCCACGAAACGAACTGGTCGCCCGTCCAGAACAGTGTGCTATGAGCGGGACTGCGCGTGAATCCTGAGCGCGTGAAGAAGACTGCGTCTTCGCGCCCTTCTTCCTCGATAGCTTCGCGGTTCACCTCCGCCCAGTCAACGACGTACCTGTTATGGTACTCCGAAGGCTCGATGGTATCGTCGTGCAGTTCGGCGTCGAAAGGAAACCCCTCGCCGAAGTCCGCCATCCAGCCCCGAAATCCGTTCCCGAGGAGGTTTTCGTCGATAACGTCGCGTATCCAGTCGCGCGCCTCGGGGTTTGTCAGGTCTACGAGTGCCGCGCTGAAGTCGGTGATGGGGAGCATGAAGACCTCGCCGTCCTGCTCCACGAGGTAGCCGTTTTCGCGCGCCTCCTTGAACAGGTTGCGACGGACGTTTTCCTTCTCCGAAACGTCTGTGATATACGGGCTGACGTATCCGAGAACCTCGACGCCTTCGTCATTGAGGTCGGAGACGAGTTCGTCCCATCCCGGATACCTGTCGCGGTCTAACTCCCAGTTCCACCACAGCTGTTCGCCGAACGACGTGGTGCGCGCGCCGACCCAGTCCTGTAGCCAGAAGCCGGCGAGAGGCGTGTCTCGTTCCTGAAGTTCTTCCCACACCTCGCGGACGCGTTCTGTGCCGCCCTGCATACCGACGACACCTCCTTCGTGCATCCAGTCTGGGAGTGCGGGCATCCTGCCTGTGTAACGCGAGAACGATTCGACGCGTTCGGCGGGCGTCTCGCCGCCTATGACACGCCAGACGAGTTCGTCGTCGTAGCACCGTACCGAGGCGAGGTTTTCGGCGCGCAGGTCGAAGACGCTGTATGCGGTGTTCTCCAGAAATAAAGAATAGCCCTTGTCCGAGAGGTAGTACGGCATAGGCGCGTACGACGAAACCGTCGTACCCGACGAACCCGGACTGACCGCCTCGACGAGGAACTCGTTCACGACGTGGTCCCTGCCGATACCCGGCTCCTGCGTCAGCACGGGAACCTGTCTGCCTTTCAGGTCGAGATGCCGCGCCTGCTCACCGAACCCGTGAAAACGCTCGTCGGCGGAGGACGCGTACCTCAGACCGAGACGCACGTCGCCAGACGTGTCTGTCGTGAGCGTGAAACGCAGATGTTCCTCGTCCGTGTTTTCGACGGTGAGTTCGTATCCGACGGTCTCGTCGCCGTCGGATAGCGTGCCCGCGACCGTAACGCTGTCGCCGTCCTCCTCGAAAGTCTCGACGTGTTGTTCGGCGCGCGTCCGTCGCACGTCCTCGGTAATCTCGTACGGACCTTGGCGGTGCTCAGCCTCGAACTCGGCGTCCGCCGCCTCCAAGAAGCTCTCGCCCGGAACCGTTCTCCAGACCGTCTCTCCGTCGTCCTCGACAGAGAGAGCGTAACCCTCCTCAGTCTTGTGCCAGTCGAGCGCGAAACGTCCGAGTCCGAAACGCCGCGCTTCGGCGTCGCTCGTGAGTTCGCCCGCGGAAACCGTCTCCGTTTCGTCGAGCAGAACCATACCGCCCAACGCGCCGACACCCACGAGACGAAGAAGGTCGCGTCTTCCGACATCCATGGTCGGTGCATGGATGTGCGCGACATAAACGTACCGTCGCTACTCGTCTTCGGGTGTCTCCACGTCTCTTACTTCGAAACGCGCGCCGCCCTCCTCGCCCTCCGTCACGCTCACTTCCCATCCGTGTGCGACGGCTATCTGACGCACGCTCGCAAGCCCGATACCGTGCTCTTCGTCGTCCTTCTCGGAGTAGCCGAACCCGAAGACCTCGTCGCGCTCCTCGGGCGGTATTCCCGGTCCGTCGTCCTCGACGTAGAAGCCGTCGGGGAGCGCGCCGACCTTCACGTTCACGTCGGAGCCAGCGTGTTCGACGGCGTCACCGGACCTCGTCCGGTTGCCTGTTGAACCGTGTTCAACAGCGTTCCTGAGCAGATTCTCCAGAAGCCGCGAAAGAGCGTCCTCGTCGGCGCGGACGAGACCGTCTTCGGCTTCGAGCGTTGCGTCCGTTCCGGACGAGACGGTTCCCCAGACCCTGTTCGCCGCCTCCTCTAGCGAAACGTCCTCGATTTCGTTCACGAGTTCACCCTCGCGCATCACGCCCGCCAAGCCTTCCACGAGACGGTCGACCCGGTCCAGCGCACAGCTCGCTTTTTCGACGTGTTCGTTCTCGAACTCCTCCAGAGCCATTTCGAGCCTACCTTTCGCCACCGACAGAGGGGTCCCGAGGTCGTGTGAGAGAACGTCGCTGAACCGCTCGAACTGCTCCAACTGCCTTCTCAGGTGTCTCTCCTGCCTCTTCCTCTCCGAGATGTCCTGCTGGAAACCGACGAAGTTTGTCACGTCGCCCTCTTCGTCCGTGATAGGCGATATCAGTACCTCGTTCCAGAACTCCGTGCCGTCCTTTCTGTAGTTGAGTAGTTCGACTGAGACGCTCTCGCCCGCCTCTATCACCTCGCGCATCTTTCTGACGGGCTCCTCCTCCGTCCTTTCGCCCTGAAGAAAACGACAGTTGCGTCCGAGTGTCTCTTCCTCCGAGTATCCCGTTATCCTTGAGAATCCTTCGTTGGCGTAGATAAGCGGAACATCGTCCTCCTGATGCCCGCTTATCGTGATTCCGATGGGTGCCTCGTCCATCGCCCTCTCCTTGAGATATACGTCGACACCGTCTTCTTGGCGGTCGCTCTCGTCCTCCTCCGTCTCTCGCTTCTTCTCCTCCGTGATGTCACGTATGAGGCAGACGAGCGTCTCCTCGTCGGTGTAGGCGAGCGCGTGGTCGACGACGAGACGTGTGCCGTCCTTTCTGAGATGCGTGCTCTCGCCCGTCCACCTTCCTTTGTCGGGGACGGCGGGAAGTATCTCGTCGTAGACCGTCTCCACGTCCTCTTCGGGGTATAGCATCTCCCAGTGCTCGCCGACCATCTCGTCGCGGTCGTAGCCGTAGACGTCTGCGTACGCTCGGTTGACGTAGACGAACCTTCCGTCCTCGTCCAGAAAGGCGATTCCTTCGCGTGCCGTCTCGATAGCCCGAAATCCGCGTCTCATCTCCTTCTCGGCGTGGTACCGGCGTGTGGCGTTCTCGACGCGGTTTGCGAGAACGGCGTACTGGTCCGTCCCTGTGCCTTTCTGCAGGTAGTCGGTGACTCCAGCCGATATGGCTTCGCTCGCTATCTCCTCGTTCCCCTTTCCCGTAAAGAGAATGAATGGAAGGTCGGGGTAGTCGTCGCGGACGGCTTGGAGGAACTCCAGACCGTCCATTCCGGGCATGTCGTAGTCGGAGACTACGCAGTCGATGTCTCCGGAGTCTATCCTTTCGAGACCCGCCTCGGCGTCGGTTTCGGTGACGACCTCTATGTCGCCCTCACGTTCGAGGTAGACTGTGACGAGTTCGCCTACGTCAGGCTCGTCGTCGACGTGTAGCACCCTGATACTTCCCGCGTCCGAACCCCTCATCCCAATCAGCGTATCGGTTAGACGGCTGTCGTCCTGTTCTGCCTTCGAAGAATTCACAACAGCGCAGAGATGTACCCTTACATCAAAAAACTTTGGCATATTTTACCGTAATTCTCCACATTTCCGGTGCCACGACGTGGCAGTTCGTCGGACGTATCTGAAAGCGACCGAGTCGTGTCATGTATAGTTATGTCGCACGGGCACGTCTTTCGCGTATGGAGTTCAAAGCAGAACGCGGCGACCTGGACCCGCAGGTAGAGGCAGTCCTCGAACTCGTGGACCAGTTCGAGGTATCGTTCAGCGACCAGACGCCCGAGGAGGCACGCGCGATGCTCGAAACCGTCACGGAGATGTCCACCGAGGAACCTGTCGAGGTGGACGATGTGCGCGACGAGACGACGGGCGAAGACGACGACGGCGTGCCGATACGCGTCTACGAACCCGAAGACGCGCCAGCGACCGTCGTCTTCTTCCACGGCGGCGGCTTCGTAGTCGGTAGCTTAGACACGCACGACTCCCTCTGCCGTATGATAGCCGACGAGTCGGGACTGCGCGTTGTATCCGTGGACTACCGACTCGCGCCCGAGCATCCGTTCCCCGCCGCGGTCGAGGACGCTTACGAAGCCACGAACTGGGCGTCAAACGAGTACGACGGCGCGCTCGGCGTCGCGGGCGACTCCGCGGGCGGCACCCTCTCCGCGGTCGTCTGTCTCATGGCGCGCGACCGTGGGCTTCCGAAGGTGGACCACCAGACACTCATCTATCCGGCGACGGCGTACGACAGACCGATGGAGTCGCGCGCACAGAACGCTTCGGGCTACTTCGTCGAGGCGGAGGACCTTATCTGGTTCCTCAACAGCTACATCGACAGTACGGTACACACAGCAAACCCGTACGCGTTCCCGCTCCGCGCCTGCGACTTCGAGGGCGTCGCTCCCGCGCATATCCTCACGGCGGGATACGACCCTCTCCGCGACGAGGGCGCGGAGTACGCACGCCGCTTACACGAGGACGGCGTCGAGGTCACGCATACGAACTATGGCTCCATGATACACGGTTTTCTCAACATGGAGGCGTTCGTCGACCGTGCGTACGACGGCGTCGAGGATATTGCCGACAAGGCGCGCGACGAACTGGCGTAGGCGCGCGGCACGGCGCGTCGGTGTGTGCCGTCAGCGTCCGCCTGACATTATTTCAAATAAGAAAATCCCGAATCCTGTTCAGCTTCGTAAGCCTAATTAGTGTGCTCGGTATGTCAAAACCTGTCATGGGTGGCGATTTTGGCAACGTTTAAGTTCTCTATACAAATAGGGAGTATTGCGTCGAAGCGGGACGCGGCGGACGTGTCCCACCACGGAGGAAACCCGAACCGTTGCCTTTATGACTGAAGGCAACCTAGGTTTGAATCCGTGACAGACGATAGATGAGGACCCGAAGAACCCGGTGCTTTGCGCCGTAAGCTCGGGTCTGATGTACGCTCTGGTAGCTCGGTGAAATCCGACGTGTTCGGTTTTACCGGGTTATCACACCCATAGCAATTACGATACCCGCCAAGTCCTGCCCGCATTCGCGGGCAGGCGAACTCCGGTTGATCCTGCCGGAGGCCATTGCTATTGGGATCCGACTAAGCCATGCGAGTCGAGAGTCGTTAAGGACTCGGCAAACTGCTCAGTAACACGTGGTCAAACTACCCTGTGGAGAGGAATAACCTCGGGAAACTGAGGATAAGACCTCATAGGTGTCCGATGCTGGAATGCCCGGGCACCGAAACGTTCCGACGCCACAGGACGTGGCTGCGGCCGATTAGGTTGACGGTGGGGTAAAGGCCCACCGTGCCCGTAATCGGTACGGGTTGTGAGAGCAAGAGCCCGGAGATGGACTCTGAGACACGAGTCCAGGCCCTACGGGGCGCAGCAGGCGCGAAACCTTTACACTGTACGCGAGTGCGATAAGGGGATCCCAAGTGCCCGCGCCTAGCGTGGGCTTTTCCGAACCGTAAAATGGTTCAGGAATAAGGGCTGGGAAAGACCGGTGCCAGCCGCCGCGGTAACACCGGCAGCTCGAGTGATGGCCGATTTTATTGGGCCTAAAGCGTCCGTAGCCTGCCGTACGGGTCCGTCGGGAAATCCGCCCGCTCAACGGGCGGACGTCCGGCGGAAACCATACGGCTTGGGACCAGAGGACCCGAGGGGTACGTTGGGGGTAGGAGTGAAATCCCGAGATCCTCGACGGACCGCCGGTGGCGAAAGCGCCTCGGGAAGATGGATCCGACGGTCAGGGACGAAAGCTTGGGTCTCGAACCGGATTAGATACCCGGGTAGTCCAAGCTGTAAACGATGCTCGCTAGGTGTGGCGTAGGCTACGAGCCTGCGCTGTGCCAAAGGGAAGCCACGAAGCGAGCCGCCTGGGAAGTACGTCTGCAAGGATGAAACTTAAAGGAATTGGCGGGGGAGCACTACAACGGGAGGAGCCTGCGGTTTAATTGGACTCAACGCCGGACATCTCACCGGTCCCGACTCTGGGAGTGAAGGTCAGCTTGACGAGCTTACTAGACCCAGAGAGAGGTGGTGCATGGCCGCCGTCAGCTCGTACCGTGAGGCGTCCTGTTAAGTTAGGCAACGAGCGAGACCCGTGTCCGTAGTTGCCAGCAGCACGTTCAGTGGCTGGGTACACTACGGAGACTGCCTTCGCTAAGAAGGAGGAAGGAGCGGGCAACGGTAGGTCAGTATGCCCCGAATGGACCGGGCAACACGCGGGCTACAATGGCACGGACAGCGGGATGCAGCCCCGAGAGGGGTAGCTAATCCCACAAACCGTGTCGTAGTTCGGATTGAGGGCTGAAACCCGCCCTCATGAAGTTGGATTCCGTAGTAATCGCGTTTCATCAAAGCGCGGTGAATACGTCCCTGCTCCTTGCACACACCGCCCGTCAAACCACCCGAGTGGGGCTGAGATGAGGCTGCGTGTTTAACGCAGTCGAATCTTGGTTCCGCAAGGGGGGTTAAGTCGTAACAAGGTAGGCGTAGGGGAATCTGCGCCTGGATCACCTCCTAACGATCTGCGACCTCCCATTGCGGGAGGCGCGACCGATACACGTCGGACACCAAAGAGCTACCAGAGCGTCCATGGCGAACTCCATGGATGAGTTAGAGGCATGCTTCGCATGCCTCAAGACGTTAAGACGAAGGTTTGAATACAGACGAAATCCAGTCTTGCGTTACCGAGGCGTGCTTCGCACGCCTTCGCAAACCCGACGGGTTTGCGGGCTGTCAGGCTCTCGCCTGACAACTCTAACTCGTCGACGGAGTTTGCCGTCGGGGCCCATAGCTCAGCGGCAGAGCGCCGCCTTTGCAAGGCGGAAGCCGAGGGTTCAAATCCCTCTGGGTCCACTTAGATGCACCGTCCCGTGAAAGCGAGGATGGGAAGGGCTGATGCGTCCACCGCCTGCCAGCGGGGATGCGCTGAAGCCGTGTGTAAGCGTGACTCAGGTGTAAACTGGATCCACTGGAATCATATATACCGTGGCTACTACGCCATCTGGTGAATAGCTCGGCTCGAGTGCCGATGAAGGACGTGCCAAGCTGCGAAAAGCTCGGGGAAGGCGCACGGAGCCTAAGAACCCGAGGTTTCCTAATGGGAATCCCCTTTGCAGCCGCCTTGTGCGGTGGGGAACGCCCCGAACTGAAACATCTTAGTAGGGGCAGGAAAAGAAATCAACTGAGACGTCGTGAGTAACGGCGAGTGAAAACGACATAGTCCAAACCGAAGCCTTCGGGCAATGTGGTGTATTGGACTGACACTCATCCGGCGAACAGCGGGCTGAAGTCTCCTGAAACGGAGCGCGATACAGGGTGATAGCCCCGTAAGCCTACCTCAGTAACCGGTGCGTCAGCTCCGGAGTATCAGGGGTTGGAAATCCCTTGAGAAAATGGGAGGCATCGACTCCCAAGACTAAGTACAACTCGAGACCGATAGCGCATTAGTAGCGTGAGCAAAAGCTGAAAAGCACTCTTAGAAGGAAGGTGAAATAGGGCTTGAAATCAGATGGTTACAGAGCGACAGGGCACGCAAGGAACTTCGTCCCGAAGGAGCCGTTCGCAAGAACGCAGTACGGGGGACGTTGCCGGTGTTCTGTCGTACGTTCGGAAAAACGAGCCAGGGAGTGTGTCTTTATGGCGAGGTTAACACGTTCAGCGTGGAAGCCGTAGGGAAACCAACATGGACGTAGCGGAGGTTCGCCTCCGTATGGTCCGCCGTGTTCAAGCGCGGGAAGTCATGGGGACACGACCCGAAACCGGGTGATCTACACGTGGGCAGGGTGAAGCGTGGCGAAAGCTACGTGGAGGCCCGAAGGGTTGGTGCCTTACAAAGCCCTCCCGTGACCTGCGTGTAGGGGTGAAAAGCCCATCGAACCCGGCAACAGCTGGTTCCCACCGAAAAGTGTCTAAGCATTACCTCTGTTGAGGTAGTGTGTGGGGTAGAGCCACCGATTGGGGAATACCCTCCCTAGCGGGAGGGATCCCTTGTCGAACTCCAAACCCACGCACGCCGTTGAAACAGGGAGTCCGGGCCGCGGGGTAAGCCTGTGGTCCGCGAGGGAGACAACCCAGACGAAGGTTAAGGTCCCCAAGTGCAGACTAAGTGTTATTACACGAAGGGTGTCGCAAGCCATAGACAACCGGGAGGTCAGCTTAGAAGCAGCTACCCTCTAAGAAAAGCGTAACAGCTTACCGGTCGAGGTTTGCGGCCCCTAAAATAAACGGGGCTTAAGTCTGCCACCGATACCTTCGGCACAGCGTTAGGTGGGCACTCGGCGCGGACGGAAGCACGGCTTAGAGGTCGTGTGGACCGCGTTGGGAAGAAAATCCTGGCAATAGTAGCAGCGTAGTCGGGTGAGAATCCCGACCGCCGAAAGAGTTAGGTTTCCTTGGCAATGTTCATCAGCCAAGGGTTAGTCGGTCCTAATCCCATCCATAAGTTGAGATGGAAGAAAGGGAAACAGGTTAATATTCCTGTACCTGTCGTCACCAAAAGCCGACGCTTTGGGATAGGTTGAGCGGGGCACTCGCCCCGTCCAAACGCCGAAATCCGTGGAGTGCCGTAATGGCGAGAAGCGGACGAACGCGTAAGTGCGAAAGTCGACCCACTCCCAGAGCCCGTGAAAAGGCGAGACGACAGACCGTACCGAGATCCGACACAGGAACTCTGGCTGAGAAGGCCTAGGCGTGTCGGGACAACCGAGCTAAGGGAAATCGGCAAGTTAGCCCCGTAAGTTCGCGAGAAGGGGTGTCTGCCCTACAAGGGGCAGATCGCAGAGACCAGGAGGCTTCGACTGTCTAATAACAACATAGGTGATCGCTAATCCGTAAGGACTAGTACGATCACTGAATCCTGCTCAGTGCGGGTATCTGAAAACCCTGTACAAAGGGGCGAAGGACCCGTTAACGGCGGGGGTAACTATGACCCTCTTAAGGTAGCGTAGTACCTTGCCGCTTTATTGGCGGCTCGCATGAATGGACGAACGAAAGCCTTACTGTCCCTAGCTTGGTCCCGGTGAACTTTACATTCCGGTGCGGAGTCCGGAGATTCCCAGGGGGAAGCGAAGACCCTATAGAGCTTTACTGCAGCCTGTCGTTGGGTCATGGGCTCCTATGTGCAGGATAGGTAGGAGTCGTTACAGAGGTGCGTGCGCCAGCACGTCGCCCAGACGCCACTGAAATACTACCCGTAGGAGACTGTGACCCTCACTCCGGGAGGAGGACATCAACAGGTAGGCAGTTTGACTGGGGCGGTACACGCTTGAAAAGGTATCGAGCGTGCCCAATGGTTGCCTCGTCCGGGTCAGGAACCCGGAGTAGAGTGTAAGAGCAAAAGGCAGCCTGACGCTGTTCCAAATAAACGTGGGACGGCGAGCCGAAAGGCGGGTCTAGCGAACCTACGAGCCTGCTTGATGCGGGCCGTAGATGACGGAAAAGCTACCTTAGGGATAACAGAGTCGTCACCGGCAAGAGTACATATCGACCCGGTGGCTTGCTACCTCGATGTCGGTTCCGCCCATCCTGGCGGTGCAGCAGCCGCCAAGGGTGAGGTTGTTCGCCTATTAAAGGGCGTCGTGAGCTGGGTTTAGACCGTCGTGAGACAGGTCGGTTGCTATCTACTGGGAATGTCAGAAGCCTGACGGGAAGCTGCTATCAGTACGAGAGGAACATAGCAGCGGCGCCACTGGTGTATCGGTTGTCCGACAGGGCAGTGCCGAGCAGCTACGCGCCACGGGTTAACGGCTGAAAGCATCTAAGCCGGAAACCCACCTGAAAAAGAGGCTTCACTGAGGCGGCTCGTACAAGACGAGTTAGATAGAGACGGGATGTAAGCTCGAAGGCAACGACGAGTTCAGTCCGCGTCTACTAAACGCCAAGCCATCCTTATTCGCTTCCGGTGGATCCAGACACAAACTGAGTCACGCTTACATTATAGGTAGCCGGTCGCGCCATGCGTAACCCGATTTCACAGTCGGGGACCGGCTTTAGGCGACCATAGCGGCGGGGTTACACCCGTACCCATCCCGAACACGGAAGTTAAGCCCGCCTGCGTTCCACCCGGTACTGGGGTGCGCGAGCCCCCGGGACAGGTGGCCCCGTGAGGGGTGGCTGGTGGAAAGCCTAGGAGACCCATTCCAAGTACACGCAGGGTTCGTCCCGGTGGAAAGGAAGAAGTCTCTGTTGACGGCTTTCTTACTGGTCGTTCGTCGCCGCTTTTTATTCACTTATCATTTTCAGGAGCGGTAGCTACGTCTATGAGCAAGTGTTTTTAACGTCGAACGAAAGTTATGGACATGAACGGTATAGAATTCAGTCCTCGGGACTGGGATGGTCCGCCTGTGTATAGGGTCCATGTTCTTGAAGCGATGGCGGCGACAAACCCGAGTGAAGACCATGGGGGTAGGAGTACTTTTATTCGGTTCGGTGACCAAGAGTATCCCCTTAAGTATATAGTCCGAGAAGCAACGGAGCGTGCGGGTAAGCGGATAGAGGGTCCTAAGACGAACGAGATGGAAAAGCTGGTCGAAAAGCTCGGCTTTCAGGTTATTAAACGATAATCAGAGCTATCTCATGATTTTTTGATTAGTCATCTCGAAACATTTCAAACGTAACCCAACGACCTAAGCCTGTCCTCGACCGTCGTCTCGTCGCCGTCGCGCACGTCGCTCGGTTCGTGTTCGCCCGTGTCCTCCGCGCTCGTCTCGACCCACGGCACGGTGCGGACGACAGGGTGCAGACATCCGACAGGGTGGTCGTAGACTCCCCACTCGCCGAGCGCGTCTCCGTGGTCCGACGTTATCACGACCTTCTCCGCGTCGAGGTTGGAGAGGAGGAGTTCGACATCATCGAGGACAGCATGGAGGTTTTCGCGGTACGCCACCCAGTAGTCATCGCGGTCTATCTTCCCTTTGCGCAGGGCGTCCACGACGGTGTCGTCGGCGTCGGGTCCGAACGGCGCGGCGTCGTCGAAGCGGTCGAGACTCAGGAACGGGTGGTGCGGCTGGACGTAGTGGGCGATGATTCTTTCGGGGTTCTTCTCGCGCGCCGTCTTCACGATGCGGTCGGTGACAGGGCGCGGCGGCACCGTCCCCGCGTCGGTGTCCCAAGCGTACTTCCAGACCTCGTCGAGCAACAGGAAGTCGTCGGCGTTGAGCATCTCCTCCGAGAAGACGTTCGCTGTGATGTACGCAGTCTCGCTCACCTCGTCGGCGTACTTCTTCTTGAACGTCTTAGCCATCCACTCCTTCGACATGCTCCCCACCGACCCGAAACGTTCGACGTTCTCGGCGGAACCGATAAAGTCGTACTCGTCGGCGACAGAACGCATCAGGTCTACACGGCAGGCGTCGAGTATCAGGAGAACGTCCCAGTCGCGTTCGTAGACGTTCGTGCCGCGCGGTATAGGGTACGCGAGTCGCCATGACTCTCTGTAGAGGTCGTAGAGAGTGTCGCCTACGCCCTCCCAACCGTTCTGGCGTATCCTCTCCGCCGAAGCGTCGAACCAGTCCTTCAGACCCATCTCTGTGGCTTAGATTGTCGGGAAACGCAGAACACTCTTTCGGAACTTCCGCTCCTCACAGGTAGACGACTCCGACGCCCTTCCCCAACTGCTTCGGATGCGCGACTATCTCCTCCGTCTCGTAGTCGTCCTTTATCTCGTCCCAGAAATCGCTCACGCCCCAGTCGGGGTTTCCGACTGCGACGTGCCGCGGTTCTAGGTCGTCGTACTCGCGCAGACGTCTCTTACACTCCTTCTTCCTTTCGGCGTGCGGAACGATGTCGTGGAAGGCGACCACGGCGTCGTCGCTTGCGAGTTTCTTGTACCTCTCGAAGTCGTCCTTGACGCCTTCGTACGTGTGGTCGCCGTCGATGAAAAGGAAGTCCGCTTCGTCGTCGAGCGTCTCGGCGGTATCCTCGAACGTCTCTTCGTCGTGCGAGTTTCCGCGTACGACATCGACCTCCTTCGAATGCGTGAACTCGTGGAGGAGTTCGTCGCGCCTCTGTTTCAGGTCGCGTCCGGGAAGGTCGAGGCTGACGAGATGCTCTGCTGTGTCGAGATATCTGGACCAGACGTAGAACGTACCGCCGCGGAGTGTCCCGATTTCGAGCACGGTCTCAGGCTCCGTTTCGGCGACCGCCTCGGCGAGACCGCGTATCTCCTCGCGCAGTTGCGATATTTCGACGCTGTACGGTGAACCCGGCTCTATTTCGAGAACCGTGTCGAGCACATCTTCGAGACCTTCTTCCTCTTCCATCCGTTCGTGCACGTCCTCGACTGCGCGCTCGTACAGCATCCTGTCGCCGTACGAACTCTGTATCGTGAGATACGTTGTGAGGTAGAGCGCGCCCTTTCCTGCCATCGAGGAGAGTCTCTTGTTCGAGAGGAGACGTTGTGCGGTTCCCAGCTTCGATGCCATGCCTGAACGGGCGACTTTCCGAAACATAATACTTGGGAAAAAAGACCATGACTAAAACAGATTTTTTCCCTTTCGGGGCTAACGTAACGTTGATTACGAGGTAATATTATTGTTACCTATGGTACAGTGCCCGCGTTCCGTCGAGTTGCTGGCGTCCCTCGGCGGGATAGTCGTCATGTTCGCGCTCGGACTCGTAACCGGCGTGGATGTGTGGACCGTTTCGGTCGAGGTACTCTCGACGCCTTTCGTTCTCGTCTTCTTCGAAGGCACGGTGTCGGTGGCTATATTCACGCTCGTCGTTACTGTTACGGGTCTCGTCGTCGTTTACGACGTATGGGGCGGCACGGACACGGAAGCCGTCCACGAAGGACCGGAGGTGTGTGCTGTCGTGCCCGTCTACCGCGACGCTGAGGTCTTAGACGTGAGCGTAGGAAGCCTCTTAGAGAGCGAGTACGAGAACCTCTCGGTCGCCGTCGTGACGGAACCCGACGACCCCGAGACGCAGAGACGAGCGCGTGAACTCGCCGAAGAGCACGACGAGGTGGATGTTCTCGTCAACGGCGAACCGGGTTCGAAGGGTACGGCGATAAACCACGCTGTCGGGGAGAGCGACGCCGACTACTTCGCCGTCTTCGACGCAGACGAACGCGTGTCTCCGGAGTTCGTGCCGGGCGCGATGGGCGAACTCCTTGACGGCGCGGACGTGTTTCAGGGCAGACGTGTACCGCGTGCTATCGGTCCCGTCGAGACTCTTGCATACTGCGAACGCCTCGTCGTCCACGCTGGATACGCCTTCGGCGAACTCTTCGGATTCACCAACTGCCTCAGCGCGTCCACGCTCTTCACACGAGAGGCTTTCGAGACGGTAGGCGGCTACGACGACAACCTGACGGAGGACATAGAGTTCGCGCACGCGTGCAACAACGCAGACCTCTCGATAGTCCACGACAGAAGCGTCACCAACAGCATGGAGGCACCCCACACGTACCGCGACCTCTGGGGTCAACGGAAGCGTTGGCGTATCGGACACGTTCAGGTCTTCCAGTCGCGCGTCCGCGAACTCTTCGACGGCGATGTACGTCTCGGAGAACTCAACTCGGTCGGTCGTGCTTCGGGCGCAATCATGGGCGGCGCGCTTCTCCTTGTGGTAATGGCGCATATAGCCGTGCTCGTTTCTCAGAGTGTCGAAGGTGCGGCTTTCGCTTCCGCGCCTTTCGGCGTCCTGTTCGTCGTCCTCGCCGCGGTATGGGCAAAGGACGCACGCGACGGACGTATCGGTCTTCCTTCGTGGACCGTAGTTTTCGCGCCGACCGTCTACCTCCTCCACGGCGCGCTCACCGTCAAGTCGCTTACGGAGTACTACCTGACTTGGGAGGGCGAGTGGTATCAGGTCGCGAAGACGGGTTCGTAGCTATAACGCACAGCCGACTTCGCGGTAGAGCCAGTGTGTGGTGACGTAGACGCCCGCGATGATACCTGCTGTGGCGACGAAAGAGTGCGCCGAAATCTCCACGATGCCCGTGCCGGAAACCCGTCCGTCTCGTCGTCGAGTTCGTCGAGCATCTCCACGACATCTTCCCAGTCGGGTGTCGTCATTTTCCCTCAGACGCCTGACGTGAGCAAAACGACTGTGGAATCGGCTACGACTGCCGGTTTCGTGCTACATCTTTACGCCTGTCACGAAGCTTAGCCAAAACAGATAAAGCTTCTGCCGGATATGTTCAAGGAATTCCATGTTTCTGGAAATTACCTTCCCTGTTTATACATATACGTGTTATAGGATTAGGTAGAGGTAAAAAAGGATGAACGAAATAAGCCGAAGGAAGATGGTGAAGATACTCGGTGCGACCGGAGCAACAGCCGCGGCAACCGGATGTCTGGGCGGAGACGGGGACGCGAGCGCGCAGGAGGACGAGCCGTCCGACAACGACGACGGAGGCGGTGGCGGAGGTAGCCAGCAGGCTCAGCTTGACGACCCGATGACGCCGGACGTGGAAACAATAGCGGCAGACCCGTGGGACGTTCCCGACCCCGTGGACTGGGACAGCCCGCGCGAGCACGATATCCATATGCGGACGGAGGAGCACGTTGCGGAGATAGAGCCGGGTGTGACGTTCCGGTACATGACCTTCGACGGTCAGGTTCCCGGTCCGATGGTGCGTGTCCGTGAAGGCGACACGGTCAACCTGACGTTCGAGGTCCCTGACGACCTCAACGTTGACGTGCACAACGTCGATTTCCACGCCGTCTACGGTGCGGGTGGCGGCGCGGAGCATACGACAATCGCGCCGGGCGAGACGGCGAAGATAAGCTTCTCGCCCCAGTACGCGGGTATCCATATCTACCACTGCGCCGTTCCAAACATGGACCAGCACATCAGCGCGGGCATGTACGGCGCGATACTCGTGGAGCCGAGGGCCGGTCTGCCCGAGGTCGACCACGAACTCTACCTCGGTCAGAACGAGCTGTACACGAACGGAGACACGGGCGAGGAAGGTCACCACCAGTTCGACTTCGAGTCGATGGCTAACGAGGATCCGACGTACGTCACGTTCAACGGCGAGGCGTACGGCTTCACCGGCGAAGGGAAGCACGGTCCGATAGAGGGCATCGAGGTGGGCGACACGGCACGCGTCTACCTGTCGTGTGGCGGACCCAACTTGATGAGTTCGTGGCACGCCATCGGAAACGTCTGGTCGAAGTTCTACAGGGACGGCTCCCTGCTGAGCGAACCTGACCTGAACGTCGAAACCGCTCCCGTCGGACCCGGCACCGTCGCGGCGGCTGAGATGGAGTTCCCCGTCCCCGGTCCCGTGAAGATAGTCGATCACGCGCTTTCGCGTGTAGTTCGCAAGGGCGCGCTCGCCGTCATCGACGTTGAGGGCGAGCCACAGCCCGACATCTACAACCCTGACCCCGACTTCTGACGTGACGGCGGGGTCGCGCGCGGAACAGCCCGACGAACTCATAGGAGAAAGAAGATGACACAAGAACGACGAGACGAGAGAGCGACAACAGGCGTAACGAGGCGTGGCTTCGTAACGGCGGTAGCCGCCGGAGCGGGCGCGACTGCGACGGGATGTCTCGGCGGTTCGGACGCTTCCGAGACCGAAGACGCTCTCCCTGATGAGGTCGAGGTCAAGATGAAGTCGATACCGCGTCAGGAGTTCGACCCGGAGATAGCGCACGTCGCCGTCGGCGGTACCGTGCGCTGGGTGCTCGAAAGCGGCAGGCATGACACGACTGCATACCACCCCGACGTTCGTGACGGCGCGTCCCTCCGTATCCCCGAGGCGGCGGAGCCTTGGCGTTCCGACCCTATGTCGACCGTGGGCGAGACGTTCGAACATACGTTCGAGGTCGAAGGCGTCTACGACTACCTCGACACACGCGCCGTCTGTGTGAGACACGAGACCGTCGGCATGGTAGGGCGTGTCGTCGTAGGGGAGCCGGACCTCGACAGCGAGCGCGCTATGGAGCCTCCGCAGGAAGGGATGCCGAGGAGAGCGGCGAACGACATAAGCGAGCTTAACGAGAGAACCCGCGAGATGTTCGACTAGCATACCAGAACCCAAAAATACGACGCGACACGTACAACAGAACAATGAAAGATAAAACCGAACGGGAGCCGAAAACGACAGCCATGATAGACCGGAGGACGTTCGTAGGTACAGCGGCTGTCGGAGGTGCCTTACTCGGTTCGGGATGTATCTCGGCACTCGGCGGAAACGAGAACGTCGTTCTTTCGCCGCCCGAGAACTACGACCTGCTGCGCGACGCAGAGCTACCGTATCCGATATACGGCGAAAGCCTGCCCGAAGCGACGGTGGAAGCCCCTCTCCGCGACAGCGAGGTTTCTGTACCTACCGATTTCGAAGGGGACAGGCACGTTCTCCTTACTTTCATCTTCACGCGGTGCACCGGCGTCTGTCCCGGTCTTACGGCGAACCTCGTGCGGGCACAGGCGGACGCCGCCGAGCGAGGGTACAGCGACGAGGTTGCCCTCACCGCCATCACGTTCGACCCCGTGCACGACGACGAGGACGTTCTGCGCCAGTACGCGGACGACAGGGGTGTGGACAGGGACGCAGACAACTTCTACCTCCTGCGTCCCGATGGCGAGGAACGCGGGAAAGAGGTAGTCGAGGAGACGTACGGACACGGATATCAGAAGACGGAACTTTACAGCCCGGAGGGCGAGCTGGAGCACGGCGGCAACGAGACGGACAGCGACGCACCCAGCCAGCCGTTCGACCATATGCCTTTGTTCTTCCTCGTAAACAAGGACGGCTACGTCGAGCGGTCGTACGCAAACACGGCACCGAAATCCTCGACGGTCGTCGAAGACCTGCGCGCGCTACAGGAGGGCTACTGAAAGATGCCCGTCCGGAGGAGGGAGATTATCGCGGGCGCGCTCGGTCTCGCTGTACTCGGCGGCGGTGCCGTCTACGCGTCTCGTCCTTCCGACTCCGGTGCTGTACAGCCCGTCGAGGTCGAGACTCTCGACGCTCCGGGTAGCGAGGCGGGCGTCGTTGAGGTTCCGAGCACAGGAGAGGTATCTGTCGTCGAGTTCTTCGCCACGTGGTGCCGTGTCTGCGCTGGCATGATGGAAAACCTCAACGAGGTCAACGACCGAATAGGCGACGAGGTTCAGTTCGTCTCGGTCACGAATGAACCCGTGGGACATACCGTGACACGTGAAGATGTCACCGACTGGTGGCGCGACCATGACGGCGCGTGGACGGTAGGCATAGACGACGACCTCGTTCTGACCGACAGACTCGACGTCTAGGGCGTTCCGACGACCGTGGTTCTCGACGAGAACAACAAGGTCGTTGCGTCCGACACGGGCGAGAAGAGCGCGGAAACCATAATACAAACTGTCCGAGAGGCACAGCGGTCTTCGCAAGCATGACATCCGCGGTCAGCTTCTTGGGGACTCTCGGCTTGGCGGCGAGCGCGGGTGTCTTCACCTTTTTCTCGCCGTGCGCTTACGCACTCCTACCCGGATACGTCGCCTACTATGTCGCCGAGACGGGCGGCGAGAAGGCACCGCTCACGGGTGCGGTCGCACGCGGAGGCACGGCTACGGCAGGCGTTCTTACCGTGTTCGCCGTACTTTTCGCGCTCGCCGTCGCCTTCGGAAACGTCGTCGAGCCTTATCTTACGCCTCTCGAAGTGCTCGTCGGCGTCGTTCTCGTGCTCTTCGGCGCGGTTCTCGCGCTCGGTATCGACCTGTCTTTCCATGTCGAACTACCCGAGAGACGCTCGACGAAGGCGGGCTTCTTCGCTTTCGGCGTCCTTTACGCAGTAGCCGCCGCGGGGTGTGTCGCGCCGCTCTTCCTTTCCGTCGTCTTCCGTTCGCTCTTGCTTCCTACACACGAAGCGTCCATGGTACTCGGCGTCTACGCAGGTACCTTCGGCGTCCTGATGCTCGGTATCACGGTCGTGACAGCCGTCGGACACGGTGTGGGTACAGGATACGTTGCGAAACACGTGGACAGGCTCGTCCGCGTCGCAGGTGTCGTCATACTCCTCGCCGGTCTGGGACAGATATACTTCGCAACTTCGGTCACGTACACGTCGCCTCTCGTCCTGTAAGGCGAACATGTTAGCCACCAACCGTTTTGAGTTCGGGTGCACATATCGGCGCGGGAGGAAAGATTTGCGGCAGTCCTTCGAATGTGCTCTGTGCGGTCTCCCCGCGCCCGAACCCGCCGACGGGGAGCCTGCTTTCTGTTGCGAAGGATGTAGACACGTACACGAGACGCTCGGTGAGATACCTTCTACCACCGACGGAGAGGAAAACGACGATATGGATGGCGACGAGGCGTTCCTCTTCGTCGATGGGATGCACTGCTCTACGTGCGAAATCTTCCTCGAATCCACTGCGACGGAGCAGGAAGGCGTAAAGGACGCGAGCGCAAGCTACGCAACCGACACGATGAAGCTGACGTACGACGCCGACGAGACGTGTCCGGATGATATGGCGGATGCTCTCGACGGCTATGGCTACACCGTCGGTCTGGAGCGCGACGCGACCGACACGACAGACACCGACAGCCTGCGTCTCCTCGTGGGCGGATTCTTCACTTTTCTCCTCATGCCGTGGTATCTCTTCTACCTCTATCCGAGTTACGTCGGTATCGGTCCGGAGGACGTTTTCGCCGAGTACACGACGACCGTCGCGCGCTACATACCGCTCGTGCTTATCGGCGTTATGGCGTCGGTCGTCGTCTTCTACACAGGCTATCCTATACTCCGCGGAGCGTACGTCAGCCTCCGTGCGAGACAGCCCAACATGGACCTCCTCGTCGCCGTCGCTGTTCTTAGCGCGTACGTCTACAGCACCGTCGCCGTCGCTCTCGGGAGCGCGCACCTCTACTACGACGTTTCGGTGGCGGTTGTCATGGCTGTCTCGCTCGGCGGCTACTACGAGAAGAAGGTGAAACGGCGTTCGACGAACCTACTCTCGGACCTCACGGAGGCGCGTGTTGACGAGGCGGAACTGCGTCTCAAAGACGGAGGGACGCAAACCGTCTCGGTGGACGAACTCGAAGGGGGTGACCGTGTCGTCGTCCGTTCGGGCGAGCGCGTGCCCGTTGACGGCGTCGTGGTCGAAGGAACCACGGCGGTGGACGAGTCGCTTGTGACGGGCGAGTCGCTTCCCGTCACGAAACGTGAGGGCGACCGTGTCGTGGGCGGTTCTGTCGTGACAGACGGCGCGCTCGTCGTCGAGATAGCGGAGAACGCTGAGAGCACGCTCGACAGACTGACGGAACTCCTCTGGAGCGTACAGAGCACCGAAACCGGCGCGCAGAGGTTCGCCGACCGTCTCGCAACAGTCTTCGTGCCTCTTGTCCTCACGCTCGGCGTCGCAGTCTTCGTCTACCGTCTCGCGACTGGCGACGCGCTCGCACCCGCACTTCTCTCCGCGCTCACCGTCCTCGTCGTTTCGTGTCCGTGCTCCATGGGTCTTGCTACGCCGCTCGCTGTCGCTTCGGGCACACGTGACGCCCTCGAAAACGGTATCGTCGTCACCAAAGATGCTGTGTTTGAGGGCATAGAAGAAACCGACACCGTAGTCTTCGACAAGACGGGTACGCTCACACGCGGCAAGATGGCTGTTCGTGACGTGAGGGGCGACGACTCTGCTGTCAGGAAGGCTGTTGCTGTCGAGCAGTTCTCGTCACATCCCGTTGCGGACGCGTTAGTGGACGAGTTCGGTGTGCCCGACGTTCCTGTCGAGGGGTTCGAAAGCACCACGAAAGGCGTCTCGGCGCGCGTCGAGGGCGAGGATGTCGTCGCCGGCGCGCCCGAGGAGTTCGACCGGAGAGGCTGGACGATGAACGGCACGACCGAAACAGCGGAAGAGATACGTTCGCGCGGTGAACTCCCCGTCGTCGTCGGTGTCGAAGGCGAAGCGCGCGCAGTAGTCGCTGTAGGCGACGAGGACAGGCGTGGTCTGAACGAAGTTCTCGACGAGTTCGACGCGAAAAGGAAGGTCGTGCTGACGGGCGACAGCCCCGAATCCGCGGAACGTCTCGAAGAACGTTTCGACGAGGTTTTCGCCGGTGTTCCGCCCGACGGAAAAGCCGCTGTCGTAAGAAGTCTTTCGGCGGAAGGTACGACGACGATGGTCGGCGACGGCACGAACGACGCACCTGCACTCGCTGAAGCCGACGTGGGGGTGGCGGTAGGTTCGGCGACCGCTCTCGCGACCGACGCTGGCGACGCCGTCGTGACGACCGATGACCTGCTCGACCTGCCTCTCGTCTTCGATATTGCCGAGGGCACGAGACGCAGGATACGCCAGAATATAGGCTGGGCGTTAACGTACAACGCGGTCGCGCTTCCGCTCGCCGTCTTCGGTCTCATCAACCCGTTTTTCGCCGCGGTTGCGATGGCGACGAGCAGTCTGCTAGTCGTGCTCAACTCGTCACGGCGTACGGTTTAGAAAAGCCGTAAAACGAAGCCGACGAACAGAACCCCGAAGCCGCCTACCTCGCCGAGTATGAGGAGCCACATCGAGCCGCGTACCACGACGGGAGGTATCTCGAAACGTCCGAGTACGTGCGGCTCTTCGAACTGGTTTTCGGTGTCACGCAGGTATCCATGAATGACGTAAGTCGTGACAGCGAAGCCGAAGAAGAAGACGGGGAGGGCGACGGAGACGAGGTTGACCATCGGCGACCACGGGCTGTACAGAACGAAGTGGTAGAGGACGAGCGAACCGAAGGAGTAGAGCAGGGAAGCGCGGTGTGCCGTGTTTACGTAGTAAGGGGCCTGCGCGTCTTCGCTCGTCCACATACAGCGGTACTTCCAGACGCCCGTAAGGAGACCTACCATGAAGAATACGCCCGATGCTAAGAGCGCGAGAAGAGCCGCAGTTTCAACGTTGGTGACCGTAGCTGTGGCGTCCATGGATGCAGTCGTACACCGCGCGACGTAACACCGTCGGAAGATGTCTCCGCGTACATGGTACCCCTACGGACCTAAGTTCCCGGTTTCACTCCCTAACATGTTCGGTGAAAAGCCGAACTGAGACGACGACGTACAGCCGTCATGGACACGTCACGCCGTCCAGTCGTCCTCGTCTGGGAGCTTACGCAGGCGTGCGACCTGACCTGCGACCACTGCAGGGCGGACGCTAAGCCCGAACGCCATCCCGACGAACTCACGACGCGCGAAGGGAAGCGGCTTCTGGAAGAAGTGAGAGAGTTCGGCGAAGGACAACTCGTCGTCCTGAGCGGCGGCGACCCTCTCAAACGCGACGACGCTGTCGAACTCGTGGAGCACGGCGACGAAAACGGTCTGCGTGTCACGATGACGCCGAGCGGGACGCGTAGCATGACGACCGAGAACGTGCGCAGTCTCGCAGACGCAGGCTTGCGACGTATGGCGTTGAGCATAGACGGCGCGTCTGCGGAGGCACACGACGAGTTCAGATGCGAGGAAGGAAGCTTCGACGCAACCCTGCGCGCTGTCGAGGACGTACACGACGCAGGTCTGCCGTTACAGGTCAACACGTCTGTCTGCGCAGAGACGGTCGAAGAACTCCCCGGAATCGCCGAACTCGTCGAACAACTTGACGCTGTGCTATGGAGCGTCTTCTTCCTCGTTCCCGTCGGACGCGGCGCGTTCCTCGACTCGGTGACGCCCGAGCGCGCAGAGCGTGTCATGGAGTGGCTCCACGAGGTGAGCGACGAATGCTCTTTCGCCGTGAAGACCACAGAGGCACCGCATTACAGACGCGTCGTCGCCCAGCAAGGAGGTACATCGCGCCGCGCGGGCGTCACGGCGGGCGACGGATTCGCGTTCGTGAGTCACACAGGCGATGTCTACCCGTCGGGCTTCCTCCCCCTCTCGGCGGGCAACGTACGCGACGAATCAGTCGTCGATATATACCGTAACGCCGACCTGTTCGAAAGCCTCCGCGACCCCGACGAACTGAACGGGAAGTGCGGCGCGTGCGACTACCGTGCACTCTGCGGCGGTTCGCGTTCGCGCGCATACGCGACGACCGGCGACCCTTTGGGCACCGACCCTCTGTGCGCCTACGTCCCCGACGGCTACGAGCAGGAGGTGCCTTCCGTAAACGTCTCCGACGAACCCGGCTGAGAACCCAAACCGGAACATGTTCATGGACAGTTCTATGGGCGACCGAAACGTAAGGAATCTAAGTTGCCAGAAGCAAGACTTTCGATAGAGATACCCGAGGGTGCTTGGGTACGTGACATTTCGAAGAAGTACCCCGACGCAGTATTCCGTGTTCTCTCGGCTTTTGCGGGTGTAGGTGACGAAGAAGAGGACGAGAAAGAACACGGCGTCGGTATCGTGGAGGTAGAGGCTGACGGAAACATAGCCGACATCGTACGCGACATCTCCGAACACGACGCAGTAGCTGACGTGGAGCTTCTCTGGACCGACGAGAAGGACGCGCTCGTTGAGTTCAGGACACGCAGACCTATGATGCTCTTAGCGGCACGCCGGTCGAACATACCTGTGCGTATGCCTTTCGAGATACGCGACGGCGTCGGTAACTGGGAACTGACCGCACAGCGCGAACGCCTGTCCGAACTCGGCACCGTCTTCGACAGCATGGGGGTAAGCTACGAGGTCGAACGCGTCCACCGTATCAGGTCGGAGGACTTCCTGACCCACAAACAGCGCGAAGTCATCGAGACGGCACTTGAAATGGGCTACTACGACACGCCGCGCGAGGCGTCGTTGTCGGAGGTCGCCGAGGAGTGCGGAATCGCCAAATCGACGTGTAGCGAGACTCTCCACAGGGCGGAAGAGAGGATAATCAAGGACTTCTACCGTTAAAAGAGAATACAGTCGTGTCTTCGCACTCGGTGCGCGGGCAACCTCGGTTCACGAACACATTACTGGAAAAAAGTTTCTAAACTCGGTAGATTGATTAAGCTGTAATGAAGGAAGCTTACCCATTCGAAAACATTAATGTGCTAAAGCAACAATACTGCTACATGAGTAAGACCAACCGGGACTGGTGGCCCGACCAGTTGAACCTCGATATCCTCGACCGGAACGCATGCGATGTCAGTCCGATGGACGACGACTTCGACTACGCGGAGGAGTTCGAGAACCTCGACCTCGACGCCGTGAAGGCGGACATCGAAGACGTGATGACGACCTCGCAGGACTGGTGGCCCGCCGACTACGGTCACTACGGGCCTCTCTTAATACGTATGGCGTGGCACAGCGCGGGAACGTACCGCACAACCGACGGTCGCGGCGGTGCGTCGGGCGGCAGACAGCGTTTCGCGCCTCTTGACAGCTGGCCCGACAACGCAAACCTCGACAAGGCGCGACGCCTTCTCTGGCCCGTCAAGCAGAAGTACGGACGCAGTCTCTCGTGGGCGGACCTTCTGGTGCTCTCGGGGAACGTCGCCATGGAGTCGATGGGCTTCGAGACGTTCGGCTTCGCGGGCGGACGCGAGGACGACTTCGCACCCGACGACTCCGCCGACTGGGGACCCGAGGACAAGATGGAGGCGTCGGAGCGTTTCGACGAGGAAGGAGAGCTTGAAGACCCTCTCGGCGCGACCGTGATGGGTCTCATCTACGTGAACCCCGAGGGTCCGGACGGTCAGCCCGACCCCGAGGCTTCGGCGAAGAACATACGTCAGTCGTTCGGTCGGATGGCGATGAACGACGAAGAGACTGTCGCGCTCATCGCAGGAGGGCACACGTTCGGCAAGGTTCACGGTGCCGACGACCCCGACGAACATATCGGATCTGAACCCGCCGCGGCATCCATCGAGCAACAGGGACTCGGCTGGAAGAACGACTACGGGGAGGGCAAGGGCGCGGACACCATCACGAGCGGTATCGAAGGTCCGTGGAACACGACGCCGACGATATGGGACATGAGCTACCTCGAAAACCTTCTCGAACACGACTGGGAGCCGGAGAAAGGTCCCGGCGGCGCGTGGCAGTGGACGACGCAGAGCGGTGAACTCGACGACGCCGCACCGGGTGTGCAGGAGCCGTCCGACAAAGAGGACGTGATGATGCTGACGACCGACATCGCGCTCAAGAAGGACCCCGACTACCGAGAGATTCTCGAAAACTTCCGCGACGACCCCAACGAGTTCCGGGAGGCGTTTGCGAAGGCGTGGTACAAGCTGATACACCGCGACATGGGACCGCCCGAGCGTTTCTTAGGTCCCGAGGTACCCGACGAGACGATGATATGGCAGGACCCCCTGCCCGAAGTCGACCACGAACTCGTAGGCGACGACGAAGTCGCCGAACTGAAGCAGAAGATTCTCGACTCCGAACTCTCCGTCTCCCATCTCGTCAAGACGGCGTGGGCGTCCGCTTCGACCTACCGCGACAGCGACAAACGCGGAGGAGCGAACGGCGCGCGGATATGCCTCGAACCACAGAGGAGTTGGGAGGTCAACGAACCCGAGGAACTCGAAGAGGTGCTGGAGACGTACGAGGAGATACAGGAAGGGTTCAACGCGTCGCGCGACGACGACGTGCGCGTATCGCTCGCCGACCTCATCGTCTTAGGCGGAAACACAGCGGTCGAGAAGGCTGTTGCGGACGCCGGTTACGACGTGACCGTTCCGTTCGAACCCGGACGGACGGACGCCATGCAGGAACAGACCGACGTCGAGTCTTTCGAAGCACTCAAACCGAAGGCGGACGGCTTCCGTAACTACCTCGGCGACGGATACGACAGGAAGCCGGAGGAGGTTATGGTGGACAAGGCGGAACTCCTCAACCTGACGCCCGACGAGATGACGGTTCTCGTCGGCGGTATGCGCGCCCTCGGTGCGACGTACCAGGACACCGAACTCGGCGTCTTCACCGATAATCCGGGCACGCTCACGAACGACTTCTTCGTGAACCTGCTCGACATGGGCTACGAGTGGAAGCCCGCGGACGAGGAGGGTGTGTACGAAGGGCGCGACCGCGAGACTGGCGAGGTCATCTGGAAGGGTACACGGTTCGACCTCATCTTCGGTTCGAACTCCCGACTCCGTGCGCTCGCAGAGGTCTACGCGAGCGAAGACGGCGAGGAGAAGTTCGTGCGCGACTTCGCCGACGCATGGCACAAGGTGATGACTCTCGACCGTTTCGACCTCGGATGACCTGCTGAGTATCTCTGTGTCGGAGTCCGTTTACGGCTTTTCTGAAGGAGTGTATCCACGTTTTTCCCCCGAACCTGTTCGGGAACGACGGTATGAACCTCTGTCACGTAGCCCCGCGTATGAAGGTGGACACGAAAGTCGAAGACCGCAGTAACGCCGAATACGACGGCGAGGTGCGCGAGTACAGTTGGTCGGTCAACCTCGAAACCGACGACCACGCAGAAGACCGCACGCTCGTGGTCGAACAGGCTATAGAAGCCGTCGAACAGACCGCTCCGGGTTACTTCGTCAACCTCGTCACACACGGCGACCACGGACATCCCTCCGACTACGTGTACGACGCTCTCCGCGACACGTTCGATGACTCCGTACGTCTTGAGGAGGTTGATAGATGTGGATGCGGCGGATACGTAACGAGGGTACACGTCCTATGAGAACGGTCAGCGACGAGGTTCACGAGGGACGTGGCGGAGACGAATCTCTCGCCGACACCGTTAGAGGACGGACCGAACGGACTGTGGAGGAGGAGGTGGAGACCGCGTTACGCCGTATCGACGGAATCGACGAAGACGAGCGCGAGGTGATAGAGGAGACGGCGGAGCGTGTCGCACGACGCCTCATGCGTCCTGTCGTCGAGTCGCTCGAAGAAGCCGACGAAACCGAAGACGCAGACGTTTTCGAGGAGATTCTGTTCGACGACTGAGGTACGAAAGACGGTCGAACACGAACATGTGCGGGAAAACCCCTTTCGAACAACTGTGTTAAGTATGGGCATATGACGGAACCGGAGACCGACAAAGAGATACCGTGGATACAGAGACTGTACGACAGGATATGGCTCATAGGACTCGTAGCACTCGTCTTCTGGTTCCTGTCGTACGTCCTGTGGGGATTGGTAGACACGATGATGATTCCGGAGGGATAGAGAATGGGGTCGCCGATAAAACCGCCCGACGAGGAGGACTGGTGGAACGTACCGGTGGACCGACGCGAGTCGATATGGCTCGGTCTCAGCACGGTCTGGGCGATAGTACTTTTCGGATGGATGAGCATCTGGACGCGCGTCGGCGACCAGAACCCTATAGGCGAGACGTACAGGGTGAGCACCGACGAGTTTCAGGACAAGATGAACGAGTACGAGGACGAGGCGACGGAGATAGACGACGGACTCGTGCCGCCCGACGAGGACGTTTACGTCGCGGGCATGCAGTTCCAGTGGCGAGGTCTTCCCGTCGTTCTTGAAACAGGGACTAAGTACAAGATTCACATGAGTTCTACCGACGTGCAACACGGCTTCTCGATACGTCCCGAGGAAGTTCTGAGCCAGCACACCAACCTTCTCGTACTTCCCGGGTACGAATGGGTAATAGAGATGGAGTTCGACGACCCGGGTACGTACCACGTCATCTGTAACGAGTTCTGCGGCGTCGGACACAGCAGCATGCACGGACGTATCGAGGTGCGTGATGAGGTGAACGTATGATATTCGGTCTTTTCGACAACGACTACGACGAAGACGGCTTCCGTACCTGCGGCGTGACAGGAATGGAGATACACAGGAGCGTCGAGAACCATGTCAAGGTATACGGTCTGACCGCGGTCGTCGCGCTTCTCGTCGGTGGAATCTTCGCGCTCACCGTTGCGATGACACGGTGGGAGATGATAGGGCTACTCGAAGCCGACAGGTTCTACGTACATCTCAGCATGCACGCTTGGAACCTGCTAATCTTCTGGATGGTCTTCATGGAGATAGCGATTCTGTACGTCGGCGGACCGATGGTACTCGGGCGTCGTCTTCCGTTCACAAAGCTCGCAAAGGCGGGCTGGGGTACGATGGTGACGGGCGCGCTCGTCATCAACTACGCTATCTGGACGACGTCTCCGCCCGACCAAGCACCGCTTCTCACATCTTACGTGCCTCTTCCGTCGTCGCCTTACTTCTACGCGGGCGTCATCGTCTTCATACTCGGTGCTGTCGTAGCCGCTCTGCCCTTCTTCGTTGCGGTCTGGAAGGAGAAACGCTGGGGTAGCGGCGGAAGTCTGCCTCTCGTAACGTTCGGTGCGTTTGCGACGGCTATAATCGCTGTCGAGTCCCTCGTCGGCGGACTCGCCGCTTTCACGTACGCCCTCCTGTGGCGCGTCGAGGTACTCGAAACCATAGACGCCTCCCTGTACCGTCAGCTATACTGGACGGTAGGACACGGCACGCAACAGATAAACTTGGTTGCGATGGTGACCGTCTGGTACTTCCTGACGCACGTCGTCGGGGGCGCGGAGGTCGTGAGCGAGAAGGTTTCGCGCACCGCGTTCGTCCTGTACGTCTTCTTCATCAACATGGGTGCGGCGCACCATCTCCTGTCCGACCCCGTCGTGTCGGCAGGATGGCGTATCTGGAACGCCTCGTACGCCTTCTACGGCGCGACGTTTGCGAGCCTCATACACGCCTTCGCAATACCCGCAGGCATCGAAGCCGGAAGACGTAAGCGCGGTCAGGGAGGCGGTCTGTTCGGCTGGCTCACGAACGCGCCTTGGGGAAACCCCGTCTTCTCCGCGACGATATTCTCCATCATACTCTTCGGCTTCGTCGGCGGCATAACCGGCGTCGTCATGGGACAGCTACAGTTGAACATGACGTGGGCGCGCACCCTCGCTACTGTCGGGCACTTCCACGGTACGGTGGTTCTGGGTACGACGATAGCATTCATGGGTCTCGTCTACTTCGTGATACGTACGATGTTTATGCGCGACCTCAAGTTCGGCAGGCTGGCGTCCGCACAGCCCTTCCTCTACGCGGGCACGATGACGCTAGCGACGCTGATGCTGATGTACATGGGTCTTCTTTACAGCGTGCCGCGAAGGATACACACCGTCGTCCGCAACATACCCGGTAGCGACTTCAGCCTCTCCGCCGCCGAACCGCTTATGATGATATTCGGCGTGTTCGCGGTTCTCGCTATCGTCTCCGGTGCCGCTTTCTTGGTAGTTGCCCTCGCGTCCCTACTCTTGGGCAAAAAGACCGCTCCGGGTGCTGACCTAGTACCCGACGGAGGCGTCGATTTCGAAAGCGATGAGCCGATTCACAAGTTCGAGATGCGCGGCACTTTCGTCATAACCCTGATATTCTTGGGCGCGTTCGTGGCTGTGTACATAGCAAACTGGTACTTCCTCACGAGACTCTGGAGTATAGGTCCCTGATATGTCCGAGACATCCGTGCTTGCGAAGGTCACGGGCGTCTTCCGCCAAGCTTGGCGTGACATGCTCAGTATCTACTACGCAAACACTCCGATATGGAAGCTCCTGAAGAGCGGCGCGCTCGTCCTCCTAGGCGTCTTCTGCTGGGCGGGCGGCAACCTGTTCAAGTCCTACCTCCCGGGTGCGATATGGCTCAACTACGTCATAGCTTACGGCGCGCTCGTCATCTTCTACGGTCCGTTCACACATCTCGTGATAGTGCCGCTTGCGATAAGGTGGCGGCGGAGGGCGTCGGGCAGGCTCAACAAGATGGCGAAGAAGATGTCGAAGATAAACATCACCGTGTTCGTCGTCCTCGTCTTGGTCGTCGGAACCTACCCACCCGGATTCATGTTACTCGACTTCGACGTTTCGTCCGGCGGAACGGACGTGAATCCCGAACTCGAATGTGTCGAACGCGCGGAGGTCGTCGAGTGTGAACTCACCGAAGCCGAGGGCGTCGCACAGGTCGTCGTTACGTCCGGCGGTGACGAGCTTCTGGTGCTGGAAGAGCCGCCGTACGAGTTCGAGGTACGGAAAGAAGACATGGTCGAGACAGTCGGTCAGAGACGTTACGTCATCGAACTACGCGACGAGGACGGCGGTATGCTCAGAAGGTTCAGCAGGTCCGTGCCCGCGGACTGACGGCTTGTTGGCTTACAGAGGTAGGATTTATGTGCTTCGAATGTGACAAACAGCTATCAGATGACGAGAGCCGAAATAAGGATAGAGCTACCCGAGTCGGGATGGATACGCGAGATTTTAACGGATTACCCAGACGCTGTCTTCCGTGTTCTCTCGGTCGTTGAGGACAAGGAGATTGGTTTCTCCGTCAGATACATGGGAAACCCGAAGCTCGACGAGACGTTGACGGAGAAACAACGCGCGCTCGTCGAGAAGGCGGTCAAGATGGGCTACTACGACACGCCGCGCCGTTGTTCGCTAACAGAGCTCGCCGAGGAGTGCGGAATCGCCAAATCGACGTGTAGCGACACCCTGCACCGTGCGGAGGAGAGGGTGCTGAAGGAGTTCGTGAACGGGTTCGACTGAGATTCACTCCCAGCCGCGCGCTCTTTCGACCGCCTTCTTCCATCTCGCGTAGTCGTCCTCGTCGCTCCCGTCGCCTTCGAAGACGCGGTCAATCCTGCGGTTCTCGCGTAGTTCGTCGAGACTTTCCCAGTAGCCGACTGTCAGACCTGCCGTGTAAGCCGCGCCGAGCGCGGTGGTTTCGTCCACGACGGGGCGGACGATATCCGTACCGACGATGCTCGCCTGTAGTTCGCAGATAAGGTCGTTCTGTACCGCGCCGCCGTCTACACGTAGCGCGTCTATCTCGACACCGCTGTCGTCCTCCATAGCCTCGACGACATCGCGCGTCTGGTAAGCGATGCTTTCGAGAGCGGCGCGTACGATATGTTCGCTCCGCGTGTCGCGCGACATGCCGACGATGGTACCCGACGCGCGCTCGTCCCAGTAGGGCGCGCCGAGACCCGTGAAGGCGGGTACGAAGTAGACGCCGTCCGACGAACCCGCTTCGCGTGCCACCCTCTCGCAGTCCTCGACTCCATCTATCATTCCGACCTCGTCAAGCCACTCGACGACGCCGCCCGTCATGAAGACGGAGCCTTCTAGCGCGTAGCAAGGCGGTTCGCCCGCACGCTGGAAAGCGACCGTGGTGAGTAGACCGTGTTGGCTCTTGACGGGTTCGTTACCCGTGTTGGTCAGGAAGAACGAACCCGTGCCGTACGTGTTCTTAGCGTCGCCCGCTTCGAAGCAGGTCTGTCCGAAGAGTGCTGACTGCTGGTCGCCGAGCGCGCCGGCGACGGGGACGGACGCGCCCAAGAAGCCCTCCTCCGACGTGTGTCCGTACACCTCGCCCGTGGACGCTCTCACGTCGGGAAGGATGGAACGCGGCACGTCGAACTCGTCTAAGAGACCGTCGTCCCATCGCAGTTCGTGGATGTCGAAGAGCATCGTGCGCGACGCGTTCGTCGTGTCGGTGACGTGCGCCTCCCCGTCCGTCAGGTTGTAGACGAGCCAAGAGTCTACCGTTCCCGCAAGAACTTCGTCGCGGTTCGTGTCGTCCACCTCGTTTTCGAGCAACCATTCCAGCTTCGTCGCCGAGAAGTACGAGTTCGGCTCCAAGCCCGTCTTCGCGCGTATCTCGTCGTCGCGCCCCTCGTCGAAAAGCTCCTCGACACGTTCCGTCGTACGTCTGTCCTGCCAGACGACTGCGTTGTGCAGGGGCGTTCCGTCTTCGTCCCATACGACGGTCGTCTCGCGCTGGTTCGTGACGCCGATTGCTTCGAGTTCTGAACCGTCAATACCCGCTTTATCCAGCCCCTTCAGAACGACATCTTTCGTGCGTTCCCAGATTTCGTCGGGGTCGTGTTCGACCCAGCCGTGACGCGGGTATATCTGCTCGTGCTTCGCGTAAGCGTTCCCTACGGGAGTTCCCGACCTGTCGAAGACCATGAAACGTGTTCCTGTCGTTCCTTGGTCGATGCTGGCTACGTAGCCCATATCCGTGTCCTTAGAAGAGTCCGTCGAATCATAAAGAATACGCCTTCGGGACGCGTCTGTCCGCCGATGACCGAAACCGTAGCAGTCGTGGGAGGCGGCTCGACGGGCGTCGGCGTCGCGCGCGACCTCGCACTCCGCGGCGTCGAAGTCGTTCTTCTGGAGAAAGGCGGTCTCACGAACGGCGCGACGGGGCACGCACACGGTCTTCTGCACAGCGGCGCGCGTTACGCCGACAGGGACGCCGAAAGCGCGCGCGACTGTGTCGCCGAGAACCGCGTACTGCGCGATATCGCGCCGAACTGCCTCGAAGCCACGGGCGGTGTCTTCGTCGAACTTCCCGAGGACCCCGACGGATACTTCGAGGAGAAGGTCGGCGCGTGCGAGGACTGCGGTATACCGACGCGCGTCCTCGAAGGCGACGAACTCGGCGACGAGTATCCGTACGTCGCGGACGACGCGGAACGGGGCTTCGAGGTTCCCGACGCTGTCGTAAATCCTGTAAGACTCGTAGCCAGCAACGCGCTAGACGCGACGAGAAACGGCGCGCGTGTCTTGACAGACGCCGAGGTTACGGACATCGTCACGTCGGACGGTGCGGTCGATGCGGTCGAGTACGTCCGTGAAGACGCTTCGAAGAGGACGCTCGCCGTAGACCACGTCGTAAACACAGCGGGTGCGTGGGCGGAGACCGTCGCACGTATGGCTGGCGTCGAAGGGGGCGTCGGAGTCCGACCGTCGAAGGGCGCGATGGTCGCCTTCGACTACGAGACGGACGCAGTCGTCAACCGTTGCCGTCCGTCGGACAACGGCGACATCGTCGTGCCACACGGAGATATCTCGGTTGCGGGAACGACCGACGAGGAGGTCGAGAACCCCGACAACTTCGCACGCGAGGACTGGGAGGTCGAACTGATGCGCGAGGAAGGCGCGCGCACCATACCCGCGCTCGCGGACGCCGAAGTCGCCTACACCTACTGGGGTGTGCGTCCGCTCTACCATCCTTCGCCCGAAACCGACGGTGAGACGGAGACCGTAGACGCGCCACGCGGCTTCGCCGTACTTGACCACTCGGAGACTGTCGAAGGCTTCACGAGCGTCGTCGGCGGAAAGCTGACGACGTACAGGCTTATGGCTGAGCGTACCGCCGACCACGTCTGTAGCGAGATGGGAGTCTCGGCGGACTGCGAGACCGCGGAACGTCGTCTGCCCGACGACGAAGAGTTAGACGAGAATGTGCGGGATTGGGGCATGGACGAAGCGTCGGTTTTTTGACTAATTCAAGAGTTCAGGGAACTTCTCCTCGACCTTCTCCAGCTTAGGCGGTATACGCGTCGCGCAGTAGGGCTGATCCGGATTTTTTTCGTAGTAGTCTTGATGATACTCCTCCGCCTCGTAGAACTCGTACTCGTTCGCCGACGATATCTCTGTTACGATGCCGTCGTAGACTCCCTCGTCTTCGAGTTTCTTGATGTACTCCTTGACTTCGTCACGTTGCGCCTTATCGTGGTAGAAGACGGCTGAGCGGTACTGGCTCCCTACGTCCGGACCTTGTCTGTTGAGCGTAGTCGGGTTGTGTATAGCGAACAGCACCTCCAATAGTTCGCGGTACGACACGACCTCGGGGTCGTAGACGATGCGTACTGCTTCCGTGTGCCCTGTCGTCCCCGAACAGACCTCCTCGTACGTCGGGTCTTCTGTGTCTCCCCCTATGTACCCCGAGGTAACCGACTCGACGCCATCGATACGTTTGAACGGTGCTTCGACGCACCAGAAGCATCCGCCCGCGAATGTCGCTTCTTCCATGCGCGCCCTACACACCGCGCGAACAAAAGGACAAGGGGAAAATGTAAGGACAACCTACCCAACCCCATGAATGTCGGAAGACGGGCTTTTGTCACGTCGTGTGCCGCGCTCGCTGTAGGGGCAGGTACGACGGGATGCCTCGACGGAAACGGAGGAGACGGTACAGGCGACGGCACAGACGGCGAAAACGGAACCGGAGACGACGGTAACGAAGACGGTACGGGAGACGGCACGAACGGAGACGGAATACCGGAGCCTACGGAAGCCGACTACGCTACATGGCTTTTCGACCCGGAGACTGTGAGCCGTGAGATAGAGACACACGGCATATCTTATAAAGAGCCTGCCTCGGTACCCATGTCTGCCAGAGCGGGCAACGTCGATACTTTCGACGCGTACGACAGTTTCATATCGGTCGGGAACAGTGCCACCGTCTTCGACTTCGCTTCCGAGGAGGTCTTTGCGGGAGAGATGGATGGATGGGGATTGACGGAAGCTGAACCTGTCGAAGAACGAGGCAACTACGCCGTGTACAACATGGTGGAAGAAAATAATATAATCTTCGGAGTCGACTTCGAAGAGATGCTTGTGATAGGCTCGGGATACGACGGCGTCACAAGGGCTATTATCCACACACGTATCGGCGATGCCGAGCCGTACACACAGACAAACGACGACATGGGTCTCCTCATCGAAACTCTCGGCGGCGGACACGTCGCGGAAGGGCAGGACGAAGGCTTCTCAGAAAACGCGACAGCGGCAGGTATCGTGAAAAATGGGAACGAAGACGGTACCGTCGATGTACGCGCCGTTGAGGTCTTCCCTGACGAACAGACCGTGGACACAGTAGCGTTTGAGGAAGGAGTTCTGAACGTCTTCGAGAACAGATACGATGATGACACACTAGAAATCGATGAGGTTCAGCAGGACGGGCGCGTCGCCGTCGCCGTAGGCACATCCGACGGGGGAATATACTTTCAGGGCTGAGCTTTACAACGCGTCCTCGACCTCGTCGTACGGCGGAAACTCGGGATGCTCTTCGGCGACCCACGCGTACTCGACGGTCATTTCGCCGTTGGCGACGAAGACCGCGGGTCGCGGCTCTTCGACGCCTTCCATCCCATCCAAGTCGTGTACGACGCCGTACTCGCGCGCCACGTCGTTCGACGGGTCCGCGAAGAGTCGCGCTTCCCCGTCCAAGCCGTACTCGTCCAAGAAACGTTTGTGCGAGTAGGGGGTCGAGACCGTGACGCCGACGACGTTCGTCTCGTCGGTCCATCCGCGGTCGCGCACCTCCTGCCAGATATAGGTCGCAGGGAACGAGCCGTTCATCGGGTAGAAGACGAGGAGCGCGGGTACGACCTCCGAAAGTGCCGTGTCCTCCCAGTACTCGTCGCCGACGAGCGGGCGTTCGAAGTCGGGTGCTTCGTCACCCTCGCCCGGCGCGTCGTGCGACGGTAGTTCGACGACATCGAATCCGAGTTCCACGTCAGTCGCCTCCGTAGTGGGTGTTGAGATAATCGACGATGTTCGCGCTCTCTGACAGGGTCGCTCCTGTCTCCGGGTCAACCAGAACAGGTACCGTCCGCGAACCCGAGACTCGTTTTACTACGTCGCGCTCGCTGTGCAACGGCTCGACGAAACGTGATTCGTAGCTCAGATCGTACTCGTCTAACTTGCGCACGACACGCTCGCAGAACGGGCACGCCTGCAGGCGGTACAGCGTGCGTCCGTCGTGTTCTGTCATACAGAAAGAGAGGCGCGCGAAGCACAAAACCGTGGCGGCAGTTTGTTACTTCTGCTCGGTTCCGTCACCTTCCGACGCTGACCCCTAGTCTTTCGTTTCACCGTCGCTCTCAGTTTCTCCCGACGTTTCTTCGTCTTCTTCATCCCCGTTCCCGTCCTCGTCTGCCTCTTCGTCCGTCTCTTCGCTGTCCACGTCTTCCTCGCCGTTACCCTCGTCCTCCGCTTCTTCCTCCCCTTCGTCCTGATACGGCATAGCGTCGTCCTTTTCAGGGTTGCGGAAGACCGTACGCGAGACGTGTCCGGGCGCGACCTCCGACATCCTGTACATCTCGTCTCCTGCGTGTATCGTGACCTGAAAAACCTCGCCGTCGTCTTTCGAGCGCATACGGACGAGTTTGACGCCTCTTTTTTCGAGGAACTCCATCTCCTTCTTGACAGCCTCTCGCAGAGCGTCCGACAAGCCGTGCTCCGACGGGTCGAGTTCGTCCGGCTTCACCGTCGTGCTTTCCATGGATGCTGAGAACGTTGTGCTTCCGCGCGGATAACTCTTTCAGTTGTTCTTACTGCGTGTTGTTGCTGTTCGGCATCATCGTCTGTATCAGGCTGACGAAGCCGTCGAGGTCGCGCGTCTGGTACCAAGCTGTTCCGGGACCAGTAAACTCGAAGACGAGACCTTCGCCGCTCAACAGCGTAGACTTGAGACCGCCGACACGCTTCGTGCTGAAATCGACGGTGTCGTCCCACGCGATGAGGTTCTCGTTGTCCAGAACGTACGACTCACCCGCGTCGAGTTCTATGCTCTCCAGTCCGCCGTACGCGTTTATGAAAGCCGAGCCTGTGCCCTTCAGGGCGAGCGGCGTAAGGCTGGCTTCGCCGAGCATCGACCTCAGACCGCCTAATTCGGAGTCTATGTCTATCCCGGGCGTCGCGGCTAAGAACGCTCCGTCTGTGGCGTACAACGTCTCGTCGTTGAGTTCGTGCTCCATCACGTCGCCCGGTGCGGGCGGTGCGAGCGTCACCTGTCCGGGTCCGTCCTTGGCGGTGAACTCGTTTGCGAACATCGACTCGCCACCCAGAAGCGACTTCGCCGAACTGATGAGACCGTCTCGGCTTGTCGTCGTATCGACCGAGACGTTCGGCGAATGTCCGACCATTGCACCGGGTTCGGCTATTACTGACTCCCCTGCGTCCAGTTTCACGATGAGGTGTGCGTACGACGGTCTGTGTGTGAGTTCGGTTTCCATGGTGAGATGTAGTCAGGCACCGTCTAAACTTTGTCGGAGGACGTGGTTCGTGTAGTGGCGTTCGGAGTTCTCCCTGACTCCCAACCTAGTGTTTATGTCCTATTAGTGCGTAGCTGGCGGAACATGTCGATGGGTAGGATTGTGTTCGGTGTTCTCCTCGTCTCGGCTTTGGCAGTTGGCTTCACGGTTTTCGTAAATCTCGACACGGAGAATCCGAACATGTGGTCGGGTTCCGATGTTTCTAAGATAGTTGTTGAGGAGGCGAATCTGGAAGTTCTCGAAGAGAGGTACACGCCCGAGACAGAACGGGCTTGGTGCCTCTACGGCGAGATACGGGACGACGGGGAAAACGGAAAGGTCGCGGTCGTCGAGGAGATAAAATGGAACTCGGAGGCTGAGGGCACGAGGACGAGCGTCGAGTTCGACTGTATTGGCGACCTCCCCGTACCCGAAAGAACCGAGTACCTCGGTCACGTCCACAGCCATCCGCCCGAAGACGAAGCGCGACCGAGTGCGCAGGACGAGGCTATGAACCACGCCGGAGGTGTCGATGTGATGGGAATCTACAACGGAGAACGACCTCAACTTCTACGCTGGCGAGGACGTATCACGCGCGCTCGACGGCGACACGGATATCGAGGAGATAGAGGTCGAAGTTAACTGAGGCTCATTCCTCCAGACCGAGGTACTCGGAGAAGGTCGTCATCTCCTCGACGGAGACACCGAAAACGTCTGTGTCGTTCGTACCCTCGACGACGTTGTCTATCTTGAGCGACCTGTACTGGTCCGAACCCATGGGTACGAACGGCAGGGGTTCGGCGAGTGAAAGCCCGACCTTCGCGAGGGGCATCGGCACGGGGACGACGCAGAGCGACCTCCCTTCGGCTTCGTGGACGGCACGGGACATCTCGGCGAGCGTCAGACTTTCGGGACCGCCTATCTCGTACGTCTCACCGACGTGTGTGTCGTCCTCCAGAGAGTCGGCTATCATACCCACAAGGTCGCCGACATGGATAGGCTGGAAACGGTTCTTGCCCCCTCCGGGCAGACCTGTGACGTAAGGCGTCGTCAAGAGCTTCGTGAACGCCTCGAACTCTCCGCCCTCTCCGAAGACGACAGAGGGGCGAAATACAGTCCAGTCGAGCGACGACTCGCGGACGGCGTGTTCAGCCTCACCTTTGGCGCGTATGTACTCCGTAGAACCGTCGGGGTCCGCACCGAGCGCGCTCATGTGGACGAGCCTTCCGACTCCCGTTTCCTCACACGCTTCCACGACGTTGCGTGTACCCTCCGCAGTCACGGCTTCGTGCGTCGTTCCGCGTGGCTTGAACAGCGGCGAGAGCGAGACGAGATGGACGACGGCGTCCGCGCCCTCGAAGTCGAGCGTCTCCGGCTTCGTCACGTCTCCTTCACGTCTCTCGACCGACTCGTCCAGATGTATCGGCGTCTTCTCGGGACTGCGTGACACAGCTACGACATCGAAACCTCTCTCGGCGAGTTCGTTCGAGAGATGCGAACCGACGAAGCCAGTGCCGCCGGTGACGTGCAGTTCCATGAATCAGAATTGGAGGCGTGGTTAGTAAAGCTACCGCGTGTTACGCTTATCCCTCTCGCCACGTCTCTCGTCGTATAACCGTCAGACGAGAGTCAGACAACCGGGGAAAGACTCTTGTCGCCAAAACCGGAACTTCAACCATGCCCACTCTTGAGGAGGTGTACGAGCGTCGTCTGGACGAGAACGAGACCGACGGTTACTTCCGTGTACGTGCAGGCATCGTGCTTCTCTCCATCGGCGTCTTCCTCATATTCTTCGGCGGTGTCGTTGCTTTCTCCGAGACGGTCGCTGTTCTCTTCAACGCGACGATAGACTGGGAACGTTGGGGTGTCGGCGCGATATTCGCGGGCGTCGGTCTGCCGCTCGCGTTCACCGGTGTCTTCGTCGTCGTCCCCGCGCCGCGCCGTGACCAAGCCATCGCAGTCTCGGGTATACTCGTCGCCTTCTTAGGCGTCCTCTTCTTCGACTACGCCTACCCGAACATGTGGCAGGGAGACCCTCTTGACCTCTCGCCGCTCGTCTTCGCAGTCTACGCGCTCGGTTCGTTCCTGATGTTCGGCGCGCTTTTCCGTTCGGTTCTCGACATCGATATCGCTCTCCCGCGCAGTTCTCTCTCCTTCGAGTACAACGAGACGAACCGTCTGCCCGACCGTGAGGAACGCGTCGCGGAGATGTCTTCGGAGTCAACGAGAACCGACGGCGGCACGGGCGGCGTCGGAGTAAGCGTCGAGACGAACGCGACCGACGCCGAGGTCGTCCGTAACGAACGCAGTAACGAAGGAGACGGAGGAAGGTCTGCGGGATTCTCGGGCGACAGGTACTGCGGAAACTGCGCCTTCTACGAGTACGCGCAGGTCGAGGGAACGAGCGTTCCTTTCTGCGAGTACCACGACAGGGAACTGCAGGACTTGGAGGCGTGCGACCACCACGAGATGCGCTTAGGTGCTGGCGCGGAGACGCACAGCGACGACTGAGAGAGCGACGAACACAGCAAAGACTCCGAAGCCGGGTGTCGGTTCCGGTCGAGGTCGTGCGTTGATTAGCTCCGTCGGTCTTTCGGCGTCCGAAGCCGACGGACGCAGTTCGTCAAGACCTTCCACCGTCGGCGCGCGTACGACCGTGACGTTCGTACCTTCTTGCGAGACACGGTACGCGCCACGGAAGTCGCCCTCAACCACACGTGTCGCGCCGTCGAGTCTCTCCGCGTCGTGTCTGTCGAGGACTGACAGGTATGCGTCGGCGAACTCAACCGCGTCCTCCTGTGTTTCCCAAGCCGACTTCCAGACGAATCCAGTCTCGTTTCCGTCGTCCGTCTCTCTGTGATACGGGTAGATACGGTCGCCGCGCCATCCCTCGGAAACATCGTCGGTGTAGTCGTAGCGTGCGTACTCGCCCCTGCCGCTGAAGAAGCCGAACGTCTCGATGACACCGAGGTCGTAGCCTGTCGGAGACGACTGGTACCAGAAGGTTACGAAGATGGAGGCTTCGCCTGCGACATCGTAGCCGTCCCTTCCTGCGTCGTAGAGCGACCATCCGTCCGTCGCCTCGTTCTCGAACTCGACTTCGGCGGCTTCGCGCTTCTCGGCGTGGATTATCTCGCTTGATGTCGTCGGCACGTCGTCGTACTTCTCCTCGACCGCATCCCAACCATCCTCCTCGCGGAGTCTGTGGACGTACTCGGGACCGTCGGAGTATGGATGTATCAGCGTCATGAGCAGACCTACGTTGCCGTCGAAACCCGAACCCGCGCCCGTCGTACTCGTTCTCTCGTAGCACTCCCATTCGGTTGCGCACCGCTCCTCGTAGACGAAACGGATGTACTCGGCTTCGCCCTCGACGACGCCTTGGCTCGCCAACTGTTCGTCCTGCACGGGCGGTCTGAAACGCTCCGCGCTCAGGTTGTACTGCTGGTCCTGCATCACATGAACGAGTTCGTGTGCCAAGGTCGGTTCGTGTACCCTGCCGACGAGCGAAACAGTCTTTTCGGCTGTCCCGTTACCTTCTCCTTGCCCATCGCCCGTGTCGTAGAAACCTGCCGTCGCGCCGCCGACCGTGTCCGAAATAACTTGGTTGGCGTACTCGTCCTCGCCGATTACTAGGAGTGCTTCCCAGACAACGTCGTTCCAGTCGCCCTGAGCCGTCGTGTTCACGCCCTCGCCGTCGGCACCGGGTACGTCGCCTCGTTCGACGAGTCTGACAGTCGGACGACCCTCGAACTCACGGTCGCGTATCACCTCAACGCGTGCCATCGTCCGCGAGACGACAGCCTCCAGTTCCTCGCCTTCGATAGGTCTGTCGAAGTCGAACTCGTCGTCGGGTTCGTATCCGTCAACGACACCCGGCTCAGCGGCGGTTACGCCTGCCGTCGTAGCTACGAGGACAAAGAAAACCGCTACCGAGAGGACGGCTGTGCGTCTCACTATCAGGTCTCGCTTTCGAAGACGGGTGCTGGTTCGCCCTCGTGTTCGAAGACATCCGCGAAGGCGACTACGTCGCCTATCTCCGCCTCGTCGTCGAGCCTGCCTAAGACGCGCGCCTCTCCCAAATCGACGACGCCGACCTTGTATCCACCCTCGAAGCCCTCGGGCGCGACAGCGACGGTCGTCTCCGTGTAGACGGTGCCTTCTTCGGGGAGCGTGACACGTGAGAGAGCGCGTGAACCGCAGTCGGTGCAAGCCGCCTTCGGTGTGCTCGTCACGTTTCCGCAGTCGTCGCACTCCTGACCGACGAGTTCGCCTTCGCGTAGTGCCTCAGCCCAGTCTGCGTACGTGAGTTCCGTCTCCGTCATGCTCTCTCCTCCATGACCGTAACGACCGTCGTACCCGAGTCGCCGCCCAAGTTGTGCGCGACGCCAGTACGTGCGTCCTCGACCTGCCTCTCGCCTGCTTCGCCGCGTAACTGCTCCGTGAGTTCGGTAATCTGCGCCGTCCCCGTCGC